>JBAOHK010000014.1:0-190612 GCA_037045605.1 Chitinophagaceae bacterium | reverse complement strand
GAGCTCGGGTTACGAACCATTCGAAGGCAACGGATCGGTAGTTCAGTTGGTTAGAATGCTGCCCTGTCACGGCAGAGGTCGCGGGTTCGAGTCCCGTCCGGTCCGCAAACCAAAACAACAGTTAATTTGATGTTATTTCATTTTAACCTCAAAAATCCAAAAACTGCCCGGTGAGATTTTTCTCAGGGCATTTTTTTTGATTTAGATTAACAGAATAACCTGCCTTTGAGATAAGAAATTCCGAAACCCTGCGTTTACAGATTTACGGTTAATGGTTTAATGGTTAAAAAGTAGCAATGAAGAAAAAATTCAAGGGCTTCTATCTTCTCGTATCATCAGTGGTTATCGGTATCCTGCATTTACCTTTTGCTTTTGCTAAATCAGCAACAGGAACAAAGGTTTTTTTGCATCCGCCGGTTGATTCCACTAAGAAAACTTCCGCCAGCACAGCCCCGGTTGTGCCTTCTCTGAAATCAGTGTATGACAGTTTGCAATTGAATCTGAAAGGATTAAGTCAGCAGGCTTTTGATTTTGCCAAACAGGGGTTTAATAAATTGATAGAAGAAGGTAAGCTATTGAACGATTCTATCATTTCAATCATTGATTTCAGCCAGCCCAGCAGTCAAAAAAGATTATTTGTAGTGGATCTGAAGAACTACAAAGTATTATTCAACACTCTTGTGGCCCATGGCAGAAACTCCGGTCGTGAATGGGCGGCTTCTTTCTCTAATCAGAATTCCTCGTATATGAGCAGCCCGGGATTTTACATCACCCGGGAAACCTATGAAGGCAAAAATGGTTATTCGCTGAAACTCGAAGGAGTTGAAAGAGGCATCAATGATAAAGCCTATGAAAGAGGTATTGTAGTACATGGTGCCAACTACGTTTGCGACGAATATGTAAACTCACAGGGTTATATTGGTCGCAGCCAGGGTTGCCCGGCTGTTCCTGTTCAGGTAAGCAGACCTATAATCAATATTATCAAAAATGGCACCTGCCTGTTTGTTTATCACCCTTCCTATGTAAACAGGTCGCAGGTATTGAACTAAGCAATTTGTTTATAACTCTCTGGCATCTCCGTTAGCCAATCTTTATCTTTGGGGATTAATAAATTATTATGCTCAAGATTGGCGTTTTTGGGGTTGGACACCTGGGAAAATTTCACCTTAATAACTGGAAGGAGGTTTCCGGAATTGAGCTGGTCGGCTTTTTTGACCCGCATGATGATACCGCCAAAGAAGTCTCAGACAAATACCAGCTCCCCCGTTTTTTAGATGCCGATACGCTTATTGATGCCTGTGACGCAATTGATGTGGTGGCCCCCACTACTTATCATTTTGATATTTGTGAAAAAGCAATCAAGAAAGGAAAGCATGTCTTTGTGGAAAAGCCTTTGGCCAACACTATGGATGAGGCAAGGCAATTGGTAAAGCTGGCCAAAGAATCAGGTATCAAATTCCAGGTGGGGCATGTGGAGAGATTCAACCCGGCATTCCTTGCTATAAAAAATATGCCACTGAACCCGATGTTCATTGAAGTGCATCGCCTTGCACAATTCAACCCGAGGGGTACCGAAGTAAGTGTGATACTTGACCTGATGATCCATGATATTGACATCATCCTGAGCATTGTAAAAAGTGATGTAAAAAGCATTTCTGCCAGTGGTGTGGGTGTTATGACCGAGACACCTGATATTGCCAACGTAAGAATAGAGTTTCATAATGGCTGTGTGGCCAATCTTACTTCAAGCCGGATTTCAATGAAAAAGATGCGGAAGATCCGGCTGTTCCAGAAAGATTCTTATATCGGTATTGATTTCCTGAATAAGAAAACAGAGATCATCAAACTGAAAGAGCCGCAGGATTCCAATGTGTTTGCCTTCGACATTGAAACACCTTCCGGCAAAAAAACGATAGCAATGGCCAACCCTGTGGTACCTGAAGTAAATGCCATTAAAAAAGAACTGGAAGAATTTAAAGATGCCATCTTAAACAACACCAAAACTGTTGTATCAGAAATGGATGGGCTGATGGCTATGGATGTGGCCCACCAGATACTGGAGAAGATCGGCAATAATGTTATTTCGCATTAATGAGATCCGGCAAACAAATACCTGTTGCATGGTATGCTGTGATTGATTTTATCACAGCCTCTTTAGCATGGGCCTCTTTCTATTTCATCCGCAAATGGTTGCTTAAAGAAACAATAACGGAT
The DNA here is from genome assembly GCA_037045605.1 of Chitinophagaceae bacterium. GTDB lineage: Bacteria > Bacteroidota > Bacteroidia > Chitinophagales > Chitinophagaceae > JJ008. Next base: position 188,398 of record JBAOHK010000014.1, on the reverse strand, counting down.
GGCAACCAGATAATGCTTAACAGTAAGTTTTGGTTAGGGATATTATTTATCCCTGCAGGATGGCTGGCTCTTTATTCTCTTGTTGGTTCTTACACAAGACTATACAAAAAATCCAGGCTGTTTGAATTTACTATCACTTTTGTTTGCAGTCTTATCGGGGCAATTGTTATTTTCTTTGTATTCATCCTGGACGATGTAAGAACAAATTACTCCTACTACTATCTCGCATTTCTCTCTTTATTCTCATTACATTTCGTTTTTACTTTCTGGGGAAGGTGGGTGATATTGAATAAAGTAAAGCGTCAGCTGCTTAAAGGCAAAGTGTTTTTCAACACCCTGATGGTGGGCAGCCAGGAGAATGCTATCCGCATTTTTAAGGAAACTGAAAAAAATCTGCAGGATGGGGGCTATCGCTATGCCGGTTTTGTAACACCGGATGATACTGGTAAGAACGGTATCCATAAACTTATTCCGAAACTTGGAACCCTTGATGACCTGGAAAAAACAATCGAAGCAAATGAAATAAAGCTGGTGGTACTGGCCATGGAAAAATCGGAACAGCCGTTACTGGAGAGTATCATTAACCGGCTTAGCGAGAAAGATGTGGAGATAAAAATTCAGCCAAACACTCTTGACATTCTCGCTGGCTCCGTTAAGACCAGCAATGTTATGGGGGCAGCATTGATAGACCTGCACACAGGGCTGATGCCCGAATGGCAGCAAAATATCAAACGGCTGATTGATATCAGCGTTGCGTTATTCGGAACTATACTTCTATTTCCTTTCATGCTGTATGCAGCATTGAGAGTAAAATTTTCCTCAAAAGGACCGATATTTTTTGTGCAGGAACGGGTAGGCTACAAAGGCAACCCTTTCCGTATGTATAAATTTCGTTCGATGCAAAGTGATGCGGAAAAAGAAGGACCGGCCCTTTCTTCTGACAATGATACCCGTATTACAAAATGGGGGAAGGTAATGCGTAAGTGGCGTATTGATGAGTTACCTCAGTTATGGAATATATTGATTGGTGAAATGAGCCTTGTTGGACCAAGGCCTGAACGACGCTTTTATATTGATCAGATAATTTCCCGTTACCCCTATTATAAATATTTATTGAAGGTAAAACCGGGGCTTACCAGCTGGGGCATGGTACAGTTTGGTTATGCTGAAAATGTGGATGAAATGGTTGAACGCAGCAAATTTGACCTTCTTTACATTGAGAATATATCATTGGCCCTTGATTTTAAGATCATGATTCATACTCTTCGGATAATCTTTAAAGGGAAAGGCAAATAATTGTGTATTTATCATCCTTTGTTGTTACTTATTTTTATCTTTCAGCATGTATCGTATCCCTATCTGCAAGCCATAAAAATCCCCTGTCCCCCACTGCTTTGCATGTTGATCGTTTTTGCCATTACCATCATTATAATAAATATCATACTCGGTAATTTTACAAAACCCTTTTTGATAACTACCAGCTACTGAGAGTTTAAATCGTTTCGCAATGCTATAGGAAAAATCCAGTCCAAGTGAAAGTGTTGGAAATATTGGGGTAAAATTTCTTTTAATACTCCCTCTGGAAATCGAATCGATAAGTGGATAATTATTAAACAACTCTATAAATTCGCCTTCATACATATCCGGTATTAAACCAATCCCTACCCCTCCCTTAACCCTTGCTTCAAATCTATCGGTTTGAATAAAAGAATAATTTGCCGTTAAAGAAATATTACCCCCATTTATAACCGAATAGAAATTGGGGCTATAGAGTCGTGTACCAATGTATTGTTGGTAAGCTATAAAAGATGCTCTGATTTCAGCAGAAATCAGCCTGGTATACTGTTTATTTAAAACTATGGATGGGAATACACTATACTGTGAAGCTGGCACATTTCTGAACCCGGTTCCATAATCTGTATACTTGTACACAGTATAAAATTTCCCAAAGAAAATACCCATATCTAAGTTTTGACCGCTAGCTGACGCAAATCGGCAAAAAATAATAATCAAAAAGATAATCTTCCTCATTTTTTATGGATTCAATAGTTCATTAAAATTTGCAACTTGGCTCTGGTTGTTATTATACTTCCAAATAAAATCTACATTTATGGCAGAGGGAAGGTTTCGTTTTGTATAAACTCCGTATATTAAATTCGAATGCCTATTCTTTATTTTATTCTTTTTACTTTTTATCACTGTCCTATTAATTTCAAGCCATGACTGATTACAATCATAAGTCCTAAATACACTTCCCCTCACTGTCAATATCATATCATTGGGTGATTTTGTGTTTTTCCACTTGTTATTTTTTAACTTTGTAAACTTCGCAGTTGCTTTAATACTAGGCGACCAAAAAATGGGGTTTTTTGATTTTTTAATTTTACACTCAAGCCGATATCTCGTTCCATTTACAGTTCTTTCAATTCCCATAAACTCTCGCCTGATACTATTATTCATGCAGTCTGGATAGTTGAATGAATCCAACTTAACTGTTGTCGTTATTGTCCAAATAATATTTAGCAAGTCTGGACAATCTTGAATTAATAGATTATATCCATTAGTAGGGCTTGACTGAGGAATTAACTGGCACCTAACTGTAATATTTTTTACGACGGAGCCTGTAACGGGCCACTGATATATATGTTTAAAGTAATTTACCTCAATTAAATAGCCAGTAAAATTTTCAACAACGCCATCACCCCAGTCAATGGTATAATAGCCCTTTACAGAACGATAGTTTTGCGGATAACCTGACAGTGGAGAAGTATACTGTATGAAAGTAGCCAAATCAACCCAATTTTGACTTGAAGAGTAGTGTGGTGTGGCAAAAGATCTGGGGTTAAAACTGCTACAGCTTTGAGTACCCCCAGTACCTTCCTGCTTTGAAGGATCCTCATACAATCCTGTTTCTTCGTTATAATAAAGAATATCAGCATTTACAGCAAAAATTCCATATAGTCTTACAGAATCTAGTGCTGCGGTATTGTTGTTATTGACAATAGCAATGATACTGTTAAAAATGAATTTATAGAATTTTGAACCTATTTTGATTTCATGATTTTGATTTAATGCGATTTGATAGTCATCGTCTTCAACATAAAGAGAGGCTGTATCTGCCCAATCATGGTTATAATACTCGTTTAAGTCATATTTGGTTCTTAATGACTGAAACCCCAAAACTGAATCCAATGCATTTAAAGATTCCTCTCCCAAATGATAGATTTCTTGGGGGGTATCCTCATAATCTATTCCCGAACTCTTCCACAAATCCTCTAATAAGTATGTTGCTTTAATAAATGAGTCAAAATCATTCATCGAAGGGAATGAAAGAATACCACCAATATTAGTAGGCGGTGCATAAGACGGGAACTGAATAAGCGTTGAAGAATCAATCGAACAATTGGCACAACTCGAATCTACCTGAACATATCCGCCTACACCGGAAATGACTAAATTCAATAAGTTTTCATTCGTCCATGAAACTACTGAATCGCCATCCCTGGAAAAAAGAGACTTAGGAGTTTTTTCACTATCAATTGATTTTGTGTTTGAGGAATATGTATCTATTTTTTGGCAAGAAATTAGCACCGATAGATAGATAGATAGATAGATAGATAGATTGTAAACTTCATAGTTTTCATAAGTAAATGATTTATCTTTAAATTATCAACTAATTTATACAACTATAAGCGTAATGGCAAATAAAACGTATATTTTTTTTACTCTTTCTTTTTTTTCACTCATAAACAATCCGGCTTTATCACAAACAAACTACTGGCAGCAACAGGTTGACTATAAAATAAATGTTACCCTGAATGATGATGCCCATACACTGAAAGGGAATATTTCATTTGACTATACTAATAATTCCCCGGATAAATTAGATTATATCTGGTTCCACCTCTGGCCCAATGCTTATAAAAATGAAACTACAGCATATGCCAGGCAAATATTCAGAGATAAAGACGGGAAGAAAAGGTGGAAGGAAATGAAAGACCGGGGCTATATTGATAGTCTTGATTTTATAGCTAATGGCGAAAAATTGAAATCTGAAATTGATAAAGACAACATTGACATCGTTAAAGTTTTCCTTTCAAAGCCCTTACAACCCGGCGAAAAGATTACTATTACCACTCCGTTCTTTGTTAAGATACCAACTTACTCTTCCCGTTCGGGTCACATGGACCAATCCTATATGATATGCCAGTGGTACCCAAAACCAGCCGTATATGACAGAAAAGGCTGGCACCCGATTCCCTATCTCGACCAGGGAGAGTTTTACAGTGAGTTTGGAAACTTCGATGTGAGCATAACCGTTCCGTCAGCATATGTGATAGGTGCAACCGGCCTGTTACAAAATGCTGAAGAGTTGAATAAATATAAAGAAGCCGGCAAACGAAATAAGAACAGCACTAATAACCTTGTACGGTATAATAACACTGGCTCGGCTGCCACTAAGACATTGCAATACAAATGTGAAAATGTTCATGACTTTGCCTGGTTTGCCGACAAAGATTTTATTATCCGGTATGATACAGCACAGCTTACTTCAGGAAAAATCATTGACGTATTTACTTACAGTTACGAAAATGGTAACAAGCTCTGGCAAAAAAGTACTTCTTATGTAGAAGATGCGATACGAAATTATTCCAACTGGATCGGGGAATATCCTTATCCTCTGGCCCAGGCGGTTGAAGGTCCTAAAAATGTTATGTCCGGCGGAATGGAGTATCCTACAATCACTCTGATCACAAGCCCTGATGCAGATGAACCCCGCCTTGACGCCGTAATTGCCCATGAAGTTGGTCACAACTGGTTTTATGGAATCCTCGCCAGTAATGAAAGGGATCATGCATGGATGGATGAAGGCATGAATACTTATTTCCAATTTCGTTATGAGGCGCAGAAGTACAAATCCAACAGTATTTTTGGTGATGCAATACCCGAAGAAGTTAAAAGTAAGCCATTGAAAGATTTTGAATCTGCAGTTTATATGGCTCTCTCACAAATACCAATGGAAGAAGCAATAGAAACGCCTTCTGCTGATTTTGAAGATAAAGAAAAGTATGGCATGGTAGTTTATCTAAAGACTGCCATCTGGATGTATATAGTTGAAGTATCCATCGGCACCGGGAATCTTGACAAGGTTATTAAAGCATATTATAATGATTGGAAATTCAAACACCCCTATCCGGAAGATCTGAAGGCTGCCTTTGAAAAACAGTTAAACATGAAGTTTGATGATATTTTCAATCTGCTGAATAAAAAGGGTAAATTTGACTGATAAGCCGTTGACAATATTTTTCCAATAAACATATTTTGGTGAGAAAATATATTCTCTTACTCCTGGTAACACAAAGTGCTGTACTCAATTCTTTTGCACAATACTGGCAGCAGGAAGTCAATTATACAATTGATGTTTCGTTAAATGACAAAGAGCATTCCCTGACTGGTTTTGAAAAAATTGAGTACATCAACAATTCACCTGATACTTTAAAATTCATCTGGTTTCATCTATGGCCAAATGCTTACAAAAATGATAAGACAGCTTTTACTGACCAAATGCTGGAGAATGGCAGCACTAAGTTTTATTTTTCCGGAAAAGAGGATAAGGGTTATATTAACCGGCTTGAGTTTAAAGTCAATAATATAACCGCTGCTGTTGAAGATCATCCACAGCACATTGATATTGTAAAAATCATTTTACCAACTGCCCTGCCTCCCGGGCAAAAAACAATTATCACCACCCCGTTTCATGTAAAACTCCCCTACAATTTTTCAAGAGGCGGACATGATGGGCAAAGCTACCAGGCAACCCAGTGGTACCCTAAACCTGCAGTGTATGATAAAAAAAGGCTGGCACCCGATGACCTATCTTGACCAGGGAGAGTTTTACAGCGAATTCGGGAGTTTTGATGTGAGTATTACTCTCCCAAAAAATTATGTTGTTGCTGCTACAGGCGAATTGCAGGATGAAGGAGAAAAAAAATGGCTTATTTCAAGATCAGCGTATACATGGGAACCAATAAAAGGAAAAGAAAAAACAACGGGCGGGCAAATAAAAACGATTTATCAGTTTTTTCCGGAATCAGCCGGTGAAAGCAAAACACTTCAGTTTAAGCAAACCAATATCCACGACTTTGCATGGTTTGCTGATAAACGATTTATTGTGAACCATGATACTTGTCAGCTTGCTTCTGGTAAGGTGATTGATGTTTTTACTTATTTTACTCCTCAATACAAAGACTCCTGGAAAAATAGTGTGACTTATTCTAAGAATGCTATCCGTCATTATTCTGCATTCGTTGGAGAATATCCTTATAAGGTTGTACAGGCAGTGCAGGGGCCTGAAAGTTTTGGCGGGGGCATGGAATATCCAACTATCACCGTTATCTCCCCCGGCGGCAGTACAAAAGACCTGGACAATACCATTGCACATGAAATCGGCCATAACTGGTTTTATGGCATCCTTGCCAGCAATGAAAGAGAACATCCCTGGATGGATGAAGGCATCAACAGTTATTATGATGAGAAATATAAAATTGCAAAATATGGTATACAGCCAAAAATTGACAGGCTTGCATTTGAAACTAAAGCTGTTACCAAAACGGACCAGCCGATTGAATTATCTTCAGAAAAATTCAGCGAAACTAACTACGGACTTGTCGCCTACTATAAAACTGCTGAATGGCTCCGTTATCTAGAAACTATTCTTGGTACTGAAGTATTTAATAAAGCGATGCAGGAGTATTACAGCCGCTGGCAGTTTAAACATCCGCAACCGGAAGACTTTAAAAAAGTAATAGAAGAAAGCAGTGGCAGGAACCTGGATTCAGCATTTTCTTACCTGGGCAAAACAGGATCATTGCCAACATTGCAAAGAACAGGTACTAAAAGAGTAGCTATCTTCAATCTGAAGGCTCTGGCAGACTATGCAAAAAAGCCAACAAAAGACCTGATCTTTTTCGGCCCTGCTATTGGTGCTAACAGTTATGACAAGCTGATGATCGGCGCATTTGTAACTAATATGAAATTGCCACCGTCCAGATTTCAATTTTTCCTGGCGCCATTATATGCAACTGGTTCAAATAAACCGAAGGGCCTCGGCCTTGCATCGTATAGTTTTTATCCCGGCTCCTTATTTAGAAGTATCGATTTGGGTATAAGTGGCGCAGCTTTTACCGCAGATGAGTTTAAAGATACTGATGGAAACAAAACCTATCTGGGCTTTACAAAAATTGTACCCGGCGTTAAGTTGACTTTTAAAGAAAAAAATCCCCGCAGTAATTTTAATCGTTACATACAATTCAGGTCTTTTTTGATTGAAGAAGATGCTCTTCTTTTTTACAGGGATACAGTGATTACATTGCCGGGGCCTGATACAACGATAAGGAACAGATATGGAATCATCAACAAAAACAGGTATCTGAACCAACTGAAATTTGTAATTGAAAACAACCGTGTGCTTTACCCGTATAGTGGAGAACTTAAAATAGAACAAGGTAAAGACTTTGTCCGTACTGCTTTTACCGGGAAGTATTTCTTCAACTACTCAAAAGAGGGAGGCCTGGATGTACGTCTGTTTGCCGGTAAGTTTTTTTACCCCGGCTCAAAAACAATTGCTAAACAATTTGCCACCGACCGTTATCATCTAAATATGACCGGGAGCAAACGGTTATGAAGACTATACTTACAGCGACTATTTTGCAGGTCGCAATAAGTTTGAAGGATTGCTGAGCCAGCAAATAATGGTCAGGGATGGCGGTTTTAAAGTAAGAACCGATCTGCTTGCTGACAAAGTGGCGAAGACAGATGATTGGTTGATTGCTGCAAACTTTAGCACTACAATACCTTCTGCAATCAACCCGCTAAGCATGTTGCCGGTCAAAATTCCATTAAAAATATTTTTTGATATTGGCACCTATGCCGAAGCATGGAAACAAAAAGCAGAAAATGACCGGTTTTTATTTGATGCAGGCCTGCATATTCCTTTGCTGAAAGAAACTGTCAACATATATATACCGCTTGTTTACAGCAGTGTTTACGGGGATTATTTTAAGTCAACGCTGATAAAGAAAGAACGGTTTTGGAAAAAGATATCCTTCTCTATTGATATTTCAAATTTCAGCTTCCGGAAAATTGACCGCAATTTTAATTTCTGATGAGGGGCTTGTTGAACATACAATACCTCACCCAACAGCAGATCGATAAACAAAAATGGGATGCCTGTATTGAGGCTTCTGACAATGGACTTATCTATGCATTTTCCTTTTATCTTGATACAATGTCAAAAAATTGGGATGCCCTGGTGCTGAATGATTACGAAGCTGTAATGCCGCTGACTTGGAATAAAAAATTTGGCATCCGTTATCTGTATCAACCCTTCCTCACTGCACAATCAGGTGTATTTGGCAAAAAACTAACCGGAGAACAAGTGGACCTTTTTATACAGTCCATCCCAAGATCTTTTCGGTTTATTGATATATCACTTAACAGCAATAATGCAACCGGGAACCTGAAAGGACTTTCAATCAGCAGGAGTAATTATGTACTCGATCTTAGTAAACCGTATGATGCACTTTACCAAAATTACCGGGAGAACATCCGCCGGAATATAAAAAAGGCATTACAGCTTGGTTGTGTTATTCAAAAAGGCTTCGATGCAGAAAAGGTAATTCTGCTGGCAATGCAACAAATGAAAAGTCAGGGAAACGAAGAGCCTGACAACATCGAACGGTTCAGAAAACTTTACCTATACCTGCATGCACGCCAAATGGCCACTACTTATGGGGTGTTCTCTGCTCAAAATGAATTGCTGGCATCCTGTGTTTTCTTTTTTTCACATAACAGGGCCTATTATATATTGGTAGGTAATCATACAAACGGGAAAACGATCGGTGCTTCTCATGCATTGATCGATGCATTTATAAAAGACCATGCCGGGAAAAATATGTTGCTGGATTTTGAAGGCTCAGATATCCGCAATCTTGCTTTTTTCTATACGCAGTTTCGGGGCTGTTCATGAGGTTTATCCGGCAATAAAGATAAACAGGCTGCCTTTTTATTTACGTTGGATGAAGTCTTAATCTATGCCCCAAGATATTTTTCCGCCACCTGCAGATCTGCTGGTCTTGTTATCTTGATATTATTCTCCTCTCCTTCCACTAATGAAACTTTCATTCCATAAGCTTCCACTACGGTGGCCTCATCGGTAAATTTATCCTTGTAATCGATCTGAAAAGCTGGTACTAATATTTTACTATGAAAAGTCTGGGGGGTTTGTATAAGCATGACTTTATTTCTGTCATATGCTTCGTTACCTTCTTCTGTCAATAACCGGATACTGTCCTTTGAGGCAACAGCGGGGATTGCAGTTCCGGTTTCCACCGCCTGCACATAGCAGCGATGGATCAAATCCTTCGACGCAAGGCAACGAACCCCGTCATGCACAAAGATGATAGCTTCTCCCTCCACTAACATCAGCCCGTTTCTTACAGATTGAAAACGGGTATCTCCACCAGCTGTGATCCTTATCCTGTCTTTGTCAAAATACGCATCAATGATCTCCTGGCCCATATCTGTATAATCCACCGGTAATACAAGGATTATCTTGAGGTCATCGTAAGCATCTAAGAAAGTCTTCAACGTATAGTAAAGCACCGGCTTGTCTTTCAGCAGCATAAATTGTTTGGGAAGATTTCCTCCCATTCTGATTCCTGATCCACCGGCAACTATAATGGCATATTTGTTCATGAACTCTGTTTGTAAATAGCAATTTCGTTTCTCCCATCGCTTTTTCTGACTCCCCTGTACATTCCTTCACTATTAAACACCATAGCTGCATTTCCATTTGGGTCCACACCTATCATTCCGCCTTCTCCATCAATTTTCATCAGCTTATCATGCACAACAACATTCATTGCTTCTTCCAGCGAAAGCCCTTTGTACTCCATCAGGCAGCTTACATCATATGCAGTTACAGCCCTGATAAACGGCTCCCCATGCCCGGTGCAGCTGATGGCACAGGTTTTATTGTTCGCATAAGTACCTGCCCCGATTATAGGGCTGTCTCCCACCCTTCCAAATTGCTTATTGGTCATCCCACCGGTGCTGGTGGCAGCAGCAATATTGCCATACATATCCAATGCGGCTGCACCCACGGTTCCGAATTTTTTATCCTGTATAATTACATTATGGTCTAATGCTGTCTCATCAGAATCCTGCATTTGCTTCCATTGATCATAGCGAAACGGTGAGAAGAAATACTCGTCAGGCTCAATTTTAAGACCATTCAGTTTCGCAAAATCATAAGCTCCCTGACCGTTTAGCATAACATGCTGGCTTTGGGTCATGATTGTATAAGCCAACTGAACCGGGTTTCGGACATTCCTTACAGCAGCCACTGCACCGGCCATCAGGTTCTTTCCATCCATAATGGAGGCATCCATTTCCTGCTTGCCATCCTTGCCAAATACAGAGCCCTTGCCCGCATTAAAAAGACTGTTATCCTCCAGCGACATGGTCGCTGCGAGAACGGCTTCCACAGCTGTGCCTCCTTTTTCAAGTAAAACATAGCCTGTTGCAAGAGCATCATTCAGACCCTGCCTGTAAGCGGCTTCCATCTCTTCTGTCATATCCTCTTTCAGGATTGTACCAGCCCCACCATGAATAACCAGCGTAAATGTTGACATAAATTATGTTCTGATTAATTATCAGGAAAGTAACAACTCACATTCATGCAATAGCTTTTCTTTATCAATAGCCACTGTTCCCACTTCTTCGCAAACCAGCCCACCGGCAATATTTGGCGACTTCTGCCATCAGGTGTACATTCTTAGTAGCGGCATACACCATTGAAGCGACAGCAATGACTGTATCACCTGCACCTGACACATCAGCGATACTACGTAAATGAGAGGAAATGAGGTTTGATTTGCCGGCCTGCTGATAGAAAACACCTTTCTCCGACAGAGTTATAAATGATACCTGGTGATGAAGAAGATTTTCCAACTCTTTATGTATGCTTTGCAATACTGGCAAATTGATCTCATCTAACAAAAGATTCAAACCTTCCTTCACTTCTTTCAGGTTTGGTTTAAAAATATCTGCATGTTTGTAGGAAAAAAAATTCTTTCGCTTCGGGTCAACTGCCGTTATTACACCTGCCTGCCTGCAAAATTCAATTACCTCATTGATGACTCTTTCTGTTAAAACACCTTTATTGTAATCTTCGAAAATAATTACGTCCGGGTCAGCCAGTGAGATATAAGCTTTTACGTTATCCAGCAAAGCATTCTCATCGTTGCTGCTAAGATCATCAGTGATCTCTTCATCCAGCCGCATCATTTGCTGATTACGGCTTATAATCCTCGTTTTACTTGTGGTAATACGATCCTTGCTTTTTTTAAGATATGTTGTGTCAATATTACTGCTGTCAAACAGTTCTTCCAATAATAACCCTTCCTTATCATCCCCGGTAACAGATAAAACTGACACCTGTGCACCGAGAGATTTGCAATTCAGTGCTACATTTCCCGCCCCCCCAATCCTGTATTCTTTCTTATTCAATGAGACAACCGGAACTGGTGCCTCCGGAGAAATACGTTCTACCCGGCCCCACATATAAGTGTCCAGCATCACATCGCCGATTACACCAACTTTCAGGGAAGAAAAAGAGGCGAATAATTTTTTGAAATCTTCCATACCTACAAAATAAGGCATTATTTTTTGAACAGCATATCTAAAAGCAAAACGTCCTTCCGGTTTTGGAAGGACGTTCTTATATTAAGTCGTTATTATTTCTTTTTAACAGGCTTGTATTTTTCATTCAATCCCCTGACAACATCGGCGGTAATATTATAGGCAGTGTCTTTATAATAAAACAGTCCTTGTTCATAAGAAACGATATAAGTATAGTCCTTTTTCGTATTATACTCTTTCAGAAATTCTTCAATTTTTGTCTTGATCTCGTTCTGCTTGGTCATCATATAGTTATTGTAATCCTGGTCCATTTCCTGCTTACGGTTCTTCATTTCATCATCCATACCTTTTATTTCTTTGCTGGCTGCCTCAGATTGCACTTCTGATAAAGAACCCTCTTGAGCTTTCCTCTGATAAAAATCAATTTTATCTCTCAGTGCCTTTGTCCTGTTATTCATTTCTGCGTTGATCGCATCCTCTTCTCATTTGTCAGTTCTGTTTTTAATTCCTTTACCATATCGAAATTGGCGGCAACTGAATCCATTTCAAAATAAGCGATACGAAATTGTTTGCTTACTGCGGAACTGTCTCCGCCATATCTAGCAGACCCTGATGCCCCCCCCTTCTTAGAACCAAATTGCATAATGAGTAAAAAACCCGTTGCCAGGCTCAATATTACATTCCAGATAAGCATCCCATTTTTCATTCAATCGGTTTTAAGCAAAATTAACCATCAGCAGGCGGGCAAATATAATGAATCAGTTCACTTTAGGAAAGCCTTAACAGCCCGGATAATGAGTAAAAAAGGAGTAAGAAAATCTTACTCCTAATAAAAATTATCACAAATCGTTTTATTATTCCTCCTCGTCAAAGGCCATAGCCTCACGGGTTGTCTGCAGCAGTTCGTATTCCTCCTTGCTGCCAACAATCATATTCTCAAATTCCCTCAAACCAGTACCAGCAGGTATCGGGTGACCCGTAATTACATTTTCTTTCAATCCCAGCATATCGTCGGTTTTACCGTTGATAGCGGCTGATGACAACACTTTAGTAGTTTCCTGGAAAGATGCAGCTGAAATCCAGCTTGGCACACCCAGTGACGCTTTAGTGATACCCAGCAATGTCGGAGAAGATGTAGCAGGCTTGGCATCACGGTACTCCACAGGCTTCTTATCGTTACGGCGAAGAATGGAATTTTCTTCTCTTACTTCACGCAGTGTTACGATCTGTCCTGCACGGAGTTTGGTGCTGTCTCCAATATCAGTTACTACCTTCTTATCAAAAATGTAATCGTTCTCTTCAACGAACTCAAACTTATCAGTCAGATCATCTTCCAGGAACCTTGTATCTCCCGGGTCAACGATGTTTACTTTACGCATCATCTGTCTAACGATACACTTCAATATGCTTGTCATTGATCTTTACACCCTGTAAACGGTAAACCTCCTGTATCTCATTTACCACATATTCCTGTACAGCAAACGGACCTTTGATAGAAAGAATATCGAACGGAGCGATTTGTCCATCACTTAATGAAGCTCCAGCTTTTACAAAGTCGCCATCCTGTGCAAGGATTTGTCTTGTCAGCGGAACCAGGTATTTTTTCTGCACACCATCTTTTGCTTCAATAATGATTTCCCTGTTACCTCTTTTGATAGCACCCATTGTTACCACACCGTCAATTTCAGAAACAACAGCAGGGTTGCTTGGGTTCCTTGCCTCAAACAATTCAGTTACACGGGGCAGACCACCGGTAATATCCCTCAACTTACCAAGGATACGGGGGATCTTAACAATCACCTGTCCTGCTCTTACCTCATCACCTTCTTCCATAATGATATGGCTTCCGGTTGGCAAGTTGTAAGATTTTTTATCCTTTCCTTCTACAAGGATGGAAGGTATCTTGGTTTTATCTCTTGTCTCAATAACCACTTTTTCACGGTGACCTGTTTGCTCATCTGCCTCTTCACGGTAAGTAACACCATCAATAACATTTTCAAACTTCACGGTACCGTTGATCTCGGCCATGATTACGTTATTGAACGGATCCCATGTGCAGATAACATCTCCCTTACTTACTTTCTGGCCGTCTTTTACATTCAGTGTAGCACCGTAAGGAATATTATTAGTGATCAGCAAACGGTCATTCTTGGTATCGATGATACGAACCTCACCGGTACGGCCAATAACAATTGGCGATTTTACTCCTTCATTATTCTCAATGATAACAGTACGCAGGCCATCGAACTGGATAGTGCCATCAAATTTTGCTGCCAATGTAGATTCTACTGATGCAGAACCGGCCACACCACCTACGTGGAAGGTACGCAGTGTAAGCTGTGTACCGGGCTCACCGATGGACTGTGCAGCAATGATACCGACTGCATCACCTTTCTGTGCAATATTACCAGAAGCAAGGTTCTTACCATAACATTTCACACAAACGCCTCTCTTGCTTTCGCAGGTAAGTACAGAGCGGATCTCAACTGTTTCAATACCGGATTCTTCTATTTTTCTTGAGCATATCCACCGTGATCTCCTCACCGGCGCCAACAATTAACTGGTCGTTTACCGGATCGTACACATCATGCAATGAGGTACGGCCTGCGATCCTGTCGCTCAACGGCTCGATGATATCTTCATTATCTTTTAATGCAGAAGTGGCGATACCGCGGAGTGTTCCGCAATCTTCTTCGGTGATAACCACATCTTGTGCAACGTCAACCAAACGACGGGTCAGGTAACCGGCATCAGCCGTTTTAAGGGCCGTATCCGCAAGACCTTTACGGGCACCGTGGGTAGAGATAAAGTAATCCAATACATTCAATCCGCCTTTGAAGTTGGAAAGAATTGGGTTCTCGATGATCTCACAACCGGTAGATCCGGATTTTCTTGGTTTCGCCATCAATCCCCTGATACCTGCCAGCTGTTTGATCTGTTGTTTAGAACCCCTCGCACCAGAATCAAGCATCATATAAACAGAGTTGAATCCTTGCTTATCGTTACCTAATTCTCTGATCAGGGTCTCAGTGATTCTTGTATCCACACGGCTCCAGATGTCAACGATCTGGTTATAACGTTCGTTGTTGGTAATAAGACCCATGTTATAGCTGTCCCACACTTCATCCACTTCACCTTTTGCATTATCCAGCAACTCTTCTTTCACATCCGGGATGATGAGGTCATTGATACTGAATGACAGACCGCCCTGGAAGGCTGTACGGAAACCAAGTGTTTTAATATCATCAAGGAACTTCGCTGTTTTAGGAACGTTGGTGATCTTGATAATATCACCAATGATTTCACGAAGATTCTTTTTGGTCAATAATACGTTTACGAAACCTACTTCAGCAGGCACATGCTGATTGAACAACACCCGGCCAACAGTTGTTTCGATCAATTTATGTTCCAGCAACCCATCAGTATTACGGATGTTCGCTTTTACTTTGATCCATGCATGAAGGTCAACAACGCCTTCGTTATAAGCAATGATCACCTCTTCGTTAGAATAGAATACTTTTCCTTCTCCACGAACAATTTCTGTCGGTGTAGTTTTCTTACCCTTGGTAATGTAATACAGACCGAGTACCATGTCCTGTGAAGGAAGAGTGATGGGTGTGCCATTCTGCGGATTCAGAATATTATGAGAAGCCAGCATCAGGAGCTGAGCTTCCAAAATAGCAGCATGACTTAATGGTACATGTACCGCCATCTGGTCACCATCAAAGTCGGCATTGAACGCTGTTGTTACCAACGGGTGCAACTGTATCGCTTTACCTTCGATCAATTTTGGCTGGAAAGCCTGGATTGACAAACGGTGTAGCGTTGGGGCACGGTTCAGCATGACCGGGTGACCTTTCAAAATATTTTCCAGGATATCCCAAACCACAGCTTCCTTCTTGTCCACCAGTTTCCTTGCAGACTTCACGGTTTTTACGATACCTCTTTCAATTAGTTTTCTAATGATAAATGGCTTGAACAATTCAGCCGCCATATCTTTTGGTAAACCACACTCATGTAGTTTCAGCTCAGGCCCTACCACGATAACAGAACGACCTGAATAGTCAACCCTTTTACCAAGCAAGTTCTGACGGAAACGTCCTTGTTTCCCTTTTAATACATCACTCAATGATTTCAATGCTCTTCCGCCTTCAGCTTTTACAGCATTTGATTTACGGCTGTTATCAAACAATGAGTCAACCGCTTCCTGCAACATCCTTTTTTCATTACGAAGGATTACTTCGGGAGCTTTGATCTCTAACAATCTTTTCAACCGGTTATTACGGATAATAACACGGCGATAAAGATCATTCAGATCCGATGAGGCAAAACGACCACCATCTAGTGGCACTAACGGACGCAGTTCTGGCGGAATAACTGGAATGTATTGCATTACCATCCACTCAGGACGGTTAGTGATTCTTGTATTCGCATCACGGAAAGCTTCCACTACACTCAAACGTTTTAAAGCATCAGCCTTACGTTGTTGTGAAGTTTCAGTAGCTGCCGTATTTCTTAAATCAAATGATAACTGATCCAGGTTGATACGTTGTAACATATCATGCACTGCTTCAGCACCCATCTTGGCGATGAACTTATTGGGATCATCATCAGGCAGGTATTGATTATCTTTTGGTAAAGTATCCAGGATATCCAGGTATTCTTCTTCCGTCAGCAGATCACCGGGGTTTTGTCCTTTATCTGCACGGATACCTGATTGAATCACCACAAAACGTTCGTAGTAAACGATAGTTTCTAATTTCTTAGAACTAACTCCCAACAGGTAACCAATTTTATTAGGTAATGATTTGAAATACCAGATATGAACAACAGGCACCACCAGTTTGATGTGCCCCATTCTTTCACGACGTACTTTTTTCTCTGTTACTTCCACACCGCAACGGTCACAAACAATCCCTTTATAACGGATACGTTTGTATTTGCCGCAGGCACATTCATAATCTTTTACAGGGCCAAAAATTCTTTCGCAGAACAAACCATCTCTTTCAGGCTTATACGTACGATAGTTGATCGTTTCGGGCTTTAATATTTCACCATAACTTCTCTCAAGGATAGTGTCAGGTGAAGCAAGACCTATTGTGATCTTTGAAAAAGCCGCTTTGGGACGATTTTCTTTTTTGATAGCCATATTACTTTATCTATTGTCGTTAAAATTGTTGTTGATTGAAAAGTGTTGAAGCCTTTCAATTATTCGAACTTCAGATCAAGACCTAACCCTCTCAATTCATGTACTAATACATTGAAAGATTCTGGTACACCAGCTCTCGGTACATTTTCCCCTTTTACTATTGCTTCATAAGTCTTGGCACGGCCAATAATATCATCCGACTTGATCGTCAACAGTTCCTGGAGAATGTTTGATGCGCCATAAGCTTCTAATGCCCATACTTCCATCTCACCAAAACGCTGACCACCAAATTGTGCTTTACCACCCAGCGGCTGCTGTGTGATCAAACTGTATGGTCCGATTGAACGGGCATGCATTTTATCATCCACCATGTGGTGAAGCTTAATAACATAGATGATACCTACGGTAGCTTTCTGGTGGAATTTCTCTCCGGTCTCGCCATCATATAGATAAGTGTGACCGTACATTGGAATATCAGCCTGCTTACAATACCCTGCTATTTCGTCAACTGATGCACCATCAAAGATTGGTGTTGAGAATTTCAATCCTAATTTTTCACCAGTCCATCCAAGGATTGTTTCATAAATCTGCCCCAGGTTCATACGGCTCGGTACACCTAATGGGTTCAGTACTACATCTACCGGTGTTCCGTCTTCAAGGAACGGCATATCTTCCTGGCGGACGATCTTGGCTACGATACCTTTGTTTCCGTGACGGCCGGCCATTTTATCACCCACTTTAAGCTTACGCTTAACAGCAAGGTAAACCTTAGCCAGTTTTAATACACCTGCAGGTAGTTCATCACCAATTGAGATATTGAATTTCTCCCTCTTATAACGGCCCAATTCTTCGTTGAACTTGATATTATAGTTATGCAGTAGTGTGTTTATCTGGTCGTCTACCTTCTTATCGCTTGTCCAGCCCAACGGATTGATATTTGCATAATCAAGTCCACGAAGGTTCTTTTCAGTGAATTTGGCGCCTTTGCCAATCTGTACTTCACCAAAGTTGTTACTTACTCCTGCAGAAACATGATTAGCCAGCAATGTTGTGAGTTTCTCAAGCAATACTTCCATCAGGTCAGCTTCATTCTTCTCATGCATTTTCTCCAGCTTCTCCATGGCTGCCTTTTCTCTCACTTTGGCATTCTTATCTTTCTTGGCTCTTTGGAAGAGTTTCTTTCCGATAACAACACCTTCAACACCGTTCGGAGCTTTCAGTGAAGCATCCTTTGCATCACCGGCTTTATCACCAAAGATGGCTCTTAACAATTTCTCTTCTGGAGTTGGGTCTGATTCTCCTTTAGGTGTGATCTTACCAATTAAGATATCACCTTCTTTAACTTGTGCACCAACCCTGATAATCCCGTTTTCATCAAGGTCTTTGGTAGCCTCTTCAGAAACGTTAGGAATATCCGGGGTCAGTTCTTCTTCACCCAGTTTAGTATCTCTTACTTCCAGTTCATATTCTGAAATATGTACAGAAGTGAACATATCTTCTTTCACCACTCTTTCACTGATAACGATAGCATCCTCAAAGTTGTAACCCTTCCATGGCATGAAAGCCACTTTCAGGTTTTTACCAAGAGCTATCTCTCCATTTTGAGTAGCATATCCTTCAGTCAGGAAATCACCTTTCTTCACTTTCTGGCCTTTTTTTACAGCCGGGTTCAGGTTGATACAGGTCTCCTGGTTAGTTTTTATAAACTTTGTGAGTCTGTATATTCTCAAATCGTCTTCAAAACTCACCAACTTTTCAGCTTCATCCCTGTCGTAACGAACATGGATCTCATTTGCGTCAACGAACTCAACAATACCGTTACCATCTGCATGAATCTGAATCCTGGCATCCCTCGCAGCCTTTCCTTCCAATCCTGTTCCTACAATAGGCACATCAGGGCGGATAAGTGGTACAGCCTGGCGTTGCATGTTAGAACCCATCAGGGCACGGTTTGCATCATCATGCTCAAGGAACGGAATCAGCGAAGCACTCAAACCAACAATCTGGTTTGGTGCAACGTCCATAAACTCCACGTCATTTTTATCAAGGATTGGGAAGTCACCTGTTTCACGACTTACAATCTTCTCTTCTTTAAAATTTCCTTTTTCGTCCAATGCAGTATTTGCCTGCGCAATTTTTGCCAGATCTTCTTCTTCAGCACTCAGGAAAGTCAGTTCTTTCATGTTCACTTTACCCTCACTCACCTTACGGTAGGGTGTTTCAATAAAGCCCATATCATTGATCTTGGCATGAACGCAAAGTGTAGAAATCAAACCGATGTTTGGCCCCTCAGGTGTTTCAATGGTACACAAACGGCCATAGTGAGAGTAGTGTACGTCACGAACCTCGAAACCTGCTCTTTCACGGCTCAAACCACCTGGCCCCAGTGCGGAGATACGGCGTTTATGAGTGATTTCTGATAACGGGTTTGTCTGGTCAAGGAACTGCGACAATTGCGACGTTCCAAAGAATGAATTGATAACGGAAGACAATGTTCTTGCATTAATCAAATCCACCGGGGTAAACACCTCGTTATCCCTTACGTTCATTCTTTCACGGATCGTTCTGGCCATACGGGCAAGACCAACACCGAATTGGGCATATAGCTGCTCACCCACTGTTCTTACACGACGATTGCTCAGGTGATCAATATCATCAATCTCAGCTTTACCATTGGTAAGGCGGACAAGATATTTTATGATCAGAATAATATCCTCTTTAGTCAGCGTTTTTTTCTGAAGTGGTAAATCAACATTCAGTTTACGGTTGATTTTATAACGGCCTACTTCACCAAGATCATACCTCTTATCGCTGAAGAATAATTTATCAATAATACCACGGGCAGTTTCGTTATCCGGCGCATCTGCCCCACGAAGCTGGCGATAGATAAACTGAACCGCTTCAAGTTCACTGTTAGAGGTATCCTTGTTCAGGGTATTGTAGATGATAGCATAATCGCCACCAACATCTTCTCTCTGGATAAACACACTCTTCACATCCATTTCAGAAATGGTCGTAATAGCTTCTTCATCCAGCACAGTATCCCTTTCCATTACGATCTCGTTTCTTTCAATAGAAACCACCTCCCCGGTATCTTCATCCACAAAATCTTCCACCCAGGTTCTTAATACTCTTGCGGCTAATCTTTTACCAACATATTTTCCAAGAGTCTTCTTATCTGTTTTTACTTCATCCGCCATACCAAACAATTCAAGGATATCCTTGTCTGTTTCGTAACCGATAGAACGAAGCAAAGTAGTAACCGGGAACTTCTTCTTACGGTCAATATATGCATACATCACATTGTTGATGTCGGTAGCAAATTCCATCCAGGCTCCTTTGAAAGGAATAACCCTGGCAGAGTATATCTTGGTTCCGTTCGGGTGAACAGACTGACCAAAAAATACACCTGGTGAACGGTGCAACTGGGAAACAACCACCCTCTCAGCTCCGTTGATAACGAATGTACCACGGGGTGTCATGTAAGGAATGTTTCCCAGGAATACGTCCTGAACAATTGTCTGAAAGTCCACATGCTCCTCATCATTGCAGCTTAAACGAAGTTTAGCTTTAAGCGGAACAGCGTAAGTCAATCCTCTCTCCATACACTCTTCAATAGTGTAACGGGGTGGGTCAATAAAGTAATCAAGAAACTCCAGTACGAAAATGTTACGGGTGTCAGTAATCGGAAAATTGTCCTTGAACACACGGAACAATCCTTCCACATTACGTTTGTCAGGTGTTGTTTCTAACTGGAAAAATTCTTTGAACGATTGAATCTGTACTTCAAGAAGGTCGGGAGTTTCAGCCAGGTGCTTAATCTTACCGAAATCCACTCTTGAGTTCACTTTAGTTGAAGACATATGCGTAAAACCGGTTTTACAACGTTGAGGACATACAAATCACTCACAGGCTTTCATTTTTTTAGAAACGAAAGCTTATGAAAGTCAACTACTTACACATGATTTGGGATGTCAAAATATATTTGGCCAAAATAAAGGATGGCAAAGGTAAGGATTTAAATTTCCTGAACAAGAAAAGTTTGCCAACAATAACCCGGCCAAAATACCACTAAGTGGCCATTTTTTGAGCCCCCTTGATGTGGTATTTTGCCCCGAAAGGCAATTTATGGACTGGAAAGAGTTTGCTAAGGATTATCTCAGTTTTGGTCGGCGCGACAGGATAGCCATTGTTGTTATTACTCTTTTAATTGTTGGTATATTCTTACTGCCAAAAGCTTTTCCGGGAAGTGGCAATTCAAAGCCTGCTAGCCCGGATACTGCCTGGATTTCAGCTATGAAAAGGATTGAACAAAAAGAAGTTGAGGCTAATGAGCAGTACAACAACTACGAGGATAACAACAGTACGGCCTATCAATATGACAGGAATACTAACAACTACTACGGCAAATCAAAAGGAGAACTATTTTATTTCGACCCGAATACTTTAGTAAAAGAAGGCTGGCAAAAACTAGGTTTGAGGGATAAAACAATCAACACCATCCAAAACTATTTAAGCAAGGGTGGCAAATTCAGAAAACCGGAAGACTTACAAAAGATTTACAGTCTGTTTCCCAATGAATTTGAAAGAATAGCCCCTTATATAAAAATCGAATCCGCCGGAACTCCAAACGACTATAATGACTTTGCAAATAATACAGCGGAGGAAACTCAGTCACAGAAAGTATATACTCCCCGCTATTCAATTGTTGATATAAATCTTGCAGACACTACTGCGCTGATTGCATTACCCGGCATAGGAAGTAAGCTGGCATTGCGGATTATTAACTTCCGGGATAAATTAGGTGGATTCTACTCCATCAACCAGGTAGGCGAAACTTTTGGATTACCTGATTCTACTTTTCAGAAGATAAAGCAATATCTAAAACTGGAAAATTCATCTATTAGGACAATCAATATCAACAAGGCATCGGTTGACGAATTAAAAACTCATCCGTATATCAGGTACAGCATAGCCAATCCTATTGTTGCTTATCGCAATCAGCATGGGGCATTTGCGAAAGTGGAGGATGTAAAAAAAGTGATGGCGGTGACGGACGATATCTATGACAGAATTGCTCCTTATTTAACTACCCAATAAAAAAAGCCCTTCTTGTGTTGAAGGGCTTAAAGATTATTTGATACAGAATTAAGCTATCTCAACATCAGCGCCAGCTTCTTTCAGCTTCGCTGCAATTTCTTCAGCCTCAGCTTTAGAAACACCTTCTTTTACATTCTTAGGCGCACCGTCAACGAGATCTTTAGCTTCTTTCAAACCTAAACCAGTCAGATCTTTTACAATCTTAACTACGTTCAGTTTAGAAGCACCGCCGCTCTTCAACACTACATTGAATGCAGTTTTTTCTTCAGCAGCTGCTGCGCCACCGCCGTCGCCACCACCAGATACAACTACCGCCGCAGCTGCTGGTTCGATGCCGTATTCTGATTTTAAGAAGTCAGCCAATTCCTGTACTTCTTTTACTGTTAAGGCTACAAGGCCTTCTGCTAATGCTTTTACGTCTGCCATTTGATTTAAATTTTTCCCGTCTTCACAGCTTTTGCTCCGACGGAGTGATTAAAAAAATTGCCTTTATTGACCCTCAGGCCTGGGTTGTTATTTTAATTGCTTTCGCAACGAAATACATAATTACTCTGCAGTTGCTTCTGCACCGGCTTTCTGCTCATGATGATGCAGTAAAGCAGCCAGTACTCTCTTCGCAGGAGATTGCAACAAGCCGATAACTTCACCGATAAGCTCATTCTTGGTCTTGATCTGAGTAAGAGCTTTCAGTTGGTTGTCGCCCATATACACGTCACCGTTGATGAAAGCAGCTTTCAATACAGGCCTCTCACCATTACTTTCCTTACGGAAAGAGCTGATGATCAATGCCGGGTCTTTAGGATTTTCAGAAAACATCAGGGCAGTTACTTTGTGCAGTGAGTCATACACACCTGCATATTTTTCACTGTCTAATGATTCCAATGCCTTTTTAATGAGAGTGTTTTTTGCCACTTTCATTTCAACATCTTTACTGAAACAAGCCCGGCGCAATTTGCCCACTTGTGCTACGGTAAGTGATTCTGTATCGGTAACATAGAAGTTATTATACTGAGAGAATTTGTCTTTCAGCACTTCTATTACTTCGTTTTTTTGATCTTTTGTCATTGTCTTAAATTTTATTTGTCCTTAAGTCCCCCTTCTTTTGGGAGATTTAGGGAGCTTAGTGAACAAATGCTTTTGCGTCAATTGAAATACCAGGGCTCATTGAACTGGCCATACTGATTCCTCTTACATAAGTTCCTTTGGAAGAAGATGGCTTTGCTTTCAGGATCGCATTGATCAGTTCCTGGCTGTTCTCAGCAATTTTCTCCGGAGTAAAACTTACTCTTCCGATAGAAGCATGTATGATACCCACTTTATCAACTTTGAAAGCGATCTTACCGCCTTTTACGTCATTAATAGCATTAGCCACATCGTTTGTAACAGTACCGGTTTTAGGATTCGGCATCAGGTTACGAGGGCCTAGCACTTTACCCAGTTTACCGATCTTAGGCATTACAGATGGGGTAGCAATGATAACATCAACATCTACCCAACCGCCTTCGATCTTTGTTACAAACTCATCCAGGCCAACATAATCAGCACCGGCTGCTTTTGCTTCCGCTTCTTTATCAGGAGTGCAAAGCACCAACACTTTTTTTGTTTTACCTGTACCATGCGGTAATGAAACTGTACCACGGATGGCCTGATCTGCTTTTTTAGGGTCAACACCCAAACGGATGTGCAGGTCCACAGATGCATCGAATTTGCAAGTAGTAATACTCTTTACTAATGCAGATGCTTCTTTTAATGAGTATGATTTGTTTGCGTCAACTTTTGTATCTGCAACTTTTCTTTTCTTACTAATGAATGCCATTTTTCTGATTTTTTGAGTTTCACAAAGTCCCCTTTAGGGGATTTAGGGGCTTAGTTTTCCCATGGGGCTTTACCTTCCACATTCAATCCCATGCTGCGGGCAGTACCGGCTACCATTTTCATGGCACTTTCCACGGTAAAGCAGTTCAGGTCAGGCATTTTGTCTTCAGCAATTGCCTTTACCTGGTCCCAGTTTACCTTACCAACCTTTGCACGGTTGCTTTCTTTGGAACCCTTCTGAATCTTGGCTGCTTCCATCAATTGAATAGCTGCAGGCGGAGTTTTTAACACAAAGTCAAAACTCTTGTCCGTATAAACTGTGATTAATACAGGGATTACTTTCCCTTGTTTGTCCTGTGTTCTTGCATTGAACTGCTTACAGAATTCCATGATATTAATACCCTTGGAACCCAAAGCCGGACCGATTGGAGGTGCAGGGTTTGCCTGGCCACCTTTACATTGCAGCTTTACATAGCCGCTGATTTCTTTTGCCATTTTTTAATCTTTTTTGGTGTTAACGACCTTTCGCCTCAAGGGGTTACTGGGTCTCCCAAATTCCTCATTCCCGGTTACCCGGTTTTCAAAAGAACTAATTGGGGCGGCAAAGATAAAGGGAAACAGGCTATAGGCAAAAGTTTTAGAGATATTTTTTGTAGCCTCTGAATTCATCTGACTGATCTCAGAAATGTATAATCGTAAGAGCCAGGCAGAGGTAATTGGCTGCTGCTGTATTTGAGGTTCCCAATGGAGCAACTTAGATATCTGCTATAGCTGAGTTATAGGCAGGTTATAGGCGCTTTATAGGCATACTATTAGGTATTCTCCTTTTGACTAACTCCCTGTTTCCTTGCTCTTTCCTTCATAATTACTAGCTGAAATACAGCTGCTTAACTATAATATGGACTGATCAGCCGGTGCACCCCCACCCCTGTCACGGTTACATAAAACCAGGCGAATCAGGTAATGCTGAACAATTTACTGTTCTGCTAAAAATGAAAAGGGCCATCGGGTTGGATGGCCATATCAGAATAAATTCTGCGGCAAATCAGCTGATCTTTTCCACCTGCATGTAGTTTAATTCTACCGGTGTAGAACGACCAAATATCTTTACCGTTACTTTCAGTTTCTTTTTTTCATCGTTTACTTCCTCGATCACACCGTTAAAATCGTTGAAAGGACCTTCAATGATCTTAATGGTTTCTCCAACAATGAATGGCTCACTCATGCTTACACCACCGGCCTCGGCCATCTCATCCATCTTACCCAGCATTTTGTTCACCTCCGCTTTCCGAAGGGCAATTGGATTTTCTTTACCAAGGAAGTGAATAACGTTCGTGGTATTTTTAATTATATCTCTTAAATCATCAGTAAGCTTTCCGTTGGAAATCTCAATCATTACATAGCCGGGGTAATAGTTCCTTTCCCTGACAACTTTTTTCCCGTTAGCTACTTTATACACTTTTTCAACAGGAAGAAACACTTGCTTTACCTGTGTCCAGCCACCACGGGAAATTTCTTTATCCAGGTATTCTTTTACCTTTTTCTCCTTTCCACTAACAACCCGCAGCACAAACCACTTGGTGTCCTCTTGTTGAATATTCTCCGTATTTGTTGTTGTTGCTTCCATTGTTTATTATTTCAAGACCCCGTAGATAAATTTCAATCCGTTACCCACAACAAAGTCCATCCCTAATACAATAAATGTAATAACGATGGTAGCTGCCAGTACAATCATTGTAGATTGCTGTAACTGTGGCCATGTAGGCCAGCTTACTTTTTCTGTAAGTTCTTTGAAACTTTCCCTGAAGTAAATAGCTATCTTATTCATTTCTTCATTTTTAAATTGTGCAAATTACTCTGCACGGGCACTAGGATTCGAACCCAGATCAAAGGTTTTGGAGACCCGTATGCTACCGTTGCACCATGCCCGTAAGAATCAAAAGTCACCGGTCGTTCGGAAAATCCTTATGACCAATGACTTTTGAATAAGCAAATATAAAAGATTATTTTATAATCTCAGTAACCTGTCCGGCTCCTACTGTACGGCCACCTTCACGAATCGCAAATTTCAAACCTTTTTCCATTGCGATAGGCTGGATAAGCTTCACAGTAAGTGAGGTATTATCGCCAGGCATAACCATTTCAGTACCAGGATTCAGTTCAACCTCTCCGGTTACATCCGTTGTACGGAAGTAGAACTGAGGGCGGTATTTCTGGAAGAATGGAGTGTGACGTCCACCTTCATCTTTACTTAATACGTAAACTTCACCTTTGAACTCAGTGTGCGGGGTGATAGAACCTGGCTTACAGATTACCATACCACGACGAATCTGGCTTTTCTCAATACCACGGAGCAACAGACCGGCATTATCACCAGCTTCACCTTCATCAAGCAATTTGCGGAACATTTCCACACCTGTACAAGTTGAATTGAGAGGAGCTTCAACAAGACCTACGATCTCTACAGCTTCACCAACTTTGATACGACCTCTTTCAATACGACCAGTGGCAACAGTACCACGACCGGTGATAGAGAATACATCCTCAACAGACATCAGGAACGGAAGATCAACCGGACGGGGAGGTAATGGAATATAAGTATCTACAGCATCCATCAACTCGTTGATAGCGCCAATCCATTTTTCTTCACCGGCTAATGCACCAGTTGCAGAACCTTTAATGATAGGAGTATTATCGCCATCAAAGCCACGTTTAGTTAACTCATCACGGATCTCCATTTCAACCAGGTCAAGTAATTCAGGATCATCAACCAGGTCAACTTTATTCATAAACACAACCATACGGGGTACACCTACCTGGCGGGCCAGCAGGATGTGTTCTTTAGTTTGAGGCATTGGACCATCTGTAGCAGCCACAACCAGGATGGCACCATCCATTTGTGCAGCACCAGTGATCATATTCTTAACATAGTCTGCGTGACCGGGACAGTCAACGTGGGCATAGTGACGGCTGGCCGTCTGGTACTCAACGTGTGCAGTATTAATGGTGATACCCCTTTCTTTCTCTTCAGGAGCACCATCAATTTCGTCATATTTTTTCGCTGTCGCAAGGCCTTTCTTAGAAAGGATTTCAGTAATTGCGGCAGTCAACGTGGTCTTACCATGGTCAACGTGACCAATAGTACCAATGTTTACGTGGGGTTTGTCCCTCTTAAAGGTCTCTTTTGACATTGTTATCGGTTTTAAATTGTGTTTTACTAATTGTTGTTTTTATTATAAAGCCGTCAGTATCGCTACTATCAGCTTTTGTTACATTGTACTTTTCATCATCCTGTTCGCTGCTCTGCTTCTTACCCGGATGAAAAGAGAGCCGTTAGTGAGAATCGAACTCACGACCTCTTCCCTACCAAGGAAGTGCTCTACCACTGAGCTACAACGGCATTTCCACTGCCGTCGCAGGCAGTAATTGAAACTGGAGCGGAAGACCGGGCTCGAACCGGCCACCTGAAGCTTGGAAGGCTACCGCTCTACCAAATGAGCTACTTCCGCTGGTAATTACATTATACAAAGAACAATGTGGGCAGAGAAGGATTCGAACCTCCGTACTCGTGAGAGAACAGATTTACAGTCTGTCGCCTTTAGCCACTCGGCCATCTGCCCTCAACAAATCCCGGATTACCACCCGGTAAATGTTTGAGCCGAAAACTGGAGTCGAACCAGCGACCTACTGATTACAAATCAGTTGCTCTACCAACTGAGCTATTTCGGCTTATTAAAAGAGGTTCTGCTTTTCTCTATGCCCCACCGGGTTTTACAAGGGAAAAGACAATAAAGAACTACCCCAAAATTTTGGGAAGGCAAAGGTAAGGGAATTTGATAATTGGAAAAATTTTGTCAGAGATTTTTTTGCTTGTTTTCAGTCAGTTGTGAATAAAATGAGAGAAAGCAAACAGGCTACTTCAAAATACTCTTTTCAAGCAAGTAGCTCCGGCACTTATTACAGTAGTAATCACCGTCATCCAGGTTCATTTTTCCCTCCGCATCTTTCATCAGGCAAGTTTGGGAAGGGCAATGCTCTAATCCGTATGTATGGCCCAATTCATGAAGGGCAAGAGTTGTCATCCGTTTGATAAAAATATCATTGATAACTTTATTTCTTCCTGCCCTGAAAGAAGAAATAACACAAGCTTCGCCGGGACAGGTGCCTAAGCCAAGTATACCCCAATTAATTACATCACCTTTCCGGGTAGAAATATCTTTTGTGGTTATACCTATTATTTTTCCAAACCTTCCCTGGTTTATTTCTTTTAGAAAAACAAGCAGGCTATCAGCTATGTAACGTTGCCGGGGTTTATAGTAAGCTGATGCCGGGATCGGAATGGTATTAAGAACAGATATTTCAACCGGCAATTGCTTTTGCAATCTGTCTTTTAACTCTTGTATCAGTGTGCTGTCAATATCCTTGAAGGGAAGAATCCCAACAGTATGTTTTACGTCCTTCGCAACCTGGCCGGCATTCTGCTTAATTGATTTCTCCTTTGTCTCCGAATTACAGGAGGTGAAATGAAAGATGAAAAACAATAATGTTAAGTAGCGGAAGTTCATTGTACTTTAATTCTGAAAGTCAATGTTTGTAACCTGTATAAAATAAAAAGACCCCGATGAAAGGGGTCTTGAATGTTTTTAAGCGGCTTTTCTTTCTTTATTCTTTTTTATTTGAGCTACCATCGTTTCGAGGGCATCGTCAAAAGACTCTTCAAATGATTTACTTGTTGATTTTACAAAAAAATTGTGTCGGGGAATGTGCACCCTGATCTCAGCGATCTTATCCTTAATAGTGTGAACCACATTATCGAGTTTTAGAAACACATTTACCTGGATGATCCTGTCGTTAAAGTTGCCCAGTCTTTCCAGTTTACGTTTTACATACCCGATCAATTTGCTGTCTGCATCGAAATGAACAGATTGAATGTTTACGTTCATGGTCATCATATTTTAGTGAAACAATAAATAAAGAACTTGGTTGGCCTTTCTAAGTAGGGTTCGGTTCTTTTGTCTGGATTCAAGTTACTGAAAAGGCAGCTTTCCCCAAACAAAATTCTCCCAATTTTTTATTGTGTTAAGTGGAAACTTTAAGCCTTCGGGTGGGCTTTTTTGTAAACATCCTTCAGTTTCTCGATAGTATTATGGGTGTAAACCTGGGTAGAGGCCAGGCTGCTATGACCCAGTAGTTCTTTGACGGCATTCAAATCCGCCCCATTATTCATAAGATGGGTCGCAAAGGTGTGGCGAAGCACATGGGGACTCTTTTTATCCAAAGTACTTGCTTCACCCAGAACTTTATTCACCAGTTGCCAGGCGTACCGTGGATAGAGTTTTTTACCTTTTTCAGTTATCAGCAGGACATCATCAGTTTTCTCAAAGTCTTTTTTCTTCAATTGCTGATAATTCCTGATATTTTCCAACACTTCTTTACTTACAGGTATTATCCTTTCTTTATTTCCTTTTCCCAATACTTTAATCTGAGAATTACTAAAGTCAACCTGCCTTTCCTTCAAGTGTATCAGTTCACTCAGCCGCATGCCGGTAGCATAGAAAATAATGATAAGCATTTTTGCATTCAAACTTCTCCAGCTATCCGTGGATTGATTAAGAGACTCTACCATTTTTACTGTATCTGCCTCTTTTACAAAAACCGGTAATCGTTTACCAATCTTGGGACTGATTACCTGTGCCATTGGCGTAGATTCAATAGTACCTGTTCGCAAATGATATTTGAAAAAAGATTTCAGGCTGGAAATTTTACGGTTAATTGACCTGGAAGTGAGCCCCTTTTCTTTAAGAGATGCCAGCCAGCTACGAACATAGCTATGGCTTACTTCTGTTATAGAAATACCACCAAATTGCTTTTCCAAAAAATCAATAAACTCACCCAAATCGGCTTCGTATGAGGTCAGAGTATGGATAGAATACCTTTTTTCATATTTCAGGTAATCAAGAAAAGACTGGATAGACTGATGGATTAATGTCGCCATATTGCTTTTATAAAGCTACGCAATAGGCCCAAAAAAAATAGCTACCCCGAAATAAATCGGAGCAGCTATCCTCTAAATATTTCACCTGGCTAAAACTAACTTTCTATTTTGCCGCTGACTATGTTCTGCTTATAAATGGCTTTAAGTACTTGTCCACGCCTTCTTACTGACGGTTTGATGAAAGCCTGACGTTCCCGCAATTGCAGTAATACTTTCGATTTTTCGAATTTCTTCTTGTACTTCTTTAACGCCTTATCAATGTTTTCGCAATCTTTTGAGTCGATAATTAACATAATGTAATATACCTCCTTTGGTATTTTTTAGGATGGCAAAGATAGGCGGGAAATTTGAAAACATGAAATGGAAAAAGAAATGATTTACTTTTAGGCATGTTTACAGGTATCATTGAAGCAACAGGCATGGTTAAAGAGGTCATTTCCAATGGTTCAAACAGGACTTTTTGGATAGAATCCACCCTTTCTTCACAATTTAAAGTGGACCAGAGTGTGAGCCACAGCGGCGTCTGCCTTACAGTGGAAGAAATTACCGGCAACAGGCATAGAACTACTGCCATTGATGAAACCATTCAAAAAACAAACCTCGGAGGATGGCAGGAAGGATCAATTGTTAACCTGGAAAGATGTCTTCAGTTGAATGACCGGTTAGACGGGCATATTGTACAGGGGCATGTGGATGCCAGGGCAAGTTGTATAAGGAGGAAAGAAAAAGACGGAAGCTGGGAGTTTGAATTTGAATTCCCTAAGAAATTCGCCGAATTGATTATTGAAAAAGGCTCAATATGTGTGAATGGTATCAGCCTGACTGCATTTGATGTAAAAAAGAAGAGTTTCCGGGTAGCCATCATTCCTTACACATTTGAGCATACAAATATCAAAGAAGTGCAGGCCGGAGATGCTGTGAATCTTGAGTTTGATATGATTGGCAAGTATCTGCTCAGAAGATTATCTTTGAGAGAGTAATAACTAACCCATTCAATACCTGATGAACCCTGAAAATTCCAACCTTGCCTCGCCACAGGCAGGCAGGCAGCATTATCCTGCACTGGATGGCTTAAGGGGGCTTGCCATATTGCTTGTCGTGGTTTATCACAACTTTGGGTTTATCAATGTTTTCTTCTTTGGATGGCTAGGTGTTGATCTTTTCTTTGTTCTCTCCGGCTTTCTTATCACAGATATTTTATTGAAAACGCTGGGCAAAAAAGATTACCTGAAGAATTTTTATGTAAGAAGAATGCTTCGCATTTTCCCTCTTTATTATTTATGCCTGATCTTATTTCTGCTTATTATCCCAACGCTGAACATACAGTTTGATATAAAATATTACACCGACAACCAGGTATGGCTGTGGACTTATTTGCAAAACTGGCTTTATACATTTCAAAATCCCGGGCAAACCAACACACTCAATCATCTTTGGTCGCTTGCTGTGGAAGAACAGTTCTATCTTTTGTGGCCATTGGTAATCCTGTTCATCAGAAATCCAAAATACCTGCTTGTATTCATTTCACTTTTACTTGTTGCTGTGCTTGGCCTTCGTTTATGGGTTTGGATGAACCAGGTTGCCGACCTTGCTTATTTCAATTTGTACACCTTCACCCGGATTGATGGCATTTGTATAGGCTGTATGATTGCTTTACTACAGAGGATAAACCCCGATTTCCTGAAACGATATACAACTATCATAGTGTTATTCTTTGCGGCCATGAACTTTGCTTTCTTTTTCGTTAACCGGAGTTATCAATTTGGTTTCCCGTACCTGGCCCTTGCAGGTTATACCACATTTGCCATGATGTTTGGCCTGTTGGTTAATGAAGCTGTTACCAGGAAGACAAAACTCATAAATCTTTTATTCAATATCCCGATACTTAAATTCTTTGGAAGAATTTCATACGGATTTTACATATTACACTGGCCCGTATATTTATTACTTAGCCCACTATTATTTCCTTGGCTGTCTAAATTTGTAATTGGTTCACAATTGCATTTTGCAGTGTCGGTACTTGCTACTATAGCGGCAGTTGCTCTTAGCTGGCTTAGCCACCGGTATTATGAAAGCTATTTTCTTAAGCTGAAAGATAAGTTTGTGTAACCGCTGCATTTCTTTATCGTTTTTTAGATTGTATCTTTAAGTCTTACTATATGGCTGAACAAGTTGTCATACTAACACCAGTTTATAACGATGGAGAATCGTTGAATATTCTCCTTACTGAGCTTTCTGTATCGTTGAAAGGATTCAGTGATACAAAATTTTCTGTATTGGTAGTAGATGACGGGTCTTCTGAGAAGCTGAAAATTAATGTTCCCCCGGCTTTTTCGTTGCAGATACTTCACCTGCAACGAAATATCGGACACCAGAAAGCGATAGCGATTGGTCTTGCTTATATTAAAGAGAATTTATCATGCGACAAGGTACTCGTAATGGACAGTGACGGAGAAGACAGGCCTGACGAGGCGACCGCATTGCTCCACAATTCTGCAAGCAATGTTGGTAAGATCATTTTTGCACAGCGTAAATCAAGACAGGAAGGAAAAGGATTCCGTTTTTTTTACAGGCTTTACAAATTTGCTTTCAGGATACTTACAGGAAAGAAAATTGCTTTCGGTAATTTCCTGTTAATGCCTAAGCCGCTGCTTGACAAAGCTGTTTATTACAGCGAGATCTGGAATCATGTCGCAGGTGGCATTATCAAAACTGGCTTGCCCTATTCATCTATACATACAAACAGGGGCAAACGATATGCAGGCCAATCGAAAATGAACTTTCATTCATTACTGATTCATGGACTTGGCGCTATTGCCGTATTTATCGAAGTAATTGCCAGTCGTCTTTTAATATTCTCCCTGACATTGATTGGCGTTTCTTTGCTAGCCATCCTGGTGTTGGTTGGGATAAGAAGTTTTACTGACCTTGCTATTCCAGGATGGACATCAACCGTTGTCTCCGCTATGCTGATCATTTTATTACAAAGCTTCCTGCTTTCTCTTTTTACAATTTTTCTTTACCTCTCGTCACAATCACAACGAAAATTTATCCCTGCCCGGCATTATAAAGATTATACCGGTGCTGTAGAAACCATTCAGTAAATGAAGGATTCATTTAAATACGAAGGTGATGAACTGGTATTGTTTCAACATGCAAAACATTGGAAGAAATACTTCAGCCGGCAAATAAAACCTTTCATTAAAGGGAATGTATTAGAAGTTGGCGCAGGAATCGGCGCTACTACCCTTCTGTTAAACGATGGTTCAGCTGATAAGTGGTTGATGCTTGAGCCGGATAATGAAATGTGTATTGAGCTAAAAAGAAAAATTGATAACAAAGAATTGCCTGAGAATTGCGAGCTGCAATCCGGCACTATTGAGCAGGTAATTTCCACTTTTGATACTATCATATACATAGATGTGCTGGAACACATTGAAGCGGATGCCTTCGAGATGAAAAAAGCAGCAGATATCTTAAATGCAGGGGGGCATATCATAATATTATCGCCAGCTTTTCAATCCTTGTACAATCCGTTTGACAAAGCAATTGGCCACTACAGACGGTATACCAAAAGCTTATTCCAAAAAATAACGCCGGGAAGCCTTCAACTCTTACGCTGCAGATATTATGATACTGTGGGTTATTTTGCTGCTTTGATGAATAAACTATTGCTTCGGAAAAAATATCCGACGCAAAAACAAGTCCTTTTCTGGGATAAATGGATGGTTCCGGTATCAAAAGTGACTGATAATGTATTTTTTCATCGTTTTGGCAAAAGCATAATCGGCATCTGGAAGAAGCCGGTTTGACATATGGCTTCTTTTGAGTCGCAATACATAGTTTTGTAATTACACTATGCAGAATAATCTTGAAGGAATTGCGTTTGACGAAGTAACCGACAGTAATGGCACAAGCTATACTGCCTTCAGGAATAATTTACAACCCCGTTATCCAATAGTTCTGCTGGACATTATAAAGGGCTATTTTTTTCTTCTGTTAGTTGCAGCGGGGATCATTCTTCTTGATCATAATTTTCACTCTTTCTGGTGGGGGTTCATTCCCTTAGGTGGTGTGCTTATGGGTTATATAGCAGCTTATCTTGCCTTGTTTATTCATGAAGCAGGGCATTTCAATATTCACCCGGATAAAAAAATAAACGACCGGCTTGCCACATTTTTTCTTTGCCTGCCATTCGGATTATCTATAAAATCTTACCGCAAGATACACTGGCAGCATCATCTTCATTTGGGCACCCCACAGGACACTGAGGTCTCCTATTTTAATGCCCCGACTAAATTATTTCTGCTGGAAACATTAACAGGCATTCATTTGCTCAAAACAATTATTAAAAAGGAAAACAACAATGTTCTTACTAAAGACCAAATCAGGCAGAGCCGCTTAATGCTTTTAGCAGGATTTATTCTTCATCTGATTATTCTTACTGCAGCATTCTTGACCGGAAACTGGCCTTTTGCTATTTCATGGATACTATGTTTTGGTATTTTCTTTCCTTTTTTTGCCACTATAAGGCAGATATTGGAACACCGGGATGAACTGGCCAGTCATGCTACTGATTTTTACAAACAGCCACATGGAAAAGTGAGCCGGCTGTTCATACACACTCTACTCAGCAGTAGTTTTGGTTCTGCAGGTTTTACCCGTCACATGATCCACCATTGGGATCCACAGATATCGTATACCCGGTTGAAAGACATTGAGGAATTTCTTATGAAAAATGAAAAAACTGCCGCCATAATAAAAGAATCGAAAACAACTTATTCCAAAGTATTTAAGAAATTACTTACGGCTCCATGAGTGAGACTCCTGCATATTGCCCTGTCTGTAAAAAAAATAATATCACTGCCTGGAGTGTTGCAAAAGACTATGAATACTTTTCTACTGACGAAAATTATACTTATTATGATTGTGCAGACTGTAAAACTATTTTCATCCGCCCTGTCCCCGTTGACCAGTTAAAAAATATCTACCCTGTTAATTATTACTCATTTTCGAACAAGTCAAAAAATATTGTCGTACGGATAAAAGAATGGCTGGATAAGTTATTTTTCAAAAAAATATTAAAAAAACTCGAGGCGAAAGAAGTAAGTGTACTTGATATTGGTGGTGGCACAGGCTGGATGCTCGATGTACTCAAAAAAACTGACAGCAGGATTAGCTTTACCCAGATAGTTGATATAGATGAGAAAGCAAAAAACATCGCTGAAGCCAATGGTCATTCATATTATGAAGGGACTATAGAATCCTTTAGCACCAATAAGCAATTTCATCTGATCCTGATGCTGAACCTTGTTGAGCATGTAGCAGACCCATTGGCTGTGTTGCAAAAAGCGGAATCACTTCTTGCCCCGGGCGGAGTAATTGTTATCAAAACTCCAAACTCAGATAGCTGGGATGCCAGGTTGTATAAAAAATCATACTGGGGAGGTCTGCATTGCCCCAGGCATTGGGTGATTTTTTCTGAAAAAAGCTTTCGGGTATTATTACAATCAACAGGTTTAAAAATCAATAAACATAAATATACACAAGGAGCTCCTTTCTGGGCATTCAGTGTTATTGCATCATTACATAGAAAAAAAATAGTTCGCATTTCTGCTTCCAGGCCTATCATTTTTCACTGGCTTTTTGCGCCAATCAGTGCAATTTTTGCTGTATTTGATTTTATTCGCCGGCCATTTGCAAAAACATCGCAAATGTTTATTACACTTACAAAGAAAGATTAGCCAACTTCAGGCTTAACCATTGTTTGACATTTGCCTTAAAACTGATAGCTTTATAGAAAATTAGCTACAGTTATTATTTATGATGATCAGTATTGTTATACCCGTATTGAATGAAGAAGGTCTGATTGAAGAATTATACAATCAGACAGCTGCGGCGTTAAATACAATTACCAGTGACTGGGAAGTGATATGTGTTAATGATGGTTCAAATGACAGTACGCTAAGCAGATTGGTGAGCATCCATGAAAAAGATCAAAGGTGGAAGATTATCAGCCTTTCTAAAAATTTCGGCCACCAACCCGCAATATGGGCCGGATTGAATTATGCCCAGGGGGATTATATCGGCATCATGGACGGTGACCTGCAGGATGACCCTGCACATTTCAGTAAATTCATAAAAGAACTTTCTCCATCTGTTGATATTGTTTATGCGGTTCGTACAAAAAGGAAAGAAAACTTTTTTAAACGTACTGCTTATCGTAGTTTTTACCGGCTAATGAAAAATGTATTGGGCGTAAAAGTGCCGCTTGACAGTGGTGATTTTTGCCTGATGAAGAAGAAGGTGGTGCATGAAATGCTGACAATGCCTGAACATAGTTTATTCATAAGAGGTATACGGTCCTGGGTTGGTTTTAACCAATTAGGAATTCCTTGTGAAAGAAATGAACGGTTTAACGGAAAGCCAAAATATTCCACCCGAAAACTGATGAAGCTTGCATATGACGGCATGTTTAGCTTCAGTGATTTCCCTATTAAGTTTTTGGGCCGGCTTGGCTTCGTTATCATTCTTGCCAGTATGGCTTATGCAGGTTACATTATCACCAAAAGACTCATGTGGGGACAAGTCCCCGAAGGATTTACCACACTTATTATCGTTATCCTGTTTTTTGGAGGTGTTCAATTAGTAACAGTAAGAATACTCGGAGAATACCTGCTTCGTATCTACAACGAAAGCCGCAAACGGCCTCTTTATATCATCAGTAATAAGTATGGGGATCTGAAAATTCCGGCCAATAAGTAACAAGACCGGTTTAGCTATGAGAAAAAAAAGAAATACAGTTACAGATATCTTGATACTTGTTCTTGTAACTGTCATTGCTTACTTGCCTGTTTCTGCTTTTATATTCAGCCTCAAAAACGATTCGCTGGTTCAATACCTCCCCTTCCGCTATCACCTGAGTGAATCCATACAACATGGTTATTTCCCTTTCTGGAGTCCCTATTTATACACCGGATTCCCGATACATGCTGATATGCAAGGGATGACATGGAACCCGATAGTACTAATTATATCAGTTTTTACCCGATATAATATGTCTGTACTTGAATTCGAAATTGTGATATACCTGGCGCTGGCAGCAATTGGTATGTATAGTTTGTTAAAGTCTTTTTCACTGAATCGTATTATTTGTATCCTCGGCGGCATCAGTTATATGAGCTGTGGCTTTATCACAGGCAGCGCATCAGTCATTCCATGGATTTCGAGTGCCGCATTCATCCCGTTCGTTTTCAAATACCTGAAAAAATTTTTGGAAAAGCCTAAACTAAAGAATTCATTGTCTTTTAGTATAAGCCTGAGTTTATTATTTCTATGTGGCTACCCTACTTTTTTTATATACACCAGCTATGTTATTCTGATCGTTTTACTGTTTGCCGGAATAACACATTTTAAAACAAATCCTTTTCCTGTCAATTTAAGAACAGCAGGTTTTCTTTTAGTAGCGATAATTGCATTCTTATGCATCTGCAGCCCTGCAATAATATCTTACTGGGAATTTTTACCCTATTATTCAAGAGGATCGGGAGTATCAGTTACAAAAGCAGCCCAAAATCCATTTACTCCTTTCTCTTCCATCTCGTTCATTTTGCCTAATGCTGTAAATAAAAATCATGCCTGGCTGGAAACTGACCCAAGTATGAGAAACGGTTATGTCGGGCTTTTTGTTTTCTTGTTATTTTGCCTTTCTATTTTTAGCAAGCATGCCAGGTGGCAGAAACTGATCATTAGTATTACGATTTTTTCATTCGTTCTGAGCCTGGGATCTTCAACACCATTACACAAGCTATGCTATTCAGTTCTGCCACTTTTTGACACTTTTCGTCATCCCGGTAATATCCGGCTATTTACATCAATTGGCATTATTCTGCTTGCTGCATTTTACACAAATAATCTTCTGCAAAATAAAGAGCCTGCTGTTAAAAAAAAATTACTACTTTTTTTATATATCCTGATTGCTGTATTAGGCATATTGTCACTCTATTTTATTTTTCAACCCGGGGTAAGGAAGAATATTTCAGCGGCTTTAAAAAACATCAGGCAGCCCAAAGTTTTTTTGGATGAATTTTCTTTCAACTCTTTTTTCCTGATACAATCCCTTGCTCAAATTTTCTTCATCATCACATTGATTTACCAGCTGAGAAAAAAGAATATAAATAAAAAAATAGTGGTGGTATTATTTGCATTTAACTCACTTTTGTTTTGCTGGATTGCACTTCCGTTCAGTTTTGTTTCCCGGGTCAGGACCAGCACAGTTAATCAATATGTGCAATCATTCCCTAAAGGGTATCCAATACCCGTAATCAGCTCTTCTGTGGAAGCTGCTGTTATTTCTGACTCTTCCGAAATCCCTATAGAAGGTTATGCAAACTTTTATTCAAAAAAGATAACCATACAAGACCACATTATAACACCAACATTAAACAAAGACTACGAAATTTTCTATTCTGATCATAAACTACGGAAGTTAATGGATGGTTATCCGCTTGCCTGGCTCAACGATACTTTGGTTAAAGAAACCCCAGATTCAATTCCTGGCAACAAAAAATTCTCAATCTACCAGCCGGGCATGAAGAAACCACCTGTGATTCCACTTAATAGTAATGGGAATATCCTTATTACCGGGTTCACTCCAAATTCATTTAAGTTTAGTATAAATTCATCCTCACCAGCTTTTATAAGCATCTTTCAGCAGTATAACCACAATTGGAAAGCAAAGGTTAATGGATCGGTTGTGCCAGTCTTAAAAATGAATATTGCTTTTATGGGTGTGCAGGTTCCCCCAGGTGAAAGTACTCTTGAGTTTGTTTACAAACCTGCTAAAGTAATTACTGCGATATGGCTGTCATTAACAGCATTGTTTATTATAAGCCTTATATATATTGTTATAGCTGTTAAAACAAAGAGGTTATGATGAAAAAGAAAGCGAATAAATGGTTATTTGCATTGGGACTCTTGTTGCCAATGATTGCTTTCTTTGCCGGTTATTTATTTAATTACAACCATGACTACATACCGACAGGCATGATTATGGAGGATAATGGCCTTTATCTCTCCTATGCCAAACAGTACTTAGATGCAGATAAACTGAATTTGTTTTATAATAATCCGTTTAATGATTCGGATAGCTACTCCAGCATCTATTTCCAGACACAAAGCATATTGCTAGCATTAATGATGAAAACCGGGATCTCCGCCGGTTTTATCATGATTATCTTTGTCCTGCTGTTCTCTTTTTTATGTTTCCGGCTGGTTATAGAAATTTATGACACTCTTCTGCCGGAAAGTAAATAC
The DNA here is from genome assembly GCA_037045605.1 of Chitinophagaceae bacterium. Classification (GTDB taxonomy): domain Bacteria; phylum Bacteroidota; class Bacteroidia; order Chitinophagales; family Chitinophagaceae; genus JJ008. The sequence goes on along the minus strand of JBAOHK010000014.1, from coordinate 149,321 downwards.
CGTACCATGGGCATTATCGTATTCGCATGGGGAGGCGGTTTGCTTGCATTATCCGGCATTCCTGTTCACTTTATACGGCCCTCAGACGGGCAGGATTTTTTTGATAGAATATTTCTGCTTGACCCCGGTTGGGGTTGGTGGGGATTAAATCTTGGCCGGTCTTTTTTTATCACCTCCGAAGCGTTCTATCATTTTCTATTCCTTCTTTCTATTTTAATGATACTAAAAAGAAAATGGAAAACAGCATTGTTGAGTATTTTCATTTTATCGGTTTCGCATCCTTTTACAGGTATTGAATTATTGAGTATTCTCGGAGCATGGTTGTTTATTGAAAAACTGTTTGTTAAAAATAAAAGTATCCCCTGGTATTTCGCAATCGGTTCGGGCCTTATCATGGCTTTTCATATATATTATTACCTGTATTACCTGAACCAGTTCCCGGATCACAAATCGGTTAGTGAACAATTCTCAGTTAACTGGCGGCTTCGCTTTTTCAGTATGATCCCCGCTTATGCAATTGTAGCACCTTTGGCATCTCTAAGCATTTTTAAATTTAGTAAGCCGAAATTGTTTTTTCAAAATAGCCACAACAGGCTTTTCTTATGTTGGTTAATCGTTGTGTTGCTGCTCGTCAACCATGAGCTTTTCATGAAGCCAAGACAACCCATTCATTTCACAAGAGGTTATGACTGGACCGGCTTCTTTTTATTAGGCCTGCCGGCATTACAGCCAGTCATTGACTATCTGAAAAGAATTAAAGGAGGCGCTATCGCTGCAGGAATATTTGTATGCCTTTTCCTTTCGGATAATTTTCTTTGGATCGTCAATTATATACGTTTTACTGACAAGACCAAATCGGTAATGTACATTTCGCCGGAGCAGAAAGAAATCCTTGACATTTTAAAAGAAAAAGCGGATAACAAAACTCTCGTAATAAGCAGCGACTTTGACCTGTCCCTTCTAACTGCGGTCTACAGTAAGGCGTATCCCTGGATATCCAATCCATACACAACCCCCTTCTATAAAGAAAAGAAAAAAGCTTTCAACGATTTTATCGTGAGTGGAAAACCTGACAGTTCATGGTCCGGAAGGAAGATCATTTTTGTTTTTAGCAAAAAAGACAGCCTGGAAAGTGCTGCTGCCAGCAGGAACAATAATGCTGATTTAGTAAAGGAGACAGTAAACTACAAGATATTAGCAACAGATTCTTTTACTGGCAAATAAAATCAGATCTTTTTGCCTTTCATTGCTTTGCTGATAGCCTCATCCATCAATCGTTCAGCATAAGGTCTTGAAATTTCGTTTAGCTTTTCAACACCACCCTGAATTTCATCTTTACTTCCATTCGCCAGTAATCCAGATAGTTGTTGAATGGCGATTTCTGTCTCAGACAATTCTTTTTCGGTAAGGAATCTTTTATTCTTCGAGATAAATTGTGTTGTTGATTCAATGATCTGCTTTGCTTCGGTTTGAGCTTCCACCAAAGCCCTTACCTGCATATCTTCTTTTGCATAAGTAATGGAATCCATCAGCATTTGCTCCACTTCCTGATCTGTCAACCCGTATTGAGGCTTAACTTCTATGCTTTGTTCAATACCACTTCTTAGCTCTCTTGCTTTTACAACTAATATCCCATCCGCATTTACAAGAAATGACACCTCTACTTTCGGTAAACCAGCAGGCATTCCGGGAATGTTGGTAAGGTTAAATTCAGCCAACTTACGATTATCCTTCACCAGGTCTCTTTCACCCTGGAAAACGGCAACTCGCATACTTCCTTGTCCGTCTTTTTGAGTGGTGTACTGCCTTCCTGCTTTGGAAGGTATTTTTGAATTTCGGGGAATAAGTACATCCATCAGCCCACCCATTGTTTCAATACCCAATGATAGTGGCGTAATATCTAACAGCAAAAAGTCTTTATTGTTACCCGCCAATATGTCTGCCTGCACGGCTGCACCTAATGCCACAACTTCGTCTGGATTTAATTCATCATGAAGTTTTCTTCCAAAGAAATCACTGATTGTTTTTTTAACTAAGGGAATCCTTGTTGAACCTCCCACCATCACCACTTCATCAATATCTGTACTTGCCAGGCCGGCATCTTTCATTGCATTTTTGCAACATTGAATTGTCTTGTCAATAAATGATCTTATCAACATTTCAAATTCGATCCGTGCCAAACTCAAATCATAGCCAGCTATTCTTACAGCCGAAAGAATCATTTTGACTTAACTGTTTTTTTGCCTCTTCTGCCTGCAGCCTGAATTCCTGGGCAAGTCCCTTATGCATGGCTAGTTCATTTTGAGTTATACTTAACTGGTTGGTCCAATGCTCAGCAATAACTCTGTCAAAATCATCGCCGCCAAGATAAGTGTCCCCGTTTGTTGATAATACCTCAAAGATCCCCGAGCTTATGCGAAGGATTGAAATATCGAAAGTACCACCGCCTAAATCATAAACCGCCACTGTCTTTGTTTCATCCTTACTCATCCCCATACCATAGGCGAGACTGGCAGCAGTAGGTTCATTCACTATTCTTAATACATCAAGGCCTGCAAGTTTACCGGCATCTCTTGTTGCCTGGCGTTGAGCATCATTAAAATAAGCCGGCACTGTGATCACTGCTTTAGTGACCGGCGTCTTTAAAATATGTTCAGCCCTGCTCTTTAATTCCTTTAAAATAAAAGATGATAACTCTACCGGCGAATAGAACTTATCGCCTGCCTGAACCTTTACCAGGCTTTCCGTATTATTATCAATCACTTTATAAGTAAAGAACGAAGCCTGGTCTTTTACATCGTTGTACGACTTTCCCATTAAACGTTTTACGGAGAAGATTGTATTGTTTGGCTCTGTAATCAGGAATTCTTTTGCCTTGTCCCCCACTGTAACCATCCCACTCTCATCAAAATGAACAATAGAAGGAACGAGTGCGGCCCCATCATGTTCTTTCAGCACAACTGGTCTTTTTGTATCAGGATGAATTATGGCTACGAGGCTATTAGTAGTACCAAGATCAATACCGACAATCATTTCCTGTTGTTGCAAACTTCCCGTTGCTATATTAATGCCAATTTTTGCCATGGATGCAAAATTCGCTTATCGGTGGCGTAAAAAAAAGTCCTGCAGTGGCAGGACTTTTCGTATTCGGGAATAATTTGTTTAACGCATCAGGTACATTTTACCATAGCCCTTATTAAAGTATTTATCGGTATTATCATCTTGTGTTTTGTACTTATCCAGTGATTTGCCATTAAGGTTGGTAACCACACGGTACAGGTAAACACCATTAGCCAGTTTTTGCCCATATTGGTCAGTTCCATCCCATTTAAACTCAGTAATGTTCCGGCCAATATGCAGTGGGCCTAATTCATCTTTGGTGATTTCCCTCACAATCTTACCGGTAATGGTCATGATCTCAATTTTGATATTCTGCGGCACTTCACTACCTGTTACAGTAAACACAAAGGCCGTGGAGCTTGTGAACGGATTGGGATAATTCAGCATATTTGAGATCATTGGCTTATTAATGACTTCAAAAAGGACTCTGTACTCAATGCTATTAGTACTGCCTGAAGCATTATTACTCTTATCTTTTCCGGTCACTATCATTTCATATTCCCCATCATCTTTAAAGTATGGCTTGAAATTAATAGAGGCGGTGTTATCAGGGTTTGGAGCTTGCCCTGCTGGGTTAAAACGAACAGTGTCGTTATTAAAATAGAACCTGCGGAGGCTACCGTTCGGATAACGAACTTGTAGCGTAAGCAGTGATGTATCATCCAATATCATCCATTTGGCTTCATCCTTTAACTTGATAAGGATATCCGGTTTAGACGAAACGATATCCCTGTTCAGAATATGCACTCCGTCAAAAGTCACATCCATCAAAGGATTCAGGCTATCGGGTTTCACATACAGGTTGCGGTATGCAAAATTGTTGAAATGATATTGCTCTAACTGGTCATTATCCGGGTTTGCTTCAATGTACATTGTATTAACACCCGCCAGGGTACTGGTATTAACAAATGCGCCAATTTGCAAAGTATCGTTAACGAGCAATGGTCTGCGTTTTGGTATTGGAATAATGTGCGGTACATTATTCTTATCTGTGATTACCATTTTAACCTTCAGGCTGTCAAAAGCCACATCACTGACATTCTTAAAGGCAACTTTGAAATCAAGTGGTTCTCCTATTTCAAGGGTGTCTTTCACTTTTAAATATACATTCGGGGCAATCACTCCTTCCGGAACAGGTATATAAGTCAACCGCCAATAACGAAGCTGGTATGGAGTAAAATTAATTGAGTCGGCAGTCCTCATCCTAATCTTCATGTAAGGATAGATCGTAGCGTTTGCGGAAGAAACATCGAAGTTCTGCTGGGAAGTCGTAATTCCGTTAAACAACACATTTTCTGTTCCATCCGGCATTACTCCAATTACATCTACTGTAGCCAGGTCTCCGGTCGCATCACCACTGCCTCTCCATTTTAATTGCTTCCACTGTCTTGCAGGGCCGAACAATGGCGAAGTAACAAAACCAACTGTATCAATCGTAGGACAGTCGACCGAAAGTGTCGGGTTATCAATCATTCCTTCACCAACAATCCATTGTGGGGTAAAGGACGGGTCATTCTTTTTGTAAACAAATGCAAAAGGTCTTGTTCTGTAGAAAGAGTCAACACCCGTAAATCCGTTATTCTTTAATGTGTGATACAACGAATTGCCAGAACCATGAAGTGTTGTGTCATCTTTCCAGATATTGACAAAAGCTTCAGGGAAATTATAGATAGGATTAAGAGAGAAATTACGAACAGCTATATAAGAGCCATTAGGAATTATATTATTCAGGAAACTCATGATCTTTCTTCTTCCGGCAGTATCTGTATACCTGTACTCAAAATTGAAATACCTCTCCTCATCATCGCGGCATTGATTGGCGGTACTTTCATACAATCCAAGTCCGAGTGTCGAAGGAGGATTACTTGGATCTCCTGGTATGATTGTTTGATTCCTCCAGGGCCTGAACGAAACCGGGTCGAAAACATTGATCACCAATGAGGAATACCAGCAGCATAAGCGAATAGAAGGCACCCCATTAATAGCAATTGACAGAGCTGCTTCATTTACAGCACCACTGGTAATCCATGTGCCCTGCCTTATGAAAAGATTATTGACAATTTGTCCAAATTTTGTAGCCCTGCTTGCCGAATCAAGTTTAACCCTGTCGTAGGTTGACTTTGTTTGCTGATAGAAATGAGACTGATTAAATCCTAAATCACTTGCATTAGGACCGGTTGGGCTCAGGTATATGAAGGAAGATTTATTCCATACCGGCTGACCGCTATTTGGAACAGGTGCCACTCTCCAATAATATACCGTACTGTCTGTAAAAGTAACTCCTGGCGCAAATTCCAGCATACCACCAGTAGAACTTATTGTATGGCTGATCTTTGCAGATGAATTAAAGAATTCAGTAGTATCCATCTCCATTACATACTGTTTCATCCCGGTAAAAGGATTAGCGGTGGAGGCAATCAGCTTAATATCCTGTTTATTGACAATCGCAAAAGTATAAGGATAAACAGGTCTTGCTTCATCTTCATAGATGAAAACATCTTTTGTGATACAATTATTGCTTTCATATAATTCGTCCACTACATTATCGGCATCAACACAGATAGATATTTTATTCAATCCCTTATCCCTTGTTGGAACTATATCAAGAGTGTAAGAAAGAGAGTCTATGTATCGTATACCGGGTATAGTATCTCTTCTTATAACCTGTGTCGTCAGGTTGGGGAATGTTCTTTTCACCTCCACAACAATATTCTGGTTGATTGCTTTGCCTATATTCATGAATTTAGCATCAACTTTAAATTGTGTCTCAGCAACGGATATAAATGAAGGGCTTACTTTCACCAACTGGTCTTCAATCACATAATCAGGTTTATTAGTTGATCCGTCAAGTTTCAGTGCCGGGTCACCGTGAATTGTAGTCTGTTCACAATGGAAACGGGCATAATAATCACTTTGAGTTGTCAGGTTATATACCTGCGTAATTGATTCAATCAGCAATTCCCCGATTGATTTTCCATAATGTGTGACAGAAGCTGCATTATATGTCCGGGTATTATAAATATCAAGGTAATGAACAATACCAAAGTGTGTGCTGGCTATAAAGGCAATAGAACCCTTTTGATCCGCCAATACAAATTTTTCGGATAAAGTTTCTTTAGTAGTAAACCGAAGAGTATTATAGTTATAGAAATTTCCGGCATTACATCCCATTACAATTGTAACAGGATATTTTCCGGTATTGTTATACTGATCAGGATTGTCAAGATTAAACTCTAATGTGCTGGACGAAGAGTGACCAAAGTAAGTCATCAAACCAATACCTTCCTGGAATAAATTCTGTAACCGCTGGCTACTGGCTTGCTCTACAGGAGCTGCTGAAACCTTGCTAAAAGTATTTACATTGGCTCCATAAAATGTGTCAGTAATAATTTCCCTGTACCGGTCCATATCACTCGTCAAAATGGCCCCTAAAGCCCCGTCACTGGCACCAATCACATGAGCTACATTTTTTAACCAGGCCCTGTCACGGATCAATGGTGATGAAAATGCCTGTGCCTGTTCATACTGTACTACTTTCGCCAGGTAAAGAGATACTTCGGCCGGAGTAATAGCTGAAATACGACCAATAGGCACTTTAGGTATTTCATCAGCTCCTGGCTCAGCAGTAAGCAGGTTATCAGATGCCGGCCAGCCAAACGTAGGAACAAAAGCAAGTCTGTCAATATCCGGATAGCTTTCAAATGTTCTGTATTGCTGGTAAGTCAATCCTTTACCAATAAGCAATACATTTTTAACAGGTGCACTGTACGTATTCCTTGCCCAACGGATAAAATTGCGGAGTGCCTGTGGGTTCTTTTTAATTCCCAGGCCAAACTGATCCACCAATTCTTCTACTGTATAAATTTTCGCATTATGGCTACCACCTGCTGTTGAACTACGATAGTTCTTATAGTCATTGACCGGGTTCGAACCGCTAGCCCCGGCCATTAATGCGGGGCTGGTGATAATAAGATAATTGCCCTGGTTTGCCGGTAAAGCATAGTTAACAAAATTGCGCTGTTGGAATGTTGTAACAGGTATGATAACAGAATTGTATTGAGAGATAAGAAGCAATTTCCGTTCGGTAGCCGAGGGTTGTAACACCACTTTAACCAGTGATGGGTTACTGGTTACATCACAAATATATCTTTTGCCATTAGTGAAATCGTACAATACTGGGTTAACAGCATTATAATTAAAATTGCTGACCTCAAGATAATTCCCCGTAGCACTGGCGGGTAAAGTAAACTCAAACCGGTCTGCCCCACCAAAATTGAAAAGACGGGCATAAACTAATTCCGTTTGCGCTACGACCATCCTGTCAGTACCGGATGTAATACAACGGTTAGTTATATCAATATCGACCGAACCGGTATTTACAATAGCCCTGCTCACAGGAACTTCTGTCCTGACAATATCAAAGAAATCCATAGTTATGTTGCCTACTATTGTTCCATTGGCCTTTACTTCGATTGTCCGTGGATTCAACGCATTCCCGGCTGCGTTGATCTTAAATGCAGGCTCGGGAGCATCAACTCCAGTGTATGGATAGAGATTTGGATAGGGAATCGGTCTTGCCTGGTTTGTGGAAATATCTGTACTTGTAAATCCCTCACCCTCATCGTAAGCAGATGAATGCACATATTCGCCTACAACTGCCGCATACCCTGGATTAATTTTCTCTTTAAAATACTTTCCTTCTGTATGAATGAAATAAGGCTCCACCGGGATAACTGATGGCAAACTGTTTGTAGTTGGCACAAAACGGGCATTACCTCCTGCCGGGTTTATTGTCAAAAAGAAAGCAACAGTATCAGATTCAAGACTCCATTTTTGATTCAATTGGTCTGCGGCCTCTTTATACAAAACACTATCTGGCCTGCCATCATTCATCTCGCCCCAGAATTCGATAAAATCCGCACTCCCGAACGGCCCCGTCTGTACTGAAGTGTACAAAGAAACCTGCCTTCCGTTTCTCCATAGCTGAAAATGCTCTGCAGGGGTATTGCCAATACCTATTGAATTAAGTGTAGCCTGACTGATACGGTAAAGTCCGGTGGTGTTTACTTTGAACTTGTAATAAGTCTTATTGTAATCAATCCACTCATTATTATAAACCTGCGACTGAGCCAGCAGGCCTGTAAAAAGTAAAAATGGAAGTAAAAATTTTTTCATCGAATCAAAGTTTATGAAGTACAGATTCAGTTAATTAATCTTTTTTATTACTAACCATGTTCAATCGTAAAGAGAAAACATGGGTGAATAATGGGTTTGACTGGTTGGCAAGGTTTGTAAAAGCATAGTCAACAGTTACATTCGAAATTTTAAAGCCTGCCCCGGCACTTGGCTGATATATCCAGACTTTTTTCTGATTCACTGTATCTCCATCAGATAATGCTCTCTGAAAGTTATTAATACCGCCACGAAGGAAAAAAACATCGTTGACATTTAACTCCAGTCCCAGTTTAGGATCGGCACTCACTGGATTGCTGCTGATCAGTGTATTACGCTGACCATCAAAAGTTACATCAACATTTGCTTCGGCCAATAAACTTGATTTTTTACCAAGCTTAAACTCCCTGCCAACACCTAAGACTAACCTTGGTGCGGTAAGTTCAGTTGACTTAACAGGAATTTCGTTGTTAGTAAGATATAATACTTCCTTTTCTCTTTCGGTAAACGTAAAAGACCATGCGTTAAAAGTGCTGGTAATATCACGACCGGCAACACCGAACCGCCATTTATTACTAAATATCTGCAATCCGGCATCCAACCCAAAACCCCATGCTTTTGCAAACTTGCCTACACTGCGATGGATCACTTTAGCATTTAATCCAAAATGAACATTCTTCTTTTCACTTTCTTTCAATTTCTGGGCAAATGAAAAAATGAAAGCATAATCTGCAGATGAGAAAGCCTGAATATTATTATAGTTGAGGGACCCATCCGGCTCTACAAGAAACAATGTGTTCATAATGTCATCCACGGCAAAACGAAGACCTGTGATTCCAATAGTTCTTTTATTATTTGCGGTGGGCAGAGCAAGCCCTACATAATCATACTTACCAATACCTGCAAAATATTCTGCATGCATCAGGTTAACCTGGGGATGATCTTTTATGCCGACAAGACCTGCCGGATTCCAGTACCCCGCAGTTCCGTCATTAACGGAAGCAACCTGGGCACTACCCATAGCAAGACCTCTGGCTCCTGCTCCGATATTCAAAAATTCATTGGAATACTTGCGGAATTGTGCGGTGGCGGATAAAAAGAATAAAGTTGTCAGCAGGGTTAGATATAAGCGGTTCGTTTTCATTCATTGAATTTTCTAATAAGCAATGGTATAAGTTTAGTTTTCGGAATGTACGGAATGCTTGTAAAAATAGTCTTTAGGCCTGTAAATTCATAGGTTTGTGGAAGCAAAAAGACCAACTATTGAAAACGAATTGTTTAGAAATATATTGCACCAAATGGCAGCCTTCCCTATTCTGCCTTACTTTTGTAACTTCTTCGCCGTAATTACGGCGTATAAACTGAAAATCACCGATTTAGAAATGAACCTGATAGAAGAATTACGATGGAGAGGCATGATACAGGACATTATGCCCGGAACAGAGGAGCAATTGAATAAAGAAATGACATCGGCCTATATCGGGTTCGACCCGACAGCAGACAGTCTGCATATTGGCAGCCTCGTTCCAATTTTATTATTGGTCCATTTACAAAAAGCAGGGCATAAGCCTTACGCTTTGGTTGGCGGTGCAACAGGAATGGTAGGTGACCCCAGTGGAAAAAGTGAAGAAAGAAACCTTTTAAGCGAAGAAGTATTGAAACACAACCAGGAGGGTGTGAAAAAGCAGCTGATGCAATACCTTGACTTTACTCCTTCGCTGAAGAACGCCGCTGAAATGGTGAATAACTATGATTGGTTCAAAGATTTCACCTTCCTTGATTTTATACGGGATGTGGGAAAACATATAACCGTCAACTACATGATGAGTAAAGACAGTGTGAAGAAAAGGCTCGAAGGAGAAACAGGGATGAGTTTTACCGAATTTACTTACCAGTTGGTTCAGGGCTATGATTTCTACTGGCTCTATCAGCATAAGAATTGCAAATTGCAAATGGGTGGTAGTGACCAGTGGGGCAATATCGTTACCGGAACGGAATTGATCCGCCGCAAAGCAGGTGGCGAAGCATTTGCTTTTACTTGTCCGTTAATTACCAAAGCTGATGGTGGAAAATTCGGCAAGACCGAAAGTGGTAATGTGTGGCTGGACCCTCTAAGGACCACCCCTTATCAATTCTACCAATTCTGGCTCAATGCCAGTGATGTTGATGCAGAAAAATGGATAAAGATCTTTACTTTTCTTTCTAAAGATGCTATTGATATGCTTATCGATGAACACAAGATGAACCCGGCTGCCAGAGTGCTACAAAAAACACTGGCGCAGGAAATAACCGCTTTTGTTCATGGCAATGCTGCATTGGCAGAAGCGATCGCTACAACAGAAAAACTTTTTGAAAATCAATCAGCTCCGGCAGAAAGTTTGAGTGTTGAAGATCTGGAAGGAATGGAAGGTGTTGTAAAATCTGCTTTCCTGAAAGAAAAAATCACCGCAGGTATTGATGTGGTCTCATTCTTAGCCGAAACAAATATTTTTCCCAGTAAAGGCGAAGCAAAAAAGATGATACAGGGCGGCGGATTAAGTATCAACCGGAAAAAAATTGATACCCCTCAGTTAATGATTGATGACAGTTTCCTGCTACACGAAAAATACCTGCTGGTACAAAAAGGAAAGAAGAATTATTACCTTATTGTTTGCAATTAATCATTCAGCAATCTTCTGAATTTTAACACTGATACCTTTTTCCTGATTGGTCAATAAATACAATCCCGCAGGCTTTTCTGACAGGTCAATATAAACTGTGTTTCCATTGACAATCAGTTTGGCTATTTGCTGCCCGCTACTATTGAACAATGAAAATTCTTCGTTCACCAGGTTTCTATCAAATACAACGGTTACAATATTTCTTACCGGGTTTGGGAAAACGATCACTTCATTTTTCTCATCCTTTTGCTTCAGTAAGATAACAGGACTGAAAACAAATTTTCCATCTGCATCAATTTGCTTTAAGCAATTCAATTTCCTTTACCAGCTTATCCAGCTGAACCTTCATCTGCTGAATAGTTGCCTGCTGTTCCTGCACTGCTTTTACCAGTGGCACTACAAACTCTGCATAGCGTATTCCATAAGGACTTTTATCGTTGGTCGGGATATCGATACCACTGAACGGAAATCCCAGTTGCTTTGCAGCACTCTCCACTTCCTGTGCGATAAATCCGGAATGACGGATGGTTTCCTGGTAACCAGGTTTAGCAACAGCAAATTTTTCGCCACGACTTTCTTTTATCTTTCTTATTTCATCAACACCAATAAACTGGTTGAGTGCAGTAATATCAGTTGTGTAAGAAACAGGCCTTAGTTTTAAAATGAAATCAAGCCCCGGAATGTTTTCGTCGATATTTTTTTTAAACCGGCCATCAGAAAAAGTAGTCCAGCCCACCTGCCCGCCGATGGATGTAACATTGGTATTACCGACACGTACCCTGTCGAAGCCGGTTACTATCGCTCCGCTTCCAATTGCTGTCTGGTTAAAGTTAAGTGGCGCATTTGACTCACTATTGTAACCAATAAATGTACAGTCATCGGCATTTACAAAAGCACTTCCTGTGCTATAGCCCACAGCCGTATTTCTATCGCTTCCATAATTATTAAGAAGTGAGAACATACCAACGGATGTATTAAAACTCCCATTATCATTATTGTACAATGCCTCCTTGCCTATAGCAGTATTATTATCTCCACCACCATTACTATAAAGTGACTGATAGCCAACAGCAGTATTACTGTTTCCCGTATTAATAGAAGCAGCATTATTTGGCTCTCCAAATAATGCCTCATATCCAACAGCCACATTAAAGTTAGTAAATGGTGTTGCCGTGTTATTGTGATTACCCATTGCATTATATCCTATAGCCGTACCGTTACTGCCAGCCACTGTTTCGAGCAGCGTATTGGTACCTATTGCTACATTCCTGCTGCCGGTAGTGTTATCCAACATGGCACGGGCACCCATCACTGTGTTAGAATCGGCCGTTGTATTATTCCTTAATGCCTGCCAGCCAATAGCGGTATTCTGGCTACCGGTACTATTATCGCCGAGTGATAAATACCCAACTGTTGAATTTGCACTGCCCGTACTATTTGTTATAAGGGAATTGTATCCCATAGCCGTATTATCATCACCTGAACTGTTATTTCGTAAAGATTGATATCCTATTGCGCTGTTTCCGGTACCTGTATTGGCGGATGCGCTGACTGAACCTCTTAATGCCTCGTATCCAAAAGCCACACTCGTATTGGTAAAAGAGGAACCCTGGTTATTTGACAATGACATAGCCCCATTTCCAAAAGCTGTCCCATTGTTCCCTGCTACGTTAGATAACAAAGCAGATGCGCCATACGCAGTATTGCGGTCACCATCTACATTGTTATACAAAGACTGAAATCCTGTTGCTGTATTATTTAATCCAGTCGTGTTATCATTCAGCGACTGATAACCTATAGCAGTGTTATTATCGCCACCGGTATTAGTTAAAAGGGTATTTCTGCCATACGCCGTGTTATTAAACCCAGTGCTGTTGTTTAACATGGACTGATACCCTATTGCAGTATTGCCAGTGCCCGTATTACTGCCTGCCGTAGTTGACCCTCTCAAGGCCTGGTAACCCACGGCAATATTTGTATTACTGAAAGAGCCGGATGTACTATTGGTGAACTGCATTGCCTGGTAACCTATAGCCGTTGCGTTATCACCTGCTTTATTGGAGAATAATGCCTCACGGCCAACAACTGTATTATTGGCTCCGCTTGTATTTGAATCAGCAGCAAGGCTTCCAAAAAAAGAATTTCCTGTTGCACCACCTGTGGCATTATTAAATCTGCCCGTGTTCAGGCCAACAAAAACATTAGACGAATTGTCTGAATTTATCCAGAGCAAATCTGCGCCTGAACTGTTTCTGAGTTTCAGCAGCGGTTGATTGGCTGATTGCGTACTGTTGGCATCAATAAAAAGCTGTGAAGTATCGGAAGAGCCTCTTATATGCAGTTTAGCAGTTGGGGTGGTGGTGCCGATGCCTACGTTTTGGGAAAAAGAAAGCGCCGGAATAATAAAACTCATTAGCAGTGTAACCCATGTCGTTTTTTTCATACCAATTTTTTATCGTTTGAAAAAAAGCACAGAACAAAAAATAACTTGTGCCCTGAATATTAAAAAAATCGCTTATGAAGCTAAAAAAGGCTTACCAGTTCCGCTGACAGTTTCAATAAACGGAGCAAATATTTCAACGAATTACTTTGATATGATTTTGCCGCTGGCAACCAGTGCCACAAATGCATCCCGTTCGTTCCGGCTGATGGGGAGTTCAGCCTTGTCAATCTTTATCGTAAACCCTTCAATACTGGTAATGGCTTTTATATTGACGATATAGGAACGGTGGATACGATAGAATTTTCCGGTGGGCAATTTTTCTTCCAACCCGGAGATTGTGTGATAAGTAATAACTGACTTTTCTTTTGTTACAATCTTTACATATTCCTTCAATGCTTCAATGAATAATATTTCCTCAAAGAAAATTTTCACAAGGCCGCCATCAGCCTTTACAAAAAAGAAATCTTCATTTTCTTTCACAATAGTTACTTCATCCGGTTCTGTAACTGCAGACCTCAAAAATTTCCAGGCTTTGTTTACCGCCAGTAAAAATCGTTCAATAGCTATCGGCTTCAGCAGGTAATCAATTGCGTTGGCTTCAAATCCCTCCATAGCATGCTCCCGGTAAGCCGTGGTGAAAATAACCGCCGGTGGATTCATCATGGTTTTCAAAAATTGAAATCCGTCAAGGCCCGGCATATTAATGTCAAGAAAAATCAACTCTACTGGATGTTCCGTTATTCCTTTCAAAGCTTCTTTTGCATTTTTATAATTGCCGGCTAACTGCAAACGGTCATCCTGGCCGATAAAATCCGCAAGTATCTGCCGGGCAATAGGCTCATCATCTGTTATGGCGCAACGGATCAATTTCATACCAGGTTCAGTTTTAAAGTTACAGCAAAACTGTTGTCTTCGTGTTTCATCTGTATGTCATGCCTGTTCTCATATTGGAGGCTCAGGATATTCTTTACGCTGTTGATACCAATCCCCTGTGAGGGCAGGTGACCATAATAGCTGTTTTCAACTTTAAAAAGCAGTTCATTGTCACTCACAGCCATACCAACTCTCATCCAGCTCCTGTCCGATTTTTCCTTCATACCATGTTTAAAAGCATTTTCCACAAACTGAATAAGCATTAAGGGTATAATTGTCTGACCGCTTACCTTTCCCTCCACTTTCATTTCTATAACAGTGCCCTTTTCATACCTGAGTTTTTCCAGTTCTATATAGCTCTGCAAAAATTTAATTTCCTGCTCCAGCAATACTTTAGGTTGGGTGCAGTCGCTAATTACATATTGCATAATGTTTGATAACTGGTTTAATGCTTTCGATAACTGGGGATTGTCGCTGCGTGAAAGTCCATACAAATTATTCAGTGTATTAAAATAGAAATGCGGACTTAACTGCTGCTTCAGCAGGTTTAGCTGCATATCCTTATTGACAACAGCCAATTGAATACGCTGCTGTACCGCATTAAGGTATTGACTATAAAATTTTATTACATAGAAAGCCGTAATCTTGAGTACATACTTGCCAATATCAAACCAGGAGCCATATACTATCCATTCAAAATTTCGTGGTTTGAAGCCGCGGCCCAGCAGCCAGTCCTGGCCGGAATTTAATATACCATACAACATACCGGCATATAAAAAATAATATAACAGGAATATTATGCAATTCAGCAACACAATTTTCCAAAGAGGTTTGTTATAAAAATAACTGAGTAGATACCCGAACAGTATCGTCAGCGCCAGGTTAGCCAGGTATTGCCAGATGTAGAACGGCAAAGGGAATACACAGCGCTTACATTGCGAATAGGTAATAAAGTATGTTATAGATAAAAACAAAGCTTCTGCCAATGCATAAATGACAAATGCCCTCACCCATAATTTTTTATTATTACTGACAGTTAGCTCAATATTGTTTATATAGTTTCTTTCAACCTGCATCTAATTGTAATCGGAGTTTAAATAATTTTCCTGGTGAGTACTCAATTGAAAATTTTCCCGGGTACAGTTCCTCCAGCAAGGGCGGTATATCCGGTTTTGCCATCATACCTGCCGCCGTAAAATGCAATTCATCCTGCATAAAGCTGCAATCAATACTGCATTGCTTATCCAGGCCATTACGTCCGGCTGCTACAATGTTATCAACCAGCCCTGCGAGTAACAAAGGAGCTATACGTAATGCCTCATACCCGTTTGTATACCTAAAGCTTATCCGAGTGCTATTATCCGGTTGCTGATTAAGCAATTGAATGTAATTGTCCAGGAACTGGATTTCTTTTTTCATTTCTATCTGCGGCTGTCTGGCTTCATAAATCACATACTCCATTACTTTAGCCAATTGAAGGATAGGTTCTGTGGCATTGGACGGTTGTGCTACCGCAGCATTCTGCAAATGTTTAATCGTTTTAAAATAAAAAGAAGGGTTGAGGTGCCACTTGAGCAGTTTCAGTTGTAGCTCTTTATTTGACACAGCCAGCTCTGTTTTTTTCTTTTCTTCATTGCGATAGCTGAAAAAATAGTCGGCGAGATAGTACCATGATAGCCGGAAAGCATGTTTCAATATCTGGTAATTAAGAACAGCATAATGCATGCTGCTGTCAATGGTAGGACCATCCTGTGTGTTACCTGGTTTTGTAAAATCAAGCAGGTTATTGTACACTATAGCTATTGCATCCTGCACCGGCACAAACCAGAAATAACCATATATGAATGCGAATACAAGATTGACGAAAATCTGCACCCATATTTTTTCCTTCCTCACCATTCTGGCCACCCACCAGATAGGCAATATCAGCAGGCAGTGGAAGAGCAACATCACAAAGTGATATTCAATATTGCTGCCTTCGGCGCTGGTGAATGTATTAAAGATGAAAAAAAAGATGAGCTGTACGGTGGCTTCTGCCACAGCATACCATCCAAATACCTTTAACCAATATCTGGTTGCTGTTTTATCGTGAAAAGGCCAGATCATCCGGTGCTGATAAAGATAACAAACATCACCGGCAGGTATTTTTCTAATGTTCCCGATTTCTACAAAGAGTAGCTACAGTTCAATGGGCTGGTCAAAAATTTCAACTACTATAATTTCTTCAGGGCATCCCACATTGCATCAGCCAGGAACTGATTGCCTTTATCATTCATGTGTACCCTGTCATAGGTAAGTATGTCTTTTTCTTTATTGTCCGGGTTATTGTCTTTAAGATAGTCAAGAAACTTCTTTCGCAGATCTATCAACGGTAAACCGTTTTTCTTCGACAGGTCACGGATAATATTACTATAACGGTTCAAATCCCCATCCAGCGGATTACTCATATCTGTTTTCTCTCCTACTACAGCCGGAGTGCACAACACAACTTTAATGTTTTTATCCTTTAGCTTTTTAATAATCGCCTGGTAAAATTTTTCAAACTTATCCGCATCTGTTCCTGTTCCAAGCAGCGTTTTATGCCAAACATCATTTACGCCTACATATATCACCACCACATCCGGATTTTTACTCAGCACATCATCCTCTAACCTGAGATATAAATCATAAACTTTATTACCGCTAATGCCTGAGCCAATCAACTCATATTGATCATCCTTCTTCTCTTTCTTCAGCATACTGTCCATCTTCAGGATATAGCCCACATACCTGTCCCTCTTTACCCCTAATTCAGTAATAGAATCACCAAAGAAAATAACCTTTGTTTTCTTTTGAGGCGCAAAGGCACAAGAAAGGAACAGAACAGTGGCGATAAATAAAAGCTTCTTCATGTTAATTTGTTATTTCATAAAAATACAAAAGCACCCGGACTAACAGATGCTAATTTACTATAAGAGGGTTGTCTTGTTAATGAATTTTAAATCAGAACGCTACTCCACATCCACCTGTTTCTTTATTACTGAGCCATCACTGGCCTCAGGCAGGTATTTTCGTTCCTTAATTAAGTAACCATTCCCTTTTTCACAGAAATGCACTTTCAGGTTTTCAATACTGATCGGGTTGCCATCCGGTATGTCTGCTATATTGGAATGCAGTATATCATGCCCGTCAATGATAACCACCAGCCCGCTGCCGATAGCTTCCATCTTATTACCCTCTGTAATAAGCATGCCGGTATCTTCCCCCAAACCAATTCCTATACAACCGGGATTGGAAGCTACTGCCTGGGCCAGCCTGCCAAACCTTCCCCTTTTTTCAAAATGCGAATCAATGATAACTGAATTAAGAAATCCTAATCCCGTGGTGATTTTTACTTCGCCTTTTAAATGTGCCCTGGCAGCATTGCCTTCATATATCATTGTATTACTCATGGCCATGGCACCTGCACTGGTTCCGGCTATCAGGAAATTTTCTTCCTTATATCTTCTCTTTAAAATGCTGAGAAATTCAGTTCCCCCATCTGTTGCACTCAGGCGAAGCTGGTTACCACCGCTGAACATTACTGCATCACATTCACGGATACGCTGTATATATTCTTCCATCATCGCATCCTGCCGGGTGCGGATATGCATAACACCAATGTTAGTGCAGCCTATTTTTCCAAAAGCATTCAGGTAGTTCTCTCCTACTTCATAAGGGATCATAGAAGCTGTAGTGATAACTTCGATGCGGGCAGCAACGCCACCAGCTTCTTCCACCACCCGGCGAAGAATGCCGAGTTCAAAAAAATTAAGGTTGTTGCGTTGAAAGCCATCAACTTCTAATTCTGTGCCTTTATGTTCGGCTCCGCCTATCGCAATCAGCTTTCCTTTCGGATTACTCATTCATTGGGGTTTGATTACAGACAAATGTAACAGAAAAATAATTTAATGGTAACCTGAAATGCGGCGAATGTGGAAATGTGGGAAAAACCACTTAAGATTTTGCTGCTACTTTATCCTTAAACAGGTATATAATAACACCAATTATTGCAATCAAACTTCCCCACAATGCAAACCACCCCGTAGAAAAAAACAGGAAAAACCAGATAAGTATTGAAACAATAACCGGGACAGGGAACAACCACATTTTAAATGGCAATTCTTTTGACCCGGATTTTTGCCTTAATAGACTGACCCCAATACCTTGCCCGATAAACTGTACGATGATACGCATAGCCAAAATAGAACTGATAACATCGCCCAGCCGCATAAACAGGCTAAATACAAAACCTATTGAACATAGAACGATCAGCGAAACGTATGGGAAATTTTTAGTTGGGTGTAGTTTGGCAAATGAACTAAAGAAATTTCCATCCACTGCTGCGGCATACGGCACTCTTGAATAACCCAGCACCACTGCAAACAAAGAAGAAAAGGCTATACAGAGAATCAGGATTGTAACAATCACTCCCGCCTGGTGCCCATACAATTGTTCCATAAAAGAACTGACGAGGTACTTGTCCCCTCCTTTTACGGATTGCCAGTGCATCACCCCCATCACACTTATATTCATCAAGAGATATAAGGTAGTGATACCGATGATTGAAATAAAAATACTTCTTGGGATATTCTTTCCCGGGTTTTTGATCTCACCCCCCAAATGACAAACATTGTAATAACCAAGATAAGCATACACTGTTTTTACAGATGCCTGCCCGATGGCTGCCCAAAATGCTAAGGTGAAAAATGATTCGTTGCCGGCCGGCATCAGGCGAATACTGTGTTGCTGGTTTGTCAATCCGCTGATGATAATCCAGATAATCGTAAGAACAACAATACTCCCCATCACTACGGAAATCTTTCCAATGGTCTCTATTTTACGGTAGAGTAATAAAAAAACCAGGATCACTAATCCGCCTGAAACAATTTTCTGTTGCCAAAGTTCCAGCGGAACAATATAAGTAAGGTATTGGGCAAAACCAATTGCGGCAGACGCAACTACCAGCGGGGCCTGTATAGATGTTTGCCAAACGAATAAAAAACTCATCAGCTTACCGCCTTTTTCTCCAAAAGCGATACGATGAAAGTTGTAGGTACCTCCCGCCAAAGGATACCTGGCTCCCAGCTCACTCCAGATCATTGCGTCCATAAAAGCAGTGAAAGCCCCGAATATCCAGGCCCAGATAAAAAGGCCGCTGTTGAATTGCGCTACCACGAAGGGCATTACCACAAAAGGGCCAATACCCACCATATCTATCATGTTGATAGACGTTGCCTGCAGTAAATTTATTTTGCGATTGGTGAGTGGTGTGGACATGAAAGCAGTTAGTTCAGGCTGTAATTTAAATTGCTTTCAGCACAACGGAACAACAGATTGTTTCTGATACTTCCGGAATCGGAAAACAATTCAGCTTTTTGCAAGGGCAGTTATCCCCTCCACCAGCACATCCAGATTCTTAGTTGTGGTATAAACATTCGGGGTTATCCTTACCCCAACAATATTTTCCCAGGTAATAGCAACCGTATGTACTTTATATTTATCCAGTAAAAAAGTATCAAGTTCTCCTGGCTTTTTCCCTTCTATTCCCACATTGCCGATTGCACAGCCCCATTTCGGATGCAGCGAAGTATTCAGCCTGATTTTAGGAATATCTTTTACTTTTTCCATCCAGTAGTTCTTCAGATAATGAAGCCTTTTTTCCTTCCTTTCTATGCCGATCATATCATGAAACTCAATGGCTTTACCAATTGCCTGTTCAATAAAAAAGGGCCGTGTACCCAGGTTTTCAAATTTCCTGATATCATCTTTCAAAGGATTTTCACTGGTGGCAAATAAGGGGTAAAGGTTTTTTATTTTCTCTTTTTTTACATACAGCATGCCTGTACCAATGGGTGCATACAACCATTTATGCAGGCTGGCAGCAAAATAATCAGCATCCAGATCTGGTATCTTAAAATTGAAATGAGCAAAACTATGAGCCCCATCCACCACTACCTCTATTCCTCTTTTATGTGCTTCAGCAGCAATTTTTTTTACCGGCAATATCTGGCCGTTCCAGTTGATGATATGAGTGATATGTACCACTTTAGTTTTAGAAGTAAATGCCTTAACATATTGCTGCACCAGGTAATCCTCATCTTCACTTGGTAATTCCAGGTTTATCCAAACCATTTTTATCCCATCCCTCATTTCCCGTTGATTGTAAGCGTTGATCATGTTAGGATAATCCTGCTTAGCTGCCACTACTTCATCGCCCGGTTTCAACTGCAGGCCGAATATGACTGTTTCCAAACCCTCTGATGAATTACGGTTGATGGCAATTTCTTCTGCTGAGCATCCCGCTACTGCTGCCAGGCTTTTCCTTAAAGGTTCTCTTCCTTTATCCAGTTCCCGCCACATATAAAAACTTGGAGCCTCATTGCACAGGTCGTAATATCTTTTCATAGCATCCTGCACTGTTTTTGGTGCCGGGCTTACACCACCGTTATTCAGATTTATTAAATATGGAGAGACGGTAAATGATTGTTGTATATAATACCAGAAGTCTTCTTCACTTGCCAGATCATCCGGAGAGATTCCTTCTGCATTTTTTAAGGCATTATCCAGGTTTCTGCTCCAGGCTGGTTGAGTAAGGGTTGATAAGAAGGCGGTAGCGGAAAATATACCAGCTTTTTGCAGAAAACGACGGCGGTTTGATTTATCCATAAAAAGATTTTTCTAAATGTACTAAATTAAAAAATCTGTCCACACCATTCAACACACATTTCTGCCTGCCTGGCATGCCTCAAATATTGGTTACCTGATTAAAAAAAACTAACTTCCAACTTCAACAATTTGTTTATGAAAATACTTGAGATCAAAGTGCTGAAAGGGCCTAACTATTGGAGTGTACGCCGTACCAAACTCATACAGATGAAGCTGGACCTGGAGGAAAAAGAGAATATGCCCACCAATAAGATACCGGGATTCAGGGAGAGGCTGGAAAAATTGCTTCCGTCTTTATATGAACATCGGTGTAGTGTAGGCAAGCCGGGTGGATTTTTTGAACGGGTGGATGAAGGCACCTGGATGGGGCATGTTATAGAGCACATTGCATTAGAAATTCAGACACTGGCAGGAATGGATACTGGCTTTGGCAGAACCCGAACTCCCGATGGTGAAAAGGAAGGTATTTACTATGTGGTCTTTAGTTATATGGAAGAAGATGCCGGGCTCTATGCTGCAAAAGCCGCTGTAAGAATTGCACAGGCTTTGATTGACGGTGCGGAATATGACCTGGCAAACGATATTCAGCAAATGAGAGAGATACGGGAAGACACACGGCTTGGCCCATCCACCGGTTGTATCGTAGAAGAAGCTGCAAAGAGAGGTATCCCTTACATCCGATTGAATAAAGCCAGCCTTGTACAGTTGGGTTATGGAGTAAACCAGAAACGCATCAGGGCAACAATTGCTTCTACTACTTCAAATATTGCTGTAGACATTGCCTGTGATAAAGAAGAAACCAAAATGCTGCTCGAAGCTGCGGAAATTCCTGTACCAAGGGGAACAGTAATAAGAACTGAGATTGGACTTGATGAAGCAATAGAAAAATTTGGTTACCCGCTGGTGATAAAACCAATTGACGGTAACCATGGAAAAGGTAACACTACTAATATCACTAACCGGGAACAGGCACTTAAAGCATTTGAAGCTGCAAAAGCATACAGCCGCAGTGTGATCGTCGAGAGATTTATCACCGGCTTTGATTTTCGGTGTCTTGTTATCAACAATAAATTTATCTGTGCTGCACTAAGGACTCCGGCTTCTGTAGTTGGCGACGGGATACATAGTATTCAATGGCTGATAGATGAAACGAATAAAGACCCTCGCCGTGGTTTTGGCCATGAAAAAGTGCTGACACAAATCACCGTTGACCAGTTTACACAAAAAATGCTGGATGATGCTGAGATAACATTGGAACATATCCCGTCAAAAGGAGAAAGAGTTTTGCTAAAACCAACAGCCAATCTCTCTACAGGAGGTACATCAACTGATGTAACCGATGAAGTGCATCCTGCCAATATCTTTATGTTTGAACGTATTGCCAAGATCATCGGTCTTGATATTTGCGGTATTGATGTGATGGCAACGGATTTAAGAACTCCCGTTGCAGAAAATGGCGGGGCTATATTAGAAGTAAATGCAGCCCCGGGGTTCCGGATGCACATAGACCCATCCGAAGGCTTGCCAAGAAATGTGGCGGAACCTGTTGTAGATATGCTGTTTCCAAAAGGAAGTGTCGGCAGGATACCCATTATTGCTATTACAGGAACAAACGGTAAAACAACAACAACAAGACTTACAGCCCACATTGCAAAAAGTGCAGGCAAGAAAGTTGGCTATACTACATCTGATGGGGTATATATACAAAATCAATTGATGATGAAAGGAGATTGCACCGGGCCTGTTTCATCAACCTTTGTTTTAAAAGACCCGACTGTTGATTTTGCGGTACTGGAATGTGCCCGGGGCGGCATCCTAAAATCAGGGCTTGCATTTCAAAATTGTGAAGTAGCGGTTGTTACCAATGTAGCCGCTGATCATATCGGTTTAGGCGGTATCAACAATGTGGAAGCAATGGCAAAAGTAAAGGCTGTTGTTCCCGAAACTGTTTTTCCTCACGGCTATGCCGTCTTAAATGCAGACGATGATCTTGTGTATGCAATGAAAAAAGATTTAAAGTGCAATATCGCTTTATTCAGCATGGATGAAAATAACCCACGGATAAAAGAACATTGTGCTGATCATGGATTAGCCTGCGTTTATGAAAACGGTTATGTTACTATTATGAAAGGTAACTGGAAGATCAGGGTACTGCCTGCCCGGGATATTCCACTGACCTATGAAGCAAAAGCAGTGCATAATATCAATAACTGTTTACCTGCGGTTCTTTCCGCTTATTTATTCCGTGATATTACTATTGATGATATAAGAACCGGGTTACAAACATTTATTCCCAGCGAAAGCCTTACTCCCGGCCGTTTGAATTTCTTCCATTTCAAACATTTTACGATGCTGGCAGACTTTGCCCACAATCCGCATGGCCTGAAACTGCTTTGTGATTTTGTTAGCAAACTAGATTACCCTGTACGAGTAGGCGTCATCAGCGGTACCGGCGACAGAAGGGATGAGGACATCCGGGAACTGGGAGAAATATCAGCCCGGTACTTTGATGAGATCATTATCCGCTGTGATAAAAATTTGCGGGGAAGAACAGCTGAGGAAATAATCGGCCTCCTGAAAGAAGGAATTGAGAGTGTCAATCCCGATATACCGGTACTAACCATTCCCAACGAAGACCAGGCACTTGATTATATTTATGAAAATGCTAAACAAGGTGCTTTATACACCATTATGTGCGACGTGGTGGCCAGGGCATTAGACAAGATTAAAGAACTGAAGGTGAGGGAAGAAAGGGAAACATCCAGGTCATCTCAGCCTGTATAAGTTCTTTAAAAACCATTTGGCACAAAAGGCTTCAAACCTTATTTTTGCACTCCCAAAAGCAATTTTGGTACGGATTGACCCATGGTGTAATGGTAACACTACTGATTTTGGTTCAGTCATTTAAGGTTCGAATCCTTATGGGTCAACAAAGCTCCGCTAAACGGCGGAGTTTTCTTATTTGAGGCTAGCCAAACAAGCTGCAAGTCTCAGTTTCCAGTTTTTTGCTTTAATATTATAAGCTTGCTGAATTTTTGAGGTGTCAAGTACCGAATAAGAAGGTCGCTTCACTGCAGTCGGATATTCTGAAGTTTGTATCGGATTGGTCTTGCAATTACTTTTTACCAGTTCTTTAATAGCCACAGCAAAATCATACCAGCTTATCACTCCTTCATTGCTGAAATGATAAATGCCCGGTTGCCAGATTTGTGAAGCAATGATTTGTAAAGTTACTTCTGCCAGATCCCATGCATAAGTTGGTGATCCTATTTGATCATTCACTACACTTATTTCTTCTTTTTCGCTAAGGAGCTTCAGCATGGTTTTTACAAAATTTTTCCCGAACTCAGAATAAACCCACGAAGTGCGGATTATTATAGCATCAGGATTGAATTGCAAAGCCTGCTTCTCTCCTTCCAATTTAGATGCACCGTATACATTCTGCGGATTCGTGGGTGAATCCTCATTATAAGGAGTATTCCCAGTGCCATCAAAAACATAATCGGAAGAGATATGAATGAACTTACAATGTTGCTCCTTACAAATTGCTGCCAATACACCAACAGCTTCTCCATTTACCTGAAATGCCTTGTCCTTTTCCTGCTCGGCCCGATCAACGGCTGTGTAAGCAGCGCAGTTAATTAAGTACTGCGGATGATATCCTTTGAAAAAATTTCTTACCAGTTCAAAATGATGTATAGGCAGATCTGCCCTTGATAAAAAAATAAAATCGAATTGAGAAAATAAAGGGGCAATTTGCTGTAATTCTTTTCCTAACTGTCCGTTAGCACCGGTAACCAGTATTTTAGGTTTCGTTGTCATCAGCCTTTAAATACAAAGCTGTTATTGCATTGCGCCAGGGATGGGAGGTTTTTATCTTTTTCTGAAACTATTGCCAGCTCAGTTGGAATCTGCCAGTCAATATTCAATTCAGTGTCATCATAAATAATTCCTGCCTCTGACTCTTTATTATAAAAATTATCGCATTTGTAAAGCACCTCAGCTTTCTCACTCAGCACAGAAAAGCCATGTGCAAATCCTGCGGGTATAAATAACTGTTTTTTATTCTTAGCTGATAATTTTTGCATAAACACTTTTCCAAAAGTCGGCGACTGTTTACGAATGTCAACAGCTACATCCAAAATCTTTCCCTTTAATACCCTGATCAGTTTGGATTGTGCAAAAGGGGGCAGCTGGTAATGCAATCCCCGGATAACTCCATATGTTGAAGACGACTGGTTATCCTGCACCCAACGAACATCAATACCTTCCTGGCGAAAGATGTTCTCATTATATGATTCAAAAAAACAGCCTCTGCTGTCTTCGAACACATCAGGCTCAAAAATAAGCAGTCCTTGTATGTCAGTTTTTTGAAATGGCATTTTTATAAACTCCAGTAGGTTCTCTTTGTGATACGGTTACGAAAAATTCCTTTCAGGTCGGCTATCATACCGTGTGATTTAGTAATACCTGCAAAATAATCATCTCCGAGTTCTTTGTAATCATTATGTGGAACGGTAATAATTACTGCGTCATAATCATTTCCGGTGTTCTTAGTTAATCCAAAGCCATACTCATGCTGTAATTCGTCTGAATCAGCATGAGGGTCTTCCACATCAACGTTGATATAATAGGATTTCAATGCCTTTACGACATCAGCAACTTTGGAATTGCGGATATCACTTACATTCTCTTTAAATGTAGCTCCCTTTACAAGCACTTTGGAGGACTTCACATCACCCGAATTTTTGATAATGTGCTGCACCACAACTTTGGCAACATACCTGGCCATATTATCATTAATATTACGGCCGGCAAGTATTACTTCTGCATCATAACCGAGTTCACTGGCCTTGTAAGTAAGATAATAAGGATCAACACCGATGCAGTGACCACCTACAAGGCCGGGTTGAAATTTCAGAAAATTCCATTTTGTACCAGCAGCTTCCAATACTTCATAAGTATTAATGTTCATCATATTGAAAATGATGGACAGCTCATTCATCAATGCGATATTCAAATCCCGTTGTGTGTTCTCAATGATTTTTGCAGCTTCTGCCACTTTGATAGAAGAGGCCCTGTGTACACCGGCCTTTACAACCAACTCATACGTTTTAGCAATTTCTTCCAGCGATTCAGCATCACATCCGGATACTACCTTAACAATGGTAGCCAGTGTATGATTTTTATCTCCCGGATTTATCCTTTCCGGAGAATAACCTGATTTGAAATCAGTGATATCTTTTAACCCGGATAATCTTTCTATTATAGGTAAACAATCTTCTTCAGTACATCCAGGATAAACCGTTGACTCAAATACAACATAGTCGCCTTTCTTAATAACTTTTCCGATTGTTTCAGATGCTTTCTGTACGGGAGTAAGGTCGGGAACATTATGTTCATCAACCGGGGTGGGGACAGCAACAATAAAGAACCTGGCTTCCCTCAATACATCCAGCGAATCTGTGAAAACTATATTACAACCCTCAAAAGCTTCTTTTTCAAGTTCATTGCTGGGATCAATGCCTTGCTTCATCATTTCAATCCTTTTGGCGCTGATATCAAACCCTATCACTGAAATCTTTTTTGCAAATTCCAGCGCAATAGGTAATCCTACATATCCCAATCCTATAACAGCTAGTTTTGCTTTGCGGTCAACTAATTCTTTATACATCGTACTTTAAATGGTTTATTTCGAGCTTATAAATTCTTTTGGCAATTTTGTCAGTTCATCTTTTGGTAACGACTTAAAATATTCATAAGTAACTTTTAGTCCTGCTGCCCTTTCTACTTTCGGCTCCCACCCCAGAAGACTTTTCGCTTTTGTGATATCGGGTTGCCGCTGTTTTGGATCGTCTTCAGGCAAAGGCCTGTAAACAATCTTTACTTTGTTGCCTGTCAATGCCAGTATTTCTTGTGCAAAATCTTTTAAAGAGATTTCAGTTGGGTTACCAATGTTAACGGGTAAACTATAATCACTCAATAACAACTTATATATCCCGTCTATTAAATCATCTACATAACAGAAACTTCTTGTCTGTGAACCGTCCCCAAACACAGTCAGGTCTTCACCACGCAATGCTTGTCCGATAAATGCAGGCAAGGCCCTTCCATCATTCAGCCGCATCCGGGGTCCGTATGTATTAAAAATCCTGGCAATCCTTGTTTCCACGTTATGGAATGTATGATAGGCCATGGTAATGGATTCCATATATCGCTTTGCCTCATCGTATACGCCTCTTGGACCTACCGGGTTTACATTACCCCAATACTCTTCCGGCTGAGGATGCACCAAAGGGTCACCATATACTTCACTGGTGGAAGCCACTAATATTCTTGCTCCTTTTGTTTTAGCCAATCCCAAACAATTATGAGTTCCCATCGCTCCCACTTTCAATGTCTGTATGGGAATTTTTAAATAATCAATCGGGCTGGCTGGCGAAGCAAAATGAAGTATATAATCCAGTTGGCCCGGGATATGAATAAACTTGGTTACATCATGATGATAAAATTCAAATTGCTCCAGTTTAAACAGATGTTCAATATTCTTCAAGTCACCTGTTATCAGGTTATCCATACCCATAACATGGTAACCCTCTTTGATGAAACGATCGCAAAGATGGGAACCGAGAAAGCCGGCAGCACCTGTTATTAGCACCCTTTTACGTTCCATCGTTATTTAATTAATTACTTCCCTTCCCACACTTTCGTAATGAAAGCCCAGGTTACGCATAGCTTCAAGATCAAATAAATTACGTCCGTCAAAAATAGTTTTGTTTTTCAGTCTTGCTGCGATCTTTGCAAAGTCAGGTGTCCGGAATTCATTCCACTCAGTAGCAATGATCAACGCATCTGCCTCTTTTAATGCATCATACTGGTTTTCTGCATAGGTGATCTTATCACCCAACCTGTCCTTTACGTTTTTTATCGCTTCGGGGTCAAATGCAGCTACAGTAGCCCCCTCATTCAACAATGCATCAATGATATATAAAGCCGGTGCTTCACGAATATCGTCTGTACCAGGCTTGAAGGACAATCCCCACAAAGCAAATCTTTTTCCTTTGAGACTATTACCGAAATATTTTTTTATACCGGGGAGTAGATGAAGTTTTTGTGCTTCATTTACTGTCATTACTGCATTCAGTATTTTAAAATCATAGTTCACCTCACCCGCCGATTTTACTAAAGCCTGCACATCTTTTGGAAAACAGCTCCCCCCATAACCAATACCCGAGAATAAAAATCGTTTGCCGATACGGTCATCGCTGCCGATACCCCGGCGAACCATGTCTACATCAGCTCCAAATAATTCACAGAGATTAGCAATCTCATTCATGAACGATATCTTGGTGGCCAAAAAAGAATTTGCAGCATATTTTGTCAATTCAGCTGAACGTTCATCCATGAAAATCACCGGGTTTCCCTGGCGGACAAATGGTGCATATAATGCATTTATTACTTTTCTTGCTTTTTCAGACTCAGTTCCAATCACTACCCTGTCTGGTTTCATAAAATCCTCCACTGCGAACCCTTCCCGCAAAAACTCAGGATTAGATACCACATCAAAAGAGTTTTTCAATTCTTCCCCCCCATTCTTCAAAATTGCGTTTTTCACTTTTGCAGATGTTCCAACCGGCACAGTACTCTTATCAATGATTACTTTATAATCACCTGGTTTCAGTAATTTTCCTAACTCATCTGCCACACCAAGAATGTATTTCAAATCTGCAGAGCCATCTTCACCCGGAGGTGTGGGTAATGCCAATAATATCAACAAAGCATCCTTTACGGCATCTGCCAGGTCGGTTGTAAACCGGAGACGTTCCTCCTTCAGGTTCCGGAGAAATAATTTTTCAAGCCCGGGTTCATAGATTGTAATTTCCCCGTTACTCAATTTGTTCACTTTGTTTACATCAATATCAACACAGGTCACATCATTACCTGTTTCCGCAAAACAAGTTCCGGTTACTAAACCAACATAGCCTGTTCCTACAACTGCAATTTTCATAGCCTGCTTATTTATTTACGAATTCCAAAACTCTGGTAGTGATAAAGTTTAATTGCTCTTCATCCATTTCCGTATGTACCGGCAAAGAGATCACTCTCCCGGTTAACCAATCAGTAACCGGCATTACCTGGGAAGCTGTATTGAACTGTTCAAACATTTTTTGCTTATGCCCTGGAACCGGGTAATAGATCATTGCCGGAATATTATTATCTGCAAGGAATTGTTTTAATCCGTTACGATCAACTCCTTCGAGTATTAATGTGTATTGATGAAAAACATGACGGGAGTAAGCAGCCCTGAAAGGCGTTTTGATCTTAGGATTGCTGGCAAATGCTTTATCATAGTAATCTGCTACTTTTCTTCTGGCATCACAATACTCATCAAGATGTTTGAGTTTAATATTGAGAATAGCAGCCTGTATTGAATCCAGCCGACTGTTGCAACCTACAACATCATGATAATATTGCTTACTCTGACCATGATTGGCCATCATTTTCAATTTTACAGCCAGGTCTCCATCATTGGTGAAGATGGCCCCGCCATCACCAAAAGCACCGAGATTTTTGGATGGATAAAAAGAGGTGGTGCCGATATGTCCAATAGTTCCTGTTTTCTTTTTGGAGCCATCGGAAAAAATATAATCACATCCGATGGCCTGTGCATTATCTTCTATAACAAAAAGGTTATGTTTTTTTGCAATCGCCATAATCTCTTCCATCGGAGCCGCATGGCCGTACAGGTGAACAGGAACAATTGCCTTTGTCTTAGGCGTAATTGCTTTTTCAATGGCAGCCGGGTCAATGCAGAATGTTTGTGGGTTTACCTCCACAAAAACCGGTGTCAGTTTCAGTAATGCAATCACTTCTGTGGTTGCGATATATGTAAATGAAGGTGTGATGACTTCATCACCGGGCTGCAATCCGAGAGCCATCATAGCAATCTGCAATGCATCGGTTCCGTTGGCACAGGGGATAGTGTATTTTATACCGAGATAAGAAGAAAGATTAGCAGAAAAATCCTGCACAATCTTTCCATTGATGAAAGCCGAACTTTCCATCACATCTATAACAGCTTTGTCCACCTCATTTTTTATCTTGTGATACTGTGTTTTGGTGTCCACCATCTGGATTGGTCGCATTCGGTATAATTTAGCTTTAAAAGTGCCGCAAAAATAGTAAATTAAGGGTAGTTTACCCGATTGCTTTTACATTTGCTCCTTATTTATAACCAACACTTTGTCTGTAATTTTCTATAACATCTTTCTTTGGCTTTACCGGGCAGCAATCCATGCTGCTTCTTTATTTAATCCCAAGGCGGGCAAATGGGTAAAAGGAAGGAAAGGAATATTTGAAAAACTTGAACAGACCATCCCCAAAGGAGAAAAAATTATCTGGATGCACTGCGCTTCTTTAGGCGAGTTTGAGCAAGGAAGGCCAGTTCTGGAAAAATTAAAGTCACAATATTCCGGCTATAAATTTCTGCTGACCTTTTTCTCCCCTTCCGGTTATGAAGTACAAAAAGATTATAAAGCTGCTGACTGGGTTTTTTATCTGCCCATGGATGGCCCCCGGAATGCAAAACGGTTCCTCGAAATCGTTCATCCGTCACTTGTAATTTTTGTCAAGTATGAGTTCTGGTATTATTACCTGAAGAAAATAAAATACAGAAACATCCCGCTGCTGCTCGTTTCTGCTTTGTTCAGAAAGGATATGCCATTCTTTAAATGGTATGGCAATTTGCAGCGAAAGATGCTTTCCCGGTTTGATCATTTGTTTGTTCAAACACCGGGTTCAAAAAAACTGGTTGACGGAATTGGTTTGTCTGACATCAGTTCCGTTTCCGGCGATACCAGGTTTGACAGGGTTATTGAAATTGCAGAACAGTTTACTCCATTGCCGGTTATCGAACAGTTTATTGGTCGTGGCAAAACTGTTGTGGCAGGCAGCACCTGGCCTGAAGACGAACAAGTATTGAAAAAAACATTCACCAGTATTGATGATTCATCTTTGAAACTGATTATTGCGCCGCATGAGATAAACGAGAAACGCCTTTCAGGTATAGAATTATTATTCCCGGATGCAATACGTTATTCATCGCTGGCAAGTTCTGGTACAAACGAAATAACTGCAACTTGTCTTATCATTGATAATGTTGGAATGCTTTCCCGTTTGTACAAATACGCTTTTGTCGCTTATGTTGGCGGAGGGTTAAAAAACACAGGGGTGCATAATGTACTGGAGGCAGCAGTGTATAGCAAGCCAGTTTTATTTGGTCCGCACTATCATAAATATACAGAGGCCGTCGGCCTTGTTCAATCCGGCGGGGGAATCCCCTTTAACGATGAAAAAAGAGACGGGAAAATGCTGAAAGAATTAATTGAAGCATTGCTGGTCAATAACGAAGACTATGATTACACAAGCCGGGCGGCCGGGAATTTTGTGCAATCGAACAAAGGGGCTACACAAAAAATAATTCAGTTTATTCAGGAAAAACGCCTTTTGACCAACTGATCGAAATGCTGAACGGAAGCTGATTCGTTATTCCAGCCCAGTTTCAATTTCAACTCACGGCTGATCCAGTATTCTGCTTCTGCATAGATATTAAAACTGTTGATGGTCTTAATACTTCTTTCATACATATTTTCATCCCCCCTGAATAATTCATTAATAAAAAGAAACCGGTCGTTGATACCGACCGCCTTGCGAAGGTCTTTTACCGGAGTTTCCTTTAAAACTTCGATCAGCTCTGTCTTTCCCTGTTTTAATTTATCATTCAGTGATTCTTGCTGTGAGGCAGCATCGTTTACTTCCTTTTCTTTGGGCTGGTGTGATAAGGTTGGTATCTCTGTCATCGGGTCAAATACCATATCCAGTTGGCCGTTTTTTTGCACTACAGAAAGAGAACCATTGTCTACCAGCACAGTTTCTTTTACTTCATGTGTGGTCTTTTCAACCGGTTTGGGAGCATATTTTTCATACTGCGATGCAACAGCACCTATTGCATTGGCCATAGGCAGTATTACTGCCACCTTAGCCGTACCAAGGCTTTGCTGGCTGCTGGTCTTCAGTTTTGTCAACTCAAATTGCAATAACTGAACAGTACCCAGCAAAAGGTTGGGGTCGGCCTGTTGTTCAAACTGCTCTTTTAATTTACCGATAAGTGCTTCGATTCGTTCCATTATGTATTTTTGACCGCTGATGAAATAATTGGCTGACAAGGTCGTGGTACAATCAGTCAACGTAACAAGTGTTCTAAAATTACAAACAGTTTGCCAATAAAGCCAAGGCTATTCCTGAATACCTAAATCTTAACAATGTTTATTGAACCCAATACCAGCGGCGAACGCCGGGGAAGTATAGAAGTAATTTGCGGCTCTATGTTCAGCGGGAAAACAGAAGAACTCATCCGCCGTCTTAAACGGGTAAAGATTGCCAACCTTAAAGTGGAGATATTTAAACCCGCCATTGATGTGCGGTATGATGAGGTGAAGATCGTTTCCCATGATGCCACTGCCATCCATTCCACCCCGGTTGATAATTCGCAGAAAATACTGCTGATGGCTGAAGGTGATGTGGATGTAATTGGAATTGATGAGGCCCAGTTCTTTGATGAGGAAATAGCCAATGTATGTGACGAACTGGCTTTTCGGGGCATCCGGGTGATTGTGGCCGGACTGGATATGGACTACCTCGGTAAGCCCTTTGGCCAGATGCCTTACATAATGGCAAAGGCTGATTATGTAACAAAGCTTCATGCCATTTGCATGCAATGCGGGAATATTGCCAACTATTCTTATCGCAAAATCCCTAATGATGACCAGGTAATGCTTGGGGCCAAGGATGTGTATGAACCCCGGTGCCGTAAATGCTACAACAATAAATAAGAAAAGCCTCCGATTGGAGGCTTTCGCTTTTATATCTGTATCTTTTAATTGGCCTTCCCTTTTATTCTTCCTTTACCAATAACTTCCACCTTCTGTCCCTGAGCTTTTACTTCAATATTCTGATCGAATTCAGCATTTACCATCATGCCTGTTTTGCTATCTACAATGATGCTACCAGTCTGCGTCCCGTCCATTTCCTGTCCGTTAGCAGATGAGGTGATTTTTGTTTTCGCTGTCAGTGTTACATGGTCCCCTTCTATTTCTTTTGCCGTATAAGTGGTAGTATATTTTGCAGCCATTCTTCCACTGGTCGAATACTCTTTTTCCCAGCTATCACCCACTTTTATCTCTTTATTAGGAAAAATGGTGAAAACCTGTGCAAACTGATCTTTCATGGTTTGCTCACTGAACTGGTCTTTTAATGAAGCTGTCAATTGTGCTTTCATGTTTTCATCCAATCCCATTGAATCCACCATATCCATAAATATTTTTTCGAAGCCTTTTATCTCCAGTACTTTTCCCTCATCATCCACTTTCATCACAAATGGTTTTCCAATGATCCCTTTCACCACTTTATTCATCAGGCCGATGACCTGGCCAATCTGCCCATCTGTTTCTTTCTGTTCAGGTTTATCACTATCAATATCAAGTTCCAGATCCATCACACTCATATTCATCCGCATACTTTTGTAAGATGTGGTTATTGTCCTGATATTATCCACCACATCAGTAATATTCATAGAATATAATCCTGTTACGCTTACTGCTGAAGTTTGTCCGCCAGCTTTGGTATCGAGATCCCACACCAGTTCATAATCATACCCTTTGCCTTTTTCCAGGTTGAACTTGAACATCTTCGATGTGGATGCTTTAGAAGAAGTTTTACAGGATTGAACAGCGGTCGCCGTCATAATAATTAATGCCCCAGCCAGAAAGAACGATAGTTTTTTCATTTCTTAATTTATTAGGGCTGCAAATTAGCCAATAAACAAATGGCGCAAACTAACTGTAAGTAGTATTTTCGCAACTTAACAGCTATTTATCAGTTCTGTACGACACATACTGACCTTATTTAAAAAAGACCTGCTACTGGAAATACGACAGCAGTACAGCTTTTATGGCATCCTTTTATATATTGGTGCCACCATCTTTGTATTGTTCAATGCAGTAGATGAACCGGAAAGCAAAGTCTGGAATGGCCTGTTCTGGGTAATACAGCTTTTCATCTGCATCAATGCCGTAGCTAAAAGTTTTTTGCAGGAAAGCAAAGGCCGGATGCTCTATTTTTATTCTATCGCCAGCCCTGCTGATTTTGTACTGGCCAAACTGCTGTTCAATTCATTGTTGATGCTGGCCATGAGTATGCTCAGTCTGTTTTTGTTTACATTATTCCTGGGTAACCCGATGCAAAAAGCCGGGCAATTTATCGGGCTGGTTTTGCTGGGCGGCTGGAGCCTGAGCCTTGTTTTTACTTTTTTGGCTGCCATTGCTGCAAAAGCACAGCAAAATGCCGCAATCATGGCAGTGCTTGGCTTTCCTATCATCATTCCTCAATTACTTTTGCTGATGAAGCTTTCAAATGCAGCCTTTGCCCCCCTTCTTACTATTCCAACAAGTACAGTACTCTTACTGGTTGCATTGGACATAATGGTGGTATTGCTCGCCGTTATTCTTTTCCCTTTTTTATGGAAAGATTGAGTTCTTTATGTGCTTTTCACACATTCAGAATCAATAAAGAAAATTTATTCAGCGTTTAGCGGCATCACCTTATTTTTGCCCTCACATTTAACCGGCAGGTAGCTCTTTACCAGCCCCCCGATGACTGAGACAAAAAACTATATGTACAAGTCCTGGTGGAAAATTGCAGGTGTCCTCTTGCTCCTTTACACTTTTACCGCCGGGTTCCTTTTAGATGTGCCCCGTTTGCCGGCCCTGCAGGAAACTATCCGCAACCTTTACTTCCATGTGTGTATGTGGTTTGCAATGATGATTTTGTTCACCATATCTGTGGTGAATGCAATCCGTTACCTCCGAAGCTTCAATATCAAATATGACATTTATGCCCGGCATTTTGCAGTAATGGCAATTGTGCTGGGATTGCTGGGTTATATAACTGGAGCTATCTGGGCTTCCTACACCTGGGCCGACCCTAATAAGCCTATAATGAATTCTTTCAGCACCATTGCAAGAGACCCCAAACTCATTGGTGCTGCTATTGCCCTGCTGGTTTATTTTGCTTACCTGATCTTAAGGGATTCGATTCAGGATATGGATAAGAAAGCAAGGATCAGTTCGGTGTATAACATTTTTGCCTATGCTATGCTTTTCCCGGCTATCTGGATTTTACCAAGAATATTACCAAGCCTGCACCCGGGAAATGAGGGTAATCCCGCCCTTGATGTAAAAAATGATATCAGCGGAAATATGCGGATGGTTTTCTATCCGGCAGTTATCGGGTGGACATTATTAGCTGTCTGGATCACTACTTTGAAAATAAGATTTAGCTTGTTAAAAGAAAAAAAGATGCTGTCATGATAAACCTGAGAAAAATAATGATGCTGTTTGCATTATTGGTGCCTTCCGTTTTCAGTTTTGCACAGGGAAAAGTGGAGATGGCCGATACCATGCGCAGCAACGGAAGGATATATGTGGTAGTAGCCGTTGTAGTTACCATACTTGCCGGCCTCATTTTATATGTGGCAAGGCTTGATAAGAAAATAAGTAAACTGGAAAAAGAGAAATAACACTGAAATAGTTGTGAGGCCGTACTTCACAATTTGTACATTTTTATAACGATTGCTTAAAACAAAAAACAGAACTCATGTCAGACAAACATTACAGCTTTTTTTGGCGCCGTTGAAAGAAGTTTCGACAAGGCAGCCAAATACACTAAATGGGACAAAGGCATACTTGAACAGATCAAAGAATGTAACGCCGTTTATCAAATGCGTTTCCCGTTGAAAAGAGATGACGGAACTATTGAAGTAATAGAAGCTTACCGTGTACAACACTCTCATCACAAAACACCCTGCAAGGGTGGTATCCGTTTCGCTGCAGAGGTGAACCAGGATGAAGTGATGGCCCTTGCTGCGCTGATGACCTACAAATGTGCTATCGTAAACGTTCCATTCGGTGGTGGTAAAGGCGGTATCAGGATCAACCCCAAGAAATATTCGCCTTACGAACTTGAAAAGATTACCCGTCGTTACACGGCTGAATTAATAAAGAAAAATTTTATTGGACCCGGTACTGATGTACCTGCTCCAGATTATGGAACCGGTGAAAGAGAAATGGCCTGGATACTTGATACTTATTCTGCCATGCACCCCGGCGAGATTGATGCAGCCGGTTGTGTAACGGGTAAACCCATCACACAAGGCGGTGTCCGTGGACGCCGTGAAGCAACAGGGCTTGGTGTTTTCTTTGGCATCCGGGAAGTGTGTAATATGGAAGACATTATGAAGAGGCTCGGTATGACCATTGGTGTGGAAGGCAAAAGAGTGGTGGTACAAGGTTTGGGTAATGTGGGGTATCATTCTGCCAAATTCTTCCAGGATGCAGGAGCCAAAGTAATCGGGCTTGCAGAATATGAAGGTGCTATCTGGAGCGAAAAAGGACTGGATGTAGATGCAGTGTTCAATCACCGTAAAACAACAGGTTCTATACTAAATTTCCCGGGCGCCAATAATTTTGAAAAGAATGGTGATGCACTGGAAATGGAATGTGATATTCTGATACCTGCCGCATTGGAAAATGTAATTGACGGAGACAATGCACCAAATGTAAAAGCAAAACTGATCGGCGAAGCTGCAAACGGCCCGTTAACGCCTGATGCAGATGAAATACTGGCAAAAAAAGGGATTATAGTAGTACCCGATATGTACCTGAATGCAGGTGGTGTTACCGTTTCTTATTTTGAATGGCTGAAAAACCTGAGCCATGTTCGTTATGGGCGGATGGAAAAACGTTTCAACGAGAACATGAACTCTCATATCATCGGCCAGATAGAATCGCTGACCGGCAAAGCCGTTTCTGAAAAAGAGAAAGAATATATCATGCACGGTGCTGATGAAGTGGACCTGGTATACAGCGGACTGGAAGAGACGATGATATCATCCACACATGAGATCATGAATACCTGGAAGAGCAACCCTGACATTCCCGATATGCGTACAGCAGCTTATGTTGTTGCCATCAACAAAGTAGGTACCAGCTACGCAGAGCTTGGAATTTTCCCATAACAACCACAAAGACCAATTGCTTATTTACAGATCCCATTTGCGAAAGCAGATGGGATTTTTTTTTAAACACTTTATTTTGCCGGGAATCAATAAAATCAAACAGGGAAAGTTAACAGGTGATTAAAGTTATATGCTAACATGAACAGTATTAAAAGCAACCCATCCCCATTCTTCACCGTCAAACCAACCTAATTCTTTAAAAAAATTGAAACCCCTAACTTCGTCCTCTAAAATTATGGTTACATGAAAAAGTTGCTTACAGCACTCCTCAGTTTTGCATTTGTATCGGTCAATGCCCAAACCCTCACCGTTGATGAAGTAATCCAGAAATACAGCACCAATATGGGTGGGCTTGAAGCCTTTAATAAAGTAAAAACAGCGAAAATAACAGGTGGCCTTACCAGCCAGGGTAATGATATGCCCTTCACCATGCAGATCGTAAACGGCCAGTCCATGCGGATGGATGTGGATGCCATGGGGAAAATCGTAACGAATGTCTATAACAAAGGTAAAGGTTGGAAAGTAAACCCTTATGCCGGTGCCGAAACCCCGACTGAGGTGACAGGTGCTGAACTGCAAACTCTAAAACCACAGGCCAGTCTTGCCAACAACCTGATGGATTACAAAAACCGTGGCCACCAGGTGGAACTGCTGGGGCAAGAAGACGTAGAAGGCATTAAGACATATAAGATCAAGCTGACCACTAAAGACGACAGCAAGGTAACCACCTATTTTATTGATATCAAAGATTTTCTTTTGATAAAATCAGTATCAAAAAGAGAAATTGCCGGCAACCAGTATGATGCGGAGACCTTTTATTCAGACATTAAAGAGATCGGTGGCATTAAATTCAGCATGAATTTTATCCAGAAGATAGAAGGCCAGGTGTTCCAGGAAGTGAAGTATGATAAAGTAGAACTGAATGTTGAGGTGGATGCCAAGATATTTGAGATGCCAAAATAAGTAAACCAATGTTTCTATAAAAAAGGCAGCCCGAAAGAGCTGCCTTTTTAAATTCTGTTATAAAATATTTTATTGGTTATGTGCTGGAATTTCAAGTATCGAATCCAGGCCCTCATTTCGCCTGACCCATCCAAAGCAACCTTCCCCGTTTGTAACAATGAGGTAGCGAACCGGAACACTGATATTATATCTTAGTACCTGCTCCAATACTTTTTCATCCAGTTTAATTTCACCAGCTTTACATTCAATCATCATCCATGGCTGATGATCCTTATTGTAAACAAGGATATCAAATCGTTTTTTCAATTCCCCTAATTTAATTTCCTTTTCAATGGCAATTAATGTGGTTGGATAATTTTTAACCCGCAAGAGATATTGCACAAAGTTTTGCCGCACCCATTCCTCCGGCGTCAGTACAATCCATCTTTTCCGAAGTGAGTCGAAAATAAAGTCTCTGCCATCTTCTTTTTTGATACGAAACGCAGGTTCAGGATAATTGATAATCATGATGCTTCAAAAGTAATTGTTTAAATTCGCAGACATGAAGACAAAAGAAGAAATAGTGCAAAACTGGCTGCCCCGCTATACAGGGGAAGCCCTGGAAAATTTTGGCGAGTATATCCTGCTTACCAATTTCAGCAACTATGTAAAAATGTTTGCCGAATGGAACAAAGCAGAAGTGATCGGGGAAGGCAAACCGATGCAGTGTGCCACTGCTGATAATATCAGCATCATCAATTTTGGAATGGGCAGCCCAACTGCAGCCACCATCATGGACCTGCTTTCGGCAATCCAACCGAAAGCGGTTTTATTTCTCGGTAAATGTGGCGGATTAAAAAAAAGAAATAAGATCGGTGATCTTATTCTTCCCATCGCTGCTATCAGAGGAGAAGGAACATCGAATGACTACTTTCCTGCCGAAGTACCGGCCCTGCCTGCCTTCGCTTTGCAAAAAGCAGTATCTACCACTATCCGTGACTTCGGTGTGGACTACTGGACCGGTACCGTATACACTACTAACCGCCGGGTGTGGGAACATGATGAGCCTTTCAAAGAATACCTTCAGAAAATAAGGGCCTATGCTATTGACATGGAAACAGCCACAGTTTTCACAGTTGGATTTTATAATAAGATTCCAACTGGCGCCTTACTTTTGGTAAGCGATCAGCCGATGATACCGGAAGGTGTGAAAACTGAAGAAAGCGATAAGAGTGTAACAGCACATTTTGTAGAAAATCATTTGAAGATTGGCATTGATTCGCTTAAACAACTGATGAATGATGGCATGACAGTCCGACATTTGAAATTCTAAAATCATTTGCCATGAAAAATTTTGTTTTATTTTTTGCACTTGCAACACTGCTGCTTTCCAACAGTGATTGCACTAAAAAGAATAGTGAAAGATATAAGGGCAGGCTGGAAGTAGCCGGCATCTGTATGAATTACACTATCAAGATCTTGGAAGGGAATATTGATGCCTCCAAAATAGATGTTAACTGGACAGATGAAGTGACGCAAAATCAATACATCAATGTATTCAGATTGGGTAATCCCTGCGATTTTCCGGCAACCATCAAACAGGGGGATGAATTTTACTTCACAATAGATACATCAAAAGGCAAGGAATGTGCCGTTTGCATGGCTTACTATCCTGTTCCTTCAAAAGCACTTTCTATTAAAGTTGTGCAATAGATATGCAGCCTTTATTAAGCATAAACAACCTATCGCTTGATTTCATAGCCGAGTCAGGTACCGTTAATGCATTAAAGAATATTTCTCTTTCCGTAAATAAGGGAGAGGTTGTTGCATTGGTTGGCGAATCAGGTTCCGGGAAATCTGTAACCGCTCTTTCCATTTTACAATTACTGCCATCTCCGCCGGCAAAATTTACTACAGGTGAAATCTCTTTTTCTGAAAATGGCAGCGAATCAACAGACCTGCTGAAACGGAAAAGAAACGAGATGCAGGATATCCGTGGTAATAAGATCGCTATGATCTTTCAGGAACCAATGACATCGCTAAACCCGGTGCTTACCTGTGGCGACCAGGTGATGGAATCATTACTGCTTCATAAAAAAATTACGAAGGCTGAAGCAAAACAAAAGACGGCCAGTTGGTTTGAAAAAGTTAAACTGCCTGACACGCAGGCAGTTTTCAATCGTTACCCCCACCAGTTAAGCGGCGGGCAAAAACAAAGAGTAATGATTGCGATGGCAATGTGCTGTGAACCTTCCTTGCTTATTTGCGATGAGCCAACAACTGCATTGGATGTAACAGTACAAAAAACGATACTGCAACTCATCAAAGAATTGCAACAGCAATCTGACATGGGGGTTATTTTCATCACACATGACCTGGGTGTTGTTGCTGAAATTGCTGACCGGGCAGTAGTGATGTATAAAGGAGAGATCGTAGAACAGAATTCAGTGAAAGAGATTTTTACAAATCCCCTGCACCCTTATACTCAAGCCTTATTGGCCTGCCGCCCGGTGAATCATGAAAGAGGGAAAAGATTACCTGTTGTCAGCGACTTCATGGATGAAAATGTATTGAATAAGGTCCAGGAAACAAGAAGAGATGAGGTTAAAAAAACCGAAAGTTCCGGAGTGCTTCTTACTGCTGAAAATTTATCCGTATGGTTCCCTACCCGGAAGACAATACTGGGCAAAGCGGTTTCCTACACCAAGGCAGTTGATAATGTAAATTTTGAAGTGTATAAAGGAGAAACGCTTGGTTTGGTTGGTGAAAGTGGTTGTGGTAAAACAACGCTGGGAAGAACATTGCTGCGTTTAATTGAACCAACGTCCGGAAAAATCGTTTACAATGGAGTTGATCTTACTGCAAAAAAAAGAGATGAACTGCGGTCGCTGAGAAAAGACATACAGATCATATTCCAGGATCCTTATTCTTCGCTGAATCCGAGACTGACAGTTGGTTCTGCCATCGCTGAACCAATGAAAGTGCATGATCTTCTTCCTTCTGAGAAGCAACGAAGAGACAAAGTAACTGAGTTGCTGGAAAAGGTAAACCTGAAAGCGGAACATTTCAACCGTTATCCGCATGAGTTCAGTGGCGGGCAACGTCAACGCATTGTTATTGCAAGAGCATTAGCACTAAATCCCTCCTTTATTGTTTGTGATGAATCTGTGTCTGCACTGGATGTAAGTGTGCAGGCCCAGGTACTGAATCTGTTGAATGATTTGAAAAAAGAATTCGGCTTTACCATCATCTTCATTTCACATGATCTGTCCGTTGTCCGATACATCAGTGACCGCATCATGGTGATGAACAACGGAAAGATCGAGGAAAGCGGCAAAGCCGATGATATATATTTTACCCCGCAATCAGATTATACAAAAAAACTGATCGCTTCCATCCCCAAAGGGATCATTCCTTAATCCTCATAATCTGTCAGCGAAGCCCTGTCACTGTCTTCATCATAAAAGCCTTTAGCACTTTTTCTCCGGGAATACAACATTTTCTTCAACATCTTTCTCAACTGGTCAGGAACTGGCTCTTCTTCTTTCAGCTTTGTCTCCAGGAAGCCGGTGAAAGAATACTTGTTGTACCGGTAAGATGAACCGTATGAAGACAGTATTGAATAATTGAAATTCCTGAAATCAAACGCAGTGCTATCCTCAAACTCAAATTTCTTGGGGTCCTCGGGAACAAGGCCTACTGTTGCCAGTTTCCATGTCAGATCATCTTTCTTGTTTTTATACTTATAGAAGTAGATATATCCTCTCTTTCCCTTGAATTCAGCCTTTAGCCTGTCCACATATACCACTGAATCAGGTTTGCCATAGGATTTTGAATCCATTAAGGAACTCTTTCCAAGATCAAGATGATTATTATACAAGGAAGGGAATTTGTCCTGTTTTTTCATATC
Organism: Chitinophagaceae bacterium; assembly: GCA_037045605.1. Classification (GTDB taxonomy): domain Bacteria; phylum Bacteroidota; class Bacteroidia; order Chitinophagales; family Chitinophagaceae; genus JJ008. The sequence goes on along the minus strand of JBAOHK010000014.1, from coordinate 107,382 downwards.
CTTCAGGTCAGTATATAATTCGTACCTGTATTCTTCAAGGCTGCCGAAATATTTCATCAGAGAATCCGGATATGGTTTGTTATGCTTTAGCAGCAGCAACATGGTGCTGTACTTCAGCCGTTTGTCATTAGACTTCAGCATTTGCTGTATCAATGGCGGAACAGCGGTGTTGCTTTCCCAATACGGAAGCAGCAGTGTGGCATACAAACTCAGGTCATCATTACCTGAATCCTTATCCTCGTCGTCATAATAAGATGAATACGATGGCTTTTTTTCTTCTTTATCTTCCTCCGCTTTTTCAATTGCTTTTTTCTTTTCAGCAATAGATTGCTTTTTTAACTCTTGCTTTGCCTCAATCATAAACTTGCTGAAATACATATCATAGTCTTTGGAGCTTACTATGTTGCTGTCAACCATTTCTCCCAGCAGTTTCATAATGCTGCTCTTATAATCCTCCAGGTTTAAGAGTGGCAGCAGGTCGGGTAAAATAGATTTTGTAAGTTTTAATGTGTCAGAAAGTTCATCAAGAAATCTTCCATTATCAAAACTATATGACTTCAGTGAAGAAGACATGCCTGGCACTAAACTAGCAATGCGGGAATAATCACCGTACCCGCCGTAAGACGAAACAAGCACCGGGGGTTCAGCATTGATTATGTCACGGAAAATATTATAAGCATATTGTGTCTTATGCTGCAAAAGGCTTTCTAATGCCGTGTACTGTAATTCAACGGTATCATCTAAAGAGTAATACAGTTGCTTCAGGTAATCTGCTGCTGCATTGGTCTTAATATCACCCAGTTTATTGATAAGTGATGACTTGGTGTCAAGATATTTTTTCTCTGTCCAGTTTAACCAGGCAATCGTTGTTTTTAATTGTGGTAAATCAGAAGAGTCCATTTCGATATTCTCAATTTGTTTGACAGCCCGTTTATGCAGGACACTGTCCTTACTCACAAAGTCCTCGAAAAACAGGTTTGTTTTCTTTACAAACGGGTTCACCCCTTTTAATGTATCAGCAGGAGTAAAGCTGTCAAAGAAGCCTTTTACAAAAGCACTGGGTGATGTTAATGTATCCGTTTGGGTGGCTAAGGAGAATCCTACCCCGTCCTTATAAAAAGATTTGCCCCAGAGAGCCCTGCTGCTGCCGGTGTCTGTGATAAGCAGTTCCCACACTTTCATCTTATTCGGCAACTCTGTTTTCTTTTTATACTTCACTATCCATGTACTGTCAGTATCAAAAATGGCCTCATTGTCCTTATCAAGAGCAGAACTGTCTTTTGTGTAGTAATACCTGGGTGACCTGTAAAATGAAATAAATATTTTTTCCCCTGTTGTATCATTACTGATCGTCTTATTCCGGAAAGTGCCTCCTTCCAGCAGGTCGCCTTCCGATTCCTCATCCTCATCATCGGCTGAATAATAATTATAGCGGGGCATATCCAGTTTTATTTTTTTGTCTTCAGGATAAAACGGTGTTATTACGGTGTAATACAATGAAGTGTCTTTCTGTTGCTTCGCCTCCCGGTAAACAAACGGCTTTATTTCAAATGAGTTAAAAAAATTGGCCATAGAGGGTGTTTCCTGTTTGCCATGTGCCACCAATGTATAGTAATGCGGGCCCTGTATGATGAAACGGGTGAAATAGAAAGATCCCTTTTTGTCCTTGTATTTGCAATCCATCGCCGGATAGCCTTTGTAGGTCAGATGTTTTCTTGTCAATTGTGTATCTATAAACTCTGAAGCTGCAAAACTCTCGTCCATCAGGCTCAGGTCGAATGTATCTTCTTCTACAAAATTGTAATTATGAACATCCGTTCTGATGATACGGTAATGAGTACCCGTCACCTTATCAGCAGCATCATATATCCAGCTGCCGTCATTGCCGATGTAAGGCTCATGTGGCAGGTCAATTGCATAGCCTCCGTAAGGGGGAGAATACTTTTTCCAGGTATTTGCAGACGGTTCCGTACCATTCTTGTATTCCTTCAACTGGATGCTTCCAAAAAACTTACCAGCCTCTGTACCATTTTTTACATAATCGCCATTACCACTCATTTTGAAAAAGAGTATTTCAAACGGTGTGATGAAAATATTATATCGCTGCAGGTCGCCACGTCGGGTTTTATTTGTAATGTCAAATCCTTTGTAACCATTTTTAGTAATGGTAGTTTTCGAAATTATTTTACCCGGAACATTTTCATACAACAAGCTGTCAATCGTCTTGTACACATCGTCCGTATTGTGGTTCCACATCCAGGCATTTGTCATGATACGGGTCACCATATAATAACTTCCGTTTGACATATCAGCATACTGTTTCTGATCCAGGGCTGCATCTTCGCCAAACTTGTAAAACTTACCGGGAATATCCACCTTGTACAGTCCGTCTTCTGAACTTTCTGTCCTGAAAGTAACAGGTACTCTTATTTTATCCACCAGGTCTTTTTCTTTACTGGCCCTTTCCCCCATCTTTACAGGCCGCAGTTTATATCCTTGTTTACGAAGTATTTCGATAACACCTCTTTCTCCTGGCAGGTGAGCTGCTCCTACTCCTACAAATAAAGTTGAGCCTGACTTTAAAATAGAATCAATGGACTTCGCCTGAATCTCATTACGCCTATAGAGAAATTTTTCATCAAATGCATCAGATACACTGTTGTACTTGTTGATTGAATCCAGCAAATCAAGATTACCGGTGCGATATGCCTCTTCAAGATTCCCCTCGCTATATTCCTCTCCGGCATCTCCATAGCTCCTTTCCTTCCTGTTCTTATCTTTTGCGGCATCCTTGTATGCTTCCGCCATCAGTTTCATGCTTTCTCCATAGTCTTCCACACCTGTTACTTTTTTACCCCATTTTTTACCGCATTGAAAAATATACATGTCCAGGTAAGTGTCTTCTTCAAAATCACTGGCATCATTGCCGTATGTACGATACAGAAGGCTGTTGATGGTGGATGGATTGCTGTAGAGAGACCGTTCAATCTTTGAATCGTACTTATAAAATTTTAGTGTTTTAATACTTAAATATTCATTGGGAGAGGCCGAATAGTTAGAATAAGAAGAACCATATCCGTAATATCCTGATTCACCCAGGTCATACTTATTCATATCGTCCTGCCATGTTTCGGGGTTGGTTTCCAACGCCACTACCTGGGCATTTCGCAGAGCGATGTAAAATGAATCCGGAAGATTAAATGCAATCTTGCTGCTTACATGCATGGTACCTATCAGAAAGGAAGGTTTCTTCATCCCGTTACCGGAAATTTCCCATAAAAGGCTTGGATATTTCTTGTCCTTCGTTTTTGACTGGGATTCAGCAAAAAGAAAGGATAAACTGGCGATAAAAAGTATGAGGATTTTCTTCATAAAAGCTGGTGTTCCGGGATGTGGCCGGGGTGGTTTTTATTATAAACAAATGTAAGATGCAGCATGACAACTAAAAGCATAAAATTATTTTGAAAGCCAGTGGTTTAGCAGGGATTTGGAGCTGTTGAAAGAATCTGAGAAATTAAACGGGATTTTGGGGTTGAATAGTATACCTTTGCCGACTTTAAATGAAGTCAATTTGACCCAACCCGGCGCCGTAAGGCCGGATTAGGAAAATGTTCTGTCAGGCACCACGCCGGTTTGCGTCATGAGACTCCTTGTATTAAACCCTAAACACTCATGAAGCTATCACAATTCCGGTTCGACCTTCCCCTAAACCTTATCGCACAAACCCCTGCCAAACGCCGTGAAGATGCCCGCATGATGGTGGTACACCGCCATACAGGTGAAATTGAGAACAAGCACTTCCGTGATATCCTCGATTATTTTGATGATAAGGATGCGTTTGTTGTAAACAACACCAAAGTATTTCCAGCCCGTATGTACGGACGTAAGGAAAAAACAGGTGCAAAAATTGAAGTGTTCCTCCTCCGTGAGTTGAACAAGCCTAACCGCCTCTGGGATGTAATTGTTGATCCCGCAAGAAAGATCCGGGTTGGCAACAAACTCTATTTCGGCGACCAGGAGGACCTGGTAGCAGAGGTAATTGATAACACCACCAGCCGTGGCCGTACCATCCGTTTCTTATGGGAAGGCAGTGAAGAAGATTTCAGGGCACAATTGGAAAAACTTGGTGAAACACCCCTGCCAAAATATATTAAACGTAAACCAGATGAAGAAGATAAGGAACGCTACCAGACCGTTTATGCAAAGCATGAAGGGGCTGTTGCGGCGCCAACCGCAGGCTTGCATTTCAGTAAAGAGCTTATCAAACGTTTGGAAATAAAAGGTATCCGCTTTGCAGAAGTTACTCTGCATACAGGCCTCGGCACTTTCCGCCCAATCGAAGTGGAAGACCTGAGCAAACATAAAATGGATGCCGAATACTACCACATAGATGAAACGGCCTGCAAGATTGTGAACAGGGCCAAAGAATATGGCCACCGCATTTGCTCCGTTGGTACTACCACTATGAGGGCCATGGAATCTTCTTTTACAGCACAGAAATTATTGAAACCGTCTGAAGGCTGGACCAATACATTCATCCATCCACCGTATGATTTCAATATCGCAGATTCGCTGGTCACAAACTTCCATCTTCCTAAAACAAGTCTCCTGATCATGACTTGTGCTTTTGCAGGATATGAACTGGCTATGGAAGCTTATAAAAAAGCGATTAAGGATAAATACCGTTTCTTCAGCTATGGAGATGCATTGCTGATCATCTAAACTGATAAATTTTATTCATAAATTAAAATGCCCCAAAATTTCTCGGGGCATTTTAATTTAAACAGAAAGAAATTATTTGAACTTCAGGCTCAGTGAAACGATATCCGATTTTAAACCGTTCGTTCTTGTATAATGTCCATATCTAAGTTCAAGCATACTAAGGCGCTGTACGCCAAACACTCCCTTAGCCGGAGTTATTTTAAATCCTGCCCCATAAAAATTACTGTTGAATTTTGACAGGTCGTAGTTGCTGGTATAATACTGGTCGGCAGTTGTATGGCCTTTATAAGGAGCAAAAAAATCGACAGCACTTTGTGTATAGTACCTGTAAAATGGAATGACCGATAAAAAGGGACTGATCTTTACCGGCGTCTCGAGGTTTACTGTATGAGCCGTCAATCCCCAGTCATCATGGTAAAACCGATAGAACCCCCGCAGGATAACCTTGTCACCAATAAAATAACTGGCCCTTAAACCAAGAGGTATTTTCATTCTTGAGTCAGGCAGGTTTTCCACAGTAACAGCATTTGTGTTTAGATAAACACGGTGAAAAGGCAGCCCCAGGTATCCTTGTTGCCTGATAAAATCGGCAATGAACATTATTTGTAACCGCTGGTTAATAATTTGCGAATAGGATAATGAGCCGCTAAAGGAATTTCTTGACTTGCTTTCATAATTATCCTCTTCATCATTACCGTTACCTCCGCTGCCGGGTGGCCTGAGCTCTACAGGCAAAATATACTTAAGCTTATCAACATAAGCTTGAAATTTGGCCGTAAACTCGCCGCTGCGGTTTTTTGTTTTTTGTGCAAACAGAACATTAGCACCTATTGACTGATAATCAAATTCAGAAGACAACGATACACCCACACCTATGGTCGAACCTTTCTTTTGATTCTCCACTGACCAGTTTATAGAAGGAAAAAGTCTTGAATCAGCATGAGACGCCCCGGAAACGGTTTGAGGATTCACATTGTCAGATGATGCTGATGTATAATGATCGAAACCTATTTCAACATCATAAGTATGCTTCCTGTCCTTTTTATCCCAACGGGAAAGTTTTATATCGATAACATTTGAAATATCTGTCAGTTTTTGTGTACCAATTCCACCGGTAACAGCAGAGTTATTACCATCCTGTTTATAATAACTGGATACAAGGTTTGCTTCCTCAAAAGTAAGTTTCCGGCTTTTGTATTCTGAACTGTCCTTGGGTGTTGTTTGTGCGAAAGAAGCGAAAAGTGTAAGGAATATCCCTACAACTGATAAGCAGATTCTTTTCATGTAGTTGAATTGATTTTGAAAATGAACAATTAGTTACAGCCGCAGCCGCCACCAGTTTTACCACCGTTGGCTCCCGAAGCTCCTTCCCGGTAAGTCTGAAAACTCATTTCAGTTTTCTCCACTTTCCGGGCACTTAAGGTCATTTCACTATCATTCAATTTATTTTTCTGGTATTCCTTCACAGTGGTGCAAGAGCCGAGCACTGTGGCAGAAGCGATGACAGCAACCGCAATGGGGGTTACTTTTTGCCGGTGTTTGGTTTTTTTCATTTGAGGTTTATGTTTTTTGATGTGTAGATTTTATCATTGTCGTCAACGATGATACAAGCAAGGCCTCTTACCTGGTTCACCATATCCAATCCCACTTTAATACCCATTATCATCACCGGTGTTGCCATCGCATCTGCTATCTCGGCATTGGGGCTGATGATGGTAACACTTTTGATGCCGCTTACCGGCAATCCTGTCTTCGGGTCAATCGTATGAGAATATTTTTTTCCATCAATCATAATAAATTTCTCGTAATTACCTGAGGTGGCAATTGCCATATTGGTGATATTGAGATAGGAAAAAGGATGATGTGCTGAATTGGGATCAGCAATACCTATAGTCCATTCTTTACCGTTGGGCTGATAACCCCAGGCGGTCAGGTCGCCGGAAGCGTTTACTATTCCGCTTGTAATTCCTTTTTGCTGTAGAATGATCTTTGCTCTTTCTGCGGCATATCCTTTACCAATTCCACCAAAACCGATCCGCATTCCTTTCTCTTTTAAAAAGACTGTACATTTCTTTTCGTCCAGTATCACATTCCGGTAATTAATAAGATGCACTGATCTTTTTGCTGTTTCAGCATCGGGCAATGCTGTCATGGTCTTATCAAAATTCCAGAGCTTCTTATCAACAGAACCGTAAGTAATATCAAAAGCACCCTGTGTTACATCAGATATTCTTTTAGACCGGGCAATAATATCGAATACTTCTTTATCCACCTTTACGGGTGAAAGACCTGCATTCCTGTTAATTAAATTGGTCTGACTGCTGTCGCTAAATGTGGTAAGCAATTTTTCAATCCGGCTAATCTCTGCTACGGCATCATCAATTCTTGCCAGTGCTTCATCCTTGTTTTCGGAAACGACTGTTATCTCAAACCGGTTGCCCATCAGTTTGAGTACTTTGCGGTGAAGTGTGGGTGCTATGGTAAGTATGTTACTTTCCGGCATCCACAATATCTTTTATCTGGCCGGTAAATTGCTCTGCGGTAAGGTTGGGAAAGCCCTGCCATGATTTGATCATCTTCCCATCTGAGTTCAATAATAAGGTATAAGGAAATATCCCATCAGGATTGTACTTGTCTGCCAGCTTATCATTTTTCTTTTGCTGGGTCTTTGACAACTGGTTTTTATTCAGGCGGGGAAAATCTGCATTAACCAATACAAGATTGCTGTCTGCAAAATTTTGAAAAGAAGTATTTTCAAAAACCTGCTTTTTAAACTTGATACAGGGTACACACCAGTCCGACCCGGAAAAGTTTAAAAGAATAAGTTTATGTTCCTTCTCCGCTTTCTTCTTTGCATCTTCAAAATCTGTTCCCCATCCATTCATTAAAACGAAAAAAACACTGACAAGTGCAACAGACAAAAATCTCATGGAATATATTTGGTTTCAAATCTAACGTCATAGCCAACCTTAAAGTATGATTTTTATCACATTAACAAAGGATTAGATTTGTTATAGCCTCCCTGCACCTGCCTTATTCCAATCCAAACATCCCTTTGTTCAATTGCTGCAATATCTGTGTTTTGTATTCTGCCGGCACCAGTAATGATATATTGTGAGGGCTTCCGCCATAGCTTACCATACGGACAGGAATGTTCATGATAGAGCCAAACAATTTTTTTACCATATCTTCTGTCTGGGATATTTCATTACCCACCACTGAAATGATGACTTGATTCTCGTCAACTTCCACTGTACCGAACGGCTCAAGCTCTTTTAATATTTCCTTAAGGCTGGTTGAGTTATCAATCGTTAATGATACAGCTACTTCGGATGTGGTGATCATATCAATCGGCGTTCTGTATTTTTCAAACACTTCAAATATCTTTCTGAGGAAACCGTAAGCCAGTAACATCCGGCTGCTCTTGATGCGGATGGCGATGATATTATCTTTCGCCGCCACGGCCTTTACTCCCACACTACCTGCTTTTTCAGTGATAAGTGTTCCCTTTGCATCAGGCTGCATGGTGTTCAGCAGTTTTACCGGGATATTATATTGCTGCGCAGGCCAGATAGATGCCGGGTGCAGTATCTTGGCACCGAAATAGGCTAACTCCGCTGCTTCATCAAAACTCATCTGCTCCACCGGAACTGTTTTCTTTACAATTCTCGGGTCATTATTATGCATTCCGTCAATGTCGGTCCAGATTTCGCAAACAGACGCATTGATCGCTGCCGCTATCAGTGAAGCGGAATAATCGCTGCCACCCCTTTTCAGGTTATCTACCTCTCCCCTTGCATTGCGGCAGATATAACCTTGTGTAACGAAGAATTTCTTGTCTTTATTCTGCTTTAAAATTTGTGTCAGCTTTACTTTAATACTTCCTATTTGCGGTTCATCATAATTATCAATGGACATGAACTCCAGTGCCGGAAGCAGCAGATGGTCAATACCCTGCTCTTCCAGGTAAACGCAAAATAGTTTGGTGGATAATAACTCACCCTGTGCCAGGATGTCTTTACTCAATGCCTCGCTAAAAGATATTTTAAGAATGATATTCAGGAATTCAAAATGCTCGGCAACAATGGCCTTTGCTTTGGCAATTGTTTCCGGTTTCTTTACCAGGTCAGTAATAAAAGCCTGGTAATGGGCTTCCAGTTTATCAATAGATTGCCTGGCTGTATTACGGTCGCCATTGGCAATATGATTGCTGATCTCCACTAAGGCATTAGTAGTTCCGGATAAAGCAGATAACACTACTATCACCGGCTCTGTTTCTTTTGTTACCAGTGATACGATCTGGTGCATACGTTCCGGCTTACCCACACTGGTGCCGCCAAACTTCATTACTTTCATTTTATTCTCTTTTATTTTACTAATGGTAAAATGGAATTCGCCAGGTCATATGGATAAACAACTACCCCTCAAATGGCTCATTTCATTTGTTCCCCCCTCCGAGATTTTAAAGGATTTAATCAACAGCAAGCAAGGCCGCAAAGATAAGTGTCTGCGATAAGTATTAAAGACTTAAAGAACCGGCAATTCAAATTTTTCAGCCAGTTTATGCAGGTCTTCCACCACTGCATCCAGCAATGGAATCCCTTTCTTCATCCGCTCCAATTCAAACTCCCTCTCCGGATCGCCGGGCACCAGCACTTTTTCCTGCCCGGGAATTGTTTTGCAGGAACGGAACCCCTGTATCCAATGATCCATATCTTTTTTAAAATCATCTGCCTGACGAAATGCATCAATCCTCATGGCCCCGAGAAAATGCCCGATACCTTTTCCCGGTTGCTGTGCTGGCATCGGCACATAAGCAGGGAACGGCGGCACCCACGGCGCATAGTTGGCACCGCTTAATAAGCCAGAAAAAATATCAACGACAGCGCCGAGTGCATAACCTTTATGGCTCCCATGTTCCCTGTCACCACCAAGCGGCAACAATGCCCCGCCTTTCTTTAAAATATTTGCATCAGTAGTTGAATGTCCCTCTGCATCCTGTACCCAGCCAACAGGTGTGTCTGCATTTTTTCTTTGCAAGATTTCCAGTTTGCCATTAGCAGCCGTAGTAGTGGCAAGGTCAGCCACAAATGCAGGTTCATTACCGGCAGGCGCTGCCACACAAATAGGATTAGTGCCAAGCATCTTATCAATGGAAAAAGTGGGCGCCACCAGCGGACTTGCATTCGTCATGGCTATGCCCATCATATCATACTGCAACGCCATCATAGCATGGTGGGCAGCGATGCCAAAGTGGTTACTGTTCTGTACACTTACCCATCCGGTACCAACCTGTTTTGCTTTTTCAATAGCGATCTGCATGGCAAAGGGTGCAATCACTAATCCTAAACCACTATCACCATCCACTACTGCTGTTGACGGTGTTTCATGAATGATCTTGATGTCCGGTGTTGCATTCACCCGTTTTACTTCCCAAAGCCGCACATAACCACTAAGCCGGGCCACACCATGTGAATCTATTCCCCGCAGGTCGGCAGATAGTAATGCTTTGGTTGCTGTGGCTGCATGAGCATCGCTGCAGCCAATTTTTTGAAATACTGAATTCGTAAAATCAAATAATTGCTGATAGGAAAATATTTGTTCGGGCATGCGGCAAAGATAACCACCAGCCACTAAAGGGGAACTCTCTAAAAATCAGTTCGGCAGTATTTACCTTACAACAAAAAAGCCTCTCCATGTGGAAAGGCTATGTGTTAGTTTTGATTGCGACCTAAAATGGAAGATCATCCACCGGCTCTGTTATATCATTGGGCGATGGAATATTACTGCTTCCCGGCATGGCAGAAGAAGCATTGGAAGGCTGCTGGTAAGAACTACCACCCCCACCGCTGTTCTCATTTTTACTGCCGAGTAACTGTACTTCCCTTACACGAAGTGAAAGAGAAGAACCGGGTGTACCATCATTGCGTTGAAATGATCTTGCTTCCGGTTGGCCTTCTGCATAGATCTGTGTGCCCTTGGTGAGATACTGTGCAACGGCTGTACGGTCAGACCAGTAAGCACAATCCACCCAGATTGTTTTTTCCTGTAAGTTTCCCTGGCTGTCTTTGTACTTTTCAGAATGTGCCACGGTAAAGTTCATTACATTTTTTCCGTTCACTGTGTTCACCACACAGTCTTTGCCTAAGCGGCCGATAACTTGCATCTTAATCATAGTGCTCAATTTTTAAGTTCGTAAATATTATTTTGGACAGGCAAGATAAGATTATTCTATAATCAGAATAGTTCTGCTATAAGGCAAATTCAAAATGTGAATAATTTCCCGGCAGCCCATTATTCTGTTCTTCCACTTGCTGCATCGATCATCCTTCCGAAGAAAATGGCATTCATAAAAAGTTTACTGCCTCCCAGCCAGAAAGCCCGGAAGTTGGGGTTATCGGCAATATTAATGACACGGCCGCTGCCAACAGTATTTACAATTACTGCGGCAGAGTTCTTTACAGCATCGCCATTCTCTTTACTTATCCAGCCGCTTTGCAATGGTTTGTTGCCGTAATAGAATGGAGTAGCATAAGGATTCTTGCTTTTCTCCATGAACACTTTGTTTGCCTTGAACAAACTCACCGTTTTCTGATTGTACCCATAAGCCAGCGGATGTGCCAGGTCAACATCTGCACCAAAGATGGCGCCCTGCAGCTGCTGCGACCCATCGATCTGTTCCCTGTCGGTATAGGAAAGTTTAGATGTACTGTCTACCGGCGATTTGAGTTTCTTAAATTTCACATCGCTGATGCCATTCTGTGCCGACCAGTTGACAGCTTCTTCAGATAATATCAATGTGCCGCCAGCCTGCACCCATGCTTTTAATTTTTCCTTGTTGATATCGGGATAATTACCGCCAACCATGATGAGTGTATTATACTTACCAGGGTCTACCCGGTTAAAAACGGTTGGCTCCAAATGTGTGGCGGGTATATTCATCCGCTGATCCAGCAGGTGCCATACTTCTCCCGCATCAGTGGCGTTTACACCGGGACCGGTTATCATAGCGATGGATGGCTGGGTGACGACAACAAACTTACTGCTGCCAAGGTCGCTTCCGCTGTTTACATTACCCGTTGAAACAGCATAGGTCTTCAAGCGGTATTTTTCTGTCAATGCACTTACCATCATTGCAACAGCAGTGCTGTTCTCCTTTTGCATTTTTACGGGGATAAGAATAGTTCCGTAATCAAACTTTCTGTTTCCCCCGGCGACAGTGGTTTCGAATTTATTGGTCGCTACCTTAACTTTAAGTCCTGCATTCAGCATTTCATATAATGCAGCCGGTGCATAGAGTTCATCCCATTCCATTAAATAAGCATATTCACTTTTGCCGCCGGCAATTCCATTCTTTGGCATAGTAAGCGATTCCACCTTGCTGCCCATCACCAGGTGTTGTCGTTAACTCCATATAAGGCAGACCGAAGGCCAGCGGCATCGTCCATGATGTGATATCATAGAACAAACTGTCTTTATAGTTCAATGTCTTTTCAAAGATGGCCCGTATCAGGCTATGCTGTGGCTGGTTTAGCGAAACCATATATGCCGCCCCTTTTTCAAACTCATCATCCTTCCAGTTATCGGGCAACTGGTTCAGTTCAACCTGGTGCCGCTTCAGCATTTCAGCAAAGTGAAATGTTTTGGCGAGGTCGTTCTTATCGCCGAACACATAAGCTTTTACAGGATAAGCAGCAGCCCTGCTTGCCGCTTCATTATAAAAACTTCGTTGAAAGGCAAGGAATTCTTTTCGCAACTGCTTTGCGCCTTCCAGTGTAGAAAGAGTGGTAACGAACTGGTTCTTTATAGTAAATGGAAAACTCAGCAACCCATTATTGGTTTGCTGCAAATGACCTCTTGAAGATGCCTGTTCAAATAAGATACCGATACAACCCTGTACATCAGGATAGGTGGAACCTTTCCCATAATAAAAATCATCGTAGTTCTCTTTGGTGAAATATAATGAGCCAATACGATCTAAGAACTGTGCATGAAACTTTCCAAGTTTGGCTGTCAGTTCCTGGTTCTTTTCCGGTGTCAGCGGATTTACCCTTGATGGCACACCCGGCTGAAAAAAGAAAGTGGCATTGCTTCCCTGCTCATGATGGTCGGTGAGGATATTGGGTTTCCATTTTTGAAACCATGCCACCCTGTTCTGACTTTCAATGTGTACAGTTGGCAGCCAGTCACGGTTCAGATCGAACCAGTAATGATTAAAACGGCCACCTGGCCATACTTCATTAAACTCTCTTGAATTAGGATCACTCACTAAATTTTTACTCTTATGCTGGTTGGCCCATGTAGAAAAACGCTGCAGCCCATCTGGATTGAAAGAAGGATCGAACAGTATCACTACATTATCTAACAGTTCATCAATTTGTTTTCCCTGGGCTGCTGCTAAATAATAGGCGCTGAGGAGGCTTGCATTTGCCCCGCTGCTTTCATTACCATGAATGGAATGACCGATCCAGGCAACGATGGGCATATTATCAATATTCACAGAAGCGGATTGTGCAGGGTCTGTCAGTTTTATATGCTGTTGTCTTATTTCTTCCAGGCGTTGTTGGTTTTTAAGCGATGTAAATATCAACAGCACCTGCGGACGGCCTTCGTAGGTGTAGCCCATGGTTTCCAGCTTTACCCGCTGCGGGGCGGCGGCAGCAATGGCTTTCATATAATTCACCAGCCTGTCGTGAGTTACATGCCACTCTCCCACTTCATGATAGATAACGTCTTTGGGTTTTGGTATGGAAGGATCGTAAGTAACAGAATCGGGCAGGTAATATTTCAGGTCTTGCGCCGGTAATGAAAAGCTTGTAACAAACAGCAGGCAGGCAATAAGCAGTGATTTCTTCATATCATTTTATTAGGAAAGGGGAAATTACTTAATCGAAGGCAAATGGGGCAAATTATGAAAGCTGGCTGCAATTATTGGAAAAAGGAGTTAACATCCGATATCTAAAAGATATTTTGGGACATTTTGATATCAAAACAAGAAAAAGTTACCTGCATGTAAGTAAAAAGCAATTGCTGAATATATCAGCCCTTTTGACTACTGTGGCGAAAAGAAGAGATAGACTGTCAGAGTGGATTGTCCTAACGACAACCTGCCTGCCGGCAGGCAGGTACAAAATGTATAACATCAATCAGTTGATTTCCAATGCGCATTTTTTTTGAAGGGTGCGTCTTATATCATAAATTTATGTGTTGGGTGCTATTTTAAAGACCGCCACCATTGGCGACCCATTTTTACAATATCAACAAGATTAAATGCTATGGACAAAAATATTATAATAACTATTATTTGCACCTTTATAGTGACGGGTATTTTAGCTCCATTTAGTAGAGTAATTTTTGAAAAAATATTTGCTAAGTACGACCCAGATATAAAGAAGATAAATTCCGGAATAAAAAACAGCCTGCTTTTTACAGCCAAGTATCTTCTCCCAATCACCAACCTCATATACCTATATGTATCATACAAGACGGTTGATAAGTATTTGGTTTTTTTGACAGTGTTTATTTTTTCTGTATTAGTTCTAAATGTTGTTCTTGACATATTTTTTAAGTTTGCTGGCAAATCAATCAATGTTTATAAAAGTATTTTTGACACTATTAACGCACAACAAAACGCCCATGCCGACACTGCAAAAATTTTAAAGTCGAGTGGCTGACATATTAAAAGAACATTTTAAAATCACGACGCAATCTTATTGATAAAAGCAAATAAATCCTGAATAAAAAACAGCACCCAACATTAGCATTTGTGCCATTGGGTCAGACGAATCCAGTGTTTCATCTTTCTGTTCGCTATTCAGCTTTTGTCGGCTTGACATTATTAATTTAGCTTTAGAATATAAACTCATCTTTTTATCTTTATTGAGCAGCCGTCGCCGGGGGCGACGAATAGATGAAGCCCCCAACAGCACAAATGCTCGACGTTAGCTGCTACTCTACTGCGACAGCCTAAAATTTGAAACGACAAACCTTGAAAAATAATCCACTCATATCATTTCTTATTAGCCTGGCAGTCACTGTTGTTATAATTGGACTTGTTGGCTTATGTTTTTTATTCTTGACTTTTAATCTTGCAGGAGGAGAAACTTTAAGCCAGGTAGAGAATCAAAATATTGTACAACTCATTATCTCAATTTTAATTCTAACCATTGCAATATTTTCTGCAAGACGTTACATTAAAAGCAATAAAAAATATACAGCTTATGGAATAGTTGTATTTCCATTGATAGTTGTTCTTGTAGCAACAGCTTATCTTTTTGAACACAACTTTTATCACACAAAATTTGACAAGACGGTTTGGGAACAATCAAACTGGAAGCCTGAAAAAATGGCTAAAACATTAGTTAAGGAAAAGACTTTAATAGGCTTGACAAGAACACAAGTAAAGGAAATGTTAGGCGAAGGCTCTAAAGAATATGGAGATGCAAATTCTGACAGAGGTTCAATATTGTATTCAGTAAAAAATGATTGGACTTTAGTTGTACTGTTGCAAAAGGATAAAGTAATTGAGACTGAACTTAGACTTCCTTATCTTGGTGTTTGACGAAGAGCAGTAGCCAACAGTCGGTTTGGCTATATGGCGGCAGACGAATATATTTTCAACTTTTTGTTCACTATTCAGCTTCAGTTCTATCTGACGAAAAAAGCCAAGCTGTAGTTCTTAACATCGACTTTTGTGACTTTATTCAACTTCGGTTCGGGCTGACGAATCACGGAATATCAGCACAGCAGAAAGCCCTGCCCGTTGGCAGCAATTATAAAGAATTTGCAACTTGAATACAAAATGCTTGCTATTTGTAATGCTAAATACTCCTTTTTTCAGTTAAGACTCCAGGAGGAATAATGAAAATATTAACCATCAAATAATAGAAACAACTATGAACACATTAGAAAAAAACAAGCAGGTTGTCCGACAATTTTACGAAGACGGTTGGAATAACCGGAATTTTGAGATTGTCCGTCAAACTCATGCTGAAAACTGGTGTCATCATGATAATTCTAACCCCAATGATATTGGAGGTGGGCCCGAAGGCAACATTAATAGAATGAAGGAACTAGTTCAATCATTCCCGGATTTAAAATTTACCATTGAGGAAATGGTTGCAGAAGACGATAAAGTTGTTATTCGTTTTGCTGCCTCAGGAACGCAAAAAGGACAATTTGGGCCACTTCCTCCCACTGGCAAACAGGTTAAAATGTCAGGCTATATTACTCACAGGATTGAAAATGGACAAATCATTGAAGACTGGGTAGTAAGAGATACTTATGGTCTTATGATGCAACTAGGAGTAATTAACGCAGGAAAAAATTGAGAATAACAGCAGCCAGCATGAAGGTGTGAAAAAACCTCCCGCATTTTGTGGCTTACATCCTCCACCGTTCAAAAGAAAGCGAACGGCTCCGGCATGTTTGGATTATAAAGCCGGGCTTTTCAGCATATTAGTCAGCTTCATATAAAACCAGCTCAGGGATTTACCCTTTTTCGTAACCCCGCAGGCCGTTTTTCATTCGTATATTTGCTGCTTGCAAATTTTTGAATCATGAGCCGGAAAGGAAAAGTTTTAGTGGCGATGAGTGGCGGTATTGACAGTACCGTGGCGGCTCTTATGCTGAATGATGAGGGCTACGAAGTGGTGGGCATTACCATGAAAACATGGGACTATGCTGCCAGCGGCGGCGGTAAAAAAGAAACCGGCTGCTGCAATGTGGACAGCTTTAATGATGCAAGGCAGGCCGCCGTGGAGCATGGTTTTGCCCATTATATACTCGACATACGGGAAGAGTTTGGCGATTTTGTAATAGAGAATTTTGTGGATGAATACCTGGCGGGGAGAACACCCAATCCCTGTGTGCTTTGTAATACACATATCAAATGGCGGGCACTGTTGAAAAGAGCTGATGCACTGGGTTGTGATTTTATCGCCACTGGTCACTATGCAAAGATCCGCCGGCATGATAATGGCCGCTTTGTCATCAGCAAAGCAATAGATGATACCAAAGACCAGAGTTATGTGCTGTGGGGTTTGCAACAGGACCTGTTAAGCAGAACATTGTTACCGCTGGCCCCCTATCATAAAACGGAGATACGTCAAATGGCATTGGACTATGGCTATCCTGAACTGGCAAAGAAAAGTGAGAGCTATGAGATTTGCTTTGTACCTGATAATGATTACCGTGGTTTCCTGAAGCGGCGGGTGGCAGGACTGGAAGAAAGAGTGGCCGGTGGAAATTTTATTGACAAATATGGAAACATTCTTGGTCAGCATAAGGGCTATCCTTTTTATACCATCGGCCAACGCAAAGGACTTGACATTGCTTTTGGTAAACCTGTTTTTGTAACAAAGATCGACCCGGACAATAATACGGTGATGCTGGGTGATGAGGAAGACCTT
Source organism: Chitinophagaceae bacterium (assembly GCA_037045605.1). GTDB lineage: Bacteria > Bacteroidota > Bacteroidia > Chitinophagales > Chitinophagaceae > JJ008. The sequence continues at coordinate 90,250 of JBAOHK010000014.1, read as the reverse complement.
GATCAGAATGAAATGATCGTTGGCAAACTGAACATGATAAAGTACGACAGCATCACTCCAGGTATGGAAGCAGTGACCAAGATCCGCTACAAAGACAAAGGCAGCCTTTCCAATATTTACCCGGATAACGGAACCATGAAAGTCCGTTTCTACGAAAATGCTAAAGGTATTGCCCCGGGGCAAAGTGCTGTGTTTTATGAGGGTGATGATGTGATCGGCGGTGGGATAATTCAGGGAGGAATGCTTAACGCTAAAGGCTGAATGCTTTAAGCCTAAGGCTTAAAGTCTACAGCCGGTTTCCATTAGTATGAGAGATTATAAAAAATATGACGTTTGGGTAAAGTCACATGAACTTGTACTGTTTATTTATAAAGAAGTAATTCCCAACTTCCCTAAATAGGAGCAATTTGAACTGACGTCACAAATTAAAAGAGCCGCATACTCCATACCCCTGAACATAGCAGAGGGTTGCGGAAGAAATTCCGACAAGGATTTTGCTCACTTTCTGGATATTGCTCTCGGCTCTGTACATGAGCTGGAATACTGCGGATCATTAGTTTTATAGTTTTAGACCTGGGGTTCATTAATAAAGGTGTCTTTGCCCCATTTAATAAAAGAGTAAACGAGGTTAAGGCAAAGCTGATCAACCTGATAAAAGCTATAAGAAAATAGAATAGCCGTTTACAACTGTTCAGCTTAAAAGGTTGAGGAATTAGGCTTTGGCTTTTTGCCTTTTGCATTCAGCCTTAAGCTTTAGGCTTTAAGCCTTTAGACAGCAATAAAGCCTGAAATGATACGTTTTAAAACGGGGAGTTATGTTTCCCCGTTTTTTGTTTGTAGTTTTATCCGTCCGAATACCCTGATAAACAGTTTATAACCATACAAACTTTGTATCCGTAAAATTCAGAAAGACCACTTATGAGACTTCAGTCATTTACCCGGTTTGGCCTTTTGGCCATTATTGTTCTCTCCCTTTTTTCCTGCAACGAAAAAGAGGAATTTATTTCTGACAAATCCAGTGATTATTTATTACTGACACCCGGCAAGTATATTTCTTACCGTATAGATTCTTTGGTGTTCACCAATTTCGGAAGAACTATTGAAACACACCGTTACCAGGTAAAAGACCAGGTGGATGCATTGGTGACAGATAATCTTGGAAGACCCAGCTACCGTGTATTCCGTTACATCCGGGATTCTGTTGGAACATTGCCCTGGCAACCTTCCGGAACTTACTATGTTACTGTTCTGTCTGACCAGGCAGAACTGATCGAGGATAATCTTCGTTTCATCAAACTTCACCTGCCCATCAAAGATGGCTACAGCTGGAAAGGAAATAAATACCTGCCAACTGATCCATACGGTTCTAAGTTCAATTTCAGTAATGATGATAACATGGGCGACTGGGATTTTTATTATGATGGTGCGTCTTCATCATTCAGTTACCAGGGTAATAATTATTCAAACGTCTATAGCGTTGAGCAGGCTGATGAAGCATTCAATGTACCTATCACTTCTCCCACATCGTATGCAGCCAAATCAAGGTCCGTTGAAAAATATTCAAAAACCATTGGCCTTGTTTACCGGGAATACGAACTATGGGAATATCAGCCCAACCCGGGCGGTGCAGGCGGCCCTTACTACACAGGTTTCGGTATAAGGATGTGGATGATTGACCATAACTAATCTCCTGTTTCCGCCGTAAATTTGAGGATACTTAATAAAAAGCCGGTGCCAATGAAGAAACTATTACCCCTGTTATTATTATTGTTAGCAACAGTAAGCGAATCACAAGCCCAGTTTACAAGGTATATTGTCCGGTTTAAAAACAAAGGCGGCACTCCCTACACTTTTGCGGCACCCATCAATTATTTATCTCAACGGGCTGTTGACAGGCGTACAAAATATGGCATTGCCATTGACAGTACCGACCTGCCGGTAACCCCCTCCTATATCACCCAGGTAAGAAATGTACCCAATGTTACGGTACTGAATACTTCCCGGTGGCTGAATGCAATAACCATACAAACAAGCAGTGCCGCTGCCATTACTACAATCAGTGCACTTCCATTTGTACAAAGTGTGAACGGTATTGCTTCAAAAATGGCAGACAATGGCAGAACATCCCGCAATAAGTTTGAACTGGAAGAGATCATTACTGAATTGCCTCCCCAAACAGGAAGGATAGCTGCTGATTTTTTTAACTATGGTACAAGTTCTTATAACGAAATACATCTTCACAATGGCGAGTTCCTGCATAATATTGGTTTGAGGGGGCAAGGCATGCAAATCGCCGTAATCGATAATGGCTTTAATAATTACACAGTTCTCAGGGCTTTTGACAGTGTAAATCTTAACGGCCAGGTATTAGGGACCTGGGATTTTGTTGCCAGGGAACAAAACGTTGCGAATGACGGAAGTCATGGCATGAATTGTTTTTCCACGATTGCAGCTAACATTCCGGGCCAGTTCATTGGTAAAGCTCCGAAAGCCAGTTTTTGGTTATACCAGACAGAAGACAATACCAGTGAGTACCCTGTTGAAGAATTCAACTGGGTTTGTGGTGCTGAAAGGGCAGACAGCAGTGGAAGTGATGTGATCTCTTCTTCCCTCGGTTATTATGATTTTGACAATGCCTCATTGAATTATACCTACAGCAATATGAATGGCAATACCACCATTGCCAGCACTGGTGCTGATCTTGCTGCAAAAAAAGGGCTGATAGTTTTTGTAGCAGCTGGCAATGAAGGAAACAATAGCTGGCATTTTCTTATCACCCCTTCTGATGGTGACAGTGTGGTAGCTGTTGGAGCTGTAACTGCAGCAGGTGCAGTCGGAAGTTTTTCAAGTTATGGCCCCTCGGGAGACGGGCAAATAAAACCTGACATGGCCTCTGTGGGTGTATCTGCATTGGTACAAACAACTTCCAATACAGTTGGGACTTCTAACGGCACTTCTTTTGCCTGTCCGAATATGGCAGGGCTGGGAACAATTCTCTGGCAGGCTTTTCCAGAGTATAACAACATGAAAATTGTAAGGGCTTTGCAACAGGCCGGGCATAAATTCACCACCCCGGATGACAGGGTTGGTTATGGCATACCTAATATGAAGCTTGCTTTTTCCAATCTGCTGACAGAGTATGCAACATCATCTTCAACAGCATCCGGTTGCCGTGTAACCATTAGCTGGAGCAGCAAGGATGTACAAACAATGAAGTACGAGATAGAAAGAAAAGCTCCCGGAGAAACAGTATTTACAAAAGTGGGTGAACTGAATGCCCAAACAGGGGTACTGCTGGCCAACAGGAATTATCAATTCAACAATGATCTTACCAGCGGTTCGATTGGAAGCTATTCATATCGCATCCGCCAGATCGTAGATACGGCTGTGGCCTCCTTTTATGCCGCCTACATCGATACAACTAACATTAATATCGCATCTGCCTGTATTGTTACCGGCACTACGAATCCCAACCTGAATGGCGAGTTGGTGATGGTGCAGCCAAATCCGGTTGCAGGAAGTAAGGTTACGTTGATAGTAGAGACTCCATACGCTGTAACCAATATGCCAATTGCCGTGTATGATACAAAAGGCAGGCTGGTGATGCAGTGGAAAGAATCTAAAGGAACCGGCCGGAAAACAATTGACATGGACATCAGCAGGCTTGCAAAAGGCGAATACTATATCAGGGTATTCAACAGCCAAAGAACCATCGGCACCGCTGAGTTGCTGAAGCTATAAAGGCTTCTTTAGTAAAGCGGCAAACATCGTATCAGCTTTTTTATCATAACCTTTGAGCAATTCCATTTTCACCAACTGAAGATGGAATTTTTCTTTTATGAAGTCAGCAGCCTCTTCATTCTCTCTCTTAAACACTGAACAAGTTATGTAAAGCAAGTGACCACCCGGAGCAAGATGAGGAATTACGTTTGTAACGATCTTCTTTTGAAGGGCAGCATATTCATCAATTTTCTTTTCATCGAAATAGTATAACTGTTCAGGAGTACGACCCCAGGTGCCACTACCGCTGCAGGGAACATCAGCAATGACCAGATCAAACTTCCGGTCGTTTAAATTTGAAACAGGTTTAGCAAGGTCCGTAATAAAGCTTTTGTATCCTTTGATGCCGGCAATAGTAAATCGTTTTTTCAGGTTGGCCATGATCGACTCCCTGACGTCAGAAACCGTCAGATCTATTTCACCCAAAATATCTTTGGTCATAATAGACTTACCACCACTGGCTGCACAGCAATCCCATACTGACAGCTTTGTATTTGCAGCCTGTATGCTTTGCAAAAAAATACCAACCTGCTGAGAACTGTGGTCCTGCACTACAGCTTCTTTATCCAATTCAATCACTTCATCGATCTTTGAGGAGTTAGGCAGCGCAAGGCAGGTATCGGTGATATCCGTAAAATGAATTTCGGCTGCCTGCAGCTTTTGTTTTACAACTTCTTCCTTACCCGGTCTTAACCGGAGAAACAGATCGGGCTGTTGCAGGTGAGATAATGAGAATGCCGGCGCATCTACACCATCACTTAACTCATTCATCCAGGGAAATATTTCTGCCGTAAGACCCGGATAGTTTATTGCTGCAATTTTCTCCAAAACCGAAAGAGCTGTTTTTTCATTCCATTCAGGCCTTACGGCCTCCAGCAATTTGTTCGGGCTATCGCTGCAAAGGAAGGAGGCTGTAATGATCCTTTCTTCTGCTGAAACATTTTGCATTGACTTGCCAGGCCTGAAATAACAATAACATAAGTGGCTGATCTGCTTCCTGTCCCTTGAGCCATATTTTTTATTTGTTGCAAATACCTTTTTCAGAAATGCTGCAAGCGGCTCCTGCCCTTTGTACAGGCCAAGAATGTCTTTTGCAGAATGCAGGTATGAATAATAATGGCTCACAGCAGCAAAGTAAAACGAAAAATGACCGCCTCGACGGTCATTTTAAAAGTATTTTGTTTTCAGGGTTATTGATAGTAGTAGATCAGTTTCATGTTATATCCGGGCGGCTGAGGCGTCACACCCAGGGAAGCCTGTGTTGGCCTGTCGTTACTATTATACTGCTGTGCAGAGAAAGTACTGGTATATGTAGTACCGCTTGATACGGCATTCGTCACCAGCTTTGTTACTTCCTTCGGAGAAGCATTAGCGGCTCCTAATATAATATAGCTTTCTTCCTTCAGTGTTACAGCACTTTTGTGGTTGCTAAAAGTGTATGTGCTGGTAGCAGCAAGATCATAGGTGGCTCCGTTGTAGGAGTAATTACTGATCGTCGTTATACTGCCATTTGCATCATACACATATGTTTCTTTTCCCGAAGGAACAACAAAACCCAAAAAATCTGTGAACGTTTCCTTGCTTGTTACCTGGCCAGAACCATTGTAAACATAAACACTGCTGTCAAGTATGGGGCCAAGAAGAGTGTACTGCGTATCAATAACGTATTTCAACTGGCTGCTTGCTGCCTGGTAAAATGGAATGTAAACGGTTGAATCAAGAAATCCTGCTGTCAGTGATGATTTAGATACGATTCGCTGAATCTTACCATCAGGCAACCTGGTGATTGTATGAGTAATATCTGTAAGAGTTCCATTTACCTTTCCGGCGGATGTGTATTTAAGTAATCTTTTACTGGCATCCCATTGAAAAGTAAGAACGTTCGTATCATTTGTAGCAATGGTAATTTGATGTGCCTTTACCAGCAGATCTCCATTGCTGCCGCCACTTGTTCCTGTACTCCAGTCAATTTCTTTCTGACAAGAAGCAAAAACTAAAGCGAGCAGGCAGAATAAGATCAGATTATTTTTTTTCATAGCTATATTTATAATTCTAACAATGTTTTTACAGGGTCTTTACCGATCAATAATTGTTCGGGGTTTTCCAGCAATTCTTTAACTCTTACCAGGAAGCTTACTGACTCCCGGCCATCAATGATGCGGTGATCATAACTCAATGCAAGATACATCATGGGCTTTATCACCACCTGGCCATTGGCAACCATCGGCCTGTCCTGTATCTTATGCATGCCAAGTATGGCACTCTGGGGAATATTAATGATCGGTGTACTCATCAACGAACCAAACACACCTCCATTGGTGATAGTGAAAGTTCCACCGGTCAGTTCTTCAGTAGTCAGTTTGCTATCCCTTGCTTTGCCGGCCAGTTCCACCACTTTTCTTTCAACGTCGGCCATACTCATACTTTCTACATTCCTCATTACGGGAACTGTTAATCCCCTTGGTGTGCTCACGGCGATACTGATATCAGCATAATCATGATACACTAACTGGTCGCCATCAATATATGCATTTACAGAAGGCCATTCGGCCAATGCAACAGCACAGGCTTTGGCAAAGAAACTCATAAAGCCAAGCCCGACACCATGTATCTCTTTAAACTTGTCTTTGTACTTAGTCCTTATTTCCATAATGCTGCTCATGTCCACTTCGTTGAAAGTGGTAAGCATAGCCGTCGTATTCTTTGCTTCTACTAATCTTCTTGAAATGGTCTTCCTGAGGTTGCTCATCTTCTCTGTCCGCACATTACGGCTGAACAATTCTGTACCTGCAAATGCTTTCTTTCCGGGATTTGATAAAGCGGCCAGCACATCATCTTTCAATATCTTTCCCTGCGCCCCGGAAGGAATAACTGTCTTTGGATCAACTTTCTTATCAGCAATAATAGCTGAAGCAACAGGGCTTGCCTTAATATCATTTGGAACAGCAGTAACCGGAGCAGCAGATTCGGCCTTTACAGGCTTATCCGCTTTTTTTGTTTCTTTCTTTTCGGTAACAGGGATTCCGTTACTTGCTGGTTTCGCTGCCGATTCATCAATGCTGGCAAGCAGGTCACCAATTTTTATAGTATCGCCTTCTTTTACACCGCCGAGTTTTAATACGCCGGCCTGTTCCGCATTCACTTCAAAAGTCGCCTTCTCACTTTCCAGTTCAGCGATCACTTCATCCCTTTCGACATAGTCGCCATCTTTCTTATTCCATTTCAGCAAGGTTACCTCGCTGATGGATTCGCCAACTGTCGGAACTTTTATATCAATCATGTTGCTTTAATAAGTTGGGCAAATTTCGGGAAAAAGGGGGGTTTGGGGAAATAACTGTATAATACCATGCCATCACCTCTCTACCCGGAAGTTTTTCCCAAAAAAACGGGCAGTTTCATGTTATTCCGATTATATCAAGCCTTTTTCAACTGCCAGGTGTATAATCTCTGCCGTGGAGGAAGCCCCGAGTTTTTTAAGCAGGTTTTGCCGGTGATTATCCACTGTACTCTTGCTTATAAAGAGCAACCCGCTAATCTGTTTACTGCTTTTTCCCTGGGCCAGCAGGCTGATGATCTCTCTTTCACGGCTTGTTAGTTTGGGTAATCTGGTCTGCGACCGGGGTTCATCTTCCGGACTATGGCAAAGAAATATCTTTTGCTCATCCATCCGGGTATCCAGTATACTCATAAAGGGCGGATTGCTATCATTTTTTATATGTGAAATATCTGAACAAACGGCGAGTATGTAAATAAGCCGGCCCTCACTATCGTAATAAGAATCCGGATATTGGATGCAAAACCATTTTACTTTCTCATCCGGTGTTTTAATCCTTGCATAGATGGAAGCCCGGACACTTCTCCGTTCTTCAATTGTCAATAGCTTCAGGTATTGATCAAACTTCATAACATAAGCCATCACAAAGGATACATCATCCGGGAAAAAATGCTGCAGGGCAAAGTGAGGCGGGGCACCAAGCCATTCCTCTTCAGAATGACCTGTCAGCTCTTTCAGGGCGCCGCCTGTTCCGACAATCTTCGATTCGGGCAGAGAGCCGATATTCCAGTAATACATGCCTAACGCATAATTATGAATGTGTGATATGGTGTTGGCAAATATCGTTTTACAATCCGGCAGGGAATTGGGTTGCTGGTACTGCAGCCAGTATGCTGCAAAGGAGCCGGAATCAACGAGGTCAATGCTTTCAGGGTTCATGACGATCTGATGGTTTAATATATGACTTCAAAATAATGATAAATCACTATTATTTGAAAACACATGCCCTCTAATTTCATGTATGATTTCCGGACCATAAACCATTAAACTGAATATCCTGACTCGGGTTTCACTAAGCCCTTATCAAAACATCCATCAAAAATCTGGCAGTATGAGAAAATTCCTGCTCCTCCCCTGTATAATGTCAAGTATCTCTCTGTTTTCGCAAAATGTAGGTATTGGCACCACAACACCTGATGCCAATGCAATTCTTGATTTAGGATTCGGCACAAAAGGCCTTTTATTACCAAGGGTTACTGATGCCAGTATGAATGCCATGCCCTCACCAGTTTCCGGCATGTTGCTTTATAATGCTAACCTTGGGCGTTCTTACATGTACGTTGGTTCCTGGAAGAAGGTGATGTTAGAAGGCGATCCATTCTCTCTTCCTTATTCCGGTGTTGGAAACACCACTTCAATACTTTTTAGTGTAACGCAAAACGGTTTAGGCCCCGCCGCAACAGCCATTTTCGGAAATAACTCTCAGAATGGGCGAGGTGTGTTCGGGTATTCTGATAGCGGTGAAGGGATTAGCGGAGGCTCAAATACAGGTACCGGAGGAAGTTTTTCATCCATTTCCGGAAGGGCGATTACAGGAACCGGAGATGTCTGGCTGAACAGGTCAAATGGAAAAACTATGATTGGTAATCTTTCAAGTGCCAATATGCAATTGCACATATTCCATGCTTCTGACACGGCTCTCTTGCAATTAGATAATAATACTGCACTTGCAAACGGGACCAATGTGGGAGCCTATTTCAAAAACGGAAGCTGGTTCACCGGCGCTATTAAGACAATTGGAACCGGAACTAATGTAGCAAGAATGGGTTTTTACACCTTTGCCGCCACAGATCAGAACGGTTTATTGGAAAGGATGACAATCCTGGATAACGGGAATGTAGGTATTGGCACAAACAACCCAACAACAAAACTTGAGGTGGGCGGAACAGTGAAAATTACAGGCGGAAGCCCGGGAAGTGGTAAGGTATTAACCAGTGATGCATCTGGCAATGCAAGCTGGCAAACGCCGGATGTTTCCAGTGGCTATCAGCATTTGGTGGAAATATCGGTTATTGGCACCAGCAATTGGGTTGTACCGGCTGGTGTAACATCGGTATTAGTAGAAGCCTGGGGAGATGGTGGTGATGGCACAACTTCCACTGCCAATTTATTACTTGGCGGTGGGGGCGGTGGTGCTGGTTATTGTAAATCCATCATTCAGGTAACACCCGGCTCCACTATTACAGTATTAAGAGTAAGTGGCGATGGCAGCTCTGGCGGAAAAACAAGGGTTACATACACTGGCGACTATATGGAAGCACAGAATGGTGACAATGGAAACGCCGGAGGTGGTGGCAGGGGTGGCACTGTTATTAGAGGGGGTACTGGCTTTAGTTTAAATTGGTATGCTGCCAAAGGAAATAGTGGTGATGATAATTACCAGCATTCAATAGAAACAGAAACAGGAAGCAAACAAATTTTTTACCATGGAGGTAAAGGAGGCGATTGCTATAACGGGAAAGGAGGAAAAGGCGATGTGTGGAGAGTGTTGTCTGGTCAACCTATAGCCAATGGATTTGATATGGGTGCTGTCGGATTCCCCTCTGGATGGGGTGCAGGAGGCGGGGCCACCACGGGTTATACGACGGGAAATTTAAGCAGTGTCGGGCAATCTGGTGGAGTGCTTATCTATTATTAACAAAACAAACCCAGATATCTTCTGTAAAAGAAGAGCACTAAAACTTCAGCTATGCAAAGCGTCCCGCTTTGTATATTTTTTACAGTCTTTACTGATTATAACAGGAACTAAATACTAAACGCCGTCTCCACAATCTCCCCCTGCTCCTGCACATGCACTTTGTTATAGCCAGATGCAGTAGAAGCTGAGGCCTGCCGGCTGATGATGCCGAAATTAATAGTGGTAAGATTCATCCGCAGGAAAGAAGCCGCTCCCATATTCAGTGGCTCTTCCTGTACCCAAAACCAGGTGGCTTTGCTGTACTTTTTTTGCAGCGTTTCTAATTGCTTGTACGGTAGAGGATAGATCTGTTCAAGCCGGATAACAGCAACATCATTGCGGTTTTCTTTTTGCTGCCTTTCAGCCAGGTCAAAATACATTTTACCGCTGCAGAATAATACCTTTTTCACCTTACTTGCTTCTGCATTCGCATCATCGATCACTTCTTTAAATCCTCCTGTTGTAAACTCCTCAATTCTTGAATAACTGCCGGGATGACGAAGATTCGCCTTAGGCGAAAAATTAACCAGTGGCTTCCGGAAAGGCCATGCCAGTTGCCTTCGCAAGGCATGGAAGAAATTCGCAGCCGTGGTAATATTAGTTATCACCATATTCAACTCCGCACATAATTGCAGGAAACGTTCCATCCTTGCACTGCTGTGCTCTGGTCCTTGTCCTTCATACCCATGTGGCAATAATAAAGTGACTCCGTTCATACGGTTCCATTTCTGTTCCCCTGCGGCAATAAACTGGTCTATCATTGTCTGTGCACCATTGGCAAAGTCGCCAAACTGTGCTTCCCACAACACAAGGGCATTGGGGTTAGCCATCGCATAGCCATATTCAAATCCCAATACACCATACTCACTCAGTAAAGAATTATAAATTCTGAATTTACCCGTTGCCCCCGAAATATGATTCACCCTGTTATACGGTTTATCTGTATTCTCATCTCTCAACACAGCATGGCGGTGAGAAAAAGTTCCTCTCCTCGAACATCCTGTCCACTCATTCTCACATCTTTTCCATCCAGCAATAAACTGCCATAAGCCATTAATTCACCGGTGGCCCAATCCACTTTATTTTCTGTCTCAAACAACTTTATTTTATCCTGCAATATCTTCTCCACCTTTCTCAATGGTTTAAAATCGGCAGGCCATTGCATTAAAGACAGTAAACACTTTCTTAAAATCATCGCTGCTGATAGCCGTAACGGGTGACATATCAAAATCCTCCGCAGCAGCCCTGCGCAGTTTTTTCCAGGCCACTTCCGGCGGCTGGTATTGATATGGCAATGGATTTTGTTTTACCTCGTCTAATCGTTCCTGTAGGTCAGACCAGAATTTTTTCTCCATCTCTTTTGCCAGTTCCTGTGCATCAGGTTCACCATTCTCTAACAAATATTTTACATATACTTCCCTGGGGTTAGGATGTTTGTCAATTAACGCATACAAATGCGGTTGGGTAAATTTTGGGTCATCGCCTTCATTATGTCCATGTCTGCGGTAGCAAACCATATCAATAAAGAAATCAGAATTAAATTCCTGGCGGAAACGGGTGGCTATCTCCACACATTTCACCACAGCTTCCGGGTCATCACCGTTCACATGTAATACCGGTGCCTGTATAGCCGCCGCCAGTGATGTACAGTAGTCCGAACTTCTTGCATCATCAAAATCAGTGGTAAATCCTATCTGGTTATTAATAACAAAATGAATAGTGCCCCCTGTATAATAACCTCTCAGGTAACTCATCTGCAACACCTCGTACACAATCCCTTGCCCCGCCACAGATGCATCTCCATGTATCAGTATCGGGAGTATCTTATCAAAATCGCTGTGATACATCACATCTGCCTTTGCTCTTGAAAAACCGACAACCACCGGGTCCACTGCTTCAAGATGTGAGGGATTAGGCATCAGCTTCAGGTGGATACTTTTATCTGTCATCGTTTGCACCACACTTCCATAACCCATATGGTACTTCACATCACCACTACCCATCGTTTGGTCCATCTTTGCCGTGCCTTCAAATTCGCTGAATATCTGGGCATAAGTCTTACCCATGATATTTGCCAGCACATTCAGTCTTCCGCGGTGTGCCATACCTATCACCACCTCATGCACTTCATTTTCAGCTGCCGTATTGATGATGGCATCCAGTGCGGCAATAGTCGTTTCACCGCCCTCTAATGAAAATCTTTTTTGTCCCACATACTTGGTATGCAGGAATTTTTCAAACATCACACCCTGGTTCAGTTTCTCCAGTATTCTTTTCTTCTTATTCAGCGGAAGCGGTTCTGGCATTTTTTGTTCCACCTCATTCGTCAGCCAGTCAATTTTTTTTTGATCGCTGATGTATTTGAACTCAATGCCGATATGCGAAGCATAACATTTTTCAAGATGAGCAAGTATGTTCCTTAGTGTGGCCGTTCCTAGACCAATCAGGCTGCCCGCATGAAATTCCTTATCAAGATCAGCATCAGTAAATCCAAAGAATGAAAGTTCAATATTGGCTCCCCTGTCCTTGCGGGTGCGGATGGGATTGGTCTTTGCCAGCAGATGCCCCTTGTTACGATAGCCAAGTATCAGCCGGTAAACCTTCAATTCCCTCATCCAGTCTACATCAATGCTCAGTGGTTTCTCCGGAACCGGCGCAACGGTTGTTGACGCAGCACTCTTACCATTCCCGTTAGTCGCTGCATTGCTCAATGCAAAGTCAAATCCCTCAAAAAATTTCCGCATCTCCGGGTCCACACTGTCCGGGTTCTTCACAAAATCCTGGTACAGGGTTTCTATAAAGGCGGGAGAAGAATTAGTTATGTAAGAGAAATCCTTCATCAGGGGGAAAGTTTGAAAATGACCAATTTTTGAGGCTTCAAATATCGTTGAAAAAACCGAAAAACCGGGTTCATTTTGAGGGATTTACACCACCGTGGCGGCCCTTTCATCGCCAAATACTCTGCCGTTTCAGCCCTGTAGATCATGGCAGAAAAGGGTCAATTAAATTGCTGAAAATTTGGTGGTTAGGGCACTCAGCCCTACCTTTGCCGTCCCTTAAAATCAATAAGAATGGCTAATCACAGTGCAACAAAAAAGGATGCCCGTCAGGCTGCTAAAAGAACAGCAAGAAACAAGTATTACGGCAAAACCACCCGTAATGCCATCCGTGACCTGAAAGCATTAAAAGGAAAAGAAATGGGCGAAAAATTCCCTGAAGTTGCTTCTATGATCGACAAATTAGCAAAACGCAACGTTATTCATAAGAACAAAGCAGCCAACCTGAAAAGCAAGCTGGCCAGAAAAGCCAACGCAGCAAAATAACTAATACAATATTTCGTTTGCAAAGCATCTTCGTACGAAGATGCTTTTCTATTTATGCGATACTTGCTGATAGCCACTCTTCTCACATACTCATTATCCTGCCATAGTCAGGCTAATCCCCGCAATCTTGATTTTGAGCAGAGCAGCTATAATAACTTTTACCCCTGGCAAAAAAGTAACTACTCCCCTAAGAAATACTTAATTACTCCTGACAGTACAATAAAACATAGTGGCCGCTATTCTCTCAGATTCTCATTTGATACCTTGAGTAAAAACATTTCAGATGGGTACGCAACCAACAATCTGCCACTTGATATTATTGGCCGGAGACTAAGATTTTCAGCATGGGTGCTCCAGACCAATCCGGATGATACGGCCGGATTTATTTCTTGTGTGATTAGTCAGGATTTGGGAGAAAGGAAAACTTCAGCAAAAGGAAAAAGAATTATTAACGCAAAAGAATGGACAAGGCTGGAATGGGATATGAACCTTGACACTTTTGCACTGCCCGTTCACCATCTGCGATTAAACATAGGAGCAATCGGAACGGGCAATTCTTGGATTGATGATATTAATATTGAGGTTGATGGTAAAGAATTGTATAATCAACCTTCTTTTGCATCTGCCAGGGGAGAAAAGATCATCCCCCTTTCAACTCAACAAGAGAAAAACCTGCTATATCTCTGCTATGCCTGGGGATTTCTAAAATATTTTCATCCACAAGTGGCAGCAGGAAAATATAACTGGGATATGGAATTGTTTAAAATGATTCCGGTTATAAAGAATGCCGGGTCAGACGATGCATTATCTGCATCTTTACTCCTATGGATAGATTCGTTGGGAGAAATTCCGGTTTGTAATACATGTAATAGCAACCCTCCCGATACGGCATTTACCAAAAATCTTGACATGGCATGGATGCAAAGCAACTTATTGTCAAAAAGACTGCAAAGTAAGTTGGCCACTATTCTCGCAAACAGGCATAGGGGGGAGAGCTATTATCTCAGCTACAGGCCGGTACAGAATCTTGACTTTTTAAATGAAAATAATTATGATAACTGGAGGGAAATAGGATATCCCAATGAATTATTCCGGTTACAGTTTCTATTCCGTTACTGGAATACCATCCAATATTTTTACCCATATAAATATATCATTGGGACAGATTGGAACCTTGTTTTAAAAAAGTTTATCCCTCTTTTCTCCGGGGCAGCAAATATTACAAGCTACCATCTCCTGATGTCGGAATTGGTTAACAGTGTGAATGATTCACATTCAGGCCTGTTTGATCCTTTACTTCAAAAAGAACTGGCGCCATTTACATTGCCTGTAAAAACAGTTATGATACAAGACAGACTTGTTGTCACCGGATTCAAAAATGACTCCCTTGCAAAAATTAATGGCCTCATGGTGGGGGATATTATTGAAAAAATAAACGGGCAGACTATAAAGCAAATTATCGGCGGAAAAATTCATCTGGTCAATGGGTCCAACTATCCTGTAAAACTGGCTTACATGAATACATATGGTTATATTACCGGGGGGAAAGACAGTTCAGTAAGACTCCAGGTAAAAAGAAGCAAGGACAAATTATTGTTGCAGGTAAGAAGGTATTCTCAGTATTCCATTCATATAAATAAGGATAGCATCAGCTGGAAAATCTTGCCAGGCAATATCGGCCTGGTCAATATGGGTGTTTTGGAAAAGAATGATATTGACAGTTTGTTCAGCCGGATGGCGGATACCCGTGCCATCATTTTTGATATCAGGAACTATCCCAAAAGCACCATATTTACCATTTGCAAGTACTTGTATGAAAAACCAACTCCATTTGCAAAGATTCTGATCCCCAATCTTGATTTTCCCGGTACTTTTTTATGGAAAGGAAATATTGTTTACGGCCCGGTTGCTGATGACAAAAACAAACGCCATTACAAAGGGAGAATAATGCTGCTGGTTAATGAAAACACTCAGAGCCAGGCTGAATGGACAGCAATGGCTTTACAGGCAATTCCTGGCGCCATTACTATCGGAAGTCAGACTTCAGGAGCCGATGGTGATGTATCTCATCTTTATCTAACCGGAGGTTATCATACAAATATGACCGGACTTGGTGTTTTCTATCCAGATGGTGCTCCCACTCAAAGGATCGGTATAAAAATTGACGTTACAGTTCAACCAACTATAAAAGGGATTCTTGAAAAAAGGGATGAGATTTTGGAAAAGGCATTAGAAATACTTAGCAAGTAAATTGCCACAACTGCTTATTTTTAAGGATGAAAAAAATCTTCGTCGCCTGCCTATTCATCGCCTTTTCAATAACAGCTCTTGCACAAAACATCATTACCAGGTTCGAACAATCAAAAGGCACACAAACACCCACCTATTTCGAGATCATTGAATGGTGGAAAAAGCTCGATGAGAAATCCGGCAAAGTAAAAATGCTCTCCATGGGCATGACAGATGCCGGCTACCCCCTTCATCTCATCGTTGTGTCCAACAATGGCGATTATAATTTCGACAACATCCGCAAAAACAACAAACGCATTATCCTTATCAATAACGGCATCCATCCCGGCGAACCCGATGGTGTAGATGCAAGCATGCTGCTCGCAAGGGATATCGTTGCCAATAAATACAAAATAGCAGATAACGTTGTGCTCACCTTCATACCCATCTACAACATCGGCGGCTGTTTGAACAGGAGTGCAAACTACCGGGTTGACCAGGAAGGTCCCGAAGAATTTGGTTTCAGGGGCAATTCCCAAAACCTCGACCTCAACCGGGATTTTATCAAATGCGATTCAAAAGATGCAAGGGCATTCACAGAAATATTTCATCTGCTCGATCCCGATGTATTTGTAGATAACCATGTAAGCAACGGCGCCGATTACCAGCATATAATGACATTGCTCACCACACAACATAACAAGCTTGGTGGAGTAATGGGTGATTATCTCAACAAAGAATTCGAGCCAGCCCTCTACACTTCCATGAAGCAAAAAGGGTACGACCTTGTTCCTTACGTTAATTCCTTCGGAGATACTCCGGAGAACGGCTGGCCCGAATACTGGGACAGTCCCCGTTATGCCAGCGGTTATGCAGCACTATGGCACACTTTCTCTTTCGTTCCCGAAACACATATGTTGAAGCCATACGACCAAAGAGTAAAAGCCACCTATGCGTTAATGCAATCTTTCATCGAATTCACCGCAAAGAACAGTACACAGATAAAAGACCTGAGAGAACAAACTAAAAAAGCTGTGCAATCTGCAACCACTTTTCCCATCAGCTGGGTATTGGACAGGTCACAATTCAAACAGGTGCAGTACAAGGGTTTTGAGGCTGGTCACAAACCAAGTGAAGTATCCGGCATGTCAAGATTATATTATGACAGGAGTAAGCCTTTTGAAAAAACAGTCAAAATATTCAACTACTTCGCCGTTAAAAATTCTGTCACAAAGCCCAAAGCATACATTATACCTCAAGGCTGGTGGAAAGTCATTGATCTCCTGAAGTTGAATAAAGTGCAGATGACGCAGTTAAAAAAAGACACAGCTATAGAAGTGGAGGTATACAAGATCGATGATTATAAAACGCTGCCACGTCAATATGAAATGCACCACCTCAACAGCGAAGTGAAGACCAGCACCACCTTAAAGACAATGTCATTTAAAAAAGGTGATTGGTACATTCCACTAAACCAGGCAGCTAATCGTTTTCTCATTGAAACATTAGAGCCACAGGCCGAAGATTCTTACTTCGCCTGGAATTATTTTGATGCTATCCTTGGCCAGAAAGAAGGCTACTCTGGATATGTGTTTGAAGATAAAGCAGCAGAGTACTTAAAGAATAACCCGGACATTAAGCTCAAACTTGATCAGCAAAAAGCAAAAGACACCGCATTCGCAAACAATGGAAGGGCTCAGTTGAACTTTGTTTATCAGAACTCACAATGGTATGAGCCGTCACATATGCGTTATCCGGTGTACAGAATAACACAATAAGTTACTTTGAAAAATTTGCCGGGTCTATTTTTTTAAATATAACACGGCCAAACAGGAGGCTTACAATCAGCACAATAATACTGAAATAGCCAACCCAGTCATAATGATGGATCTTACCTGTTTTATCCGTGTAGACAATAGCCCCGGAACATAATGCAGCCAAACCGCTTCCCAGTTGTTGAATACTACCATTAATGCTCATAAAACTTCCTCGCTGTTCAGGCTTTACCACTTCGGTAATCATAGCCTGAGCTGTAACAATCCTGCCCGTAGCCACAATAAACCAAAGAGCAAAAAAAAGAAGTACAACAGGAAATACCACATTAGGGAGGCGGGTTATGATAATGACCATGAACAAAGACAGGAAAACAGAAAGTGAGAATATGTACAGCTTACCTTTTTTATCTGCAACTCTCCCTAGGTATAAGGCTGCAGCAAGCGAAGCAATCCCACCGATCAGGTAAATAGAGGGTATATCATTTTTAGAAAAGCCTTTATTGAATTCCAGGTAAGGATTAATGAATGGGATAATCAGGAAATGCCCCATCATTAATAAGCCGGAAAAAGTTAATGCAGATCGCTGGATTGGAATCTTCGTCACCTTAATCAAGGTAATGAAAAGGGATTCATCATCTTCCTTTTCTTTGATATGAGACTTCATCTCAGGAATGATTCTGATCACCAGCGGAATCAGCAATAAAGCCACAGCTCCAATGAACAAAAAAGGCAGATGCCAATTATGTTTAAAAATATTCGTTACATATAAAGAAAGAGGCACGCCTAATATTGAAGCGGCGGCGAACCCCCCCATCACAATTCCCATTGCTCTTCCTCTTCGTTCGTAACTGAACAAATCGCCTACAATAGCAAATACTTGTGCGCCAATAATACCACCAAATAGACCAGCAACAATCCTTGCTGCTAATAACAATCCAAAACTAGGTGCAAACCCGCAGGCTACAGTTCCCAGCAAAAAACCCGAGTATGCAATCAGCAAAGGTTTTTTTCTATCATGTCTGTCAATGAAAGTAGCAATAGCTAATCCGGAGAAAAAAGCACTTATTGAATACGCTGCAACGAGCAGGCTGAATTGGAAAGGGCTTATACCAAGATCGCCAATCAGGTAATTGCTGAGAGGCATCATAATCATGAAGTCAAGGATATGTGTAAAATTCAATCCTGCCAGTAAGATCAAGATGGTCCTTTCCTTTTTTGACATTCGTATTGAAGATACTGTAATTTCAAAATGAAAAAAGCCTCTCATTGCTGAAAGGCTTTTAAAAAATATGGCAGCTACCTACTCTCCCGCATTGTGGTGCAGTACCATCGGCCATGAGGGACTTAACTTCTCTGTTCGGTATGGGAAGAGGTGAACACCCTCGGAAAAACCACCATAAGAATATAAATCTTAGTACTAAGTACTAAGACAATAAGATCATATTGGGAAAGTTAGAAGGAATCTGATATCTCTTATTTTTAAAAAATAAGTAAAAAATTAAAGCGTACGGGCAATTAGTACTACTCGGCTTTGCTGTTACCAGCTTTACACCTATAGCCTATCAACGTCATAGTCTCTGACGGCCCTTAAAAGTAAACTCATCTTGAGGAAGGTTTCACGCTTAGATGCTTTCAGCGTTTATCCTGGCCACACGTAGCTACTCTGCATTGCACCTGGCGGCACAACAGATACACCAGCGGTGTGTACGACCCGGTCCTCTCGTACTAAGGTCATGTCCTCTCAATTTACTTGCGCCCACCACAGATAGGGACCGAACTGTCTTGCGACGTTCTGAACCCAGTTCACGTGCCACTTTAATCGGCGAACAGCCGAACCCTTGGGACCTTCTCCAGCCCCAGGATGTGACGAACCGACATCGAGGTGCCAAACCTCCCCGTCGATATGAGCTCTTGGGGGAGATCAGCCTGTTATCCCCGGAGTACCTTTTATCCTTTGAGCGACGGCCCTTCCATACAGAACCGCCGGATCACTTTAGCCGACTTTCGTCCCTGCTCGGCTTGTGTGCCTCACAGTCAAGCACCCTTATACTAATGCGCTCTTCGTACGATTACCAACCGTACTGAGGGTACCTTTGCAAGCCTCCGTTACTCTTTAGGAGGCGACCACCCCAGTCAAACTACCCACCATGCACTGTTTCCCGCAAGGGATTAGACTCTAAATCAAAGAAGGTTGGTATTTCAACGACCGCTCCACCCTACCTGGCGGCAAGGCTTCAAAGCGTCCCAACTATTCTACACATCCGTAATTCAAAATCAATGCAAAGTTGTAGTGAAGGTTCACGGGGTCTTTCCGTCCCGTGGCGGGTAACCGGCATCTTCACCGATACTACAATTTCACTGGGCTCGTGGAGGAGACAGCGTTCAACTCATTAGACCATTCGTGCAGGTCGGAACTTACCCGACAAGGAATTTCGCTACCTTAGGACCGTTATAGTTACGGCCGCCGTTTACTGGGGCTTCAGTCAGGAGCTTTGCCTTGCGGCGAACACCCTTCCTTAACCTTCCAGCACCGGGCAGGTATCAGGCTCTATACGTCATCTTTCGATTTTGCAGGGCCCTGTGTTTTTGTTAAACAGTTGGTTGAACCATTTTACTGAGACCATCCGAAGATGGTACGCTTTATCCCGAAGTTACAGCGTCAATTTGCCTAGTTCCTTCTCCACGGCTCACCCAAGCGCCTTAGAATATTCATCCCGTCTACCTGTGTCGGTTTGCGGTACCGGCTGCTATACTCGCTTTTCTTGGAAGAGCTTTTATCACTTCGCTTTGTCCGAAGACTCCACTCAGGCGTACATATCCGTCAGTACGCAGCGACCACGACTCTCCGTCACTTTTGTTGTATAGCAGGCGCAGGAATATTAACCTGCTTTCCATCATCTACCCCTTTCGGGTTTGACTAAGGACCGGGCTAACCCTGATCCGATTAACGTTGATCAGGAACCCTTAGACTTTCGGCGATAAGGTTTTTCACCTTATTTATCGTTACTTATGCCTACATTTTCTTTTCAAACCGCTCCAGCATACGTCGCCGTACACCTTCGATGCAGTTTGAATGCTCCCCTACCGATCATCCGCTTAGCGGCGATCATAGAGCTTCGGTTAGTAGTTTGATGCCCGATTATTTTCCGTGCGGGACCTCTCGACCAGTGAGCTGTTACGCACTCTTTAAATGAATTGCTGCTTCCAAGCAAACATCCTGGCTGTTATAGAAGTCCTACCTCGTTTGATCAACTTAACTACTTATTAGGGACCTTAGCTGCTATTCTGGGTTATTTCCCTCTCGGCCACGGATCTTAGCACCCGTAGCCTCACTCCCGGAGATATCTGTTAGCATTCGGAGTTTGTCAGGGTTTGGTAGGCGGTGAAGCCCCCTAGCCCAATCAGTAGCTCTACCTCTAACAGACTTCATAATCCGAGGCTGTTCCTAAAAACATTTCGGGGAGAACGAGCTATCTCTCAGTTTGATTGGCCTTTCACCCCTATCCACAGGTCATCCCAAGACTTTTCAACGTCAACGGGTTCGGTCCTCCAGTTAGTTTTACCTAACCTTCAACCTGCCCATGGATAGATCACAAAGTTTCGCGTCTGCCCCCACTGACTAAACGCCCTATTTGGACTCGCTTTCGCTACGGCTCCGTTAATTTCGAACTTAACCTCGCCAGTGAGGAGCAACTCGTAGGCTCATTATGCAAAAGGCACGCCGTCACATCTTACGATGCTCCGACCGCTTGTAGGCGCACGGTTTCAGGTACTATTTCACTCCCTTGTTTAGGGTGCTTTTCACCTTTCCCTTACGGTACTGGTTCACTATCGGTGTCTGAGGAGTATTTAGCCTTACCAGATGGTGCTGGCAGATTCAGGCAGGATTCCTCCGGTCCCGCCTTACTCAGGATACTGCTCGTCCTCATCAATTTTCGCTTACGGGGCTATCACCCTCTATGGCTTAACTTTCCAGAAAATTTTGCTTGATGATGATTTCTAAATGCAGTCCTACAACCCTCAAGCGGCACGCCGCTTAAGTTTAGGCTATTCCCATTTCGCTCGCCACTACTCAGGGAATCACTATTGTTTTCTTTTCCTCCCGGTACTTAGATGTTTCAGTTCTCGGGGTTGGCTCTCTTTCGAGTACTATACCTTCAGTATAGTGGGTTGACCCATTCGGAAATCCAGGGATATAATGCTTGTGTGCAGCTCCCCCTGGCTTATCGCAGCTTACCACGTCCTTCATCGCCTCTCAGACCCAAGGCATCCACCATGCGCCCTTAGTTGCTTTAAAAAAATTAGAAACTAGAATTTTGATATTCTTGTAGTTTGTTACCCAACCACATTTCTTCAGACCAACCATTATAATGGTGTGATTATTCAAAATTGTGATTGATAAATATTAGATATCCGTTCTAACATTTATTTTCCCAATATGTCAAAGAACTTATTCTGATAAGTCAGAACATTGTAGATGTGTTGGACTCGAACCAAATGATTCGCCTAAACGAATCACACCAAATTCCTCTTTGTAAAAAAATTAACTCAAGTTGGTGGAGGATATCGGAGTCGAACCGATGACCCTCTGCGTGCAAGGCAGATGCTCTAGCCAACTGAGCTAACCCCCCAGGTTATTTTTGTAGACCCGAGCAGATTTGAACTGCTGACCCCTACATTATCAGTGTAGTGCTCTAACCAGGCTGAGCTACGGATCTATAAATTGTAGCCCCCGTGTTATCGGGTTACTTTTCAAAAAGAACTAACATTGAAAGTTTGGGGAAACAATAGCAAGTAAGTACTTGCTCTAAAAAGGAGGTATTCCAGCCGCACCTTCCGATACGGCTACCTTGTTACGACTTAGCCCCAGTCACTAGTTTTACCCTAGGCGGCTCCTTTCGGTTACCGACTTTAGGTACACCCAGCTTCCATGGCTTGACGGGCGGTGTGTGCAAGGTCCGGGAACGTATTCACCGTATCATTGCTGATATACGATTACTAGCGATTCCAGCTTCATGGAGTCGAGTTGCAGACTCCAATCTGAACTGAGAGGCGTTTTTTGGGATTAGCTTCATATCGCTATGTTGCAGCCCTTTGTACGCCCCATTGTAGCACGTGTGTAGCCCTGGGCATAAAGGCCATGATGACTTGACATCATCCCCTCCTTCCTCACGTCTTACGACGGCAGTTTCACTAGAGTTCCCAGCGTTACCTGATGGCAACTAGTGATGGGGGTTGCGCTCGTTGCGGGACTTAACCCAACACCTCACGGCACGAGCTGACGACAGCCATGCAGCACCTTACTGGCAGTGTATTGCTACAAAATGAGCTTTCACCCATGATCTCCCAGCATTCTAGCCCAGGTAAGGTTCCTCGCGTATCATCGAATTAAACCACATGCTCCACCGCTTGTGCGGACCCCCGCCAATTCCTTTGAGTTTCAATCTTGCGATCGTACTTCCCAGGTGGGATACTTAATGCTTTCGCTCAGACACACACAGTTTATCGCGTATGTCGAGTATCCATAGTTTAGGGCGTGGACTACCAGGGTATCTAATCCTGTTTGATCCCCACGCTTTCGTGCCTCAGTGTCAATATATGTGTAGCCAGCTGCCTTCGCAATTGGTGTTCTATGTCATATCTAAGCATTTCACCGCTACATGACATATTCCGCTAACCTCCACAATATTCAAGATTAATAGTATCAATGGCAGTTTCCAAGTTAAGCTCGGAGATTTCACCACTGACTTATCAACCCACCTACGCACCCTTTAAACCCAGTGAATCCGGATAACGCTTGCACCCTCCGTATTACCGCGGCTGCTGGCACGGAGTTAGCCGGTGCTTATTCATATGGTACCGTCAGACGGCCTAGAAAGGCCTTTTTTCGTCCCATATAAAAGAAGTTTACAATCCAGAGGACCTTCATCCTCCACGCGGCATGGCTGGTTCAGACTTTCGTCCATTGACCAATATTCCTTACTGCTGCCTCCCGTAGGAGTCGGGCCCGTGTCTCAGTGCCCGTGTGACTGGTCGTGCTCTCACACCAGTTACTGATCGCAGGCTTGGTGGGCCGTTACCCCGCCAACTACCTAATCAGCCGCACAGCCATCTTCAAGTGATAAATCTTTAATATTAAAGTGATGCCACTTCAATATGCTATGGGGTATTAATCCAAATTTCTCTGGGCTATTCCCCGCTCGAAGGAAGGTTCTGTACGTGTTCCGCACCCGTTTGCCGGTCGCCATCAACTGTATTGCTACAGTCATGCTGCCCCTCGACTTGCATGTATTAAGCCTGCCGCTAGCGTTCATCCTGAGCCAGGATCAAACTCTCCATTGTAAATGAAGTTTGATACTGACAGTATAAAATTCTCAAGAGAAAATTAACGTGTCAAATCGAATGTTATTCGCTTGACTTACCTATAAATTTTAATCAGAGGCTATCTGATTAAAGTGCTATTGTTTCCCAACTTTCAAAGATCTTTTGGCTTTACCAGCCGCCCGTTTTTTGAACGGGAGTGCAAAGGTAAGGGCCTTATTTTTCCTACCAAATTTTTCATCATTTATTTTTCAATAAAATGAGAACTTTTGGGTGTGAAAATCAGCTTGTTTTATGAAGAACTGGCCGCCTTTTTTTATGGCGGAGGGCAAAGGTAAGGGTTTGAATCTTACCAGCAAATTTTAAACCTCTGTTTTGTTCACATTTGCCTCACAGTATATTCACAATCTTCAGAGAACTAGTCCGTTTTATTTGAACGGGCGGCGAAGATAAGGATGTAACAGTTCTCTACAAATAAATTTGAAAATAAAAATGCTAATAATCAGCGAAATGCAATGCTGGCAAGGGGTTCAGAGAGATACTTTTTTGATTAAATGAACATAAAATACATTTCAAAAGCTATTTTAAATGTGGCTCCGATAAATTAGGGCCTAAATGCGCCAGAAATCTCACTGAATCTCTCCAAGTTAGTTTTAGAAAAAAGCGAAACAGCTCTTCCTGAAAAAGAGATGATTACGAGTGTTTAGGAAGATTATCCGATAATTTAGCAAAAGTTGCAGGAGGGTATTGAACCTCCATTAGAAAAAGGCCATGTGCTGGAACTGCAAAACTGGCTTTGGTACAGTCCCTTGCCTCAATTATTTGCCTAAACTCATTTAATGATATTTTATTTCGACCAACTTTGAGTACTGTAGCTGTTAAGGCCCGTACCATTCCACGTAAAAACCTATTTGCCTTTACATTATAGATCAGACAATTATTCTCAAATATCCATTTACTCTCCTCAATCTTACATATAAAGGTCTTGACTTGGGTATTCCTTTTTGAGAATGACGTAAAATCGGTATAATCTTTTATTATTTCAGCAGCTTGTACCATTTTTTCAAAATCAAGACGATAAGGAAAAAAGAAGGCTCTGTCTTGAAGAAAAGGATCTTTATTTCTATAGATGTAATAATTGTATTCCCTGCTGAGAGCATCAAAACGGCAGTGATCTGATTCTGTTACTAAATGAAGCTTTTTTGCCACAATATCATCAGGCAGGATCGCATTAATCTTATAGATAAAATTAGGGTTGATAACGCCTGTATAATCGAAATGAAAATAATTCTGAATTGCATGCACTCCAGCATCAGTTCTTGAGGATCCAGTCATAACAATACTCTCCCGCTGAAGAATTACGAAGGCTTTTTCTAACTCAGCCTGGATAGTATTGGAATTTTGCTGTGTTTGTAAACCGCTATACTTTGTGCCTTTATAAGCAACTTCTAAAAAATACCGGGGCATATGCTTAATTGCGAATCATTGCCTTAAAGCGGCTGAGGTAATACTCATCCTTTAATTCGTTCTGCAATGAATTGAAAGTTTCTAAATCAGTGACATATTTATATGAAGCATCAAAGAATTTATACTTTCCCTCATCTGTCAAAAAAAGTGTACCAAGATTTTTTAGCTGTTCTGTACTGAAGCATTTTTCTTTAAAGTATTTTCTAGCTTCAGAAATCATGTCATCATCACTTTCAACAGCTGCCATCCTTTTACGGAGTTTAAAGAAATCGTTTTCTGTTGCAAGTTCAGTGCAATTATTATTATGTGCCGCTTTATCAGCATTAGTGACAGATGGGGTAATATCCGGTTTTACCTGTGCGACTTTCCCTGCCTCCTTTTCGCCCGTTTCTGTACTTATATCAAGGAACTTCTTTTCTTCTTTAGGCTCATCTTTTACAACACTGACAGCTGGTTTTGGATTAGGAATAACCAACCGAATTGTGTCTTTCATACCATTATCATAATCGTCAATGAAAACGAGACCGAACCCTTCTGTAGTAGAACTTTCGGACCATTTCTTCACCTGCGACGCTTTGAAAGATTCAGAAGTAACCACTTCTGTAATTACACTTTCTCGCTGATCTTTTGCTTGTACCGTGTCTTCTACTTTCCTTTCTAACAACGGTTCTTCGACTGCGATTGCCGGTTTTATTACAGAAGATGCACTTACTTCTATCTTTGTTTCCTCCTTATTAATTACCGCTTCTCCTATCGTTTCAACTGGCTTTATAACTGTCGCTTCCTTTGAATCTGTTTTGGCATCCCCTTTCTTTACCGAAATGACTTCAATAACCTCAGCCGGCTTACTGGCTTCAGGCTCTTTTACTTCAGCTTTTTGTTCTTCTTTCTTTATAATGTCCTGAACAACGACTTCTGTTTTTTTCTCTTCGCCCTTTGGCTGAGCAGGTTTTTCTTTTAATGAAGGATCATCAGCTGCTTTAGACAGAATCTCTGTAAACGCTGATACAGTGTTATTTTCTGGTATCGGCCTGTTATCAACGGAGGCTTTCCCTGTTACAGCCATTTGAACAGCCAGAGTTTGCAAATCAAAAAGGCCCCAACCCTTTTCGCCAAAATTCTTTAAAAGAAAGCCGTGATCTTTCTTATTAACCGACACCGAGAAGTTCTGTTCTGCCCATTTATTTTGTGGAAACCCAATACTGAAAGAATAAGTGCTATCAACCAATTTAGATAAAATGATGTAACCTGAAGCTGTTGAGCTCTGAATTTTTTCGTTCATTTTTACAAAAAAAGGTTGCTCATATTCGGTTTGGATATAAATAAAATAAACCTTTTGTGATGAGGCTGATAATACTGCCAATGAAAACAGTAAGCACAGGTGGAGTTTTTTCATTTTTTCCGGTATTGGTAATGAAGTAAAATTACTTCAAATCTGCGGACTTTGCTCATACAGGCCGCAAGAACTTGTTAATACTGTAACCTCCCATCCTTTTTATTCGTCTGGAAACAGCTGTCTTTTCTAAATTTGCGGCACTTAAATAATCTATATGAAAAAAATATTGTTTGCTGCTATCTTTCTGACACCAGGCTATATCACAATGGCTCAGTCATCTGTTGATACGTCATGGAAAAAAGAATACCGGGAGACGGCTACCAAAATCAATAATCTGGTACATACCAAACTGGAAATAAAACCAGATTTTAGTAAATCGCACCTCTATGGTAAAGCATGGATAACTTTGAGGCCGCACTTCTATCCCACCGACTCTTTAAACCTGGATGCAAAAGGCATGGAGTTTAAAAAAGTTGCTCTTGTAAAAGGTACTCAGCAAATTCCGTTGAAATATGAATACAATGACTGGAACCTGAGAATCAAACTTGACAGGACATATAAGGCAACCGAGAGCTATACCATATATATAGATTACACAGCTAAGCCTGATGAATTTGAAGAAAAATACAGCCAAGGGGCTATGCTTGGTATAAAAGGCATGTACTTTATTAATCCTAAAGGAGAAGATAAAGACAAACCGACTCAAATTTGGACTCAGGGTGAAACAGAATCAAGTTCTGCCTGGTTCCCAACTATTGACAGAACCAATCAACGCTGTACACAAGAACTTACCGTAACGGTAGACAATAAATATATCACTCTTTCAAACGGCAAATTAGTTTCACAAAAGAAAAATGCTGACGGGACAAGAGCAGATTACTGGAAAATGGATCTTCCACATGCCCCTTATCTTTTCTTTTTAGGTGTAGGCGAGTATGCAGTAATAAAAGATAAATGGAAGGATAAAGAAGTAAACTATTATGTAGAGAAAGAATATGCACCCGTTGCCAGGAAAATATTTGGTAACACTCCAGAAATGATGACCTTCTTTTCAAAAATCACAGGTGTCGATTATCCCTGGGTGAAGTATTCACAAATTACCGGCAGGGATTATGTAGCTGGGGCAATGGAAAATACAACAGCAACCATTCACCAAGAAAGTGCACAGCAGGATGCAAGAGAGCTTGTTGATGGCAATAACTGGGAAAGTACAATAGCACATGAACTATTTCACCAATGGTTTGGAGATTATGTAACCACTGAAAGCTGGAGTAATATAACCTTGAATGAATCATTCGCTAATTATAGCGAAACACTTTGGGATGAATACAAAAATGGAAAAGATGCCGGAGATGCACAAAATTTTCAGGATATGCAGGGGTACCTGATGAGTGGCAGTGATAAGAAAGATCTTGTTCGTTTTCAGTATGAACACCGGGAAGATATGTTTGATGCAGTAAGCTATCAGAAAGGTGGCCGCATCTTACACATGCTCAGAAACTACGTTGGTGACAGCGCATTCTTCAAGTCAATCAACAATTATTTAACTACCAATAAATTCAAATCCGCGGAAGCCCATCAATTGCGTCTTGCCTTTGAAGAAGTTACCGGTCGTGACCTGAACTGGTATTTCAACCAATGGTATTTTGGAAATGGACACCCCAGTGTGGATATAGACTATGTGTACAATGATGCAGCAGGCAAAGTAAATGTAATTATAAAGCAAACACAGAAGTCAGGCAAGTATTTCAAGCTGCCATTAGCTATTGATATTTATGATGGCGCCAATAAAGTACGGTATACTGTGTGGGCTAAAAACGCTGTTGATACATTTACCTTCAATTATACAAAAAGACCGGATCTGATAAATGTGGATGCCGATAAGATTACTCTCTGGACAAAAAAAGATAACAAAACACTTGACAACTATATTCACCAGTACAAATATGCCGGTAATTATGTAGACAGAAGAGAGGCCATTGACTTCGCTTCAAAGAAACTGGATGATCCCAAAGCAGTTGAATTAGTAAAAACAGCTTTGACAGATAAATACCAGGGCCTACGCAATTTTGCTATCAGCAAGGCAGATCTAAGGAAAGAAGCAGTGAAAACAAGTTTTGAACCTGTGTTGCTGAATCTTGCAAAATCAGATAAGTACTCAATTGTAAGGGCTAATGCGATTCAGAAATTAGGCGAATACAAAAAGCCTGAATATATCACTGTGTTCAAAGCCGCTGTAAACGATTCATCTTATACAGTCGCTGGTAATGCCCTGACAGCCCTCAGTAAAGCAGATCCGGCTCTGGCTACTGCACTGGCAAAACAAATGAGTGATAAGCCGGCCAAAGGAAATCTACAAGAAGCCATCATGAATGAAATTGTAAAATCGGGAGATGAAAGCATGGCTGATAAGATCATAGGTGACTTTGCAAAAATGCCGATGAGCCAGGCAAAATTTCAAACCCTAAATACGCTGAGTACATATTTATCTGCGATTAAAAATCCGGAGAAGGTTAAATGGGGTGTGGATGAAATTGTAAAATTCAGAGATGGTGTTCCTGAGGCCTATCAAAACCAAACTAATCCTTTTATTAATGGTGTTATACTAAAAGGTATTTTGGCCAAGAAGGATAAAGACGCAAAAGATAATGCCGGGAACACTTCATTAAAGAATCTTGCTGATTACATCAAGTCAAAACTTCCTGAAGAAGATAAAAAGGGATTCTAATCAGGTGCTCTTCAAAACGGTTAAATGAAAAACCCTCCGGAACCGGAGGGTTTTTCATTATATATCTTTTGAAATTCTTACCAATCCCCGCTGGCCCCACCACCGCCGAAGCTACCTCCGCCAAAGCCCCCAAAACCGCCACCACTGCTACCGCCGCCACCAGACCAACCACCACCACTCCAGCCACCAATACCACCACGGGAAACATAAGTGCCTCCCCCAGAACCAGCACCCCCAAAAATGATGAGCAAAACAATAATAATTATTATGATAGTACTGACACTAAGGCCTTTTTTCTTTTTACTTCCATAATTGGCAGGCGCCTTATACTCGCCTTTGGTTGCTTTAATAATTGCGTCTGTTCCAAGATCAATTCCCCTGTAATAGTTATTTTCTTTGAAGGCGGGTTTAATCTCATGATCGATGATGCTCTTGGCTGTAATATCCGGAAGTGCACCTTCAAGACCATATCCTACCTGAATGGTCATCTTTCTGTCGTTCTTAGCTATCAACAGAACAATACCATTATTCTTATCCTTATTTCCAACACCCCATTTTCTTCCTAACTCTAAAGCAACTTCATCAATAGCATAATCCCCAGTTGAGTTGATTATCACAACTGTCACCTGGTTGGATGTGCTGTCATCAAAGGCTACAAGTTTATTCTCCAGAGCCAGAACCTGATAATCCGTAAGTGTGCCGGTAAAATCATTAACCAGTTTCGGCGGGTTTGGTCGTTTAGGGATCACCTTTTCTATCTGTGCTGAAACACAAACAGAAAGCAGAAGGCTGAATATAAATAAAAGTCTCTTCATTGATCTTACCGGCCAAAAACAATAGTATCAGGCAATTCGTTTTTATCAGTACCTCGGTCAAATGGAAAATGAGTGGTAAGGGCTTCCCCAATCTGTATTACACATTCAGCAATTCCTTTGGCATAATCCTCCTTATTGAAGGTAGAAAGCATCTCAGCCACTACTTTTTGCCAATATTCTGTACCTACTTTTTTATGAATTCCCTCATCTCCGAATACTGCAAGCTGACGGTCTTTCAGGGCAATGTATACCAATACCGCATTTCGCTGTTCAGTTTTTTCCATTTGCAGGGTGAAGAATATCTCTGCTGCCCTGTCAATAGCATCCACCCAGCTACAGCGGCTTTCAACGAAAACCCTTACTTCACCGCTGGTACGTTGCTCAGCATGTCGTATGGCTTTAACAATAATACGGTTATCCTCTTCATTGAAGAGTGACCTTTTTTTTCTAAATAAGGGAAACAATTGTAAATGGTTTATTTGCTGAAGTCAACCTGTACATCATTCGATCCCTCTGGCGCCTTGTAATTGGCTTTTTTCTTAAATCCAAACATACTTGCCAGCATATTTTTAGGGAACCGGACTATGTTTGAATTAAAGCTGGTCACTTCATCATTCCAGTCTTTAATGGCAGTACCAATCCTGTTTTCAGTTCCCTCAATCTGAGCCTGCAAGCCAATAAACATTTCCTGTGTACGCAGAGTAGGATAATTCTCAAAATTGATGTTCAGGATAGATTTTCCCAGATTTGCATATTGCCTGTCTACCTCGCCCAGCTGTTGCGGGTTATTTGGATCAGGTTTGATATCAGGAATTCTTGAACGCATCTGAACGATCTTTATCAGGGTGGTATCTTCGTTTTTTGCAGCTCCTTTAATAGCATTTACAACATCGGTGTACAATTTTGCCTTTCTGTTGAATTGTACTTCCACCTGGCCCCACTTACCTTCAATTTTTGTTTCAGCAGAAGCCATTTTATTGTAACTGCTGCAGCCCCAAACAAATAATATTAATACAAACGCTGCAACTGACAGCAGCATAATGTTACGGGTTCCTTTCATTGTTTTAATTTTTATTAGATAGTAAAATTAGTATTTTCGGTAGTTCAGCAAGGTAAAATTTCGGTTGGTCAAGTATTATTGCCGGCCAAACAACGATTTTGGTAACTCTGCGGCATGGTTTTAGCGCCGCATATCTCAAATTCAGCTTTTATGAACCTGGTAAAAAAGGTATCCGCAGTTGCTATTATTGCTTTGATGGTTTTCTCGCAATGCAAAAAAACGAAAAGTAGTAACCCCGATAATCCACCTGCACCGGGTTCGGTTACTATTAAAGACTCTGTTATTGTTCAAGGGCTGAACTTTCCTTGGGAAATATTATGGGGGCCTGATAACTTTATCTGGATGACGGAACGGGGTGGAAAGGTAAGCCGGGTAAACCCAGCCACAGGGTCTGTTTCCCTTTTACACACTATTACAGAAGTTGTATCCAATGGTGAAGGAGGATTGCTTGGAATGGTGTTACATCCTGATTTTGCTGCCACACCACATGTATTTGTGGCTTACAACTATAATTCAGGGGGCTACAAAGAAAAGGTAGTACGTTTCACTTTTACCGGCACATCGCTGATCAACCCGGTTACAGTAATTGAAAACATATCTGCCTCTTCGATACATAATGGATGCCGGCTTTTGATTACCCCGGATCTGAAATTATTCATTACAACCGGGGATGCTTCCAACCAGGCACTTCCGCAAAACACGGCTATGGTGAATGGAAAAATTCTCCGGCTGAACCTTGACGGAACTATCCCGTCTGATAATCCTGTGGCAGGGAATCCCTACTGGAGTTTTGGTCACCGAAATCCTCAAGGGTTAGTTTTTGCCAATAACATACTATACAGCAGTGAACATGGTCCAAGCAGTGATGATGAGATTAATATCATTGAAAAAGGAAGAAACTATGGCTGGCCAAATGTGCCCGGTTTTTGCGACGCCGGCACTGAACAAACATTTTGCACAGCTAATAATGTAAGAGAACCATTAAAGGCATGGACTCCAACGATAGCCGTTTGCGGACTTGATTTTTATAACAATAACCTGATACCGCAATGGAAAAATTCATTGCTGATGGTAGCATTGAAGGAATCAAGACTTTATCAATTACAATTAAATGCTGCTCATACCAGCATAACTTCCACTACCGAGTTTTTTGCCGGCACATATGGAAGAATGAGAGATGTATGTATTTCTCCGAGTGGTAAAGTTTACATCTGTACCAGCAATGGAAGCAATTCTGATAAAATCATTGAGGTAAGAAAGCTGTGAAAAAGGCTATTCTGCTTTCCTTATACAAACGAAATGATTTTCATCCACTTTCTGCATATTATAATAAGCCCCGGTGTACCAATACTTTGTAACGGCCTGGGTGGCATTAGCTTCAGTTGATGTCCAAATAGTGCCTCTTTCTTCTACATTGAATTTATCTTTAAAAGCATAAATAGCATCCGACTCATCTTTGGAAGGCAGGTACCAATCATCCTTGCCGCCGTTTGTTGCTTCGCTGCACAGCTTAGCAGCATACGGCTTTCCTTCAAACCCGGAGTTTTTACCGACAGCAGTGACGATTGCTTTGGTGTTAGCGGCCCCGTTCGATTCGCTTTTAGCTGCATCAGCTGCGATCTCTTCCCCATAACCGCCCCACATTACTTTACCAGCTGAGGTCATATCAAGTACTTCATACTTTATACCATTATGTTCGATGGGAATAATTTTTTGTGCTCTGAGGTTTGTGGCCGCAATAAATGATACAAGCAAGAGAAGGAATATTTTTTTCATACGAATAGTTTAAGGTTGATTATAAATTTCACCAAAAAATATTATTCCGAAAAATATTCTTAGCAATACAAAAACTTATTACGATTACCCGGCTACAGCGGCTATACCCGGAAGCACCTTTCCTTCAAAATATTCCAGCATTGCCCCTCCGCCGGTAGAAACATAACTTACTTTATCAGTAAAGCCAAACTGATTGACAGCGGCAACAGAATCGCCGCCACCTACCAGGGAGAA
Organism: Chitinophagaceae bacterium; assembly: GCA_037045605.1. Classification (GTDB taxonomy): domain Bacteria; phylum Bacteroidota; class Bacteroidia; order Chitinophagales; family Chitinophagaceae; genus JJ008. The sequence continues at coordinate 57,395 of JBAOHK010000014.1, read as the reverse complement.
CGAGCCGTTTTGAGTGGTTTCTGCGATAGCAATAGCAACTGCTTTAGTGCCATGCTGAAATTTGGGCATCTCAAATACACCCATCGGGCCGTTCCAAAGTATTGTCTTCGATTTTTTAATGACATTGGTGAATTGCTCGCAGGCCATATTACCAATATCCAGTCCCATCCAGCCATCGGGAATATTATTGCTTGGTGCTACTGATGTTTGTGCATCCGCCGCAAATTTATCCGCTATCACAGAGTCTGAAGGAAGGTGAATACAAACACCTTTAGCTTCAGCTTTTTTCAAAATATCCAGCGCCGTCTGTAAACGGTCTTCTTCACATAAGGAGTTCCCGATTTTCCCTCCCTGTGCTTTCATGAACGTATAAGCCATTCCCCCTCCTATAATAATATCAGTTGCCCTCTCAAGAAGATTTTCGATAATGAGAATCTTATCGCTCACTTTTGCACCCCCGATTATCGCAACAAATGGTTTTTCGGCTTTATGCAATACTTTTTCTGCGCTGGCAACTTCACCTTCCATCACCAGGCCAAACAATCTTTTTTCAGCAGGAAAGAATTGGGCAATAACGGCAGTGGAAGCATGTGCCCGGTGTGCTGTGCCGAAAGCATCATTCACCCATATATCACCCAGCTTAGATAATTTTTCTGCAAACTTTGCATCTCCTTTTTCTTCCTCTTTATAAAAACGAAGATTCTCCAACAATAATACTTCGCCTGGCCGCATCATACTTGCGGTAAGGTTTGCTTTCTCACCGATGCAATCGTCCGCAAACAGCACCGTTGCTCCTCCGAGCAATTCACTTAAATGGTTTATTAAGTGTTTGAGGGAGTATTTATCCGTTGGGCCTTCTTTTGGGCGTCCAAGGTGGCTCATTAGTATTACCATGCCCCCGTCAGTCAGTATCTTTTTGATAGTGGGAACAGCTGCTCTCATCCGGGTATCATCCGTGATCTCAAATTTGTCATTTAGCGGAACATTAAAGTCTACACGGATCAGTGCTTTCTGACCTTTAAAATCATGAGCAGCAAATTTTGACATAACTGAGTTTTTAGGAATGAGTAACTATTGATGAAGAGTTTTTTCTTTTTGGGCTTCCCTGAACAAAACAAAGCCGGCAATTGTAGCCATCACCTCATCTGTAACATTCTTGCCTCCTTTCATATTAGTACGGATGCTTTCAAGGGTATATTTAGGACCGAAAGGTATGCCCCACCATCCAAACAGAACTGAAATGATTGTGTAAGGGAGGCCTTTTTTCACCACATTTTCATTTCCCCGTACAAGGTAAACCCCGGAAGTACGTTTGAAAGTAACAACAACCAGGGACACTGTAAAGGGGTAATGAACAAACTTTCCTCCATTACTCACTTCCAGTTGCAAATCTTCAGCCGAAAGCCCATTAATATTCTTAATCTTCATACATACAGATTAAATGAAAATACCGCAACAAATCTTTTCAGATTTGTTGCGGTATACAATATACAACGCAATTATTTACTGATCAGTTTGGCAAAATAGTTCACTGTTCTAACCAACTGGCTTACATAACTCATCTCATTATCATACCAGCTTACGGTTTTCACCAGCTGCTTATCGCCAACTGTCATCACTTTTGTCTGGGTAGCATCAAATAAAGAACCGAAATGAATACCAATAATATCGCTGCTTACAATTTCATCTTCTGTGTAGCCAAAGCTCTCATTAGCGGCAGCTTTCATATCAGCATTGATCTGCTCCGCTGTTACGGTTTTACCAAGAATAGAAGTCAGCTCAGTCAATGAACCTGTAATGGTAGGAACCCTTTGTGCACCGCCATCCAATTTTCCTTTCAGTTCCGGAAGCACCAGGCCAATCGCTTTTGCAGCCCCGGTGCTGTTAGGAACAATATTAGCAGCTGCAGCCCTTGCACGGCGAAGGTCACCTTTTGCATGTGGCGCATCCAAGGTGTTCTGGTCATTTGTATAAGCATGGATAGTGGTCATGATACCAGTTACAATACCATATTTATCATTCAGCACCTTTGCCATTGGGGCAAGGCAGTTGGTTGTACATGATGCACACGAAATAATTGTTTCGCTGCCATCTAATATGCTGTGGTTAACATTGAATACCACTGTTTTTAAATCGCCGGTTGCGGGAGCAGAAATAATTACTCTTTTTGCACCAGCAGTAATATGTGCAGCTGCTTTATCCTTATCGGTAAAGAAGCCGGTACTTTCAATCACCACATCCACATCATGGCTTCCCCAGGGAATTTGTGACGGGTCTTTCTGAGCATAAATTCTAACGGTATCTCCATTTACAACGATAGACTCTTCTGTGGCTTTCACATCAGCATCAAAGCGACCCTGTGCACTATCATATTTTAAAAGATGTGCCAGCACTTTCGGACTGGTCAGATCATTAATAGCTACTACGTCAATACCTTCCATTTTATAGATCTGGCGGTACACCAGGCGACCGATACGACCAAAGCCATTGATGGCAACTTTAACTGTACTCATGACTGATTATTTGATTTAATGAGGTGCGAAGGTAATAAAACCGCATTTGTCTGACTGTATCAGATTTGATCAAAACAGCCATTGCAGTAATACTAAAAGAGTGGGGACAATTAATTGAAAAACATTTGGCCAAAAACAGTTGCAAAGCTATCTTTGCCGTCCCTAAAAAAAGCAGTGAAAACGGCTCCGGCCGTCGTAGCAATAGCAAAGACGGCCCGTTCGTCTAAGGGCTAGGACACCACCCTTTCACGGTGGTGATACGGGTTCGAATCCCGTACGGGCTACATAAACAGTTGAAAGACAGTACAAAAATCCCGCAAATTTTTTTTGCGGGATTTTTTATTTTAATACCATCAAAAAATATCATTGCTGCTAAACAGCCTCCTCAAGCTTACTTTCAGAGTAGCTGATTATCCTACCAATAAATTGTATATAATGCTGCCAGGATACCGCATACAATCAACGCACCGACAGCAAATGAAGGGCTCAACCTGAACATCTTCCTGTCAACCTCAAGGCCATGCGGTTTTACTCCCTTCCTGTTCTCAACTATACTAATCAGTGCCATTCCAATCACACAGATCAGGAATACAAAGCCCATCCTGTCTATGAAAGGGATTTCATAAAGCCCCTCTGCATTTGCTTTAGCGAAACCAAATTGCTCCAGGAAAGACAAATCCATAAATCCAGGCAGGAATTTGAAGAAAAGTGAGAAAACAAAACCACCGACTGTAGCAAACAGTGCCGCATTTGAAGTTGTTTTCTTCCAGAAAAATCCTAAGATAAACATGGCGAAAATACCGGGGCTTACAAACCCTGTGTATTCCTGTATATACTGGAAGCCCCCTTTTTTATCAATACCCATTAACGGAGCAATAAAGACAGCCAGTAACATGGCGACTATCACTGTGATTTTTCCAATCTGCACCATTTTCTTTTCATCAGCTTCAGGCCGTAATCTTTTCTTATAGATATCCAATGTGAAAATGGTAGAGATACTGTTTGCCTTTCCTGCCAGCGAAGCAACAACCGCAGCAGTGAGTGCTGCAAATGCCAATCCCTTTAGCCCGGCTGGCAGTAAATTAAGCAGTACAGGATAAGCCTTGTCAGGGTTCAGCTCTCCGTTCTGCAGCATTTCAGTTTGAAAACCTCCCTGCTGATGCAAAACATAAGCTGCTATGCCAGGCAGTACTACAATCACCGGCATTAGTAATTTCAAAAAAGCGGCGAAAAGAATTCCACTCCGGGCTGTTTTCAAATCTGCTCCCAATGCCCTTTGTGTGATATATTGATTGCAACCCCAATAATTCAAGTTAACAATCCACATACCCCCAATCAAAACCGTCAACCCCGGCAGATCCATGTAATTGGCATTGTCTTTTTTAAATATCATATGGAAATGGTCACTGGCTTGTTGTGTCATTATTTTAAACCCGTTAACCACACCATTGGAACCAAATTTTTCCGACACCAGGTTTAATGCAATATAGGTAGTTACCAGGCCCCCGAGTATCAAAAAGAAAACCTGTATCACATCCGTATATCCAATCACCTTCATACCTCCCAGTGTAATAAAAATGGCAAAGATGGCCAGCATATACATGCAAAGTGTTTTATCAATACCGGAAATGCTTTCAATTGCCAATGCCCCAAGATAAAGTATAGAGGTAAGATTTACTACTACATATAATAGTAACCAGAATACGGCCATTATCATTGCTACTGTTCCATTATACCGTTGGTTTAAGAATTGCGGCATGGTGTAAATCTTGTTCTTTAAATACACCGGGATAAAAAATATAGCCACAATAATCAGTGTTGCAGCAGCCATCCACTCATAGGTGGCAATGGCAAGTCCCATTTTAAACCCACTGCCGCTCATCCCAATAAATTGCTCAGCTGAAATGTTTGAAGCAATCAATGATGCGCCGATAGCCCACCATGTTAAAGACCCTTCAGCCAAAAAATAATCATGCGAAGCAGAAACAGATGCTTTTTTCTTGCGGCGATAGACCCAAAATCCATATCCGGCTACCACAATAAAATAAAAAAGGAATACTAAATAATCTTTGGTTTGCAAACTATTCATAAAGCAATTGATTAGAAATGATTGGAAGGCTAAATATAACGATTGATGAGGTTTTCCAGGTATTCCTGTTTACCGCTTTTTACAGCTGGTTCACCATGATCGATCGCATAATTTCTGAGATCCTCCAATGATAATGTCCCATCTTCAAAATCCTTACCCATTCCGCTGTCGAATGAAGAATATCGTTGAGCCCTTACTATTTTATAGTCTGAATTCTGCAGAATATTATCTGCAGTTATCAGAGCCCTTGCGAAAGTGTCCATGCCACCTATGTGTGCATAAAACAAGTCTTCCGGATCTGTTGAGTTACGGCGAACCTTTGCATCAAAATTGATACCCCCGCCTTTGAAACCTCCTGCTTCCAGTATCACCAACATCGCTTCTGTTAATTCATAAACATCGTTCGGGAACTGATCAGTATCCCAGCCGTTTTGATAATCACCCCGATTTGCATCAATACTACCAAGCATACCAGCATCTGCTGCTACCTGAAGTTCATGAGCAAATGTGTGGCCAGCCAATGTTGCATGATTCACTTCGATATTCAAGCTGAAATCGTTCAGCAGGTCATATTGCCTTAAAAACCCGATTACTGTTTCGCTGTCATAATCGTATTGGTGCTTGGAAGGCTCGCAGGGTTTTGGCTCAATAAAAAATTGTCCTTTAAATCCATTTTTTCTGGCATAGTCTTTTGCTGTATGTAAGAACCGGGCAAAATGTTCTTTCTCCCTTTTCATATTTGTATTCAGCAAACTCATGTAGCCTTCCCTGCCGCCCCAGAATACATAGTTCTCTCCGCCTAATGCAATGGTGGCATCCAGCGCAGCTTTTACCTGTGCAGCACCATGCGCCAGCACATGAAAGTCGGGATTGGTAGAAGCACCATTCATATATCTTCTGTTGGAAAAAAGATTAGCCGTACCCCATAAAAGTTTTACGCCGGTAATTTTTTGTTTTTCGGTGAGGTAGGCTGTAATTACCTGCAACCGTTTATCATTCTCATTTATATCGTTTGTATAGTCCACAGCATCTACATCGTGAAAGCAGTAATAAGGCAATCCTAATTTGGTGATGAATTCAAAAGCCGCATCTGCTTTATCCTTTGCTCTTTCTATGGCATCAGTTTTTTCATTCCAGGGAAATAAATGTGTCGGTTCACCGAAAGGATCAGCACCGCTGCCACAGAAGCTGTGCCAGTAGGCACAGGCAAACCGCAGGTGTTCTTTCATTGTTTTACCTGCAATTATTTTGTCCTCATCATACCAGTGAAATGCCAATGGGTTATCAGACTGAACACCTTCAAATTCTATTTTCCCTATCCCTTTAAAATATTCTCTGCTCCCTGTAACTACTGACATACTCTTGTATTTAAATTATTGAATCAGTTTAATTTCTTTTGTAATTGTGCCATCCATCGGTTATAACACTCATTATACAACTCCTTGTTGTCCGGCGCAATTAGCTGTATTGGTTTGAAATGCTCAAATGCCTCCTGTGGACAGGAATAAATTTTTGCACCGAGTCCGGCCCCGGTTGCCGCACCAATACTTCCATCGCAATTATATAACTCTACCGGCACATCCAAAGTATCAACAAAACACCTGGTAAACACTTCGCTTAAAAACATATTCGCCTTGCCTGCACGGATGATTTTTAGGTGCATACCATTTTCCCTCATAATATCAAGACCATAACGAAATGCGAAAGCAATTCCTTCCTGTGCTGCCCTGAATAAATGTGCTTTACTGTGTACATTCAAATCAATGTTTTCAATATGAGCCTGTACAGTTTTGTTTTTCAGCATCCGCTCTGCCCCGTTCCCAAAAGGGAATATCATCAACCCATCACTACCGGGTGCAATTTTTTTAGCTGCTTCATTCAACCCGGTATAATCAATGCCTTCGCCTGCAATATTTTTTATCCAATGATTTAAAATACCTGTGCCATTAATACATAACAATACGCCTAATCTTCTTTGCTCTGATGTATAATTCACATGAGCAAAAGTGTTTACCCGTGATTCATTATCATAAGTGAGCTGGTCACTTACTCCATATATAACGCCACTAGTACCGGCTGTAGCCGCCACTTCACCCGGCCGTAGCACATTTAACGACAAAGCATTATTTGGCTGATCTCCTGCTTTATAAGTAACCGGTGTTCCTTCTTTTAAAGATAATGATGCCGCAACGTCAGCCCTTACTTTTCCATGGTCTGCAAAAACATCTTTTATTTCCGGTATCACCGACGCTGGCAAGCCATAATATTCAAATACATCTTCTGACAATTCATTTGTTTGGAAATCCCAGAAAATTCCTTCCGATAATGCTGAAATACTTGTCGTGATATGACCGGTCAGCTTCATGGCAATAAAATCACCCGGCAGCATTACTTTATCAGCCTTTATAAAAATATCGGGCTCATTTTGCTTTACCCATGCCAACTTTGAGGCGGTAAAATTGCCCGGAGAATTAAGCAACCGCAGCAAACATTTTTCTTTGCCTATCTCCTCAAAAGCCTTATTCCCTGTTTCCACGGCCCTGCTGTCACACCAAATGATGCTGTTCCGCAAAACCTTCTGTTCTTTATCCACCATTACTAATCCATGCATCTGGTATGCAACACCAATGGCTGCGATATCCCGGGGGTTATAAATATGCTGAGCATGCAATTTCAGGATGGCTAACTGCACATGTTCCCACCATATTTCGGGAGATTGTTCCGCCCAACCCGGGTAAAGAGAAATTATTTTCGACTCAGTTTCAGGGTACCTGGCTGAAGCAATACATTGTTGAGTACCGGCATCGGTAACAGAAACCTTAATGAACGAAGTTCCTATATCTATACCAAGCAGCAGCATTGTACTATCCTGTTTTTTTGATTAAGTTACTGATTAAAAGAAAGAAAGGTAAAATAATCACACACTGTTGCTTTTTGTTACTTTCATTCCATGAATCTGAATGTGCCTTTGGCCGAACGTATACGTCCCAATTCTCTGGATGAATTGCTGGGGCAAGAGCATCTTGTGGGCAAGGGAAGTGTACTTAGAACAGCCATACAGAATGGCAAAATACCTTCTATGATTTTCTGGGGGCCTCCCGGTACCGGAAAAACAACCATTGCCAATATTATTGCACACACTTTGAATGTGCCTTTTTTCCAGCTAAGTGCCATCAGTGCCGGGGTAAAGGATGTAAGAGAAGTTATTGAGCAGGCCAAAACACAACCCGGAACAGTTTTATTTATTGATGAGATTCACCGCTTTAATAAAGGTCAGCAGGATGCACTGCTGGGTGCAGTAGAGAAAGGTATCATTACCTTAATAGGTGCTACTACTGAAAATCCTTCTTTCGAAGTTAATAGCGCCTTACTCAGCCGCTGCCAGGTATATGTGCTGAAGCCGCTGGATGAAAACAACCTGGTTGAACTTATAAAAATCGCCATTGAAAAAGATGAGTTATTGAAAAAGAAAGAAATAGAACTAAAGGAAACAGCTGCACTGCTTAATATCTCTGGTGGTGATGGAAGAAAATTGTTGAACCTGCTGGAAATTGTTTGCAATGCAGCAGGAACCAACGTAACGATCACCGACAACTATGTAATGGAAATTGCGCAAAAGAGAATTGCCTTGTATGATAAAAGCGGCGAACAGCATTATGATATTATTTCTGCTTTCATTAAATCCATCAGGGGCAGTGATCCAAATGCAGCAGTTTATTGGCTTGCAAGAATGATCGAAGGAGGTGAAGATGTAAAATTTATTGCAAGAAGATTGGTCATTCTTGCATGTGAAGATATTGGCAATGCCAACCCAACAGCCCTGATAATGGCCAATGCAGCATTTGATGCTGTAAATAAGATCGGTTACCCGGAAGCGAATATTATCCTGTCGCAATGTGTCACCTATTTGGCAGCCTCACCGAAAAGTAATGCGGCAGTGATGGCGATCGGCGAAGCATTAGCTACCGTTAAAAAGTATGGCGACTTGCCTGTACCATTGCATATACGCAATTCGCCTACCAGGCTGATGAAAAATTTAGACTATGGGAAGAATTATGAGTATTCCCATAGCTATGAAAATAATTTTTCGCCGCAGGAATATTTGCCAAAGGAAATAGCAGGCAAAAAATTTTATGACCCCGGAAAGAATGCAAGAGAAGAAGAACTAAGAAAATTTCTGAGAAATTTATGGAAAGACAAATACAATTATTAAGCAGAACTATATGAAATGGGTACTGAAAAAATTTGATGATTTAACGCCAGCGGAGCTTTACGCAATTATACAACTGCGAAATGAGGTTTTTGTAGTTGAACAAACTTGTGCTTACCAGGATGCTGACAATAAAGATCTGTCATGTCATCACCTGATGGGCTGGAAGGATAATAAGCTCGTGGCCTACTCCCGGATACTACCACCAGGACTGGCTTACAGGGAACCATCAATAGGCCGGGTAGTAACTTCCCCATCAGCAAGAGGCGGTGGTATAGGCCATAAGCTGATGGAAAAGTCAATAGAGAAGCTTTACTCGTTATACGGTATCAACCCGATAAAAATAGGGGCGCAATTTTACCTCCTGAAGTTTTATACCTCTCTCGGTTTTCAGCAAACCAGTGATATCTATCTTGAGGACAACATACAGCATATTGAAATGGTCAAATCGTAGTTTCATTTCGTAGAAGCACTAAGTAGAACAACTTTCGTTGACTGTAAATTCAAAAAAATGCAGTCAATCATTCTTCGGTTACTTGCAACATTTTCTACTTTAGTCCCAGAAATCCAATAGTAGAATAACCAGAAATCTGATACCAAATGAGAACACATGTACTTTCAGTACGGCTTTCCGTACTTATTTGCCTGTTTGCCTTCTTTTCTTTGCAAACCAATGCACAATCCATCAGCACCGCCAATGGAAAAATTGAACTGGGCTTAGGAATCGGCCCCATGTTTTTTGTCGGTGATCTTGGGGGCAGTGCCGGAGTAGGTAAAACCTTTGTCAAAGACCTTGATCTCCCTCTTACCAAATTATGCAAAGGCGTTTACCTGAATTATTATCCGACAGAATTTGTTGGTTTACGTATTGCAGGAAACCTCGGTTATGTAGAAGGGGATGATGCAGAAGCCCCTTCAAAAGGTGGGGCAGAAATGGACAGAAGAGAGAGAAATCTGAATTTCAAATCGAAAATTTCTGAAGCCTACGCTGCTGTGGAATTTTATCCGACTTATTTTCTGGAAAAATATGATGGTCTGCAAGGCAAGTTCAGGCCTTATGTGCTGGCAGGAGTTGGAATCTATCATTTTGACCCTGAGGCAAAGGATGTAGATGGTAAATGGGTAAAAACTGCCCCGCTTCGTTTAGAAGGACAGGGGTTTGCAGAATATCCTGACAGCAAGTCATATAAATTGACCCAGAAAAACGTACTCGGCGGAATTGGTTTTAAATATTACATCAAAGAAAATGCATATATAGGCCTGGAAATATTACATCGTAAATTATTTACAGACTACGTTGACGATGTAAGTCACAACTACTATATCGATCCGATTTATTTTGATCAATATTTATCTGCAGAAGATGCTGTAAAGGCAAGGAGATTATACTACCGCGGTATTTACTCCTTCCCGGCCACCCGTCCTTATGAAGAATTTGCAGAAAGAGGTGACCCGAAAGAGAATGATGCTTATTTCTCCAGTATATTAAGATTTGGCTGGAGAATCGGTAATAATGATGCAAGGAGTAAACAATTAAAATGCCCCGTCTTTTACTAAACAACATATACCCAACCCTAAATCCGAACCACTATGAACCTCACTTTTACCAAACAACATTTAAAGATCATGCTGGCAATTGGTGTAACCACCGGTATGCTGGCCGCACAACCAGTATTGGCATCTGGTAAGCCATTTAAAAAATTCAACGTACTGGTTGAAGATCCTAAAGAAGATAAGCCGGCGAAAAAGAACAAAGCAAAAACAAAAACATTTGCTTCGCTCAACAACAATTCAGTAAAGATCTATCCTGATATTCTGAAAAGGGATATGCATGTGGTAGCCAAGGATAATAATGGCGCCGAGATAGATTTCTTTGTATTCGATGTTGAAGGCACTTTAGTACACCAGTATAAAATGAAAGCCAAAGATCATTATCGCATTACCGGCCTGGCAAGGGGCACCTATGTGTACCGTGTTTTCAGTGGTGATGAAGAAACGGCTGCTGGTAATTTCGAAATTAGATAGTAGCAATATTAAACGTCGTCCGATAAGCGGCGGAGAGCTTAATAAAATCTGATACCCTGGTTGAAAAAACCTGATCCGTTCTCTATTGGTACTCTCATTAGTATAAATTTTATTAAACACTCTCTGCCCAGCTTACGGGCCTTTATCAACCTGAGCTCTTTTTATCGTCATAACTAAGAAACCCGTAACAGGCAGGGAAATTGTTTAAATCCGGTATCCGGGTGAAAAACCGCTTAATGCGTACCCTTTAACATACTCAAGATTTCTCCAATCACTTCCTGCCTTTACCTACGGGTTTAAATAATTCTGATTCATTTCTCCACCAGTCTCCCTTCGCTTTAACTTGTTGTTATTAATCGGTTTAAAAATATTTCCTTTTTGCCCTTTTGTTTTTAAAAAACTGTCTTATATTAGTTTCGAAATTAAAAGCAGGGATACCTGAACCCATCCAGAAAACAGGGGCGAATGCCGAAAAGCCTTACGAGTAGGTAAAACCAAAATCAACCAGCTTATTATGGAAAATTTAAATTTTCACAAACAGAAATTGTATTCTCTTATTTGCGCAGCTGCAGGCTTAATAGCGATGCTTCTGGCTTGGGCAAAAGTCTCTTATGGTGGTTATGGTGGCGGGTCTGTAAATGGATTCCATGGCGAAGGGTTTATCAGTCTTCTAGGTATCGGTGCAGTTGCAGCAGCATGTTTTATGGGCGATAAAATGAAAGCCTTTGAAGGTAATTTTAAGAATATTGCCTTAGGTGGTTTTGGTGCTATGATAGCCGGTGCTGTAATAGCTATGATAAATATTAGTTCAAAAGGAAGAGGTATTATTAAACCCGGACTTGGAATCTGGCTTGAAATTGCTGCCGGAGCAGTTGGCTTATTATTCCTTTTAGGAATCATTAAGTTTCCTGATCCAAAACCAAAAGCTTAATTAATCGGATTTAAGCGAATAATAAAAAAATCCTGCTGATAGCAGGATTTTTTTATTGAAGTTCTGTTTTCAAAAACTGAGCCGTATAACTTTCTTTGTTCTTCATCAACTCTTCTGGTGTTCCTTCAAATAATATTCTTCCGCCACCATCGCCTCCTTCGGGTCCAAGGTCAATAATATGGTCAGCTACTTTTATCACATCCATATTATGCTCTATCACCAGTACTGTGTTCCCCCTGTCCACTAATTTATTCAGCACATCCAGCAGGTGCTGTATATCCTCAAAATGCAAACCTGTTGTTGGTTCATCCAATATATAAAATGTTTTGCCCGTATCTTTTTTGGAAAGCTCGGTAGAAAGTTTTACCCGCTGCGCTTCTCCCCCACTCAGTGTTACTGCTGATTGGCCCAGGGTTATATAACCAAGCCCCACATCTTCCAGTACTTTTATTTTACGGTAGAGGTAGGGAACATTCTGGAAGAATTCAACCGCTTCTTCCACTGTCATTTCCAGAACATCAGCGATCGATTTCCCTTTATACCGGATCTCCAGTGTCTCCCGGTTATATCTTTTGCCATTGCATTTTTCACAATGCACATACACATCAGGCAGAAAATTCATTTCAATGACCCGCATGCCGCCCCCTTCACACACATCACACCGGCCGCTTTTTACATTGAAAGAAAACCGCCCTGCATTGTAACCCCGAATCTTTGCTTCGGGTATGGAAGCGAATAAAGTCCTTATTTCTGTAAAGAAACCACAATAGGTGGCGGGATTGCTTCTCGGTGTTCTTCCAATCGGTGACTGGTCAATTTCAATTACTTTATCAATATGCTCCAATCCTTTTATTGACTTAAACTCAAGTGGTGTCATTTTGGAATCGTAAGCATGTTTGGAAAGTATCGGGTACAGTGTTTCGTTTATTAATGTTGATTTTCCGCTGCCGCTTACACCTGTCACACAAATAAACTTACCCAATGGAAATTTTGCTTCCACAGTCTGCAGGTTATTGCCTTTAGCGCCTTTTAACTCCAGAAATTTCCCGTTGCCTTTTCTTCTTTCCTTTGGAACAGCGATTTTATGATGCCCGTTTAAATAACCTGAGGTCAGTGTATTTAATTTTAATAATTGTTTGGGGTCTCCTTCAGCTACGATCCTTCCGCCATGAAAACCAGCCTTGGGGCCAATATCGATCAAATGATCAGCCGCCAGCATAATATCTTTATCATGTTCCACAACCAACACACTGTTACCGATATCCCTTAAATTTTTCAACGCATCGATCAGCCGGTGATTATCCCGCTGATGTAAGCCAATGGAAGGCTCATCAAGAATATAAGTGATGCCCTGCAACTGCGAACCGATCTGTGTGGCCAGTCGTATCCGCTGTGATTCGCCGCCACTCAGGGTTTTTGATGGCCGATATAAAGTGAGATAGGTAAGACCAACATCTAATAAGAATTGTAACCGTTCCCGTATTTCTTTCAATACATCTTTGGCAATGGTCTTTTGTTTGTTATCCAGCATCAGTTCTATCCCATCAAACCATGCTGCAAGATTATCGAGGTTCAGGTTACTTAGCTCCGCAATATTTCTTCCATTCACTTTGAACCAAAGGCTCTCCTTTTTCAATCTTGCACCATTGCAGGCATCGCAGGGTTTGACGATCATATAATCTTCAGTCCACTCCCGTATAGCTTCGCTGTAAGGATTGGCAAACCACCGTCTGCAGCATATTAATAATACCTTCAAATGGTGCCTGTAGGATCAAACTTCATATTCTCAAAATCCAGGTCCTCCTGCTGGCCTTTTTCGTTTCCATACAGCATGATGTTAAGCTGTTTCTTCGTCAGCTTATTTACAGGTGTCTTTAATGATATCTTATGCTTCTTCGCCGCTTCCTGTGCCTGCCGGAACACCCATGCATCTCTCTCCTCCCCTAATGGAGCAATCCCACCCTCACTAATACTGAGTGTTGGATCAGCAATGACGGCCTCCATATTAATGTGGTGCTTTGTACCCAGTCCTTTACAAACAGGACAGGCACCATAAGGAGAGTTGAATGAAAAAGCATTGGGCGAAGGCTCTTCATAACTGATACCTGTATCTTCACACATCAGCAGTTTTGAGTACTGAACAAACTTTGAATCATCCACCAGCAGGAACATAAGGTCTTTTCCCAATTTCAATGTTTGCTGCACACTTTGGCTCAGTCTTGACTTCAATTCATCAGTTACCTGCAGCCGGTCCACCACCAGTTCAATATCATGTATCACATACCGGTCCACCTGCATCTTTGGAGTTATATCTTTTACTTCCCCATCTATCCGTACTTTTAAGAACCCTTTTTTTCTTACATCTTCAAACAACTCCCGGTAATGCCCTTTGCGGCCCCTAACCAATGGAGCCAGTAAGGCGATCTTCTTTCCCTTATACTTTTTAAAAATATTCTCAACTATTTCCTCCTCACTCCACTTCACCATCCTTTTGCCGGTGTTGTAAGAATAAGCTTCGCCGATCCTTGCAAATAGCAACCGGAGAAAATCGTAGATCTCTGTAACTGTGCCAACTGTTGAACGTGGATTCTTATTTGTTGTCTTCTGCTCGATAGAAATAACAGGAGACAGCCCGGTGATCTTATCTACATCGGGTCTTTCCATATCACCAATGAACTGGCGGGCATAGGCACCAAAAGTTTCCATATACCTTCGTTGCCCTTCAGAATAAATAGTATCAAAGGCCAGGGAAGATTTACCGCTGCCACTGATACCTGTAATTACCACCAGCTTGTTTTTGGGAATAGAAATATCGATGTTCTTCAGGTTATGCACCCGGGCACCGAAAACCTCAATAAAATCATGATTGATATGCTTTTCCGCAATAGTACCAGTTTTCTTCTTTGTCGCCATAGCTATTCAGGACAGCGAAGATAGGATAAACTAAAAGCCCGGAAAACGAATAACCGGACTGATGGAAATCAGTTAGCAATACAGTTGTTATCATACAGCGATGTTTAATATTTCAGTTCTTTTAAATCCCATGAATCTTCTACAACTCTCACCGGCTGTTTTCATCCGCAAACTCCGGGAAGCCAGTTTGCAATTTGATGAACCTTTTCTTGCTGCCAAGATTCAGCTTCTCCAGACGCCTTTCGGATTTAACAACTGGAAGGCAAAAGAAATAGTGGCCTTTCATGACACACTTTTGTCAATGCTCGCCTGGCCCGGGAATAAAAAACTACAGGAACTGACTAAAAAGGCAATGAACCATTTAACAGAAAAAGTAAAGGAAATTATGGTCAGCAATAAATGGATGGAAATAAAATTAAGTGGTACTGGTCTTCCCGGAACAGAAATTACTGGCCAGTTCAGCTATGCAATCACACGATGGCTGGTAAATAAATTTTGTGATGAGGTACAGTTACACAGCAGCGAGGCGAATCCTGAATCGGTAAGATTATTTTTTCAACAGTTGATGCCGGCTGTAGAATATGAAAATATATCCTCCGGTGAGCTGGATCTTTTACAGCGGATCAAAAAATTGAAAGGGAAAAGCAACATTACTGATTTAAGATGGCTGATAACACTTATTGAGGCATCTCCTCTGCCACATAAAACAAAAGAATTTCTGTTCAACGAACTTAAAATATTCGTCACCTGGAAATTAGCCAACCCAGTCTATAACCGTAGTACTCTCAGCATTCCCGTAAAAAAAACCTTTTATCACCGGCAATTGGATAAGAACCCGGATATAAAAAGAATACAAAGAATAAAACTTCCGCCACCAACCCGGTTGTCTTCAGTCCAAAAGGAACACCTTGTTGATGTTGCCAAAGCTACATTGATTTTCCTGTACCGTGAAACCGACCCCTTCACTTTTGCATCGGCCGAAACAGTTAAATTATTCAGCCTGGAAAAAGGTATCAGCATTGCTTTGTACGGTATGGAAGCGGAACATCACCTTTCTGTTGAATCCTATATCGGTTATCTTGTTTTCAAAAACGGCATTCCGGTTTCCTACGGCGGTGGCTGGATATTTGGAGAACGTTGTCAGTTTGGTATCAACATTCTTGAACCTTTTCGGGGTGGTGAATCAGCTTACATATTTTCCCAACTCATCAGGGTATATCACCAGCACCTGCATGTAAAACTTTTTGCCGTAAAACCATACCAGTTTGGAAAAAATAACAAAGAAGCACTTCAGTCCGGGGCCTTTTGGTTTTACTACAAACA
Source organism: Chitinophagaceae bacterium (assembly GCA_037045605.1). Taxonomy (GTDB): domain Bacteria; phylum Bacteroidota; class Bacteroidia; order Chitinophagales; family Chitinophagaceae; genus JJ008. The sequence continues at coordinate 41,391 of JBAOHK010000014.1, read as the reverse complement.
TGGTTTTAAACCTGAAGATCATGAGTTAAGAAAGCTTTCAGACAGTGAATGGGAAAAGAAAAAAGCAGACAGAAATTACCGCACTCCTGCCGACACTTTGAAAAAGTTCACCGGGTCAAATATGATCCTGGTTCTTTCAAAAACCGCTACACCTGTTTTTGATGCAGCAGTCATAAGCCTTGCAATCACTGACTTCATCAATGAAAAATTTAGCGGGAACAGAATGTCCGCAATGATTGAATGTGAAAAAAGAACGAAAGAGCAATTAGGAGTAAAAAATATCAACCGCTGGAACAATTATGAAAGAAAGGCATTTCAGCAATGGAGTTTACTAACACAGGCTGTTCTTAACCCTGCCGCATGGAATAACAAAGCAAAAAAAGAGCTACTGTTACTGATACGATCTAAGGGCCAGCCTGATGAACTGCATTTTATAAGGCTTTTGCAAAAGCACCGGCTTTTCTGGAAAACCCTTACAACAAGATTCAGTTGATTTGGATTTATCTTTGACAGATGTTCAACCTCTTCAAAAAGAAAGACCCGGAAACAAAAGTGATAGATAAAGTGGTGATTGAAGAAACCGCCAAATTTAAAGCCATGCTCACTTACTGGACTTTAGATAAGAATACAGCTTTTGTTTTTTGGTTTGATGAAAGCCTTCGTCAGGCAGAATCTTTTTTTACAAGCCAAAGTACTGAGCCCATAACCCTCTTAACTGCCCGGGAAGCAGCCACTCCGCAGCTTGCCGGAAAGAAAGCTGTTTTCGCCGAACATTATCCATTACGAAGCAAAGAAGATGAACTTTATAAAAAAATAAATGCCAAAACAGCAGTAGTTTTTTCGTCGTTGAACGAACCCTTGTTCAAAAGATTTGGCGCTGATAAAATAATCCAGGTGATGAAACAACTGGGCATGAAAGAGGATGAGGTAATTGAGCATAACATGATAAGCAAGGCCATACAACGGGCACAGGAAAAGATCGGAAAAAAGGTAATGATTGAGCAATCAGCCCACTCCCAGCATGATTGGTTAGAAAAAAATTTTGTCTCCTGAAACCCTTTGCCGCAAAGTTTTTCCTCATATTTCCAAACACCTGTTTGGAAATATTTAGCCAGCACAATCTCCTTCACCGAATTAAAAGAAAATAACACATCGCTGATTCTTTTACCAGAACCTGTTATTGAAGAAGCAGAAACCCGGAAATTAGAAACCCGAAGCCTTGATCTGGCGGGAGTTTTATAAAATATATGGTACTTGTTATTTGGTTAAACGAGAGGGTTTGCTGCAGCAAACCCTCTCTTGTTTTTGAAACTGTAACTTTGCTTTCAATATTTTCAACCATGCGGGAATTATCAGTTGTCATAACAGTAATGAATGAACAGGAGAACATCAAACCATTGCTGGAATCAGTTCGCTCAGCATTAAATGGTATCGATTATGAAATTGTATTGGTTGATGATGGTTCAACTGATAAAACCAAACAACAGGTGCTGCAATATGCCGATGAAAGAACTATCCTGGTAGAACTCAGAAAGAATTATGGACAAAGTACTGCCATGACAGCCGGCATTGATTATTCCCGGGGCAGATATGTGAGCCTGCTGGATGGTGACCTGCAAAACGACCCTTCCGATATTCCTGCGATGCTGAAATTATTAAAAGATGAAGATTGGGATGTGGTGGCCGGAAACAGGAAAAACAGGAAAGATGGTTTCTTTCTTCGAAGAATTCCCAGCAAGATTGCCAATGCACTTATTCGCCGGATGACGGGTGTTTATATAAAAGATTATGGCTGCACATTAAAAATATTCAGAAGAGAAATTGCCGAAGAACTGGGTTTGTATGGAGAACTTCATCGCTTTATCCCGGTTTTAGCGAAACTGCAAGGCGCAAAAATTACCCAGGTTGATGTAAAACACCATGCTAGGATACATGGGAAGAGTAAATATGGCATCAACCGTACCTTCAAAGTAATGAGTGACCTTGTACTGATGGTATTTATGCGTAAGTATATGCAAAAACCTATGCACCTTTTTGGTACCATTGGCTTCATCAGCTTTGGTATCGGCGCTGCGATTAATATTTACCTGCTGATATTAAAAATAATGGGAAATGATATTTGGGGTAAACCGCTTTTGATATTAGGTCTTATATTACTCCTGGGCGGCATCCAGTTTATTACTATCGGGATTATTGCTGATATTAACACACGGACTTATTTTGAATCCCAGAACAAGAAAACATATAATGTCAGAAAAGTATTTCACTCAAAAAAGGAGATTGACCATACAGCTGAAACAACAATGTAATTATTGCATCAGTATTTCTTCATCTTCCTTAACCCACTTGTAGAACTTTTTTTGAGCCCCTCCTGTTACATCAGCATGCATGAAAAAGAAATATTTCACAAAATAGAAAATCCTGCCAGATGGCAGGATTTTCTGCTTAAGTCGGGAAGACAGGATTCGAACCTGCGACCCCCTGGTCCCAAACCAGGTGCGCTACCGGCCTGCGCTACTTCCCGATCCTTTCCGGCTAAGTACCCGAATTGGGAGTGCAAATATAAAGGCTCGCAGCCTTATTTGTTGTTATTTTTCAAGAAGATGGGCAAATAAAAAAGCCAGCCTGTGCTATTAGCTTCGGCTGGCAAAAGCGGAGAGGGAGGGATTCGAACCCTCGGTACAGATTTAAGTCCGTACAACGGTTTAGCAAACCGGCCCTTTCGGCCACTCAGGCACCTCTCCGTACAAGGGAGGCAAAAATAAAGATTAATTGCTTTCCCGCAACACTGTTTACAATATTTGAGGCAATAAAAAACCCCGGAACTTCCGGGGCTTTGTTTCAATATCCTATTGAAACCGTCCAGTTATTTTACATAGCAGCCAGTTGCACTTTCTGCTGCAGTTCTAATACATTTTCTCTGAAAATTCCATCCGTGTCCATCAGGTCCTTTACCGTTTGGCAGGAGTGGATAACAGTGGTGTGGTCTCTGCCACCAAAATGTTCACCAATCGTTTTCAACGAGTTCTTAGTGAAAGCCTTGGCCAGGTACATAGTAATCTGCCTTGCCTGAACGATCTCCCTTTTGCGGGTTTTCTGCAAAAGTTTGTCGTAGGCAACATCAAAGTATTCACAAACCATTTTCTGAATAGTTTCGATAGTTATCTCTTTGCTGGATGATTTTACAAAATTTCGTAACACTTTCTTAGCCAGATCTAGGTCAATTTCCCTCCTGTTTAGCGAAGATTGTGCCAATAGTGAGATCAGGGCACCTTCCAGCTCTCTTACATTGTTACTGATATTATAAGCGATATACTTAACTACCTCTTTTGGCATTTCAAGTCCATCATTCTTCATTTTCTTCTCCAGTATCTCGATACGGGTGTCATATTCAGGCACCTGAAGGTCTGCACTTAGCCCCCAGCGAAAACGGCTGAGCAATCTTTCCTGTACTCCATCCAGATCTTTTGGCGATTTGTCTGAAGTAAGGATCAGTTGTTTATGAGACTGGTGCAAATGGTTGAATATGGCAAAGAAAGCATCCTGCGATTTTTCAGCTTTAGCGAAAAATTGCACATCGTCTATAATAAGTACGTCAATCAGTTGGTAAAAATGGATAAAGTCGTTTATCGCATTATTACGGCTGTGGTCCATGAACTGGTTGATGAATTTCTCCGAGCTTACATACAATACCACTTTATTGGGATGAAGCCTTTTTACTTCATTTCCAATAGCCTGTGCCAGGTGCGTTTTTCCTAATCCTACTCCCCCATAAATAACCAGGGGGTTAAAGGAATTAGCGCCGGGTTTTTCAGCCACCGTTTTGCCGGCTCTGCGGGCCACCCGGTTACAGTCTCCTTCTATAAAAGCTTCGAAAGTATAAATATGATTAAGCTGCGGGTCGATCTGCATTTTCTTAAGACCCGGTATAACGAAGGGATTCTTAACAGGATTATTTATGACTAATGGAAAATCCATTTCGTTATTTGAAAAAGTTTTAAACCCCTGTCCGCTTACATCCATTGTAACAGGCTTGTTCTTACTGTTACCACTGTCAACCATGATGCGGTATTCGAGACGGGCATCTTTGCCCAGTTCTCTCTTCAATGTCTTCGCTAATAAATTTACGTAATGTTCTTCGAGATACTCGAAAAAGAATTGGCTTGGAACCTGGATGACTAAAACATTATTTTTTAAAGAAACCGGATGGATGGGTTCGAACCAGGTTTTGTAATGCTGCCATTCAACAATGTCTTTGATGATCTTTAAACAATTGGTCCAGATTTTTTCAGCATTCTTCTCCATCAGATTAGTAAGCAGTTTATATCGGGTTATCTATAGTTGTTCTTCGAAAATCGTCCAAAAAAAATCTCCACACAATGTCAGTAAAAAAAGTTGGACAGGGAGGCGAATATCACCATTTCTTTTATAAAAAAAAATTTTTAACCACCTGTTTTTTGTGAAACAGAAATATTGTGATTTTTAGCCAATTTTTTACCGGAAAATTTGGAAAATTCAAAATCTAACCTACCTAAAATGATACCGGCAAAACCCACCTGGTTAACGATGGTATCATCACCTTTTTTATTCTTGTACACAATTGGGTTGTCCAAAAATGTATGTGTATGACCACCAATTATCAGGTCAATATTTTCTGTTTCTTTTGCCAGCACTTCATCGCTTACTTTGTTACTCTCCTTATACTGGTTACCGAGGTGTGACAAACAAATTATCATGTCGCATTTTTCATCCCGTTTCAATTGATCGGCAACTTCATTTGCTTTCTGAACAGGATCCAGGTATTTTGTTGCACCAAACAAACTGTCAGGTATCAATCCTCTTCCTTCAATACTTACGCCAAACACTCCAATTTTTAGTTTTCCTTTTTTAAATGTTTTATACGGCTGTGTTTTATACTCCATCGGTGTGCCGGTAAAATCATAGTTGGCAACAAGCATCGGAAAGTTTGCATGATTCGTTAATTGCGTTGCAAGATTTTCCATACCTGCATCAAAATCATGATTGCCGATAGTAGTGGCATCATACTTCATCGCCGACATGGCTTTTATTTCCGGTTCGCCTTTATAAATATTAAAATAGGGGGTTCCCTGGAAAATATCACCGGCATCCAGCAACAATACATACTCTTCTTCCTGCCGGATCTTGCTGATCAATTCTGGCCCGGCCTGCCACTACCACCCAACCCCTGGTTGCGGCCGCCATCCATAGGAAAAGGTTCCAGCCGGCTATGGGTGTCGTTTGTATGTAAAATGGTAAGTTTCAGGGGGCTGAGATACTCAGCAGCCTCCAGCAAGGAAGGTCCAGCCATTAAAGCACCTGCGGATAAGGCAGCCTGCCTGATGAATCTTTTTCTATTGAGCATTGGTAACCCGGTTTTCGATGTTTGCACTGATGTTTTTACCCTGTGCTTTCAGCTTTTTGATATAATCAAAAATGGCATCCCGCATCAGGTAGCCATTGGTTATTTGCGGCACATTTCTCAGCATATCGGCATTATCCCCTCCGTTAGCTACAAAGTCTGAGTTTACAGTAGTGTAAGTGGCGTTGGGATCAAGTGGCTTACCCCCTACCATCACATTAACGGCCTTTTTATCTTTTATCTGCATGGTAACTCCGGCTATTGGCCAGCCGCCTTTAGCAGCTGTCAGATCCAGGAATTGTTGCAACACATCACCTTTTAATTTTTGAAGAATTAATAAATTATCGAAAGGCATCAGCTCAAATATTTTTCCGTTGGTAACATTACCGGCCGGCAGTTGGGTTAATCGCATACCGCCAAAGTTTAAAAAAGCAACATCCACCTTGGTGTTATACTTTTCGGCAGCCATTGTCAAAAAAGCATCCACCATAAAATTACCGAGGGTACATTCTGGCTGCTTTTTATCAAGACTTATTATCTGCCACTCCAACAACATCATTCATCGTCTTATTTACATTCTCACTGTAGGGCTGTAAAAAAGAAAGCAGGGCAGAATCTTTTTGCTGCGAATCGTTAATACGATACGACTTGTATTGAAGTGACTGACTTTGGTAAGTAGTGTTACAGGACAGGCCCGTTAAAAAAAGAAATACAACGAAAAAGGCAAAAGGGGATTTTTTTTTCATAACCGATGGTCTTGTTTGAAGGTATAAATATTTTACGGCCGCAACAAAGAATTCCAACATTATTCCCGGTTTTTTATTTGCATCTTTGCCAGAATATTTCAGGATAAAAACCTGACAACATGCAAAAGACCATTTCCCTCAAATTGCTTCCTTCTGAAGCGGCGAATGAAATACGGATAAAAGAATATATTGCCCGGACAGAGGCTGTACAACAATCTGCTATTAGTGGTTTTACTATCCTGAAACAGTCTATTGATGCAAGGGGTAAACAGGTCTGGATCAATCTTTCATTGAAAGCCTATATAAATGAGCCATTTCAGCCACGGGAGCTTATGTCCTTTCATTTCCCTGATGTAAAGAATGCCGCTGAGCAGGTAATAATAATTGGTGCCGGGCCGGCCGGGTTGTTCGCTGCTTTACAATTAATAGAAAAAGGTATCAAACCCATCATTCTTGAAAGAGGGAAAGATGTAAAGGCCAGGAGAAGAGACCTTGCTATTCTTAATAAGGAGGGCGAAGTGAATCCGGAAAGCAATTACTGCTTTGGCGAAGGTGGTGCCGGCACTTACAGCGATGGTAAACTCTACACCCGCAGCAGTAAACGGGGTGATATTAACCGCATACTGAACCTGTTCGTTCATTTTGGAGCAGATGAAGCTATATTGTATGAAGCACATCCGCATATTGGTACCAATAAGCTGCCACAGATAATTACCGCCATGCGAAAAAAGATAGTGGATTGTGGGGGTGAGTTTCTGTTTGAGAAAAAAGTGGTTGATTTCCTGATAAAAGACAATCAAATCAAAGGAGTAGAAACAGCTGATGGTGATTCATTCAAAGGAAAGGCCGTTATTTTAGCGACTGGCCATTCTGCCCGGGATATTTTTGAATTGCTTTATGCTAAGAAGATATTGATTGAGTCTAAACCCTTTGCCCTTGGCGTAAGAGTAGAGCATCCGCAATCATTAATTGATAGTGCCCAGTATCATTGTGCTGTTCGTGGGGATTTTTTACCCCCGGCATCTTACAGCTGGGTACAGCAAGTGGATGGTAAAGGAGTTTTTTCTTTTTGTATGTGTCCTGGCGGTATTATTGCACCAGCCGCCACCTCTCCCGGCGAATTAGTAGTAAATGGCTGGAGCCCTTCCAAACGGAATAATCCTTATGCCAACAGCGGTATCGTTGTTTCGGTGGAAGAAAAGGATATACATGCATATAAAAAATCAGGGGCATTGGCTGCTATGCACTTTCAGCAGGCCATTGAGAAAAAAGCATTTGACACCGGCGGAGGTAAATTCGTCGCCCCTGCCCAGCGACTAGTGGATTTTACTGAAAACAAGTTGTCATCTTCACTCCCGGACTGTTCTTACTTACCCGGCATTCATTCATCATCATTAAAAGAAGTATTACCTGCTTTCGTTCATAAAAGCCTGCAACAGGCTTTTAAAGAATATGGAAAGAAAATGCGGGGCTATTTCACCAACGATGCCGTAGTTGTGGCCACCGAATCAAGGACCTCCTCTCCTGTCCGTATTCCAAGAGATGCAGAAACGTTGCAGCATCCGCAAATTAAAAATCTGTATCCATGTGGTGAAGGAGCTGGCTATGCAGGGGGTATCGTCAGCGCAGCAATGGATGGGGAAAGGGTGACAAAACAAATAGCAAGTCTTCTCGCCAAAAAATAATTGTTCGTATTAAATTGAATAATGAAAAAAGCAGCACTTCTTACTTTCTTACTGCTTACCTGCTTTATGAGCTTCGGGCAAAACAGGATAAGAGAATTTGAACTTGTCCTCCAATCTGGAAGCAGTGTAAAAGCATTTGAATTTGTACGTAATTATTTCGGGCTTCCGGCTAAAGAAGACCCTTTTCTTCATTTCAGGGAAAGAGGTATCAGTCAACTGATTAGTTTTTGTGATTACCGTATGCGCAGGGTGGAAGCCACTTCTCTCATTAAATTTTCCCAGGTAAAAGAATTCTGGAAAAACTATTCACTACAGTTTACAGCAGGAAAATGGGATTATAAGAGCATTTATCCCAACGATTCGTTAGCCTGGCTGGCGGCCAATTATTCCATCACCCTTATTTATGTGCATGAGTTGGGCCATTATATGAGTCACCGCTATACACATAACACTACTGACACTTATACTTGCGAAGAATTTCTGGCCAATGAATGCATGGCAGCATTTGCTAACAGCTTTAATGACAACAGCAAACTGGATAGGCAGAAAAGGCTTTTTCTGGAACTGGCAAAACAAACGGCTCAGCTTACTCCCGATTCCAACAAAACGGGTTTTGAAACCCCTGTTAAGAACTGGTGCGATGCTGATCCTATGAATAGCTATATGCACCTCTACGGAGAAAATGATAAAGAGTTTCTCCGGTTTTATGGTTACACTCAGTTTCGTATGATGGAGTATGCAATTCTCAATTATGCAGGTGAAAGCTGGTCTTCGTTTTTAAACAGGAAATTTTACCTGCATTTCAACCAGTTTACAGGTAAAAACACATCCAAACCATTGAAGTATTCCATACTATATGAAGAAAAACAGCCCGAAAATGGTATTTCTGTTCCATGGATTGATACAGAAAGCTCGGGTGCTGACAGCAACAGCTATTTTTCTTACAGGAGCTGGGACAGGTTTATCCCGGTTATTAACCCAAAGGGTGGATTGTTCAAATGCTATACAATATTGGATGATTTGGAAAATCCCGATACCTCGGCAATTGGTTCTTTTGGCAATCTGTACATCATCAATCGTAAACGACATGCCGACTCAACTGCATATATAGAAGGATGGATCTTTGAAGATTCCACAAATGAGGTAAGGCCAGAAATACTTTCAGCCTGGGAAAACAAGGGTGAGTTTCATTACCTCATAATGCGAAATCTTAAAACAGACAGCACACTTATCCGGCAATATGATTATTACACTCTGTTTGGAGAAGGGAAAAAAAGGTATAGCCGCCAGTTTATGTTGCCGGATTCGCTTATAAAAAATGATGCCTTGCATAATGAGTACCTGCTGGCTGGGACCAATATGAATTTTCCTGTAATTATTCACAACCAGCTTACCCCGGATTTGCACCAGAGAATTTCTTTTTATATGCCAGATACTGCAAAAAACACACTTGGTGTACAATTATGGAGCAGCCTTTCGGAAAGCAGGAGTTTTTTTAACATGTATGCAGCAAACATCTTCATTGATACAATCAGTCAAACGATCAACCTGGCCTTCACTAACCCGGTTACAGAAAAAATATATCTGCGCAGGATCGGGAACACAAAAACAGAAGACTTTGAACTGTTCAATGAAAAGGCAACTGCACAAACCAGCCAGCAAATGATGGTAGGCGGATTATGCTTTGCATCTGCTAACAAATTGTATATAATCGCTAAAACAGCAAAGCCTGGCAGCCAGCCGGATAAGCAGGCAAAAAGATTGCTGATCAAATGGTAGTAGCTTTTGTCAGTGCAGTTTACCTTCTTAAACAGCATTTCACACCTTTCAAAAGTCAATTCACCTATATCTAAAATATTTAACCGCTGTGTAGTTAATTTTACAACTCAAACCATTACCATATGCCGATACTGGAACTTCAAAACCTGAAAAAATACTTCGCCACTCAAAAGGCAGTTGATGATATCAGCCTTACGGTAGAGCGGGGGCAAATATTTGGTTTGCTGGGTCCGAATGGTGCCGGCAAAACCACATTGATCCGGATGATCACCGGGATATTCTACCCTGATGAAGGCCAGATCATTTTTGATGGCAAAAAATTTGACCCTGTTAATGATGTGGAATATATCGGCTATATGCCGGAAGAAAGAGGGCTGTACAAAAAAATGAAGATCGGTGAACAAACCATGTACCTGGCCCAGCTAAAAGGCTTAAGCAGAAGTGATGCACAAACAAAGATCAAACAATGGTTTGTAAAGTTTGAGATGGAAAGCTGGTGGAATAAAAAAGTAGAAGACCTTTCAAAAGGCATGAGCCAAAAACTACAATTTGTTACCACTGTATTGCATAATCCAAAGCTTATTATTCTTGATGAGCCTTTCAGTGGCCTTGACCCTGTGAACAGCAACCTGATAAAAGACGAAATATTTAACCTGGCGAAAAACGGGGCTACTATTATTTTCAGCACCCATCGGATGGAACAAGTGGAAGAAATTTGTGACCATATTGCCCTCATTAATAAAGGAAAAAAGATTCTTGACGGCACAGTAAAGCAGGTAAAACAGGATTTCAAAGAAAACCTCTTCAGTATTGGTGCCGATCATATCCCCTCACTCAATGGTTCATCACCATTTGAAATAGTTGGCACAAAAAATCATTCTCATATTGTAAGGATAAAAGAGGGAAATAAGTCAAATGATGTGCTTCAATACCTGTTAAACCAGGGTGTTGCTATTCATTCTTTCAATGAGATACTTCCATCGCTGAACGATATCTTCATTAAACTGGTAGAGGGTACTCCAACGGCCCGCCAGTTTCAAAAGCTATAATCTTATTCAAACCAGCTAAACTTATTCGTCATGCATAAAATATGGCTCATTATAAAAAGAGAATACCTGACAAGGGTCCGCAAAAAAACCTTTATCATTTCCACATTACTTTTTCCGCTCCTTTACCTGGCACTGATCTTTGGGATGGGATATCTTGCTGAAAAGAGCCGGCAGAATCTTCGCATTGCTATCATTGACTCATCAGGTTATTTTACGGAGCAGGCATTGAACAGGCAAAATACTATTGATAATAGTTCCACATTGGTATTGGTGAAAGATAGTACTGATAAAGTGATCACCGATCATAAAGAAGCGGGGTATGACGGATACATTGTAATTCCGGCGATAAACTGGCAATCGGCTAAAACTGAACCCCTATTATTCAAAGCAAATAAATCATATGGAAGCAGTTCCACATCAGTTGTGGAGGCGAAAATGAACCGGCTATGGGATGAAGTTAAAAATGAGGGACTCGGTATTGATGCTGAGAAAAGGAGGATACTTGCCGAAAGCCGAATCACCGTTTCATCAAGGAATATAAAGGATGAAAAAGCCAATGCAAAAACTGCTGAAGGCATCGCCTTTACTTGTGGCATACTCATTTATATGATACTACTTATCTACGGCTCGCAGGTGATGATGGGTGTGATGGAAGAAAAAACAAACCGTATTGCTGAAGTGATCGTTTCTTCTGTAAAACCATTTCAGATGATGCTCGGAAAAATCCTTGGGCATTGGGTTGGTGGCACTCACACAGTTTTTTTTATGGATCGTCTTTTGTATTTATTGTTTATAACGTCGGTAAGGCATCCGGAGGCGGTGGTATGGCAAATGCGATGGTAGGGAACATGCAGCAAATATTTTCAAGTGTGGATGTGCCATTGATACTATTCTGCTTTGGTTTCTACTTCCTGGCCGGATTCTTTTTCTATGCATCGCTTTACGGCGCTATTGGCAGTGCCGTAAATGAAGATATGAGAGAAGCTCAATCACTAAGTTTCCCCATCACCATGCTGGTGATCCTTTCCATAGCAATTATGACCACCACCTTTGCTAATCCTACGGGTCCGGTGGCAGTGTGGGGCAGTATCATCCCTTTCAGCTCACCTATTGTTATGATGGCAAGGATACCTTTTGGGGTACCTAACACGGTACCCTGGTGGCAACTGGGCCTTTCAATGGCCTTGCTCATTCTTGGTTTTATATTTACCGTTTGGTTTGCCGCAAAGATCTACCGCACTGGTATATTAATGTATGGCAAAAAGCCAAGCTGGAAAGAAATGCTTCGCTGGGCGTTCAGGAAAAATTAATTGTATACCAGTTTATTAAAAGCCATTCGTCGGCCGGCGAATGGCTTTTTTGTTAAAATTTACTTTATCTGACCATTGTTGTAACATAATACGAAATCAATCGTATATTTGATACGAAGTATTTCGTGAAAGACAAATTATTATCAATTAAAAACCTGAATGTATGAAACCAAAAAGCCTGACAACCGGACGTTCGCTGCTTGTATTGCTCACAGTTGTTCTTACGATTGGCCTTGTATCATGGGGCTATCAGCAATCACCCGGACAATACCAGCAGTCCGTTAATGACACCACCCCGAAAAAGAAAACCACAGATCGGGAAAAGAAAGTCCGGGATCTTGATGATGTGCTGGAAGAACTGGACAGGGCTGATATGAAAGTTGATATGGAGAATATCCAAAAGGAAATTGCTGAAGCCATGAAGAAAATAGATGGCGATAAAATAAAAATGGAGATTGAAAAAGCCATGAAAGAAATTGACATGGCGAAAATTCAGAAAGAGGTTCAGGAGTCATTGGCCAAAGTGGACTTTAATAAAATAAAAGAAGAGATAGCCAATGCCATGAAGGAAGTGGATATGGCGAAGATCCAGAAAGAAGTACAGGAGTCAATAGCAAAAGTAGACTGGGATAAAATGAAAGTAGAAATGGAAAAGGTAAAAGAAGTGGATATGAAGAAACTGGATGAAGAAATGAAAAAATTGGGCGAGGAAATGAAAGAGCTGGGTCCCAAACTGGAAAAGGAAATGGAAAGAGCAAAAGTGGAAATTGAAAAAGCAAAAGCTGAGATCAAAGAATACAAATCATTTGTGGACGGATTGGAAAATGATGGCCTTATCAATAAGAAAGAAGGTTATACGCTGAAACATAAGGACGGAGAACTGTTCATTAACGGAAAGAAAGCTTCTGAAAAGACCTATAGCAAATACCGCAACTTCCTTGAAAAGCATAAAAAATTCAGCATCGATAAAAATGATGATGATTTTGATATAGACATGGATTAAACCATGTGTGTTTGCCCTGACGAGCCATGAAAAACAAAAGCCCCGGAATTCCGGGGCTTTTAATTAAAAATATATTTATCAGAAATCTGAAAAGTGGAATGGTGAAGGTGAGATATCAAAATCCTTTTGCTCGATCATTTCGATATTCAGCTGGAAAGCTTCGTCTGTTTTGATCACTACTTTCTCTTTGGTGATCTTCTTGAAACCGGCTTTTTCAAAAACGAATTTATAAGTACCCGGCTTCAGTTCATCAAAAGCATAGCCGCCATCTTCATCAGTCAAAACGATCTTTTCTTTCTTTGAGATCAATATAGCCGTTACACTCACATCCTTCAACGGTTTTTTGGTATCAGAATTAACCACAGTGCCGTTCAAATCATCTTTCTTCCCATCACCGGGGCCACCAGGACCAACATCGCCGGCTCTGACTGCTGCAAAACCCAGCAGGGAAATTGCCAGCAAAAAAAATTTTTGTTTCATCGTAGTAGTTTTGAATGGTTTTCAAAAATAACCCTTCAGCACATATCTGTTTGGTGGTGTTCGATAAAATTAGAACTTTTTGACCGGATTTTCCAAACCGTCTGTAAACTCCTTCCACACATTTTTTACGATGTCTCCGGCCGGTAAAATACCATTCAGCAAAGCACTTACCTGGCCTATCTCCAGCTCCCCTTCAGCAAGATCTCCCTCAAACATCCCCTTTTTAGCCCTTGCCCGGCCTAACAATGTATTTAATTCTTCCGCCGTAGCCCCCCGTTGCTCGGCTTCCTGTACCTGTTTGAAAAATTCATTCTTCATCAGCCGCACCGGGGTCAGCTGTTTGAGTGTCAGTTGTGTATCGCCTTCCTGTGAATTAATCACAACATTCTTAAAGTTGATGTGAGAGGAAGCTTCCTCACTGGCTACAAACCGGCTGCCCATCTGCACACCCTCTGCTCCTAAGACCATTGCCGCCAGCATCTGCCTCCCATCCCCTATCCCGCCCGCAGCGATCACCGGTATCTTCACAGCATTTACCACGGCTGGTATCAGCACCATTGTTGTTGTTTCTTCTCTCCCGTTATGTCCCCCTGCTTCAAACCCTTCTGCCACTACAGCATCGCAGCCTGCCTCCTCTGACTTTTTCGCAAACTTCGAAGAACTGACCACATGCACAACTATGATTCCCCTCTCTTTCAAAATACCTGTCCATGTTTTTGGATTACCGGCTGACGTGAAAACTATTTTTACTCCTTCTTCAATAATGATCTGAATATGCTTGTCAATATCAGGATACAGTAAGGGTACGTTTACTCCAAAAGGGTGGGTAGTTGCGGATTTGCACTTACGGATATGTTCCCTAAGGACATCAGGATACATCGAACCGCTGCCTATAATGCCCAATCCGGCTGCATTGCTCACAGCACTGGCAAGCCGCCAGCCGCTGGCCCATATCATTCCGGCCTGGATGATGGGATACTCAATTCCGAAAAGTTGGGTGATACGATTAGAGAACATAATTGACTAATTGGCTGATCAGCAAATTAGCTAATTAATTTTATCCTAAATCAATACTCGTATTATCCCCGATATTCAGCGACCGGGTCTCCCCTCGAAGATTAGTATCGCTGCCAATGACAGAGTCATCCAGCACAATATCAAAAAGGTTGGAGAAGGAACCGATGATGGAGTTTTTTACAATAGAATAATCAATCGTTGTATTCTCGCCGATAGAAACATTGGGACCAATGATAGAATTTTTAATAGTACATCCGGCGCCAATACTTACGGGTGAAATAATAACCGTATTTTCAAATTGCTTCGCATCAGTTTCAGTAGCGAATTTTTTAAGCAGTAACGCATTTGATTCCAGCATGGTTTCTTTACGGCCACAATCAAACCAGTTCTCTACTTTAAATGACTGAAACTTAGCTCCCATTTTTATCATACAGTCAAGTGCGTCTGTCAGGCTGTATTCTCCGTGACTTCTGAGCCCCTGTCTGATATTAGTTTCAAGACATTGAAACATCTGCTCACTTTCCCTGATCTTATAAACACCCACCAGTGCCATATTCGATTTCGGTATCTGCGGTTTCTCCACCACATGACTGATAAACCCATCTTCTTCTATCTCCGCCACACCAAATTCCCTTGGGTCATCCACTTTTCTTACCCCAATCATAGAGAAAGGGTTGTTCACTACTTCCTGTATATTGTATTCACAGATTGTATCGCCGAGAACTACAAACACTTCATCATGGTCCACAAGAGTTCTTGTAAGCCGGATGGCATGTCCAACACCCTGCCTGTCCACCTGGTGAACATAGTGAGCCTTCAGGTCAGGATATTTTGTTTTTACATAGTCCTGTATTTTATCGCCGAGGTAACCCACAATGAAAATAAACTCATTGATACCGGCACTTTTTAGCTGGTCAATAATAATACTGAGAACTGTCTTTCCGGCAAGGGGAATGAGAGCTTTGGGCTGCGTGTAACTATGTGGACGCAGCTTTGTGCCTGCGCCGGCTACTGGTATGATAGCTTTCATCTATAGAGCTACATTGGTTTGGTAACTAATCAAAAGCCAACGAAAGTAAGACTTTTACAATAAAACAAAATCCTGAACAGATTACTCCTATTCCTGCATTCCTCGCTTATTTTTGCGCCATGCAAAAAGATACTTTGGTTTTTGACCTCATCCGCAAGGAACTGGACCGCCAGCGTCATGGCATTGAACTCATCGCCTCAGAGAATTTTACATCATTGCAGGTAATGCAGGCTATGGGTACGGTGCCAACAAATAAATATGCAGAGGGGTATCCCGGCAAAAGATATTATGGCGGCTGCGAAGTAGTGGATGAGATCGAGACGCTGGCAATAGAAAGATTGAAGAAAGTATTTAATGCAAGCTGGGCCAATGTACAACCACACAGCGGTGCACAGGCAAATGGGGCTGTGTTTCTTGCCGTGATGAAACCCGGTGAAAAATTTTTGGGACTTGATCTCAGCATGGGTGGTCATCTTACTCATGGCAGCCCGGCCAACTTCAGTGGTAAAACATACCAGGCATTACATTATGGTGTTACAAAAGAGGGGATTGTTGATTATAACCAGTTGGAAGCCACTGCCCTTAAAGAAAGACCAAAGATGATCATCTGTGGGGCATCGGCTTATAGCCGTGATTGGGATTATAAACGCATCCGTGCCGTTGCAGACGAAATCGGCGCTATTGTTTTCGCCGACATTGCACACCCTGCCGGGTTAATAGCAAGTGGGTTATTAAATGATCCTTTTGATCATTGTCACATTGTTACTTCCACTACGCATAAAACATTAAGAGGGCCACGAGGCGGCATCATCACCCTGCGGCATGATTTTGAAAACCTCTGGGGGATAAAAGATCCGAAAGGAAATTTAAGGCTGATGAGTTCATTGCTGGACCTCGCAGTTTTTCCTGGCTCGCAGGGAGGACCGCTGGAACATGTGATTGCAGCAAAAGCAGTGGCCTTTGGTGAAATACTTGATGACTCTTTTAAAACTTACGGGCAGCAGGTGATTGCGAATGCACAGGCAATGGCCAAAGCATTTGTTGCAAAAGGCTATCAGCTCATCAGTAATGGCACAGATAATCACTTAATGCTGATAGATCTTCGCAATAAAAACCTGACGGGTAAAAAAGCACAGGAAACGCTGGACAAAGCACATATCACACTCAATAAAAATGCTGTGCCGTTTGATGATAAGTCACCGTTTGTCACTTCCGGCATCCGGGTAGGTGTGCCGGCCATTACCACAAGAGGGCATGAAAGAAGTACATATGGAAACCGTCGTAGGTATGATTGACAGGGTTTTAATGAATGCAGATGACGATGCTGTTATTGCAGCAGTAAAAGAGGAAGTAAAAACATTTATGCAACAGTTTCCTTTATATCCTGAATTGGGTTGATATAGCTGTTGTTTCGATCACCGCAAACTGATTTGACATGATACAGAGAAAACAAACACTATGGCTGTTGCTAGCAGCTTTCTCCACCTTCCTTACTTACCTGCTTCCATTCTACAGTGGCGATAAGTATGTACGGGAGCACATTCAGTCTGGAAAAGATTTTGTAGGCGATACTACATTTGCTGTGTTTATTTTCACTTCATTCACTTTGGTGCTTTTACTCGTCGCCATTTTTCTGTATAAGAACAGGAAAACGCAGTTGTGGGTTGGGGCAGTTGCATTACTGTTCTCAGTACTTACTATTATCTTCTACTTTAAAGGCATTGGCATTCATTTTGCCAAAGGCCATATTTTACTATCAAGTGTCTTTGCCTTTGCCGTACCACCATTGATATTTCTTGCACTGCGTGGCATACGAAAGGATGAGAAATTGGTAAAAAGCCTGGATAAGCTCAGGTGATCAGAGATATTGACCGGTATAGCTCCCTTTGAATTTCCTCAGGTCTGCTGGCTTTCCGGCAAAAACTAATTCGCCCCCATCATCTCCGGCTTCTGGACCGAGATCGATCACCCAGTCGGCACTTTTTATAACATCCGTGTTATGTTCAATAACAAGAATGGAATGTCCCTGCTCGATCAGGGCATTAAAAGAAGCTAATAGTTTTTTGATATCATTAAAATGAAGACCGGTGGTCGGCTCATCAAAAATGAAAAGGATCTTGTTATTAGCCCTGCCTTTGCCAAGAAAAGAAGCCAGTTTTACCCGTTGTGCCTCACCACCCGATAAAGTATCGGATGACTGACCAAGTTTTACATATCCCAATCCCACATCACTCAATGGCTGAATGGCTTTTGATAAACTCTTTTCATCATAGAAGAAATTGATGGCTTCATCCACACTCATCTCCAGTACATCAAAAATGCTTTTCTCTTTATACTTCACCTCCAGCACTTCTTCTTTAAATCGTTTTCCGCCGCATGATTCACAGGTCAGGTGTACATCTGCAAGGAACTGCATTTCCACCACCTGCTCCCCTTCTCCTTTACAGGTATCACATCTTCCCGCCATCCACATTAAAAGAAAAATGTTTGGGTTGAAAGCCTCTCATCTTACTTAAATGGCTGTTTGGCAAACAAATCTCTTATCTCGTCATACGCTTTGATATAAGTGACCGGGTTGCTCCGGGATGATTTACCAATAGGGTTCTGGTCCACCATCTCTATTTGCCCAATGCCATCCATATCGCCGGTGATCTGTTTATGAAAACCCATCTTATCACCAAACTCTCCTTTCATTTTTCGCAAGGCAGGGGAAAGAATCTGTTTCACTAATGTTGTTTTACCACTGCCACTTACACCACTTACCACACAAAGCACATTCAATGGAAACTCAACCGTAATGTCCTTTAAGGTTATTATGTCTTGCTCCTTCAACAATAATAGAACGGTTCCATTTACGGACCTGTCTTGGGCGGATCAATCGTCAGTTCATGACTTAAGATATTTACCCGGTAAGGCTCATCGGGTTGGAAATGATCTCGTCATAATTACCTTCAGCTACCACTTCGCCACCGAGGTGTGAAGCCAGTGGCCCCATATCTATGATATGATCTGCTTCCCGCATCATCATTTCATCATGTTCAACTACAACCACTGTATTCCCCAGGTCCCGCAACTCTTTCAATACCTTAATAAGATTAGCCGTGTCCCTTGAATGTAAACCAATTGATGGTTCATCCAGGATATATAAGTGAATTGGTTAGGTTACTGCCAAGGCTTCGTGTCAGTTGTATCCGCTGGCTTTCCCCGCCGCTTAATGAATTGGCAAGACGGCTCAGCGTTAAATAGCCTAATCCCACTTTTATCAATGTATCAAGCCGGCCATGCAGTTCTATCAGGATTCGTTTGCCCACTTCCTTATCATGACTGCTGAGTTTAGTGGCCAGTACATCAAACCAAGCTTTCAGATCTCTTACCGGCATACTGCTCAGCTCACCAATATTCTTTCCGTTTACCTTTACATATAATGCTTCTTTACGCAAACGATAGCCATTACAATCAGGGCATTCCGTTCTTCCACGGTAGCGGCTTAGCAAAACCCTGTACTGAACTTTATACAACTGCGATTCCACATCTTTAAAAAAATCATTGATACCCATCACTCCATCACTTCCTTCCCACAGTTGTTTATATTGTTTATCTGTAAGATCAGCTACAGGTTTATGAACAGGGAAGTTGAATTTCTTGGCTCCCTTTACAAAATTTTGCCTCCACCAATCCAGTTTCTCCCCTTTCCATGGAGCTACTGCACCATCATACACACTTAATCTTCTGTCAGGAATTACAAGATCTGGGTCAATACCCAGCACTTGTGAAAATCCTTCACAGGTTGGACAAGCCCCAAATGGATTATTAAAAGAAAAAAGATTTGGGACCGGTTCTTCAAATTGCATTCCATCCAGCTTCAAACCGGTTATTGAAGTTCAAGTAGTTTCTTTCCGTTTACTTCAATATACACATCTCCCTCTCCTTCATAAAAAGCTGTACCGATAGAATCGGCAATCCGGTGTTTATCATCCTCATCAAATTCTTTCACAACGATCCTGTCGACAAGAATGTGAGTTATTTTGTTTGCCTTTAATTCCTTGTCGCTTAACTCTAGTCAACTCTTCGATTCGGAAAGCCTGCCCTTCATTTCCGGCTTTGGACTCACGGCTGTACACCCGGCTAAATCCCTTCTGCACTAAAATATTCAGTTCTTCTTTTATATCCCGGTTTGTATGTTGTTTGAAGGTGGCAAGTATGAAAACCCTGTCACCCTCTTTTAATTGTGTAATAGCATTCAGCACATCGGTCACATCATCCTTTTTCACTTCCTTTCCGGAAATGGGAGATATTGTTTTGCCGATTCTGGCAAAAAGCAGCCGCAGGTAATCATATATCTCCGTCATACTGCCCACAGTACTGCGGGGTGTCCTGGTAATTACTTTTTGTTCGATGGCAATGGCCGGGCAAAGCCCTTTGATAAAATCCACATCCGGTTTGTTCATCCGGTTCAGGAACTGCCGGGCATAGGCACTCAGGCTTTCGGCATATCGGCGCTGTCCCTCCGCATATAATGTATCAATTGTAAGGGATGATTTGCCTGAACCTGACACTCCCGTGACAACAATCAGCTTGTTCCGGGGAATTTCCACCGTCACATTTTTCAGGTTGTGTACCCGTGCACCCTTGATTAGGATGTTTTCTGCGGAAATTACGGTCTTCGATTTGGCGGGATTTTTCCCTTTTATTGTTGTTTCCATTAGTGTATTCGCAAATGTAAAACCTTCTAAAGCCTTATGAAGCATCGTTTTCAGGGCCTATTCTTAACATTTCATTAGCACCCTTACTTACATTTTGCTTTTACAAATGTTTGGCATTTTCATGAAATGCCCTATTTTTAGTTTTCCAATAATCCAAAAAATGAAAAACCTAAAACTTAACCCGCCTATCGCACAAACTTCTACTCGTTCTCGTTAACCGAATTATTTATTGCAACCAATATCCATTTGAATATGTGCCATGCCATTGCATGAACACAGCAACCTAAACTGTAGGAGTTATGAAAGCTTTAATGAAAAAAACTGACCATGAACTGATCCATCTGTTTACAGGATGGCAATGTAGATGCTTTGGAAACCCTGGTGCTCCGGCATAAGGACAAGCTTTATACATCTATTCTTTTCCTGGTAAAAGACAAATACCTGGCTGAAGACATCTTCCAGGATGCCTTCATCCGTATTATTGATACTATGCGGGGTGGCCGCTACACCGAGGAAGGAAAATTCCTGCCCTGGGCCATGCGGATTGCACACAATCTTTGTGTAGACCATTTCCGCAAAGTAAAACGTACTCCCACCATCCGCAATGGTGAGGATAAAGACATCTTTGAAGTGCTGAACTTTTCAGAAGACAGTGCGGAAACGGTGATGATGAGAAGACAAAGTCATGACAGGGTTCGTGACATGCTGCAAAGTTTGCCTGAAGACCAGAGAGAAGTCATAATATTGCGTCATTATGCAGATATGAGTTTTAAAGAAATCGCTGCCGCTACCAATTGCAGTATTAACACAGCCTTGGGTCGTATGCGGTACGGATTGATTAATTTGCGTAAACTGATGACCCAAAAACAAATTGCTCTTTAAAATACTGCCTCACCCGCCATTCTTTGTTAACAGGGAATTGGTGACGCTCTTGTCATTCTGTATCTCCATCCGGAGAAAAAAGGATTTTCGATCAGAATCTCTCTTTTGCTTGCCAAACCGGAAGGCTGGTACAGAATGACACCAAATTGAAAAAGCCCCGGCATAATTGTCGGGGCTTTTTTATTTTTTATTGGGATGGAAACATTCACTATCGACCATTCACTTTTTTACCATCCTGAAATCACTTCCTGGTTTTCTTAAACGCATCAAGTCCACACTCCAGCCATTTGATAAACTCGTTTGCATTCGGTGTATAGAATTTTGTCTTGGTCAGCGCCGTTTGCTCAGGGCTGAGGATTGCATATTGTGGCTGGGAGGTCGCCCCGAAATTTTCAATCTGGAAAGTTGACCACTTATCCCCCACTGATACAATTGACTTATCGGTGCCGTTTGATAATTTCTCTACTGTTTGCTCTGTCAACGGTAGTTTCTTCTTTTCATCAACATACAATGAAACAACGATAAACTCATTTCGCATCAGACTGTCAACTACAGGGTCGGGCCACACTTTTTCCTCCATCCTGCGACAGTTAACACAGGCCCAGCCGGTAAAGTCTATTAACACCGGCTTGTTTTGTTCTTTTGCCAGTTTTAAAGCCCCTTCATAATCATTGTGCATCGGCTCAAAAATTCCTGACTTCTCTTTGTCAATTGTATAAATACTGTATGTACGGGGAGGTGGAAAGCCGCTTATGAATTTCAGGTCCGCCCTTTTTGAATTAAAAAGACCGGGTATCAGGTAAATAGTTATGGCCGAAAAAAGCAGGATGAAGAAAATTCTTGTAGCGGAAAATCTCTTTACAGGACTGCTGTGCTTCACCCTTAAAATTCCGAGCAGATATAAAACAGTAAGCAGTCCGAATAATATCCATAACCCGATAAATATCTCTCTTTTTAGCAGGCCCCATTGTTTCACTAAATCGGCATTTGAAAGGAATTTCACGGCTAATGCCAGCTCCAGGAAACCCAAAACCACTTTCACATCTGTCATCCATCCACCAGATTTCGGCAACGATTGTAACCAATGCGGAAACATGGCAAACAAAGCGAAAGGTAAGCCAAGAGCTATACCAAAACCTGCTGCACCTACAGGTAAGCGGCCAGGCACCCTGGTCGGCAACACCGACGAGTAATGTTCCTAAAATTGGGCCTGTACATGAAAATGATACAATGGCCAGTGTAGCTGCCATAAAGAAGATCCCACCTAAATTTCCTAGACCAGATTTGGAATCCATTTTGTTAGCCAAACCTGCAGGAAGACCGATTTCAAAAAGACCAAAAAATGATAAAGCAAAAAAAACGAAAATGGCAAAAAAGATAAGATTGAGCCAGACATTGGTTGATATATTATTGAATATTTCAGGACTTATCGCTTTACCGGCAACATGGAAAGGAAGAGTAATAAGGATGTAAATCAGAAAAATAAAAAGTCCATACAGAATGGCATTAGTAATCCCTTTCTTTTTATCAGTTGACTTTTTGGTAAAGAAAGTAACAGTAACGGGGATCATTGGAAAAACACAGGGAGTAAGCAATGCAATAAGGCCACCCAGTAATCCTAAAAAGAAAATAGTCAGCAGGCTTTTATTTTTTGTACCATCATCGCCGCAATTGTTTACTGGTTTGTGAATATCAATCGAATTAATCTTGATGCTGGCTGCTTCTACCCCTCCTTCCATAGTAACTGTGAAGGAATAAGGGTTTGATGGATAGAACTCATCATTTTTACCATAAGTATAAAATAAAGTACCCTGCAATTTTGCCGGTACTGTTCCATTGATAGCAATAATTGCCTTCCAGGAAGCACTACTTTCAAATATACTTACGGATGTCTCAAATATGGCACTATTAATCTTGCCTGGTTCACTTGCCAATATAAATTCACCTTCCTGCGTAATACTTGAATCAGAGAATTTCAACTCGGTTGTTTTAACATCCAGCAGTACCTGGTTAGGAGCATACAATTGCCAACCATCAGTAACTGGTGCTGTAAACAAGAGCTCATATTTTCCGTCTGCCAATTTCTTACTTTCAACAGCCCAGCCTTTAATAGCAGAAGAATCCTGAGCAACAGAAATAAGTACCGAAAAAAGTATAGGGAAAAAGGCAGTTATTGGTTTTAGATAGCGGAGCATAGCAGCATACATTTAAAAAATAAACGAGTTCTTTAAGAGAACCCGTTATTAATATCAAAAATATTAATTCACCATTTATTTGATTGCAATCGTAAAGGGAACTGTTTTCGGCGGCAAACACTTCTCATCATCACAGGTCTGGTATTCCACATTACCGGTCATGCTGGTTTTTACATTCGCCTTCAATTTAATAGTTTGTATAAAAGTAACGGTATTGGAATACTGGTTAGCGGACACATCCAATGTTTTGTCATGGTATTTCTCAAGCTTTCCTACTTCTTTTACTTTTCCTTCGAGTGTAAACAGGGGATTAGGATTGAACGTAAATGTTGTAGGAATAGCTATGGCATCAGCCGGCTGTGCCTGGGAGTATAAGTGCCATTTATTCTGGATGGTGGCTTTCATCTGAATCTCATAGGTCTTATCCGCAATTTTCTTAGCTGTAAATGTCCATGAGATCGGGTTTAACTGGGCCTGAACAGTAAAAGCTGTTGCAAAAATCAATACCGTGACTAAAAATCTTTTCATTCTTAATTGTTTAAATTATCTGGGTACAAAAATCCTGCTTTTTATTGATTTAATCTGTTAAAATCTCAAGTTGCTAAATTAACCAACTGCCATTACTGGTATGTGATAAAAGTGACAAACCTCAATAAAGCATTGATAAGATGCCCGACAGGCTATACAAGTTGCTCTTTATCTGCATCATTTTATGGCTTAGTGGGCTTTTTTTCTAACTTTAACCGATGAATTCGCCATTAGCAGGCTCAGGAAATACAACCGGAGGGCATTGGGGTATTGAGTACCTGTTTAATACCTACTATTCAAGGCTTTGTTATTTTGCCTATAAAATGATTGATGATAAAGATGCAGCGGAAGAATATCGTGCAGGATAGTTTCATAAAATATTGGGACAGGCAAAATGATTTTAATAACGAATCGTCTGTTAAAACCTTCCTTTATGTTACTGTTCGTAATGCCTGCCTGAATGTTGTGCGGCATGAAGGTGTCGAAAAAAAATATGCCGAAATTCAGGAACATAAACATAATGAAGAAGAAAAAGTCCTTGAACATATCATTCGGGCTGAGGTACTGGGTGAGATCCATAAAGCTATCGAAGAATTACCCCAGGGATGCCGGCAGGTACTAAAACTGGCCTATTTTGAAAGTATGAAAAATGATGAGATTGCCGGACAACTCGGTGTGTCAGTAAATACCGTAAAAACCCAAAAAGCCCGGGCTTTGCAACTTCTTCGCTTAAAATTAGACCCGGCCTCTTTCCTTGCACTTTTGATATTACTCCGGTTCTGATTCCTTAAAACGCCGAACTTTTCAGAATAATTCTTAATTGCTTTCACCCATTTTTTGGGTGAGGGTGTTCTTTACTATTATCACAGCATTTTATGAATCAGTTTGATCCTCAATTTCTGAAAGCCACCTTCATTCTAAAATACCTTAGAAACGAACTGAATAGCCATGATAAAGCACAACTCGATACATGGCTGGCTGAAAATCAGAAGAACCAGATACTTTTTGAACAGCTTACAAATGAACAAGTTATTCAAAACGAGTTGAAATTCTTTGAAACTCTTTCTGTTGACATGGCCTGGCAAAATATAAAATCTCAAACAGTTGAAAAAAACAAAGTAATAAATATTAACAGAAGAAGGCGGTGGTGGTATGTCGCCGCTGCAGCAGTTGTATTGATTGGAGTCTATACTCTATACCTGTTTCCAGAGAAAAGATCCACCCATACCGATATTGTAAAAAATAAAACTGAAAAACCAGATATAGCTCCCGGTGGTAACAAAGCCATTCTGACTCTTGCAGATGGCACTTCTATAATACTAGATACCGCCTTAAATGGAGACCTTGCCAGTCAGGGTAATGTAAAAGTGATAAAAATTGACGGACAAATCACTTACAATCCTTCCGGGAAAACCACAGATATTGTGTACAATACTATCAGCACACCAAGAGGCGGTCAGTATCAATTGATATTGGCAGATGGCTCGAAAGTTTGGCTGAATGCCGCTTCTACTCTCCGGTTTCCGACAGCCTTTAACAGCAATGAAAGAAAAGTAGACCTGACTGGTGAAGGCTATTTTGAAGTAGCACATAATGCTGCCAAACAATTTAAAGTGAATGTAGCGGGTAAAGGCGATGTAGAGGTATTGGGTACTCAGTTCAACATTAGTTCCTATAGCGATGAAAAAGATATTAAAACAACATTACTTGAAGGAAAAGTAAGAATGACCGCTGCAGGAAATTCTCAAATACTAGCTCCCGGGCAGCAGGCGCAATTAAAAGCAAACGGAACAATTACTGTCATCAATAATGTGAATACAGAGGAGGTAATTGCCTGGAAAAATGGCCTGTTCAAACTGAACAGTGCTGATATACCAACTATAATGCGCCAGATTGCCAGATGGTATGATTTGGAAATTGTCTACCTGGGAAAAATTCCAGAAGGTCATATCAGCGGAACAGTACCAATGAATATGAGCCTTTCTAAAGTGCTGGATGCATTACAACTGAGCGGTATCAACTTTACCATGGAAGGAAAGAAGATGATAATAAGACCTTAGAAACAACACAGATATCAATATTTTTTGGAACGAAAAAAAAACACTGTTATGAGAAAGATCTATTTGCTGTTGGTTACGGTTTTGATCACCGCTTTTTCTGTACATGCACAAAAGACCTGGTCCGGAGCCAGCGGCGGCGATTGGGCAGACCCTAATAACTGGACACCAGCAGGTGTCCCTGTTGCTTCCGACAACGTTGTCTTTAGTGGCTTTACGGGAACTGTTATTTTTAACGCCAATGTGACTGATTTAGCCAGCATCTCAATAACGAATGCAGCCAATGTAACTTTTCAGTCATTTTCAGCAACCCCCTTTACTATAGGAGGCACGACAGCCCCGGTTCTTACTGTTGACGGAACTTCAACTCTTCGGCAAAAAACTGGTGGAACAGTAGCTGCTGGCGGAATAATTATTAATATCTCTGGCACATCATCAGTTGCAGTTGGGGGAACGCTAAGGCAACTATCAGGTACAAGTTCAAGGATCACTGTTACAGCAGGAACATTTTCAATTAATGGAAGTATATATTGCCAAAGCGAAGAAGTAGCCCCTACGGTTTTTTCTAATGCTGCATTTATTACAGTTACCGGCGGCAATCTGAGTTTCGGACCGGGCGCCTATGCAGAATTGAACAGAACAAATGGTATGCCCTCAATGCCTTATGCATTTTGGGATGCCACGGCCACACTTAAAGTTACTGGTATCACTGGTACAACAGTAGGTGTGCATACATGGACAAATGGAGCCACCACACCTCATAAACTTGGGAATTTTATTTTTGATTGCCCGAACCTGGGGCCAACTTCCTTTAGTCTGGTGTTAAACAATTCTTCAGCTCTTTTGGTAGATGAATTTAAAGGCGATGTGCAAATCTTAAATTCCAACGGTAAAATTCTCTCTTTTGCCTCTACTAATGCTGTTAATCAAACTATCACTTTCAGGGGAAACCTGACAATTGGAGCCGGAGTATCGGACTTCAGGCCTATGAATAGCGCATCCGCTAACACAGGCGTTATGACATGGAATTGCGAAAAAAATGTTTCAATAACTGCAGGAACAATGGGCATGAATGCAAACAGTTCTACAGCACATAGTATAAATCTTACTGGAGTTACAAACCAGAATCTTGGTTTACCAGCATTTACTTCTAATGGTATTTTTTCTGTTAATGTTAATAACGGGGGCAATGGTGCTACATTAACGTCCAATACTGGCAACCTTAAAAACATCGTGCTTACTAACGGAAAATTATCACTTGGTAATTTTAATGCTGTAGCCGGCTACAATGCCGGAACTGTATCAGGCAACACAACAAATTATGTAGTTACAAACGGAACCGGAAAGCTTACAATAATAAATACTCCTGCAGCTACAAATACTTTAATACCGTTGGGTATTTCTTCCTCAAGCTATGACCCTGTAAGAATCAACCCGACGAATACAGCAGATTTTACCATTGGAGTTAGAGACGCCTCAGCAGGATTTTCCAACCCTGAAGCCAATGCTGCATTGACCTGTAACCGTGAATGGGATATTTCAACACCCGGCACACCGGGCAGCACTTTAGTTGAATTTGAACCAGATGCAACTACAGGAGGATGTCCCGGCGCAGGTACTAAAGTGGTCGGTCACTATACCGGTGGTGCATGGACAGAAACCGCTAGTGCTGCAGGTCCTAATTTTTCTTATTCTGCAACATTCAATTCATTTTCCCCATTTGGTGTAGGTGTTACGGGTGGTTTTGCCTGTTCTCCTGCCAATGCGGGGACAGTTAGCGGAACGACACCTCTTTATCCCGGCGCTACTGCAACTTATACCAGCAATGGTGATCCGGGTGGTTCATGGAGCAGTACGAATACTGCTACGGCAACTGTTGACCCGGTTACCGGTTTGGTTACCGCCCTGGCTGTAGGAACGACTGATATTACTTATACAGTAACGAATGCCTGCGGACCAGTATCTGCTTTTAAAACATTAACAGTAACGAATACGAATACCTGGACAGGCGCCAGCGGTAGCGATTGGGCCACTGCTTCTAACTGGAGTCTTGGTATTGTACCTACAGCAACACAGGATGTGGTGTTTAATGGTTTTTCAGGAACAGTAAAATTCCTTTCTGTTAATACTGTGGCACCCTGTGCAAGTATTACTGTTACAAATGCTGCTGATGTTATATTTGAAGACCAGGATAACGGCGCTGATTCAGTCGGCACGGCATTAAGCCCAACTGTATTAACAGTAAATGGTAATTCTGCTCTTCGTTCAAGAACAATTGGATCAAACAGTCTGACAGGAGGTGTGGTCATCAATACTACAGGTCTCCTCTGTAATTGCTGCAGGCTCTACCTTTGATATGAAGTCAGGTACTTTTAATAAAATTATCATGCGTGGAGGCACACTGGATGTGAACGGAACCATCCTTTGCGGAAACGAAGTGCTTTCAGGCGGAACCTCCAATTCAGGATTTATTAACCGCCTCGCCGGAACATTGAATTTTGGCCCCGGCTCATTAGTTGAATTTAATCGTACATCAGGCATCAACAGCGCCATGCCCCTTGCTACCTGGGATGCTACTAGTACAATCAGGGTTATCAATTGTACAGGCGCCACCGGGCTTACCAGCTGGTCGGCGGGAACCCATTCTTTAGGTAATGTTGTGATTGATGCATCAGGTATGAACATCCCGGTATATAATCTCGGTTTTTCTTCCGCAACTGCATTGCTGGTAAATGAAATAAAGGGTGACTTTACCGTGCTGAATGCAAATGGAAAAATTATTACGTTGGCAGCTATTACAGCTGCTAACAATACGCAGGCTCAAACGATCAACTTTAGAGGAAATATATCGGTAAGTAACACGGCTGAATTCAGAGCATTTAATTACACTGGTTCGGGATCTGGCAGCGGCACCGCCACCTGGAATTTTGAAAAGAACGTTACGCTGCCTCTGGTTGGGGTAAGTATTAATTCCGGCACAGCACATACAATGAATTTTACGGGTGCTGTCCCTCAAACATTAAATCTTAGTGGTTTTGCGACAAATGGAATTTTTTCGCTGACCGTTAACAATGCCGGAAATGGAGTTACATTAAATAACAACACAGGAAATTTAAAAAACATCACTCTCACGAATGGCAAGTTAACTCTCGGCAATTTTAATGTATTTGCAGGCTATAACTCAGGAACTGTTTCAGCCACTGCTGGCAGCTGGATCGTTACAAACGGAACAGGAGTATTGACTGTTAATAATATTACTGCAGGCAATACTTTACCGATAGGTAATGCTAAATATAATCCTGTGCTGATTGAAAACGGAAGTGGCCATAGCTGGAGTGCAAAAGTAAGCGACGGTATCACGGCAGATCCCGGTTTTAATACAGATAAGGCTGTATTAGTTACATGGGAAATAACTCCTTCCGTTAATCCCCCTGCAGCCGGCGTAGACATAACATTCCAATTCGATGAAACAACACAAACAGGTCCCTTATTTAACATAGGAACAAACATACAAGCATGGCGAAGGCCATCTTCAATATGGATCACTTCAGGTGCTCCATCTGCTGCAGGTGGAACAGTTGGTGCAAGGTCAGTGAAAATAACCGGGCTTACAGGTTTTTCATCCTACGGTTTATCTAATATAGATGGGCCTTTACCAGTTTCTTTACTCAGTTTTAGTGGTGAAAGAAGAAATACGAACAATGTACTAAGTTGGTCTACCGCAACAGAGGTTAATAATCTTGGTTTTGAAGTGAACCGCTCAGTTGACGGAGTGAATTATACGCTGGTGGGTTTTGTAAATACAAAAGCACCCGGAGGAAACAGCACCAATCTTTTAAATTATTCATTTACTGATATTAATCCTGTCGGTAAAAAACATTACTATCGATTGCGCCAGATAGATATTGATAACCACAGCAGACTAAGCAATATTGTTTTGATCAAAGGCGACATTCCGCTTACACTAACGATAGAAGGGTTATTCCCTAATCCTGCATCGTCTGTATTGAATGTTATCCTCCACTCCGCGACCCGTGAGACAGTAACATTGGCGGTTACAGATGTAACGGGAAGAATATTGAAACGGCAGATAGCGAATACAGAAAGTGGCAGTAATACGCTTAGTATTGACTTGACTACATTGAAACGAGGATATTATACCATAAAAGCATCATCGGTTTCCACAGGTGAAACAACAACAGCAAAGTTTATAAAATATTAATGCAACTATGTCTCTGAGGTCCTGCCTGAATCCCCTCTCCACCGGGAGGGGTGCAGGGCAGGTATAAGGGAAAATCTCGGCCCATTTCTTTATCCAAACCAGGCAGACCAATGTTTAAAAATAATAATAGCAGGAAGCTGCAGCCATTCTTGTTCATGGTGCTGCTGCTTGGTTTCATCCAGGTAAGTATTAATAGCAAGGCTCAGTCTGTTACTTTATCAGAAAAGAATAGCCCGTTGGCAAAAGTCTTTAAAGAAATCGAAAAGCAAACGGGGTATTATTTTATATATAGAGATGAATGGTTAACGCAGACAACCAAAGTGAATGTGGAAGTAAAAAATGGTAAATTATTGATGGTATTAGATATCTGTTTTAGGAACCAGCCAATAACTTTTACCATTGTTGACAAACTAATTGTAATCAAGAAAAAAACAGTATGAGAAAGCTCTATTTATTACTAGTGATACAACTTATTGCCATGCTTTCGCAGGCGCAGGTAAGCGTTACAGCCACTGCAGGAACTACCGGTCCAACTGCTTATACAACAGTAAACGCAGCCTTTGCTGCCATCAATGCAGGTGCCCACCAGGGAGCTATTACAATAACTATAACCGGAAATACAACTGAGCCTTCCACCCCCACCGCTCTGTTAAAAAGCGGGGTTCCATCATCCTATACAAGCATCCTTATACAACCTGCAGGTGGTGACTGGACAGTGAATTCGCCAAACCAAACAGATAATACAGTGATGATTGATCTGAACGGTGCTGATAATGTGACTATCGATGGCGACCCCCTTAATACAGGTACCCGTCACCTGATTTTTGTAGTTTCTCCTCAGTCGGGTGTACGAACGGCTGTATTCAGACTATCATCAGCTACAGCAGATAATTCAGATGGGGCAAAAAATAATACCATTAAGAATTGCATCATTACAGGCAGTCGGTTTAACGTAAATGCGAATACTCAAACGTATGGTATTTATATGGGGGCTGTTTATTCTGCTATATCTATCACCAATCTCTCTGCTTACGATTGTACTAACAACAGATTTGAAAATAATGTCATCACCAAATGCTTAACTGGTGTTTTGGTAAATGGAAATGCTTCTTTTCCATCTGAAAACCTTGTTATCAGGAATAATATCATTGGCTCCCCTGTTGCAGATGATAATATCGGTACCCAAGGCATAAGCCTTACCAACACATCATCTCTTTCCACCGGTCCGGCTTTGGTTGAAGGGAATGATATACGGGTGGGGACAAATAACCCTGCCACTACTCCTTATATCGGTAATGTTAGTATCCGGGGCATTGCCCTGGCACAGGGCAATGCCGGTTGCATCGTCAGGAAAAACTATGTGCATGATATCATCAACTCCGAAGTGCCTACCACTACTGTGGGCGGACAGGCTTTTGGAATTGCTGTTACAGTTACTACGGCCAGCAATAATATCATTATTGAAAATAATTTTGTCCGGGATGTAGTGACTTCTAAGTTTAACCGTGCTTCCAACACGGCACAGGGTGCTTACTGTATCCACGTAAATGCAGCTGTTACTGGTTTAAAAATTAATAATAATACGCTTGTACTGAACCAAGCAGCTGTAAATGGCACGGCAACAAACTATTTTTCTGCCTGCCTGAATTTTCTAAATACGACCGCCCTTTTATCAGAGATGAAGAATAACATCATGATAAACAAACAGGCCAATGACAGTGCTTATATCATCCGGGCTTCCCCATCGAATATTGGAGGAACAGCCATGAACTATAATAATTACTTTGTTATGGGCGGTGCAACGACAAAATTTGGTATTTATAACAGCGTTGATGTACTATCCCTTGCCACCTGGCAAGCCACAACCGGAAAAGATGCAAATTCATTAAATACTGACCCGGTATTTGTATCGGCCACCAACCTGCACATTGCACCCGGTGCATCAACCCTGGATGGTGCCGGCACACCCATTACTGGTATCACGGATGATTTTGATAACGAAACCCGCAACACAACGATACCAGATATTGGCGCCGATGAATTTACTGCTGGTGGAAATGCCTCGCTTACTGGCGGGCCTTTTTGCGGAACAGGCACTACTACTATTTCTTCGACCGGCTTTTCTGCAGGTGCAGGTGTAACATACCTCTGGCAATCTTCTGCCGATATTACTTTTACCACACCTGTTGATATTGGAACACCATCAACAACTTACAGCAACCTGAATACAGGTGTTGTCACTACCACAACCTATTTCAGGCTTAAAGTAATGGACGGCGGCCTGGTTGGCTATTCCAACATAGTGACCATGCAGATCGATCCTCTGCCCAATGCAGGAACAGTGAGCGGCACTTCCCCATTATGTCTTGGCGCCACAACTACTTTCACCAGTAATGGGCAAAGCGGGGGTACCTGGACAAGTAGTAACCCTGCTGTTGCTTCCATTGACCCAACAACTGGTTTTGTAACCACTATTGCCTCAGGCACAACAAATATCATTTATACAGTTACATCAGGTTTATGTAATAGTACAGCACAACTGACACTTATAGTAAATGCCACACCTTCAGCTACCATTCTTTATACAGGTTCTCCATATTGTGCCGCAGCCGGAACTGCCGTTGCAACAATTACAGGAACAACCGGGGAAGCTTCAGTGCCGCGGCAGGTTTGAGTTTAAACACCACCACAGGTGAAGTAAACCTTGGAACAAGTACCCCCGGCACTTACACGGTAACTTATTTTATTGCAGCTTCAGGAGGTTGTTCTTCATTCACAACCTCAACAACAATAACGATCTCAAGTACTCCTTCTGCAACCATTGCCTATACCGGTTCTCCTTATTGCAGCAACAGTGGCATTGCATCGGTTACTCAAAACGGATCAACCGGCGGCACATATTCTGCTCCGGCGGGTTTGAATATCAATAGCACAACAGGTGAGGTGACTTTAGGAACAAGTACTCCCGGTACATACACTGTCACCTATTCGATCCCTGCGGCAGGTGGATGCGCCGCATTCTCAACTTCTGCTTCCATTACAGTTAATGACGCCCCATCAGCAACGATTATTTACAATGCCAGTCCATATTGTAATAATGCCGGAACAGCAACTGTTACAAGAACGGGTACCACCGGCGGCACCTATTCCTCAAGTCCTTCCGGCCTGAACATTAACAGTTCAACCGGTGCCGTAACATTGGCAACAAGCAGTCCCGGCACTTATACTGTTACTTACACAATAGCAGCCGCTGGTGGTTGTGCAGTTTATACAACTGCAACTACAATAACTGTTTCAGCAGCCCCATCAGCAACCATTGTTTACAATAGTTCTCCTTACTGTACTAACAGCGGCACTGCTGCTGTTACCAGAACAGGAACTGCAGGCGGAACATATACAGCAAGCCCTGCCGGTCTGAACATAAATAGTTCAACAGGTGCAGTAACATTGGCAACGAGTACTCCCGGCACTTATACAGTTACGTACACAATAGCTGCTGCCGCTGGTTGCACTGCATTTACAACTACAGCTTCTGTTACTGTAAACTCCGTTCCAAATGCCGGTACAATAGGTGGTATTATTAAATTGAGAGTTGGGCAAAACAGTACGCTGACCAGCAATGGTAATACAGGAGGGAGTTGGAACAGCAGCAATCCACAGGTTGCAACTGTCAATGGTTCAGGAACAGTTAATGCACTCAGTGTAGGGTCAACCAATATTACATATACTGCATCAGCTACTGGCTGTGCAAGTGCAATGACGGATACCGTGCTGACTATTTTTGCAGCAACACTGACAAACATTTATCCAAACCCTGCCAGTGATAATGTAAATGTGGTAATAGATGCAACAGCATTTGAAAATATTACAATTGTGATAATAGACATGAGTGGACGATTAGTTATAACGCAATCAGGAAATGTGCGGCCCGGATTGAACAATCGGGCAATCAATATCAGTAAATTGTCTGGCGGCATTTATACGTTGAAGACATTGAACAGTGCAGGCAGGGAAACGTTTACTACCAGGTTTATAAAACAACAATAGCGATACAAGGATAAATTTCAGCAAAATCAAAAACCGCCCCGGGTACGAGCCGGGGCGGCGAAAGGTCGGGCTGTACAATATGTAATCAAGTGTTCTTTCAGCAAAAAAACAGAATACAAATTTTAAACCCAAACCAGTACAAAACTATGATTTTAAACACTAAAATTTGGAGAGTCATGAAGCTCGCCTCATTGTTGATATTGGGTATTTGTCTGCAGGCCAGTGCAACTGGTAATGCTCAGTCTGTAACACTTTCTGAAAAGAACACGGATTAAAGAAAGTTTTTAAACGGATTGAAAAACAAACCGGGTATTATTTCATTTACAGAGATGAACTGTTGAAAGGAACAGAAAATATAAGTATAGATGTAAAGAATATGCCCATAAAGGAAGCGCTGGAAAAATGCCTGGCAAACCAGCCACTTACCTTTAGCATAGTTGACAAACTCATTGTCATCAAAGAAAAGATCATTAATACCAATACAGGAAAAGAAGACCCGGCAGAGATACCAATGATACTGATAAAAGGCACAGTGACAGACAGTCTTGGTCAACCATTAGCAGGTGCCACTGTAAATATTAAAGGAACAAGAATAAATACTATAACTGATGTCAATGGAATGTTTTCCATAAATGCACAGGCAGGACAAACGCTGGTAATTTCTTATGTTGGTTATCTTGCAACAGAATATAAAGTAAGCACTGCTACTTCTTTTACAATTTCACTGACCCCAAAACGAGATGATCTTGCCGCCATCACTATTATAAGTACGGGTTATCAAAAACTCCCCAAAGACAGAAGCGCCGGCTCCTTTAGTTCCGTCAACAGTGATGCGATACAGCAGAAAAGTTTAAGCATGAATGTAATGGACAGGCTGGAAGGTTTAGTTGCTGGTCTGACCGTGAACAACAGTACCGGCGGAGAAAAATTTCTTATGAGAGGGCTTACTACTGTTTATGGAGCAGACAAACAACCTCTCGTAGTTGTTGATGGTGTTCCCTTATACAATGGCGAACCGCCTCATAATTATGCTGCATTGGAGACACTCATTAATCCCAATGATGTACAACCCGTATCATTCCTGAAAGATGCAACTGCCTCCTCTATTTGGGGGAGCCGCGGCTGCAAATGGAGTTATCGTTATTACCACAAAAAAAGGAAGTAACAAAGGGAAAAACCCTGTTATAAGTTATAGCGGATTTGTAACCGTAAAAGGCCTTCCCGACCAGGATTACAATAAGATGATGACATCTTCACAATTATTGCAATCGGCCAATGAAATATTTGCTCCCACTATAATTACATGGGGAACAATTTCTTCGTCAGGAAGTGGCAATCTTCGTCCTGTAATTACACCGCATGAACAAATAATGCACGAACAGGTACAGGGGTATCATTGACCAGGCAACCGCCGATACAAGAATGGACTCATTATCCTGGTTAGACAACCGCAGCCAGAACAATCTGTACCTGCGCCAGTCATCATTACTCACCAATCACAGCATCAGTTTGAATGGCGGTAATGAATTTCATGCTTATTATGGTTCTTTGGCATATACCAACGACAGAAGTGTTAACAAGACCAATTTGAACCGCTACCAGATGAACATGAAGCAGGACTTCAGTTTTTCAAAGGCCGTAAAATTTGATTTGACAACGAATGTGTCTTATGAGCAAAGCCAGGATTTTATATTGACTGATTTACCAGTCAATGCTAATCTGCCTTACGTCATGTATGCTGATGAAAATGGCAGGCATTTATCAATGGCTTACTTGCTGCGTCATGACCCGTTCCGGTCAAATTCGGAAGCCTTAAGCGGAATCAGTCTTGATTATATTCCCTTGGATGAACCCGGCAGAACAAAAAATAACAACACCACATTTGCCACCCGTATCAATGCGGGGCTGACAATAAAACTCCTGAAAGGACTTACCGCACCAGAGATGACGACGTTCTCCGGCCCGTTTACTGCCGCGATGGACACTGCGTCGGCGACCGTGGCGAGTTCGGCCGCCACTGCTGCGACGTCCCCTTGCACCGATACCATCGCACCGCCCGTGGGCAGCGACTGCATGAGGCCGGCTCGAATAGCGATCAAGCGAGCGCCGTCCTCCAGTGTCAGCACCCCCGCGACGACCGCGGCGGCAAACTCTCCGACGCTGTGACCAATGACAGAACTCGGTTCGACGCCCCAACTGCGCCATTGCGCGGCCAGGGATACCTGAAGTGCGAATATCGCGGGCTGTGTGTAGCCAGTCTGGTCGAGGCTGCCATCCTGCGAGTCGAACATGACGGTGCGCAGCGAGCGGCCCAACAAGGGGTCGAGTACAGCAGCGCAGCGATCCAGGGTACTGCGAAAGACGCCTTCGCAGGCGTCGAGCTCGCGTCCCATCCCGACGTACTGGGACCCCTGCCCCGTGAACAGGAAGGCCACCTTGGGCCTACCGTTTGACGAGGCGAAGCCGCGCACCGCCGTGCCCTCGTTCCTCGCGAGATCTCGGAGCGTGCCGATCATTCCAGCTCGATCTTCACCGAGGATCACGGCCCGCCAAGGCGGTGCGTACGTCCGCACGCGGCCGTCGCACAGACGTCAGCGAGATCCTGATCGACGCGACGCTCGATATGGTCGGCATATCGACCAGCGAGATCCGTCAGCGCCGCCTCGCTCCTGGCCGACAGAGGAAGCGTGAACGGCCGGCGCGTCGGGTCAGGTCCCGACGTGCTTCCAGCCGTCGGGGTGCTGCGGGGCCTCCTGAACCAGCATGTGGGCATTCATGCCAGAGAATCCGAATGCACTGACACCCGCGATACGCGGCAGCCCTTTCGCCTGCCAATCGTGCAATCGCGTGCTCACTCGCACCGGCAGCCTCTCCCAGGGAATCGCCGGAGTGAGGTGTCGCACGTGGAGGCTGGCCGGCAATTGCCCGTGTTGCAGCGCCAGTACGAGCTTGATGACGCTGACCACTCCGGAGGCAGCCTCGAGGTGCCCGATGTTCGACTTCACCGACCCCAGCTCCAGCAGCGTCCACCGGCCGCTCCACGCCGTAGACCGCGGCCAGCGCTTCAACCTCGATCGGATCGCCGAGGGACGTGCCGGTGCCATGCGCCTCGACGTAGCTCACTGCATTCGGCTTGAGACGCGCAGCAGCGAGCGCCTGGCGGATCACCTCCTGCTGCGCCAGCCCGTTGGGAACCGTCAGGCCGCTCGACCGACCGTCCTGGTTGATTGCAGAGCCAGGAATGAGCGCCAGAATGCGACGACCATTTCTCTGCGCGTCCGAAGCCCGCTCGAGGACCAGAAGCCCGCAACCCTCTCCGCGGACGAAGCCATTGGCCGACGCGTCGAAAGTCTTGCAACGACCGTCGGGTGACAGCATCCCCCACTTGGAGATCAGGACGAAAGGATCGGGCGACAGGATGCAGTTCACTCCACCTGCCAGCACCAGATCGCTCTCTCGATTCCGCAGGCTCTGGCATGCAGCGCGCAGGGCGACGAGCGACGATGAACATGCGGTATCGATCGCCATGCACGGACCGCGGAAGCCAAACGTGAACGAAATGCGCCCTGCGGCTGCGTTGAGTGCGGTACCGGTCGCGAGGTAGATGTCGCTCCGCAAAGGATCCGCGACGTCGATGCGCTGCGCATAATCGGTCGACGTGATTCCGACGAAGACCCCGGTCCGGCTTCCGTCCAGCTGATCGGCGGGTATTCCTGCGTGCTCCAGCGCCTCCCACGCAACCTCGAGCAGCAGTCTCTGCTGCGGGTCCAGGCCCGTCGCCTCGGCGACATTCCGAAGAAGCCTGGCTCGAAGCCATCCAGCTGGCGCAGAAAGCCGCCCGCCTTCGTACGTGCCTTGCCCAACTTCTTAGGATCCGGGTCGTAGTAGGCGTCTACGTCCCACCGGTCGCGCGGCACTTCGGTTACGGCGTCCTGCCCCTCGGCCAGGAGCTTCCAGAAGGCATCAGGGTCCTCGGCGCCGCCGGGGATTCGACATGCCATGCCGACGATCGCAATCGGCTCGTGCCGTGCGGCCTCGCTCGCAGCGATATTCGCCTGCAGCCGTTCGATAGCAGACAACGCGTTCTGCAACAGACTGCGGCGTTCCTTCTTTCGTAGCTCCGGGCGGTTCCGTCGCTCTGGCGACGTCGTCACGATCTTCCTGCATGCTCCCGAATCCTCAGGCGCAGTCGCGCCAGCAAACCCAACTTCGACGTAGGGCCCGGCGGCGCCTGACTGACCCCTAGTACTTGGCTGCCACCATGCCCAGCAGCGGTGTTGGGACGACGCATCGACAACCGACTGTTCACGCCCTGACCAGAGGTCCCGCCACCTGGCGCTCCAGGCTGGCCGACCGGATCGTCGAGAACATGCAACCGTGACGGCGCAGGGGCGACGCGCTCACCAGCAGCGAATCTCCGAAACGGTCAGGCCGGTCGTTCAACGTTCTGCTCGGGGCCGGCATTCCAACGGCTCCATGTCCACGTCGTTACACCCACAATAAGGGCTGTACCTGCCAAGAGACCGGCCGTAGGCGTCTCGGAGCGCGTTGCCCAGCCATCCCTATGGAGATCGGGACCTGCAGGTAGGCGAATGGCGCGGCAGGCACCAGGTCGGGCCCCGCGACCACGCGCTCCAGACAGTGCAGCCCAGCCCAGCCGGCCACATCCGATGGCGAGCATCACCGACCAGGTCCGTCGCGGTCGGCGTCGACCCAGACCTGCGGCACGACCGGCGTCAGTGCCACCCACACGCCGAGCGCGACGAACGAGCAGGTTGGCTCTGAGCCGGGTCTACGCTTCGCAACGACTTCGTCATCGCGACGTAGGCCGGCGAGTGTGACGCCCATCACGATCGGATAAAGCCGACTGAAGCAGGCCAGAGCCAGGACGCGGTCGGCCGAATCGCCAGCAGCACCGCGCCGTAGCCGGCCACGCACGGACGGACCAGCCGGCCACGCCGCGCCTGCTCGCCCGGCAGTGCAGACGCGGCCACCAGCAGCAGCAGCGCGGGGAAGGCCCAGAGCCCCAGCGAGCATCGCCGCCGGCGGCATCCTGGAGCACGCAGCGACTGCGCGCACCGCCGACCGTGCGAGGCGACCATCGCCGCGGCCCTGCGCCAGCTTGCAGCACCGGCCGCCGGCGTGTGCCCACGGGCCGCGCCTGCTCGCGCGCACGCGCGCAGATCGCCAGCACCAGGGCCGATCTGCACGACGAACCGCACCCACGTCACCTGATACAGCGAGTACCGCGCGAGCACCAGCATCTCCAGCGCCTCCGTGACCGCCCAGGCGCGCCGCGAAGCCTGACCATGAACAGCATGCCGCGCCGCGCCTCGCTCACTTGACCTCGCTCAGGCGGGCGAGCAGCCGGGCTTCCAGCTCGTCGTCGCTCAAGCGACGACAGCGAATCCTGCGAAGATGCTGCCGTTGGCGGCCTCCACCGACGCGCTCCGGGCTACCGACGGGCATGCGCGTCGACCGCCTCCGACTGCGTCCAAGCTCCGAACTCGAGGAAGCTCGCGAGCCGCTCGACCGACGGGTAGTTGAAGGTGAGCGTCGACGGCAGGCTCCGACCCGACCCCGCGCTCCAGCCGCCGCCGCAGCTCGACCGACATCAAGTGAGTCCAGCCCGAGGTCGAACAGGCCCACCGATGCCGTGGCACGGGATCGTCCGCGCCCGCGGCCGAGCACGGCAGCCACTTCCCCGGCGACGAAGCCACTGCAGGACACTCCAGGCCGGTCGGCGCGCGGCACGCTCGCCGAGTCTGCTCGACCAGCTCTGACCTCGTCCCTCCGCGGGCGCAGCAGCACTCGCGCGATCGCAGGCGTGCCCGAGGCGCTCCAGCAACGGCCTGCGCCGCCGCGTCTCCAGCAGCGGCTTCAGCGCGCCCCAGTCGATGCGCGCCACCACCGCCTGTGGCAGGACCCTGCCGCGAGCAGGCCGACCGAGGGCCCGCAGGGCGTCGCCGCTCTCCATCGGCACCAGGCCGCCCGCCCGATACGCGCGCTGCGCGTCGCAGCGACGCCAGGCGCATCACGTCCCACGTGCCCCAGTTCACCGACAGGACGCGCCGGCCGAGGTGCGTCGTGCGCGACCGCGAAGGCGTCCAGGAACGCGTTCGCGGCGCCGTAGTGCGCCAGCCCCGCCGCGCCGAGCAAGTGCGGTGGTCGACGAGAACAAGGACGAGGAAATCGACCGGCAGCTCGCGCGTCAGTCTGCTCGAGCAGCCAGGGTGCCGTTCAGCTTCGGCCGCATCATCGCTTCGACCTGCGCCCGGCTGCAGAGTCCGCGATGGGCGCGGCGGACAGGTCGGCCGCGACGTGCAGGATGCCGCGCAGCGGCGGCGCCCGAATCGGGCAAGTCGATCGCCAGCGCATCCGTGCCAGGCTCGACTTCGTCGCCCACGTCCGCCCGGATCACCTGGACCACGCGCACCCCCCGCCTCCAGAGCGCCGCTGCAACGTCGGTGCCGGCCTCGGCGCGGCGCCCCAACAACGCGACGTGACGCGCGCTCACGCGTTCGACCAGCCAGCGAGCGACGACGCCGCCCAGGCCGCCGAAGGCGCCCGTCACCAGGTAGGTGGCCGTCCGCGATCGCAGCGCGACCTGCGGGCCGGCTCGGACGCGGCCGGGCCGGTACAGAGGCGTGGCGCCAGCCACCGGTCCGTCTCGCGCGCACGAGCTCGTCCTCGTCGGTCGGACGCCGTCCAGTCACCCCCCAGCAGGCGTTCCGCCGCGGCATCGGCGCTCAGCGTCGCCGGGCAGGTCGACCAGCCCACCCCAGCTGCTCGGGGTGCTCCAGCGCGAAGCCGCGCCCCACCCCGAGCAGGGGGGCCTGGCGGTACCGCATGCCCGACGCCGCGCCGGATCGGCCGCATGCACTCCGCGCGTCACGAGCCACGCCCGTCCGCGCCGCCGCGAATCCGGCGGCCAGCCCGCGCCAGCAGCCGCAACGGACGCGACGGCCGACGAGGTCGCACGATCGACTGCCGGCGCCAGGCCCGGTCCAGCTCGCGTCGCCCCGAGCTCCAGCGCACCGAGGCACACGACGTATGTCCCCTTCCGCGAGCGCCGATCCAGGAGCGCCGCCCGGCCGCAGCTGCACGGTCGTCGCCGCGGTCCTCCAGCCGGCGGCCGCAAGCGCGCGACCGACGCCCTCGACGTCCCCGACGCATGAGTCCAGCGACGGCGCTGCGCGGGGCGCCCGCGCGATCATCAGGACCTGCTGGTTCGCTCACAGGCGCGACGATTCCGACGGGGGCAACGCCAGCACATCG
>JBAOHK010000013.1:0-313060 GCA_037045605.1 Chitinophagaceae bacterium | reverse complement strand
TAAATCAGATTAAGAGATTTTTGCCACAAAATTGATGCACTGAACCATACTTGGATTTTAAGCAATTCAGACGTTAAGGGCAAAGATGAAAACGACAATTTTTTTGACGAATTATATGTAGATTTTAAAATTGAAAGGGTTGACGCTAAACGAAGCATAAATGCAAATCCTGAAAAACGTGGTTTGTTGAAAGAGCTATTAATTACAAACAAAAACAAAGCAGTAATAACGATATGATTTTTGGTGGAAAAGGCGGTGGAAACACCAAAACAGGGTTAGTATTTGAAGGGACAACAGATCTTTCCGAATTTTTGAACTCTCAAAAAGGGTATAAAGTTGAAGATGGTAATGTTTATTTCAATGATGAACTTGTAGGAAGAATCTTCAAGAAATATGGATTTTACAAATTTCTTGATGAGTTAAATATTGAATGGAAAAGTTTGATCTCTAAACGATTGCTTCCTGACGATAGCATTTTTGTTATTATAGCAAACACACTATTTATCATTGAATGTAAATTCCAACAAGTAGCAGGTTCAGTTGATGAAAAACTACAAACTTGTGATTTTAAAAGAAAACAGTATCAAAAACTTTTAGCACCCGCCAACATTGAAGTTGAGTATATTTATTTGCTTAGTGATTGGTTCAGAAAACCTGAATACAAGGACGTTTTAGATTACATTCATAGCGTTCATTGCTATTATTTCTTTGAGTATATTCCATTAGTCAAACTTGGTTTACCAGTTCCTGAATGATAAAGCCATTTTTCAAATCTGACGACAAAAATTTCTATCTTCTCAATGGAGATACAATGGAACTTTTGCCTCAATTTGACCACAAGTTTGATATGGTTTTTGCTGATCCACCTTATTTTTTATCAAACAATGGACTTTCAATT
This sequence comes from Chitinophagaceae bacterium, assembly GCA_037045605.1. Lineage (GTDB taxonomy): Bacteria > Bacteroidota > Bacteroidia > Chitinophagales > Chitinophagaceae > JJ008. The sequence continues at coordinate 312,162 of JBAOHK010000013.1, read as the reverse complement.
CAAAACGGACAAATTGTAAGTGTAAACAAAGGCAAGTGGGACAAATCCGAAGGTTTTGAATTCATAAATGACTTCAATAGAAAATGGCTTTCATTAGTTCGTGACAAAATGAAAGATGATGCAACTATTTGGATTAGCGGAACAATGCACAACATTTTTTCAGTTGGACAAATTCTTGACAGAATTAGGTTTTAAAATTTTGAATATTATTACTTGGGAAAAGACCAATCCACCACCGAATTTTTCTTGTCGCTATTTTACTTATTCAACAGAACAAATCATTTGGGCAAGAAAAAGTGAAAAAGTTCCTCATTATTTCAACTATGAACTAATGAAACAACTGAATGGCGACAAACAAATGAAAGATGTTTGGAAACTTGCCAGCAATTGCACCTTGGGAAAAATCGTGTGGTAAACACCCAACACAAAAACCGCTTTCAGTTTTAACAAGACTTATTTTGGCTTCGACAAAGCCAAACGCTTGGATTTTAGACCCATTTACAGGAAGTTCGACAACAGGAATTGCAGCTAATTTGGCAAACAGACGATTTTTAGGAATTGACCAAGAAGAAGAATTTTTGACAATAAGCAAAAACAGAAAACTTGAAATTGAAAACCCAAAGAACAGCAGCGACATTACAGACAAAAAATTGGTGGTTTCAACGACAAAAAAGAGCTTGAATTATTTTTAGTTGAAGAACCAAAAGAAGAATATAAAACAGAACTAAACTTGACGACAGAAGAAGGGCGATCGGCTAACAGGCGTTTGGCTCAATGGCGGGTGACGTGGTTAATTGAACATTCTACCTCGCATCAACTTTTGTGGTGTATTGACAGTTTTGTGCTCCGAAATCCGCCACTGCGCCAAGCCGCCAAAACGTTACCGGTAATGGTTTTGCGACAGTGCTAAAATCAAACAATTGTCCTGACAACTGACTGAAAGAAAATTCGGCAAAGCCGTTTGGCTATCCCTTCGCAAAATAAAAAGAGCTGCAAAGCCACCCACAAGCCGACCCAATTTGCAGCACATTTTATTTTGCCCAACCGCACAATACCGACAGTTTGACTAACCTTTTGTTTTTGTAAGCGACTTCTTATTTTTCCAATCGTTAAAGGTTTTCTCTGTAACAGTATCACCTTTTGAATTAAAATGCTCAATTGCGGCTTTTCTTCCTGCAAATTTGGACACAGCCCAATCTTGTAGTTCAAACAAGTAATCTGCAATCATTTCCTTAGTGGTTTGCTTTATATTAAAATTGAACTTCTCTTTCCCAAGTTGAACGACTGGACTGTGATATTTTTCAAATTCATTCTTCGCATATTGAAAAGCGTTCGTTTCGTTCAACATCTTTTTTGTCCCCTCATCGAACTGATTAAACGCATTGTAATACATTGCAATCTTTTGTAAATCTCTATAATTACCATACAAAGGCAAATGTTTTAACCATTTCACTAATTCCAATTCCTTTGGTACATCACTTTTGAATTTTAATCCTTTCCAAATATTTTCCCAATCCGTTAATCTGTCTTCAACTGTTTCATTTAGTGATGGAATGTTTACAACGTGCTGGACTATTCTATCATAAAAATCAGGCAATAACTCGTTACGCAATTCTGCAACACTTTTGTTGGTGGCGAAAATCAAGCGACATTCAACCTTTATTTCTTTATTACTTCCCATTCTTCGGATTGACATTTTATTATGCTTATCTGTTTGCAATGCCTTCATTAATTTTGCTTGAACTAGCTTTGACAGATGATGGATTTCATCAAGAAATAAAATTCCTCCATCCGCTTCCTCTAAAAGTCCTTTTTTGACAGCATTGGCACCAGTAAAAGCCCCTTTCTCAAAACCGAACAACTCCGCCTCTGCTTTGCTGTCTTCATCAAACGATGCACAATTCGCTTCGATGAATGGATTTTTATTATCGAATGATTGCTTTGCTTCGCTTGCAATTTTTGACTTACCAATTCCCCTTTCTCCTATCAATAAAATAGAGAACCCTGATTTTAGGAATGTTTCCATTTTCTTGTTTACCAATTCCCGAGACGGGGATTTTGTTTCACTGAAAACCTTAAACTCTGCACCAATTGTAGAAATCAGATTGGTTGATATTTCCTGAATTGAAAACTGTTTAAATCTTTTTTCGAGTTTGTCGCTTTTATCATCATAGGTTTTTATAAACCTTGTGTTATCAGGCAATTGACCAGCTTCTGACAATATGTGCCAAACAACCTGTGTTTCATTGCTCCCAAGTGATACATTTATAATTGGCTGTAAATTCTTTTGCTTTGAAAAATATTGACGTGACCATTTGCTTACCTCATCAGAAATTTGTTTTTCATCTCTTAGGTCATTTACATTGAGTTCTACAACTTTGAATTTCCCTTGATAAACATTCTTAAAGTTAGAGTATTCAGTCAGCCATTTTATTTGTTGTTCAATGGGATAATGCTGAATGTTTCTCCAAACAGTTTGCTCAAAGAGTTTTAGTTTTTTGGGATGATGCTTTTTCACATAAGAAAACTCTGCTTCTAAGTCATAGCAAATTTTGTTGTTTGATAGTATTTCCTCGAACAGTTCTTTTAATCCTTTACTTACTACAAACTCGTCATCAAGTATAGTTTTCTTGTAACTAACTCTTCTGCTTGATAGTTTGTCAAACGCTATTTGTGGTGCAGTCAGGTAAATAATTTCATCAAATACAAAACCGTTCTGTTTGGTATTATCAAATGTTGAATTGAGTTCCTCTTGTTCCAAGCGACTTAAATCCAATTTTTCTGACGGCACCTTTTCAAATAGGTAAAACCTACTTAGTATATGCTTGAGGTATGCAACCCCGTGAGTTGTGTAGTGCCAAGAAATGTAAATGTCTTTCATTCCACAAAGGTATTTTATTTCCTGTAGGTATTATATGTTTCTTTCATAAATTTCTTTATCGCTTGTATATCAACTCTTTAAGAAATTTGAAACGGTTTGGCATAGCTTTCGACTATACTCATTCAAAATCAAAAGAAAATGACCAAACAAATTTTAGAGTTCAGAAAAACTGACCACTTCTTATTCAGCCAATGGGACAGAAGCATTGACGACCAAATGCTTTACAAAATACTACCGTATGTAGAATGCACCAAGTGTGAAAAGGATGTTGTTCTTGTATTGCCATCATTCTTAAAAAAGAAAGGTTTAGCTAAAGACGAAGAAACTTGCCTCGTCTTAATTGTGAAAAGAAATCTAATCCTTACTGGCTACTGGTGCGACCACCCGAACTATTTATTCAAAAAAGAAAAGGGTGCTCACTTTCAAATGCTTTACATCTAATTGTTACAACTTAATAAATCAAATAAAATGCACATCCTTAAAATCATTCACGGCTACCCACTCAACTACAATGCTGGTTCAGAAGTTTATAGTCAATCTATTTGCAACGAACTTTCCAAAAAGCATAAAGTATCTGTTTTCACAAGAGAGGAAAATCCCTACTCACCCGACTTTACAATACGACACGAAAACAAAACAGATAATCTTGATTTCTATTTCGTAAATAATCCACAAGGCAAGGACGGTTATCGACACAAACAGATGGACGACAACTTTTCGGAGTTAGTGAAGCAAATCAAACCCGACATCGCACATATCGGACACGTAAATCATCTTTCAACTGGTTTAATTGACGAACTGAACAAACTCAACATCCCAATTATTTACACGCTTCACGACTTTTGGTTAATGTGTCCAAGAGGACAATTCCTTAACACGAAGCATTGGCAAAGCCAACAACTTTCAACTTTGTGAAAAGCAAGACGACAAAAAATGTGCGACTGATTGCTACAAAGTTTATTTCAGCGGACGAGAAGAAAACGAAAACGCAGATATTGAAAATTGGAGCAGTTGGATACATCAAAGAATGATTGAAACAAAAGCAATCATCAACAAAGTAAATTTATTCATTGCCCCATCGCAATATTTACGAAACAGATTTATTAATGAATTTTTTGTTCCTGAAAATAAAATCGCTTACCTTGATTATGGTTTCCCAACAGAGTATTTAACGCAAACAACAAAATCAAAGGAAAAAACAAATTTCACTTTTGGATACATTGGAACTCTTATCCCCGCAAAAGGTGTGAACGATTTGATTGAAGCATTCAAACAAATTGACGAACCCGCATCACTGAAAATTTACGGCAGAGAAAACGGACAAAGCACAAAAGCATTAAAGTTGCTTGCCAGCAATTCAAAAAATAAAATTGAGTTCGCAGGTGAATACATCAATCACAATTTGGCGAATGATGTTTTTTCAAATGTTGATTGTATTGTAGTTCCGAGCATTTGGGGCGAAAATTCACCCCTTGTTATTCACGAAGCACAATCGTGTAAAGTTCCTGTAATTACAGCCAACTTTGGCGGAATGAAAGAATATGTTCAGCACAATGTAAACGGACTTTTGTTTGAACATCGCAATATAAATTCGTTGGCAGAGCAGATGATATTTGCTGTTTCAAATCCAGATAAAATGAAAACATTAGGAGAAAAAGGTTATTTGTATTCTCCTGATGGCAGCGTTCCAAATATTCAAGACCATTGCAAAGATTTAGAAAAGATATACAGCAAATTCATTTACAAACTTTGGCGTGTTACGCTTGACACAAATCCTGAAGATTGTAATTTGAGTTGCACAATGTGCGAAGAACACAGCCCGTTTTCAACTTATATCAAAGAGAAATTAGGCGGTAAACATCGCAGAATGCCCAAAGAATGGTTAGAACCCATTTTTGAGCAAGCGAAAAAAATCGGTGTTACGGAAATGATACCGTCCACAATGGGCGAACCTTTAATCTACAAGCATTTTGCCCACTTCATTGATTTGTGTTACAAATACAACATCAAAATGAATTTGACAACCAACGGAACATTCCCAAAAACAACAGAGAAATCCGTTACCGAGTGGGCGAAACTGATTGTTCCAATTACAACGGATGTAAAAATAAGTTGGAACGGAGCTACAGCCGAAACTTCGCAAAAAGTAATGAAAGGAATTGACTTTGAACAAGCAGTATCAAATGTGAAAGAGTTTATCCGTATTCGTGATGAACATTTTACAAATACTGGTTATTACTGCCGAGTAACCTTTCAGCTAACCTTTATGCAAAACAATATGCACGAATTGGCAGACATCGTGAAATTGGCTGCACAACTTGGAGTTGACAGAGTAAAAGGACATCAACTTTGGGCACATTTTGATGAAATAAAACATTTGTCAATGAAAGCAACGCCTGAAAGCATTGCCAAGTGGAACGAGTATGTAAAAGAAGCCCTCGAAGCTCAAGAGAAATTTCTCAAACCTAATGACGACAAAGTGATTTTGGAAAACATTATTCCGTTGCAGAAAAACGAAAACAAAGAAATTCCAGAGAGCTACGAATGTCCATTCTTAGAGAAGGAACTTTGGGTTTCTGCTACAGGAAAAATTTCGCCTTGTTGTGCTCCAGACGAGCAGCGAAATACACTTGGTGATTTTGGCAACATAGAAAATACAAGCATTGAAGAAGTGTTGCAAAGCAATAATTATCAAAACTTAGTGAAGAACTACAAGAAAATAGAATTATGTAAAACCTGCAATATGCGTAAACCGAAATAAATATGAAACAAGAAATTTTAAAACATAATAGTGATGAACATAGATTGTCATTGCTTATTAGACACGGAGATAGGGATGCTATTCCTGACGGTTCATTTGGAAACGAAGTTCTACTGAATGAAAAAGGAAAACAAAACGCAAAAAGTTTTGGCGAAAGTTTATCAGAAAGAAAACTAAACAAAATTTTTACAAGTCCTATTGGACGTTGTATTCAAACGGCAGAATTTATTACCAAAGGTTATGGAAGTCCAGTAGAAATAATTGAAACAACTGCATTAGGTGCACCCGGACTACATATTGCTGATGAAAAAATTGCAGGAGAATATTATTTGCAGCACGGAGGTTTAAAAATGTATGACCATTTTATGCAAGGTGTGGAAATACCTGGTGTGCCAAGAATTGAAGAAATAAGAAATTCTCTTACCAATTTTCTTACAGAAAACACGAATGACAACGGCTTGACACTTTTTGTTTCCCACGATATGTTGATTGCATTTTATCATTACAGCATCAATAAAACAATTTACACTAAAGATAATTGGGTTAAATATTTATCGGGACTAACCTTGAAAAATGGGCATTATGAAGAATAAACTTAAATCCTTCTTTACGGAACATTGGACATATATGGCTGTTAGCACAGCTTGTAAACTCAATTTGTTTGATAACTTACTGGAAGAAAAATCAGCAAAGCAATTAGCTGAGAAACTTTCGTTGAATGAGGAAAAATTATTGTTGTTGCTAAATGCTTTGCATAATGCAAATTTCTTGGGTAAAAATGCCGAATTATTCAAGGTTAATTCTTTGTCGGAGTTTCTCATTGAAAACAATCCTGAAAGCTTGAAATACGCTTGTATGAATTGGAGTGGAGAACATTTGAACGCTTGGCAGAATTTGGATATTTCAATTAAGACAGGAAATAGTTCATTTGAAGAAATTTACAAGAAACCATTTTTTGATTTTCTAAACGACAACCCTGAAAAACTTAACGCTTACCACAAAGCAATGTATCAATATGCAAAAGACGATTACAAAACTTTGCCTGATGTGATTGATTTTAGCAAACACAAATCTGTAATGGACGTTGGCGGTGGTTACGGAGCAGTTTTAGAAAACATCAAAAAGAAATATCCAAACTTAGATTGCGTTTTGTTTGACTTGGAAAAAGTCGTTGAAAATGTAACCGTTCCAAACATCAAGAGAATAAGCGGAAGTTTCTTTGATAAAATTCCAAACAAATCGGAAGCAATAATTCTTTCAAGGGTTCTTCACGACTGGAATGATAAAAAAACAAATCTTATTCTACAAAATTGTTTTGAAGCATTGCAGAACAATGGAGCATTATATGTAATTGAAAACTGTGCAGACAAAATCAGTGCTGATTTATCGTTGCTTTCACTCAATATGACTGCTATTTGCGAAAGCTATGAAAGAACAACCCAAGAATATATTTCACTTGCTCAAAACGCAAACTTTGGTTTTCAAGGTGAAGTAAAACTAAATGATTTACAAACAATTTTAATTTTCAAAAAATGAACTGGCAAGAAATAAAAGTATCGGCAGACAACACCCACTTTCTTTATAACGGAAAACAAATTTTCAGAAGACAGTTTATTGAAGTTTTAAAATTTCACTCACCAGGACTTGCACCAGTGAAAGACAAAAGCGGTTCTTATCACATTGACCATTCAGGCAATCAACTTTATGCAGACAGGTTTACAAGGACTTTTGGTTTCTATTGCAACAGAGCAGCAGTTGTGCAAGCCGACAAATGGTTTCATTTGACAGACAAGGGCGAAAGAGCTTATTCAAATTCATATTCGTGGACAGGAAACTTTCAGGAAAACCTTTGCACAGTTAGGGACGGCAACAACTATTTTCATATTGACCTTGACGGCAAGAAAATTTATAGCGACAGTTTTATTTACTGTGGCGACTTCAAAGACGGCTATGCTTGTGTAAAGACAACTAACGGTCTTTACCGACACATAGACGTTAAAGGCAAATTCCTAAACGACAAAGTATATTTTGACCTTGGCATTTTTCACAAAAACTTTGCAACCGCTATGGACAAAAACGGCTGGTTTCATATTGACAAGGAAGGAAATGAAATTTACAGACATAGATTTTTAGCCGTTGAGCCATTTTACAATGGTTTTGCCTTAGTAACACAGTTTGACAAAAACAAAATAATAATTAACGAGCAAGGACAGAAAATTATCTCTGTTTAAACCCACGCATTTGGTAGCACATTTGCATTTTTCAGACACACAAAGCCAAACAAAAAAATGCAAAAGAGCTACCAAGCAACCGCACGGGGCAACCCTTAGACAGTGCAAACATGACAACAAACCAACTCGACTGAAGAGAACCACTACCGGTAACAGCGGTTTTGCAAAAGCGGGGGTGCAGTGCTTCGATTGACAGTTTTTTCGTATAATTGGAGTGCGGTTTTTCAAACGAACGGTAGTGCTGAAATGCCCCGCCTTCGCAAAGCCGCAAAACGTTACCTGCAAGCCTATCGACAGCATACCTATATTGAGCCTTCCCAAGTTATCTCGGCTTTTTAATTTCCCCAAACATACCAAATAACTATGTCACTTATATCGGGTTGTGTATGAGTGACAGTTGTATGACCTTTACTTGATGACCAAATCAAAAAAGGTAACTATCCACCGTGACGATCAAGATTCGCTAATTCTTCAAAAATTTGGAGAAAATCTTAGAAAAATAAGAGAGAAAGCAGAACTATCCCAAGAACAGGTAGCGTATGAAGCAGGCTTTAGCAGATCGTATTACACAGAGGTTGAGACAGGGAAAAGAAACATTTCTCTTCTAAATATCTTAAAAATTTGCTCCTTCCTTAAAATTGAAATAAATGACATCATTAAACTTAAAGACTTTTCAACCAAATAGATCATGCCAATTATTAACGGAAGGGAATATTCTTCGAAGAAACATCCAATGCTTGAATATATATTTTTCAAGAAAAATCCCAATGGAGATACAGATCTTGAGGTAATAGCATTTACACTTGAAGATATTTCTGAAGGATATAGGGCTCTAGGGATTAGTGAGCCAGCCTCAATTTCAAATACAATTTTAGATTTAGTTAGAAAAAAACGATCAATAGGTTCTCGGCTTCCACCATCTATTTTTTGTCTTGGATATGACTTAAGGAAAAAAACCGGAATCAACCCAGAAGGCAAAAGCTATGCAGGCGAATTTGTTTTTATGGGTGTAGGGAATGAAATTAATTCTTGGCTTGAATGGCCTGACGAATACGATGAAGTAACTGAAATTTCTTCAAAAGGTATTCCTGATGGCATACTTGAATTTATAAGAAGTGATGAAGGTGCATTATTTTCTGTAATAGATTATTGTGATGTATTTTCTAAGTTATTTCATAAAAAGAGTAACACTATTATTCGAGTTCAAAACCCTTTGAAATGGCAGCCGAATGAAATAGACGGATTTTACTTCAGTAATGAAAAAAATCATATTCAACTATTCCCTGTTGAAGCTAAAGCACTGACCACCGGAGATGATATTAATTTGGAACAAATTCAAGGTGCATTACAAGTTATCGTACCAAAATATTCAAATAGAGATATTGTGATAACACCATTAGCAGTCAAAATGGTCAAGAATGGAATTTTAATCGCAGAATTTAAATCAATACAAACACTTACCAACAACAACCCCTTAATTGAAGTGGATAAATTTCATAAAGTTTTTTTCAACCCTGCTATTGCAGCATGGAGCTAATTTATTATTTTTGTCCGAAATAAGTGACTATGGCATTTAAGTACAACCCCCCTACGAGAACTTTTTGTAAAGTTTGTGTTGAGCTTGCTCAAACAATACGTACTCCGATAATTGATACCCATAATGGGAAATCAACTTCAGCTAATAATTTCCCGTTTCACAACTGGTACAACTTTGTATTAGGGTATTCACCGGAATTTCCAGAATACTTAATTAAGAAGTTTAAAATCTCAACAGACAAAATTGTTGTAGACCCATTCATGGGTACTGGTACTACTTTAATAACATGCAAACAAAATGGGATAACTTCATTTGGAGTAGATGCGAATGATTATTTCATTGATGTTGCCAAAACTAAACTAAACTGGAATTTAGATGCCAAAGAATTAGAAAAAAACAAAAAAGCAATTATTGAAGCATTTTTAAATTACACAAGTGAAATAGACTTTGAAGAAACTGAAACAACAAATCAACTACAATTTGAAAAAGTAGTTAAAACGAAAAATTACAAAACAATCGCTGAAGAAAGCAGAACTGCACTTTTAGACCCAAGGTACATTTCAGCAAAACCCTTAGTTAAACTTGTTATTTTAAAAGATATAATCAATGATTTAATTCCTAATTACAACAGAGATTTTTTCCTCTTAACTCTATCTTCCATAATTGTTCCTGTTTCCAATGTAAAGTACGGCCCAGGATTTGGAGTTAACAAGCCAAAAGAAGATGTTGATGTTTTGAAGCATTTTAAGAACAAGGCAGACAGAATGATTTTGGACATACAAAATCAAATAAATAATAAAGAAACACCTTCTGATGTTTATCATGGCGACGCAAGAAAATTAGACGAAGTGTTTTCTGAAAACTCAATAGATTTTATGATTACGTCACCACCATATCCGGGTGACCATGAATATACAAAGCACACTCGATTGGAATTGATATTTATGAATTATGCAATTTCAAAAGATGAATTCAGGACTATTAAGAAAAGAATGCTCAGAGGTTCGACAACAAACATTTATAAAGAAGATAAAGAAAGAGAAAATGTTAGCGAACTTTCTTCAATAAATGCAATTACTCAATTAATCGAGGAACGCCTAAAGCATGATGGTGCAACTAGTGGCTTTGAAAAATTATATACAAAATTGGTTTGGGAGTATTTTGGAGGAATGTACAATAATTTCAAAACTGCTCTTAAAGTATTAAAAGATGGTGGTAAATACTCATTACTTGTAAGCGACTCACATGCTTTCAAAATGACACACATAAAGACAGCAGAAATCCTTGGCGAAGTTGCGATTAAAGCAGGTTTTAAAAAAGCTGAGATCGAATTATGGCAAAACAAAGTTAGCACTAGCCATAAATATGATTTGCACGAAAACATTTTAATCGTAACAAAATAATTTATTTTTGACAGTTAATAATAGCGGGTGACAAAGGCCAGCAGGTAACATTGGGTTTGGCGTTATTGGGGCATGACCTTGTTATCTTCATCTTCAGCAACATGGCATCTTTTGTTCGGGCTGGACGAATATCTATTTGGCTTTTAGTTGTTATCTTCATACATCAGTTTTTCAATTGGGCATCAGCATTCCGGGCGGACGTTTTTCAAATCCCCCAACAACGCCAAGCCCTGCCCGTTATCGGTCAGGCTACTTTCGTTCCTTTAACAAGCCCCATAACCTGACTGGAATACGCTGTGCTTTTATATCGCCACGCTTCTTTTCTTCTTCTGGATGATGAACATTGCAATAACCATCTTTAACTGCATATCGGCTACATTGCTTTCTATGCCCTCCCTGATATATTGCTGACCACATTATCATCTTTTTACACCTTTCTTTTACTTTGCCGCCCGAACCGATAACAATGGGTTTTCTGCTACCCCCAACTGACGGTTCGCTGTTCGTCTTGACAATATGTTTTGAACTTTTACTCATAAATCATCTTTTGAATAGGGCAGCAGAAAGCCCTACCGTTGGACAAAATTTGCCATGCACAAGAGCCGCACACACGGAACTTCGCTTTTTGCAAAAGCTGTCGTTCCTAAATTTTGTCCAACGACCCGGGTTTCACCCTCTTTCACTTGCCGTAGGTAACCTGTTAATCTTAGTTTCTCCTGCATGGCAAACTTCGTCCAACATTGGTGTTTGCGCAATGGCAAGTGAAATAGTGTGATTGCTCCCGTGCCAATGAAAAACCCCGCAAAAAAACTTTTATCTTTATAGAAACTGCCTGGGTTTTTCCTTGCCACTTCGCAAACACCCGGGTCGTTAGCGGTAATTTATTTGAAACACTCTGATTAGATTATGGAGCTATTCAATTCACACCTCAAAAGACAAATTCTAACCGTGCGAACACCAATCTGCCTTTTATCTGCTTTATTTTTATTGTCTTGTAATACTAACAAAAAAGTTGAATATGGATCTGTAACTGGAAATGTCTTTTGGAAATACAACGACTATCTTGGCAACAGACCCGATGCGGGTAGCGAAATAAAGCTTTACAATTTTTCAGACAGAACAATTAAATTTTCAACTAAAGCTGACGTAAGAGGTGACTATAAATTTGATAAAATTCCCACTGGCCAATATCTTATGCTTACCATCTCTAACAATACTGAAGAGGACGAATTTGGTACAATTGCTCCCCTATTTAAGTACGATGTATTTTTCGATTCTATTTTTCAAGTAAACTTAAAAAGTCAAGTCGGCAACCTCTATGAGAAGGCAAACTCATTTTCTGGTATTTCACTCTTCAAAAATTCTTTTTCCAAAGAAGACTATATTCGACTTGCTAAGGATAATAGGGATTCAAGTAATTTCTATTCAAAACAAATTATCATGTTGCTTCCCGACATTATTAAAAGAGAAACCGAAATTCACCAAGGCAGACTACCAAAGCTCGCTATTAATATAGCATACGTTAAAAAAGATGAGACTGAACAGATCATTACCGATTTTGGACTAACCAATTGATCATTTACTCCGGAAAGCTACCTCTAACAGTGGTTAGCGACAATTTATTGGAAGCTATGCACGACAATCAAACAACAGCAATCATTAATAACCTGAGTGACTTTATCTCAAATTCTGAGGCACTCTTATTGTTGACTAAAGACGCAATTGATGTCAAAGCACGGAAACTTCAACATCTAAATGACACAATAAAGGAATTAATAAAAGATAGTTTTAATGTCAATCATTTTGAAAGCTTATACAATGAACATAAAGATGTTTTTAAAAACCAGATCCTTTATGAGCATCAATTTGACTACTTATTTTTCAACTCTATCTTTATTAACTCATATTCATTATTTGAACAGTACTTTTCAGCTTTAGGACGGATATGTGAAGAGCTCCAGATTAGTTCGATAAAAATTTCTGATATTAAAGGTGATGGCATAATTGGAACAACAAGAAAATATCTGAATCTAGTTCTCAAAATTTCCTCAGCCGCTGTCACTGAGCAAGCATGGATTGACATAAACGAGTTTAGGAGTATTAGAAATGCAATAGTTCATAATGAAAACAAACTTAATTGTAAGAAAAATATAAAAAATCCAATTCAGGTTAAAGGTTTTTCCAAAATTGTGCAGCATAACTTAACCTATAATGGGGACGATATCTCATTTGTAATAAACAAAATAGCATTTCTGCAAGACTTTAATGACACTGCAAAGAAGTATGCCATAATGGTAACAAAAGAAATTATTGACAACTACCGCTAACATGGGGTTTTCTACTATGCTGGCTTTACGAATATAACCTGATCGACATAACAACCATCAGCTGCAGCCCCAGCTTTCCGTAACACAGATGGGCTGCATAACATATTCTCAACTTCAGTAACTTTATTCAGCAACAGTTCGGGCTGAAGGATCACAGAATACCAGCACAGCAGAAAGCCCTGACCGTTAGCGGCAAGGGTATGGCGACACTGCAAACCTGAATCTGACAACAAAAACCGAATAGATAAAATTAACTCTGCACCATAAACTGGCACATTGAAAAATGGCTTTTAAGAACAAATTAATCAGCAATCCAAAAACTGGACAGGACATTAAATTTCTGCAGACCGCAAAGGACACTGACGGCAGACTCCTGGAAATGGAGGCGACTTACAACTCCCATTCAAAAGAACCTGCGGCACATTATCACCCATTCCAGGTTGAGGACTTTACTATCTTGTCGGGAGAACTGACAGTGCGTATTGACGGGCAACTTAAAATTTTAAAGCAAGGCGATATGCTACACATACCAGTAAACAAAGTTCATGCTATGTGGAACAATACAGATGGTATAACGATAGTAAATTGGAAAGTTAAGCCAGCAATGAACACAGATAATTTTTTAGAAACAGCAACTGGACTTGCAATTGACGGTAAAACAAATAAAGAAGGGATGCCTGACATTTTGCAAGTTGCCTTGATGGCAAATAAATATTCAGGCGTGTTCCGTCTTTCTAAACCCCCTTTCGCAATTCAGAAAATTGTATTCGTATTTTTGACGCCGTTTGCTTATTTGTTTGGTTACAGACCAATGTATAAAAAATATTTTGATTAATAACCCAACCTGTAAATTACGACGCATCACAACAATGCAACAGACAACAAATATATTTTATCCCGATTCCGGTGCTGATAACAGTCTGATAAGATACATTTGGCAAATCAATAAGTCAGATTGTGGAGTAGAAAAGGAAATCATTCTTCCAAAAGGAACGGCTGAGATAATTTTCAACCTGAGTGAGAAAACACTTCGCTTTAATGATTCAGAAAACGCTTCTGTTAATTTGTACCGGTGCATAATTAATGGGCTTAATACGATACCTCATTGCTTAATAAAAAATGAATCGCAGCTCTTTATAGGTATTCAATTACACCCATTCGCATTAAAATATTTGTTTGGAATACCGAACAAAGAATTTACAAATCAGGTACTTGACGGCTTTGCCCTTTGCAATTCTCTTGAAAATTTATTTGATGAACTGGCATCTGTTGTGCATTTCGAAAGACGGGTTGCCTTAATTCTTAAATGGTTCAAAGAAAAAATTGAGTGTAACAACAGACAATCTGATAAGTCCATGATATTTGACCTTTATTACAATGCTGATATAGAGAAGCAATCCGTAAAATCTATCAGCAAAGCATACAACCTGTCGGACAGGCATCTCAGAAGACTATCCAATGATTATCTTGGAATGAATACAGAAGATTTTATATTGTATCGAAAATACCTCAAATCGTTACTGCAACTTCACGATACTAAAAAATCGCTTACAGAGGTTGCTTACCTGAGTGATTATTATGACCAGCCACATTTTATCAGGGAATTCAAAGCATTTACCGGACTGACACCCGGCGAATACCGTAAAAATATGAGTGGATTACCCGGTCATTTATTCTTTTAGACAAAATGTCCGTCTGATACAATTTTTTCAGATAAGGGTCATTGACCTTTGCCTGAAAAACAAAAGGTCATGATTTATAAGTTCTCTCTCATTGAAAAAATCTTGCTGGCAAACGATATTATTCCACATCCATTTGCAGATGCATCATCATCTGTTGGGCTTGGTTTTGCTTTAGGTTGTTCTGTAAAACTGAAAATAGCTGATGCCCTATCTATGGATAACCAGAATGTAAACGCCATTGCTGCAAAAGCTAATGTGAGTGCAATAGGTTGCGAAATCATACTTGATTGCCTGGATGCCCTGGGATACGTTAAGAAGAACGGGAAAAACTATGCTTTTACCAAAAGAGGCTTTAAGAGTCTTTCTCCTCAATCGCAAGACAACTTCCGTTACTTTATACTTTTCTGCGACTACCTCTATAAAGGTTATATAACAATAGATGAAACCATAAAGCTTGGTAAAAGGCCACATTCAAATATGCTTGAGGAAATGACTGAATATGAGTGGGAGCTTTTTTCAAGAGCCATGATTGACATATCCAAAACGAATGTAAAAGAAGTTTGTAAAAAAATCTCAGTTGCCAAAACAGACACAAAAATGCTTGACTTAGGCGGCTCACACGGACTTTACAGCATTGAACTTTGTAGAAAACACCCTCAGTTAAAATCTTCGGTAATTGATTTACCACCTGTAAAAAAATACACTGACGAATGTGTAGCTAAACACCATGCAGCAAGTAATGTTTCATTTGTTGCTTCTGACTTTATGAAAGATGAATTGCCGAAGGGCAATGACATCATACTTGCTTTTAA
Organism: Chitinophagaceae bacterium; assembly: GCA_037045605.1. GTDB lineage: Bacteria > Bacteroidota > Bacteroidia > Chitinophagales > Chitinophagaceae > JJ008. Next base: position 296,528 of record JBAOHK010000013.1, on the reverse strand, counting down.
TGTTATTCATGGGCTTAACCCTACAGAAAATGAAGAACTTGCAAACAAGGTATTCAACTCATTAAACAATGACGGTAAATACATAATTCTCGACCAGATTAAAGGGATTGGCGGCAACTCACAACTTTCAAAAGCGACAACTGCATATATGGCTTTAAATCTGTTACATCAGGCCGGTGGCAAAACCTATACCCGTATTGAAGCGGACACATTCGCTAAAAAAGCTGGTTTCAAAAACACTCAATTAAAAAAACTTAATGCTCCTGGATTCGGAATTGTAATTTGTACAAAATAAAAGCCTAAAAAAGAAATCGTTTACCGGACAATAAAAAGCATAGTAAAAGATGGAAGTCTGAAAATACTTGCGACAACTAAAACAACGGTGAACTTACCGGACTATTATCGTGACATTGAATTTGAAGACAGTTATGCATTAAGCAAATAAACTGCAGGCAACATTGGGTTTTATGCAAGTTGGGCATGACCAGCAAACATCAACAAATTGCAAATCCAAGCTATGGTTCGGGCTCGACGAATAAAGCTCAGCAACAGAATATAACATCAACTGCATTAACTTTACTCAGCTTCGGTTCCGGGCTGACGAATCACAGAATATCAGCACAGCAGAAAGCCCTGGCCGTTGACTGAAATGCTGTCAAAAGAGCTTATTAATCAAACCTTAAAAGCTGAATTATGACAAGAATATTTATTATTCACCTGCTTAGTTCTTTTAGCATATTAGCTATTACAAGTTGTAATAATGCTGAAAAATCTAATACGACAACTGAAAAAGAAAGTAAAGTTTTTAATATAGATACAGCCAGAAAAGAAATTGACAAAGCAAATCTTGAATTCGTTGATCTCTTCAACAAAAGCGACTCAATCGGTTTGGCAAATATGTTTACTTCTGACGGAAAGTCAATGGAACCTAATGAACCTGCTTTCACTGGAAGAAAAGCGATTCAAACTCACTATTCAATAGTAATGAATGCCGGTGCCAATAAATTAGGATTAGTTACAACTGGTTTGTGGGGTGACTCAAAGATGCTGTCAGAGGAAGGAGAATTCACATTTATTGATAAAAATGGCAAACAATTAGACAAAGGAAAATACATAGTTCTCTGGAAAATGGAAGATGGGGAATGGAAACTCTTTCGGGACTGCTATAATTCTGATCTGCCTATGCAACGTTAAAACAATAAGCATTACCGCCAACAAAAGGCTTGTCGAAAGCCTGTGACGATTTAAATTAGTATCCCTTATGAGGGCAATGAATTTTTCAATAGTTGCTTGTGTCATGATTCTCTTTGGGTCTTGCGGTACTGTATCAAAACTTGTGTATGATAACAGAGATCCAAACATGCGAATCAGGCATTTTGCAGACAAAAATCCAGATCCAAAATCAATCCGGACCATGCACTATGTGAGGGTGGATAGCAGCAACATACAATTCTACTACAGTTTTTTCCCTGATAGAATTTATGAAACGTCAAAGATTTATGGAAAGAAGAGCAGACAATTTGTATTCGATGAAAGCCATCATCAATATGAGCTGACACAAATGGATAGTGCAGTTTTTAGGACGACTGATAATATTGTTGATTCTTCTCAGCAGAAATATATAAAGAAAAGTACAGGGGTGACAGGTTCTGTGGACGTCCCGGGCAGGTGACCCTAGCGCAAGGCCAGCAGTTAATATGAACCGTGCAAAAACCAAACAAATTTTGAGCTTATTTACAGTTTGGCTGAACAAAAATCAATTTGATACAGGCTTAGGATTTTCAAATACTGCCACGCCAAAGCCGAACCATTACTGCCGCTGCTGCTTCGGCATATATTCATCCATATACTTGCTGTAGGTCTTGTTCCAGTCATTCAGCATGGAAGACCGTTGTTTGTTCAGGTCGGCATTAACAGCGTTGTATGTTTTCAAGGCGCTGTTAATATCATTCACCGCCTTATTGAAATTGTCAACGTCCTGCTGTGTTCTTTTACCGGGTGGCTTTGCATCAAATTGTTTTTTGATCTTGTTGAAATCTTCTTCCTTCAAAAAATAATCCGTCATCACATTTCCCTGCCCGGCTTCCGCCCTGTAAAAATTCAGTGCACTACGGCAGGCTGCTATCAGCGAGGCATCTCCCTTGTAGCCTTTCAGGTCTTTTAATTTCTCCAGCCCTTCTTCAGCGAATTTTTTCAGGGAGTTTATATTCTGTTCAATACTTACCAGGTTTTTATTTGTCAGGGCATCCATCAGGTAAGCCTCTTGTTTGTAACATTTAAAGAAAATAAGGTACGCATCATTGCAATGGTCCATCACTTCATTTACGATCTTCGACTTGGTTTCCAGTTCTGATTCGCCGTCTATGAGATTGATATTATTTTTTGCAGCAAACACTTTCTGCATCTCATGTTGTTTCTTCGAAGCTTCACCTAATTTCTCCTGGGCCTTCTCCTGCGCCAGCAGGTAAGCTTCCATCGCATCATAGCTTTGCTCGGCTATTTCTTCCATGTTCACAATTTTGCCATAGTCTTCGTTAAAAACGATGTACAATATTTTCAGGTAAGCCACTGTTGTATCCTTTAATGACTTATCGCCTTTCCATGGCGGCATGCTCATGATGTTATACCTCGTCTCCGTAATGGCATTCACCACTTCCGCCCTTCTCTTTTCCACTTTCCTGGCACTTTTACCATGCGACACTGCGCTGAGATAGAAAAGATACTTCGCCGACAGGTCGGTGCTTTGTTTATTGATGTAATCAAGGTATTGCACTGCCGTCTCATAGGTTTGCGCTGCCGGGCGGAAGGAGAAGCACAATACAAACAATGGAATCAAAAACAGTTTTCTCTTCATGGTCAGTTAGTTTTTGGGGCTTTCTGTAAATTAATTAAATCTGTCAACACCTGGAAAGCTTCCTGCAGGTAAATATCATCGGCCAGGTTTTTCAGCCAGGCATTATTCATTTCTTTTGCATATTGATCGTTTGCCAGCAATTGTTTATCGGGACTGTGGTTCTCCACGGTGAACTGGCTGCCCGGTTTTCCTTCGCCTTTCATCGCCTTCATATCAAGTTCCTGCTGCTGCATCCACTTTTCAAACAGTTCTGCTTTCAGCGGTATCGTTCTTGTTGTTGCCTGCCGCATTTTTTGCTGCTCCTCCACTATTTTTTTGATAAGCTGGAAATCAGTACTTGCACCGATCCTTGCCGCACTTCGGCTTGCCAATTCTTTTACGGGGAGGTACGGCAGCGGTCTGTAATAATTATTCTTCTTTACCGTATCAGCAACCAGTGCAAATTTTTCAAACCGTTCCCCTATCTCCAGCCCGTCAAAAGCATCCGGCAGTGTTACATCAGGGGCTACGCCTTTCAGCTGCGCCGTTTCGCCATTGAGCCGGTACAATTTTCCAATAGTGATCTTTACAATATCTCCTTTTTCATTTCCTGTAATTGTTTTGCTGGTAATGGTATCCATCGGGAACATCACCTGCCCTGTTGCCTTGCCGTATGTATTGCTGCCAATGATCACCGCCCGGTGATAATCCTGCAATGAAGCGGCCAGCATTTCCGAAGCAGAAGCACTTTGCCCGTTCACCATCAGTGTTAATGGTCCGTCGTAAATGGTTCCCCGGTTGGGGTCTTTCAATGTTATCAGCTTCCCGTTCTTTTCTTTTTCTGCTGCCAGCGGACCCTCATCTACAAAAATGCCGATCATGTCTATTGCTTCACCAATGGAGCCGCCGCCGTTATACCGTACATCCAGTATCAGCCCTTCAATATTTTCCCGTTTCAGTTTTAATATTTCTTTTGCCACATCGTTGGCGCAGCTGGAACCCTTTTCATTTTCCCATTCGGCATAAAAACTCGGCAGTAAGATATAGCCGATCTTCTTCTCCCCTTTCAGCACAAAACTTTTCACAATGTTCTCATCGTTCTCCGATTTTTCCTTTCTTAAAAAAACCATACTCACTGTTCCATCGGCTTTACGAAAACGAAAGAGCAGCTTGTCGTGTATGGACTGGTCAAGCACTTCATACACTTCTTCCAGCGAAGCGCCGGTCATATCCTGCACTTCTTTTCCTTCCCAATGCAGGCTGAGCAGTTCATCCCCGTTATTTATTTCACCCGACTTCCAGGCAGCGCCGCCGGGAGAAAGTTTATCTACCAAAATTTTTCCGCTTTCATCTTCTTCAAATACGATCCCGAAGAAATAGGCTTCGGTACTCAGCTCCGCCTGGAACTCTTCTTTTTCTTGTGGTGAAAAATAATTGGTATGCGGATCGAAACTGGTAGCGACGGCATTCAGGTATAATTCAGTGACCAATCCCTGGAAACCAGCGGGGTAGTCAAGAGTTCTTTTTAATGCCTTCAGTTCTGTTTTTTTTATTTTTTCCCGGGTGGCTGCTTCCAGTGTGGTCAGCCCGGATTTAAACGTTATCTTTTTTGCACTGTCGGCATATACCGCATCATAGATCTCATTCATTACAACATACTTCAGGTACCTTGACCAGCGGCTGCTCAATGCCGGCGCATCGGCAGCAAAAATGAAAACATCACTTTTTCTTGATTGGCCCAACGTTTCGGCAGTTGAAAAATCAAACGGCTTTTGCGTTGCTTTATTGATAATCGAGTCTGCCCTCATCAATGCGTTCTTATAAAGCTGCGAAAACGTATCAAAGAAACTCCATGCTTTTCCCTGCAATTCATCATCAAGGGTTGTGCTGAAAGCTGACAGTTGTTTATATTCAATATCCGTAAACAACAGCCTGCGGTGGTCTGCCGCTTCCAGCATGGTTTTAAAGACAGAAACAGAAAAACTATCGTCCACAGACCGGGGCGCATAATGTTTCATCTCTATCATCCGTTTGAGGACAATGGCTTTTTGCTGCACAGGGGGTAGCTGGGCATGGATGGTTTCAGAAAAAAGAAAGAAAATAATGGCTGCCGCCGCTGCATATCTTTTCATGGTGGTAAGGCGATGGTAATAACTGTAAGCTAAATAAAGTAATACAAAAAGGAAAGAATTTTTAAAGCAGGGTTACCGATAACATTTCTCATTCCTGCAAACGAAATCAAATTTGCATAGCTTTGAAAATCTTTTCATTAGCACTTCAATGAACTCAATACTCATTATAGACGACGAAGAAAAACTACGGCAGCTGCTGAAACGCATCATCAGCCTCGAGGGGTTTGATGTGGCAGAGGCCGGAACATTGAAGGAAGGATTACAGTGGATGGAGAAAGAAACACCGGATGTTATTCTTTGTGATGTAAAGTTGCCCGATGGAAATGGTGTTGATTTTGTAAAGGATATAAAAACCAAACATCAGGCTGTTGAAATTATTTTACTAACTGCTTACGGCAATATTGCTGATGGTGTGCAGGCTATGCGCAACGGCGCCTTTGATTATATTACCAAGGGTGATGATAACGATAAGATCATTCCCCTGCTGCACCGGGCAATTGATAAAGTACAGCTTTCTAAAAAACTTGAACAACTGCAGAAACAGGTAGGCCAGAAATATTCCTTTGAAAGCATTCTCGGCAATTCTGTTGAAATAAAAGAAGCTGTCAGCCTGGCAAAAAAAGTAGCTGTCACCGATGCTGCCGTTTTATTACTCGGAGAGACCGGAACAGGTAAAGAAGTGTTTGCACAGGCCATTCACCATAACAGTAACCGGGGCAACAAAGCATTTATAGCTGTTAATTGCAGTGCCTTTAGTAAAGAATTATTGGAAAGTGAATTGTTCGGACATAAAGCCGGAGCCTTTACCGGAGCCATAAAAGATAAAAAGGGATTGTTTGAAGAAGCCAATGGCGGAACCATTTTCTTAGATGAAATTGGTGAAATGCCTGCTGAACTGCAAGCTAAGCTGCTCCGGGTACTTGAATCCGGTGAGTTTATAAAAGTAGGTGATACGAAAACGATCAAAGTAAATGTCCGCATCATTTCCGCCACCAACCGGGATCTGCAAAAGGAAATAGAAACCGGTCATTTTCGCTCCGACTTATTCTATCGCTTATCTGTTTTTCAAATTACTTTGCCTTCTCTCCGGGAAAGAATAAAAGATATCCCGGTACTGGTCAATCATTTTGCAGCATTGTTTGCCGCCAAAACAAACAAACCGGTTCCTGTTTTACAAAAAGACTATCTCGAAGCCCTTCAGCATTACCATTGGCCGGGCAATATCCGGGAGTTAAAAAATATCATTGAACGTTCAGTAATATTAAATGATGGAAATGAACTGACCGCCAATAATCTGCCGGTTGAATTACAGGCAACCGGTCCTATCCTTTTCTGCATTCGACCTGGCTGGTGTCGAGAAAGCTCATATCCAAAAAGTGCTGAAACATACGAATGGAAATAAAACCGAAGCGGCAAGATTATTGAATATCGGCCTGACGACCCTTTATAGAAAAATCGAGGAATATCATCTGATTTAATTTCCTTTCATTTTGAAAACCCACCCTTCCAAAATGGAAGGGTTTTTTATATGGTTAAGGTCGGCTCCAAAATACTTATCAACCAAAACCCTTTACCTGCCTGACTTTCACAAGGCCCCGCCCTTCGCTACTTACCCGGCACATCCTTTGGCATATTCAGCAAAACAATAAACCATGAAGGAAAACCCTTTGCAGGGACTTGGTAAAAAGCTCAAACTGCACATCATCATCCCGATTATTTATTTCGGAGGTATGCTGGTAGGGTTGCTGATCAAGTCGTTACACTAACCGTTGATGCTGCATGAGTACAATCAGGATAACCGGCAACTGCTCTCATATGAAACAGCCCTGTTATCAGGTTAATATTTGTGAGGTAATTTTTTTCGATAAAAACAAACAACATGATGATAATTATTCTTTTAACAGCAGGGCTTATTTGCTTCTGGCTATTCTTTACATCTATTGACTGGTTCGAAAAAATTTAAGGCCCTGGGCCTGACAAAGGGTTTTAAAAAATTATTTATTATGATGACTGCATTATTTATTCTATCTATTCTCGTATTCGGGTATCTCGTTTACGTTTTGATCAAACCTGAAAAATTCTAAAACGATGAACAGCGAAATCTTAGGTATCATACTCATTTTTCTTATTACACTGCTGCTGGCCTACCCGCTTGGTAAGTACATCGCAAAAGTGTTTAACGGAGAAAGGACCTTTACCAATTTCATGAACCCGGTGGAACGTTTCTTCTTCCGGGTCTGCGGTATTAATCCTAAAGAAAGCATGAACTGGAAACAGTTCCTGAAAGCCATGCTCACTATTAACATGCTGTGGCTCGTATATGCTATGCTTTTACTTATTTTCCAGGATAAGTTACCCATGAACCCCGATGGCAATCCCGGTCAGACACCTGACCTGGCATTTAATACCGCTATCAGTTTCCTGGTGAACTGCAACCTGCAACACTATTCCGGTGAATCAGGGCTTACTTATTTCACCCAGTTGTTCGTCATTACATTTTTGCAGTTTGTAAGTGCGGCAACCGGTATTGCCATGCTGGTGGCATTATTCAACGGGATCAAAGAAAAAACAACCCAAAACCTGGGCAACTTCTGGAACTATTTTGTAAAAAGTATCACCCGGATTCTGCTTCCATTGTCCATCGTTGTAGCAGTGATCCTCGCATTTAATGGAACACCCACCAGTTACGATGGTAAGGATAGTATTGTAACCCTCCAGGGTGACAGTGTGCAGGTATCAAGAGGTCCGGCAGCGGGTATGATCGCCATCAAACAGCTTGGCACAAACGGAGGAGGTTGGTTTGGCGTTAACTCGGCACATCCGTTAGAAAATCCTAACTATATCACCAACGCTGTTGAAACCATTTCAATCTTATTGATCCCGATTGCGTTGGTATTTGCATTAGGCTTTTACCTGAATAAGAGAAAACTGGCCAACGTAATTTTTGGAGTGATGACGTTTTTGTTTGTCATCTTCTGCGCCATCAATATTTATTATGAAACTAAAGGCAACCCGGCCATTGATAACCTCGGCATTGCACAAACAACGGGTAGCATGGAAGGAAAAGAAGTGAGACTGGGCGCAGCAGCGACAGCCTTATGGAGTGTGGCCACTACATCCACTTCCAATGGTTCGGTGAATGGTATGCATGATAGTTTAACGCCAATGAGCGGTGGAGTAGTGATACTTGATATGATGATAAATGCATTGTATGGTGGTGTGGGAGTTGGATTACTGAACTATTTCATCTTTATCATTATCGCTGTTTTCATTTCAGGATTGATGGTGGGACGAACCCCTGAATTCATGGGACATAAAGTAGAAGCAAGAGAGGTAAAAATTGCAGCGCTGATCACTTTGTTGTCTGCCTTTCTGATAAAAGGGTTTACTGCATTGGCAGCCTACATGGTTGCACATCATCCCGAAATGGGCTGGGCCGTACAACCCGGTTCCTGGCTCAACAACCCGTCTTATCATGGTTTTTCGGAAATGCTGTATGAATACACTTCTGCCAATGCCAATAACGGAAGCGGTTTTGAAGGACTGGGTGATAATAATGTGTTCTGGAATGTAACAACTGGTATTGTATTATTACTTGGAAGGTTCCTGCCCATAATTGCACCGATTGCTATAATCGGTCTGCTGGCGAACAAGAAATTCATTCCGGAATCACCCGGCACCCTGCGTACCGATTCTTACACTTTCGGTGCCATGACACTGGCTGTTATCATTATTGTTACTGCCTTGTCTTATTTGCCGGCACTGGCATTAGGACCATTGGCTGAATATTTTTCACTGTATTAAGAACTTATAAAATGGCAAAACATAAACGTACGATACGATTATTTGAACCGGCCCTGGTGGGCACCGCTGTTAAGCAGTCTTTTGTTAAGTTAAACCCCCGGCTGATGGTAAAGAACCCGGTGATGTTTACCGTGGAGATTGGCACAGTCGTAATGCTGGCGGTTACTTTGTATCAACTATTCACTGGTGATAATTCACAAGGTGCATTGTGGTACAACATTACTGTCTTTGCAATACTGCTGATCACTGTACTCTTTGCAAACTTTGCGGAGGCCATCGCCGAAGCAAGGGGAAAGGCACAGGCGGAAAGCCTTCGCCGTACAAGGGAGGATACACCTGCCAAAAAAGTGTTTACCGTGGGTGAAATGTATGTAAACGAGGTGAAGCTGGTTTCTTCCTCACAGCTTCGTAAAGGCGATTTCTTTATCTGCGAAGCAGGCGATGTGATCCCTATGGATGGTGAGATCGTGGAAGGTATTGCTACTATTGATGAATCTGCCATTACTGGTGAGTCGGCTCCTGTTATCCGTGAATCAGGTGGTGATAAATCATCTGTGACTGGTGGTACCAAAGTACTGAGCGACAAAATCAAAGTGAAGGTGACAACAGAACCCGGCGAATCATTTTTAGATAAAATGATTGCCCTGGTAGAAGGTGCATCAAGACAAAAAACACCAAATGAAATTGCATTAACAATTTTACTGGCAGCCTTTACACTCATTTTTATAATTGTATGTGTAACGCTGAAGCCTTTTGCTGACTATGCCAATACCCCTATCACCATTGCTGCTTTCATCTCTTTGTTTGTTTGTTTAATACCAACAACAATTGGTGGTTTATTATCCGCCATTGGTATTGCAGGTATGGACAGGGCATTAAGAGCAAATGTAATTGCCAAAAGCGGCAAGGCCGTAGAAACTGCCGGCGATATAGATGTTTTGTTATTAGATAAAACAGGAACCATTACAATCGGTAACAGGAAGGCAACCAACTTCTGGCCGGCTGATGGTATTGACATGACTGATTTTATAAGCAATTGTGTATTTGCATCACTGGCTGATAATACACCTGAAGGAAAATCAATTGTGGAGCTGGCCGGGGAAAAAAATATTCATGCAAAACAATTACCTGCAAATACCAGGATGATTGAATTCACTGCAGAAACAAGAAGCAGTGGTGTGGATCTTCCCGACGGGCTGAAAATAAGAAAAGGTGCTTTTGATGCCATTAAAAAAATCGTATATAATAATGGTAACCCCTTTCCAAAAGAAACCGAAGAAAGGGTAAACCAGATAGCATCAAATGGCGGTACTCCCCTCGTTGTTGCAGTAAACAATAAGGTGCAGGGTGTTATTGAATTGCAGGATATCATCAAACCCGGAATACAGGAACGTTTTGAAAGGCTTCGTAAAATGGGTGTAAAGACAGTAATGGTAACCGGTGATAACCCGTTAACTGCAAAATATATTGCAGAAAAAGCCGGAGTGGATGATTTTATTGCCGAAGCCAAACCGGAAGATAAAATGAACTATATCCGCAACGAACAGCAAAGCGGAAAACTGGTAGCCATGATGGGGGACGGTACAAACGATGCTCCGGCCCTTGCACAGGCAGATGTAGGTGTGGCTATGAACAGTGGAACACAAGCTGCAAAAGAAGCCGGTAACATGGTGGACCTGGATAATGATCCCACCAAACTGATTGAAGTAGTGGAAATAGGAAAGCAGTTATTGATAACAAGAGGAACATTAACTACTTTTTCCATCGCCAATGATGTAGCAAAATATTTTGCCATCGTACCAGCATTATTCATAGTATCCATCCCGGCATTGAAGCCGCTGAATATTATGAACCTGGATAGCTCAACAGCTATACTATCGGCAATTATTTTTAATGCCCTCATTATTCCAATGCTGATACCGCTGGCATTGAAAGGAGTTCAGTACAGGCCCATCGGTGCCTCTGCATTGCTGAGAAGGAATTTATTGCTCTATGGATTAGGTGGCATCATCGTTCCGTTCATCGGCATTAAACTAATTGACCTTGCACTTGGTTTGTTTATGTAATTGATTAAAAAAATTGAAATGAAAAAGAATCTTTTAATATCATTAAAGCTGACAGGGGTAATGATCATCCTGTGTGCAGTATTATATCCGCTGCTGATTGCAGGTATTGGCAAAGCAACACCCGGTGGAGGAAAAGGTGAAACCGTTTCAGTAAATGGTAAAGTGGTGGGTTATGAAAAGATTGGCCAGAAATTTACAGAAGATAAATACTTCTGGGGCCGGCCCTCTGCAGTGGATTATAATGCTGCTGGTTCTGCCGGAACTAACAAAGGACCTTCCAATCCTGATTATTTACAAATAGTTAAAGACAGGATTGACAGTTTTCTTGTACATAATCCGGGTGTAAAGAAAGAAGAGATCCCTGCTGACCTTGTTACAGCCAGCGGAAGCGGACTGGACCCGCACATCTCCCCTGCTTCGGCTTATGTGCAGGTAAAAAGGGTCGCTGCCATTCGTAACCTGCCAGAAGAAAAAGTGAGAGCTTTGGTGGAACAGCACATCGAAAAGACTGTCCTGGGTCCTTCCGTAGTAAATGTTTTAAAACTGAATATTGCATTGGATAATTTAAAATAACAGACAAAATTTGAATGAAGATGAAAAAGATTTTATTTGGAGCCGCAATGCTGATGAGTACCCAATTGATGGCGCAGGATTCAACGGGTTCGCTGACCATCAGCGGCTATGGAGAAGCTTACTACCAGTATGATTTTAATAAGCCGGCTGATAATAATCGGGCGGGTTTTATTTACAGCCATAACCGGCACAATGAATTTAACCTGAATCTCGGTTTTATCAAGGTAAATTATACTGCCGAGAGGGTCAGGGCTAATTTAGCATTAGCCGCAGGCACTTATATGAATGCCAATTATGCTGCCGAGCCGGGAGTATTCAAAAATATTTTCGAAGCCAACGCAGGTGTCAGGATCAGTAAAAAGAAAAATTTATGGATAGATGCGGGTATCATGCCATCGCATATTGGTTTTGAAAGTGCCGTTTCAAAAGACTGCTGGAATGTTACAAGAAGTATTCTTGCAGATAATTCTCCTTACTTCGAAGCCGGAGCTAAGATTTCCTACACAACAGATGATGGAAAATGGCTGCTGAGTGGCATGGCATTAAACGGCTGGCAGCGAATTACCAGGGTAAGTGGAAATTCATTAATGAGCTGGGGTACACAAATTCAATACAAACCATCAGGTAAAGTATTGTTGAACTACAGCACATTTATCGGCACAGACAAACCCGACAGTGTAAGGCTGTCCCGTTTCTTCCATAATATATATGGCATATTCAACATCACCGATAAGTTTGGAGTAACCGCAGGATTTGATATTGGCACAGAAGAAAAATTCCCCGGCAGTGATGATAAGAATACCTGGTACTCACCGGTGCTGATCTTAAAATATGCCTTTAACAATAAATGGGCTATCGCAGGAAGAGTAGAGCACTATAATGATAAGAACGGAGTTATTATCGCTACCGGTTCACCGAATGGTTTCCAGACAACGGGGTATTCTGTCAATATTGACCACAGCCCATTTAAAAATGTGCTGTTACGGATGGAACTGCGGAACCTGAGCAGCAAGGATGCTATTTTCACTAAATCTTCGGGTATCACAGATAATAATACATTCATCACTTCATCAATCGCCGTTTCTTTCTGATATGCCAGACAGTGAAGCAAATAAGTGGTTAGAGAAGATACAGCAGTCGCAAAAGGGCAAGCTGAAGATCTATATCGGCATGAGTGCCGGCGTGGGAAAAAGCTACCGCATGCTGCAGGAAGCTCACAACCTTTTGCGTAACGGAGTAAATGTAAAGATCGGTTATATAGAAACACATAACAGGCAGGAAACCCAGGCCTTGGTGGAAGGTCTGCCTGTGATTCCAAGAAGACAGGTTTTTTATAAAGGGAAGCAACTGGATGAGCTGGATGTGCAGGCTGTTTTATTATTACAACCAGATGTGGTGATTGTGGATGAACTGGCTCACACCAATATTCCCGGCAGTAAAAATGAAAAGAGATGGCAGGATGTTCTTGACATTTTAGAGACCGGTATTGATGTAATAACAGCGGTGAACATTCAGCACATTGAAAGCATAAATGAAGATGTAAAAGACATTACAGGTGTGGAAGTGACCGAACGGGTGCCAGACAAACTCCTGCAGATAGCCGATGAAGTGGTGAATATCGACTTAACGGCTGATGAACTTATAACAAGGCTGAAAGAAGGGAAGATCTATGATCATAGCAAAGTACAACAGGCTTTGCAAAATTTTTTCAAACCTGAGAAGATACTGCAGCTACGGGAACTGGCATTAAAAGAAGTGGCCGGGCAGGTGGAACGTAAAGTGGATCATGAAGTAACAGGCATAGAAAAATCATGGCGGCATGAACATTTCCTGGCCTGCATCTCCTCCAGCCATGAAGCGGCACAGAACATTATCCGCAAAACGGCAAGGCTGGCCTCTTATTATAACAGCAAATGGTATGTACTCTATGTGCAGACACCGAAAGAATCTATGGAGAAGATCCCACTGGCAGCACAGCGGCACCTGATCAATAACTTTAAAAACGCCACTGAGCTGGGAGGAGAAGTAATACAGGTAAAGGAAAGCAATGTGGCTAAAGCCATTATACAGGTAGTGGAAGAAAAGGAAATAACCACCGTTTGTATCGGAAAACCTCACTTAAATTTGTTCCAGGTTATACTTCGCACCAACGTCTTCAATCAGTTACTGAAAACACTTTCAAAAAATGATGTTGATCTTATAATACTATCCTGATGGCTATTAAGCTGAAAACCAAAATAGCCCTTGGGGGACTTTTTCTTTTTGCCTTGCTTATCCTGGTAGGAGCAGTTAGCTTCTTTTATTTCAACCGCCTTACAGAAGATTCAAAAGAAATAGTAAAAGACAACTATGAAACACTGAACTATTCCCGGGATATGCTGAAAGAACTCGATGTAATAAACAGCAAGGACAGTACAAAAGCAATTACAGGTTTTGAAAAGAACCTCCAACTACAGGAAGATAACATTACAGAACCGGGAGAAAAAGAAATGACAGAGTCGTTGCGGAAAAATTTTACCTCATTGAAACAACAGGGCCATATTGATTCGTTGCCTTCGTTGATCCGAAAAGACATCAGCAACATCATGCAGGTAAACCTGAAAGCTATTGATAATAAGAACCAGGCTGTGCAAGCTTCAGCTCAACGGGCCAAAACAATCATCACTATTTGTTTAACCGTTTGTTTGCTGATGGGCTTTACTTTCCTGTTCAACTTTCCTTCTTTGGTAGCGTCTCCCATCGCATCACTTACTGAAGGCATTAAAGCGATTGCCAATAAAAACTACGGGCAGCGGGTACATCTGAACCGTAAAGACGAGTTTGGCGACCTGGCCAATGCTTTTAACAGCATGGCCGAAAAATTGGATGAATATGAACACAGTAATTTATCTAAGATACTTTTCGAAAAGCAACGGGCTGAAGCGGTCATCAACTCTCTGAAAGATGCAAGCATTGGTATAGATAACAAAGGCATAGTGCTGTTTGCCAATCAACAGGCTTTGCAATTACTCAACCTGAAAGAATCCGACATTATCAGCCTGTCACAGGAAAAAGTACAGCAAAGAAATGACCTGTTTCGTTTTCTCATTAATGAGCAGAATAATATCCCTTTCAAGATAGTGGTGGAAGGAAAAGAAAATTATTTTACTAAAGAAGTGGTGGAACTGAATCATGGAGACCAGAAGGCCGGATATGTAATTGTATTGAAAAATATCACCCCGTTTAAAGAACTGGATGTGGCCAAAACAAATTTTATCGCCACCGTATCGCATGAGTTAAAAACACCGCTTGCGTCTTCTGACTTCAGTTTAAAACTGCTGGAAGATGAACGGGTGGGCACCCTTACAGCCGAGCAAAAGGAACTTGTGCAAAATCTGAAGGAAGATAATAAAAGGCTGTTGCGCATCCTGAGTGAACTGCTGGATATGTCACAGGTGGAAAGCGGCAAAATACAACTGACATTACAATCTGTACAACCCTGGGGCTTGATAGATAAAGCCATTGACTCTTTGCAAAATGCAGCAAAACAAAAAAAAGTTAGTATTCAAAAAAAAATAGCTGAGAATATATCTGCTGTAAAAGCCGATGCTGATAAAACAACCTGGGTGTTAAATAATTTTCTTACCAATGCCATCCGCTATTCAAAGGAAAATGCAGAAGTCATCATCAGCGTTCAGCAAGTGGGAAATAAAGTGCAATTCTCTGTACAGGATTTTGGAAAAGGAATAGAACCGCAATACCAGGATAAAATCTTCGACCGCTACTTCCAGGTGCCGGGTACCAAAGAAGGTACCGGCCTCGGCCTCGCCATCTGCAAAGAATTTATAGAAGCACAGGAAGGAAAAATCTGGATAGAAAGTGTTTTTGGAAAAGGAACGACTTTCGGATTTGAACTGCCAATAGCCTAATGGTTACCTTGTAATGATCTTCATTCCACCCCCTCCTCCGGCATTATTTAATCCGGTTTTACTCAAACTATATGTAAAGCTTAGCAAAAAGAACTGACGCAGTGTCAACACCCTTGAATCTTCAATATAGTTGTTGTTGGTGTTGCGGCTGATACCAACATTTTTATTGAGCAAATCCCTGGCAGCAAATTTCAATTCACCCCGGTTGAATTTCAACATTTGTTTGCTGATACTGGCATTCCACAACGGCACTTTGGTATTAAAGCCTGCTGCCCGTTGGCTGTTGATGATGTACATAAAATCAGTAGCAAAGAAAAAGCCCTTTGGCATCTCCCAATCCAATGATGCGTTGTACTCCTGAGAAAGGTAGTTTGCGTTCAGAGCAGATTGCAGAGAGTATTTTGTCTTGTTATAATTAAACCCTGCTCCTATCCCAATGTTCAGTTTCTCCGTTGGGTTCATATCAAGTCTCACCTCCGGACCAACAGAGAATGTTCTAATATCATTCCCCGCCTTATTGATGAATTGTTTTGTTTTAAACACACCGGTGTTACTGCTTATCTCCACACTGCCTTTCAGGAAACGGGCTGGCATGCTGTAACTGATATTACTATTGATATTATACACCCCGTTCACATTCACCGGTTTAGTTCTTTTTACCCCCAGGCTGTTAATGCTGTCATAGTTCACTATCTTATTCTGCGTGGCTTGTGCAGTTAAAAACATGAACAGGTTTTTATTCTTGTAAGGGCTTACAAGGTTCAGGTGTATCTGGGCAGTATGGTTGAACTCCTGTTTCAGATCAGGGTTTCCTTCCCGGATATTCAAGGAGTTGCTGTTGTCAGGTACGGGTTGCAGCTGAGACATACCTGGCTGATTGGTGCTGGTATTATACGATAATGAAAGACTCTTAAACCTTGTGAAGTTGTACTGAAACCTTGCATTAGGTAAGATATTTCTGAATGTCTTGCTTATCAGCGAATCTTTAGTGTCGCTAATGATCTTTCCTTCCAGTTCCGCCTGCTGCCAGTTGGCGCCAATTGCATAGCTGTATTTCTTTTTCTGTGTCCGTATGCGGATTCCTGTATTGATGTACCCGTAAGTATTTTCAAAGTCGTTACTCAAGGTGTTGTTCAACTGGTCATATTTCCCATTTATTTTATTATAATCATGGGTAAGTTTCTCTGAAGTGCTTTTTGTGTTGCTCTTGCTTACACTAAACTCCAGCAATGATCTTTTCCAGACAGGTTCCGTGTAAACAGCCCTAGCATTATAACCCCGCAGATCGCCTTTGGTAGTACTTTGCTGGTTCAGTGTATCACTTTTCAGCAATGACCCGTTAGGATTGTAAAAATTATTGATAGAAGAAAGGCTGCCATCACCGTTGCTTTCATTCAGGCTTGTTTGCAGCGACAAAGAAAATGTTCTTCCTTTACGGGCAAATTTTTTGCGCCAAATGATGTCATTACGAAAATTATATCCTGCATTAGCTGATGTTGTATTGCTGTAACCGTCATTTGTCAGCACTTTATCTTCGGACAAGGTTTGATAATCAGTTTGCGAACGGTTATTGGTTTGCTGGTAACTGAATGACGGATTAATACGGATGGAATTCATTGAATCAACCTGGTACAGTGTATTCAAATTAAATCGGTGGCTGTTGCTCAGATTATCTGCAAAAGAATTCTGGTTATAGAAATAGGAAGAATCAGGTAAAAAATATTGCCGCTGGATATGGCTTTCCTGGTTGGGGTTATAGCGATTATAAAAATAGTTGCTCTGGAAATCCAGCTTATTGCCAATGATATTATTGTAATTCAGGCCACCGCCCCATGCTGTATTGATCCCATTATTGCGGCCACCGGAGTTGATTCCCATTGCTGCAGCCTCGTCCCCCGATACTGTAATATTTATATTTCCACCACCACCTCTCTGCATTCTTGACAGCTCGCCGGTAAAATTGAGGATGTCCATAAAAGAAAAACCATCGGTATTCGTATTGTTGCCCATTCCGATTGCAGAAAACTGTCTTGCCCCTTTAAACGAATTGACATTGAACTTTCCCTCGTATCGTTCTTTGTTTCCTGCGCCTGCATTTACTTTCCCAAACATTCCCTTCTTCTTGTCTTTCTTCAATTTCAGGTTAATGGTTTTTTCATAATTACCATCTTCGAAGCCGGTTAGCTGTGCCTGGTCACTTTGTTTATCATATACCTGTACTTTATCAACAGCATCGGCTGGCAGGTTTTTGGTGGCGACCTTCGGGTCGTTGCCAAAAAATTCTTTGCCATCTACCAATACCCGGTTCACTTTTTCTCCCTGTGCTTTGATGGTGCCGTCTTTCTCCACTTTTACTCCTGGCAATTTTTTCAATAACTGTTCTACAGTGGCGTTGGGCTGTACTTTAAAAGAACCGGCATTATATTGTATCGTGTCATTGATCAGCGTAACCGGCGGAGCTTCGGCAGCCAGCACCACTTCTTCCAATACTTTGGCTTTATCATTCATCACCAGGTTTCCCAGTTCAGCTGTTTTATTGGCATCAGTTATGCTGAAGTATTTGTTGCTGTTGTGATAGCTGACATGACTGATCATGAGCCGGTATTCACCATTAGTCAGTCCTTTCAATTCAAACCGGCCATCATTTCCTGTCATCGTAAAAGTGACCAGGGAAGAATCCTTTCTTTCCAACACAGTAACGGTAGCTGCTGAAACAGGTTGTTTGCTGATAGTGTCAAAAGCAATCCCTTTTACAACACCATTCTTCTGTGCAAACAGGGTGCTGGTAAAACAAGCCGATAATAACAGGAGGAAAATTTTTCTCATAGCTGATTCATTTCGGCTACGAAAATATTCTTAGTCGCTGCCAATATGGGTTAAAGGGGCTTGGTTTAATGTTAATCAAGGTTAAAGAATGGGCCGGAAGCAACAAAAAAATTATTCCTCAACCATTTTTCCCCTTTCTGAATCCTCTCTTTCCTTGTCATATACCAGCACTTTCACCTTCCACTCCATCGGGGCATGGTACTGCATGGATATCTCCACTTTTAGTTTTTTTATCGATTCATTAGATGGTTCAAAAGAGAAAAGAATACTGGTAAATTTTTTTGCTTCATCCGGATTTTCATATTTCGCTTTCAGGTGAAAGTTTTTAGCACCGCCGATATCAACCGAAAGGTTATTAAGCTGGTTAAAGAGTGATTTGAATTTTTGTTTTGCTTTTTCAAAATTTTCAGTGGTCAGCATCAATGCTTCCCAGCTGCATATTTCTTTTTTGGCGGAATACCGGGTAATAAAAGCCTCTTCAGCACCATTCACATTAAAGTTGCACTGGTAATCGGTTGATTGGGTGTTTTCGCTCAGCACCTCACCCATCAGGTTGATAAAGCGATTGGGATAATCTTCAATTACTTTCTTTACATCGCTACCAACACCATTGATGGCCGGCAATCTTAACTGGCCATTGGAAGAATGGAAAAAGAGAGCATAAATAGTAATCAGCACAAGTGATTTTACGGATTTTGTCATCAGAGTTGGATTTAACTGGTTAGTAACAGAACTCAATATTATTAATTTTTACTTTTATTATATACTTTTAATTGCTACTTATTCGTTAACCCTTGGTAAACTATCTTATATGAAAAACAGAAATCTTACCCATTCACACCAGGCAGCAAAGATTTACCGCCATTATTACAAATCGAAGATCAATCCTTTCCGGTTGCTAAAATCTGTTTTATCTGTTTTTATTACCGGTAATGCCGCAGTAGCTAATACCCACTACAGAAAACACAGATAAGCAATTTTTCAATAGTCTTTACTAACCCTCAGCATACTGCTGCGCATAAACTGCGTAGCCAATGAAACAAAAACGTCCTTCAATCTTGAAGGACGTTTTTATATTTATTCTCAAAGTATAACCATATCAATACATTCTCACATTCCGCATATTTCTTTCCATGAAGCGGGGCATACCGGGTTGCTGCTGGGCTCCGTTCTTACCACCCATTTTATTCAGGTTGTACAGGAAGCTCACCATAAAATAACGCCTCAACACCATACTTTGTACGTCTTCTATATAGTTGTCACCATTGTTGCGGGTTATACTCTGGTTCTGATTCAGGATGTCATTTACAGAAAGCTTTAGCTCTGCATTTTTGTTTTTGAACAACTGCTTGCTCATGCTTGCATTCCACAAAGGGATGCTTTGGTTAAAACCATCGGCCCGTCCCGAGTTTACATAATAGTCAATATCTGTTGATAAGATAATGCCAGGTTTCTTAAACGTATAGGCAACATCAGCAGAATAAGTTTGCGAAAGATAGCTTTCATTCAGCGCTGTATTCACAGAATACTTGATATTGTAATACGACAGGCTTGCATTCGCCGACAAATCCCATTTTTCCTTCAGGCTGAAGTTGGCGCCAGCTCTTTGTGTAAGGGTCCAGGTATTACCGATGTTCTTTTGCTTGTATAACAAGCTTACATCCCGGTTAAATAAAGCCATTGTTGTGAAGTTGAGGCTTGAGCCTTTCAGCTTTGGATTTTTAAATGGCAACCCAATGGTAAAAAAGGATGTTGTTGTAAACGCTCCGTCAAGATTCACCGGCTTGGTCAGCTGTACTGCTTTATTCAATGTATCAATACTGTTGACGATCTTGTTCTTGGTAGTACTGAAACTGATGTTGGCCGCCAGGAATTTAAAAGTAAGGATGTTGAAAGTATTATAGCCCAGGTTAAAGTTGTGGCTAAACTCCTGGTTCAGCGCAGGATTACCTGTTTTTACATTCAGCGGATTGGTGAAATCCAGCACATCCTGCAATTGTGTAACCGAAGGCTGGTTGGTTCTTCCACGATAGCTGATGCGAAGACCTTTGGTACGGCTGGGCGTCCAGTTAAAATTAGCTACCGGGAAAAAGTTTGTGTAACTCTGCCGGGTGATACTGTCTTTACCTGTCAGGGCTCTGAAACTTTCGCTTGTCAGTGTTGCTCTTTGTACGCCAACTCCTAACTGGTAATTATATTTTTTCTCCTGCACCCTGAAGTTGGCACCAAAGCGATTTGCGACAAAACTGTTTTCAAAGCTGTTGGTCAACTGCTGGTTCACAATATCATATTTCCCGGTAATTGTGTTATAGTTAAATACATTCTTATCAGATGTGCTGTTATTGTCTGTGTAAGCATAATTCAACTCAATAAGTTTGTTGTTACCGACCGGCTCAGTATAAGAAATGCTAAGGGTGTTATTATTGGTGCCTGTTTCCTGTAAATTTTGTTGATTTTGATTACTGCTACCCTGTGCAGATCCATCTGGCTTGTAAAAAGTGATGGGAGAAATATTATAGCCTTTGCTTTCACTTGTACCGTAAGTATTACTAAAGCCGAGTGTAATGGTTCTGCCGGTGCGATGGAATTTTTTTCGGAACAACAGGTTATTACCCAAATTCAAACCATCTCTTTCGTTGGTATAATTTGTTTTGCTGTACAAAGCAAGGTATTGTTGCAACGGTGTTTTTGAAATAGTGGTTGAACTATCCTCACTCATATTTTCAGAGTGTTGCAAAGTAAGTGATGGTGTGTACAAAATAGAATGCATGGAGTCTATCATATACTCTACTCTTACATTGAACCGGTGATTCTGATTTTTATTATTGGCGTAAGAATTTTTTGCCAGGTTAGCAATGGAATCGTCCGGGAAAAAAGTCTGGCGATATGTACTTTGCCGCTGCTCATTATTGGAGTTTGACAGAAAATAACTACCGCTTATTTTCAGTTTCGTTCCTATTTCGTTGTTGAAGTTAAGTCCTGCAGATAATGATTTGGTGATGCCTGTTGCTGTACCACCACCAAACATGCTGCCACCTCCGCCACGGGTACTCATCATTTGCATTCCGCCGCCACCGCTTCCGCTAAATCCACCCCCACCAGAGTTGCCGCCGCCACTCATTGCACTAAAACCACCCATTGAGCTGATGATATCAGAAAAAGAAAATCCTTGCTTATTTATATTATTGGCGTTGAAAAGAAATGATAACCGCTGGTTGCCATTGAATTTATTGAAACTTATGTTTCCTTCATAACGGCCGCCATCACCGTATCCACCAGCCGCAAGGGCCCTTCCGAAGATTCCTTTGTTCTTATCTTTTTTCAGCTTGATGTTAACTGCTTTTGTTTTACTTCCATCATCCACCTTGGTGAATTTGGCCTGCTCACTCATATCATCAAACACCTGCACACTTTCCACCATATCTGCTGTCAGGTTCTTGGTTGCTAGCTTTGGGTCGTTGCCGAAAAATTCTTTTCCATCCACATATACTTTTTGCACTGATTCTCCCTGTGCCGTTACATTACCATCTTTATCCACCTGCATACCCGGAATCTTTTTCAACAGATCTTCTACTGTTGCATTGGGTTTTGTCTTAAAAGCGTCTGCTTTAAATTGTATTGTATCATTCTTAATAATGACCGGCGCATCGGTGGTAACCACCACCCCTTCCAATGTTTTTATTTCTTTGGGAATACCAAGGCTTCCCAGGTCTATACTTTTTTCAGTAGCAGTTATAGCTACTGTTTTCTTAAACGTTTCAAACCCAAGATGGGAAATGACCAGCTGGTAGTTTCCGGCCTCCAGGCCTTTTATTTCAAAAGCCCCCTGCTTATTAGACAGGGTAAAAGTGGCCAGCGCTGAGTCTTTAGTGTTCAAAACAGAAATAGTGGCATCGCTGATGGGTTGTTTGGAGGCGGTATCCAACAGCTTTCCTTTTATAGTTCCATCTGCCTTTTGAGCCTGAGCCACAGTAAATAAGGAGAGAATCAATACAGATAAGGTAAAAATCTTCTTCATAATCAATGAAATAAGTGTACGAAAATAGACGTAAAGGAGCAGAAGAACCTTCGGGGAATGTTAATTTTACCCGGGGAATGAGCAAACTGATCAAATAAACTAATGAACTGTTTTTACCGGGTCGGAAATAGAAGGTCTTTGTTTCGTTGCCATAAGGCCCGGTCGAGGCTTTCGCTGCTAAGATGATTATAATGAACACTTACAAAAGAAGTAACAATCTGTCCACCCAACAATCCCCAAGCCAAATCCCTGTTATTACCGTTGGCAGCTACGCCTGCTACTGCAATACCTGCCGCCAGCGATACAAAACGAAAAATGGTAGCAGTAGTTTTATATTTTTTAGCCTTTTCGTAGCCTGCAAGCCCCAGATCAGACATAGAAAACTCACGGCTTAAATCTCTAAAACCAAGCCGTTCGCTTCCTTTTAAAAAAGTAGAACCATAGCGGTAAATCGTTTGGTTGTTGTATTTAAGGCGTAAAGAATCATAATTGATTGTCTGGGCGGATAAAAAAGTGCTGCCGAAAACGAAAAACAAGAGGATTATTTTTGATTTCATAGCTTACTTTAATTTGTTTAGATGAAAGAACGGCGTCAACAAAGGCTTTAAGGTTATAAAAAAAACTCAACAATTAAATTAAGCCTGTTTTCAAAAGCCCCGAATACCGCAACCTGGCAGTTTATCAAAACAAGTAAAAACTCTTAGCTGAACAAATACTCCACATCCTCCCTCGTCAATGCCTTCACAAATGAAGCATCGTCAGAGATGATGTCTTTGGCCAGGGCCCTCTTCTTTTCCTGTAGTTGCAGGATCTTGTCTTCAATAGTGTCCTTACAGATCATCCGGTAGGCAAAAATATTTTTGGTCTGGCCGATACGGTGTGTACGATCAATGGCCTGTTGCTCCACGGCGGGGTTCCACCAGGGGTCAACAATATATACATAGTCAGCAGCGGTAAGGTTAAGACCCACTCCGCCGGCTTTCAGTGAAATCAGGAACACCCTCACATCATCATTATTCTGAAAGCTCTGGATGGCTTTCTCCCTGTCCGGGGCAGAAGTGCTGCCATCAAAGTATTCGTACTTCACTCCCAGCTCATCCAACTTGGCTCTTATCAAAGCCAGCATTCCGAGAAACTGAGAAAATATCAATGCTTTGTGGTCGCCAATATTTTCTGTTATCTCTCTTGCCAGTTCGTCTAATTTGATGGAGTGGTTCTCAAATTTTTCCTGTTCGTTCAGTATCGCCGGCGAATCACATATCTGCCGCAACTTCATAAGGCCTTGCAAGATCGTTAACTGTGATTTTTGAATGCCCTGTGTTTCGATGGTCCCCAATATCTGGTTGCGGAAATCGTTGCGATAGGCATCATAGATATTCCGTTGCTCATCTTCCATTTCACAGAACAGGATCATCTCCTGTTTTTCCGGTAAGTCTTTCGCCACCTGTTCTTTTGTTCTTCTTAAAATAAACGGGTACAATATTTTTTTAAGATGCTCCTTCCGGTCCTGCTCACCAAATTTATCAATAGGTATAGCAAACTCCTGGCGGAAGAACTCCATTGTTCCCAGCATGCCGGGGTTCAGGAAATTCATCTGTGCAAAAATGTCAAATGTATTATTCTGCAGTGGCGTACCGCTCATGCAGAGTCGGTTCTTAGCATTCAGCAGTCCCGCAGCTTTTGTTACCTTACTTGATGGGTTTTTGATAGCCTGTGATTCATCCAGTATCACATAATCAAATTCAATACTCATCAGCAGTTTGATATCGCTTCGTAAAGTTCCATAGGTAGTGATGGTTACATCATGGTCTGCTAATTCTTCTTTCATCCTTGTTCTTGTACCTCCGTGATGAATGCGGTAAGTAAGTTTAGGTGTGAATTTCTTTATCTCATTCTCCCAGTTGTATATCAATGTGGTCGGGCAAACAACTAATGCTTTTAATTTCCCATATTCATTTCTGTAATACTCCATGAAGGAAAGGGCCTGTACCGTTTTACCAAGACCCATATCATCTGCCAGTATGCCACCCCACCTGATGTCTTTCAGGTAATTCAGCCATTGATAACCTGCCACCTGGTAAGGCCGCAGTATCATTTTCAGGTTATAAGAAGGTTCAATTTCTTTTATATTGTTAAACTGGCGCAGGTTTTCATACTTTTCTTCCAATTGTACGATCAGCTCTTCTTCATCTCTTGTTTCATATAATTCATCCACCACACTCAGGTGATAGCGGGACAGTTTCAATGAGTCTGCTTTCCCTTCTCCTACCCGGAACAGTAAAGAATATTTTTTTAACCATTCTTCGGGCAGGATGCCGAGTGTTCCGTCGTTCAGCTGTACAAACTGTTGTTTGTTGGCCAATGCTCTTTTTACTTCGGCCACAGTTACTTTCTGGTCGCCGAAAACAATATCCACTTTCGCATCAAACCAGTCGGTGTTACTGCTGATGAAAATTTTTGTTTGTGGTTTGGCGGTGTTGAACCGGAAATTCTTCAAAGCTTCAAACCCAAACACAGGCGTCTTCATATCCTTCATCGCATCTACAAACAAGAAGAACCAGTTGTTCTTGAGAACATCTGTTCCTTTTAATGCCAACGTTCCGGAATCTTCATTGTAAACAAAACTCGAATGAAGGTTTTGCATTTTTTGGATGAATTCATTTTCTTTCTCCCGGTTACGATGCACCACCAGCACCTTATCACCCAGCGGCACTATCATTTCATCCCTGTCTCTTGTTTTTGTTTCAAACCCCTTGTAAGAAAATGAAGGCTGGAAAACCAAAAAATCTCCTTTTTCCAGTAAGAATAATTTTACTTCCGGATTGCCATCCTTTATTTCCTGAACTAAGGATTTATCAAAATCAATCTTATGCTCCTTTGCCAGCGGCATGATAAAGCTGTTCAATGTTTTGGGCCAGTCCTCAAGCGTAACACTCATTTTACCGGTTGGTAAAAATTTTTCCACCAGGTGAATCACATCATTATTTTTCCAGAGGTATGCCTGGTTGTTGTATAAAAAGAATAAGGGGCTCGCCGCTTCATTATCACCCATGTCAAATTCCAGCGGACCGGCCTTTACACGACAGTGAATAGTATAATGAGAGTTCTTCTTAATGATAAAATGCGGTTTCGCTTCCTCTGACTGTAGTTGCAGTTGTTCGAGGTTATTGGTTTTAAATGCTTTTTTATCAGGCAACAGGAATATGAACGGGTTGCCGGCTGATTCTGTAAATATTTTCTTCAGCTTCGGCAACAGGTATTCTGCCATCAGCTCTTTTGTTTCATCCGGCAGATCATCTTCTTCATGGTGGATGATGTTTTCCCAGATACCAGAGAATGGAGAGTTACGGCTGATATATTTATTGATCTCTGATTCCTGTAGTTTTCTGAGTAAGGTCAGCAATTCTTTATCTCCTTCCGGCAGGTTATCCGTATTTACATAGCGGCTTATATCCAGCTTCTCCACCGTACCGGCAAACGCTTCATTGCTTTCATTGGGTTCGCCTATCACCACATCAACAGTAAACTGAGGATAGTTCTTTTTATTGAAATTGAAAACAACTCCTAACCGGTGAGAGGCCACACTTTCTGTTTCTTCAATTAGTTCCGGGGTTGCGGCTGTTTCCTTTTCTTTTTGAGGAAGCAGTACTGGCCGTGGCGGTGCTGCCACTTGTGCCACCCGTTTAATACTGGCATCTAATACCCGCAGAAACGGTTTTCCGTCTTTATAGGCAAATTCAAATTTTCCTTTCAGATCATCTTTCAGTGAATAGCCGTATGCTTCCAGGAGTTTGTTCTTTTCTTTATCCCAGTTACGGATGCTGTCGAAGTAACCGGCGCCATGGGTGTTCAGCAGTTGCAGAAATACGATCAGCTTGGGCAGGCATAAAGGATGTTCTTCATCCTCAAAATCACAACTGGTATCAAAATTCCTTTCCTCGTTCTTCCGGATGATGACCTTATACTCCTGGTCATTCAATTTTACAGCAGCCTTTACAGTTTCATTTTCTGCAAATTCAATCGTGGCCTTATTCGTTCGCAAATATGTTTCGGCTTCTGTCAGCGCTTCCTGCGATGATAACAACCGAAGTGTTTTCAGATCAATGGTTTTCATTTTGGCAACTGTGTGCCGCTGGTCGTACTTCACCTCTTCTGCCTGCAGGTGGCCCCGGTCGATCATTTCCTGTAATTGCAGTAATGCTGCTGCCTCATGTCGGCAAATATCGCCAAGGTTGTATGGACAGGCGCAGCGTAATGAAGTTGCTTTCGGGTCTTTGAATTTCTGGATATAAACTTTATAATACGTAGAATAGCTGTCATCCTTTACACGGAATACAGCAGAACCAAACAGGTCATCATATTCTACCAGCTCTACAAAACCAATTGCATGAATTTTTTTCCCTCTGCGGATCACTTCGTCCGTTCCATGGGTATAAACGTACTTGATAAGGTGCGGTAAGGCCATAAATAAAACTCCTGATTTCTGATGTCCAGATTCCTTCAGTGGAAAAAGGTCAATCGGCAAATGTAAAAGAATGTAAAGCGGATTTCCTTGTAAAAAGAGAGAAATAAAAAATAAATTTTATACGCTTATTGTACAGGGAAAATGGAGTATCTTAGAAGATTTTTTATCCCGCAACCAGCTTTCCATCTTTATATACCGGCAACACATTGGCCACATCATTTGTAAGGCAATATTGTATGTCCTCAATCAAACCAAATCGTTCCACCAGGCGGTGGTAATGGGTAAGCTTTGGCGCAAACTCCATCATTTTATTCTTATGCTTTGCGTACATTGTTTCCGCCATCAGGGAGCTATCACAATGAATAGTAAAATCCTTTGCAATGCGGTTGATTACCGCTCCTGCAAACAAAGTATCTTCGAGGTTGAAGCGGTCTTTCCAACCGGCACAGCCCAGCACCACATTCTTTTTTTCGGCCACTAAAAATTCACAAACAGCAGAAAGATTGGGGAACGAGCCGGAGATAATTGTATCAGCATTATTATCCAGTGCCATTTGCAGCAATCTTGTTCCGTTTGTGGTGGTAAGCACCAGTATTTTATTCTCTATAAAGTCCCTGTCATACTCTAATGGTGAATTTCCATGTTGCAACCCTTCGGCAATCATTCCATCTCTTTCCCCGGCAGCAATACCATCAATATTTTTGCTGATCTCTATAGCTTTGGGGACCGAGTCAACCGGTATTACACATTTTGCCCCATTGTATAGTGCAGAAGCAATAGTAGAAGTGGCCCTGAACACATCAATGATAACAACAATGCTGTTGCTTAAATCATACAAATGTAATAAGGCGGGGGAAAGTGATGTGTTGAGAGTAGGCTTGTTGCTCATAATTAAGTCGCAAAAATAAAGTAACAAAAATTAATGAGTTCTGTTTATTACTTAATTAACAGCTTTTTCCATTTATCACTTTCAGCAAATTCTTTGATGGTGTTATTTCTTTGTTCCAGCAAACGTTTCATGTATTTGGTAAGGTAAAGGCTGTTGAACCACTGCCCCAACAAACCATAAGGAGATTCAAAATGAAAAAGGTCTATTAAAATGGTACCGTTCTCGCAAGGTTTAAAATGGTACTCATGTTTCATCATTTTAAAATCTCCTTCCAGTTGTTCATCGGTAAACATTTCTGGTTTTACCATCTCGGTAATTTTGACCCGGAGCAAACGGCTCTTAAAAAGATGCTTTGCTTTCCATGTCACTGTTTCATCTTTTTCAATTAACCCAAACCTGGTGCCAGCAACAGCTTCTTCTTTGTATGCAGACATAGATTCCTTATGTAAGCCAATATGCCTGCTCAGGTCAAACACCACCTGTGCCGGAGCTGCTATAAATGTTGTAAGATGAATAGTTGGCATTGAAGCAAGTTTGAAGTAAGAATTACAAAGTACGACCTGCATTCACAAAAACCCTACCGCTCTGCTTTATTATGAAAAAGGAATTTTAGAAACTTTTGCCTGTAAAAGTTTGTCCCGCACTTTGATGTAAATTTCCGAATCGATTGAAGCAAAAGCGGTTCGTACATACCCCATACCTATTGCTTTACCAAGGCTGGGCGACTGTGTTCCTGAGGTTACATGGCCGATCGTCTCCCCGGTGTAATCTTTTATTTCATATCCATGTCTTGGAATTCCCTTTTCCATCATTTCAAATCCCACCAGTTTCTTTTCAACTCCCTCAGTTTTTTGTTTGGCAAAAATCTCTTTAGAAGTAAACTCTTTGGTGAACTTGGTTATCCATCCTAATCCTGCTTCGATTGGAGATGTGGTATCATCAATATCGTTCCCATATAAGCAAAAGCCCATTTCCAGCCGCAGTGTATCTCTTGCTCCAAGGCCAACTGGTTTCATTCCCTGCGGACCACCGGCAGCAAAGATGGCATCCCAGATTTTATCAGCTGCCCCGTCTTTATCTTCAAAATAAATTTCAACACCGCCGGCTCCGGTGTAACCAGTTGCACTGACAACCACATTATCAACTCCGGCAAATTTTCCTTTAGTGAAAGTGTAATACTTAAGATTTAAAATATCCATATCAGTCAATGGCTGCAATATCTTTGTTGCATTAGGGCCCTGTATTGCCAGCAAACAGGTTTTTTCTGAGATATTGTGCATTTCTACATGGCTCTTTTTGTGTTTTTGTATCCAGTTCCAGTCTTTTTCAATATTAGAAGCATTTACCACCAGCATATAAACCTTGTTTTCTTCGATACAATAAACCAGCAGGTCATCAACTATGCCCCCATCATTATTTGGCAGGCAACTGTATTGCGCCTGACCGGCTTTTAATTTTGCCGCATCGTTGCTTGTTACCCGTTGAATAAGTTCAAGGGCATTTTCACCTTTCAGGATGAATTCACCCATATGGCTTACATCAAAAACCCCTGCGTTTTTTCTCACGGCAGCATGTTCATCATTAATGCCTGTATATGAAATGGGCATATTATAGCCGGCAAACTCAGCCATTTTGGCGCCGAGTGCAATATGTTTATGGATAAAAGGAGTGTTTTTAATTGACATACAGCAATATTTTAAATATGGAGAGCAAAGGTAAGAGAATGCGATAAAGTTTATTCATCAGAAAAGCTCCCTGGGGAGCCTCTCTGAAGCCCTTTAAAAAGGCTTCCAACTTCAACCGAGTTTATATTAAAACCATTCAATTGCTGTTGATGATGGGGTCGGGCTTACAACTAACCCGTCTTCTTTAGTTTTTATTACAAGTTTCTTTTTAAGAGTAGTTGTTTTTTGTGACTTGGTGTTCTTCTTTTCTTCCAGTTCTTTTAACTCCTGCTTTTTCTTTTCAATTGATTTTTCAAGATTAATGCTGTCATTATTTTCATAGCGGTAGTTATTATCCGGCTGTGTTATCACTGGTGTGCCATTTGCGTCTTTCAATTGTCCATCAGCACCCATTGTATAATCGGTGTTTGTTTGATAACCGAACGATTCATCTTCTATATTCCAATCTCCTTTGTTTCTGCGATTCCATCTGTCCCGTTCGTTTATAGTGATATTAAAAGAATGAAGCTTATCTATTGTTTCATCAAACCGTATTTTTTTTCCGACAGGCACTCTTATAATCACTATCACTTTTTGCCCTCTGAATTTTGTTTCTTTATCAATAGCAATACTGCTTCCGAGATCAAGCACACTGTCTTTCGAAGAAATATTAAACTGAATTTTTTGAGCTTTTTCTTCTGCCTCAGGAACGGTTCTGCCACGGCTGTATTTTTTTATTTCCACATGATAGTTTCCGTCTGTGCTGGGGAGAACCTCTTCGATCTTTACATTTGCTATTTTCAATGTGTCCTTTGTAATATCTAATCCTTCGCCATCAATATCTACCCATGGCATTGAGCCGCTGTACTCCACTTCCGGTTCGCTTACTTTCACAATCATTTTTCCATTGACTGGCTGAGTAATAGCTATTTCATTTGCAGGTCTTTTATAATTGCTCATCCTGAAATCATTTACCAGGCTTGCGACAAATAATGTAACACAAACCCAACCCAATGCCCACAGTCCGCCAAATGTCCAGCCGAGGTAATTGTTCTGTGATCTTACTTTCATGATGCGGCGCAGTAACCAAACGATAAAACCGATCAGTGGAACTCCCAAGAAAAAGATTAATGTGCCCCAGCCATACAGGTTTTGCCACATACCGTCAATGATGAAATTCTTTAATGGCCATACACTAACGCCTCCTATCAATATGCCAATCAGGCCAACAAATAATCCAAAAGCAATTGTACCTGCTATGAATAAAAAGAAAGCTTTAAAAACAACCCCGATTATATGACCAAGCCCCCGTCCTCCCCTTCTGCCCATTTCATTTGCTTCGGCAGCAAATGCTTTTCCCCTCGTTCCGGCAAATTCTTTTGCCTTAGCACCGAAGTTTTGAGCTGATTCTTTTACTTCTTCTCCCCAACCTTTCATTCTTTCTTTCAGGTTGTCTGCACCTTCTCTTACATTTTGGCGGATACGGTTTACATCAACTTTTTCACCTCTCATTTCCATTTTCTGGTAATCGCTGTTTGCTTCAGGTAAAACGATCCACAAAACGATGTAGGCAAGAATGAATGTTCCTGTCAGTGAACCAAACACAATGTTTGGAACGAAAGAACCTTCATGGAAGAACGGCCAGCTTAATACGCCGAAAACAATATTCAATATTAATGGGGCAGCAAAGATCAGGCGGATTGTTGATGCACTTCTTCCGAAATAAGCTGCTAAACCACCAGCCACACCACTGAATACTTTATCATCAGGGTTTCTGTACAATCTTTTTCCTGAAAAACCATCCAGGTCTTTAGGTGGCAGTACGATCCATAATATTATATAGGCAAGAAAGCCTAATCCAAAACCACCAAAGCTGACTATTGCAAACAGGATGCGGACAATTGCCGGGTCAATACCGATATAATTAGAAATACCACTACATACGCCACCAATCATTTTGTCGCTGCTGTCACGGTACAATCTGCTTCTTTCTTTTTTTGTATAAGTATATCCGGCGTTTGTACTGCTTTGTTGTGAGGAGGCGGAAGATGCTGTGGCAGATGCTGAAGCAGTTTCTTTTTCTTCTGCTTCAAAATCTTCTACGGTTCCCATTGAAGCGATCACTTCGTTCACATCCTCATCTGTTATTGCTGCTGCTCCTTTGCGGATCTTCTCATGCAGCAATTCTGCAATACGGCTTTCAATGTCGTTGATGATCTCATCACGGCTTTCCTCATTGGCAAAATAGTGCCGCAAACTTTCAATATAAGCTTGCAACTTTTCATAAGCGGAGTCTTCAATCGGGATGACCCGGCCACTTAAGTTTATGTTGATGATCTTTTTCATATAATGATTATTTGGTTGAAGCCCCGCACATGGCGGGATGAATAGGTTGGTTAATTGTTATTCAAAGGTTCATCAGATCTTTTACTGGCCAGTGCATTTACGCCGTTGGATAGTTCATTCCAGGTTTGCTCCAGTTCTTTGTAAAAACTTTCGCCTTTTTCTGTCAGCGAAAAATATTTACGGGGCGGGCCGGAGTTACTTTCCACCCAACGGTAGGTAAGCATATCGGCATTTTTCAACCGGGTAAGGAGTGGATACAATGTGCCTTCCAGTATTTGCAAATTGGCGCCCCGCATTTCTTCCACGATGTCGCTGGGATAGGCCTCACCCCGACGAATGATGGAAAGAATGCAGAATTCAAATATGCCCTTCCGCATCTGACTTTGTGTGTTATCTATATTCATAGCCCTCCTTTTTTCAATTATAAATCAAAGATAAGGTGATATTTGGTACTATGCAAACTAAAGTACCATATTTTTTAGAGTAACGAGGCTTTTTTTGTGGGCTCTTTGGCCTGGAACACAGTATGGGCTTGATTTTCGTCCAAAAATAGCAAGTTGATTTTTTTAAACCCTGGTTTCTACAACTGGTAAAATATAAGGACGAACAGTCCATTTCGGTTGGTTTTGGGTTAATTTGCCTTTATGCGGCATATCCCCCTTTTTACATTATTTCTGGTGTCCCTTTTTTCCTGTTCTGATAAATACCTCGCCTTTAAAAGCAACTACCAGTTTAAAAGCCCGGATGGAAAACCCGATTATACCAGTCTTGATTATTGGGCTGCGCATCCCTGGAAATGGGACCCCTCAGACAGTGTGCCGGCCCCTTTTCAAAATGAGTGGAAAGATTCAATGGTGGATGTTTTCTTTTTACACCCCACTACATATACAGGTAAACTAAAACCTCATCAACAGAATGCGGCTATTGATGATGATTACATCAATGCAAAAACAGACTATTCTTCTATATTATACCAGGCCAGTGTATTTAATGCACAATGCAGGGTCTTTGCACCAAGATACCGGCAGGCCCACATTAAAACATTCTTTGAAACAGACAAAGAAAAAGCAGGCAAAGCGTTTGATCTGGCTTATGAAGATTTGAAAACTTCGTTTGAATATTATTTAAAGATCTGGAACAGGGGAAGGCCAATCATTATCGCCTCACATAGCCAGGGAAGCCTGCTGGCAGAAAGATTATTGAAAGACTACTTTGAAGGGGAAATATTAAAAAACAAATTAGTGGTGGTCTACATCATCGGCTGGCCGGTACCTAAAGAATATTTTACCTCATTAAAAATGTGTGAGGATTCTTTACAAACTGGTTGCATTTGCAGTTGGCGAACTCTTCGCAAAGGGTTTGTTCCTTTTTACCTGAAAAATGAAAAAGGCAATTCGTATGTCACCAATCCGTTAACATGGACAACAGGTAATGAATATGCGCCAAGAAGTCTTAATAAAGGAAGTGTGCTGACAAAGTTCAATACGGTATATCCAAAAACGACCGATGCACAGATCAGCAATGGGCTATTGTATGTAAGAAAACCTAAGTTTCCCTGGAGTTTTTTGTACTTCTCGAGGAATTACCATGTGGCTGATATTAATTTGTATTACCAGAATATCCGGGAAAATGTAAGCCGCCGCATAGCGATGTACTGGAAAAGATAATATTATTGAAATGTCAGCAACGAGGCTTTTATTATACCGGTTATTAAATCAAAATAAAATTGGCTGGCTGATCATTGCAATAGCTGCTGTTAGCAAAGCAATACTGGTTGCTTATTTCTCTAACTATGAAACGGATAAATCTTTCTACTTGCTGCTTGCAAAAAACATTTCGGCAGGAGAGGGGCTTACCATTCCGGTGAATCTTTTAAACAATCCGGGAATTACAGAAAATATTTATCTGCCCGCTGCTTCATCACCACTCTATTCAATTATTGCTGCGCCGCTGCTCAAATTGTTTCCGGGTAATTATTTTCTTGTTACCTGGCTGATCGAATCCCTGTCATGGCTGTTTTTATTGGTGGCACTTCGGAAGCTATTGCTCCTGTTAACTGAAAATTATTATTGGACCAATCTTTTTATCCTTTTCGCCGGAGCTTTTCTTTATACCGCAGAAACCAGTTCTTCCGGGAAAGATATGCTGGCTGTTGCCCTTCTCTTTACTTCTTTATTCTATTGTATAAAAATTGGTAACCCAGAATTCAACCCTTCTTTTGTTTACCTGCTGGCCACTGCAGTTTTATTTTTGCTTCCGGGTCTAACAAAACTCACCTATAAACCCCTGTCATTGGTTTTTCCACTGGCAGTATTGCTCATTGGTCTGTTACAACAAGAAAAAGCCTTGTTTCGAAAAGGAATTGCCCTGTTCCTAATCACTGCCGTTTTGTTTGCGCTGCAACATTTCTATTTTCAGCCATTGGAAAAGCAAGCTGTTGCCAGTCATCCCGAATATTTCTCAAACCGATGGACCCTGGCAAAAAGCGGTGATGATTTTGTAGCGGGATTTTTCCCGGAGAACTTACAGTACATGCATCCCTTTATACCATCAACTGTTGCAAATCTTGATGTGCTGGGAGTGCAGGTCAAAACATTTTTACCATCCATTTACTATCCTTATGCAGTGCTGGTTTTTAGCCTTCATTGTGCTGGCCTTGCAATTATGATATTTGCTCTTTTTTATTTGGCGAGGCGATACTATCGAAAAAAAGTCCCGGACAAGATATTCTTCCTGCTTACAGGTTTGTTTGTTTCGCTTTCGCTGGTGTTTCTTTTATCGCTCATGTCGTTGCGTTACCAGGCACTTGAATATAAAGGCACCAATTACTTGTGGACCTTTGTGTATGAAAGCAGGGCGTTTTTATTCCCGGTGATCTTTCTTCAGCTTTGCCTGTTTGCTTTTCTTTTTGCAAAAGAGCCTTCTTCTGTTTTTCTAAAAATCTTTCGAACCCTCTTGTTTGTTATTGTTGGTATCAGTTTTTTGCATGGCATATATTTCCGGGCAAAAAAAGGAATAGAAATGTTGAATCCAAAGCAAGCCATGTCATCGGTAAATAAGCTGGTTACAAACGACGCAGATAGCACAGGAAAAGCAAATTCCGGTCATGCTGTCTGGCTGGCAACCGAAACCTCCCACCTGGACTGGTATGCTAAACTGCATAAGCAAAAGGTGATGAACAATCTTTCGGTTCTGAACGATAGCTCATTCAGGCTTCCGTCAAAAACAATTTTATTAACTGCGGTTGCAAAAGAAGATACACCCCGGATAAGAAAATATTTACTCCGCAATGATGTGAGTTTATATAAGAATTACAACAACTCTTTTTTTGTCTTCCGTCAAGGCAGAACAGAATGAGTTTCTGTATTTCAAACTCTTGTTAGTTGTTTCTCAACCAGTTTTTTTCTTCATCAGATAATTTAACAACTGCATATTTCTTTACCCGGCTGATGGTTGTTTCATCAAGTACATCCACCACACTTTTATAAGATGCGTTCTTTCCGGGTTTAATAAGCAGCATTAAACCATCCCTCCCTTCTTTATTCTTTTGCAATACATCCAGTTCCTTTTGTTTCCTTTCAATAACTTTTCGTAAGCTGCTTTTTCCTGAAAAACTGGTTTTAATGATTGCACCCGCCTGCAATGCTTCTTCCCACTTCCCATTGTAGTAAAATATCTCATCATTATCCAGTAAGACAGTTATTGCACTTGATTCACCCAACGGCATTTCGGGTCCATCTTTGGGCATAAACAGATCCATGACTGTCGGTTTTGAAAGTTCTGTTGTCATAATAAAAAAGGTGATCAATAAAAACCCAAGATCAACCATCGGGGTCATGTCAATTTTT
Source organism: Chitinophagaceae bacterium (assembly GCA_037045605.1). Lineage (GTDB taxonomy): Bacteria > Bacteroidota > Bacteroidia > Chitinophagales > Chitinophagaceae > JJ008. Next base: position 261,156 of record JBAOHK010000013.1, on the reverse strand, counting down.
AAGCGGTGCTTTGTCATCTTTTGTACCCCGGCTCTGCGGTTATCATTCACCGCAGTATTGATATCGGTCATAAAATCGGTTTGGAATAAGATACAAGCCCCTGAAATTTCCACATTCTTTCTGGCTTTTGTCTTCCGGTATTCGTACCTTTTACTTTTACCAACCACCAAAACGAACTATAATGAAACCCAAACAACTGCTTGCTGTCAGCCTGCTAACCTTTTCTCTCTTCTTATTATCCTGCGGGGGAAAAGACAAAAAGGATACTGATAAAGCCTCCGCTGAATCAACTACCAGCCCATCCGCCAATACCGATGACGGAATGGTTCCAAAAATTGATACTGCAGCGTTAAAGGATGAGGCTTCTATTTTGGATGCCATACAGAAAGTAGCCGACGCCAGGATAGCTGATGAGAAAAAACAAAAAGAAGATCCCAATTACTCCGGCCATTACCTGGAACTGACGAAGCTTTATACAGCGGTGTTGAAAGCTTCCACCGCTTACTCACAAACAATTAAAGATCCGGCGAAGGCACTGGAGTTTACCAATAAATTCAGCGCAATTCAGGATAAGATGTATGCTAAATAAAAAGAGGCGCAATACTGCGCCTCTTAAAAATTCCAGGTCAGATTCGGCATAATATCTTCTTTTAAAACTCCGCACTACCCGGTGTCCGTGGGAATGCTATTACATCCCGGATGTTTGTCATTCCGGTGATGAAGAGAACCATTCTTTCAAAACCAAGACCAAACCCTGCATGTGGAACGGTGCCAAAGCGGCGGGTATCAAGATACCACCAGAGTTCTTCTTCCGGTATATGCATTTCTTTCATTCTTTCCAGGAGCAGATCAAGACGTTCTTCCCTTTGTGAGCCACCAACAATTTCGCCAATACCCGGAGCAAGGATGTCCATTGCTGCAACCGTTTTGCCATCATCATTCTGCCGCATGTAAAAGGCTTTGATCTCCTTCGGATAGTTGGAAAGGATAACCGGCTTTTTAAAATGTTTCTCTACCAGGTATCTTTCATGTTCACTTTGCAGGTCCATACCCCAGCCGGTGATCTGATATTGAAATTTCTTTTTCTTATTGTGATTGCTCTCTCTTAAGATATCAATGGCTTCTGTGTAAGTAATGCGTTCGAAATTGTTATTCAATACAAACTCCAGTTTTTCTATAAGACCCATTTCACTTCGCTTATCCTGGGGTAATTGTTTTTCTTCTTCTGCAAGACGCTGCGCCAGGAATTCAAGATCCTCCCGGTTGTTGTCCATCGCATACCTTATAATGTATTTAATGAACTCTTCGGCGAGGTCCATATTATCTTCAAGGTCAGAAAAAGCCATTTCAGGTTCTATCATCCAGAACTCGGCAAGGTGTCTTGTGGTATTACTGTTCTCTGCACGGAAAGTAGGGCCGAATGTATAGATGTCACCGAAGGCAGTAGCACCGAGCTCTCCCTCCAGTTGCCCGCTTACCGTTAAATTCGTTGCTCTTCCAAAAAAATCTTCTTTGAAATTTACTTCTCCCTTTTCATCTCTAGGTGTGTTATCAAAAGGCAAAGTGGTTACCTTGAACATTTCACCGGCACCTTCTGCATCACTGGCGGTGATGATAGGAGTGTGCATGTAAACAAAGCCTTTTTCATTAAAGAACTTATGAATGGCAAATGCAAGTGCATGGCGCACCCGGAACACCGAACCAAATGTATTGGTGCGGAAACGCAGGTGAGCAATCTCTCTTAAAAATTCAAGGCTGTGTTTCTTGGGCTGCAATGGATAAATCTCTGCGTCGCTGTCGCCGAGTATTTCAATACTAGTTGCTTTAAGATCCATTTTTTGCCCTTTGCCTAATGAAGGAACTACCGTACCTGTTACTTTAAGTGAAGCCGATGTGGTGATACGTTTCAGCAGTTCTTCATCCTGGCTGCCGAGTTCCACCACTACCTGTATATTATTATTAGTGCTGCCGTCATTCAATGCAATGAACTGGTTGTTGCGAAAGGTCCTCACCCATCCCATTACGGTTACTTCCTGGCCTGTTGGCTCTTTTGAAAGCAGCTCTTTGATCTTGATTCGTTTGTTGAACATCATTAATTTTTAAGAGTGGCAAAGGTAACATTCATCAGCGAACCGAACCCTGAACGGAGCGTCGCAACGAAAGCCCAACCAAGGCTGTACAGCCGGTAAAACCCCAAAATTTTTGATTTTCCGGATTTAACCGTATACTTGCAGTGGAAAGAGGCTGATAAACATAGTTCCCCAGACAGTTTTCCCGTTTTTACCCGCCGATTTCATTCAACATAAACTCAAACATTTTTCAGATTTCAAGATTGCTCACTTCGGGTTGTGACTAACATCAAGATTTTTATATGTACGATATTCTCCAACTGAACGATATGCTCGTTCCTGAACTGCTGGACATTGCCGACCAGCTTAAGATACCTAACGCCAAAAAATTAGCCAAGCAAGAGCTTGTTTACAAGATACTTGACAGCCAGGCCATTGCCGGCGCCAAAGGCGCCAAACCCAGCGAAGATGGCAAACGTAAACGCATCATCAAAACCAGCACCAGCACCGGCAGCGAAGAGGCAGTGGTGGAAAGTGGTGATGAAAAAACGATTATCAAAAAACCCAATATGCCCATTAAAAAAGACGACCTGCCTACCGGACAGGCAGGCAAGACCCCGATTAAAAGGGCCCGTAAAAAACCAGATGAAAAGGAAGTGGTACCGGCTACAGCAGCTGTTGAAACACAACCTACCGAAGAACAGCCCGATGCCGCCAAAACCGATGAAAGCCAGTTGGTGGCCGCCATGCTGAACGAAGGCAACCAGCAATCTGCTGAGAACCCTTCCGGCGCAGGACAAAATAAATTCTACCCTCCCCGCCGCGACCAGAACCAGAATTTTAATGTTGAGTTTGATGGTGTGATACTGGGCGAAGGTGTGCTGGAAATGATGCCTGATGGTTATGGCTTCTTACGTTCTTCTGATTACAACTATTTATCATCCCCCGATGATGTGTATGTTTCTCCGTCACAGATAAAATTATTCGGACTAAAAACAGGTGACACTGTACATGGTGCTGTTCGTCCGCCGAAAGAAGGTGAAAAATATTTTGCTTTACTGAAAGTAGATACTATCAATGGCAAGAGTCCCGAAGAAGTGAGAGACCGTGTGCCGTTTGATTACCTGACACCGTTGTTCCCGTATGAGAAACTGAATTTGTTTACACAACCTTCGGATTATTCAACCCGCATCATGGACCTTTTTACCCCAATTGGTAAAGGACAGCGGGGATTGATAGTAGCACAGCCAAAAACCGGTAAGACGATGTTGCTGAAAGCAGTGGCGAATGCTATTGCGGCCAACCATCCTGAATGTTACCTGATGGTGGTGCTGGTGGATGAACGTCCGGAAGAAGTGACCGATATGGAACGTAGTGTAAAAGCAGAAGTAATTGCTTCAACATTTGATGAGCCGGCTGAAAAGCATGTGAAGGTGTCTACCATTGCTTTGCAAAAAGCAAAACGCCTGGTGGAATGCGGGCATGATGTTGTTATCTTATTGGATTCTATTACCCGTTTAGCAAGAGCACATAATACGGTGGCCCCATCATCCGGTAAGGTGTTATCCGGTGGTGTGGAAGCAAATGCGATGCAAAAACCAAAACAATTTTTTGGTGCAGCCCGTAAAATAGAACATGGTGGTTCGTTAACCATTATTGCCACAGCCCTTGTTGATACCGGAAGCAAAATGGATGAGGTGATCTTTGAAGAATTCAAAGGAACCGGTAACATGGAATTGCAACTGGACCGCCGTCTGGCCAACAAACGTATTTATCCTGCTATTGACCTTGTTGCATCTTCCACCCGTCGTGATGACCTGTTGCTTGACAGGGATGTGCTGCAACGGATGAACCTGCTCCGTGTTTATCTTACTGATATGAATGCGGAAGAGGCGATGAGAGAATTGCAGAACAGGATGAAAGGAACAAAGAACAATGAAGAGTTCTTGGCGAGTATGAACCGTTAATACCCACAACCCCTAAAGGGGAGTAAAATATAAGCCACTGAAAGTTCGGTGGCTTTTTTTGTTTTTACATTTGTTGCAAATAATGGCAATTGAGAAAATACATATTGAACAATTCCTGGAGCTGGCGAAACAACATCCTGTATTGGATGTCCGTTCGCCGGGAGAATACAAACATGCACATATTCCCGGTGCACATTCATTGCCATTATTTACAGATGAGGAAAGAAAAGTTGTTGGTACTGCTTATAAACAAGAAAGCAGGGAGCAGGCCATTAAGCTTGGATTGGATTTTTTTGGCCTGAAGATGCGGAAGATGGTGGAGGAGGTTGAACAACTAAGTCCAGATTCAAAAACAGTTCTCGTTCATTGCTGGAGAGGCGGAATGCGGAGTGCCGGTATTGCATGGTTGCTTGATCTGTATGGATTCAAAGTGTATACACTGATTGGTGGTTATAAGAAGTTCCGGAATTATGTTTTAGATACTTTCAAACTTCCTTTTCAGCTCAACATATTGGGCGGTTATACCGGTTCGGGAAAAACAGAATTATTGAAAGCTTTGCGGGAAAAAGGAGAGAAGGTGATTGACCTGGAAGGTATCGCCAATCATAAAGGCTCTGCATTTGGTAATATCGGCATGCCGGCACAACCGGGGCAGGAGATGTTTGAGAATATCCTTGCTACGGAGCTACGCAAGTCGAATCGTCAATAGTGAATCGTCAATAAACGGCGACCTCTGTTCACCAATCTGGCTGGAGGATGAGTCGCAGCGTATCGGGCTGGTGAATATTCCCGGTGAACTCTGGAAAACCATGCGGCAGTCGCCGGTTTATTTCCTCGACATTCCGTTTGAAGAACGGCTGAAGCATATTGTGCAGGAATATGGCCAGCTGGACCCCGAAAAAGTGGCGGATGCCATTGGCCGGATTTCCAAGAAATTGGGTCATTTGAACGCAAAAACGGCCATTTTGCTGCTAAATGAGGGCAAAATCAGTGAAAGTTTCGACATTTTGCTCAACTACTACGACAAGCATTATTTCAAGTCTTTGCACAATCGGGAGGGGATAAATTCGTTATTACAGACAGTTGATTGTAAATCCGTAACCCCTGAAAATGCCGACCAGCTTGTTCGTATTCCCCAACATCAGTCCGAAAGGTCTTAGGCTAACCGCCTTGCTACTCTTATCCCCGTTATTCTTTTTTGGTCAGACGCTGACCGGCCTCTGGACCGGAGCATTAAGCAATGACAGCACCACTGTTAGAAAAGATCAGTCATTTGAGATCGCCTTGACAGAATACAAAGGCAAAGTGTATGGTTACTCCCGCAGTGAATTTATTGTGGATGATACGCTGTACTACATCGTAAAAAGAGTGAAGGGAACGATTGACGGTGATGTATGTGAAGTAACGGATGAGGAAATTGTTTCTTACAACTTCCGGGGGAAAATAGATAAAGGAGTAAAGGTGACCAGCACTTTCCGAAGGAACCAGAACGACAGCACCTGGTACCTCGATGGCACATGGAAAACCAACATCACCAAAAAATATTATTCCGTTACAGGTAAAGTGACCCTTGCTGAAGAAAAAGACCTGACAGCTTCCAAGATATTTCCACACCTGGAAGAACTGAACCTTGCTAATGATGTTGCTTTTTATAAAGAAAGAAAAGAAGAACCCATTGTCGCAAAGCTGGTAAAACCTGAAAGGATAATAACAGAGTACTCCACCAAAGTGAAAGCATTGCCGGTTGATAATGAGGTTGTTTTTTTGCCGGGCAAACCAACTGTTGAACGAATGGAATCAAATGCTTCTTCTGTTGCTGCACTGAAGAAGCCGGCGATTGATATACCGGAGACAGATACAAAGAAAATTGACGCCGGTGCTGTTACTGCCGTGCCGGCAATTTCAATCATTACAGCTGCTGAAACCAGTCCGGCTGTTGCAGCATTGAAGAAGCCTGTGGTTGATGCGCCGGATACAAAGAGTGTAGTTGCAGATGCTGTAAGCAACAGCCCTGCTGCACCAACGTTCACCGTTACAGAAAACAACCCGGCTGTTACAGCATTGAAGAAGCCTGTGGTTGATGCGCCGGTAACCGGGACAAAGAATATTGTTTCAACCTCAATAGATGCAATGCCGCCGGCACCGGTTACGACGGTTGCTGAGAACAAAGTACCTGTAAGAACCCATCCTGTTGCTGCGGCTACAGAGAATGTGACAACAAATAACAAAGAGGCGCAAAAACAAGTGAATCCTGTTGTTGTAAAAAATAATGCTGCAACTTCCGTTTCGCCTGTTACGGTTAATAAACAGCCGGCAACAAATACTGTTGCAAAAACAAATAATGCGGCTGCTCCGGCAACCACCAAACCAATTACAGAAACAAAAAAGCAGGATGTAGCTTCCGTAAATCCTGTTAAAACAAATACGGTTGCTGCCAATAACCCTGTGCAGGAAAAGAAAGAGGTGAAGACAACTCCTGTTACGGTTATTCCTGAAGAGAAAAAACCTGTGGTTGATATTCTTGCCAAAGCAGCCGTGGTGGCCGGAAGAAAATCTGAGTTCTCTCAGGTTGTAAGCTTTAAATCTGACAGTCTTGAGCTATCGCTTTATGATAACGGAGAGATTGATGGTGACACGGTGAGTATTTTTATGAATGGCGAGGTCATCATGTCGAAACAAGGGTTGAAAGGAAGTGCTATCAAAAAAACAATTTATATAACCCCGGGTAATGAAGATTTTACATTGGTGCTGTTTGCAGAGAACCTGGGAAAGTATCCGCCGAATACAGGATTGCTGGTGGTGCATGACGGGGATGATGTGTACAATCTCCGTTTCAGTTCGGACTTTCAGAAGAGTACGGGGATAGTGTTCAGAAGGAAGAAATAGTTTTCTTAACCGCAGAGATGCGGAGGCGCAGGAGAATGTTTCTTGCTGTTACTTCGGATTTTCGGAAAGTATCAACATGTTTTTTCTGTCAAAGACGCTAAGATGAAGAGAGAATATTTCCTGCGTCTCTCCGTCTCTGCGGTTATTGTCTCTTTATTTACCCGAGATTTGCGGAATGACTGATCAAAATGATTCTGCGATAAACCCCGCTTCGGGGGTTGGGGATATTAAGCTTACTCAATACTCACATGGTGCCGGTTGTGGCTGTAAGATCGCACCGAAAGTGCTGGACGAAATCCTGAAAAGCCATTTTGTATTACCGGATAATAACAAACTGCTGGTTGGTAACCACAGTAAGGATGATGCAGCGGTGTATGATTTAGGAAATGGTATGGCGTTAATTTCCACCACTGATTTTTTTATGCCCATCGTGGATGATGCATTTGATTTTGGAAGAATAGCTGCGGCCAATTCCATCAGCGATGTGTATGCCATGGGTGGCAAACCATTAATGGCTATTGCCATACTTGGCTGGCCGGTGGAGAAACTGCCGGTTGAGTTAGCACAAAAAGTTATTGAAGGCGGCAGGGCTGTTTGTGCAGAAGCCGGTATACCGCTGGCGGGTGGCCACAGTATTGACTCGCAGGAACCGATATTTGGTTTAGCCGTTACCGGCATTGTGCCAACAGAACATTTAAAGAAGAACAATACGGCTGAAGCTGGTGATGTTTTGTTTTTAACCAAACCGCTTGGTGTTGGCATTTTATCTACCGCACAAAAAAGAGGATTGCTGAAAGAGGAACATTTGCCGCTGATGATTACACAGATGGCGGCGCTGAATAAAACAGGTGAGGAGCTGGGCAAAATAAAAGGAGTGACGGCGATGACGGATGTGACCGGTTTTGGATTGCTCGGCCATTTAATTGAAATGGCGGAAGGCAGCGGACTGAGTGCTGAGATATGGTATGACAAACTACCCGTTGCTGAAGGAGTGAGAGACTATATTGCCCAACGCATTTTCCCGGATGCGACGACGAGGAACTGGAACGGCTACAGCGATAAGGTAAAGTTTGAAAAGGGAGTGAATGTGATGGAAGCATTTACCCTGCTGCCCGACCCGCAAACAAATGGCGGACTGCTGCTGAGTGTGAAGGAAGATGCGGTTGAAGAAGTGAAACATATTTTGGGCAGCGACCTGCAAGCTATTGGCCGGATGCTGCCGGCTGAATGAGAAAAGGGTGTGGGTGCGGATGCAGGGTGTATAATATATATAGCAGCGGGGCTTACCTGGTCTGCCATTTTGTGCAATTGTTTGACCGGAGTTATCTGATTTCTGCACAGCTACTTGCAATTATTTTACATGACTCTTTGCTATTTCTTTAGCATCTCCATGCTAATATTTTACTGTTAGTTGCTAATGCTTTGGTATTCTTGTCTATTGTTTTACTGGCAGGTGCTATTTGCTTTACTGTTACTATGCTATTGTTTTACCACTCTTTGCTATTTCTTTAGTGTTTCCTCTTATTGTTTGCAATAAGATGTCGTTTTCTGCGCTGTAAATGGCCCTTTTTTGTAATTTTTTGCCCTAAAACCTTATTTATATGCTTGTTTTGAACATACTGGCCCTGCTGGAGAGCAAGGGCATTGCTAAACCCCAGCAATTTTTGACCGCTAACGGCATGACGCACTACTCTGTGAGCCGCCTGGTAAACAACCGCACTACCACGATATCGTATGATACGCTGGAGAAACTGTGCCTGCTGTGTAACTGCACACCGAATGACCTGTTTGTGTGGGTGCCGGATAAGGAGACCGTTGATGCTGATACGAAACCGCTGCAAAAATTAAAAGCGAAACCAAGAGTGCCGAACCCGGTGGAACGTATTAAACAATTGCCATTAGAAAAACTGCAGGAGCTACAACAGTTTATTGATAAGCTGGAGAAGGGTGGGTGAGGTTGAAGTATTGATTGGCTTGTGCTGGTATAAATTTACGTTGGTTATCAAGGTAATTTTATACCAGGAGTGGCGTAAATTTATGAGTTGGCTGCTACTTTATTAGGACAACTCTGCTAATTTTAAAGACCATAAAATGACCAGTACAAAAAAAGCATGGCTCATATTTGTTTGCATACTGACAATGTCTATGCAGGCATTTTCTCAACTAAGTTTAGACCAACTGATTAATATCAAATTTGGCGAGACATTTTCCGAATCTAAACAAAAGATTAAGGCAATGTTTAGCCAAAAACCTTCAATATCGAAAGCGGACTTCTTTGGTGCATACAGAATAGAATATGAAAATGTGCCTTTCAATTACTATGGCGACGGATATTACACTTTTCAATATGCCAAAGACACCCTTGTGTCAGCCAAAGTTGAATTTTCATTTGAAGCGAAAGACACAGTTAAGTTTCGTAGACTCTACAACACAATAATTGACGAATTCAAAACAGACAATTCAAAAATTCTTTTGAAACAATATAGTGATTTGAATTCTCAGAAAATATTCTCCTATATAAAGTCAAATTGCAGAATAACAACTGAAAAAGACGACAAGGATTATAAACCAATAAACACAAAGTTTCTTGGTCAAAATGCTTGGACACTTTACAATAATTCAAATTACACGGGGAAATTTCTTCGACTATATATCCAATTAAGCGAAGTACATTCGAGTAAATCAGATAATGGTACAGTTTCTGGTAATATTATTCGCTATGACGGTTGCATGTTGACTATTACTCTTGAATTAATGAGCGAAAAATTTCAGGATTTAAAATATAAAGAGGAAGAGATGGAGATAAGTAATTATCGTTCTCTTAATGAACCAATAGAACAAATAAAACTAAAATACCAAAATGGCATTTATCTAGTCCCCGTAAAACTTAATAACGTTTTAACGATGGACTTTGTACTTGACCTTGGCGCCTCAGATGTATCAATTAGTCCAGATATTTTCCTGGTTCTTTATAGAGCAGGAACAATTAAAGAAAATGACTTCATTGGCACACAGACATATCAGTTTGCAGACGGCACAACTGCTAAGAGTAGTGTTTTTAATATAAAATCAATTGAAATTGGCGGTAAGGTAATAAATGATGTTCGGGCATCAATAAGCAATTCACTTAGTGCTCCATTATTGTTAGGACAAAGTGCAATGAAAAAATTTGGTAGTTACCGAATTGACAATTTCCAGAAATTATTAATCATTGAATGATAAGTGATATGGCAATAGAGGCATTCAGGGAGTTTGACACCCAGTTCAGAAAAACTTATGATAGCTTAGGCATACAACATTTGGGAGAATGGGAATTTCAAGGTGAAAATTCCGGCCAATATATCTGCCGAATAGAGACAAAGACAAATATTCATCCATATCCATATTCGATTTTTAAAATTCACGATGAATTTGATTTCATAACGAAGGATATAAAATATATCACAGGACTTTTATATTTGCTCCGTCCTCATATAAATAATACCTACGAAGACAGAGGTTATTATCATCAAACAAATGAAGACCACAGGTATTTAATGTTTGCCAATTTTGGACTTCAAAGCATCTACAACTTTTGGGACAGACTTGGGGATTTACTATTCTTATTTTTTGAAACAGGTTTAAGCCAAGACCAAGTGTATTTTGGAAGAGTAATTAACAACATGGCTTCACAATGGAAACAAACAAAACCATATATTGCCCTAAAACAACTTTACGACCAAGAAGTAAAATCATTTCTCGACAGTAGACATGAAGCGGTTCATCATTTTCAATTAGAATGCAAGTTTTACTGGGGAAATGTAGAGTTTCTTAATGACATGAATAAATTAAAAGAGTTGAACGAAGAAAAAGTTTCTTATCCTGAAAAGATGAGTGCTTCTTTAAGCAACTGTCTAAAAGCATTCAAGTTGACCGTTGACTTAATTTGTGAACTTCCTGACAAATAAAAGCAGCAGCCAACAGCGAGGTTTTGCGTCAGCGGGGGAAGACGAACATATCCTCATCTTAATGCTACTATCAGCTACATATCCGGCTGATCGAACACGGATGAGCAACAGAATATATTTTCAACTTTTGTAACTTCGGTCGGCTTCAGTTCCGGGCTTGACGTTTTCAAATGCCCCGCCGAACGCAAAGCCCCAACGTTGGCTGCAAGTATTTGATGGCTACAAACTACCGAGACTTTAAATGTTTGACTTTCATTAACCATGTCTGAAATCAAGATTTCTAATATTGACAAGGTGCACAGGGTTATTTATCTAGTCTCTTTGATAATAATCGGGCTGGGACTGTTTTCTTTTATATTGGGCTTCTACTTTCTTGACAATTACAAAAGCCTTCCGAAACTTGGTAAAATAGCCGGGTACTTGATTCTTGTTACACCATTTGCTCCAATTGGGACGCTATTTGGAACTCTAAAAGAAAATCAAACTACACGAAAAAAAATGGTCATTTTATCATTAACCGGATTGAGCGTTATTTTTCTTTTAATTTTCATTTGGGGCAGTTTATTCGCCGCAGCTTTCGATTGACAAGCCTTTAAAATCGAATAACAGTGTGGTAAATCTCATAACAACCTGCGGCCAACATGAACTGTGTAAAAAACCAAACAAATTTTGGTTGTTTTGTGGAACGAATCCCGGAATATCAACCTGCATAAAGCTCCGTATGCCAGCGGTCATTGTACCCGACACCCTGCCAACTTCGGGCAGGCAGAAAAATCAAAAAAATGAAAAAAGATTTGCGAAACCGAAAAGTTGCACATATATTCGCAACCAATTAGTTTCTTAATAAAAAACAGGCCAATGAGAAGAGATGTGTTTCAGGCAATAGCAGACCCGACAAGACGGGCAATCATTACTTTAATTGCTTTGCAGGCAATGACACCGAACGCTATTGCCGACAACTTTCACACTACCCGGCAAGCGGTTTCCAAACACCTTCGCATACTTACAGAATGCGAACTGGTGAAACAGGAACAAGAGGGCAGAGAAATTTACTACTCACTCGAAGTTGAAAAAATGAAAGAGATCGATAAATGGTTAACCCAATTCCGGAAAATTTGGGAGACCCGGTTCAATCAACTTGACAATGTATTATCAACCATTAAAAAACAAAAAAAATGAACGACCTGCTATTTGATTTTACCGTTGACAAATCAAAAAAAACAGTATATATAAACAGGGAATTTGATGCCGGCCTTTCGCTGGTATGGGATGCTTTTACCAAACAGGAAATTCTTGATCAATGGTGGGCACCTAAACCCTGGTCGTCAAAAACAAAACATATGAATTTTGAAGTTGGCGGACAAAGATTTTATGCTATGGTAAGTCCGGAAGGACAGGAACGCTGGTCCATTCAGAAATACACTTCCATCAGCCCGAAAACCAATTTCAAAATGTTGAATGCTTTTGCAGACGAAAATGAAAATCCAGAATTGCCGGGCTCTGAATGGGATCTGAATTTCAGCGAAGAAAACGGAAAGACAAAACTGAGTGTTACTATTTATAATGAATCCCTTGAACGCATGGAGAGGATGATTGAAATGGGCTTCAAAGAAGGATTTATGATGACATTGAAAAGCCTGGAAAATCTATTGACAACTTTATCCAAAAAATGACAGGGCTGCAAAATATTAACAACCCTGCCTGCCGACAGGCAGGGTTTACTTCAAAAATCTGGAATAAGAATGAACGTACAAAAACAAATCGGAGCATATATTACAAGCCAGCCTGAACCAAAACGCAGCGACATGCAAGCATTGCACAACATCATGCTGCAAATAATGCCAGCATGTAAATTATGGTTCCTGGATGGCAAAGACGATAAAGGTAAAACCGTTTCTAATCCTAATATAGGATATGGACTTCAAACCATACAATATGCCGATGGAACAACGAGGGAGTTTTATCAGATTGGTTTGAGTGCAAACAAAACCGGAATCTCTGTATACATTCTTGGTTTAAAGGATAAGACATACTTAGCCAAAACGTATGGGAAAAAACTAGGCAAGGCAAACGTAACAGGGTATTGTATCAGGTTCAAAACGCTGAAAGATACAGACACTGATATACTTCAGGCGGCAATTCGATATGGGGTTGAGATAACGAACAAAAGCAGCTGACGAAAAAAAACAAACAATATATCTGTTTTAAGGCTTTAAATTAATCCCGGTATTTTAGCCCGGTCAACTATCCCCTCTTCTCCAAAAAAACTTCCGCCATCATGCACCGCACACTGCCGCCTTCCACTTCTTCAATGGTTGGTACAGCAATGGGTAACAAGGTTGAATAGGCTTCGAGCATCTGCTTTTGTTCTTTGCGCAGGGAATCAAAAGCCGAGCGGCTCATGATCAAATACTTTTCGCCTTTATTATTTTTTACATGCAGCATGTTGCCGGCAAAGTGGTGCATCTGCTCACGGGTAATCGGCAATGATGGCATGTGCCCGGTGGATTCCAGCAACTGGCGTACAGCGATGAGCTCCCATTCTTCATCGATGGCTTCTTCGCAGAGCACACAAAAATTTTCACCGAGTGTCATCACCACATTGGTGTGATAGACGGGCATGCCATTTTTATCGGTTGCGAGAAAAGCAATGGCCTGGAAATTATTGGCGGCGGCATATTTTTCCAGTACGGCCAAACTGGTGCGTTCGGACACACAGGCATAGATCATCTTGTTATCATGATCGATGACCATGCTGCCGGTGCCTTCGAGAAAACGGCCTTCGGCCTCGTACTCACTCCAGTCCTGCACATCTCTTATTACAAACTCTTTTGCCAGCTGCTCCAGTATCTCATCCCTTTTTTCTATCCGCCTGCTGGGTGCATACATGGGAAATACAGAAACCACGCCGCCGGGAGAAGTGCTGAGCCAGTTGTTGGGAAAGATGGCGTCGGGCTTGGGCGGTTCTTTGCTGTCTTCTATTACCAGGACTGTGATGTCATGACTGCGCAGCGTTTGCACCATGTTATCGAACTCGGCCAGTGCTTTTTGCTGCAATTGTTCTTTATCAATACCGGGATTGGATTGAAAATAATTGTTGGCCGCTGTTTCTTCGTTGAAACCAAAAGCGGCAGGACGAACCATTAATATGGTGGAAGTTAAAGGCATACCCCGGGCCCCTAAAGGGGAGTAATTAAAGCGTCAATTTTTTTTGCCAGCTTATGGTCCTTGTCAGTAATAATATTACCGGCATCGTGGGTGCTGAGCCATATTTCCACGGTGTTGTACACATTGGTCCATAGGGGGTGATGGTCCATTTTCTCGGCTTCCATCGCCACCCTTGTCATAAATGCAAAAGCTCTCGCTGAAATTTTTGAACTGGAATTTTTTATACAATTTGTTGTCTGCTTCCTGCCAGCTCCCAACCCCTGAAGGGGAGTTATTAGCATCACTCATATTGAAAATGTTTTATGAACTACAAATTTCCTTTTAGGGCAGGTTAACTAAAACACCAGGTGTTCCTTGTTCTTTATTTTTTCGTTGGTGAGTTCCAGCACCAGCTGCACACTGTTGATGGTTTTGATGGTTTGAATCGTTTCCTGCAATGATTCATTGCTTACCTCATCACCTTTCATGAGCCAGAGAAAATCGAGGTGCTTGAATTCGGGTAACAGGTATTCGCCGTCGAACTGGTTGTTGTAAACATAATGTGATAAGAAACGGGTGGGCTCATTGTACTCATACACGGAAAAGAAATAGTTGCGTTTTTTCTTGATGAGTTTGATCTCGATGTCGTTGTTCATGCGGAAGCTGAGGCCGATATTCGTATTGAGGTGCCAGCAGAACTGGTAATCTTTTACAGGAGCCATGATACCGAGCAGGCGGGTGTCGTCAAAAAATTCTTCGGTAAGCTGTTCGGTGTTAAGAATTAGCCTGGAGCTGCGGTCTGCCATGGAATGAAATTACAAAATAGAACACAGATGATACGAATAACAATAAGCTATAACCAGAAGTGCCATTGTTTAAAACTCAACCGTTGCCTCCAGTGTTTCATTCCCTCTTTTAAATCTGACTTTGGTCTTCTCCCCTTTTTTGAATTTGCCAAGTGCCTGCATGTAGTTTTCCAGTGATGCAATGTTGTTATCGCCGAGCTGAATGATGATATCGCCGGCTTTGATGCCGGCTTTCTGGGCAGGTTTGCCATCGGTAACGCCATCAGCCCTTACACCGGTGCCGGCAAATGTATAATCCGGCATGATGCCCATTGATACGCTGAACCTGGTGTTGGTGGAGGTTTGGGTTTCTCTTGTTTTCAGAAAAGCAAGTTTTGGTTGCTGGTCAAGTGATTCAATTACATTCACTATGTGACTGATGATGGTTGATTCGCCTGTGTAGTTTATTTTATCCGCATCATCAGTAGGCTTATGATAATCGGTGTGCAGTCCGGTAAAGTAAAATAATACGGGAATGTCTTTCCGGTAAAATGAAGTGTGATCACTGGGACCTGTGCCGCTACTGTCGATTTTTATTACTAATGGGGCTGCTACATCGCTTTTATAAGGAAGTTTAAAAAAGTCCATGTTATTAACGACCTTATCCCATGCCGGAGAGGTTCCGAAGCCACCCACTGTCAGCACCTTAGTGCTGTCGTTCAGCCTTCCCACCATGTCCATATTGATCATATAGTTTACCGACTTCAGATCGATAGTCGGGTTTTCGGTAAAATATTTTGAACCAAACAAACCCAGCTCTTCGCCGGAGAAAGCAATGAAGAGGTAATTGTTGTTGGTGGCATTAGAAGTTTTCAATTTTCTTGCCAGTTCGATCAGTGCAGCTGTGCCGCTGGCATTATCATCGGCGCCGTTGTGAATTACCGGCTGGCCGTTTCTTATCATTGAATTACCATCCTCACCATAACCAAGATGGTCGTAGTGTGCGCCGAGTATTACGGTAGTGGCGGCTTTGTTATCAATATAGCCGATAACATTATGACCTATCCTGTTTTTTTCGCTGATGCCTGTTCTTAGTTTTATGTTCAGCGTAGCCGACTTGTCAGCAAAATATTTTTTTGCTGCTTCTTTTGTTACATAAATGGCGGGAATGGGCAACTTTTCGGATTTGTCTTTGGGATCAAAGGCGAGTTTATCATCAATGGAAGAACTGTTGTAAAATATCATGGCAACGGCGCCCCTTTCTTTGATGCCTTTATAATTGGTACGGATATGATCAACGAGGTCGAAATGCGGGTTGTTTTTATTTTCTTCCAGCACATCTTTCAGGTCGAAGAACCAGGGCATGCCCACTTCCTGCAACGAAACAGAAGGCAGGGCTTCAATTTTATGGTCGGGGCTGAAAGGGAATGGAAAAAAATCTTTTCCCGTTTCAAGTTTGCTATCATTAATTACGAACTCAGTTATATCGTCTATTTTTTTCCCGTCGTTCACAAGAAAGTTTTGCGGAAACGATTCAGTCCCTTTGGGAATTAACCCGATCTCTTTGAACTGCTTGCTGATATATTGCATTGCCAGCTCCTCACCAGGAGTGCCGGTCCTTCTTCCTTCCAGTTTATCATCGGCGAGGTACTGGATATGCGCCTTAAGATTGTCAATGGTTTGGGAATCCTTTCTGCCAAGATTCTTTGGAGTAGAACAAGCTGCAAAAAATAGTACTATTAAGAAGGTTTTGAAAAGAGATGAGTGCATAGTCGGTTGTTATGGGGCAAAGTTATTGGAGAGTCCCGCACCTGAGCTGTTATTTATTGTAAAATATTATTTGCGGCCCTGCCGCCCAAAGAACAGGACGATGAACGGAGCGTCGCAACGTAGCTGCCCAATGAAAGGGACGATGGCCAACAAAATCTCTTCCCGATAGGGTGGTTTTTTAATCGTATTTCGTAAGGTGGTTCAGGGCATCCGGTTTACTTTTGCAGGCTATATAATAAAGTGGAAAAAAAGCGGTTGCATATTGCTTTGGTGGGTAATCCCAACAGTGGAAAGACCTCTCTTTTTAACTGTCTGACAGGGCTGAACCAGAAAGTGGGCAATTTTCCAGGGGTTACGGTGGATAAGAAAACCGGCTCTACTCCATTATCGGATACCGTTATTGCAGAAGTGATCGACCTTCCCGGCAGTTACAGTCTCTATCCGAAACGGCTTGATGAATGGGTAAGCTATAAAGTGCTTATCGGTCAGGATAAAGAAATAAAAGCTGATGTGATTGTAGCAGTAGCCGATGCCAGCAACCTGAAACGAAACCTTCTCTTCTGTTCCCAGATCATTGACCTGAAAGTGCCGGTGGTGATTGCCCTGACGATGATGGATATGGCGAAACGAAAGGGAATTAAAATTGATATTCCTGCACTGGAAAGAGAATTAGGTGTGCCGGTAGTGGCGGTAAACCCGAGAAAGAACAAGGGCATCCCCCAACTGAAAAAAGCGATCGAACTGACGGCACAGAACCTATACCAGGCTCCCGTCCGGGATTTTATTGATAACAAAGCCCTGGCAGCGGCGCCCATTGAAGAAGTGAAAGAACATTTTCCACAGTTGAGTGATTATGCCGCCATCCATTATCTTATTAATCATGAGTCGTTTGACCTGGGTGCAAGCAAGCAAGCGACGATCGAGAATATTGAAGTAAATAACAAATTCAACCCGACGAAGACACAGGCAGAAGAAATACTGCAGCGGTATGGCCGCATCCGGCAGATCATGCAACAGGCGGTGTCGGAACCAGACCCTTTGCAAAAATCATTGTTCACCGAAAGACTGGACAATCTTTTATTACACCGTGTGTGGGGTTATCTGATACTGCTGGGTGTTTTATTCCTGTTGTTTCAAAGTGTGTTCTGGCTGGCGCAGTTTCCGATGGACTGGATAGAGCTTGGTTTTGCGAAGCTTTCTCAATCACTTTCATCATCTCTTCCTGATAACAGATGGACGGACTTGTTAATTAACGGGGTGATTGCCGGACTCAGCGGCATCCTTATGTTCGTACCACAGATCATGATATTGTTTGGGTTGATAACCCTGCTGGAAGACAGCGGCTATATGGCCCGTATCAGTTTTTTGTCAGACCGCCTGATGCGAAGCGTTGGCCTGAATGGTAAAAGTGTGATGCCGATGATCAGTGGTTTTGCCTGTGCGGTGCCTGCCATTATGAGTGCAAGGAATATTGAGAACAGGAAAGAACGTTTACTGACGATACTCATTACACCACTGATGAGTTGTTCGGCGAGACTTCCGGTTTATACCATTTTAATCGGCCTTGTTATTCCACAAACGTACCTGTTTGGTTTTTTGGCTGTACAGGGTTTAGTGATGATGGGGTTGTACTTACTCGGATTGGTGATGGCACTGATCGTTTCCTACGTTGCCAAATGGTTCATTAAGATCAATGAAAAAAGTTTCTTTATCCTTGAATTGCCGACCTATCGTTCGCCGAGGTGGAATAATGTATTGCCCACCATGATCAGCAAGGCCCGGATATTTGTGTTTGATGCAGGTAAGGTGATAATGATCATCAGCCTGGTGTTGTGGGCTCTTTGTTCTTTTGGACCGGGTAATAAAATGCAACAGCTTTCCCGACAATATGAGCAAGCCATATCAATACCCGGAGCAGACAGTACTCAACTAAAAAAAGACTATAAATCGGCAAAGCTTGAAAATTCTTATGCCGGTATATTGGGTAGAACCATTGAACCTGCCATTGCTCCATTGGGTTACGATTGGAAAATCGGTATTTCGCTGATCACTTCTTTTGCAGCCAGGGAAGTTTTTGTTGGAACGATGGCCACTATTTACAGCGTTGGAGATGATGATGAGGGAAGTTTGTTGCTGAAACAAAAAATGAAAGCGGCCACTCACCCCAATGGCAAGCCGGTGTTTGACCTGGCCACCGGTTTATCCCTGATGATATTTTATGTGTTTGCTATGCAGTGCATGAGTACCCTGGCTGTGGTAAAAAGAGAAACCAAAAGCTGGAAATGGCCGGTGATACAACTGCTTTATATGACCGGGCTGGCCTATGTGATGAGCTGGGTGGTGTACCAGTTGTTTAAGTAAAATAAGAATTCATGCTCCTGTTTATTGGCATATTGTTTTCCCTGATAGGGGTAGTGCTGGCATTTACGCCGATCGGAAGAAAAAAATTATTTTTTCTTCTTCCTCTTGTGCTTGGACTTGCCGTAATCTACCTGCATACATTTGGGCCATTAGCTGGTAAGGAAAAAAAGTTAACCGATATACTAAATATTAACAGCAATAACATTGTTGAGCTTCATATCTACCCCGGTGTTAATACCAATGCTAAAAGTCTTGTAAAGTCCGCAGTGCTTATTAATAAGCAAGCATTTCTTAGCGATTTTGCTTCGGCTTTAAACAAGGGGAAAAGTTCAAATGAATTTCATCAAAATCCTCAATGGACCTGTAAGATTGAGATCTTAAAAAAAGACCAGAAATCCGCCTGGCTGGAAGTATCAAGACAAGGCCTGACAACTTTAATAAGACCTCTAAGTGGTAAGTATGGGTGGGACTATGGAACTATCAGAGCAGATGAGTTTGGTAACTTACTTGTGCAGATTGCTAAATGAGTAGATTGCTAAGCCGCTTTTATTCAGTTACCTTTCGGTTCAAAATGCTCCCATAAAATCTTTGATATTTTTCTAGCCATTGTCCATGCCTCATTCTCATGTGTCCAGCTGATATCCTTGTTGTTTTTTGTAAAAATGCAAAAGACATAGGGATTGTGCGGTGCATTTACAAGCAAGACTTCACTTCTTGATGCATTTACACAACCATTCTTACTAAACACTTCTATGGTTGGTGGTATTTGAGAGACAGCCTCGTTCTCATCCCAGTAATTTCTGCCGAGGCAGCGCATCATTCTTTCGCAGGCAGCAGCGGAAAAAATTTCGTTGCGGTAAATCTTTTCGAAAATGGTTCCCATTTCAGCCGGCGTTGTTTGTCCCCAGCCGTATTGTGTCCGGTTATTCTCCCGGCCGGGAGTCCGGGAATTTACTCTTGTACTTTTTAATCCGAGGCTGTCAAGAATTTCATTGATCCTGGTTCCTTTTCCTGCTAAACTTTGTAACCAGAGGCTTGCGGTGTTATCGCTGGTGGTCAGCATCAGCATTATCACCTTTTTCAGCAGTATTTTTTCTCCGCTCTTAAAAGACCCGAGAATATCGGAACCTTCATAGAGCAACGAATCTTTATAGGTCAATGACGAATCGTATTGCAATTCGCCTTTTTGAATTTTATCCATTATGCCGAGGAGTATCGGCACTTTTACAATACTGGCTGTCGGAAAAACGGTGTCTGCGTTAACAGCAACGATCTTGCCCGTTCTTAAATTTTTTACATAGATCCCAATATCCCCATTGAAGCCGCTGGCAGCTTCCTGTAGCTTTGCCCGGAGTCGTTTATCTGTTTTTTGTGCAACAACGAAAAGAGGCAGTGTTAACAGAATAGCAAAAACGGTTTTTTTCATTCCAGCAGGTTTTTATGCCGTTATTGTTTATTTCATATTCATGTAATCAAAAACAAGATCGCAGAAGGCTTTAATCCCGGTTTTCATTCCGTTTTCATCCACATAAAAATCGGCAGTGTGATGAGGTGGTGCCATATGGGGATCTTTTCCTTTTGGCATTCCGCCCAGGTAGAAAAAGAAAGCTGGTGCTTTTGTTCCGTAATATGAAAAGTCTTCGGCACCGGTTACCCAGTTTCTTTCCTTTACGTTACCAGCTCCTGCTGCCGACTCCAATGAAGGAATCATCTTTTTCACCAATTCCGGGTTGTTGTATGTTACCAGGGTTTTTCCGGAAAAACTAACCTCTGCGATTGCGCCGGAAGCTTCTGCAATTTTTGCAGCCGTCCATCTTATTCTCTGGTGAACTTCTTTTTGCATTGCACTGTCCAGTGTACGGATCGTTCCATCAAGCTGGCAATCTTCAGGAATGATGTTCTGTCTTACGCCGCCATGTATTTTTCCAACCGTGATAACTACCGGGGCTTTGGTAAGCTCCATCTGGCGGCTTACAATGTTTTGTAACCCGTCAATGATCTGCGCAGAAACCTGTATCGGATCAATTCCTTTCCAGGGTTGTGAACCATGACTCCCCTTTCCTTTTACTTTTATTGAAAACCAATCTGCAGCCGCCATAAAAGCACCTGGCTTGTATTCAATTTTTCCAACTTCGATATCTGATTCTATATGCAACCCGAATATGACGTCCACTTTTGGGTTCTCCATCACACCTTCTTTTACCATTAATTCGGCACCACCCTCTTCTCCTTCCGGAGCTCCCTCTTCCGCTGGTTGAAAAATAAATTTTATCGTCCCCTTAATTTCATTTTTCATTCCTGCTAAAATTTCAGCCACACTCATTAGCATGGCGGTGTGTGTATCATGACCGCATGCATGCATCACTCCCACTTGTTGTCCGTTATATGTTGTCTTTTGTTTCGAGGCAAACGGAATATCTACCCTTTCGGTAATTGGCAATCCATCAATATCTGCCCGCAATGCTATACAGGGGCCGGGTTTTGCTCCTTTAAGTATTCCAACCACTCCGGTCTTGGCTACTCTTTCTTTTACTTCAAACCCTAATTTTTTCAAATGTTCAGCAATTATTTTTGAAGTTCTGAATTCGTTATTCCCCAGTTCCGGGTTCTGATGAAAATCCCTTCGCCATTCAATGCATTTTGTTTCTATTTTATCTACGGCTGCATGTGCTTTTCCCTTTAGCTTTTCAATATCGCTTTGTGCAGAAAGTTGTGTTGATATAGCAACCAACGCTAATAACAGAAGACGTTTAACCATACATTATTTTTCATGAATTTACTGTAATTGGTGGTTTGTTGAACATCACCCTCATGTTACCTGATTTTATTTATATTTAAAGCTCCATGCTGCTGCGCCATGTTCCATTTTTGAAGGCTGTTTTATTACACAGTGTTACTGCTTTTGGCGGACCCCAGGCACATATAGGAATGATGATGAAAACGTTTGTGCATCAGCGGCCTTATGTGACAGAAGCAGAACTTATGGAATATAATGCGTTCTGCCAATTGTTACCCGGTGCCTCTTCTACTCAAACCCTTACTTTGATCGGGTATAAAAGAGGGGGTGTAATATTGGCCGTCCTCACCCTGATAGTTTGGATACTTCCTGCCTGTTTTTTAATGGGTTCTCTTTCGTTTCTGCTGCATTATATAGACAGCAAACAAATAGGAGCTGACATTTTTAAGTTTATTCCCTCAATGGCGGTAGGCTTTTTGGCTTATGCAGCATTTACAACATTTCCACATGCAATAAAAAACACTATTACGTGGATTGTTATGGTCATCAGCGCTGCGGCAACTTATTTTCTATTTGGGCAGCCGTGGGTAATACCGACCCTTATAATCGCCGGGGGTATCGTCACTAACATTAGCCGGAAACGTATTCCACAAACAGAACAAAAACCAACAAAGATCAAATGGTGGAATTTCTGGCTTTTTGGTATCATTTTCATCACCGCGGGTATTGTAAGTGAGATGGCCAGAAAAGATGAATGGCCTGACAGGAAGCCAATTAACCTTTTTGAAAACACTTACCGGATGGGGAGTCTTGTTTTTGGCGGTGGACAAGTGTTGATGCCAATGATGTATGAGCAATGGAGTGTAAGACCTGAAGCGAAAGCCGTAAAGGAAAGAAACCCTAATGTGGTACAAATAGATGAACAGGAAATGTATACTGCAATGGGAATTGTAAGAGCTGTTCCGGGGCCGGTGTTCTCAATCGCTGCCTTTGCAGGTGGTATGGCCCTGAAAGACATGGGAACAGAAATGCAGGTGCTGGGGTGTGTTATTGGTATGGTTGCAATTTTCCTTCCCAGCGCCTTGCTGGTATTGTTCTTCTTTCCTATTTGGAATAATTTAAAAAAGTATGCCGCAGTTTATCGTTCGTTGGAAGGGATTAATGCTGTAGTAGTCGGAATAATGATTGCCTCAACGTTTTACATGATGAAGGACATCTCTTTTTCCGAAGTAAAACCCATCAGCAGCCTGATAAGTATTCTTGCGGTTCTTGGAACTTTTCTGCTGCTTAATTTTACCCGGATAGCAGCTCCATTTATCGTTATTGCCTGCCTAGTGCTTGGCTACTTGTTCTAACGCTACTTTTTGTAATAACCGCCCTTTTCTATTTCCTCCAATACCTTATCTGGAATCATATATCGTACAGACTTCCCCTCCTTAATATACTTACGTAGTTGTGTAGCCGATAATTGAAGCAGCGGAGCGTCAAGAATATTAAGATTTGCCCCTAACTTGTTTTTAATTTCAAAACCTGGTCTCATATAAACGTATATAGGGTAGTTATTTATAATCACTTCATGATTTTTCCATTTATGAAGATTCTGAAAACTATCGCTGCCCATAATAATGCAGAAATCATGTTCAGGATGTTTCTCAGCGAGATATGCCAATGTTGCGGAAGTATATGATGGTTGGGGAAGCCCAAATTCAATATCAGAGGCTTTGATGCGATTATCATCTTCCGTTGCCAGACGAACCAAGTGCAGCCGATGATACTCGTTCAACAAGTTTGACTCTGTTTTAAATGGATTTTGCGGGGAAACGACAAACCAAATTTTCTCAATATCGGTCTCGTTTAAAATATGGTTCGCAATAATAAGATGCGCCACATGAACCGGATTGAAAGAGCCAAAATAAAGCCCGATTTTCATTTATTTAATTGATAATCAACAATTTAGTTCGACAAGAATATGCTCGGCTTCATTGACCCTGAGGCTTAGATGGTAGCCTGCTACATTAACGGAGATGGGGTCGCCAAGCGGGGCGACCTGTTCCATAAGTATTCTTTCCCCGGGTACACAACCCATTTCCATCAGTTTCAGAAAAATCTCATTACTGTTGAATTCCTTTATAATTCCAGCCTGCCCGGGTTTCAATTCAGATAGCCTTACAATCATTTCCACATTTAATATTACAAAACTACCCTTGTTAGTTTGTTTTTGTTTACGAATTTTGAAAATATGCCCCTTTCTTCTTCAAAACCAAAAGTTTGCTTCTTTTTCCAAGAGGTCAAGATCAGTCTTTCCAACCGTACGCAACTAAAGAAGCAGATTCAATCCGTTTTTAAAAAAGAGGGTAAGCGGCTTGAGTCTATTAATTACATATTCTGCACAGATAAGACTCTCTTAGAAATCAATCGACGTTTTCTTAACCACGATTTCTACACCGATATTATCACTTTCGATCTTTCCGAATCTAACTCTGTTCGGTCAGATGTCTATATTAGCGTTGACAGGGTAAGAGATAATGCCCTTCAACTAGGTTCTTCTTTTAAATCAGAACTACGCCGGGTTATTTTCCATGGAGTGTTGCATTTGTGCGGTTATAAAGACAAAAGCAGGCTGGAACAAAAAAGGATGAGACAAAAAGAAGATTTCTATTTATCCCTTTATTTGAATTAGTGTTTCACGGGAAACATTTTTGATGTTCCATGTGAAACAACCTTCTTTATAATAGCAAATCGCTTTTGCTACAGTTCCGATATTACCGCCTTGCCTGTACCTTTGCCAACTTATGTTTCCCGAATATGACGTAATAGTAGTAGGCGCCGGCCATGCCGGTTGTGAGGCAGCCGCAGCGGCGGCCAATCTAGGCTCCAAAACCCTTTTGGTGACAATGAATATGCAAACTATTGCTCAAATGAGCTGTAATCCTGCTATGGGTGGAATAGCCAAAGGCCAAATTGTAAGGGAAATAGATGCAATGGGCGGATATTCTGGAGTTGTGACAGATCTATCGACTATCCAGTTCAGGATGCTAAATAGAAGCAAGGGCCCTGCAATGTGGAGCCCCCGTGCACAAAACGACCGTATGCTTTTTTCCATTAAGTGGCGGGAAATGCTTGAACAAACTCCAAACATTGACTTTTACCAGGACATGGTAAAGGGCTTATTGATAAAAGATGGTAAATGCCGGGGTGTTATAACCAGCTTGGGCCATGAGGTAAAAGCAAGCTCGGTAGTTCTGACTAATGGCACTTTCCTAAACGGGATAGTCCATATTGGAGAAAAGAACTTTGGGGGTGGAAGAATGGCAGAGAAATCCGCTACAGGAATTACTGAGCAGTTGGTTTCTCTGGGGTTTGAAAGCGACAGGCTAAAAACCGGAACTCCGCCAAGAATTGACGGTCGAAGCCTTGACTATAGTAAAATGGAGGAACAGCCTGGTGATGACGAGGTTGTTGGCTTTTCCTATTTGGATGTTGAAAAGCCAAAGGCGCAAAGAAGCTGCTGGATTACTTATACAAACCAGAAAGTGCATGATGTTTTAAAAACAGGATTTTCAAGAAGCCCAATGTTTGCGGGCCGGATAGATGGAGTGGGTCCTAGATACTGCCCAAGTATTGAGGATAAGATTAACCGCTTTGCCGAAAGAGAAAGGCACCAGCTTTTCATAGAGCCAGAAGGGTGGAATACGGTGGAGATATATGTCAATGGTTTTTCAACATCACTACCAGAGGAAATACAATACGAAGCTCTTCGTAATATAGTTGGTTTTGAAAATGTGAAAATGTTCCGCCCTGGATATGCAATAGAATATGACTTTTTCCCACCAACACAACTGAAATACACCTTAGAAACAAAACTTATACAGGGTTTGTTTTTTGCAGGGCAGATAAACGGAACTACGGGTTATGAAGAAGCCGCTTGTCAGGGATTAATGGCTGGTATTAATGCACACCAGGCATCAAGAACTCTTGAGCCGGTTATTTTAAAAAGAAGCGAGGCATACATCGGTGTGTTGATTGATGATTTAATAAGCAAAGGAACAGATGAGCCCTACAGGATGTTTACTTCAAGAGCAGAGTTTCGAACATTGTTAAGGCAAGACAATGCGGATCTTCGTTTGACAGAATTGAGCTATCGTCTTGGGCTTGCTTCGCAGGAAAGAATGGACAAAGTTATTACTAAAAGAAATGGAGTAGAAGAAATAAAATCAATCCTAAAGGGTTTCGCCGTTGAACCAGAAGAGATCAACCCATATTTCTCTTCTCTTAATTCTTCGCCGATCACCGAAAAACAAAAAGCTCAAAAGATCTTACTTCGCCCTGATGTAGAGTTAGATGAGTTCGCAGAAGCCTTGCCAAGATTAAAAGAGGTATTGGCTGCGTTTTCGAAAGATACAATTGAGCAAGCTTCTATTCAGATAAAGTATGATGTGTATATAGAAAAGGAAAAAGAGCTGGTAAAAAAAATGTCGCAGTTAGAGGAATTAGAAATTCCGGAGACCTTTGACTACAAAAAAATAGCTTCCCTTGGTAATGAGGCGAGGGAAAAGCTCAGTAAAATTAAACCCAGAACCTTGGGGCAAGCCAGTCGTATTTCGGGCATAAATCCAAGTGACGTGCAGATATTGATGGTTTTTATGGGACGTTAGCCGCTTTGTACTTATTGAACAGGGTGTGACATTTCATGTTATATTTCACTCATTTCATTCGAAAGTCATCTTTCCGGCTTCATTTAATATTTAACTTTATCCTAAACTCGTAAACCATGAATAAGATATTATTCTTCTTTTCCTCATTTCTGGTAAGTTTTTTAGCGGTTGAAAACAAGGCATCGGCCCAGCAATACAAACTGAAACAATCCACTAGTATGATGGGCATGAAAACAGAATCAACCATCTATGTAAAAGGTATGCGGAAGAGGACCGAAAGCACTGCGATGATGGGGATGCCTGCACCACCCGTAACAATTGAACAGTGCGACTTGCAAAGGACAATTAAAATAAATGATAAGAAAAAGCTTTATTTCATCGAACCATTTACAAAAGAGGAGGTAATAGAGGAAGATGTGAAACCAGCTACGGCAAAACCCAAACCAGAAGGACAGGCGAAGCTTACAGCAGAGAAAGGGGGTGTCATTCACATGTGGTATAATATTAATGATACCGGCGAAAGAAAAAAGATGAATGGCTTTGTTGCCAGACATGTTTGGACCTCACAAAAGATTAAACCGACCCCTGATGCCTGTACAATGAAAGACAGCATCATTATTAAAACAGACGGTTGGTATATTGATTTGCCGCAGTTTAATTGTCCGATACGCTATACACCAACAACTACAGCAAGGCCAACAGAGAAACAAGAGCCGAATTGTAAGGACCGCTATATAACGCACCGAAGTGGCAAGGGGAAATTGGGGTTTCCCCTGACAGAAAAAAGGATCATAATAATGGGTGATGGTACATCTAAAACAACTGAATTTGAAACCACCCTGGAAACTCTTGAGTTCTCTTCAGAAAAACTGGATTCGATGCTATTTGAAATTCCTCCCGGGTATACTCAAACCAAAAATGAAAATGATCTGCAGGACAAGTTTGATATGAATGAAATGATAAACCAGTACAAGAATGCAGACAATGGTAAAATCAATACAACTCCAACAGAGCAAAAACCGGCTGGCACGATCCGAATAGGTGTATATGAGCCAAAAGGTGGTGATGGTCAATTACAGACACCTGTATTACAACAGCACTTGGCTGCTTCATTAAAAGATGGCAGTA
Source organism: Chitinophagaceae bacterium (assembly GCA_037045605.1). Taxonomy (GTDB): domain Bacteria; phylum Bacteroidota; class Bacteroidia; order Chitinophagales; family Chitinophagaceae; genus JJ008. Next base: position 233,704 of record JBAOHK010000013.1, on the reverse strand, counting down.
TAGACGCCATAGCGGTAAGCTCTGAAGAGGAGGCGAAAAAATATAACTGTGACTACACACTGGTAACAGATTTTGTAAAAATAAAATCCGGTAGTAAAGTTGGTGGCTTGTTAAAAGCTATTAAGAATACGGATCCTAATGCCGCCTCATCATTCAATGTCGAAGCCACATTGACGCTGATAAAACTTTCTGACGGCTCTACAAAGTTGCAACCAAACGTAAGCGGAAAATATGATGGAAAAGTAGATGATGCCGCATCAAAAGCATTGGACGACGGAAGCAGGCAAATATTAAAGGGGTTGAAATAATCAGGCTTCCTGTTTCAATCCCTTTTCCCTTACAGTCAGAGAGTTTGCAAGGGGTCCTGAAATTTCGCCTCTGCAGGAAGCGGTTCCGCATTGGCAATTAAAGGGTTCCATATTTTCATCAAGAAAGTCAGCATAATCAAGGGTAAGCTCTTGCCCCTTAGATATATTTTTAATTGCCAATACGTTCAACCCGTCGAATGCAGTATTGGGTTCACAACAATGATTTTGAGGCGCCCACTCAGAAGGATCATCATCCCATAGAATAAAAAGCTCTTCGCTAACCGGATAAGCATAACGGCGGAAATGCAGTTTTTCATCTTCATTCCAGTTCTTTTCTACAAACCTTTTTGTGATGATGCGTTGTGCACGGCCTTCTCCTTTAAAAATAATTTCTCCTTTTTGTATATCTCTGCTGGCATAGATTCCGTAGCCTGCTATGGAATTACCTTTCATGACAAAGGGCTTCATTCCTCTTTTATGGCGGGCTATGCCTTCTGCAATCATATGCTTTAAAAAACCTGCCTGCCCGATTCCATCATGTTTTATAATATAGTCGGCCGAGCCTTCATAGCCATCTTTATAAAAAATCGAGCAGGTGAAGTTGATCTCCAGGAAAAATATCTCGTTCTTCTCATTTACCCTGAAATCTAATCTTGCATAACCAACGCCATTAAAGCCTTTGAATATTTTCTCTGTAGCGGCACGAAGTTGTTTGTCTAAAATGGGGTCATTGCAGGGCACATTACAATCCGGATGCAGTTCAGATGTTTTTAAAGCATAGGTCTTAAACTCTCTTCCTTCAGGAAATAAATACTCAACCGGTTTGAAAACTGTACAACTGTGTACGTCAACATTCGCCGCAACCAGCACAGTAAACTCCCTTCCTGCAATATATTCTTCTACCAACAACGGACCATATTCATCCAATATGCTGATGCATTTTTGTTGTAGTTCAATTTTATTGTGAACCAATGAATGTTCATCCACGCCGAGGCTATCACCGGCTTTAGCTGGTTTTACAAATAGCGGAAATGACAAATGCATCACCGCATCATCCACATCGTTCAATTCATTAATGATTGCATAGCCCGGCGTTTTTACCCCTTCGCAATAAGCCAGGTACTTCATTAATTCTTTCGGCGGGTCGTAAAGCTTAGTAGTTGGACCGGTAAAAGGAAGATTTAATATTTCTAAAGTATAGATAACGTCAATGCTGGGTACTTCCCACTCCAGATACCCTTCGCAGAGGTTTACAAAAATATCGTAGCCTTGTTTGCTGAGTTCTTTTAGTTGCTTGTAAGTGGTCAGCTTATTAAGAAACACATTGTGCACTTCTGCATCGGGTATCAATGCCGATAAGTCCCGTGGCGGGTCGTAGTTTTTATAATCAACTCCGGTGGTGGAGTAGTCCGGTTGCAGTACACAAACTTTCATGCCATGCAAGGTAATAAGTAGAGGAATATAAAAGCACCACCGACAAACCCAGGTAACAAATTATTATTTGACCGTAACGGTCTTCTTAGTAGTTGTTTTCCGGCCAGCTGCCTTTCTCATGGGAACTTGTTTTACTATGCTTCTTCTCAACGCATCTTTCAGTATTTCAGCAATAATTTCTGTAAAAGAAACATTGGAAACTTTCAATATTGCTCCAATAGAGGTGTAGTCTTCGTCTTCACTAAGCCCACACTGGGCATTTGCTTCCAGCATATATAACTTGCCGGTAGTTGCATCCTGGCGAATATCAATCCGGGTATAGCCTTTTCCGCCACAGGCTTTGTAAGCATCAAAACTTAATTGTTTTAATGCAGGAACCAATGATGGCTCTGCCGGACGATATTCATAAAAATTCCCGTTTTCAGGCATTGGTGTTTCATCTTCATAGATTTCCCAAAGGCGGTCAAAGGATAAAAATTTTTCCGACTCAGGCAATGACTCATGAAAAACCCTTTTTACCGGTTCATATACAATGCAATTTTCCGGGTCATCGGATGAGCCGGTAATGAAAGTAGTGTACTCCGGTCCAGTTATGAATTGCTCTACAAACAACCCGTCTACCAACAGGTTCCAGCCACGATAACCTTTGTATATATCTTCAACTCTTTTCGTTAATTCTTCTTCAGTGTGTACAACATTTTTTACAGAAACTCCCATACTGCCGCCGGAAACAGCCGGTTTAATTATTACAGGTGTTCCCACTCTTTTACAAATGCCTTTTGTTGAGCCTTTCTTATCGGTAATCACCCTCCAGTTGGCTGTAGCCACCCCGGCTTTGTCAAACGCCTTTTTCATGGGTATCTTAGAGGTGGTAACATTGTAAAAATGCGCATCCGAACCAGTATAGATCAATCCGTGTTTTTCCAATTCATGAATAACAGATACTCCGGGTGTACCATTTACTTCATCGCCATCGCAAAGGTTCAATACTAAGGGAGTTTTTCCATTTTTGCTTTCAGCAATAGAAGCAACGATGCTTTTAAAATTATCCATCGTTACCGGCTGCCATTTCCATTCGGCCTTCAGCTCTTCAAATACTTTGGTGTATTCCTTTATGCTTTGGGTAAAATCATAATAATGCTGAATATTCGGGTCGTCAGACTCCAGGTGGGGGGCTAATACCCAAATGATATACGGCTTCAGCAGCCGGGTGGCTTCAGTTGTCTTCATTAATGATCAGGCTACTTTTTTCCTGGCGGCTTTTTTGGCCAGTTGTTGTTGAATGAAATCCGTAAACCGATACTGCAATTGTATTTGCAGAGGCAGGTAGGCTGCACCCCTGATTTTGCCGATGCATTTTGGGCTTCCGCAATAACAGTCAAATGACTGCGTCATCTTCCATTCAGCAGATGGATAGAAAAATGTCATTTCTTCCTCCGGATGCATTTCCCTTAATGCAACCAATTGCATGGTTGTCGTATTAAAGAAAACATTGGGGTCGCAGCTGTGATTGATATATTGCAAAAACTCCGGCTGCAATGTAATATGCTTTCCTGCACCAACCTGAACAGTTAAGTAGGTGGGCTCTGCAGAAATAGTTCCTGCAGAGAAATCAGCTATAACTTCTCCTGGCTGGTATGAACGAAGAGCAAATAATGCATTTTGCCCATTGGATAATCTTTGCCGCCTTTCAGCAAATTCATGATTGCTTATAGTGCGATAAGCAGGGGTAGTAAGTGTCTCCATAAATGTGTTAGTAAGTAATTAAATGAAAGTTATAGATAAACTTTTATGTAGCAAATTGATAATAGTTAAATGTGAATAATTAATAAGGAATGTGAACTGTGAAAGATTAATGACAATAATGTTTAATTGCCGGGAATCAATCAATAACAAACTGATGATGGCTTTAATCACGGTTAAACAATTGATATTCGATGTACATTTGCGGTTTGCTTTACTAATAATTGCCGGCCCTGTGCCCACTGAAACAATGATTATACGATTTGCTTTTTTAGTATACTTTTTCTTAATAAAGTCCATTGAAAGTGAGGCTCAATGTGTTTCAGGTATAAGCACATTCCCATATAATGAAGATTTTGAGACAACCAACGGTGGTTGGATTCCTGGTGGAACGGGAAGTGATTGGGCGTGGGGAGCACCAACAAAGCCGGTAATATCTGCTGCAGGTGGTGGAACAAATTGTTGGGTGATAGGAGGTTTGACCGGTAGTTCATATACCAACTCTGAAGCTTCCTGGTTACAGAGCCCTTGTTTTGATTTTACTGCTGTTCAATATCCATACATTGAGTTTAAGGTATTCTGGGAGATGGAACAACAGTTTGACGGGGGCGGTTTTCAATACTCACTCGACAATGGTGCTACATGGACAAATGTTGGCTCTGTAAATGATATGGCAAATTGCTTAAATACTAATTGGTTCAATTTTTCTCCCGTTAACTTCTTGTCTTCGTTCGGTTCTGTAAGAGATGGCTGGTCGGGCAATATTCAGCCAACAGGTGGCAGTTGCCGCGGCGGCAACGGAAGTAATGGATGGGTACTGGCAAAACATACCATGCCTTACCTGGCAGGAAAACCGGGAGTACTATTCCGGTTTATATTTGGCGCAGGAAGTATTTGTAATAATTATGATGGTTTTGCAGTTGACGATATACTAATAGGAGAAGCTCCGTCAAACAACGCCTCATTCAATTTTACTTGTGTAAATAACAATACCATCAGCTTTACCAACACATCTTCCCTTTGTCCAACTGTTTTCAATTGGAATTTTGGCGACCCGGCATCTGGTGTAAATAATACTGCTTCTGTTGCCAACCCATCACACACTTTTTCTGCTCCGGGTAACTATACAGTAACGCTTACAGCATCAGGCCCGGGTAATGCGTCTTTTGCAACAACAAAAGAAGTGAATATCATTAGTGTAACTGTTGACATGATGACTGCTGTGGATTGCCAAACCAATACAGGGGGAGCTCTGATAGCATTTGCAGGACCCGGGGGGCCTTTTAATTATAGCTGGAACACCACTCCTGTGCAAACAGGTTTTACAGCAACAAACCTTACAGAAGGTTTTTATACTGTAACCGTTAGTGGCACTAATGTGTGCCCGGCAACAGGAACCGGAAAGGCAGAGAGGGATTTTTCCTGCATCGGCATTTACTTTCCAACAGCGTTTACGCCGGATAATAATGGAAAAAACGATGGCTTTGGACCCTTGGGGAGCTTGTCTTCACTGAGTAATTATCAGCTTAGTGTTTATAATCGCTGGGGAGAAAGGGTGTTCTATTCCACCAACCCTTTTGAAAAATGGAATGGAAAAGTAAACAGCTTTAATACCGACAGCAACATTTTTGCCTGGTGTGCAGAATTTTTGCTGCCCGGAAGACCAAAAGAGTTGAGAAAGGGAACAATCCTGCTAATCCGCTGATTTTTCCTTTACAAATGTTGCCCATGCAAGAGCCAGTTTTATTTCTCCAAAACTAACATCATTGCCCAGTTTCTGTTTGATAGAAGTGATGGGTCCTCCTTCAAAATTTTTTAGAGCCGGTTCAATTATTATTAATTTTTCACGGCTTACCAATTCTTCAATATTAATTTCGCCCTTCTGTACAAAATGGGCCAGATGCCCTTCAATAGTTTGAATTGCAAAATTTCTTTCTTTAGCTATTTCATGGATTGTTTTTCCCCCTCTGAAAAGCCGGAAAGACTCGGCCTTCGTATCAACCTTTTGCCTCTTTTCGCCTTTTCTTTCCTTTTTCTCCTTCTTGGGAATTTTTTTATGAATCAATGATGTGAGATTATTCTCTTTGCTGTATGCAAGAATTACATCAAGAAACTGCTGGCCGTATTGTTCGATCTTAGCATCACCAAAGCCGCTGATTTTTCTGAGCTCTGCCAATGTTTGTGGAAGGTACATGGCCATTTCATCAATGGTATTGCTTCCGGCTACAATATAAATCGGGAGGTCCTTCCTGGCACAAATACTCTCTCTTACCTTTCTTAGCTGGTAGTGCAGGTTCGGATGTGGGCTGTCTGTTTTCCTTTGTGAGGCCCCGGCATAAGCATTGACTGTAATGGACGGTAATACAAATTTTTGTTTGCGACGATGAAAAGCTTCCATATCAAACTTTCCATTAAAGTCTTCCAGCATAAACTTCTTCATTGACAGTTGTGCCAATACTTCTTTGATGCTGTCGTTGTATTCTTTTGAATGTAGCCGGCTGTCGGTTACTGAGGGGGATTGTTGTATAAACTGAATTAATATGCTAATCTCAGACACAAAATATATGGCAGCCGCCTTTATTCTTTCTTGCAATGGTTGATTTTCTTCCGGTGATTCGGGTTGCTGAAACAGAAATAGCAATTGGTATTGAAATTTCTTTGCTGTCTCCTGGAGCTTATCCAGCTTTCCAAGCAACTCTTTTATCCAGGTAAGTGATTCAGGATTAAAAGAGGACGTATGCTCCATTAAATATTCAAGCAATTCTTTACCGCTATTGATTGTTACTGCAAAATCAAAGGTGGAGAGCAAGACTGTTTGCTGATAATGCTTTTTTGCTATCGCAAATTCTTGCTGCAATTGTCCGCTCGATGCACTTCGTTGCGAGAACTCTACAATCCTCGCATCGCTAAAAAGACTGGAGGAATTAACCCGGCTTTGCAACACCATACCCTCAAGGTTGGTGCATCGGCTCAATGCTACATAGACCTGGCCAGGTGCAAACGCAGCCCCGGCGTCTATAATTGCTTTTTCAAAAGTCAGCCCCTGGCTTTTATGAATTGTTATAGCCCAGGCCAGCCGCAATGGATATTGAGTGAAGGAACCCAGTACATCGGAATCTAATTGCCGTGTTGATTTGTTTAATGTGTAGCGGATGTTTTCCCATTTCTCCCTTTGTACTTCTATTTCGACTTCATCATCGCATTGCACAAATATTTTATCGGTCTCCAGTTTTGAAACTGTTCCGATCTTTCCATTGAAATATCGTTTTCCCTTTTCAGCTGCATCATTCCGGATGAACATTACCTGTGCGCCGACTTTTAAATACAATACTTCATCAGCCGGGTATGCCCTATCGGAAAACTCATCCTGAACTTCAGCATTGTAAGAAAACAACTTGCCACTGAGACTATTCAGCTCTTTTGCATTGATCTCACCTGCTTTATTATTATGAGTGGTGAGAACAATATACCCATCCTGTTTACTACGCCGGAAAGATGGTTGAAACCGGCTTTCCAAAATTTTCATCCCTTCCCCATCCAGTTCATTATTGCGAACCTGGTTCAGCAAGCCGATAAACTGTTCATCCCGCTGACGGTATATTTTATTGAATTCTATATACACCGGCGGATCTTCCTGTAATACTTTACTATCGAAGAAATATTGACCGCTGTAGTATTCCGACAATAAGCTCCATTCCTGTTCTTTGATAACAGGCGGCAGCTGCAGCATATCACCGATGAATAATAATTGAACTCCTCCGAACCGTTCAGCAGGCCGTTGACGAATATGTCTTAATACTGTATCAATAGCATCCAGTGTATCACAACGGACCATACTTATCTCATCAATCACCAGTATTTCTAACTGCTGTAATACCTTTTTCTTCTCGCTGTTGAATCGCAACCGGCTTAGAAGGCTGTGTTTATTAGAAACTTCCTGATCGTTGTTTTGAAAACCAGTTCCCCCGGACTCGGGAATAAATGGTGCAAGTGGTAGCTGAAAGAATGAATGAATGGTTACGCCACCCGCATTGATAGCCGCCACACCCGTTGGTGCTACTACTGCCATCTGCTTGGGGCAATTCTCCCGGATATATTTTAAGAAAGTTGTTTTGCCAGTACCGGCCCTGCCGGTAAGAAAGATATTGCGGTTGCTCTGGTTGACTAACTGAATGGCCAGTTGAAACATTTCGTTGTCAGTATCGTAATTCATCATGCGGTTAATGGGCTAAATAAGAAAAGGAACATTGCGCCGGCCTTCGCCTTTGCAATGTTCCGTATTAATTACTGATTTATTACTCCGCTTTTACGCCAAGCATCAGCAACTCGTTCACCTGTATCTCGGTGATATATTTCTTATTGCCTTCTTTATCATTGTAGCTCCGGTTGATCAGCTTGCCTTCGATAGCCACTTCTTTTCCTTTGGTCAGGAATTTTTCAACGATCTCGGCAACCTTACCCCAGGCTACCAGGTTGTGCCATTGCGTTTCCGTTACCTTCTCGCCTTTGGCATTACGGTAGTTTTCACTGGTGGCTACGGAGAAACGGGCCATCTTTTTTCCACTTTCTAATGTTTTAACTTCTGGTGCATTACCGAGGTTACCAATCAATTGAACTTTGTTTTTTAATGCGTACATGACTTTAAGTTTTGTGCTTCCGTTCCGTTATGGTGTTTCGGAAGCGATTTTTGAATTTTGTTATCTCAGCCAACCGGCGACGTCATTTCCGATTGACAACACAAAGATGATAGCGGCGAAAAGCGGTAGCCGGTTTTTACCCGTTTCTTCCCGAAGCTAACCGGGTAGAAACGTTTGCACACGGATATAATGTTGTATATTAAGGCTCTGAAATATTTGCTATGACAACACAAATTGCCGACTCCAAGATTTGTTTAGCCTGTGGAAAGCCATTAAAGGGCCGGGTGGATAAGAAGTTTTGTGATGATTACTGCCGTAATAACTATAACAATCAACAAAAGGCAAAGGGAAGCCACAGCAGCTTTGTACGAAATATTAATAATGCATTGCTGAAGAACCGGAAAGTGCTGGAGTCTATATTGCCAGAGGGAGAAGAGACGGCAAAGGCCAATAAAGACAAGCTGCAACGGATGGGCTTCCAGTTCAAATACCTGACCCATATTTACACGACCAAGACCGGGAAGACCTATTACTATTGCTACGACTATGGTTACCTGCCGCTGGACAATGACTGGTTCCTGGTGGTAAGAAAGAAGGAAGAATAAGTCAACTGATGATACCGGTCTGATACACTCCCCATACTTGTCCCATGCCTGTGGTATGCCTGCTCCATACTCCTTTTATACATAAGAGATAGTCATTCGCCGGATAATGCTTTGCCTTTACATTTGCAGCATGTCAAAGCCAGTTATCTGTATCGGCGCCGCCCTGGTTGATGAATTGTTTCATGCGACCGGCGAGTTGCTGTTAGCCACCACCACCGATGCCACCGTGACCAAAACCGCCGGCGGGGTAAGCCGTAACATTGCCCATCAATTAGCTTTATTAGGAGTGCCGGTACAATTAATTACTGCTGTGGGTGATGATAGCGATGGCGACTGGCTGAAACAGGTTTGTACTTCTGCCGGTGTTAAACTGGATGCGACAATTACAAGAAAAGGATTGTCCGGAAAATACACCGGTATATTAAATGAAGACGGTTCGTTGTACACCGCATTCCTTACCAATGCGGCCAACCATTTAATAACCCCGCAGCATTTAGAAAAACATATTGACCTGCTGAAAACGGCTTCGTATTTACTGGCCGATGCAAACATAAATGTTGACACGGCCGAGTGGTTGCTGGCTTTTAGTAATGAAACAGGTATTCCTTTCATTATAGAGCCGGTATCTGTTCCACCGGCAAAAAAATACAGGGACGCAAATCTTCTCGGACTTTATTTAATAACCCCTAACGAAGATGAGCTGCCGGTGCTTTGTTCTGAAAAAGCATTCTTTACCCAACAGCAGATCGAAGAACTATTAATGAGGGGTGTACAAAATATATGGCTGCACAATGGCCAGCATGGTTCGGCTTTGTACAACAAAGAAAGATCCATTACCCTGCATGCGCCATCCATTGAAGTGGTGGACTGCACCGGTGCCGGTGATGGTTCGCTGTCCGGCTATATCCTGGGAAGACACCTGGGCAAGACTGACACCGAATGTTTGAAGCTGGCACATACTTTATCTGCCGAAATATTACAGGTGAACGGCGCTATTGCCACCCACCTTACACAGGACAAGCTGCTGCAACTCGTTACCAAATATTATCCCGCCTGATGAATTCCTTTTTAGAAATACAGCCGGAAGTACAGGAAGCCTTGGCAAGTGGTAAAGCAGTGGTGGCTTTAGAGTCCACCATTATTTCGCATGGCATGCCTTATCCAAAGAACGTGGAAACAGCTTTGGCGGTGGAAGAGGTGGTGAGAGCCAATGGTGCTGTACCGGCAACGATCGCCATCTTTAACGGTAAATGTTATGTGGGGCTGACCAATGAACAACTGGAATATTTTGGTAAAGCCAACAATGTCTGGAAAGTGAGTTTGCGGGATATGCCCTATGTTATCAGTCAAAATTTATACGGGGCCACGACGGTAGCCGCCACTATGCGGATAGCGGATATGGCGGGTATTAAAATCTTTGTGACCGGCGGTATCGGCGGTGTGCATCGTGGTGCTGAAACAAGTATGGATATTTCTGCTGACCTGACTGAAATGGCACAAACTTCCGTAGCGGTTGTATCAGCCGGTGTAAAATCAATTCTCGATATCGGGCTGACATTGGAATACCTGGAAACAAAAGGAATACCTGTTATTACTTACGGACAGGATGAATTTCCCAGTTTTTATTCCCGGAAAAGCGGATTTATTTCTCCCTTACGATTGGATACGGCTTCGGAAATTTCTGCGTTGCTAAATACCAAATGGAAATTAGGATTGACCGGTTCTGTTTTAATTGCCAACCCGGTGCCTGCTGAACAGGAAATTGCAACAGATGAAATGGAAGTACATATCCTTCAGGCATTGAATGCAGCGAAGGAAAAAAACATCAGCGGTAAAGAAGTAACTCCCTTTATCTTACAATACATCGCCGAACACACTAAAGGCGAAAGCCTGGAAGCAAATATTGCTTTGATAAAACATAATGCGAAAACGGGGGCGGAGATTGCATTGGCATATGCAGCACTGGCTTATTCTGACTAAATACTTTTAATGCCCGAATCAAAAGAAATAACCGCTATTATTCTTGCCGGGGGAAAAAGCACCCGCATGAAAACAGAAAAGGGATTGGTGTCCTTTGGCGGGAAGATGATCATTGAGCATGCTATTGACGCCCTGAAAAAAATAACCCAAAATATTATTATCGTAACCACCAATCCTGTTTACAAACAGTTTGGCTATCCCTGCTTTGAAGACGAAATGGAAAACAAGGGGCCGCTGGGGGGCATATTTACCGGACTTATTCATTCTGGTGCACAAAAAAACCTGGTAGTTGGCTGTGATATGCCTTTTCTATCAGTGAATGTTTTAGCCAGCCTGGTTATTAATAGTGGTGATGAAGATGTATTACTTACCGAACACCTTGGAAAAGCAGAACCGCTTTGTTCCGTTTATGACAGAAGCTGCATCCCTTACTTTAAGACCTTGCTGGAGAAGAACCAGTTAAAAATCACCGATGCTCTGAAAGGATTGAAAACAAGAGTAACCATTTTTGATAAAGAAGAGTGGTTTAAAGGAAATGAGTTTACTAATATTAACTCCATTGATGAGTTAAAGAAATACGACCCCTGAATATCCTCAATACCGGGTACTTTCAGCGTATTGTTCCACCCTTTTTTATTTCTGATTGGGACTGACATTAAGTAAATTTGGTAATGCGGTCTTCCTCTATTGCAGCGGTTCAGATTCTGAAGATTACTTCTCCCGGAAGCGATAAAAATTCTTTTGCATCCACCCTGGCTGAAGATATGCTGGCGGTTGAGCAGCCTCTTGAAATAAAAATTTTATTCGGTCCTGAAGATAACCGTCAACTGAAAAATATATCAGTGACCATGTGTACACCCGGGCATGATGAAGAGCTGGCAACAGGTTTTCTTTTTACAGAAGGAATCATAAAAAGCAGTGAGGATATTTTAAGTTGTGTTTCGACAGCCGGAGATAGTAATAATAGTGTGACAACCGGGTTAAAGCCCGGCATTTTATTTGACCCCAAAAAAATTGAGCGGCATTTCTATACCTCTTCCAGTTGCGGCGTCTGCGGTAAATCATCCATTGATGCCGTAAAAAACAGTTTCAGCAGGGACCGTGTTAATGATACGATCAGGATCCCGGCATTTGTTCTCATCCAATTGCCTGATTCCTTGCGGAAGCAACAGGACGTCTTCGAACATACAGGCGGTCTTCATGCTTCAGCCCTGTTTGACCTGAACGGGCACCTGCTGCTAAGCCGTGAAGATGTAGGACGACACAATGCTTTAGACAAATTAATTGGTGCTTCCCTGGTAGCAGGCAATATACCCCTGCATGAACACCTGCTATTATTAAGTGGCCGTGCCAGCTTTGAGCTGATACAAAAAGCAGCGATGGCAGGAATAAAGATTGTCTGTGCAGTGGGAGCTCCATCCAGCCTGGCGGTGGGCCTGGCCAAAGATCTTGATATGACATTGGTTGGTTTTTTGAGAGACGGACGATTCAATATTTATTCCGGTGAACAGCGGATACATAAATAATTTTTATGAAGATCAGAATTAAGGGAAATACTATCCGGTACCGGCTTACCAAAACAGAGGTAGCTGATTTTGGACGGCAGGGTTTTGTTGAAGAAAAAACCGAATTTCCAAATGGTCCGGCTTTACACTACCGGATTGAAAGGAAAGCTGGTATTGCCGATATGGAAACCTCATTTAAAGGAAACAGTATTTGTATTTTTATTCCGGAAAAAATTGCTGAAGAGTGGACAACCACTGATATTATTGGCTTTAGTCATAAAGAAGCAATGGAAAATGGGAAGGAGTTGTTCCTGCTGATTGAAAAAGATTTTGTTTGTCTTGACCATACACTTGAAGACCAAAGCGATAATTACCCGAACCCGAATAAGATTTGTTAAACAAACAATATGTCAAAAAACCTGGGTGAACTGGCAGGAAGAAAAGGAATAAATCAAACATTGTTTGAAGAACTCGGCATTGCTGCCCGACAAACAGGTACTCCTTCCATTGAAAAAATGGAAGAACTGGCTGATAATTTTATTTTCGGCAAGGCTAATGTGTATGGCGCTGCAACCTTTTATGATTTTCTGAAGCCAGAAAACCAGGGCAAGAAAGTTTATCTCTGTAATGGCTCTGCCTGTATGACCGCAGGCACACAACCAGCGTTAAAAGAAATACTACTACAGCACTATAGTGAAAGTGAAACAGGTGAAATGTGCTGTCTTGGCCGCTGTCATGAAAACAATTCCTTTCACATTAATGGACACAATTATTCCGGCAACGCTATTAATAGCATTGCTTCGCTGAAAAAAGAAAACAAAGCCGTTTTTGACAACTACAATGTTGCTGCGTTCGGAACAGCCGTTTTAACTGCTCCTTTCCCCGGCATCAAAGAATATTATTCCACTCTTGAAAAAGTATTGAATACTCCGGCTGATGAATTACTCAATGAATTAAAAGCATCCGGATTGAGAGGAAGGGGCGGCGCCGGGTTCCCCATTGCTATAAAACTGGAAGGATGTAAAAAGGAAAACAGCAAACAAAAATTCATTGTCTGCAATGCCGACGAAGGCGACCCCGGCGCTTACAGCGACCGCTATTTGCTGGAACAGCAGCCTCATAGTGTTTTATTAGGAATGATGATCGCCGGTTACATCGCAGGAGCGGAAACAGGCATAGTGTATATAAGGGGAGAATACCCGGAAGCAATCAGTATTACACAAGAAGCGATTGATGATTTATATAAACAAAATTTATTAGGAGAAAATATTCTCAGCTCCGGTTTCAATTACAACTTCAAAGTTATCGGAGCACAGGGCGCCTATATCTGTGGTGAAGAAACAGCCTTGCTTTCCTCCATTGAGGGACAAAGACCCGAAGTAAGGGTTCGTCCGCCATATCCGGTGCAGCAGGGACTGTTTAACAAACCAACAGTGGTGAATAATGTGGAAACGCTTGCCTGCATTCCGTGGATTATCAAAAATGGCGGAAGCAAGTTTACATCCATCGGCATTAGCAAATCAACGGGGACTAAACTGATTTCATTAGATGGGTTTTTTCATAAACCCGGCATTTACGAAGTGGATATGGGAACGCCGCTGTCTGTTGTTGTGAATGATTTGGGCGGAGGATTTAAATCGCCGGTAAAAGCGATGCATATTGGCGGGCCGCTGGGAGGATTGGTGCCCGTTCAAAAGATCAATGACCTTACGGTTGATTTTGAATCATTCAATAAAAATGGTTTTTTGCTGGGACATGCTTCGGTGGTTTGTATTCCGGAAAGCTTCCCGGTTGTAAAATACCTGGAACATTTGTTTGCTTTCACTGCGCATGAAAGCTGTGGCAAATGCTTTCCCTGCCGCCTTGGTTCAACAAGAGGAGCAGAGATGCTGAGGAAGGCACAGGAAGGTGATTATAAAATTGACCGGGCATTGTTTGATGACCTGGTAGAAACATTGGAGAGCGGTTCGTTGTGTGCATTGGGCGGCGGGTTGCCATTGCCGGTAAAAAATGCACTACAGTATTTTGATAAAGAGTTGTCGGTTTATTTTAAAAGATACTGATAATGGGTATTGTGTACAGAAAAGATGACAAACATGCACAGGGGCAAAAAGATAACACTACAACATTTGGTGCAGGCAATGCTGTGCCCAAAAAGAATATTGCGTTCATAAACAATGAACCTTTTGAAATAAAAGAAGGAGAAACGATCATTTCATTTATCCGCAGATATTTTGGAAAAGATGCCGTGCCTACATTGTGCGATGCGCCAAATCTCGAACCATTTGGTTCCTGCCGTGTCTGCAGCGTTGATGTGGCATTAGTTGAAAACGGCCCGTCAAAAGCGCAGGCATCCTGTCATACCCCGGTGATGGCGGGTTCCTATATCTATCCCGATTCTGAAAGAATACAAAAACTTCGTAAGAACATCATTGAACTGGTGTTGACTGATCATCCACTGGATTGTTTGACCTGTGAAGTAAATAATAATTGTGAACTGCAAACGGTTGCCGCAAGAGTGGGTGTCCGTGATGTTCGTTATCCCGAAGGGAAAAATCATTTGGACAGAAAAAAAGATCTGAGCCATCCCTATATGACGTCTGATCTTTCCAAGTGCATCAATTGTTTTCGCTGTGTAAGAGCCTGTGATGAAGTGCAGGGTCAATTTGTTTTGAGCATGGCCGGCCGTGGGTTCGACAGCCATATCATCAAAGGAAGTGATGTAAGCTTTAATGAAAGTGATTGTGTAAGCTGCGGCGCTTGTGCACAGGCTTGTCCTACTTCTGCCATCAGTGATGTTTTTGAATCGAAGTCTGTTGTGTTTGACAAAAAAGTAAGGACCGTCTGTACTTACTGCGGTGTTGGTTGTAACCTGGATGTGGCTGTAAATGCAGGAACGATCAAATCCATCCAGGCCCCTTATGATGCAGAAGCCAATGCGGGCCACACCTGCCTGAAAGGCCGTTATGCTTTTTCTTTTTACAACCATCCTGACCGGCTCCGTACTCCTTTAATAAAAAAGAACGGTGAATTTGTGGAAGCAACATGGGATGAAGCATATGATCATATCGCCAATAAACTCACGGAGATAAAAAATAATCATGGTCCCGATGCTATTGCCGGTATCTCGTCTGCCAGGTGTACCAACGAAGAGAACTACATCATGCAGAAATTCATCCGTGCGGTGATTGGCACTAATAACATTGATAGTTGTGCAAGGGTTTGTCATTCGCCAACCGCTATTGGTATGCAAAGAACATTCGGTACAGGAGCCGCCACCAATTCCATCATAGATCTGCAGTACACCGATTGTATAATGGTCATCGGCGCCAATCCAACGGATGCACACCCGGTAACCGGCGCAAAGATGAAACAGCAGGCGATGAAAGGGAAGACTCTGATCGTTATTGATCCGAGAAAAACAGAGCTGGTCAAGTATGCTAACTATCATTTGCAACTGCGGCCAGGCACCAATGTGGCGTTGCTGAACATGATGCTGTATTATATTGTAAAAGAAAATTTAGAAGATAAAGATTTCATTGCCGCCAGAACAGAAGGTTATGAAGAATTCAAACAGGGAATACTCGGGTTGAATATTGATGAACTGGAAAAAGTAACCGGTGTTGACAGAAACTTAGTTCGTGAAGCGGCGATAGCCTATGCATCTGCACCCAATGCTATGTCATTTCATGGGTTGGGTGTTACCGAACATTCTTATGGCACTTACACGGTGATGCTGATTGCCGATTTAGCAATGATAACAGGGAATATCGGCAGAAGAGGTGTTGGTGTGAATCCCCTGAGGGGCCAGAACAATGTACAGGGCGCTGCAGATATGGGTTGCCAGCCTTACCAGGGCGCCGGTTATTTAGATGTAACAAATCCTGATATACACAAAATGTATGAAGAGTTCTATGGAGCAAAACTTCCAGACTATGCGGGATTAAAAATTCCACAGATGTATGATGCGGCGCTGAACGGAAAACTGAAGGCCATCTGGGTTATTGGTGAAGACATGGCGCAGACCGACCCCAATACCCATCATGTGGTGAAGGCATTGCAGCGTTTGGATTTGTTCGTGGTACAGGAATTATTTATGACTGAAACAGCAAAACTCGCCACCGTTATTTTACCCGGTGCATCATTCCTGGAGAAAAGCGGAACTTTTACCAATGGCGAAAGAAGGATACAAAGAGTGAATAAGGTGGTGGAACCGATAGAAGGCACAAAATGCGACGGGCAAATTATTGTTGACATGATGAACCGCATGGGATATAAACAAGCCGACTATGCTCCTGAAACCTTGCTGGAAGAAATTGCACAAGTGGTTCCATTCTTTGCCGGTGTAAAATGGAATGAGTTAGGTGATAACGGCAAACAATGGCCCGTGCTGAAAGATGGAACTGATACTGAGATATTACATACAGAAAAGTTTACGAGAGGAAAAGGAAAATTCATGTTCAATGAATTCAAAGAGTCAGAAGAAATTGTGCAGCACGGAAAAGAATATCCCTATATCATTACCACCAACCGGGAGCTGGAGCATTACAACTGCGGCGCTATGACAAGGCGGACAAGAAACAATGATATTCTTTCTGAAGATGTATTACTGATCTGCGAAGAAGATGCACTAAAACATAAGATTTCTGACGGTGATATGGTTTGCGTGGAATCAGCGAGAGGCAAGGTGGATATCAAAGCAAAAATTACGGACGAAGTAAAACCCGGCATACTCAGCAGCACTTTCCATTTCCCGGATATCATGTTAAATAATATCACATCAAGTATCAGCGACAGCGAGGCTATGTGCCCTGAATATAAAGTGGTGGCTTGTACTATCAGGAAGAGTAAGGGGAAGTATAAGGCGAAAGCCTGAAAGCAAATATTGCCTTGATAAAACATAATGCGAAAGTGGGGGCGGAGATTGCTGCAAAGTTTTCGAAAAAAAAGTAGGATATAAGAAAAATTCCCAATAATCGACCCCGTGGCGAAGCGTTGTAACACTTCTAATTTTATGCGTTAAATTTACCTCATTAAACTAATTGTTAGTGAATCGGTTTATTCTCATACCATTATTTCTTTTGGGGGTACTCTTTGAGTCAAGTGCTCAAACTTATAGTCCTGGACAAAATGCTGAGGGTGGAATAGTTTTTCCAACCAGTAAAAAGAAGGGCTTTGTTGTTGCAGAGAAAGGATTGGGTCTTATGACCTGGGAAGAAGGAAAAAAAGCTTGTGAAGATTTGGTTTTGAATGGTTACGACAACTGGAGGCTTCCTTCAAAAACCGAACTCGGCATTATATACTATCAGTTTTATATGAAAGGAATTGGTGGTTTTCCAACTGAATATTATTGGTGCAAAACAGAAAATAAAGGTATCAGACAACTGGCATGGTGTTTAGATTTCAAAGACGGGCAAGAATATAACTCACATAGCAAGACTAACAACAAATACATTCTTCCTGTTCGAACTTATTAAAACAGAAGCGATGTGTGGTAAAATTTCAAAATCTATAAATAGGGTTCGAGATTCTTTTTCAATCTGTTAATTATTCGTTCGCTATTATTGTTTCTTTCAATCGAATATCATTCGAAGCCCCTCCAATCATAATCCTAAACTCTCCCGGCTCCACCACTTCTTTCATATTTATATCCAGCATAGAAAGCATTTCCGGTGTAATGGTAAATGAAACGGCCTTTGTTTCCCCGGCTTTTAAATGAATTCGTTGAAACCCCTTTAATTCCATCACCGGCCTTGCTACTGACGAAAGCAGGTCCCGGATATACAACTGCGCCACCTCATCACCATCTCTTGTTCCTGTATTTTTTATCGTAAACGAAACCGTTATTGAATCAGATTTGCTGATATTGTTCCTACTCCGTTTAATATCGCTGTATTCAAAACTTGTATAGCTTAGTCCATAGCCAAACGGAAAAAGTGGCAAACCGGATAAATTATTGTAATCATCACCACGACCGGTGGGTTTATGATTATATACTAATGGCAACTGTGCTTCATGCACCGGAAAAGTAATGGGTAATCTTCCCGCAGGGTTATAATCACCAAACAATACATCGGCAACAGCATGACCACCTTCTTCGCCGGGATACCACACATCAACAATGACTGGAACCTTATCAATCCAGTTATTCATCGTTATGGCACTGCCGCCAACTAACAATACAACAACCGGTGTACCCGTAGCGGCCACAGCAGTAATCAATTCTTCCTGGTGGCCGGGAAGAGAAAGCATAGCCCTGTCCTGGAACTCTCCTTCATTTATCCCAACAGCAAGAATGGCAACATCAGATTGCTTTGCAATAGTTACGGCTTCCTGTATTTTCTTTTTCCAATCGTTGGTTACACCAATATTCCAAATCAGTTTAATAGTGGCATTACCATTGGGTTCGAAAAATTCTATTCGTATGTCATAACTCTTTCCTTTCTCGAAAGAATAGTCGGCCACCGATGTCCTGTACGTTTGTTTTTTCCAATTGTCAATGATAAGTTCATTATTGATAGATAACCGGTAGCCGTCATTTCCCTCAAGGCCAATCTTAAATTTTCCTGTTGCCGGTGCAATTAGTTTGCCTGTCCAGCGAACGGAATAAAAATCCGGTTGCAGGGTTGGGTCGGGGGCATATAATGTCCAGTGAAAATCAATTGTCTTGTCAATTCGTTTTACAGCAGCATCTCCTTTTGTTGTAATGTTATTAAAGTACTCCGCCTGTAAACCTTCTCTGCCATTATAACTAAGTTGTTTTGATGGAATAACAGCATATTCATTTGTTGTGCGGCTACAACCGGGAGCAAACAGTATTTTGCTGTTGCCCCAGACTTTTTGTTTTATTCCATCAAGAATGCTGACCTTGTTATTACCGGGGCCGCTGTAACCCCCAAGCCTCGCTTCTGTTGCATCAACGCCTATTACAGCAATTGATTGAATGCTTTTGGGTAGCGGTAATACATTGTTTTTCCATCCGGGCAAACGGGCATTTTTTAATAGTACAATTGATTCAATGGCTGCCTGTTTTGCAATTATCTTTTGTTGCGGCGGGTTTGCTGCTTCTTTTTGTATCTCAACGTATGGGTTTTCAAAAAGCCCCAGTTCAAACTTTGCTTTCAACACTCTTGCTACTGCATCATTAATCCTGTTGCTGTCAATATTTCCATCCAGGAAAGGCGGGATAAACAATTGATGGTGCTTGTACTCTGTTTGAAAAATAACATCCAGCCCGTTGCTGATAGCATGCCGGCCGCTTTCGGGATAATCTTTCGCTGTGTTGTGCAACACTACTTCTCCGCCAACAGCATTCGCATCTGAAATAACAAAACCATCAAAGCCCCATTGTTTCTTTAGTTTCTCCTGTAATAACCAACTGTTGGCCGAGCAGGCAACGCCATCCAATGAATTATACGAGGTCATTACTGACCGGGAGCCTCCTTTTTCAAAACAGGCTTTGAATGGTGCGAAATAAATTTCTTCCAGCAGTCTTTCATTGATGTGAATGGGATAGCTGTCCCTGCCACCATCACCTGCATTGGCAATAAAATGTTTGGGAGTGGTAATGATGCCTTTCTTTTCAAATGCACTTACAAATGCCACCCCCATTGCCGATGTAAGGAACGGGTCTTCGCCATAGGTTTCTTCTGTTCTGCCCCATCGAACATCGGAAGCAATATTTACAACCGGGGAAAGTATTTGCCGGATACCTCTTCGTTTTGCTTCATCTGCAATCACATTCGCTACTTTATTCATCAATGCAGTATCCCAGGTGGCGGCCAGAGCAATAGCTTGCGGAAAAACAGTAGCACCCTCTCTTACTAAACCATGCAGCGCCTCATCAAAAGGAATAATGGGAATGCCCAGCCTTGTTTTCTCAACAAAGTATTTTTGAATGGCGTTTATTTTCAACGCCAGCTTTTCGGCGTTTTCATCAGTGCCATAGTTGAGCAGTTGTCCGCCGGCATCGCCTTTTGATGCAGCACTTACCTGGAAGCCGAAAAGTCCATTCTTGTATTGATCGGGCCTTGCATTATCGAGGTCGCCGGGAATCATGAACAGTTGCCAAAATTTTTCTTCGGGAGTCATCCGGCTGAGTAAATCCTGCACCCTTTTTTCAATTGGCTGTGTTTTGTCCTTATAAATGGGTACGTTCTGTGAAAAGGCAAAATGCCCGCAACACATCAGCAGAAAGAAAAAAAGAAGGTTTCTTTTACCCATAATTCCCGGTGATTAAGAGAGGAGTAAGGTAAAATAAAAAAACCTCAGCAGAAACTGAGGTTTTCGTGGTGTGGGGCGGGATCGAACCGCCGACACAAGGATTTTCAGTCCTTTGCTCTACCGACTGAGCTACCGCACCATCCGGGTTTCGAACAAGGAACAAAAAAATGTTGAATGTCGAAATGGGCTGCAAATATAGCGGATTGAAGCAAAAATCTGGCAACTTCTGTTGAAAATCTTCGGTTTAAGGCCTACATCCCGTATTCACTCAAAAATTTAATCCGCATGATCTTCAGTTGTTCCCAGTTGAAATTATAGTCTGACAGTTCTTCCTGGGCTACCTGCAAAGAGGAGGTTTCGCAGCCTTTGAAATATTCGATTATTTCATCCTGGTCATCCTCGTCCAGCATTTCATCAATGGCATAAGCAAGATTGAGTTTGGTACCGCTCGCTGCAATGGTTTCCATTTCTTCCAGCATTTCGTCCATTCTCCAGCCTTTGTTCTTCGCTATTGTTTCGAGAGAAACTTTTTTATCGGTATTCTGGATAATATAAACTTTGTTGCCGCTTTTATTCACCACACTCTTCATCACAAAATCATCCGGCCGTTCAATATTGTTATCCTCCACATATCTTTTTATCAGGTCAACAAAGGGACGGCCATATTTTATTGCTTTTCCTTTACTTACTCCCTGGCATTTTTCTAATCCTTCCATTGTGATGGGATAGAAGGTGGCCATATCCTGCAATGATGATTCCAGGAAGATGACAAATGGCGGCAGGTTTTTCTTTTTTGCTTCTTTTTGCCGCAGCTCCATCAGCATTTCGATCAGTCTTTCATCAAGGGCTGCTCCGCCGGTTGTTTCCGCTGTTTCTTCATCGTCTGCATTAGCATCGTCATATAGTTTGTTCAGTACAATCTGGAATGATTTCGGTTTCTTCAGGAAAGCTTCCGCCTTCTTCGTGAATTTCAATACGCCGTACTCTTCAATATCTTTTGTGAGCAGGCCTTCCAGTATCATTTGCCGTATCAATGAGTTCCAGAAATGATTGTCCCGGTCATTGCCGCTGGCAAATGCATCGAGTGCATCGTGCCGGAACATTTGTATCTGCGGCGTCAGCCTTCCGCTGATGATTTGCACCACGTAATCGGTAGCAAATCTTTCGTCCAGTGCTTTAATGGCTTTTAACGCAATGACTACGTCTTCTTTTGCTTCTACTCTTTCTTTTGGATGTTTACAGTTATCGCATTGTCCGCAATTTTCTCTTTCATACTCTTCTCCGAAATAACTCATCAATATTTTACGCCGGCAAACCCCAGTTTCAGCAAATGCTACAGTTTCATGTATCAGTTGTGCTCCTACTTCTCTTTCGCTAAGCGGTTTGTCCCGCATCAGGTGCTCCAGTTTGCTTACATCTTTATGTGAGTAGTAAAGAAGGCATTTTCCCTCCAGTCCATCCCGGCCGGCACGGCCAGTTTCCTGGTAATAGTTTTCGATTGACTTGGGTATATTATAGTGAATCACAAACCGGATATCTGGTTTGTCAATACCCATTCCAAAAGCAATGGTGGCGCAGATCACCTGTACATCTTCCCCAAGGAACTGGTCCTGTCTATCTGCCCTCAGTTTACTATCCAACCCTGCGTGGTAGGCAACCGCTTTAATGCCATTGGCATTTAATATATCAGCCAGCTCTTCGGTTGTCTTCCTGTTCAGTGTATAAATAATGCCGCTTTTTTTCTTCATGCTTTTGATGAAGCGGACAATGTTCTCGTCAGTTTGTGCCTTTTTAATTTTAGGCAGCACTTCATAATATAGATTTTCCCTGTTGAAAGATGAGATAAAGATGTTCGGCTCCCGCAGGTCAAGGTTCTTTACAATATCACTTTGTACTTTGGGTGTGGCGGTTGCGGTTAATGCAATAACCGGTGCATCGGGATTAATTTGTATCATCATTTCCCGCAGGCGGCGATACTCCGGACGAAAATCATGTCCCCACTCGGAGATACAGTGTGCTTCGTCCACAGCAAAGAAAGAAATTTTCAGATCAGCAAAGAACTCGAGGTTCTCCTGTTTGGTCATTGTTTCTGGTGCCACATAGAGCATTTTTGTTTTGCCCGAAAGCAAATCATCATGTACTTCTTTTATCTCTTTCTTGTTCAGTGTGGAGTTGAGGAAGTGGGCCACTTCATCGTTGCTGCTGTAGCCACGGACAAGGTCTACCTGGTTCTTCATCAAAGCAATAAGAGGAGAAACTATCAACGCAACACCTTCGCTGACCATTGCCGGGAGCTGGTAGCATAAACTTTTGCCTCCGCCTGTTGGCATAATAACAAATGTATCGTGGCCTGCGAGCAGAGACTCAATCGCCTTTTCCTGTGTGCCTTTGAATTTGTCGAAACCAAAATATTCCTGCAGGGCCTTGTGCAGGTCAAATCGTTTTTTAGAAGGGGTGGTTTCCTTTGCCTTAACTGTTTTCCCGGTTTTTGATGGACTGGATTTCGCTGCCGGTTTCTTCGCTGTTGATGTTCCCATTACTCAAAAATTTCTATCGCACTTGCTACAAATGCAGATTTATTTAAGATACTCATTTTTGTCCGACCACAATACATGTGCAAGTATATTTTTTGCACAGTCTGAATTACCGTCGGATAAATAAGTGTTTCTTCTGTGTCTAATGGCCGGGGCGTCAGTGGTTAGTGTTAGCTAAACCGGGCAGGAACTCCTGTCGCACAACTTCTACCCCCGTCAATGAGGACGGCGAATTTACGAATGTTTCGTTGTCTGCCGGAGGCCGAAGCGTTAAAATTGATATACAACGATTGCATAACGGGGACTTCATGGCAAATCCTCTAAATTTGCGCCTTTCAATCATGTCCACTTCAATAAAACAAGTTGCTCTCAGAACCATTGAGTTAGAAGCACAGTCTGTTACAGGCCTGGCTTCTTTTATCAACGATGATTTTGAAAAGGCGGTGCAGGCAATTGCTGCCGGTAAAGGCAGGGTGGTGGTAAGTGGTATTGGCAAAAGTGCCGTGATTGCACAAAAGATCGTTGCTACATTCAATTCAACCGGAACTCCATCCATTTTTATGCATGCTGCTGATGCCATTCATGGCGACCTTGGCATGGTACAACAGGAAGATGTCGTCATCATCATCAGCAAAAGCGGCGAAAGCCCGGAGATAAAAGTGCTGGTGCCCCTTATCAGGAATTTTGGTAATGTATTAATAGCGATGGTTGGCAGCACTGATTCTTACCTTGCAAAAAATTCAACAATCATTTTAAATACATCGGTAGAACAGGAGGCCTGCCCCAATAATCTTGCGCCGACAACCAGCACCACGGCACAACTGGTGATGGGTGATGCGCTGGCTGTTTGCCTGATGGAGCTGAAGGGATTTCAAAGTGATGACTTCGCCAAATTTCATCCCGGCGGAATGCTGGGAAAGAAATTATATCTGCGGGTTTCAGATCTGTATGCTGATAATGAAAAACCAAAAGTGCTGGCAGAACAGTCCTTAAAAGAAGTAATTGTAGAAATGACGGCGAAACGATTGGGCATAACTGCTGTGGTTGACGGAGAGAACCATCTGCTTGGCATCATTACCGATGGTGATCTGCGCAGGATGCTGGAAAAGTCGGTGGCTATTGATACTATAAAAGCCGGAGATATTATGACAGCCAATCCTAAAACAATCGGGCCAGATGAGCTGGCTGTAGATGCGCTGGATGTGCTGAGAAAAAACGAGATATCACAACTGGCCGTAACAGAAAACAGAAAGTATTTAGGTATTATACATTTGCATGACCTGATAAGAGAGGGGTTAATATAAACATCTGCCACTAAAGAGGTGTGAGACAAAGAATGAATTTTAAACAATCGTTAAACAAAGCCCCCTTCAGGGGGTTGGGGGTATGAATAAACATCATTACGTTGCGATAATGGCGGGAGGTATCGGCAGCCGTTTCTGGCCGATGAGCCGTACCAACTTTCCCAAGCAATTCTTAGATATTCTCGGTACCGGCAAGACGCTCATACAACAAACTTTTGCCCGCTACAATAAACTGGTATCTGCTGAAAATATTTATGTAGTAACAGCCCAGGAATATGTTGATATTGTAAAAAAACAGCTGCCTGATATTCCTGAAGAGAACATATTGGCAGAGCCCTCGAGAAAAAACACAGCCCCCTGTATTGCATACATTGCTTTTAAGTTGCTAAAGAAAGATCCAAAAGCATTGATGGTTGCCGCACCGGCAGACAATCTCATACTTGAAACAGATGAGTTTATTAAAACGGCAAAAAAGGCTTTGAACTTTGTTGACCATATTAATGCGCTGGTTACGATCGGCGTAAAACCAACCTATCCCAACACCGGCTATGGATATATCCAGCATGATACGACAGAAGCAGCCCCGGATGTGTTCAAAGTAAAAACCTTTACGGAGAAACCCAATGTAGAGTTGGCAAAAACATTTATCAGCAGCGGAGATTTCTTATGGAATGCCGGCATCTTTACCTGGAAGGTAAAAAACATCGTTGCTGCATTGGAGAAATATGAACCAGAGTTATATGAGCTGTTTGCTGCTGAAAAAGATAAATTCAACACCCCCGAAGAAAAAGAAGTAATTGAAAATATTTACCCGCAGTGTACCAATATCTCCATTGATTTTGCTGTGATGGAAAAGGCGGATAATGTTTATCTTATTCCGGCATCATTTGGCTGGAGCGACCTTGGCACCTGGAACAGCGCCTGGGAAAACAAAGACAAGGATTATTTCGGCAATGCGGTGGTTGGGAAAAATGTGATGGTAGTAGATGCGAACAACTGCATGGTATATGTGCCGGACAATAAGCTGGTGTTGCTGCAGGGGCTGAAAGATTATATCATTGTTGATACAAAAGATGTGCTGCTTATCTGTAAAAAAGATAAGGAGCAGGAGATAAAAGAATATGTAGCTGAAGTAAAAAGAAACAAGGGTGATAAATACCTTTAATATGCTTCAAAAACTACGCACTGTTATCTACCACGTTGAAGACCTGGCCGCTGCCAAAGAGTGGTATGTTAAAGCAACCGGCATTCAGCCTTATTTTGATGAGCCTTTTTATGTGGGTTTTGATATTAATGGCTTTGAGCTTGGCCTTGACCCCTCTATGGAGAATATATCTGCCGGCAATCATACTGAGTCCTATTGGGCGGTTGAAAGTGCCCGGGAGGCGGTCAATAAATTTGTTGCTTTGGGGGCAACGTTGGTGCAGGATGTAACGAATGTGGGCGGCACCATCCATGTTGCAATTGTAGCCGACCCGTTCGGCAATCATATTGGGTTTATCGAAGGCGCATAAATAAATACCACTTTCAGGTAATTGCTTTTCATCCGGTCTTCTTTACTTTTAGAAAGAAATTCGGTTATGGCCTCATTCCCTGCAAATAATATTCTTTTCCTTGATATTGAAACGGTGCCGCAGTTTTCCTCTTACCAGGAATTGCCGGAAGATTGGAGACGTTTGTGGGATACCAAATCGAACTCTCTTGTAAAATATCATGAGGGACAAACCAATGAAACCCTGTATCCCCGTGCCGGCATTTATGCAGAGTTTGGAAAGATCATTTGTATCAGCTGCGGTGTGCTGCAGGGAAATGGCGAGCAGCGAAAGATCATATTAAAGAGTTTTGCAGGTGATGATGAAAAGCTGCTGCTGCACCAGTTCAGCGAAATGCTTACCAAGTGGGCCGCCGGTGAGCCTAAATATCTTTGTGCACATAATGGAAAAGAATTTGACTTCCCATATCTGTGCCGGCGTATGATTGTCAATAATCTTCCGATTCCTTCCATCCTGAATATTTCAGGTAAAAAGCCCTGGGAGGTAAATCATTTTGATACGCTGGAGCTATGGAAGTTTGGTGATTTCAAAAGTTTTACTTCGCTGAACCTGCTGGCACACACACTGGGTATCCAAACACCCAAAGATGATATTGACGGCAGTATGGTGTGGGAAGTGTACTGGAGAGAAAAGAATCTGCAGCGCATCGTTATTTATTGTCAAAAAGATGTGGTAACGGTGGCGCAGATACTTCTGCGGATGAATGGAGAGGCATTAATAAAAACGGAAAACATAGAAATCAAATAACAATGGAACGTGTAAATTATTCTTCCGGGGCCAAATGGGAAGATATTGTTGGCTACAGCCGTGCAGTGAAAGTGGGGAACATCGTTGAGGTAACCGGTACCGTAGCAGTTGATGAAAACAGTTTGCTGGTTGGTAAAGACGATGCCTATGCACAAACCAAATTCATTCTTGAAAAGATTGAAAGAGTGCTGCAAAAAGCCGGGGCGTCGTTAAAAGATGTGGTGCGGACAAGAATGTTCGTCACAGATATTTCCCGCTGGGAAGAATATGGAAAAGCCCATGGAGAGTTTTTCTCCGTCATAAAACCCTGCACCTCGATGATCGAAGTAAAGGGGTTGATAGCGCCGGAATATTTAATAGAAATTGAAGTAACCGCCATTATCAGTTAATAAACCCCTTTTAATATGAAATATTTATTTCTCATCATTCTCTGTGCTGCACTGGTTGGGGCCTGTAAAAACGAAAAGAAAAATTCTCCTGTCACAGATACGCCAATAATAAAAGGGGATTCGACACTTGTTACCGACAGCACATGGGGGCTTATTGAAAAATCTGCCAACTTTGAAACATTGCAAAAATTATTTGGCTCCCAAAATGTAAAGGACCAAAGGATCTGTGGGCCGGAATGCATTGACTCGCTGGACGTAACCATCATCTTCCCGGAGAAGGATAATGAATTTATTGTTTACTGGGAAGACAGTTTGTATCACAGGCAAATTGGTTTGATCAGGTGCTACTCTGACAATGCGCCATATCATACAGCAACCGGTATAAAAATGGGAACTACTCTAAATGAATTGCTGAAAATAAACGGAAAGCCCATTGCTTTTTTTGGATTTGGCTGGGATTATGGTGGTGCTGTCATTTCCCTGAACCATGGTGTACTGGAAAAAACCAATATCCGTTTTACTCTTGATCTTGCGGAAAACGATGATGATAATTCCCTTTCCGGGGACACGGAACTGAATTCAGAAATGCCCGCCGTGAAAAAAGCATTGGATAATATCCGGGTAAGTGAGCTTATCCTGCCATTTAACAGATAAGCCGCCAATGAATATTGAAACGCTGAGGGATTATTGCCTGTCAAAACCGGGCGCCGAAGAAACTCTTCCGTTTGGCCCCGATACGCTGGTGTACAAAGTGGGTGGTAAAGCTTTTTTACTGACTGGACTTGACAACGAGGAGCTTCGCTTCAATGTTAAGTGTGATCCGGACAAAGCCATTGAGTTAAGGGAGGAATTTCCCTGTGTATTACCCGGCTATCACATGAATAAGAAGCACTGGAACACTATTGTGGTAGATGGTTCTGTTTCAACAAAACTATTAAAAGAATGGATCGATCATTCTTATGATCTGGTTGCCGGCAGTTTGCCAAAGAACAGGAAAAAATAGCAGCCTTTTTCTTTAAGATTAATTTACCGAACGGTATTTTCCCCATTGTTGTGTTGAGCTTATTTTTGCTGCATAAAATTTTTACATGAAACAGCTCTCTTTCGTAATTTCTGTCCTGTGTTTTTCGTTCTTGTCATTTGCTCAAACCCCGGCCACCTCTTACCGGATGACTTTGGGAGAGGAAATAAAACTGAAAAAGGGAACCGCTGATCTTGATATTGTTGCTGCTGATAATACAGGGCTGTACTTTACAGAATCCCGGATAAAAATGAAGGGGTATTTTATTATTGGTGCAACCTACGGCACCAGTATCAAGCTGATGAAGCTGGACAAGAACTTCGGAGAGGTGTTCGATAAGGAATACAAAAAAGAACTGAAGGGTTTAGAGTTTCAGAGTTTTCAGACATTGGGTAACGACCTTTACATGTTTGCGACCGATTATGAGAAGAAAGACAAACTCTTTAAAGTGTACGGCGCCAAAGTAGATAAAAACAGCGGCGACCTGGCGGGTGACTTCCAGGAGCTGGGAAGCTACGAGCTGGAAAGCAAGAAAGATGATTACGAAATGAATATGACACCCATTCACAACGGGACGGCATTCCTTATGGTGAGCAATATTTCCGGAAAAGAAAAAGTAACTCTCGGAGTTCACCTGCTGGATAAAAACCTGAAGAGAAAGGAGTCTGCCATTATTGATCTTTCATTTAACCCCGATAATTATGCCCTGCAGGATGTGCGGTATACAAAGAACAACAAGATCATCTTACTTGGAAAGGAATATGAAGAAGCCCAGTATGGTAAAAAGAAAAGAAAGCGGCTGGTTTTTAAACAATATGTTATGTCCATTTACAACAGTGATGGTAAAAAAGAAAACGATGTAAAGATGGACTCCGATGACAGGTACATCATCAGCGGAAAACTGATAGAGCAACCCGCCGGGGAAATGCTGCTGGCGGGGTTTTACAGTAATGCTGCCAAAAAAGAAGATCTGAGTGGTTTTTATATCAATAAAGTTGACCCGGTGAACGGAACATTGTTACTGAGTTCATTTAAAGAAATCAACTCGAATATGCTTGGTAAAAGCTTTGTGGACGAAACAGATGATGACGACATGACCAAAGAGGAAAAAAAACAGGCAAAAAAAGCAAAAGATGATGATGACGAAGAGGAGTTCCCTAATAGTTTTACCATCAAATCGGTAAACATCAATCCTGTTGATAATTCTATCGTTATCACCAGTGAGGTTTCCAAATACGCTTATTACACCTACACCAACTCCAGTTATAACAATGCTACAAGATCATGGAGTACCACCACCACCCATGTTCACCGTTTTACCAACCAGGATATTTTGCTGATAAATGCCGACAAGGATGGTAACATTAAATGGTTAAACGCATTGCCGAAGACACAGGTGGAAGAGATCAGGACCAGCAGTACCACCAGGGGCTCCGGAGTTTTTTTCTCATCTGACAACAGCGGCTATTTCGCCACCCGTGGCGGTATGCCTTATTATTCTTCCTTTACCAGCCTTATCAATAATGACAAGCTGGTCATAATTATGAACGACCACACCAGTAACAATGTAAATCCAGAGTATGGCGACAAGGTGAAAACGGTTTACAATTTCAGGAAAAAAAGCAATGTGTATGGCGTCTCAGTCGACCTTACCACAGGTAAAATGACCCGCAAGGTTATTGGCTCTAACAATGATGAGACCGTTTTAATGCCCCGCCATGCTTTTGTAGTAAAAAATGAATTATTCATACCCTCATGGCGTCAGCACCTGATGGCAAAGACTGAATTAAGATTTGCTAAGATCATCGTGAAGTAGGTTTGTTGATAATTGCAGAACTTAGCGCAGCTTCTTATTTTATAAGAAGCTGTTTTTTTACACTAAACTTATTTGTCTTGCATATTCAATCCAGGCTTCCCAACGTCGGTACCACCATCTTTACTGTCATGAGTGGGCTGGCCACAGAATATAAAGCCGTAAACCTTGGCCAGGGGTTTCCCGATTTTCCAATGAACAGCGGGTTGACCGGCCTGGTGACAGAGGCTATGAAAAATAATTTTAACCAGTATGCGCCAATGCCGGGGTGGTTGCCGCTCAGAGAGGCGATTGCTGAAAAGGTTGAATTCCTTTATCAAACGAAGATCAACCCAGACACCGAGATCACCATCACCCCGGGTGGCACTTATGCAATTTATTCGGCCTTCACTACAATCCTGCAGCCGGGTGATGAGGTGATTGTGTTTGAACCAGCTTATGATAGCTATATCCCAAATATTGAAATCAACGGCGCAAAGGCGGTTACCATCAGCCTTGTTTATCCTGATTATCATATTAATTGGGCGGCTGTGCAAAACGCCGTTACGCCGAAAACGAAAGCCATCATTATTAATTCCCCGCACAACCCAACCGGTAGTGTTATCAATGAAGAGGATATAAAAGAGCTGAGAAAGGTCGTTGAGGGGACCAATATCTTTATCATCAGCGATGAAGTGTATGAACATCTGATTTTCGATGGCATTCCCCATCAAAGTATTTTACGTTACCCGGATTTGTTTCAAAGGAGCTTTGTCTGTTTTTCTTTTGGTAAAACATATAACTGCACCGGATGGAAACTTGGTTATTGTATTGCCCCAGCCCCGCTAACAAAGGAATTCAGAAAAGTGCACCAGTTCAATTGTTTCACCTGTCACACACCATCACAGGTGGGACTGGCCTCTTTCCTGAAAAATAAAGACGCCTATTTATCACTTTCGTCGTTCATGCAGGAAAAAAGGGATTACTTCAGGAAACTAATGCAGCAAACAAGGTTTACTATGCAGGAGTCTTTTGGCAGTTATTTTATCTGTGGTACCTATGAGCGGATCAGTACTGAAGGTGATAAAGATCTTGCCATTCGCCTGACCAAAGAAGCCGGAGTTGCTACCATTCCTGTTTCGGCTTTTTACCGGGATGGAAAAGATGATAAGGTGCTGCGGTTCTGTTTTTCAAAAAAGAAAGAAACCTTAGAAGCCGCAGTTGAAAAACTATTAAAGGTCTGATGTCTGTTGACTCCCGATACAAAGGAATATTCTTCATGCTGCTTGCCGCACTGGGTTTTTCGCTGATGGGAGGGGCTGCAAAATTGCTGAAGGGAAGTTTTGGTGCCGGGCAATTGGTGTTCTGGAGAAATGCGGTCGGGCTGGTTGTATTAACAGCTGGGTTTATCATTAAGCCTCCGGTTAACAAAGGCGGGAAATTTCATTTGCTTTTGTTCCGGGGGATGATGGGAACAACGGCTCTCTACACATTATTGTATTGCATTCTGCACATTCCGCTGGGAACTGCGATGACTTACAATCTTACGTCTGCATTATTCATTGCTGTATTTTCCTTTTTATTATTCAGAGAATATCACGGACGAATTGTATTGCTTGCTGTGCTGCTTGGATTTCTTGGTATGCTGCTCATATACAAACCCGCCATGCATTTTCCCTGGTACTATCATGTGGCTGGTTTAATATCGGGCATTACATCTGCCCTTGCATATATTACTGTAAACCGGCTGGCTGGTCATTATGATTCAAGGATCATTGTCCTGTCGTTTATCGGAACCGGGGTGCTGGTGCCAACCGTTTTAATGCTGGTCCGTTACTTTGGAAACCTTCCGGCAGATGATGTTTTCTTTATTAGCTGGCGTTGGCCTGTGGGCATAGAGTGGTTATATGTTATGTGGCTGGGTCTTGCGGCTTTGTTTGGCCAGTACTTTGTCACCAAAGCATATGGAGCTGATAAGGCCGGTGTGGTTTCTGCTATCGGTTATGCCAATATTGTTTTCTCCGTTTTTATCGGCCGGATACTTGGCGATGCTTTCCCCGATTGGATGTCACTGGTTGGCATCCTTTGTATAATTGGCAGCGGTATTATTATTTCATTGTTCAAACGAAAAGCCATCTCATCCTGAAATTTTTCCATTCATAAAAAGTCTGGTGGCCTGAAATCATTTATCGTATATTTGCGATATAAGATTATCAAATGGCTGTTCATAAAAAAGAAGAGTTTACCCGGAAAGAGCAGGATCTGGCCAATTTCGCCAAGGCGATGGCTCATCCTGCCCGTATTGCTATACTTAAAGTGCTGGCACTGCGGAATGAATGTATTTGTGGAGAGATAGTGGGGTTGCTGCCATTGGCTCAATCCACGGTGTCGCAGCATTTAAAAGAATTAAAAAACGCCGGCCTGATCTCCGGAAGCATTGACGGCCCCCGTAGCTGTTATTGTATTAACTGGAATGCTTTTGAAAAATTCAACAGCGAGTTCAACTCTCTTTTTGCCAACCTGAAAGTGAAAAACGAAAAAGCTTGTTGCTAAATATTAATCCTCAAAAAATATAACCATGAACAACGACTCTCAGATTAAACAATTAGTAAAAGAAAAGTACAGCGAAATCGCTACTCAATCCAAAGAGCTGAACGCAACGTCTTGTTGCGGCGCCACCTCCGCCTGCTGTGGCGATGATGTGTATAATATAATGGCAGATGACTACACCAGGCTTGACGGCTATAATCCTGACGCAGACCTGGGGTTGGGTTGTGGACTGCCCACCGAGTTTGCTAAGATCAAAGAAGGTGATACTGTTATTGACCTTGGCAGTGGTGCCGGTAATGATGCATTTGTTGCCCGCAGGCAAACCGGCGAAAGCGGGAAGGTAATCGGTATTGATTTTACAGATGCCATGATTGCCCGTGCAAGAGAGAATGCAGAAAAACTGGGCTTAAATAATGTAGAGTTTCGCCTGGGCGATATTGATGATATGCCTGTTACTGCTAACAAGGCAGATGTGATTGTGAGTAATTGTGTACTGAACCTTGTGCCAAACAAACACAAGGTATTCGGCGAAGTATACCGGGTGCTGAAGCCGGGTGGCCATTTCTCTATTTCTGACATCGTATTAGAAGGAGAACTTCCTGCCAGATGGAGAGAAGTAGCTGAATTGTATGCCGGTTGCGTTTCTGGTGCCATTCAGAAAAATGAATACCTCGGTATTATTGAAGAAGCCGGGTTTAAAAACATCGGCTTACAAAAAGACAAAACCATTGTTATTCCCGATGAAATACTTGCCAGCTATCTGAGTACTGAAGAAATCGTTGAGTATAAAAAGGGCAAGACAAGAATTACCAGTATTACGGTATATGCAGAAAAGCCTGCAAAGGATAATCGCAACTGCTGTGAGCCTGGCAGCGGTTGTTGCTAATAAAGATTTTTTAACCTACTTCAGCCCCCTTTAGGGGGTTTGGGGCAAAAGTAAAGCCATGAAAACAAACATTCAATTGCAGAAAGATCCGAACTGTTGTGAACCCGGCAGTATTTGCTGCGGAAATGATGGTGGCTCCGGGTGCTGCTAAAAACAAAAAGAGTTCCGCTATGCGGGACTCTTTACCTTTACTGCTATGCCAAAGAAAATTCTTTTTGTTTGTGTGGAGAACAGCAACCGTTCGCAGATGAGCCAGGCATTTGCAAAAATGGTCGGAGGTTCTTCGGTGAAAGCTTATAGCGCCGGCTCAAACCCTTCCGGGAGAATAAACCAAAAAGCCATTGTGGCTATGAAAGAACTTGGCTATGATCTCAAAACCCATCGTTCCAAATCGCTGGACCAGGTAAAAGAATTTGCCCCGTTTGATGTGGTAGTTACCATGGGCTGTGGCGATGCCTGCCCCTGGATGCCCGCCAAACAATTTATAGACTGGCAGATTCCCGACCCGAGAGATATGAACGAAGAGGATTTTAGAAAGGTGAGGGACCTGATAAAAGAAAAAGTAACGGACCTGATATTGTTGCTTAAAAAACCTAATTAAGATATTTTTCAGGAATCGGGTTGTCCGGCGTCTCGGACTGCCAGAGCACAGAAACTATCCACCAGCGTTTTCCATCATTCCATAATTGAATACTGTTGATACCCCGCATAAAAGGTTTTTCGTCCTCTAGCTTTCTTTTGGAATCATATGTACTAAACACATGCACAACACTGTCGTACTGCTCAGCCTTTCTCCCGATTTCTCTTTCGAAAAATCCCTCCTTCTCCAGAAAGGGTCCGGATACAGTAATATAATCTTCCACCGTCATCACTCTTTTGCCAATGGTTCCATCCTGTCGTTTTCCGGTTGCCATCATCTTTGCTTCTGCAATAAACAGGGTTCGCATCCTGTCCCAGTTCCTTTTTTCTCCGGCAGGTCCCGATATGACATTATATAAAGAGTTGATGATGGCATCAACCGATGTAACATCTGCGTGGCTGGCAGGAATGCTATCTGTTCTTCCTGCAAAAGAGGTGAAGCTTGTCACCAGGATCATTATGCCCAAAAATATCTTTTTCATGTGCTGATTTAGTTTCAAGATAACAACTCCTGGTTTCTTTTCTTTCCCGTTCATAAAAGATTTCCAGGCAAAGGCGCAATATTCCTCCCGCCCTTGCCCGTAGCATCTTTGCGTGAAATGCTTTCTTTATTTTGCATAAAATCTCCCGTTTGAAACCATTCATTCCCGGCAGCATATATATATTCCTTTTTGCCTTGCTGGGATTGGTATATCTAACCGGGCTGACGGTGCCGCTGATGGATAATGATTCGGCGCACCATGCTAATATTGCTTTACATATGCAGCTGACGGGTGATTATGCTTCGTTGGTTGATCACAATGGAGATTATTTAGATAAGCCGCATTTGTTATTCTGGCTTTCGGCTTTCTGTTATAAAATATTTGGTGTAACGGGTTTCGCTTATAAACTTCCTTCTTTCTTTTTTACAATTCTTGGTGTTTATTCCACTTACCGGTTGGGAAAAACTTTATACAATAAAGAAACGGGTAAGCTCTCCGCATTGATCCTTGCTTCTTCATTTGCATTTATACTTGCCAACAATGATGTGCGGATGGATGCAATGCTAACCGCCTGTATTGCCTTTGCAACATGGCAGCTGGTGGAATTCATTCAAACAAAAAAACTATTAAATGTTGCCGGCGTTGCGCTGGGATTGGCATTGGGATTTTCAACCAAGGGAATGATCGCTGTATTTGTTCCGGCCATCGGCGCACTCCTTTATATTTTATATAGAAAGGACTGGAAGATCTTCTTCAACTGGAAATGGCTTCCGGTGCTTTTACTATTTGCTGTTTTCATTTCACCGGTATTATATTGTTATTACCTGCAGTACAATCTTCATCCTGAAAAAATGGTAAGAGGAAAAGATCATATCAATGGTATTAAATTCATTTTATTGGATCAAAGTGTTGAACGTTTCAGTGGGCAAACCGGCGATACATCAAAACAAGACTATTTCTTTTTCCTTCATTCTTTTCTCTGGGCTTTTGCGCCGTGGAGTATTCTTGCCTGTATCGCCATTTCCGGAAGGCTAAAGAATTTTCTGAAGCGAAAGGAAGAGTGGCTGACAACCGGAATTTTTTTGATAATATTTGTTCTCGTTTCTCTTTCCGGTTTTAAGTTGCCACATTATTTGAATGTTGTTTTTCCGGTGACTTCTGTTATGGCAGCAGTATTCATTATTAATATACAATCCTCGGGGAAATGGACAAGACCAGTTTTTACTATTCAGCTGGTAATTTCGGCTTTACTTCTCGTTGCTATGGTGGTTATTAATGCCTGGGCTTTCCCCGTCAGCAATGTTTGGATCATTATCATGCTGGTGCTGCTGCTGGCCCAGGTTTTTTATTTTATCACAAGCAAAATGATTCCGCCTTTACAAAAAGCTGTATTGATCCCCGTCGCTACAATGATTCTTTGCTTCTTTTTATTGAATACCAATTTCTACCCTCAGTTATCAAAATACCAGGGGGGCAGCCAATTGGCATTTACAACAGAAGGGAGGGTTGATTTTAATAATGTTTATTTCTGGAAAGAAACACAAAGCTCTTCCTTTGTTTTTTATACAAAGACATTGCGGAAGCGGTTTGATGATTCAGTTTTACAGGCCGGTAAAAAAACCTGGTTGCTTTTTGATATTAGAGATGAGATGGAAATAGCAGAAGCTGGCTATGTGC
This sequence comes from Chitinophagaceae bacterium, assembly GCA_037045605.1. Taxonomy (GTDB): domain Bacteria; phylum Bacteroidota; class Bacteroidia; order Chitinophagales; family Chitinophagaceae; genus JJ008. The sequence continues at coordinate 197,695 of JBAOHK010000013.1, read as the reverse complement.
TGGGGGGGCGGTTTACCGCACCTGATTATGAAATAACAAAACTGGATATAGGGTTCATCATTCCGGAGAAACGGGAAAGCCGGTGTTCTAAATTGGTGGTGGCAGAAATAACTAAATAGTTGTAGCACATTACTGCCTTCCAAAAAATTTAACCCCTGTTGTTACAATCCATTTCCCGTACTCAATCCCGGGGTCATATCTCACCCCTTCTATTTTATATTTTTCTTTACCAACAGGTCTGTTCATTCCGGCCTTAATAAAAAATATACTGCCGCCCAATTGGTTTTTACTGCTGGGTATAACAAAATCAAACCCAACCCCGGCCTGGTAACCCAGCTTAATAGACGAGCCTTCTGCAGATTGCTTATTAATAATAAGATTGCTGATGTCTGTAAACGATGGGTTGGTAGTAACCGGCTTTGTATAATAAAGGTCGCTGGTCCGCATAGACAGGCCTGCATAAGGATAAATATTGAGCTTCTGATTTTTAATAAGATCGTAACCAATATCCAGCAGCACTCCGCTGGAGAAAACAGCTTTGATATTCTCCTGCCCTTTCCTTGCTTCTTTTCGAAGGCCCCCTGCCAGTAATAAGAAGTCTACAACCGTCTGCCTTGTTTTTGTACTAAACCCAAATCCAAGGCGATAGACAGGCCCGTTCATCGGGGTAAATCCATTTGCTGTAATACTGGAGTTGAATTTACTAAAGTCTGCCTGGGCAATATCAATAAACAAAACAAAAGAGCCGTAACCATCAGATTTTTTTTTATAATACTCCACCCTTTCCCGGGCAGCTTTATACTCTTCTGAATTTCTTAAAGAATCAAACATTTTTCTTTGCAGCTGGTACATCTTTCTCTGATAAAAAGCAGCAGAGTCAGCCGGGGTTCTTCTTAATTCCTGGGCCTTACTGGATATTGCTGAAAGAAAAATCGACAAAATTATTATTAGCCTCATTTGATTAAAATTAAAGTTCTTATACGTTTACAACCCCGCCTGCTTACTTATCTCCAGCATCCTGTCAATTGGTTTCTTTGCTGCTAATCTCAGCTCTTCATCCATTTCAATATCCGGTGTTTCATATTCCATGCAGAGATAAATTTTTTCCAGGGTATTTCTTTTCATGTGCGGGCAATCATTACAGGCACAACTATTATTTGGAGGGGCTGGAATAAATGTTTTATCAGGAGAAGCCTTCATCATCTGGTGAAGAATTCCTGTTTCTGTAGCCACAATAAACTCCTGTGAGGGATCTGTTTGTGAATATTTCAGCAGCCCGGTGGTAGAGCCGATAAAATCTGCAATCCGCAGTATGGGTTCTTCACATTCCGGGTGGGCAATCAGTTTGGCTTTTGGATGACGGACTTTTAACTTAGTGATCTTCTCAAGACTGAATATCTCATGTACCATACAGGCGCCATTCCAAAGCAACATATTTCTTCCGGTTACTTTGTTGATATAAGCACCTAGATTTTTATCCGGTGCAAAGATTATTTTCTGATCTTTTGGAAAACTTTCAACGATGATCTTTGCATTACTGCTTGTCACAATCACATCACTTAATGCTTTAATACCGGCACTACAGTTGATATAACTCACCACTACATGATCGGGATGCTGTTCTTTGAATTTCCTGAATAAGGGTGGCGGACAACTGTCGCTCAGTGAACAACCTGCTTTTAAATCCGGTATCACTACTTTTTTTGCCGGATTCAGGATCTTTGCTGTCTCTGCCATAAAATGCACACCTGCAAAAACGATCATGTCCGCAGTGGTTTTTTCCGCCTGTTGTGCCAGGCCTAAGCTATCGCCGATATAATCTGCCACATCCTGTATATCCGGCTCCTGGTAGTAGTGTGCCAGCACCACAGCATTTTTCTCTTTTTTCAAGCCTTTCAATTTCTGCAAAGAGATCAAGTGATGGATCCAGTTCAATATCCAGGAAACCCGTTTTTATCCATGTTTGATTTTGCCGCCGCCAGTGCTATCGTTGTTCATCGTAAATCTTTTTCGATGGAGCAATATTCCCACAACTACCACAACTTTTCAAATCAATTTTTTTTAAAGCCTGTATTAATACAATAATAGTATTAATATATTTTTATAAAAAAGAGTTTATTATTATTACAGCTGTGGATTAGTGGATAACATCTTTTATAAAATCACTTTTAAAAAGTAATTCACATTAATAACATAGTAATCCACATGAAGGTTTATTGATTCTACCGGGTTTCTTATCATTAATCCACACAATGTGAAATACTGGGTATTGAACAACTTTTGACAGCGGAATAAAAATAAACCTGTGAATAAGGATAGGATAATTGGTTCAGATAATTACCGGATTATCAAAAATCAGGGGCAACACACAAATTCATTTCTAATCATCCTGTTTCATATCCACGTTTCACATCGGGATATTCACAGAAAATTGCCTTCATTCACACCTGGATGGGGAGAAAAAGATAAAACGGACGAACTAAACTGATACAAATGGAAGCTTTTTATAAATGGAAAAGCCTTTAAAAAAGAATGCCCTAATTTTAAAGTCATAAAAATTTTCTGTATGAAATATTTAAAACACCTGTTGGTTATCTTTTGTTTATCCATTGTATCCCTTGCCAAAGCGGATGAAGGTATGTGGCTGCCGCTGCTACTCGAAAAAATGAACGAGAAGCACATGAAGAGCCTGGGAATGAAAATGAGTGCTAAAGATATTTATAGTATCAATAGCGGAAGCCTGAAGGATGCGATTGTAAGTTTCAACGGTGGGTGTACCGGGGAGGTTATTTCTTCCAAAGGATTAATATTAACCAACCATCACTGCGGTTTTGATGCAATTCAAAACCATTCTACACTGGAACATAATTATATAAGAGATGGTTTCTGGGCCGGCAGCTATGGCCAGGAAATTCCTAACCAGGGAATGTTTGTCACTTTTATTGTAAGGATCGAAGATGTAAGTAAACAGGTATTAAACGGAGTTGCTGCAACAATGACCGAAAGCGAAAGACAATCGGCCATTGATAAAAATATAAGCGAAGTAAGAAAGCTGGCTAAAAAAGAAAGCTACCAGGATGGATTTGTCCGCGGTTTTTTTGAGGGTAACCAGTATTATTTATTTATCACGGAAACATTCAGAGATATACGACTTGTCGGAGCGCCGCCATCTTCCATCGGCAATTTTGGAAAGGATACCGACAACTGGATGTGGCCCCGCCATACCGGAGATTTTTCTATGTTCAGGATCTATTCAACCAAGGATAATAAACCTGCAGAGTATTCAGCAGACAATGTACCCTACACACCCAAGAAATCTTTAGCTATTTCATTAGACGGGGTGGCGGAAGGTGATTTCACAATGGTCTTTGGTTTTCCGGGAAGAACAACACAATACCTGCACTCTTCCGCAGTAGAGCAGATCATGACGATAAACGATCCGGCAAAAATTGCTATCCGTGAAAAAGCACTGGCGGTGATAGATGGTTATATGAGAAAAGATGAGCAGATAAAAATTCAGTACGCCGCTAAATATGCGGGTATTCAAAATGCCTATAAAAAATGGCAAGGTGAAGTATTGGGATTAACAAGTACCAATGCGTTGGGTAAAAAGAAAACTTACGAAGCAGAATTTCAAAAAAGGGTGAATGCTAATTCGCAATGGAAATTACAGTACGGAACATTACTTGGTGACCTGGAAGCCGCTTACTCCGAATTAAAACCATACGGATATGCCCGGGATTATTACCTTGAGATCATTAGCAAGATTGAGTTATTTACAGCTGCTAACTGGATAAATTCTCTTAAAACAGCGTATGATAAAGACGGAGAAAAAGGATACTTTACAAGACTTGAACAGGTAAAAGGAATGCTTAGCGGGTTATACGATGAGTATAATGCAGAAGTAGATCAGCAACTCTTTAAAACACTGATGAGTATGTATGTAAAAGACCAGGAAGAGACCTGCCAATCGCCTTCTCTTAGGAAGTGGTTAAAGGAGAATGGCAATGAGATGGAGAAAATAACCTTCAAGCTGTATGAGGCAACAATTCTGCATGACGAAAAGAAAACGATGGCGTTGCTGGAAAAGCCGGCAAGCGAACTAATAGAGTTTATCAAAAAGGATAAAGTAATTGAACTGTATAAAGATCTCGTCACCACTTATTCAAACCAGGTAACGAAGAAGCTAAATGAAGTGCAGGCCCGCATCAACAAACTGAATCGTTCTTATATGAAGGCGCAAATGGATGTTTTTAAAGAAAAAACATTTTACCCGGATGCCAACAGCACTTTAAGGGTAACCTATGGAAAGGCTAAAGGGTATACCCCAAGAGATGCTGTTAAGTATGATTTTTATACGTATCTGGATGGTGTAATGGATAAATACAAACCCGGTGACTATGAATTTGATGTGCCCGAAAAACTGAAAACCTTATATAAGACCAAGGATTACGGTCAGTATGGAAGCGGCGGAAAGATGCCGGTTTGTTTTATAGCGATGAACCACACTACCGGCGGCAACTCGGGTAGCCCGGCATTGGATGCTTCCGGAAACCTCGTAGGCCTCAATTTTGACCGGGTTTGGGAGGGCACCATGAGCGATATTAATTATGACCCCTCTATTTGCCGGAATATCATGGTGGACATCCGCTATGTGCTGTTTATCGTGGATAAATACGCCGGGGCAAGTCACCTGGTAAAGGAAATGAAGCTCGTCCACCCCAAACGAATCAAATAAACGTAAAAGAGGTGCCCGGTTTCGGATTTCCGCCCTCTAAATAATTATAAACTGGCCTGTTTTCTCAGCAATCGAAAAGCCCGGCTAACCGGGCTTTTTATAGATTTTCCACAGTTTTTCCCCTATTTTTGCCATCCTTTAAAAAGCAGGTACACTATGTCTATTATTCAGGATATCAGGGATAAGTATGCTAAGGTAACAGTGGTGCTGATTGCATTGGCGTTGCTCGGTTTCATATTGACCGATTATTTTCAAAGCCAATCCAGGGGTGGCGGCGGTGGCCGGTCCAACAGTCTCGGCAGTGTAAACGGAACAACCATTAACGCAGATGATTTTGCCAAAAAAGTTGCACAGATGGAAGGTCAGATGCAACAACAGGGATACCCGCCTTCAATGGCCAGCTCACAAGCCGTAGAACAGGTTTGGTTGCAGGAAGTAAACAACCTTTTACTTGGCAGCGAATTCAGTAAGCTTGGAATGAAGATTGGCAAAAAGGAACTGGGCGATATATTATACGGACCAAACATGCCCGGAGACCTGAAGCAACAACTTACCGATGAAAATGGCTATGACCCGGTAAGGGCAAAGCAGAAGATCGATGCGATGCTGAAAGACAACAAAGTTCCGCAGGAACAAAAAGACGCATTCAACACCTATGTTGAACAATTAAAGCAGCAGCGATTGTCCGATAAATATATGGCCCTGCTTGGGAACAGTATTAATTTTCCCCGCTGGTTTCTTGAAAAGCAAAATGCAGACAACAGCCAGATCGGAAAAGTTTCACTGGTAAGAGAGGTGTACAGCAGCATCGCCGACAGCACCATCAAAATAGAGGATAAAGAAATTGCAGATTACATAGGTAAGCATAAAGATGATTTCAAGCAGGAAGAAAGCCGCAATATTTATTATGTGGTGTTCAATGCATCAGCAACAGCGGCAGATTCTTTGCAGATAAAAAATCAACTGCTTTCAAAAAAGCCCGAGTTTGATACTACTACAGATGCGAGGTCTTTCATGTCCCGCAATGGCATTACCGGCATTTCAGATGTTTATACAGCGGCCAGTCAATTACAGGGTGCTGTAAAAGACAGCATACAGCGGCTTGCAAAAAACCAGGTGTTCGGCCCCTATATTGATAACGGAAGCTATGTGCTTGCAAAATTGCTGGACACCAAAACATTTCCCGATTCTGTAAAATGCCGCCACATATTATTAGGCACTGCTGACAGAAGCGGTAATCCTATCATGCCGGATTCGGTGGCAAAGGCAAAAGCAGACAGTGTTGCGCTGGCAATCAGGAATGGCGCCAACTTTGACAGTCTCGAATCAAAATATACTACCGACCAGGCAGCACATGCTGATAAAGGCGTTATGACATTTTCTTCTGCTACCATTCAGGGCGAAGGTTTTGCAAAAGAGTTTGGACAATTCATTTTATTTGATGGCAAGCCCGGCGACAAGAAGGTTGTACAAACACAGTTTGGCTGGCACTACATAGAGATCCTCTCTTTCATCAAACCACAAACAAGCTATAAGGTGGCTTACCTGTCAGCAGCCCATTTCACCAAGTGCTGAAACAGACAACAAAGCGGCAGAAGAAGCCAACCAGTTTGCTGCCGACAGCCGGGATGAAAAAGGCTTTAATGAACTGTTTGAAAAAACACAAAAACCCAAAGGCCGTACAAAAGGAATTGGAACCAACATAAAACCAACAGACGCACAGATTCCTGGTATAGGAATTACAAGACCGCTGGTTAGAAATATTTATGCAGCCAAGAAAGGCGAAGTGCTGAAACCTGAAAGGGTAAATGAAGATTATGTGGTGGCGGTTGTTACTGCCGTTTTTGAAGAAGGAACGCAAAGTGTTGCCGTAGCAAGGCCAGCGGTGGAACCACTGCTCCGCAATAAAAAGAAAGCAGAAATGCTGAAACAAAAAATCGGCAAAGTATCAACACTGGAAGCAGCAGCAGCAGCCCTGGGCGGCAAACCAATAGAAGTGGTGGACAGCATCCGTATAAACGCAACATCAAAACTTGGTTATGAACCAAAAGTCAGCGGCGCTGTGTTTAACCCCGCAAACAAAGGGAAAGTGGTACCAGAAGCTTTGGCCGGCCAAAGCGGTGTTTATGTGATCCGTGTTGACAGCGTTGGAACAACACCCGGTTACCACAGGCGATATTGCAGAACAGCGCAAAAGCAATGTATCAGCAAACAAAACAGTTGGTGTCAAATCCGCAGAACCCGGCCTACCCGGTCAACGCGACTAAAGAGAGGCGGCGACCATTAAAGGATAAAAGGGCCACCCGTTACTAAGAGTTTTACAACCAAAACCAACTGCAGGACCCCGGAGCTTTATTGATCCGGGGTTTTCTTTTGCGGATGTCGCAAACAACAGCCCAGTCGCAAATTGCTATTTTTGCATATTGATTTTATCATGAGCGAACCCTTTGTAAATAAAGTAGCCGAAAGCGGATTAATAACCCTCGACCTGGAAGCATATTATCCAAAAGGAGAAACAGCCGTGTTCGACCTGAAAGACTATTTATTCATGGGTATGATATTAAAAGAAAAGGATTTCCGGGAAGCGTTGAAAACACTTGACTGGTCTGTTTACAAAGACAAGAATATTGCCCTTACCTGTTCTGCCGATGCCATTATTCCGGTATGGGCATGGATGCTGGCGGTCACTTATCTGCAACCTATCGCAAAAGAAATTGTGATGGGTGATGAAAAGGAACTGCACAAAACCCTTTTTCTGAAAAACCTTTCAGCTATTGATACCAATGAGTACGCCGATAAGAAAGTAGTGATAAAAGGCTGCGGCGAAACACCCATCGGCGATTATGTCTATATGGAAATTACAAAACTGCTGCGCCCTGTTGCCAAAAGCATCATGTATGGCGAACCCTGCAGCACCGTGCCGGTCTATAAGAAAAAATAAACGTCAGAACCAACCCCTTTTCCTGAACATTATAAGCATCCCGGCCGGAAAAAGAACCATCAGGCTTACGGCGGTGTAGAATCCCCAACGCTGGTGAAAAAAATTCACATTTTCATCGAAGTTCATCCCAAAAATACCGCCGATAACAGTGGCCGGCGCCAGCAGGCAGGTAACGATTGCCATCACCTTCATCACTTCGTTCATTTTCAGGTTTACGTTGTTTACATGCAGGTCCTGTAAACTCACCATCACATCACGGTAGTTTTCTGAAAGATCAATCGCCTGTACAATGTGGTCATAAACGTCTTTATAATATTTGTCGTGGCGGCTCTTCAAGCAGATCGCTTTCACTGCGCAGCATGCCATTCACCAGTTCCCTCACCGGGGAGAAGTTTCTCTTTAGTACGATCAGTTCTTTGCGAAGCCTTGTAATATTAGCAAGGGCTTTTGGGTTGTTGCCCCGGGTCACCTCTTCTTCCACCACCTCAATACGGTCGCCCAGTTTTTCCATTACAATAAAATAATGATCAACGATCATATCAAGGAGTACATAGCAAAGAAAATCAGCAGGACGCTGCCTGATCTTACTGCCCGCCGTTCTCAGCTTTTCCCGCAGGATGATTAAACACATCCCGGTGTGCATCTTCCTGGAAGCTGATAACAACATCTTTTGCAAGGATGATGCTTATCTGTTCCTGTTCAACAGCAAAGGTTTCCTCATTATAATAAAGCATGTTCAGCAGGCAGAAAATACTGTTGTCGGCTTCATCCAGTTTTGGCCGCTGGTTGATGCTGAGGATGTCTTCGATCACCAGGGGGTGAATATCAAAATGGGTGCAGATGGCTTCCACATCTGCTTTGCGAAGGCCGTCAATATTTATCCAGGTGGTGCGGCCGCTGGTTTTGTATAGAAAACAATCACCTACGGCAGATAATTTTTTTTCTTCCAGCGAATCTGCATTATAATCAAAAACAGAAACCCTTACCTCTTTGGCTTCTTCCCTGTGGGGAATAACGGTTGGGTTGGCTGAAAGAATCTCCTTGGTCCGTTTTACGGCGAACAGGTTGGTTGGGTTTAAATACTTCAGGTATTTGTCCGGACGAAGTTTTTCCAGGTTCATAAACGGAAGTTAGGAAAAGAAATGAACCCGCAGTAAACTTCAGGCAGGGCAAACGGTCATACAGGCCCTAAAACAAGTAGCTATGAAAATAAAATTATCACTTATGACCGTGCTGTTTGTGGCGGCCACCTCTTCAGCAGAAGCGCAGCATGTAAGGGTCCGGCTTAATTTTCCTGCCGGCATCAGCATTGGTGCACCGGCCCGGGCGCCTTTCAGCGGCGCTGTATGGATTGGTCCCGAGTGGCAGTGGCGTGGCGGGCAGTATGTGCATGTGCCCGGTTATTGGGCAAAGCCCGGCCGGCACGGGGCAGTATGGGTTCCCGGCCATTGGAAATACACCCGCCGTGGTTATCGCTGGGTGCCGGGGCGCTGGAGATAAGCAACAAAAAATTTTTTAAAACAACAGCCTTTAGAAACGAGGCTGTTTTTTACACAGTTCATGTTGTATGCCGTTTTTTCCTCTGTTATAAATGTCATTGGGTTTTTGACCAAATAGTTTGTCCATTAGATCTAAAGGTGATTTTATCGGCCTTTATAAAGAATGAAGATTTGAATTGTTCAGTTTTTGTAAACTCTTTTAATTGAGAAATAAGCTCATTCAGTAATTCGTCTTTATTTAAGTTTTTGTATTCTCTTTGAGGAAGTTGAAAAAACATATTTGATGGCTTAAAGTCAATATGCGTAAAAGAAGTGTCTCCTTTTCTATCTCTATTTATACCAACTAAATAGATTGTGTATTCGTCTGATGATTCAAAAAGACCGAATTCGTAGTTGGTAATTAACTTACTTGGTTTTTTGTCATTACAAATGTTGATCAACCAGTCGTTTAAGTTTTTAAAATTCGAAGTGAAATTTGGTGGTGGCGGATCTACTTCGTCGTCAACCTGGTAATCGTAAACCGTCACCTCCGTAACCTCAACTTTTCCCGATTCAGTTTTTGTCTTTTGGCTACACGTCATGCAAAAGCTTGCAAGTAATACGATAGTGATAAAATTTTGAACTCTCATAAAAATGGCATACAACGTTAGGGCTTGGCGTTGTGGCGATATTCCGTGTTACGTCAGCCGGGATATGTTGCTGATCAAAGATATGAAGATCAAAATATATTCTAAAGCTGGGCTTTATTCGTCAGTTGGATATGTCGCTGAGCAATGTTATATCGATCAGGATATATTCGTAAAGCCGCCATAACGCCAAACCCCATGTTATACGCAGTTAAAGTCCAACCCAGAATTGCATGGCTGTATTCGCTATTCGCTCAATCCTATTGTTATTCATTGGTTGGTTATATATATTCTCAAGACATAATTTTGTTGATAAGGCAGCCGCCCCACGCAAAGTAATTATTGATTTTCTTAAATAAGGCTTATCTGTTAATGGTTTTTGTCCAGCAGTTAAAGTAGTACCTGTAACTTCTTTAATATATTTTGAGTCAACATTACTGTCATTATGAACAATGATATTTCGCCGTGCAATAATTTCAGCGTATTCAGCTGTGCCTTTAACACAGTTGTTTTTAATAAAATCGTTTATTCCAATTTGAGCTTTGTCTTTTGTAAAAAAATCAACTGGATTCCCGTAAAATATACCTCGTATTTTTTCTTCTATTAATTTCTCAATCATTTCTGCTTTGTCAATACTGTTGACAATTAACTGAGTGAGTTTTAATTGAGACTGTGGAGTGTCAGCATTTTGATGAGTAACTTTAGAAGGATAGTCACGATAAACTAATGCAGTCAAATCTTGTAAATACGTTTCTGTCATTGCAACAGATTCCACAAGAGACTTTTGAGGCAACTTCTCGTTTATCAACCTTGCTACAAACTTATATATATCCCTATCGCTGTATTGATAAATTGTATTGTTTAGCAATAATTCTCTTTGAAAAGGAACAGTATAGGATTTATTTTTTTGTAACTGTTTTGCTTCAATTAGACTGTGGTTAATTAAATTATACTCTTCCCATACATTTTTTATGTCACGTTTGTAGTGAAAAAAACGTCGTATTATTTGTCTAATGTTGCTCATGACTAATTGCGTATAACTCGCCGCTTGGCGTATGTTCTTGTTCCAAATTTAATTAATTTTCAAGGGCAAATGGAACAAAAGAAATATACAAAATACTATAACCCCCAACTAAAAATAGGGCTTATAAGCTGGCGGGAGGCATGGCTCTTCAACGACGGGTTTCCCGAAAAACTTTATACAGAGGTGTATAAGGGCAAATTAGTTTTCAGGCAGCGGGGTACATCAACCCGCATCAGCTATCATCGTCTGCGGCAGCAACTAATAGTTAAACGGTTGTGGATAAATGAACCGCCGCTTCCATTTTAATAATAGCCGGTTCGCCGCCTACAATTTTTCATACAATGCCCGCAACTTCTCCCGGGTCATTATCTTCTTCCAATCTTTTCCAAGGGCATTTTCCCACAGTGGTTTCATTCCCATTGAAACATTGATCATCTTTTCAAAATCATCATCGCTTAATCCTTTACAGATACCGGTGGGTATATCAATATTATTCTTCCCAACCATCTGCTTAAATTCTTTTACGCCGGCCGGATAATATTCTTCGAGATAGTTCATCACAATACAATTACCTATGCCATGTTTGGTGCCGAGCAGGTAACTTAACCCATAACTTACCGCATGTGCCACACCCACCTGTGAGTAAGCAATGCTCATGCCCCCCGCATAAGAAGCCATCATCAGCTTATCATCACAACCATCATTCCAGCCATCCGTATGCACAAACACATCACGGCAAAGTTGTAATGCTTTTTCGCCGTAGCTTTTACTGAACTCGTTCAGGTATGTTCCCTCTAAACTTTCGATACAATGTATATAACAATCCATCCCGGTGTAGAAGCGTTGATTGGCCGGCGCATTGGCGGTCAGCTCCGGGTCAAGCACTATCTGGTCAAACGGTGTAAAGTCAGAATTCATTCCCAGCTTTTTTGTGGGGCCGGTCAATACGGTTGTTCTTGATACTTCTGCGCCGGTGCCGCTGAGAGTTGGTATACCTGCTTTATATACACCGGGATTTTTTACCAGGTCCCAGCCCTGGTAATCTGCAGACGAACCGGGATTGTTCATCATCAGCGAAACGGCTTTGGCGAGGTCCATGGTGGAGCCACCACCTATTCCTATTACACCACTTACGGTTCCGAACTCATCTTTCAGCTGTTGCGCCAGCTTATCTACATAAGTTGTCTTGGGTTCATAAGTAACGTCCGCAAAAATGATCTTATCATTTCCTCTTACCGGAATACGGTTAACCAATGCTTTTCCCTCAAAGAAATGATCTGCCAGGAAAACCATTGGTTTTCCTTCTTTACGCTGCGGGGCCAAAATCTCATCTAGCTGGTTAAAAGAACCACGGCCATATACTACATAGCCGACCATCTTAAAGTTTCTGAACTTCATATATTTTTTACCACAGGTTACACAGATTCTTTTCACGGATAACACGGCTAAAGAATCAACCGTTTTATTCCTTTCTTTAAATCTGCTACATTAAAATTTATAAGCAAACCTACTTTACATTGGGTTAATTTCAAATAAGTCAGCACCTGTGCGGTATGTACATCGGTTAACGCCTCAACGGATTTGGTCTCAACAACCACACAATTTTCAACAAAGAGGTCTAACCGGTAGCCAATGTCAAGTTTTACATCTTCATAAACCAATGGAAGGGCTTTTTCCTTTTCCACAAATAACCCGCTTTTTGTCAAAACGTAATAAAGGCACTCTTTATAAGAACTTTCCAAAAGGCCAGCGCCAAGTTCAGAATGAACCCTAAAAGAGGCGCCGATTATTTTTCCGGTAATAGCATTTATGATTTCTAAACTGTGCAATCTGTGCTATATTAAATCTGTGTAATCTGTGGTTAATAACTCATAACAATCCCGCCGCCCTTTCCAAATCTTCCGGCGTATCAATCTCTACTCCCATATAATCCACCACCACCATGCGGAGCGGAATACCATTTTCCAAATAGCGGAGGCATTCAATTTTTTCTATGGCTTCCAGCGGGGTAACAGGCCAATGACTAAAATTCATAAGAGCCTGTTTGCGGAAAGCATACACACCAATATGTTCGTAATAAGTAACAGGAATATTTTTATCTCTTGGATAAGGAATAACACTGCGGCTGAAGAAAAGCGAATTCATGTTCTTATCCACGGCCACTTTCACAAAATTGGGGTCATCAATTTCTTCGGGTTTTGTCAGCACCTGCATCAGCGAAGCCACCTGCACCGAATCATCATCATCAAACTGTTGCAGCAATTTTTGCAACGGTTCCTTTTTTACAAACGGGGTATCGCCCTGCACATTCACAATTATATCAACATCCATGTTGGCAGCGGCTTCGGCGATCCTGTCGCTGCCGCTTTCATGTTCCTGTTTGCTCATCACCACATTGCCGCCGGCAGCAAACACTTCGGTGAAAATTATTTCGCTGTCAGTAACAACAACAACATCATCGAACAACCCTGTGGCAACCGTAGCGTTATAAGTGTGAAGGATGACAGGTTTGCCACCGAGCAGCTGCATCAGCTTTCCGGGAAAACGGGTGGCCGCATATCTTGCGGGAATCATGGCGATCTTCTTCATGCTGTAAAACTACACCCCTGCGCTTAAAGATATTACCAGCTGGTTTTCCATCATATACATTTCAAACTGAAAGTAGGCACCATCAGAATAACCGATCCTGATCTTTTCAATAGTAAAAGGACCTGAATATTCTTCTTCGGGAACAATTTTACGCAACTCTATCTCATACTCTATCTCTCCTTTTTTGAATTTTTTGCTGGCCGTTGGAAATTCATCCTTTTCTCCAAAAATTTCTTTGAACTCCGGTATTAGCCTGCAAAGCAAAAAACCCTGTTGCAGCGAGAAGCCGGGTAAAAAATAAGTATCACTTGCATATTCGTATGCCATAAATTCCTGGTGCTCTGCCCCGTTCTTATAAAGCTGTTTGCTTAGTTCCCATCCGCTTTCTGAGATCTGACTCATCGTCCCGGATTTTGTTACTAATTTTTGACCAAATGGAACAGCTGCCTGTGCCAGGTATTGTTTCATTTCTTTCACGGTCGCCAGTTTTGGCGGCGGCCAGGGAAACAAATAGCTGTCAACGATGTAGCCGGTCTTGTTGTTGTACTTTACTTTCTTCCAATATCCGGTCAGTCCTTCGGTAACAATATCTACCCAATCCCCATCTTCTTCAATTAATGTAACCTTTGTTCCATACGGGATTTTATCCAACACCTTGGAGGCGGGGTCTGCTTTTTCCCGGATGCTTAACCCGGATTTAGCGGCAACATACATGGTGCCCGATGATTGTGCTGCAACACCGGCCGAAATAATAATGGCGGCCAATAGCAAAAACTTCTTCATGTAAATGGTTTTGGTTGATGATAATTTATTCTATTCTTCTAATTTTTGAAAAGGCTTTTTCATCAATGCAATAAAGTCCTCATCTTTTTCATTGGGATAGTAACGATCAAGCCCGTAACGGATCTCTTTTTTGTCCAGTTTCATGAAAGTGCCAAACAACCTGTCCCAAATGGAAAACACTGCGCCGTAGTTGCTGTCGGTGTAAGGCTGTTTCCAGTGATGATGCACCTTGTGCATGTTGGGAGAAACCAAAACAAAACTAAGGGCCTTGTCAAGATTTTTCGGCAGGCTGATGTTTGCATGGGTGAAGGCGGTAGCCAGCACCAGCAAGGTTTGATAGATCATTACGCTGTACATTGGTGCGCCGGATATAAAGATCAGCAGCAGAAAAAATATACCCCTCAACAAACTGTCGCCGGGATGGTGGCGGAGGCCGGTGGTTACATCCACATTGTTATCGCTATGATGTATCAGGTGAAAACGCCAAAGCGGTTTTACTTTGTGCATCACCAAATGAACCAGCCAACTGCTGAAATCCAGTGCCAGCACACCGATGATAACGGTAAGCAGTATATTGGCATTGAACCAGTACACCAGGCCAAAAGAATTTTTGAGACACCAGTCAGACAACAGCACAATTACGATAGCCAGCAGTGTATGAATGAGTAAATGAATAACAGTAAAGCCAAAGTTGACGGCGGCATGGCGGAGTTTTGTTTTCTTGTACGTTAACGGCAGCAGCGGAATAGCCCCTTCGATGATCCAGAATAATAAAAGGCCCGCAACAAGAATGGCCATTCTTTCCAGCGGCCGCTGTTCAAGTGTTTGGAAATGTTGAAGAATGTCATTCCACATGCTAAATCGTTTGTCGGCAAAAGTTACGAAGGAAATGCAAATAAATCTCTGCTGTATTAAAAAGATAAGAAGATATACCTCGCCGTTCTGACAATAAAAACAATCCACCCGACATACATCATTATCCTGCCCCGGCCTCTGTCCTCCTCCACGAAGGTGAAAACCCTTTCACCATCCGGCAATGTTTTTTTTGATTTGTAAATAAGGTGGCCAATAACGATGCTGAAAAAAGGAGCGAGGAATAAAAAAGGCAGCAAACTTAGCTTAGTATAAGGAAAAACTGAAGAGTAAACACCATAAGCAATAAAAAAATAACCAACCACATACAGGGAATTGCCAGCGGTAGCAGGCTTTAGCAAAACTGTTTTTCGTTCCGAGTTTAGTTTCAGGAGGATGCCGCCATCAATACTCCTGCCCCGTTCTTTTAATATTTTCTGTGCCAGCTCATAATCAAGAGGCCCCCATTCGTCTGGTTTTTGTAATATCTCAAGTAACTCGTCATCGTTAAACTCAAAAAGATAATAAGTCCTGTCAACAGAGTCCGTCTCTTTCTTATAATAATTCCGGAGAATAGTAAGTGCTGCCGAAAAATCCGAGGGCCTTAGTTTAATAATGATAGTAGGGTCTGACGAGGTTCCGATAAAAGTAGAATCAAGAAGGGCTGCCGTCTTTTCTATTTCAAAGGCAATTCCATCGGATGAAAGTTGCCGGGTAATTTCACCGGCAACTTCCGGATCCGAAAATTCACGGAAAGAAACCATTCTTTCGGTCATCTGTATTGTTTATAAGGGAAATTCAATTACCTGCCATACTCATCACCATATTCTTCAGCATATTTTTCATACCGCTTGATCAGGGAAATATTTTTCTTTTCAATATCAGTCAGGAAGCCACGAATGTCAACGGTGTTGGGAACATACCAGTCTTCCATTTCGAACATCTGCCGTAACTCTCTTTTATTAAAACAAAATCCATGACGGGCAAATATTTCATTACGCATAAATTGAAGGTCTTCTTTCATCATATTTTCCAGGTCTTCTGCTTTCAGCAGCCTTTGCGATGCCTGCGGAAAAGAACCAACATCCGCTTTGTATTCAAATTTGCGGCGGCTCAGTTCATATTCTTTAGCCTGCCGGCCTTTTGCAAATGGCTTCCAGGAGCCTTTCACCATGTCGGGTGAAGTTTCGTCAATCGTAAAATTAAATTCACCGTCGTCTTTATGGTCGCCGGGTTCTTTTGCATTAAAGGAGTAGACACTTCCATTTTTTGTGAAAGTACCGCGGAAAGGACGATCATTACCACCAACAATAGTGCGGCCCACCACAGAATCTCCGGCAACAGTTATCACCAGCATGGTGATCTTATTATTGCCAAATGGCCCGACATAAGAGCCAAGTAGCTTTTCGTACGGCTTGGCGGCAATTTGTAACGGAGACTGTTTTAATTCTGTCGTACCCGCAGGGACGGTTGCCTCTGGAGCAGCATCGGACTTTTCATCAGGCGGTGTATTCGTTCCGGCAGCCGTTTTTTTATCATTATTACAGGCAAGCAGCAACCCGGAGGTTAACAGTAGTAACAACAATTTTCTCATGGTGAAAGGTTTAAATTTGTAAGGTTGATAATTCTGTTGTCTTTAAAAGTAATACAAATTCTAACCCGGACAAATATTTGGAATGCAGCTTTGCTGATAACCCTGGCTTTTTTTTGCTGGCTGATGGCAAAGATCACCGTGGCCTATATTCCTTATAATACCGATGTGGGCTTTCTCCGCATCAAACAACAATATATTGGTATTGACCACTGGCGGATCGCTTTCTTCATTCATGTGTATGCAAGTATGTGGGTGTTATTCGCCGGATTTACTCAATTTTCGAAAACATTGCAGCGGAACAACCCCCGTCTTCACCGGACACTCGGTTATATCTATATTACGGATGTGCTGTTGATTACGGGGCCCGCCGGGCTGATAATGGGTTTCTATGCCAATGGCGGCACCCTGTCAAGAATTGCCTTTGTTGCGTTAGCCGTATTGTGGATCTTTTTTACTGTAATGGCTCTGATCAAAGCAAAACAAAAAGATTTCAAAGCTCACCGCAATTATATGATCCGGAGCTATGCACTTACCTTGTCTGCATTAACGTTAAGAGCCTGGAAGTATGCTATCAATAATGCCGATGTAATAGATGAATCATTGGTTTTTCGGCCCATGGATGTGTACCGGGTTGTGGCCTGGGTAGGCTGGGTGGGAAATCTCCTGTTTGCAGAGTATATCATTTATCATTATAAAAGAAAGGGGCTGCTAAAAAAAAGAAGCCCACAATTATTGTGAGCTTCAGCATATTCTTTTAAATTAATTCCGTTACTGGTTCAGCATCAGCGGCATCACCAGCATCAGCAATTCTTCATTCTCATCAAGATCAGTTGGTTTGATGATACCTGCTTTGGTGGGGGTTGATAACTCCATATTTATCTCATCGCTGTCAGCAGCATTAAGCATTTCAATCAGGAACCTGGCGTTGAAAGCGATCATCAGGTCTTCGCCGTTGTACTGGCATTTCATTCTTTCATTTCCTTCAAAACTGAAGTCAACATCCTGTGCAGCCAGCTGTAATTCGCTGCCGCTGATGCTTAGTGCCACCTGGTTGGTGCTTTTATTACTGAAGACACTTACCCGGCGCAGGGCACCCTGGAAATCGTTTTTATTTACGGTCAGCCTGTAAGGATTATCTGCCGGTATTACCACTTTATAATCCGGGAACCTTGCGTCGATCAGGCGGCAACTCATCTGGGTGGTGCCGTGTTTTACAAACAGGTGGTTACTGTTGTAACTGATAGTTATTTCATCTTCATTGGAAGGAATGGCAGTTTTCACCAGGTTCAGCGGTTTGCGGGGAACGATGAAAGAGTCCGTCTTCGGGCATTTTACATCTGTTCTTTTATACCGAACCAGCCGATGTGCATCTGTGGCCACAGCCTGCAATCCTTTTTTATCCAGTTCAAAGAAAACACCCGTCATTGCAGGGCGCAGGTCATCATTGCTGGTGGCAAATAATGTTTTATTGATAGCCGTTACCAGCGCAGAAGCGGTCATGGTAAAAGAAGTGGTATCATCTGCGGCAGGCTCTTTCGGGAAATTGTCAGGGTTTTCTCCCATCACCTTATACTTACCATTATCGCTGGTAATTTCGATACCGAAATTCTTATCAATATTAAATGTAAGCGGCTGATCGGGGATGTTCTTTAATGAGTCCATTAATATTTTGGCAGGGATACACACTTTGCCGCTGTCTTTGGCTTCAATATCCAGCTGAACCCTCATTACAGTTTCCAGGTCGGTGGCCACTACGGTCAGCCTGTTTTTTTCAACTTCAAACAGGAAATCTTCCAGGATTGGCAACACAGTATTGGCATTAATAACGCCGGAAATATGCTGCAGCTGTTTCAGTAAAGAAGAAGAGGAGGCAATAAACTTCATCGTCAATTGGTTTGAGGCGAAACTACTGATTTTTGCTTTACTGCCAACACCCAAAACAATGGGGTGGAATACTTCTCAAAGCCACCTGTTTAAATGCGGCAGGTGGCCAAACTCACAGCTTATTTGTATATTGCCTTTCCTCAAAATTGGATAAATGTTCGATAAACTATTTGGCAGAAGCAAGAAAAAAGATGAGCCGCAACCGGGGCCGGAAATTCCGTTTGGCCGTTATTCGGATAATAATAAGCCGGTTACAAAAGTGAACCGCTGGACAGACGCTGACACCCTATTCAAGGAAAAAAAATTTACCGAAGGCCTGGATGCTTTTTTTGAATACCTGCGGGATGATGCAGCCCAGAATGTTGTTTATGAACGTAACGGGGCAGAAGGACGATTTCATTTATACCAGGGCTCAAAGATTGTGCGGGGAACGTTTAATAACGAATTGCTGAAAGCCGAAGTAATGCTGGCCCGGATGCCGCAACCGTCTGTGCCGGTAATGCGCCGCTTGCTGGAAATGAATTTCAATTTGTACTATAGCCGGTTTGCTCTTGATAATGACAGGCTCTGTATGAGTTTTGACAGCGACATTGAAACAGCCAGTCCGAGTAAGTTATATTATGGCCTCAAAGAACTTTCTACAAAAGCGGACAAACAAGATGACCTGCTGGTTCAGGATTTTGCCATTCTGGAAACTACTGACAGCGAACATGTATCGGTCATACCGGAACAGGAGAAACAGGTGAAATACGAATTCCTGCAAAAGTGGATAAAGGAAACGCTGGACACAATCAACGGCCTGGATGCAGATAAGTTTTCCGGCGGCAACGCTTATATGTTGCTGGCATTGATATATAAGATCGACTACCTGATTGCGCCAGAGGGAAAGCTGCTTAACGACTTAGAGAAAATCGGGGCTATCTATTTTAAAAAAGACGAAAGACCCGTGATAGAGAAGAACCGGGATATGGTGGAAGCGTTTAAGCAAATACAGGCGGCCACAAAAGAAGAAATATACAAGAACCTGTTCCGGTCCAAATATACATTTGCCATTGTAGCACCACAACAGTATAAAGTAGTTGCTGATTCAATACATGGCGCAAACCAGAATTTGATCTGGTACCGGGACAATAACTACCCGTTCATCGCCACACAGATAGCGGAGTATGGATTTTCTTACTGTCAGTATTCCTACAGCCTTCCCAAGGTAATTACGGAACTGTTTCACCTGTATATGATGGTGAACTATTCTGATTATTTCGCAGCGCTAGGCTATAAACGATATTATGACCCTGCCCAAAATAAATTTGAATCAGACGACATTATTGAAAAAATAAAAACGATACAGAACAGCTGGAAGGATAAATACCCGTTGATGGATTTTAAAACGCAAAACCTGCGTTTTGATAACCTCGTAAATTTTTGCCATTCTTTCACTACAGAAATGGAGTTTTTAAATACAGACCCTAAATAATAATGGATTCGCAACAAATTATAGAGCAATACCAGAAAGCGATCATACAGATTGCCACAGCGGGAGGAACCGGCACAGGTTTTTATGTAAAAGAATTTGACCTGATCGTCACCAATGCACATGTAGTGGCAGAAGACGCCGAAGTTACGATTGCGGGCAAGGCATTTGATAAAGCCTTGTCAAGGGTTTGGTATACCGACAGGAAACATGACCTTGCTTTTTTACAGGCACCAACCGGTATTGAGTTACCCGAAGTCCGCCTGGGACAATATGAGCAGATGAAAGATGGTGATGCGGTGGTGGCAATCGGTCACCCATATGGATTGAATTATACAG
This sequence comes from Chitinophagaceae bacterium, assembly GCA_037045605.1. Lineage (GTDB taxonomy): Bacteria > Bacteroidota > Bacteroidia > Chitinophagales > Chitinophagaceae > JJ008. The sequence continues at coordinate 177,355 of JBAOHK010000013.1, read as the reverse complement.
CAACACAAGGTGTCATTTCAAAAGTGGACCGCATACGGGAAGGATTGAAATACATCCAGATTGATGCAGCAATAAACCCCGGCAACAGCGGTGGTCCGCTGGTGAATATGAACGGAGAGGTAATTGGCGTCAACTCTTTTATTATAAGGGGTGGTGATAATCTTGGATTTGCCCTGCCTGTAAATTATCTGCGGGAAGCTTTGCAAATGTATTTGCCCAATAAGGGACATGCTTCCACCCGTTGTTTCAGTTGTGGCTATCTTGTAACTACCGGCAACATTGATTCAAAAAAATATTGTCCCAGTTGCGGCACCGAAGTAAAGCTTCCCGAAATACCCGAAAAAGAAACCGAGGCTGTTGGTGCCGCCAAAACCATTGAAGAAATTTTAAAAGAACTGGGTAAAGATGTCCGGCTGGCAAGGGAAGGGGTAAACACCTGGAGTGTGAAAGAAGGCTCGGCAAAGATCAAGATCACTTATAATGCAGAAAATTTTTTCATCGCCGGCGATGCATATTTATGTCAAATGCCGTCGGATGCAACTAAAATAAAACCGCTGTACCAGTTCCTGCTGCAGGAAAACTACCGGATAAACGGATTAGTGCTGAGTTGCGTCAAGCAAAATATTGTCCTCAGCTGTATTATGTACGACCTGGATATGACCAAAGAAAACGGAGCCGATTCATTCCGCAACCTGTTTCAAAAGGCAGATCACTATGATGACTTCCTGAAAACAGAATACAGTTGTACCGATCGTTTGGAAGAATAACGATGTATAAAAAACAACTAACTAAAGAGCAAGCCCTCCAAAAATTAAAGCATTATTGTGCTTATCAGGAACGCTGCCACAGCGAGGTGAAAGGGAAGTTGTATGATCTTGGCGTCTGGAAAAAAGATCATGATGAGATTATTGCGACCCTGATAGAAGAAAACTACCTGAATGAAGAACGGTTTGCTATTGCTTTTGCGGGCGGAAAGTTCCGGGTGAAACAATGGGGAAGAGTAAAAATAAAATATGAGCTGAAACAAAAACAAGTCAGCGAGTATTGTATTAAAAAGGCGATGAAGCAAATCGAAGAAGAAGACTACCTGCAGGTGTTGGATAAGCTGGCCAAAGAAAAATATGCATCATTGAAAGCAGAACAATACCTTATACGAAAGAAAAAAACAATGGATTACCTGATTGCAAAGGGTTTTGAAACAGACCTGGTAAGAAAGGCTGTTGAAAAAGATAAGGCCGGGTAAATCACAGTTATCAGGCTGTAGCCGAATCATTGCAAACAACAGATACTGTTGTTCCCATTCCCTTTTGACTTTCAATATTCAGCGTGGCTCCCATTGTTTTCAGGAGGTCTTTTATGATAAGATAACCGAGGCCATGCCCCCGCTTATTGTCTACATTAGCGGATGTAATGACTACATCTTCTTCCATCAATCGTTGAATCTGTTCTTTTGTCATGCCGATCCCCTCGTCTTTTACAGAAATGGTTATATGATCGCCTTGCCTCAGAGCCGAAACTGTAATTATACCTTTTTCAGTAAAGTGAATTGCGTTGGTCAGCAGGTTGTATATAAGGATCTTTAATGGCTCATAATATTGATGCACTTTCATATCAAGCGGTACCTTGTTTTCAATGACCAGGCTTTTCTGCCGGGCAAGGGACTGAAGGATACCAAGCACCTGGTTCACCAGCTCATGCAGGCTGAAAATTTCTTTGGCCATCCGCCGGTTCTCATTCTGGTATTTTATCCAGTTCAGAATGTTTGTCGAAAGCATTTGCAACTCCTGAGAAGTGTTGGTCATCTCCCGGATGGTCTCCTGTTGCAGCTCTTCCGGCATCAATTTTCTTTTCTCAATCAGGTTCTTCCCGGCAACGGTTACAAATTTCAGTGGAGTAACAATATCATGACTGATGATAGAGATGAGCCTTGTCTTAATACTGTTGTTTTTTTCAAGTATTTCATTTTGATCCTGAAGCTCCTTTGTTTTTTCAGCCACTTGTTTCTCCAGCTTTTTCTGTCTTATTTTATATTGACGGGTGCGAAACTTCAGGTAAAGGGCAACAATTCCAAATAATAAAAGGGCACAAAGAAGATAAAACCACCACCGCTGTGTCCACGGTGTGGTAATTGAAAAATTGATTGTTTTATAAGTATAATTATTGAATCCAAACCCGTTCATTTTTCTTATTTGCAGCTTATATTTCCCGGGAGGCAGATTGTTGAACCGGATCTCTGATAGATTTCCTGCATTTACAGGGTTCCAGTTACCATCATCATTCAGCTGGTACTCGAGATAAATGTTTTCTTTGTTGCACCAGGCAGAAAAAGCAAGGCGAATAATTATTTCGCCGGTTTTAGCGGGTAAACTTTTTTGAGACAAGTATTCAGGGTCTTTTATTTCATTATCAATAAGAACCTCATCAACGAAAACATCTCCTTCGGGCAAAACCGGAATAGCCTTGGCCGGGTCCACCCAAAGCAAACCATCCATAGATGGAAAAGAGAGAATATTGTTTTTTAGACGCAATGCGCAGGGAGAGCAACCGCCATTCAGTTCCGTCATCTCCATCCCGTCTTTTTTACCAAAGTAATGATAGTAAACAGACGAAGTGTTATTCTCGAAAACTTTAATCAATTCTGCGAGGCTTGATTTAAACAATCCACGGTTGGTGCTGATCCAGCAATAGCCATTATGGTCCGGAACAAAGCAATGCGAATACAACAAGTATTTATTCTTGTCCAGCGGCATCGGTTTTATCACTCCATTTTTATAGATATAAAACCCGGAACCATAGGTGCCAAAAAAAACATAGTCATTATACTTCCAGATGCTTCGCACACAAATATTTTCCCGGCTGAAAAGAGTATCCAGCATGGAAGTAATTGTATTGAACCGAAACAAGCCGCCGCAGGTGGCAATAGCCAGCATACCGGGATGAATTTCCTGGATATCAAAAGTTATATTACCAACATTTTTTTGGTTGTATTTATGAAGGATCCGCACAGTATCGCCTTCAAGAATTCCAATACCCGTAGTATTGGCCAAATAATATTGAGAGCCTGACGTGGTTACCACAAAATCGGACCTTATCTTTTCAAACACTTTTACCTGTCCGGTAATTTTATTATACCGGTGCAGGCACATATACCCCAGCGAAGGATTGAGCTGGCTGTACCATAATAAACTGTCGTTGGTAGCGGAAACATAATAGGCGAACTTGCCTTTTATGGGCAATGAGTTTTCGGATGCAGCGTTATCACCAACGACATCCCCCTCGTTGGTTAACACATTTCCGCTTACGAGTTCTATTTGTGAATAATAAGAGTTCCTGTTTTTAGATTCAGCATCTGCTCTTTTTTTTGTGACGACCGAAGTTTGATTAAGAACGATTAATCCTTTGGAATCAGTTCCGATAAAAAGAACCCTGTTCTTCTCGCTGTATTGTATGGTCTTGATAAGGGCATCAGAAGGGATACCCGTAAAGATTAGCCTGGCGATTATCTTATTATCACTATAAGTAAGTAACGAGGCGCTTTCACCGTGAATCAGAACGGGGCTGTTCATTTCCGGCTCCCAGAATATGGGATTATTTCCCAGCCCCAGAACCTCTTTGCTGCCCGACTCATCTGTAACAGATACAGGCGTAGTCGTATAATCAGCGGTATTGAAAAGAAAAGCCTCTTTATTATTATTGATAATAAAAAAACGGTCTCCGATTTTAAAAACAGTTCTGATATTTTTTTTCTCAAAAGGTAATAAGACCGGAGTTTTTTTGCTGACGGAATGAAAAAAAAGAGTTCCTGCGTTCAGGATCAGGCAGGCGGTATCACTCAGCCGGATAATTTTATCAGTCACGACTGAGAAACGGGTGTTAATCACCCGGCTGTGTTTTTGGAAAAAAGTATCCGACACCGGCAGTAAATAATAGTTGGCATAATATGGATTAACAGAAGCTTCGGCTTTTTTCCACAGTACCGGCTTGTTTTGTTTTATGGAAAAGATATTTCCGGGTACATCGGAAATATATATATGTCCTTCATTATTGCGAACCATAAACAACATTCTTTCAGAAGCAATAGAGGGCATATTTTCCTTGGTATATGAACGAAAGTCCACGCCGTTAAACCGAACTATGCCGGCCTCGGTCGCAACCCATAGAAACCCGGTCTTTTCGTCCCACTGCAAACCCTTGATGCCATTTGAGGGCAATCCATTATCCGTGGTGTAAACCTGCATATGAGATTTTCCGGCCGTTTGGGCTAACGCCGTTGCAGTAAGAAGAGAGTAAAAAAATAACAACAGGGTTCTTTGCATAAGAAGATTGCAAGAACAAGTTACTGCATCCCGTCTAATAATTTACATTGTAAAGGGTGGCCAGCTCTATAAGCTCTTTGATGTTTCCCGCATTTGTTTTTTCATATATGCGGGCCTTGATAGTGGAAACGGTATTCATTTTCAGGTTCAGGACTTCGGCAATTTCTTTAGTGCCGCTTCCCTTCAGCACATAATGCAATATTTCAAGCTCTCTTGGAGCCAGCGATGAAAAAGGATTATCCTGGTGCTGAATATTATTTCTGCGGACAGGTGTTTCGTTCTGTAAAAATTTTTGAAGGATACTTATTATCTCCTCATCACCTACAGATTTGGACAGATAATAATTAATGCCGTATTGCTTCAATGCCTCTCCATATATTTCGGCGGGCTGCATGGAAAAAACAAGAATTTGCAGGTCAGGATATACCCGGCGAATGTTTGGGATGACTTCCAGGGTGTTGCCGTCAGATAAAATTATATCAAGGATAAGATGAGTATATTTTTTTTTCACCAGCTCTTTCATCAGGTCATTACAGGTAGCGACCTCTTCTATATCGGTATAGCCGAGAGTTAATTGCATATTCAGCTTCAGCCCTTTCCTGATCATGCTGTGGTCATCTGCTATTAAAATTTTGGGCTGCATTCTTTTTTCCATTTCTGCCAGTTGAGCATGTTGAGTACTAATTTCCATATTTTATTCTGCCATCAGTATTTTTTATCCTTAACCGTGAATAATAATGCAGGGTAGCTGTTTACCAGATCAGCGTAACAGTTCCTTTAAAAAATTGTTTTTTACTATCGTTAAGCTGAATCATATAGATATATGAACCCATCGGCTGTTTGATTCCTTTATAATAACCGGTCCACGGGTTATTAATATAGCTCTTTGATTCAAATATTTTTTCACCCCACCGGTTATAAACAGAAACTATTGCATCGGGATATAATGCCAGCCCCGGAATATTCCACCTGTCGTTTTTGCCATCATTGTTTGGTGTAAATGCGGTAGGGATATATAATTTTGATACCGGCACAATTGTTACAGCATCTTTACCGGTGCAGAATGTTATTTTATCAGTAACTGTGATCGTATATGTGATCGGCGTAAAATCAGGTGTAGAAACAGGGTTTAATGCAGTTGCCGATGAAAGATAATTGCCTGGGGTCCACAGGTAGGAATAGTTGCCGGGATTGGTAATAGAAGCATCCAGTGTGGCAGAGGTACCGACACTGATGTATTTATCAGGCCCCGCATTTACAACAGGGGCCGGGTTAATAGTGATGTCATTAGTGACAGGAACAGAACCACAACCACTTGTATCGGTAATAAACAGAGAAACAGTATAAGACCCGCTGCTATTATAGGGCCTGTTGAATGGAGGAACCTGGCTGCCGCCGCCATTTCCAAAATCCCATGACCAGTTTCTTACTCCTCCGGGAGAAATAGCTGAGGTAAACAATACTGGTTTGCCCGGACAAAGCGTATCCGCCGTAATAGCAAAAGAAGCAGAAGGGTTATTATAGATAACCGGAATGATCAATGAAATGGTATCAGGCTGACAGCCATTAGAAAGTGTGACCGAATGTCTTACTGTAATATTAGTTCCTGCTGATGAAAAACTATGTGTGGTGATATTGCTTGAAGCTGAAGTGGCAGTTTGCCCGCCACCGAAATCCCAATACCAGGTAGTTGGGTTAGATGCGTTAGGAATAACTGATGAAGTAAAAGTCAGCACACTGTCTTTACACCGGTTTCCTGTTATGGTTAATGCCAGCTGTGGCCCGGTTCCATTGACGATGGTGACTGTTTTAGTGGTATCACCAATACACCCGTTGTCTGCATAAATACGGTAACGAACATCATGATTGCCCGTGGTGGCAAATAGTTTTTTGGCATTAATGGTATTCTGTGTAGTGGCATCATCAAAATTCCATAAATAATTATAAATGGTAAATCCATTTGGATTTGATGTTCCGGTAAAACGTACCGTATCACTGAGGCACTGTTGTGCAGAAATACTGAAATTGGCAACAGGCCCCGGTTTAACGACAACAATAAGAGTATCTGTATTTGTATTATTACAAGCGTCAATATTAGCAGCTGTATAACTGAAAGGAATTTTATAAGTACCCGCATTTGCAAAGCTGAGGTCTTGCTGAACGGTATATGTGTAGTATTGCCTTCCGTTTATTATTGGTGTATTAATAGGAACAGGATTGACAATTATGGAATCAGCATCAGGAGTCAGTCCGGGAACCTGGCTGAACTTCCATTGAACATTCGTAAGCTGGTATCCGACATGGGCAAATATTCTAAAAGGTGTTTTAGGGCAGGTAACAGTATCGGGTCCGCCTGTAATTCCAAACACATTCTTGATATCGCTTTTGAGGTCAAGGTTGTTGATATTGCACCCGATATTATATCCATAACTTTCATAGGCGCCCAGCCCATATACTGTTGCAGTAAATGCTGAATCACTGGTTATGGTATGCTGCATATCCATTGTAGACGATAAGTCCGGAATAGCTACCGAATACGCAGGATTATTAGGGTGTACTTTAATTTTCGATGCAGGTACGGCAGCACCATCCACTAATAACGAACTGATGCCTGCTGTTGGGATAATAATGTTAGCATACGATTTCGAAATCAAATTAAGCGAACTGGTATAAAATATTACCGAATTCTGCCCTTGTTCAATGGGGCTGAGATAAAACATTTCAGGGTCACCGATTGCCGTTTGTGCTGGTAAAATAGTTTGCCAGCATTGTGCCCTGTTTGGTGTGTATTGCGAAATCAGGATTGGCTTATCAGCTTCGATATAATCTCCCCCGGCCGAATCAACAAATTGATAGAAGAAATTTCTTATAAGCCCGGTCAATACAACTCCATTCCTTTTTACAATAGTGGAAGGATCTTTCACACACACACGGTAATAGTTCCTGAATGTTGCATTGATATCCCCCGAGAAATTACTAATAGTATGGTGGGTAAGATAGCGGGTACCCCAGGCTTGTGCCGGAAATACCTGTTGCTGCACAGCCTCACCCCCGTCTCTTTGACAAACATGCATACCGCCTGTTCCTGAAAAAAGAGCAACAGGGTGACAGTTGCCGTCTGCACCGGCTACAGATAAAACTTTACTGCCGGTCAGGTCTTTACTGGAATTAGTAGTATCGGTGAACCAACCAGCGGCAAAGTTTGCTTTACCAAACACGGTATAAATTTCTCCTTTGTTAAGGTCTACAGTATAGGTTTGACCGGGGAGCCAACCATTCTTACAAGTGTCAGAAGGTGTGATCAGCACCCTCGTATTATTATCTTTCGCCACAATATAAAACCAGTTGTACCAATCCGGGAAATTTACACCTGTTGTATTTTCAGTATATGGCGGGTTTGACATGCCCTTGGTTTGATAATAATTCACCGAGTAATAGACATATCCCCAGGTTTCAGCAGGCATAAGCATGGTGGCTGCCGAATACATGGCATCATATTCATGAGCATATACTGCCACCGGCACATCGCTTACAATATGTATCGCTTTATTTGAAAGTCCGTCAGAAAGAATACGGGCATCATCTGCTCCTGCTTTTGGAACAATAATAGAGGCGTCAGCAGTATTCGCAGGAATGGAAAGAGTTTGGGTCCAGCTTGTTCCGCTGATGCTGACGGTGACATTAGCAGGCTGGTTAGTTGTGCTGATATAAAGAGAGAGCTCTTGTTGGTTTACAGGATCTGAAAGTCCGACGTGGGGGAAAAAATTGGAACTAAAGCTGTAGCCCAGCCAAAACTCCTTTCCCCTATTCGATTTATTCTGGGCATTAACCGCCAAAAAAGTAAAGAGGCTGAAAATTAATAGTATATGTAAGCGAAGGCGCATATCTCTTTCAAAGTTCAATATTCGATTGTTTGATGACAAGCCCTTGTAGAACTAATTCTACAAACCCAATATAATTGCTGGCATAACATTGCTGTCCTTTAATACCAAAACATAAAAGCAAATTCATATGACTAAGAGCTGCTTCAGGAAAATACAACATTATCTGCTGATAATTTTATTTTCCATTTCCTCAATCCTTGCCAATAGTCAGGGAAGTTTCAATTCAACCAACTGGCGTTTCAGTAACCCCAAACAATTCGGGTTTACATTGCAGGATGTCGATTTTTTTGACAACAACAATGTAATAGCCGTTGGCACTGATGGAGGTATTGCCAAAAGCACCGATGGTGGCCGCAACTGGACATATGGGATTTTTACTTATACAAATCCAGCTGGTCAGACAACCAAGACAACATTTAATGATGTGCATTTTGTTTCATCTGCTGTAGCCTACGCTGTAGGCAACAATGGATGCATGGCTAAAACTACGGATGGCGGGGCTACCTGGACTTTTGTCAACAATCCGCTTTTTAACAACCAAAAAAACATTAATGCTTGCTGGTTTTTGAATGATAACAAAGGATATATAGGGGGAGCTTATAACAACACCCCTGATTCGCTTCCCAAATTGTATGTAACTCTCAATGGAGGATCTACCTGGGATTCTATTGCTGCGCCGCCGGCTAACGGAGTTTCCCGTGTTGGGTACATCAACAACCCAAGTATCCCCTCTGTACTTTACCCGGTAAATGCAAAATTGAAAGAAATATACCGTATTGAATTTATCGATGACAATACGGGATATATATGCGGCAGTAACTCTTATGGTGTTACTTTGTTCCCTAATGTTAGTTTAAGGGCAACCAGCGCTACAGTTTGTGCACCACTTACCACATTCTTAACCTCCGGGTCTATGGCAGCAGGGTTGCTTTGGAAATTCAAAAATGGTGTGCTTACCGATTATTCAATAAGTAAAGAAAGGATTGGCTATACGGGAATTAATACCAATACAATTAATTGCACTACCACATTTGGAACAGTATCACCCGTTACCCAGCAATACAGGGCAATGAATATCATCAACGACTCCACGGTGGTTTTGATGTCGTTTAACAACAATACGGTTGTAAAAGTAAAAACCGGTAAAAATGACTCTACAGCCAACGTGAATGCGTCGGGTGTTTTTGAAAAAGGTAAATATGAAGTACTCAATTTTCCTTTTCCTCCCACACAAGGGCCAAATGCAGGTCCACCAATTCCAAACCCCCAGGTTTTATTGGCTTCCAATCCTTACCAAATGAGAAGGACCAGTAATGGTACACTGGTAGCAAACGGAAACTTTGGCCGTATGTGGACTTCTGTTGATACCGGCAGAAATTGGGTAGAATCCAGAAGCTTGCCTCCCGGACAAAATTATAGTCAGAACGGTGTGTGGGCTCTTGATATAGCCCCCAATGGAAAGTTCTTATCAATGGGCACAAATGGAGTAGTGGCGGATTCTGCCGCCGGTTCAGCCTCCTGGCAATCTAATTATGTCACTATTCCTCTGTCTGCTAGTTATAACGATATGGAATTTGCCGATTGTAATAATGGTATAGCTGCCGGTGGTTCAGGCATAACTGTAACTACTGATGGCGGCAAAACCTGGATTGATAAAGCAAATGGAGGGTTGGCAGGTTTGTTTGCCAATATTACTTCGGTAACATACCCACAATTGAACAAAGTATATTTTACGACTAACATTGGAACTATTTACCGCTCAATTAACCAGGGCACCAATTTAACACCAGTGTTCATTGACAATTATGGTGGCACCTCAGTTATTAATGATCTTGCTGTGGCAGGTTCGGATAGCATTTGGGCTTGTGGCGCACAGCAAAACTCGGTTTCCTCTGCACAAAGATTTGGCCTGGTTTACCGTTCTTTTAATAATGGTGGTACTTGGGATACTGTAAGAGTAGGACCAATAGGTATTACTGGTACACAGGCACAGCAATTTGTAACCTTCAGAGGTATTGAATTCCCCAGCCGTACCGTTGGATATATTAGCGGAAACAGGGGGGCTGTATATAAAACAACAAATTCCGGCACTACCTGGACTAACATCAGTCCCTTCCCGGCGATAAATATTTCACCTTCAGGATTTGCCAACAGTGCTGTTTCGTATACTGATATTCAGGCATTGGATAATAATACAGTTTTTGTAGTGGGCAATATGTTTACTAATGTAAACAACCGCCGTATTTATAGAACTACAGATGGGGGAGCTACCTGGGTTGATATATCCGGTAATATTGACCTTCTATCTGGCGGAAACCTGAATGGTATTCTGATGCATGATGTCAATAATGGTTATGTATCAGTGCCCGGTGGTGTGATTTACAAAACTAATAACGGTGGAGCCTCTTGGTCAATTGAATTGGCACCAAGCGGTACATTAACCACACCTTTGGCTTTTGCACCTAAAACGGTACCGCCTTCTGTATCGGTTATTAATCGCAAAATGTTTGTTGCCGGCGTCAATATTAGTGGTGCGCCCATATTGGAATATGGTAATCCTGCCAATATTAATGTAAACTCCACAGAAACGATTACATCCAGTTGTGACAATACAGGAAATGGAACTATTACAGTCAATGCTACTGGCGGAATCGCACCTTATACTTACAGCATCAATGGCGGTTCCTTCCAATCATCTAATATTTTCACAGGCCTGTCAATTGGTCCTAAAACGATAACCATCAAGGATGCATATTGCGGAACAATTACTAAGACAGTAACCGTTCCAACAAGAGTAGCCCCTGCTGTGAATGCAGGACCCGACTTTATAATAGTTGATGGAGACAATGTAACACTTTCGGGCAGCAGCACCGGCACTCCCGGCACTATCGCCTGGGCACCGGCAGGGTCTCTTACAAATTCTAACACATTTACACCGGTTGCCAAACCAAATGTGACTACTACCTATACGATGACTGTTACAGACCAGAATGGATGTATTTCTACTGATAACGCACTGGTTACAGTTATTCCTTATTGTATAAAAGTAATGAACGCCTTCACGCCAAACGGCGACGGGATGAATGACAGGTGGCTGGTAACAACAGGTGCGTCATGCACTAAACAGATTGCGGTAGCTGTGTTCAACAGGTATGGTAATATTGTTTATAAGAATGATAATTACCAGAACGACTGGGAAGGTACCTACAATGGTAAGCCGGTTGCTGATGGTACTTATTATTATACTGTTACCTACACAACGATTACCAATAAGACCATATTCATGAAAGGCGACGTAACAATATTGAGATAACCAACTTTCAAATAAAATATTATGAGACATTCTATATTGATTCTTTTTTTCCTGGGAGCTGTTGCACAAGTAACGGCCCAGCAATTGCAGACCTCATCTATGTATGACCTGCAGGGAATATACCACAACCCATCAACCGCCGGTGTGCAGGGAAGCATGGTCGGTGTATCATACAGAACACAGTGGAGCGGATTTAGTGGTGCCCCGAAAACAGCTACCGTATTCGGCTCTTTTGATATGCCAAAGCATAACATTGGTATCGGCGGATATATTTATAATGATAAAACGGGACCAACATCCAGAACCGGTGTTCAGCTGGCTTTCGCAAAACACATCTCCTTGGATAACGGAGGCCGCTTTTCATTAGGCATTGAAGCAAGAGGGTTGCAGTACTCTATCGACAAGGCTAAACTGACCGAATCATTAGGTGCTGACCCTGCAATTGGTGGCAGTGACAACCGGTTTAAGTTTGATGCCGGCTTTGGAATCTCTTACACAGGTAAAAAATTCCAGGTAGGTGTTGCCGCATCGCAATTAGTGCAATCCAAACTTGATTTTTATACAGGTAACCTTACAAGATCAGAAGAAGGCCGTTTGTACCGCCACTATTATTTTCACGGTAAATACAAATGGAATGCGGATGATGCTACAACCATAACTCCCAACTTCCTGGTTATTTATCTGCCCAATGCACCAACAGAATACCAGTTTGGCGCAAGGGTAGAACACAATGAAAAATTCTGGTGGGGTGTTGGCTACAGGGTAAAGCAGAGTTTTTTACTTTCTGCAGGGTTGAATGTGAATAAGAAATTCACTATTGGTTATGCGTTTGATATCTATAGCACACCGGTTAGTGTGTTTGATGCAGGCGCCAATGCACATGAAATGTTACTTCGTTACAATATTTCAAAGTAAGTTTAAAAGCAGATGGTTTAATGGTTACAACGGCCCCCTTTTGGGGGCTGTTACTTTTTGTGGCATTGAATGCACAATCGCATTTAAGCAAATACAGGTATTTTTACTACATATTATTTTATGGCAGACCTTACTGTTACAATCATACAAACGAATCTTCATTGGGAAGATAAAGCCGCTAACCTGCAAATGCTGGAGAAAAAAATTGACAGCTTAAAGAAAAAAGCGGAAGTTGTAGTATTACCCGAGATGTTTTCTACCGGCTTCAGTATGAAGCCTGAAGCGTTGGCTGAAACGATGGATGGAGACACGGTGCAATGGATGAAGCGTATTGCAGCAGAGAAAAAGGTCATTCTTACCGGAAGTGTAATTATAGAAGAGAAGGACAAGTATTATAACAGGCTGATCTGGATGCTGCCGACTGGTCAATGTGGTATTTATGATAAACGTCACCGCTTTGCTTATGCAGGAGAAGATGATCATTATACCGCCGGCACAAAAAGGCTGATTGCTTCTGTAAAGGGATGGAAGATAAATTTACTGGTCTGCTATGATCTGCGTTTCCCGGTTTGGGCAAGACAGCAGTTACAACCCGAAGGGTCGGAATACGATGTATTAATATATGTAGCGAACTGGCCTGAAAGAAGGGCTCATGCCTGGAAAACATTGTTGCAGGCAAGGGCTATTGAAAACCAATGTTATGTAGTAGGAGTGAACCGTACAGGCAAAGACGGAAACGATATTTATTACAGCGGAGAAAGTATGATCGTTGACCCGATGGGAGAAGTACTGTATACAAAGAAAGACGAAGAAGATATTTTCACCATGACCCTGGATGAAAAGCATTTACAAACCATAAGAGAGAAACTTCCTTTCCTGAAAGACGCCGATCGTTTTATGATTTTAAATGAAGAGAACTAATGTGCTTTTTTATCAGTCTTTATTAACTCCATCGCCTTATCAAGCTTATAATCAGAGCCCTTTCTAACATCTTCTACAGTTGGAAAAGAAAGTACTTCAGGTTGCACACCTCTTCCGGTCTTGGGTGCGGTCTTATCAATTACCAACCGGAATAATGGCAACCGGAACCGAATACCCGTTTCTGGCAATGCAACATCAGGTATAAGCCAGGCCGAATTACCATAAGCACCGCCACCGGTCTCCTCACCGATCACTGTTACATTTTCCTGTTTGATAACAGAGCTCACAAATAATGTAGTAGCTGAAAACGAATTACCCCCGGTCAGAATATACACCTTGCCATCATAATGATTCCCCTTCTTCGGTTTAAAATAATGGCGTTCGAAATAACCGAAATGATAATTACCATCTTTTTTCTTCCTGGTAAAAAAAGACATGAAAAGCTTATTCCAAAAATGATTTTGTATATAATGCTGGTAACGGCTTCCCTTTCTGACAGCAAATAGCGTATCACTTACTTTAAACCGTTGTGCAGCGAGATAACGGCTGAGCAATGTAGAATTGGTAACACTGCCACCTCCATTCCCTCTGACATCAATGATCAGATGGCCGATATTATTATTCTGCAACGCTTCAAATGAATTACGAAAGAATTTTTTTAAACCATAACCCCTGCCAAAGGAGGAAAGGTCCATCATGGCGGTATGGTTAACAGAATCAATCTTCAGCAGGCGAACAGTATTTGCCATCTGCCTCTTCCTTTCTCTTTTAGAGGGCTGCGGTGTTGTTCGCAATGGCCGGGTGCCGGTACGGGTTGCTGTGTCAGCGGCAGGATTATAAACCGGAATGCTTAGTGTGTTTACCTGGCCTTTAGCATCTTTGTAATCAATGCTGTATTTTTCTGATAACCCAAATAATGAAGTATATAACGAACCAAAGAAACCCCGGTTGCTGAGGCTTTGATATTTGTGTGTTCTGTTGTATCCGTCAGTAGAAATATAATCGAAGAGAGTGTCAACTATAGCCATCACAGGGGTCCCATTAATTTTTGTTATTACAGTGCCTCTTTTTAGAATACTGTCACGACGATTCAGGTTGGCGGTTACCACCATCGCACTATCCCAAACTTTCAGACTTAAAGGAAACATTTTCCCCAGCCTGACCGTATCGCTGTATTTAGCCCATGCTTTGGACGACCGTACAGAAGTGTGACCACAATTGATCTTTGCCGTAACATAAGTCAGCACTTTTCGAAATTCCGGCTCCGTCATGGAATCTTTGAGGCATTGCCGGCCCCGGTTGAAATAATAATCCATACTGTCTTTAGGTGTGTACCAGTAAAGACTGGGATGGTGTTCTTCCAGAATAGCCTGGTACACCGAATAGTCTTTCTGCACCTGCTGAAAGGAATATTTCTTATTAGGGGAAAAAGAGGATTTGCTTACTCCGCAACCCACTAGTGCAACTGGTAATGAAAATAAGATCAATATTCTCCTCATAATCCTTTCAAATCCTGTTAATCGTAATTTTTTATTTTAAATGGTTCCACCCCTGTGCTGTAATAACATGTTTACCGCCGCCTTTGGTAATAATATGTGCCCCTTGTTCCGGTTCTGTCATATATCCCACCACACTAATTTCTTCATTTAATACCAGCTTATCATATTCTGTTTGAGGAATGGTAAACAACAGCTCATAATCTTCGCCGCCACTTAACGCACAGGCCGTGGGATCTATTTCAAATTTAAATGCTGCTTTTTTCATTTCCTCGGCCACAGGTATTTTTTCTTCGTACAACACACAACCAAGATTGCTGTCCTTGCAGATATGCAGTATCTCAGAACTCAACCCGTCGCTGATGTCCATCATAGAGGATGGGACGATATCCTGTTTTTCAAAAAACTCAACAATATCTTTCCTTGCCTCTGGTTTCAGCAGTTTGCCTATTACATAGGATTCTCCCTCAAGGTCTGGTTGTACACCGGGGCTTTCCACGAAAATTTTCTTTTCTCTTTCCAGGAATAGCAGGCCAACATAAGCCGCACCAAGGTTGCCGCTTACACAAAGCAGGTCTCCCTTTTGGGCAGTACTTCTTTTTACAAATTTATCAGGGGCCACTTCACCAATGGCAGTAACAGAGATAATAAAACCCTTTTGAGACGAAGCGGTATCACCACCAACCAAATCAACTCCATATTTATTGCACGCAGCATACACACCTTCATAAAAATCGTCCAGCGCCTCAACACTAAAACGATTACTGATGCCAAGACTTAAAACGATCTGCGTTGGTGTTGCATTCATGGCATAGATGTCGCTCAGGTTTACAACGACACTTTTATAGCCAAGATGTTGCAAAGGGGTGTACATCAAATCGAAATGTACCCCTTCAATCAGTAAATCGGTGGTAACAACAGTTTGTTTGCCAAAATGGTCTATTATGGCAGCATCATCACCAACACCGAGAACAGATGATGCGTTTTGCAATTCAATGTTCTTTGTAAGGTGCTCAATAAGGCCAAACTCGCCTAAGGAGCTTATTTCTGTCCTTTCGTTACTCATAATTCTTTCTTGTTGTTTATTACTGCCACCATTTCATCATGGATCTTTCCGTTTGTTGCCAGCACCTTGTGTTGATAGACTGAAAATTTATTTCCCTCATGGTCGGTTACTTTTCCACCGGCCTCTTCAACTATCAGGTAACCGGCAGCACTGTCCCATGGTTCAAGCTTGTGTTCATAAAAGCCATCAAATCTTCCCGCAGCTACCCAACACAGGTCAATAGCAGCTGAACCCAAACGTCTGACAGGAACACCTTTGCGGATAAACCGCTCAAAAATTTCCAGCGGCCCGTTGGGTATATTAATATAAGTATATGGAAAGCCGGTTACAAGGCAGGCTTTAATGGTTTGTGTTTGTTCGCTAACCCTGATGGGTTTGTTGTTTAATGTGGCTCCATTTCCTTTTTCAGCAAAATAAAACTCATTGAGGTGAGGATTATAAACAGCTCCCATTACCATTTCTCCTTTATGCTCAACGCCAATCGAAACACAGTTTAACGGAATACCGTGTGCAAAATTCACTGTTCCGTCAATCGGGTCAATGATCCATTTGTAGGCTGAATCCTGGATGATCTCGCCGGTTTCTTCAGCCAGTATCTGGTGATCAGGAAAATTTGATTTGATGACAGTCATTATTGCTTTTTCGGAAGCATGGTCGGCTTCTGTCACCAGGTTGTTAACCCCTTCTTTATTACTTATTTTAAAATCGTTGTTGAAAAACCGGAGAATTTCCAAAGCCCCTGCTTTTGTGGCTTCTATCAATGTGGATTTGAGCATGGGCAAAGATAAAACCCACATTTTAGATTGAGCTGCGAAATGTCGGGATTAGATTTTAGATTTGAAGCACTTTAACAATGCAATTATCGATCATCATAGTAAACTACAACGTCAAGCACTTTCTGGAACAGTGCCTTTGCTCTGTCCGGGAGGCAGCAACTGGTTTGCAGGCCGAGGTAATTGTAGTGGATAATAACTCATCTGATAATAGCCTTGAATATCTTCAACCCCGTTTTCCATCTGTTTGTTTCATTGCGAACATCGAAAACACAGGGTTTGCCAGGGCCTGTAACCAGGGATTGCGGCAGTCAACAGGGAAATATATCTTATTCTTAAACCCCGACACTATTGTTCCGGAAGATTGCTTTACAAAGTGCATTGACTTTTTTGAATCACTTCCTGATGCCGGGGCATTGGGAATAAAAATGTTGGACGGAAGCGGCCGGTTCCTCAAAGAATCCAAAAGGGCCTTTCCTTCACCAATGACATCGTTGTACAAATTATTTGGCCTGTCAAAACTATTTCCCCGTTCTAAAACATTTTCCAAATACCATCTTGGTCACCTGGATGAAAATGAAAATAATGAAGTGGATGTGCTGGCTGGCGCCTTTATGATGATAAAAAAAGAAGTGCTGGATAAGGTGGGAAGTTTTGATGAAACCTTTTTCATGTATGGTGAAGATGTGGATCTGAGTTATCGCATCCAGAAAGCAGGGTTTAAAAATTATTATTTCGCAGGCAGCAGCATCATTCACTTTAAAGGAGAGAGTACACGGAAAGGAACGATGAACTATGTCCGTATGTTTTATAATGCGATGAGCATTTTTGTCCGCAAACATTATGGAGGCAGTAGGGCCGGGGTCTTTAATTTTTTGATTCATATCGCCATCTGGTTCAGGGCCGGGCTTTCGGCACTGAGTGGTTTTATCAGGAAGATTGGTTTGCCGGTGATTGATGCCGGCCTGATACTACTGTCCTTTTGGTTAATGAAAAACTTCTGGACATCTTATGTTCGGACAGAAACCGAATACGAGTATCGTTTATTATGGATTGCTTTTCCGGCCTTCACGGTATTTTATCTTATTGCAGCCTACTACGCAGGCTTGTACGACAGGTGGTATAAAAGAACAGAACTGTTTCGCTCTACACTAATTGCGACAATCGTCCTGCTGGCGGCGTATGCATTATTGCCGGAGCAATATCGTTTTTCAAGAGGGATCGTTTTATTTGGCGCAGTGCTTGCTTTTGTTCTTATCAGCATACTGAGATGGATATTGGTCGGCGCCAATGTGCTGAACAGCACCAAAGACAAAGAGGAACATGCCACAACAATTATCGCCGGAACACATAAAGAGTATATCCAAACGCTGCAGTTGCTGAAAGATGCAGGGATGCAGCAACGGGTGCTTGGCCGTATTGCTGTTCAGGAGAGTGATACTGCAGCACTGGGTAACTGGAATGATCTGAACAAACTCACTTCAACAATCCCTTTCCGGGAAATTATTTTTTGTTGCGGTGCATTATCTTTTAAAGCAATAATAAAAGGGATTCGGCAGCTTCCGCATGGACTGGTTGCAAAAATCCACTCTTCAGGCAGCAGCAGTATTGTCGGCAGCGACTCCAAAGATTCTTCCGGAGAATCGGTGTCAAAAGAAAACGGCTATAAACTTTCAAACCCTTACAATCTGCGGCTGAAAAGATTAATAGATGTGAGTGTTTCATTGTATGGAATTATCACATTTCCGGTTCAGTTATTCATTGTAAAAAAACCATTTCACTTTTTCAGTAATTGTTTCTCCGTATTATTTGCACAAAAAACATGGATCGGGTATGCTGTTGAAGAAAAAAACCTGCCTCATCTTTCTAATGCAGTGATAGCCTGTAATGGCATTCCTGTTTCAACAAAACATCAAATGCCGGCAGAAAGCCTGCAAATGATGGATTACTGGTATGCCCGGGATTATGAACCCGTAAATGACCTGAAATTATTATGGAGAATATACCGTAAACTGGGCGGATAAAACAAATTGACCACTATATTCGCAGCTATTCGCTAAGTAACATTGCGTAACTTTAGTATTATAGCATAAGCACCGAATGGCCACCATTATTGATATAAAATTACCGAGAGCAATTGCCGCTGCTTTACGAATACCACCTAACGATCCGAGACGTCAGCAGATAAGAGTGCTGAAGAAGCTGTTAAAAAAAGCAAGATTCACAGAATTTGGACAGCAGTACCGTTTCGATGAGGCGTTACTAAGCAAGCATCCTGCAAAAAGATTTCAGGAGCTGGTACCTGTACATGACTATAATAAGATTTACGAGGAGTGGTGGAAGAAAACCCTGGAAGGGGTTCCGGATGTCGCCTGGCCCGGAAAAATAAAATACTATGCACTTAGCTCCGGAACATCTGAAGCGGCAAGTAAATATATTCCCGTTACAAAAGAACTGTTGCGCAGCAATACGGTAAACTATTTAAGACAATTATTGAGTTTGATGCGTTATGAGGAAGCCAATAAAAGAGCCATGACAAAAGGCTTTTTAATGATTGGCGGTGCAACAGACCTGAAAAAAGGAAAAGCCGGCTGGTATGCCGGAGACCTTAGTGGTATTCTGGCAAAGAAAAGACCGTTCTGGTTCCAGAGTTTTTATAAACCGGGTGGCCGCATTGCAGCCATGAGTGACTGGAACCAAAAACTGCATGAGATTGTTGAACATGCCAGGGAGTGGGACATCGGATACATTGTTGGCGTCCCTGCCTGGTGCCAGATGTGTATGGAAATGGTGATTGAACATTATAAAGCAAAGAACATTCATGAGATATGGCCCAACTTTAGCTTCTTTGTTCATGGAGGTGTAGCATTCGAACCATATAAGAAAGGGTTTGAAAAATTGCTGGGCAAGCCGATCGTTTATATTGAAAACTACTTATCCAGCGAAGGCTTTATTGGTTATAAAACAAGGGAACATGCCAAAGGCATGCAGCTTATCCTGAACAACAATATCTTCTTTGAATTTGTTCCTTTTGACGATAAGAATTTTGATAGTGACGGGCATATTATTTCCAACCCTGAAGCAAAAATGATACACGAAGTGGAAGAGGGTAAAGAATATGCATTGTTGATGAGTACTAATGCCGGCACCTGGCGTTACCTGTTGGGAGATACTATTAAATTTGTCGACCTCGAAAAAAGCGAAGTAGTAATAACAGGAAGAACCAAACATTTCCTCAGCCTTACCGGGGAACACCTGAGTGTGGAGAACATGAACAAGGCTATTGAACTGGTCAGCGAAGCGTTTAATGTCAGTATACCGGAGTATACAGTAGTAGGATTTCCGCATGAAAACTATTTTGCACATCGCTGGTACATTGCCACCAATGATAAAGTAGATGCGGAGATCGTACGTAAACACATTGATGAAAACCTGAGGGTACTGAACGATGATTACGCCACCGAAAGAGACAGTGCATTAAAAGATGTTTTTCTTGAAGTGTTGCCGGAAGAAAAATTCATGAAATTCATGGAGCAAAAAGGCAAGCTGGGAAGCCAGCACAAATTCCCACGGGTAATGAAAGGTAAGATGCTGGAAGAGTGGAACCGGTTTTTGCAAACGGGGCATATTTAACCTCCCCCGAAAAGACCTTTATTTATAATTATTGATTGCTGCATGTTAGAGATGATTCTGAAAGGGCTTGGATTTGGTTTACTGCTGAGTATTTCAGTAGGACCGGTTCTTTTTTCTATCATCAAGCAAAGCCTGAACAATGGCCACCGTGGCGGACTGGCTTTTATATTTGGCGTATCTGCCAGCGACATTACCCTGGTTCTAGTCAGCAATGTTTTCACAGAATTGTTCAACAGCCTGAAAACCTACAAAACCGAAGTAGGCATCGCCGGTTGTATTTTTCTTGTTTCAATGGGGATATACTTTCTCTTTTTTAAAAAAGTAAAAGTAAATGCAGAGGGGCAGCAGGTATTTAAATTTCGTAAACGGGACTATGCAAAAATATTTTTCGCAGGATACTTTATGAATACGCTGAACCCGGCAGTATTTATTTTCTGGATAACCACTTCTACAGCCGTGATAACCCACTCTGTGAATGAACGTATTGTAATTTTCGCCACCTGCCTTATTTGGATGTTGGGGGCAGATGTTTTGAAAGTATTTCTTGCCGGAAAGATCCGCAACCGCCTGACCCCGCACAATATTCATATCATTAACCGTATCAACGGGATCATACTCATTGTTTTTGGCATTGCATTAATCTGGGGACTGCTTATCTATGGCAAACGGCTCTGAAAATAAAAACACAAAAGCAAAATTGTTTCTCCGCAAACTCTGGAAGTGGGGTAAACGCATCTTTCTCTGGATATTCATTTTCCAGTTCTGCTATATCCTGTTACTGAAATGGGTGAACCCGCCAATCACCATGACACAACTGGCAAGCTGGATCAGCGGACATGGGCTGAAGAGAGATTATGTGGGAAGAAACTCCATCTCACCCAACGCAAGACTGGCCGTTATTGCTTCGGAGGATCAGCTGTTTCCCGACCACCATGGCTTTGACTGGAAGAGTATTAAAAAGGCAATGAAGTATAATGAAAAAAAGCCCGGTCGTATAAGAGGAGCCAGCACCATCAGCCAGCAGGTGGCAAAGAATGTTTTTTTGTGGCAGGGGAGAAGTTTTATCCGGAAAGGACTGGAGGTGTATTTCACTTTTATGATTGAACTGATATGGGGAAAGAAAAGAATAATGGAAGTGTACCTGAATGTGATAGAAATGGGAGAAGGGATCTTCGGAATAGAAATGGCATCAGAAATTTATTTTAATAAACCGGCAAAGAACCTGACACGACAGGAAGCTGCCATGATAGCTGCTTGTTTACCGAGTCCGAAACGATATAAAGTAAAACCATTGTCTTCCTTTGTTGCCGGAAGATCGAGGGCCATTCTGCAGCAGATGAATAATCTGCAAACCGACCCGGACATACAACGGATAGTTGGTACGCTGCCGCCTTAACAGATCAGTCAACGACCACTTTTATTTTCTCGCTGTTATGAGTGGGATTATAACCCGGAACAGCAAAAGACAGCATCATTTGATAGCGGCCTTTGGGCAAAGCTGGTGTCAATGTAAAATAGTAACGGTAGGTTTTCCTGGTCATCTCATTCATATCTATTGAAACCGGCACTTCAGAGATGATTGTCTTTCCCTGAAAAAAAACAAGATGAACACCGTATTGCGATTGGGGATATTTAGCTAAATATGATAATTGTGTGGTACCAGGCATTGGTATTCCGCCATAATACACACGAAGAGAATCTCCGGAATGAATTCTGTGTTTAGCGTTCAAAGGAATATTGACTGTTCCGAAAGAAAGAAAAGAAGAATCATATCGGTAACCAACATAGCCGATCGGGGTTTTCAATGAATCAGGAAAATTCTTCAAATCATATATATCTAAAAAATAAACAGGCTTGCCGATCATTTCGTTTTCTATCGGCCAGAAATTATAATTGTTCCTTCTTTCTTTATAAAGATTTTGCGACAAGGTCACCTGACCGGAATAGAACCAGTACTTGCTGGCCCGCTGGTAGGAATTACTGAATACAACAGGAAGCCCCTTCGTTCTTTCTTTCATAATAGCAGGCCACTCTTTCCACGAATGATAACGTTGTCGTATTTCTTTTACGGGTAAAATATCTTCGATCATCACTACCCTTGCGAATAGTACAAGAATAAGTGTAACAGGCAGCAGCCTGAATAAAAGCCGCTGCCAGCGGAGTTTTTCCAGAAGCTGTTGATGAGAAAGTACGATCAGGGAAACAATGGCTGGTGAGGTCCAGTTGGCTTCAACCTTCCCCCGGAAGGAACTCAGGAAAAAGAAAATGTAAATGCCGGCCATGGTATATCGCATTGCTTTCTCTGTTGCGTTCGTTGTCTTGTATGAAAAAGCAGCGGGCAATAAAATAAAACCGGCAATGGGGCCAGCCAGTATTAGCTGACCCAGTAAATAATCGGTAGTGAAAGAAAATTGATAGGCATTTACATTGCTTTCGAATAAATGATAGCGGAAACTAACCCAGTTGTGCTCCCATTGCCAGGCCAGGTGTGGAAGGAAAAGCAGTAAAGCGATCAGCCCGGCGATATATGTTTTATACGTTGTCAGCAAACGAAGGTTGGAGAAAAGGGTAAACAACACAATGAGCACTGCGTGATACTTGGTGTAAAAAAGAAGGGCAACGGAAAGGCTTAACAGGAAAATGTTTCGCCAGGATTGTTTTTCCGTAAATTTTTTATAAAACAAAAAGAACAACGCCGTAAAGAAAACAAGAGGTGTATCCGGCACAGCATTAAAACCGCTTACCTGCAAGATGGCCAACGATAAAGCAATACTATAAAAGAGGAAAGGATTTTTCTTAACGGTGAGTTTTTCAATAATGAACAGCGACAAAACACTCAACAGCAGCGGAAACAGCCGCACACCCAGTTCATTGGGAAAAATAGCACACCCTGTTTTCACCAGCAAGGCTGTCATAGGCGGATGGTCAAAATACCCCAGGCTGAGATATTTGGAAAACACCCAGTAATACGCCTCATCATCCTGCAATTCTGTAAGACCCGCCTGCATCAATCCTAACAACAGCCACATGCCGTAAAAAACAAGCCGGTGATTTTTTTGCAAGATTACTTTCATGTGATGTCGAAAATAGCAACAATTATCTCAGCAAAGGATCAATTGCCCGGATGGCCAATTGCAGCCGCTCATCATCATTACCACGGATATCAACCCAGGGGATTGGTTGATTGACCATGATATCCTTATAAATATGATATAGTTTCCGGCGGCTTTCCAGGTCGGGGTATTCCCGCAACTCATCCTTTACCCAGGGCAGGTCTGTATTACATAACAGGTACAGATCATATTTCCTTGTTACGATCTGGTCCAGGATAAAACGATGGCATCTGCGGAACACAAACTCACACCACACTTTCATGACGTACATATCCGTATCAATAAATAAAGGCAAATGGCCACCAGCCTCCAGCATCGGCAACGAATTTCTTTCCAGTGTAGTGGTGTATTCATCTTCCAGCGCCAACTGGCCTTTGGCAATGGTGAGCAAATCGTCAAACTCATAATCAGTGCCATTTCTGAGTAAATACTCCCTGGCAAACTCCGGGCACCACATTGTTTCATAGTGTTGTGCCAATTGTTCACACAAGGTACTTTTACCAGTGCTTTCGGGCCCTATGACGACGATCTTTTTAAGCATGATCTTGTTTTGCTTTTTTCATCCACTCCAGCAAACCGAAGAAGGCCATTACCAGTAATACCAAATAATAAACACTGGTTAACGCATACCCCTTCACATAATACAACGGAATAGATGCAATATTAGTGGCGATCCACCAATACCAGCTTTCCACTTTTTTCTTGGTCATCAGCCACATGCCTGTAAAAGCGGTTGCAGAAGCAAATGCATCAGCCCATGGAATAGCACCGGGGGCAAAATCTTTTTTTAGGTAAGTAAGTAATAAAAAGATGGCAATATAAAATCCTGCAAAAAAGACAAGCTGGTACAGCCACCATTTTTTATCAGAGAAGGTAATATGTACGACCGGCTGAAGTTGTGTATCTCTTTTAGCCCATAATATCCAGCCATAGATACTCATTATGGTATAATAAAGATTTACAGCAGCTTCACCGAGCAGGTCGCCTTTAAAGCTCAACCAGATATAAATAATGGTATTGACAAGACCAACCGGGTAAACAAGGATATTTTCTTTTTTACTGAACCAGACACTGGCAATACCAGATAGCACTGCCACCCATTCCCACCAGGAAGAGTGCTGAATATCTGAAACAAGCCGGGCAAAAAAATCTTCCAACTAATACTGAGTTTTGTCAAAAGTAATTACTCCGGGCTGCCATTGCGGTACTTTTTCCAGCCCCGTAAATATTTTATTCCGCCAGAGGTTTGAAACCTCGTCGGAATTTGCTGCCACTGTCCGCCGCCGGATTTCCATACAAGAAAATGCAGATGGGGCACAAAGGCATATCCCGTTTTACCGCTATAGGCGATAAGCTGCCCCTTTTTCACTGTATCGCCAACATTTACTATGGCGCCGTTATGTTGTATATGCCAGTAACCAGCCCTTGATCCATCACTGTGTTGTATCACAATATTATTACCATGCGACCGGTACTTCTTTTTCAACCCCCCTTTGGTGCCATCTTCTTTTACTCTTATAACCACTCCTTCTCTTGCGGCAGTGATATGGGTCCCCCGTTTCATATTAAAATCAAGGGCTGCCCTTTCTTTATGGGTAAAGCGGCTGAAGTAACCCTGTATTACCCGGAAGGTCTTTCCTTCTTCAAAAGGTAAAGCATATACATAGCTGGTATCATCCTTGACTGATTCCCCTTTGCAGATCCTTTACCTGTTTGCGCAGAGGGTTTTTGCTGACAGAGCAGCTGGCAATGAAGAAAAAAAGAAATGAAGAGAAAAGAAACTTCACACTTGTTGTTTTACTATTCAGATGATAAAAATAAGTTCATCCCAGAAACTATGCTGGTTCATAATTATTTAATTGTTCGCCAAATAAAAACAATGTAGCTTTTACACCCATTTTCAAAACAAAAACTAATGAATATGACAACACAAGAAGTAGCCAGCCGTTTTAATGAGCTGGCCCAAACCGGCCAGTGGGACACAATACAGGGCGAATTATACGCCGGCAATGCTGTTAGTATAGAGCCGGCCCATGCAGCAGCAATGGGAATGGGCAATGCAGAAGGGATAGATGCCATCCGGAAAAAAGGAGAAGCTTTTGGGGCAATGGTGGAAGAAATGCATGGCGGCTATTCTACGGAGCCAGTCATTGCAGGGAACCATTTTTCGGTAGCAATGGCCATGGATGTAACAATGAAAGGAGCTGGAAGAATAAAATTGGATGAGATTGCTGTATATGAAGTGAAAGACGGAAAAATCATCAAAGAACAATTTTTCTTTTAAACGAAGAACCCTCACAGGTTGTTTCTGCCTGTGAGGGTTTTATTATTCTGCCGCTATCTCACAAAATATTTCGGTCAGCTTCTCCGGCTGGCTGAAAAAAGGAGAGTGACTGGTTGCCATGCTATAAACTTTTTTGCAGGGAGTTTCTTTATACATCTTTTGCTGAATGAACGGCGTTACCGCCCTGTCCTCAGTACATTCAATATAATACCGCGGAACAGTTCCAAAATTTTCTTCTGTCAGCCGAAGGGGTGTAATGCCGGATTCAACAGGCTCATGACTCAGTAAAACGTTGGCCAGTTCTGTTATTTCATCATCACAATCATGATAAAGCCCTTCTTTATAAATAGCGGGTTGCAATGTATGTGCATTCAATTCAGGATATGGTGTAACATAAGGTTTAAGCACCCCGCCTGTATCCTGCACCGAATACTCCCGCTGTGTTTTGCCATTGGGTACCAGGTAAGCAGCAAGATAAATGAGCTTCTCAATTTTATGCGGCCGGTACTCAGCTGCTTGTGAGATCATGATTCCGTTTTTACTGTGGCCAACCAGTATCACTTTACTGTCAATACTGTCAATCAGCTCACAGATCTTTTCCACAGTTGTTTTCATTTTCACTTCCCCAATCGGAGTCTTGTCTCTCCCCATACCTGGAAGATCAATAGCAATAGCTCTGTGTCCTGCTTTTTCAAGCAATGGAATCACCCTGTGCCAGTTCCAGGCACTATGCCAGGAACCATGAATTAAAATAAATGTTTGCATTGTTTTTTTTACTGTAAAAATGAAAAGAAGTCAGAAGGGCAACAACCCGGAACTTGCGGAATTAGTTTTCAGCAAAAACTTTGGCAGACTCCCAACCGATCATCGCTGTTTTACGGTTGCTGCCCCAGTGATACTGGCCGATGGAGCCGGTTGATTTGATGACCCGGTGACAGGGGATTAAAAAGGCGACCGGGTTATCACCTACTGCTGTACCTACCGCTCTTGATGCCTTTTCATTACCGGTTGCGGCAGCAATGGAAGAATAAGTAGATAAACCACCCAGCGGTATCTTTAATAATGCATCCCACACCTTTAGTTGAAACGCTGTTCCTTTTAAGTGCAGTTTTATCGCAGCGATATTTTTCCAGTCCTGTGTAAAAATGAATAACGCATTTTGTTGAATGGAGTCCACCACCTGCTTAAAATATGCTTTCGGGAAAGTTGCTTTTAATTCACCCAAGGCCATTTGTTCGTCATCTGCAAAAGCCACATGACAAACACCTTTTGAAGTGGAAGCGACAATAATATTTCCAAAAGGAGTTTCAGCAAAACTGTAATTGATTGATAACTGTTCACCGCCATTTTTATACTCTCCCGGCGTCATGCCTTCGATGCTTATAAACAGATCATGCAGGCGGCTGGCGCCGGACAGCCCCGTTTCATAACTTACATCACTCAGGCTCATATTTTGTTTCAGCAGCGTTTTGGCATGTTCAGCACTTATATATTGCAGGAATTTTTTGGGACTTACCCCAGCCCAGTCTTTAAACATCCGCTGAAAATGAAAAGGACTTACATGCACTTGCTTCGCCACTTCATCCAGGTCGGGCTGTTGCTGAAAATTATCAGCGATATAGCCAATGGCTTTTTCTATTCTTTCATAATCATTCATTGTTTTCAATTTACAAACAAAATTCAAAGGATTCCGGCATCTGCACAACCCGGAACTTGCGGAAGTTTTATCTTTAATCAATGGAAAAAGTAAATCTGTCAGAAAAATTCTCTCTTTTCACTGAGCACTGGAGCCCCAAAATTGCCGGTGAGCTGAATGGCCAGCTGGTGAAACTGGTAAAATTTCAAGGAGAATTTGTGTGGCACCACCATGATAATGAAGACGAATTATTTTATGTGGTGAAAGGAAGTTTTGATATGCACTTAAGAGATAAAATAATTACCATTAATGCGGGAGAGTTTTTAATCATGCCCCGTGGTGTTGAACATAAACCAGTCGCTAAAGAAGAAGTAGAGATAATGCTGTTTGAACCTGCAACCACATTAAATACCGGGAATGTTGTAAATGAAAAAACAAAACCGGACTTACAACAGATATGACTCAGGATTTCTTCTTTACTTCTGCGGGGGAATAACCATACCGGTCACTAAAACATTTGCTGAAATAAGCCGGGGAAGAAAAGCCGGTCATAAACGCTGCTTCGGTTACATTACCAGCTCCTTTTTGTAACAGGTCCAATGCTCTTTCCAAACGAAAATTCCGTACCAGTTCATTAGGCGCTTCGCCGGTAAGGGCTTTTAGCTTGCGGTGCAATTGGCTTCGGCTCATGTTTACTGCATTTGCCAGTTCCACCACACTGAAAAATTCATTATCAAGATTTTCACTGATGCTGGACCGGACTTTCTCCAGGAATACATTCTCCTGGCTTTGTACTTCCACCTTATCCGGTGTAATGCTGATTACTTTTTGGGAGAACAATGCCCGGAGTTTTTGCCGTTGTTCAATTAAATTCTGAATACGTACCACCAACTCATCGCCGTCAAAAGGTTTTACCAGGTAATCATCCGCACCCGTTTTCAAACCTTCAATTTTACTTTCTGCAGTTGCCTTTGCCGTAAGCATAATGACCGGGATATGGCTGGTTTTTTCATTTTGCTTTAATTCGCTTGTCATGGCCACACCATCCATTATTGGCATCATTACATCAGTTACTATCAAATCAGGAATCAGCGTCAATGCCTTTTCTATTCCCTCTTTACCGTTGCCGGCTACCGCAGTATTAAATTCTGTTTTTAATATATCACTGATGAATTGCTGCAGGTCGGTATTATCTTCTACTATCAATACAGTTGGCATTGAAGAATCGGTGATAATATCTCCTGCCTCATTGACTGAATCTGCAGCCGGCAAAGCGGTAACTGCATTGGACATGCTTTCATCTCTCATTTTTATTTCTTCATCAGTATAAAACTCCCTTGCCACCGGGATACTCAGCCGGAAGCTGGCACCTTTACCCCAGTCACTGCTTACACTTATCTGGCCCTTATGCAACTGCACCAGTTCTTTTACCAGCGATAAGCCGATCCCCGTACCTCCTTCTGTGCCTTCCACCTGGTAAAAGCGGTCAAATACTTTATCCAGTTGTTCCTTGGGAATGCCCGTGCCGCTGTCCTGCACTGTAATGCGGATCCTTTTATCTCCATTCTCAATTACAACAGATACAGAACCGTTTTCGGGTGTGAACTTAAAAGCATTGGATAACAGGTTGCTTACAATTTTCTGAAATTTGTCTTTATCTATCCAACCGATTATTTCATGCTCCGGGAAATGCGTATGATAGTTCACCAGTTTTTGCTCCGCCATGCTGTTAAAGGAGTACACAGTGGCTTTGAGCAAACCGGTAATATCTGTTTTATTTACCTGCAGTTCCATTTTACCGTTTTCTAATTTACTCAGGTCAAGCATCTGGTTGATGAGGTGCAGCAACCGCTCCCCGTTATGCCGCATCATCTTCAGGTATTTTTTGTTGCCGCTTTCATCCAGTTGCCCCTGCTCCATTTGCTTCAACGGCCCCAGCATCAGCGTTAATGGTGTACGGAATTCATGAGAGATGTTGGCGAAGAATGAATTTTTAATTTTATCCAGTTGCCTCAGCTTTTCTGCCTCTGCATGTTCCATCTCAGCCTGCAGCTTCGCTTTCTTTTGCTTCAGCAACTGCCTGTTACGGAAAATAAAAAAGGCCATTGCTGCCAGTAACAATACACCGGCAGAAAGAAATATGAGCCTGTTTCGTTTTTCCTTCTCCCGGTTTATTTCCTTTTCTTTTTGTGCGGTTTTGTAAATGGTTTCCAACTCAAGGTTGGCCCTGCTGTATTGCTGGCTCAGATGAAGAGAATCGGTTTTGAATTGCAGTTGCTGGTAATACATTGCCTGCTTGTAATCCTGCTTTGCTATATACATTTCCTTTAAGCCGATATAAATACTTGCTTCACCTTCGGTATTGCCACAGGACTGGCACACCGGAAGCGCCTTATTGTACCAGGGTTCTGCTTCGTTCCACCTGTTTTGTTT
Organism: Chitinophagaceae bacterium; assembly: GCA_037045605.1. Lineage (GTDB taxonomy): Bacteria > Bacteroidota > Bacteroidia > Chitinophagales > Chitinophagaceae > JJ008. The sequence continues at coordinate 147,572 of JBAOHK010000013.1, read as the reverse complement.
GCGGTAAGTGTGGCCGATGTTTAATAATGAAAAACAAAGTGCATATTTTTCATCGGGCTCTGTTTCCATTATTTCTGCCGACTTTATGTAATACTCCCTGGCTTTGTCAATATCTCCCCGTAACTGGTAAAGAACGCCGGTATTGTTCATTGCGGTAAATTCAAGGTCCCTGTATTGATATGTAAGAGCAAGTTCCAGTGCTTTATTATAATAGGTTAAGGCTGTATCAGAAGGCTTATACATGGAGCCCATAATCATATAATCATGCCCGAGCTCCCGCCATTGTTTCAGTTTTTCATGAATGTCGGCAGCTTCGCCTGCCCTTTTTATCGTCAGTGCTTTGTTTTTTTGCGACCTGTTAAGATTGGCGATGGTTTGAAGTGCCGCTGCTTTTAATGAATCGTTATTCTTTTTTTCTGCTTCTTCAAGTATGGGAAGCATTATTTGCGAGGCTTTTTCCAGGTTTAATTTTTTGATATAGGATTGTCCGATTTTTAATTGAGCAAAGGGAACATATTCTTTGTCCTTTTCTTTTGCGTACTTAATAAAGTCTTCGCTGATGAGTATGGCGGTATCGATCTGGTACCGGGAATAGATCTTTTCCAATTTTTTATAGGCCTCTCTTTTTTCAGGAACAGTAACGGCCTTTTTGTAAGCATCCCAATAGGGATGGGTAAAACTGTTTTGCTCAAAAGCAGGTTTTGTAATAAAAAAAGTGATTGATATTAAAAGAAGAATCCGCAATGATAAAAATTATTATATACAAGGTAAAGAATACCGCAGAAAAAAACCTGACATCATTTTGTCCCCCACGCCTATAAACAAAATATAATAGGCAGGTTCAGAAAATTCCGAACCTGCCTATTAAAATTATTGTATTGGTTTCACCGGCGTCATAGTCACCTCCTCACAAAGCCAGCCGTCTTTTGTTCTTTTAAGAATAACCGACATAGCAAACGTTTCTTTCTCAACCTTATTACCAAAATGATTGGTGTGTTCATCATTGTAGTTCACCATTATTAAGTCGTTGCTCAGGTAACGGGTGTTCCAGTTTGTTTGGTTGTTGTCCATTTTGTCGGGCCTGGGCAATGTCATAAACCAGGCAAAGAGTTTTTTAAAGTATTCTGTCAGGGCGGCACGGCCTGTCACTATTTGTCCATTCGGGGAAATATGTGTACCATTTTCAGTGTAATAGCCTGCAATGCCGGCGGCATCAAGCCTTCCGAAGGCAGACATCATTGCCTTGTAGACCTTTTCGGTGCCTTTCAGATCTTCATCAGAAACCTTTTGAGCATTTACGTTCATGCTGAATGTGGTGGTAAGCAGCAGTGTGGCTGCGATAAGTAATTGTTTCATTGTTTTGTTTTTTTTAGTTAAAAATTTGGTGGAACAAAAATGGGGGTTGGTGGAAGCAAAAAACAAACACTCCTGATGCAAAGACTTTCAAATTTGTCTCATTTCGGAGGGGCTGCGACATTATTGAAATGGCATGCAACAAAAAAAGCAACCGGCAACGGTTGCTTCTAAAACAATTACTTATAACAGAGCTGGCCTAACCTTCCACCAGCTTCTTCAAATTACCCAGCCCTGTTTCAAACTGGTGATTCAGATTTTTGTTGATCATCGGCCCCATTAGTCTTGCCATTGGCCAGGGCAGATCGCCGCTGTTTTGCCAGGTTACTTTCGTTTCGCTGCCGTCGCCCCATGGTTCAAAATGCCAGTTGTCTTTGGCCTTGCTTTTCCAGGGTTTAAAAAACTCCAGCAGGAAATGGATATGCTTATCATCTTTATTTTCCAGGGTAAGGCTGCCCACCCCCACTTTCTTTCCCTCCCATGCATATTTATGACCGCTGCTGTGTGGTGTGCCGGTAATGGTGCTTTTTGCAGTCGGGTCACTTTGTTGCCAGGGATTCCATTGGCTGTAGTGATTCAGGTCGCCGACAAAATTCATCACCTCCTGTACCGGTTTTTTTATTACGGTTGTCTTTTCTACATTATAAGCCTTGGGCATCAGGAATGCCAGCAGTAACAGAGTAATGATAAGGCCCAGCAGGATGTAAACAACAACCATAAAATTTATTTTAGGAAGAGTAAGGTACACAATTGACACGGTGTCAGCAAACCGCCTGTCATTGATGAAAGGTCCGGTAGAACTTTCCCGGCCGGAGATAGATAATACCCCGTTGTGTGTAGAACCTTGTCGGTAATTGTTCATACTTGCCCGAAGCAGTATAACCCCTTACTTCAAAATGTAAATGAGGGAATGCCGAATAACCGGTATTACCGCTGTAACCTATCAATTGACCTGTTTGAACAGTATCCCCAACATGCACCACCACACCATCTTTTTTAAAATGCCAGTAGTTGGCTTCAGAGCCATCGTCATGCTGGATGAAAACATAATTACCGTCGCTTAAATTCTCTGTTTTCAATCCTCGCCTGTCAGAATCTTTTCTCGCTGCCGTTACAACACCACCCCTTGCCGCACATACTTTGGTTCCTGTTTTCACTTTAAAGTCAAGGGCCTTTTCCCCTTTATGACTGAACATACTTTCATAACCCTGTATCAGGAAAACCTTCTTCTTATGTTCAAAAGGCAGTGTATAGATATAGCTGCTGTCTTTTTTGTTCTTACCATTCTTCAGATCGTTGATAGTATAGTTTTCCTGGGAGCAGGCAGCAACAGGAATAAACAGAAAATAAAACAGCCATTTCATTTAGTGAGATTTAGTGTTGTTTCGTGGCCTGACTATTCTTTACCCGTATGATCTCAGCCGCAATGCTCACTGCAATTTCCTCCGGCGTCTGGCTGCTGATGGCAAGACCGATGGGAGTACGAATCCGTTGCAAAACAGTGTCAGATATACCATCAACCTTGTAATCAGTAAACAACTTCTCCATTTTTTTCTTACTGCCCAGCACTCCGAGATACGTAAATGTTTTGTCAATCAAGGAACGTAATGCAATATCATCGGTACGGTATCCAAATGTCATGATGACCACATATTGATTCGGTCCCGATGGAATAAGATTGGATAACGCTGTATAATCATCCACAATGTTGATCTCATGGGCAAATTCATTTTGCAATACAGTATGCAGGGCTTCCCGTTCTTCATACAGGGTGATATAGAAATCCATACCCCGCATCAGTTTGGAAAAGGCTAATGCACAATGCCCGCCGCCAATGATAAAAAGCTGGTTTTTATAACCGGTCTTCTCCGCATATTCCCATTCGGTCTCTGATTGCATGGAGAACTGAAAATTATTGGCGGGTATGGCAGGCGAAAAAAATAATCCTTCCGGGGAAAGCCGCAGCGTACCATTTTTGCATTGCTCCAGCGAATGAATAATGGCCTGAGCGGTCGCAGCATCTTTTTCTTTAACAGCGTATAATAAAATAGTCTGCTCCCCAGAGCATATCATTCCGCTTTGATCAGCACTGGCCGTTTTATCATGTAACTGTTTCTTTAGCACACCCCCTTGTTCCCTGTCCCTTGCATCTTGTATCTTCATTTTCTCCTTTGCCATTTCCACAAACTTATGTTCCATAATTCCACCACCTATCGAACCCTCCATTTCTCCATTTGCATTTACTGCCATAAAAAAACCCTGTCGCCCCGGGCTGCTGCCCTTACTTTCTAAAACATACAGCAGCATCACATGGATGTTTGCTTCAAGACTTTTATTTATGAGTTGCCAGATTTGTAGTTGCATTTGCATTGTCGGGATCTTCGTAAGCCCCTTTCAGGGGCGGGGGTATAAACTCATCAATACTTTCTCTGGCGTCATCGGCGCATCATACGGAATAACAGCAGCCGGATTGAAAGCTTTCACTGCGTTGCGCAAGGCAAAATAGGCGCCGATACCATACATCAGCGGCGGCTCACCCACCGCCTTGCTTCTGAAAATAGCAAGATTGTCCTTGCTGGTATCCAGCGGATATATCGTTATTTCTTTTGGTACAGAATAAATATCCGGCACCTTATAAGTGCTTAATGCATTGCTCCGCAACTTTCCTTCTTTATCATAAACAATCTCTTCCATCGTCATCCACCCGATACCCTGAACAATACCGCCCTCACACTGTCCCATGTCGATCATGGTATTCATGTTGCTGCCAAAATCATGCACCACTTTTACCGAATCCGTTTCATAGATGCCACGCAGGCAATCGACCGTTACGGTAATAATAGCAGTGCCATACACATGATAAGCGAACGGGTGCCCCTTTTCTTTACCTGCATCATAATGGATACCCGGTGGTGTATAATGCCCATGCTCCGACAAACTGATTCGCTTTACATATGCGGCCATCACTAATTTCTTCCAGTCCCATGCTGTTTTTTTTCCATTGGCATACACCCATTCATCTTTTATTTCGATCACAGTCGCATCAACTTGCAGCTCATCAGCCGCCACCTGTTTCAATCGTTGCAGGATGGCAGTACAGGCTATTTGTGTGGCCTTGCCGTTCAGGTCAGCAGCAGCACTGGCCGCAGTAGGCGATGTATTTGCAATGCGATAAGTATTGGTGCTGTTGACTTTTACTCTTGATGGGTCAATAGAAAAAACAGTAGCGGCCACTTGCAGCATTTTAGTATTCACCCCCTGTCCCATCTCCACGGCACCGGTACTGATGCCCACACTTCCATCTGTATATACATGCACCAGCGACCTTGCCTGGTTCAGCATCGTTTTAGTAAAAGAGATACCAAAACAGATCGGCATCAGCGCCATTCCTTTTTTATACAGGTTGTTCGCTGCATTGAAAGCGGCAACTTCTTCTTGCAGTTGTGTTATATTATATATTTCATTTGCCTTGCTCCAGCATTCATTCGCTTCGCTTTCTGCTTTTTGCCCGTAAGGAAACTCATCACCGGTATGTAATAAGTTTCGTTGCTGGATAGCTGAAGCCGGTATACCTAATTGTTCTGCTGCTTTTGCAATGGCGGCTTCTATCACAAACATTCCCTGCGGACCGCCAAACCCACGAAATGCAGTATTGGGAGGTAAGTTGGTCCGGCAACTGCAGGCCGTTGCTTTTACATGCGGAACAAAATAGGAATTGGTGCAATGGAACAATGTTCTTTCCATCACCGCAGGTGACAGATCCGCCGCAGCTCCTGCATTCTGGTAAAAGGTAGCTTCGTAAGCAAGTATCTTCAGGTCCTTGCTAAGGCCAATTTTAAAATCAGATGAATAAGGATGCCGCTTGCCCGTCATCCGCATATCTTCCATCCGGTGCAAACAATATTTCACTGGCTTCTTTAAATGATAAGCCGCCAGCGCCACCATCACTCCCCAGGTGGTTGCCTGGTCTTCTTTACCACCAAAGCCGCCACCCAGTCTTGTGGTGTCCACTTCAATTTTATTCATGGCCACATTCAATACCCTTGCTGCTGTTCTTTGTACGGCTGTTGGTCCTTGTGTGGAAGAATAAATTCTTATTGCCCCATTTTCCTGCGGCACTGCATAAGCGCCTTGTGTTTCGATATATAAATGTTCCTGCCCGTTGGTTTCAGTACGGCCTTCAAAAATATATTCGCATTGGTCCCATGCAGTCGTTGTATCACCAAGCTGAAAGGTTCTTGGGGGAATGATTAATGCTCCCTTCTCCTTTGCCTCCCGGGGGTCTGTAATAACAGGTAAAGGGTCGGTCTCCATTTTTATCTTCTTCACCGCTGCCCTTGCCTGTTCCTCCGTTTCAGCAATGACAAGTGCCACCGGCATTCCGCAAAAATGAACATGCGTTGATGCCAGCAATTCTTCATCCGGAATGATACCGCCGATCTGGTTCTCTCCCGGAATATCTTTCGCCGTTAATATCCTCACCACTCCCGGCATCGCCATCGCCTCACGGGTATCCAGCGATATGATCTTCCCATGTGCAACGGGAGAATCAAATGCTGCCGCATATAACGTACCGTTCACCACCGGTATATCATCAATATAAACCGACTCGCCTCTGACATGGGTGTATGAATCTATATTCTTCATAGTTGGGTCAGCGTTCCGCAAAATGTGCCTTTATCAATTGCCCTGATAGTAATGTTTTGTATTCCTTCGTTCCTCTCGCATCACTGATAGGTGATATCTCTGTCTTCATCACTTCAATGGCTTCAGCGATCACCGGGTCAGTTATTTTCTTTTCCTGTAAAAACAGGGATGTTTTTTCTAAATACATCGGCACCGGTCCCACACCGCCGGCAGATAACCCGGCTTTCACAATCATATCTCCTTTCATCTCTAACCGTATTGCCGAATTCACACTGGCAATATCCAGGTGTGTCCGTTTGCTCACTTTCTCAAAATGGAAGAAGGTATTTTTATCCGGCAGCTCAAACCAGATTTTTTCAATATGCTCACCGGGTGCTTTGTCCAGTGTTTTATAACCCCTATATAATTTTCGCAACGGTAGTTCCCTGGTGGTTGTTCCGTCGTTCAGTACCAGTTGCGCATCCAGTGCTAAAAAGAAAATAGTAAAGTCCCCGATGGGTGATGCATTGATAAAATTCCCTGCAACAGTCGCCATATTCCGGATCGGCGTCGATGAAACTAATTTGGCATAACGGTGAAATTCCGGGAAAGCTTCATTGATAACAGCAGACGCCATCATGTCACTCACTGTAACAGACGGCCCCATCACACAACGGTTTCCTTCTTTGCTGATACCATTCATCTCCGGGTGATCGAGTAAGAAACGGATAGCGGCATCTTTCATTTCCTCATGCTTCTGCACATAGAGGTCGGTACCGCCCCCGACAAAATGTGGCCGTTCCTGCAATGCCGCCACATCTTTTAATGTCGCTGCTTTTATTTGTCCGCCGAGCTGCTGTAATCTTTCTTTAATGCCGGCGAAATAAGCAGGCAATATCTTTTGTTCCGTTACAAAAGAGATAGCCTCTTTTTTATCCTGTAATTGTTCCGCAATCAGCACAGCGGCTTTCTCAATGGATTTATACCCGGTACACCGGCAGATATTACCATCAATAGCCGCAATGGCATTCTCTTTTGTTGCTTCAGCATCACCCAGGCAAAATCCTGCCAGCGACATCACAAAACCCGGTGTACAAAAACCACACTGTGTGGCACCGCAGTCGGCCATTGCCTGTTGCACAGGGTTCAGCGTATCCGGGAAATTGATGCCTTCTACTGTTACAATATGTTTTCCCATCGCATTCCCGATAGGCATCAGGCAGGAAGTAACGGAGTGATAATGCAGCTCATCATTGGAGATTTCTCCCACCAGTACCGTACAGGCGCCACAGTCGCCTTCCCGGCAGCCGATCTTGGTCCCTGTTAAATGCTGCTGATAGCGGATAAAATCCAGCAGCACCATTCCCGGGGGCAACTCAGTGACAATCGTCTTTTCGTTAAGTATGAAGCGTATCAAGTTATCTTTATGAATGACCTTTAAAGTTAGAGTAAAACGATTTATTTTTTGCACAATAAACAGGCGGCAACTCTTTGGATAATCATACAAATAAAAAAACTGCTAACCCACCTTCAGGGGTTGGGGGCACCTATTACCGCCTCATTGCCCTGTGGGTGCTCTGTGAGGCAATGCTTGGGGGTATCATTCACGGATTAAAAATTCCCGTTTCCGGTTTGATCGTCGGCAGTTGCGCTGTCATTTGTATTTGTTTGATTGCATGGTATGTTCCTTCAAGGGGTGCCATCATCAAAGCCACGGTGATTGTTGCCATCTTTAAAATGATGCTCAGCCCGCAGGCGCCGCCACCGGCTTACATCGCTGTGTTCTTCCAGGGTGCTGTGGGTGAATTATTATTCTTTCGCAACAGGAAGTTTTATTCTCTTTCCTGCATCCTGCTTGCAGTACTCGCCTTGCTCGAATCCGGGTTGCAGCGCATCCTGGTACTGACCATTGTTTATGGCAACGATCTCTGGACGGTCATCAACGATTTCATTAACGGGCTCACCAAACAAAAAGCAACTACCAACTACAGCCTCTTCATAGCAGGCGGATATGTATTGTTACACTTCTTCACCGGTTTGCTGGTAGGCTGGTGGGCCATGATGCTGCCGCATCGCATCACACAGTGGCAAAAGAATAAAGAACTGTTACTGGTGGCAGATGATAAAGCCGCCACCGGGGACAGGTTCCCCCATTCAGGAGGGGCAACAAAAAAACGGAAACGGTTAAAGAAAGGCCTCTTCATCACCTGGCTTTTATTGATTGCCTTATATGTTCAGTCTTATTTTAAACTGGGAACACCGCTATTGCCATCCCATATCGCATTGAAGATATTTCTCCGTTCCCTCATCATTGTACTCAGCTGGATATTCATCGTTGGTCCTTTATTAAAACAACTCCTGCATCGCTGGTTGCAAAAAAAACAAACAAGGTCACAGCAGGAAGTGCGGGAAGTAGTGGGTCTTTTGCCCGCAACGCAACAACTTATTACGCAAAGCTGGAAACGGTCATCCGCATACAAAGGATGGAAAAGGATGAACATATCAGGGAAGATGATACTTGCAAATGCACTGCTGCCATTCTCCGGGGGGCGGATATATATTCTTACCGCACCTGTTCAATCCGGCAAAACCACTTCATTGGTTAACTGGTCAGAAAAAAGAAACGATGTGTATGGCATCCTCACTCCTGTTGTAAATGGCAAAAGGGTTTTCATGAATATCAGCATTAAAGAACAATTTCCCATGGAAGCCGTTGCCGGGGAAACAGCAACGGTCAGTATCGGAAAATTCCTTTTCAGCAAAATCAATTTTGAAAAAGCAATACAGATCATCCGGGATTCCATTCACAAAGATGGCTGGCTCATCATGGATGAGATCGGCCCCCTCGAACTCCGTGGCGGAGGCTTTCATGATGTGTTAATGGAAGTGCTGGCACAGCGGCAAAACAGGACGATGCTGGTAATAAGGAGCAACGATAATATAACCGATAAAATAAAGCAACACTTTGAATTGAACAGCGCTATAACAATAAGCAGTATTGGGGAACTGGCAGACAGGAATTAAGGATTCTCCGGGCACCTTGTTCCGCCGTGCTTTCTAACCATCCCGCCCGATGATATTTATCACTCCGCCCAATGCACTTACTCATTCTTTCCTCCCTGCTCAGTACCTACCTTGACATAGCTTCAAATAAGACTGTATATGAAAAAAGCCACCGCTGTATTCATTGGGTTGTTTCTTTCCCTTGCCCTGTATGCACAGCAATACATCATCCGCTATGATATGGCAACCGAAGAACTGCAATACCTCAAAATAAAACGTCCGGGTGACACCGTAACAGCCTCTGTCATTGATATGAACAAGGCCCGGCGCATCAACCTGCAGTTAATGAATACCGCCGGCAGCTACCGCCAGCAGGTGATATTGCATGAACAGGACGAGCCGCAGGAAGCCGTCCTTATTCCCGGCCTGGGCAGTGTCTCTTCTCCCGAAGGGCTGGCCGGCATCATTGCAAAAACCGAAACAAAGAACCTTGATACGGAAAAGTTCATGGAGAAAATGTTTGGTAAAGATGATAACAAGGCCTTTAACATCGAGTCGGCTGATCAGAAAATGGCCATGCAGCAATTCTTTTTTAACTACAACAGTTTTACCACCGCCTTCAGCAAATGGAAAAAAGCCATGCAGATGGAACAGGAATACAAACGGCTCTGGAAAGATATGGCCACCATCCGCTACAGCCTCGGCATCACCGCAGACAATGCAAAAGGAACGGCCCGGAAAAATATGCAGGCTGTATTTCCGGAGGCAGGTGAAAATATGGTGGCGGCAGAACTGATGAATACGGTAACCGACCCCGCCCCGCTGGCAGCAACCGTGCAAACATTATATAGCAAATTGCAGGAAACCTATAAAACGTTTCCGTCTGCCGGGCTTCGTTCACCGGTGGCTGATTCACTGATGGAGCAGGCCACCAACTTACAAATGCTTCCGCCTGCTGCAGTGCACAGTGGTATCGGCACAGCAGAACTCATCAGCCGCATTACAGAATTGTACCGCCAGGTAATAAACGACAGTTACACCCGGCTCACCCCGCTGAACATCAGCAACAAGACCGTAATGGCGGAGATACAATTTACTCCCGAGATAGATTCACTCACTGCAACTGCTATTAACTACACTGCAAAAGACACTGCCACCCGCTGGATAGCCGTGTATAAAAAACAGGCCCTGCGGTTCAGGAACACTTTTGGTTTCAGCTTTGTGTCCTATGCAGAGAACCGGTGGAAATATTATGTGCGGCCCGACAGCACCATAGCAAGAGAAGGGGCCGACCAGTTTCAGCCCGTCATTGTTACTTACCTGCATTTCTATTCACCGAGAGACAGGGGTTTTCGCTGGGGCGGCAGTTTTGGTGCCGGCTTCCCGGTTAGCGGGGAGAACAAACAACTCAACATCATGCTTGGCCTCAGTACTTTCCTTGGAAAAGGCGACCCCGTTTGCATTACCGCCGGTGTTTGCGGCACACAGGTAAAAAAATTATCTGCCGTGCAGTTGGGTGACAAAGTAAATACATTGGATTATACCATACAATATAACAATGTGTACCGGGCAGGTTATTTCATTGCCCTCACCTTCAACCCGTCTGCACTGAATAAAAGGGATTAATAACAATTGAACAATCAGTAAACAAAACAAGAGACTATAAATCAACATACACCCCGGACATAATTTCCTATCAAGGAAATTCCCTGCGTCTTGTTCCGCCGTACTTTAAAACTCATAATCCAATAAAAACTTTCAAGACGGAACACAGCGCCTCCTTTAGCCATGCATATCACGAAGCAGGGTCCTGCCCTTCGCTTCACCTGCCAGCAATACTAAAAAGAAAGACGCTGCCCCCTCTGGAAAAGGGGGCGCAGGCATGGCAAAGCAGCGGAGCGTTGCGTTTGCCCTGACTTTTTTGTTACTTTTTTTGTCAGGAAAAAAAGTATAGTAAGAACATAGCCGGTGTCAGTTCCATACAAAAAGGCTCATTTTCCTATCAGCAAAAAGATAAAGCCCCGCTATGGCGGGGCTTTATTCATCAGACGAATATCAATCTCCATCAGAACCTCCGGTTCGGACGGTCATACTGGTTTCTTTTGTTGAATTTCGCATACACCATTTTGATCTCCTGCTGGCGTTGCTCCTGTAAGAAACGGATCTTGCGTTGTTTTTCCCAGCGGCTCATAAAGTAACTGTTCTTTACTTTCTGAATCCTTTTGTCATACTCCCGGTTTATTTTGGCGATCTCCATATCCCTTTTTCTTTCATTGGAGATGCGGTTGTTGCCAAAACGGTCGTCATGGTCAAAAGATACGTTGATGGAAACAAAACTCTTGTCGTCATCAAATTTGTCAGCACCCCGCTGACCGGTGGAGGGCATTGTCATTGGGGCCGGGTTGGCGGTTATCACGGTTGCCGGGCTGTGCCTCGGACAGCAGCGATCATACCAACAGCAAATAAAAGTGTAAAGATCTTTTTCATAATGTACGTTTTTAAAGTGAATGAATAATGTACATAAGAGGCAAAGCAGGTACCGGTGTTTACAAACAGAACGTTAATGCATCTGCAGAATAGTTTTGCCAATTAACAGTTTGCACCGCAAGTAATGCAGCAGAAGGATTGAACGGGACCGGCAGCACCGTCAGCTCATTTCCTTCACCCCGGCGCCTCCGCTGTCATGCCGGCCCAACGCAATGTCATTCCGGCCTTGAGCCGGAATCTTTCGCAGAAGGATCTCAGAATATTTTCTTCTTTATTGAATTATTTTCATGCATTATCCGAAGAACCAATAGTGCCCAAAGCTTTATATTTAATAACTGACCCGCCCTTAGCTGATAATTTTTTTTAATTTCTTACATTAATTTCTGACTGATTATGAAATGCTATAGAGTCTCATTGCTGATCATCCCACTATTATCATTTATCCCCGGTTGGGCGCAGCAACGGATGATACCTGATAAAATCGGGGCAAAAGCCTTTAACCCCTCCACCTTAATGTGGTATTCATCCCCCGCACAAAAATGGGAGGATGCCTTGCCGGTGGGTAACGGCCGCCTTGGAGCCATGGTATTTGGAAAAAATGGTGAAGAACGAATTCAGTTAAATGAAGAAACTTATTGGTCGGGCGGTCCCTATTCAACAGTGGTCAAAGGCGGCTATAAAGTGTTGCCTGAAATTCAGAAATTGGTTTTCGAAGAAAAATATTTAGCCGCCCATAATTTATTCGGCAGAAATTTAATGGGCTACCCCGTAGAACAAATGAAATATCAGCCTCTTGGCAATCTTCATTTATTTTTTAAAAATCAGGACAGCATAATCAATTATAAAAGATGGCTGAACTTGGAAGATGGTATTTCAGGAGTTAGTTATTCCTCCAATGGTATTACTTATCAACGGGAAGTATTCTCATCTTCTCCTGACCAGGTCATTGTAATACGCATTACTGCTGATAAACCAAACAGCATTTCTTTTACCGCCAACCTGCGGGGAGAAAGAAACCAGGCACATTCTAACTACGGCACAGATTATTTCCAGATGGACCCTTATGGCAATGATGGATTAGTACTTACCGGAAAATCAACAGACTATTTGGGAGTAGCAGGAAAAATGAGATATGAGGCAAGAATAAAAGCCGTACCCGAAGGCGGTACCATGAAAACGGATGGCGTTGATCTGATTATTAAAAATGCCAACGTAGTGACTTTATATTTTGCCGCCGCTACCAATTTTGTAAACTATAAAGATGTAAGCGCCGACCAGCACAAAAAAGTTGATGAATATTTTAAACGTATTGAAAACAAAAATTACAATACCATTTTAGAATCGGCAGTAGATGATCATAAAAAATATTTCGGTCGTGTATCACTTGAGTTGCCAAATACAGCCAATTCTTTTTTACCAACACCGGAAAGAGTTAAAAAAATTCAGACCGAACCCGATCCTTCTATGGCTGCGCTGAGTTATCAGTTCGGCCGCTATCTCATGATTGGTTCATCAAGACCGGGAACAGAACCTGCCAATCTGCAGGGTATCTGGAATGATAATATGAATCCTTCCTGGGATTCAAAATACACCACCAATATCAATACCGAAATGAATTACTGGCCGGTGGAGAGTGGAAACCTTTCAGAATGCGCCGAACCATTGGTCAGAATGATAAAAGAATTAACCGACCAGGGTTCACAAGTTGCCAAAGAACATTATGGTGCAAGAGGATGGGTCTTTCATCAGAATACAGATATCTGGCGGGTAGCAGCGCCGATGGATGGTCCCACATGGGGAACATTCACTGTTGGTGGCGCCTGGCTCTGTACCCATATATGGGAGCATTATCAATACACAATGGATAAAGATTTTTTAAAAGAAACCTATCCATTGATAGAAGGTTCTGTTCAGTTCTTTATGGATTTTTTAGTGCCGCATCCCAATGGAAAATGGTTGGTGACGAATCCTTCCACATCGCCTGAAAACTTCCCTGATGGCGGTGGCAACAAACCTTACTTTGATGAAGTGACGGCGGGCTTCAGAGAGGGTACAACGATCTGCGCTGGTTCTTCTATTGATATGCAGATTTTATATGACCTCTTTGGTTATTTTATCGAAGCTTCGAAAGTTTTAGAAAAAGAGGATGCCTTTGTTCAAAGTGTAAAAGTTGCAAGAGAAAAATTAGTGCCGCCGCAAATAGGAAGGGATGGTTCATTGCAGGAGTGGGCCGATGACTGGAAATCGCTGGAAAAAAATCACCGGCATTTTTCACACATGTATGGATTATACCCGGGTAAAGTGTTGTACGAGAAAAGGACACCGGCGTTGATTGAGTCTTACAAAAAAGTATTGGAAGAAAGAGGAGATGGTTCCACTGGATTTTCCAGGGCCTGGAAGATGGCTTTGTGGGCAAGAATGAATGATGGTAACCGGGCCAATAAAATTTACAAAGGCTATCTGAAAGATCAGAGCTGTACTTCTATGTTTGCCATGTGCGGCAGGTCATTGCAGGTGGATGGCAATTTTGGTGTTACCGCGGCTGTTACCGAAATGCTGATGCAATCGCATGACGGGTTTATAAAATTATTACCTGCATTACCTGATGAATGGAGTGAAGGAACATTTAAAGGCGTATGTGCAAGAGGCGCTTTTGAACTGGATTTCGCATGGGAAAAGAAAACGGTAACACAATTAAATATTTTATCCAAAGCCGGGGAAGTATGCAGAATTGAATGCAAACCAGGGTTAAAGATCAGCAGCAACGGGAAAAACATTAAATTCAAAAAACTACTAAACGGCCTGGTTGAATTTCAAACTATAACGGGAATGGTTTACCAGGTTTATTGACTCTGATTTCACAACTCAAAAAAATGAAAAGAAATACAATCATATTGCTTTTTGCATTTTCTTTTTTAACAACAGGCATTAATGCCCGGCAAACACAGTCTCCCTTGGAAAGCTCTTTTCAAACGTACAGGCAAATGAAAAGGGATACAAAGTATAAATTAGACTGGATCTCACTTGGGCCGGTTGTAAATTCTGCAAGAGCGGATGTAGTGCAGGTAGATAAAACACATCCCGGCACTATGTATGTTGGTTTTGGTTCGGGGGGATTGTGGAAGACCGTCAACAACGGCGTAAGCTGGGATTGTGTTTTTCAGGAGCAGGCTTCACTGGGTATTGGTGATATGGAACTGGCGCCGTCTGACCCAAACATCATTTATCTCGGTACCGGCGAAAACTTAAAGAAGCCCAGAAACTTTACCTTGCCCGGCACCGGCATGTATCGTTCCAATGATGCCGGAAAAACATGGAAGCATATTGGTTTGGAAGACTCATGGTCAATTGCAGAAATTGCCATACACCCAAAAAACCCCGACATTATAATGGTGGCAGTGCTGGGTCATTTGTGGTCAACAAACAAAAACCGTGGGCTCTACCAAACCGCCAACGGTGGAAAAACCTGGCAACAGGTATTGTATAAAAACGATTCTGCTGGTGCAAATGATGTGGTTATTGCTCCTTCCAATCCAAAAATAATGTATGCTTCTCTTTGGGAAGCCTATCCCGGTATCAGCGGAAAAAATAGCGGAGTTTATAGAAGTAATGATGGAGGAAAAAATTGGTCTGCTTGTACCAGGGGATTACCATCAGGTCCAAAAGTTGGGCGAATCGGGCTTACGGTATCCTATACCAATCCATTAAAAGCATATGCGCTGGTTGATAATTTGAATAATCCACCCGGCCTGTCGGGTGAATTATATAAAACAACAGATGGCGGCGTCACCTGGAAAAAAACACATACAGATTCTCTTAAGTTTTTCTCTGTAATTGGCTGGTACTTTACTGATGTATATGTAAACCCCCAAAACGATGAAGAAGTATTTTGTCTCGGCGTTCGGTTGGCACATAGTACCGATGGAGGAAAAACATTTTCCTATATCAACGGAAATGTTAACCGGGTAAATGCTGGTCGTGCAAAAGGGTTTCACCTGGATCAATGTGAACTTTGGATTAATCCAAACAATCCAAACCACATAGCTGCGGGGAATGATGGTGGTTTTTATGTGAGTTATGATAAAGGGTTATCATGGCTTCACTACAACAATATCCCTGTTGGGGAATTTTATGATATAACGATTGACCAGAAAAACTATATGATTTACGGAGGTACACAAGATAATGCAACAGCGTATGGACCTCCGAAAGAATTAAACCCAAAGATTCCCGACCGCTGGAAGTACTTATGGATTGATCCATGGGATGGGGGCGATGGCTGCGTAACACAGGTTGATCCGGAAGACGATAACATTGTTTATTATAGTTCGCAAAACGGAGGCGCTGTACGATTTGACAGAAGGGCAGATACCGCTAAATACATACGGCCCAAACTGCCCGCCGGGATAAAAGACACGTTACTATATAATTTTATAACCCCTTATTTTATTTCTCCTCATCACAGAGAAACACTTTATCATGGCGGCAATTATATTTTCAAAACCACCGATCGTGGTAACAACTGGAAAGTGATCAGCCCCAATCTTACTAATTCTGCAATTAAAGAAAAGCAATCATTTTCAACCGGGGCAATGGTTGAATCTTTTATCCAGAAAGGTTTACTCTATGCAGGTACTGACAAAGGAGCATTTTGGGTTTCTAAAAATGATGGTGAAAGCTGGGAGGAAAAAGATAACGGCCTTGCGAACAATTATATCCGCAGCATTTGCCCTTCCCGTTTTGCTAAGGAAAGAGTATATGTTGCTATGACAGGCATAAACTATGATGATTTGAATAGCTATCTCTATGTATCAGAAAATTATGGCAATACCTGGACGGCTATTTCATCTGGTTTGCCCAATGAACCGGTTAATGTAATTCTGGAAGATCCCACGAATGAAAGCATATTGTACACAGGCACTCTTCGTGGAGTTTATGTATCTGTTGATAAAGGAAAAAGCTGGTCTTATCTTGGCAATAACATGCCCGGCGCTGCCATTGCTGATTTGGAAATTCATGAATCAACCCGTGAATTAATTGCCGCTACTCATGGAAGAGGTATTTACAAAATAAACCTTGCCGCAATTCATGCACTTACCGATAAAAAATTTCCTGCCGGAAAAGATTATTTATTTGAAGTAAAGGAAAGCCGGTTACCCTGGTTTCAATCTGCATCAGGATTCCCTGATTACCGGACCTTTGAAAAAACAGATATTGTTTATTGGTTAAGTGAAGCAAAACCTGTTACACTATCAATTAAGGACAGCGTTAATAAAATAACCTGGTCAATCAATTTGCAAGGGCAGAAGGGGTTCAATCAGTTTCGCTGGGATTTGATAACAAGCCGGCAAACAAGCGACCTGCCTTACTTTACACAATATGAAAAATGGCTGAAGGCCGGAATATATACTTTGGTTCTTTCAGACGGAAAATCAGAATTAACACAACCGTTTATTGTAGAAAAAAATACTACGCCGGCTAAAAAATAATATTGTTGACTTTTACTGACATTTAAATCTGTTGTATGAACCGTAAATTTTCTTTTGGGTTGCTTATTCTTTTGGCTGGTTTATTCAGTATCAACCTGCCTGCACAAAATAAAAAACTAACCCTGGAAGATATCTATACCAATGGACTGTATCGTTCCAAAGGTATCGGTCAGCTCCGCTGGATGAAGGATAATAAAAGCTATTCCACACTGGAGTTTAATGCCACCGCCAAAGGGAATGATATTGTTCGCTATGATGTGGCAAGCGGAATTAAATCAGTTTTGGTCAATGCAAATCAACTGCTGCCGCAAGGCGCTGCTAAACCTTTAAGCATTGATGATTACACCTGGTCAGATGATAATAACCGGCTGTTGTTATTTACCAACACCCGTAAAGTTTGGCGCTACAACACAAGAGGTGATTATTGGGTGTTAAACCTTACCAAGGGAAAATTGAAAAAACTGGGTAAGGGCCTGGAAGAAGCCACACTGATGTTCGCCAAGTTTTCCCCGGATGGCGGAAGGGTTGCTTATGTAAGTAAGCTGAATATTTATGTAGAAGATATTGCCACAGGCAAAATCATTCAGCTGACAAAAGACGGCGGCGGCAATATCATCAACGGCACATTTGACTGGGTGTATGAAGAAGAGTTGGATTGCCGGGATGGTTTTCGCTGGAGCCCCGACGGCGCAACTATTGCTTACTGGCAATCGGATACAAAAGGGGTCGGCACTTTTTACATGATCAATAATGTAGATTCTAATTATTCAGTTCCCATACCATTGCCTTATCCCAAAGTGGGTACCACAAATTCAGCCGTAAAAGTGGGTGTGATACCGGCAACAGGCGGACCAACAAAATGGTTTAAAGTACCCGGCGATCCCCGCAATAACTATTTGGCAAGAATGGATTACATCCCCGGTTCCAATGAAGTGATGATACAGCAACTGAACCGCTTGCAGAATACGAACACAGTGTGGGTTGGCAATACAAAAACCATGACGCTGAAAAATATTCTGACTGATAAGGATGAAGCATTTTTAGATGTACATGATAATTTGGTGTGGCTGGATAACAACCAGTCATTTACCTGGACCAGTGAAAAAGATGGCTGGCTGCACTTGTATAAAGTAGCAAGAGACGGAAAACAAATGCAGCTGATCACCAAAGGAAATTTTGATGTGGTGAATATCAACTGCATTGATCCCGCCGGTGGTTATGTTTATTATATCGCTTCGCCGGAAAATTTTACACAGCGTTATCTCTATCGCAGCCGGCTGGATGGAACTGGCGAAGCAGAAAGAGTATCTCCTGCAAATATGGCCGGTCAGCATTCGCTACCAGATATCTGCCGATGCAAAATATGCGATACATAGTTTTGAAAACGCCACCACACCAAGACGTATTTCACTCATCAATCTTAACACCCATGCCGAAATAAAATTGATGGAAGACAATGCCGCATTAAAAAGCTAAAATCAATGAATTGGGTTTGCGGAGCAAAGAATTTTTTAAAGTAGATATTGGCGATGTGGTGCTGGATGCATGGATGATAAAGCCAAAGGATTTTGATGCGCAGAAAAAATACCCCGTCATCTTTCATGTGTATGGAGAACCGGCGGGTTCTACCGTGCAGGACAACTGGGGCACGGGTGATAATCTCTGGCATCAATACCTCGCCAATGAATTGGGTGCTGTTGTAATCAGCATTGATAACCGCGGCACCCGGGTGCCAAGAGGCCGGGATTTCAGAAAATGTATTTACCGGCAAATTGGTTTATTGGCTGCAGATGACCAGGCTGCTGCTGCAAAAAAAATAGTTGCCATGTACCCGTTTATTGATGCAGCACATACAGGCATCTGGGGCTGGAGCGGTGGCGGGCAAATGTCGCTGCATTGCATCTTCCGGCATGGCGATGTATTTAAGTCGGCTATTGCAGTTGCCTTTGTTGCGCACCAGGCATTGTATGATAATATTTACCAGGAAAGATATATGGGCCTTCCAAAAGATAATGTTGAAGGATACAGGGAAGGTTCGCCCATCACACATGCAAAAAAATTACAGGGCAACCTGCTGATCATGCACGGCACAGGTGATGATAATGTGCATTACCAGAATTTTGAAATGCTGGTAAATGAATTAATAAAACACAACAAGTTGTTCAGCATGATGTCATATCCCATGAGAGATCATGGTATCAGCCAGCGGGAAAATACCACGCTGCAGATGAGACGAACCATGGAGCTGTTTTGGAAAAAGAATTTGTAACTTACTAAGCCTTTTAAAAAGGCAAACAGCATGAGCACCTATCCCAGCATATTCAATGATGTAATTGGTCCGGTAATGCGGGGGCCATCCAGTTCCCATTGCGCCGCATCCTTGCGTATTGCCCGGCTGTGCAGAGATTTGATGGATGAAAACATCAAAGACATCCTCATTGAATTTGACCCCAACGGTTCGCTGGCTACCACACATAAAAGCCAGGGCTCGGATATGGGTTTGTTCGGCGGCTTTCTCGGATGGGAAGCTTTTGATGAACGGCTGCCCGGATCGGACAAGCATATTGTAACAGCAGGAATAAATGTTACCATTACTATTACCGACATCGGCAACAGTCATCCCAACCTGTATCAAATAACATTATCCAACAATAAAGAAACAAGAAAACTCACGGCCATCTCCACCGGCGGAGGCATGATTGAAGTAACGGCTATTGATGATGTTCCTGTTTGCATGGCAGGAGATTATTTTGAAACATTGATCTATTGTGAAAAGCCTGGAACCATTTTGCCATTGCTGCAGGCATCCGTTACCTGCGATGAGATAACCGTTCACAAAGGCGCAGTTAATTTTATAGAGATCAAATCGCAAGCGTTTTTTGGATGCAGCAATGTATAAAGAGCTGCAGGAAATGGAAGGAGTGTTATTTATCAAACAGCTTCACCCCGTATTACCGGTAATGGCCAGGAAAAACATGCAGGTTCCTTTTATTACCTGTAATGAAATGCTGGAGTATAACAAAGACAAGAATAAAACCCTTTGGGAGCTGGCGGTTGATTATGAAATGGCCCGGGGAAATATTTCAGCCGATGAAGTGTTGGAGAAAATGCGCCGCATCATCCATATCATGGGCAGCGCCATTGAATCGGGATTGAAAGGAACAAAATACCATGACCGCATATTAGGATCGCAGTCGCCGCAGTTCAAAGAAAAAATGGATGCCGGTAAATTACTCGGCGGCGATGTCAACAACCGCATCATTCTGTACACCAGCGCCATGATGGAAGTAAAAAGTTCGATGGGTGTGATTGTGGCGGCGCCAACAGCCGGCAGTTGCGGTGCATTGCCCGGCGCCTTGTTTGGTACTGCTCATTCATTGGGATTAAGCGAAGAGGTATTGGTAAAAGCCATGTTATGCGGCCGGGTTGATCGGTGTATTTATTGCGGCGCATGCTACGTTTGCTGCAGAAGTGGGCGGTTGTATGGCAGAAACCGGGTCGGGTGGCGGAATGGCTGCCGCTGCTATGGTGGAAATGAAAGGCGGCACGTTAGAACAATCCATTGCTGCTGCATCACTGGCCTTGCAAAACTCATTGGGTATAATTTGCGATCCGATTGGCAACCGGGTAGAAGCTCCTTGCCTCGGAAGAAATATAATGGCCGCCACCAACGCCGTGTCCTGCGCCAATATGGCCCTGTCTGATTATGAAAAACTGGTACCGCTGGATGAAGTGATAGAAACCATGAAAGCCGTAGGCGACCAGATACACCATACACTCCGCTGCACTAACCTCGGCGGACTTTCCATTACCAATGCCGCCAAAAAAATTGAAGCCATGCTGGAAGAGCAGCCACAGCAATTTTTTAAAAGTTGTTAGTCTCCGGCAGTCCTTCGGCTTTCGGGGGTTGTTATTTCTGATGACATCCCGACCCATCGCAATGTCATTCCAATCTAACGAGATGTCATTCCGGGCTTGACCCGGAATCTTTCCCTTAGTAATTTCATCCTATCACCGATGACCTTTCCCAAAATAAATCGGGATGCATAATACCAAACCGGAGCTTTTGTAGCAATGTTATTCCGCTTGTCATCCCGGCCCAACGTACTGTCACCGGCCCAACGCAATGTCATCCGGCCCAACGCAATGTCATTCCGGCCTTGAGCCGGAATCTTTCAGCGAACTATCGCTGAATCTTTCTCTCACTACCTTCACACCATGGCGGATGTGCACAATAAGAAAACAAGAAGCTATAATATGTCGCAGATAAAAACGACCAACACCAAACCAAACGACTTTCCATCCCCTCCGTGGAGGGGCAGCAGAGTTTGAAAACAGGCAGCTCTTAAAAAGGGGTGGGTCAAAAGCACAGTACCTTTGCCGCATGGCTGATGTACACAGCAAAAAAGTAAGAAGCTATAATATGTCGCAGATACGAAGCGGCAATACCAAACCGGAATTGCTGGTAAGAAAATTTTTGCATGCAAACGGCTTTCGTTACAAACTCCATGATAAAACATTACCCGGCAAACCCGACATCGAATAGCATAGATAAAAAACAAGTTTGCTTGCTTATATTTATGAATTAATGAAACGGCACTATTATTCAAATATTATTTCAGGATTTTGCTCTTCATCAACACAAGAGATACTAGGAGAGTTGGTTCAAAATTCAGAGTTCTCTGTTGAGGTCACACAAAAAGATTCATGGCTGGAGCAAGTCAAAATATTAAAGACTGCTATATACAATTATGAAGGAGCAATATTCTTTGAGTACTCTATTCCTAGAATGGGTAGAAGAATTGATACTGTATTAGTTATTGAAAATGTAATATTTGTTTTAGAGTTTAAAGTAGGTGAAAAGGAGTTTCTTGCAAACGATATAGATCAAGTTTGGGACTATGCACTTGACTTAAAAAACTTTCATGAAACAAGCCACAAGCATCTAGTAGCGCCAATTTTAATTGCGACAGAAGCAAAAAGCAACATCCTTAATATTTCTACAACATCACACAACGACAATTTATTATTTCCAGTTAAAACAAATGCGGCTTTATTAAAAGAAACAATAGAAGGAGTTTTGTCATTCGCTGATGGTGAAACAATTAATACCCAAACTTGGGCTGGAGGTAGATATTCTCCAACACCGACAATTATTGAGGCTGCCATGGCTTTATATAATAATCACAGTGTGGCTGAAATTTCAAGAAGTGATGCTGGTGCGACAAACCTTACTGATACAAGCAATGCTATAAAAGAGATAATCTTTCGAAGCAAAGCAAATAATGAAAAGGCAATTTGTTTTGTAACAGGAGTTCCTGGAGCTGGCAAAACTCTAGTTGGTCTCGATATTGCTACAAAGTATTTGGATAAGGAAAATGATCTCACCAGCGTCTTTCTTTTCTGGCAATGGCCCTTTAGTTGCAATACTAAGAGAGGCCTTGACTAGAGATAAATACAAAAGAGAGAAGGAAGCAGGAAAAAAAGTGAGGAAAGGAGAGATAATGAGTGAGGTCAAAATGTTTATTCAAAATGTTCACAATTTTAGAGATGAGAGTTTAGAAGATAATCAACCTCCTTTTGAGCACATAGCAATTTTTGATGAAGCCCAAAGAGCCTGGAACCATGTTCAGACGGCTAATTTTATGCTCCGGAAGAAAAGCCGACCTAATTTCAAAGTCTCTGAACCTGAATTTTTGGTTTCTTGCTTAGATAGACACAAGGACTGGGCTGTGGTAATATGCTTAGTTGGCGGTGGTCAAGAAATAAATACAGGTGAGGCGGGAATAAGTGAATGGATAGAATCTCTTAATCGTTCTTTTCCAGAATGGCGAGTTTATGTTTCGGATAAGTTAACAGATAGTGAGTATGCTGCTGGTAAAGCCCTTCAGATTTTGGAAACACATAAATATGTTACAACTAACCCTTCGCTACATCTTTCTGTTTCACTACGTTCATTCAGGGCGGAACATCTCTCCTTACTTATAAAGAACTTATTAGACTTAAATATAGAAGGAGCGAAGAAAAACCATGAAATGCTAAAAAATAAGTATCCCATTGTATTAACTAGAGATATATCAAAAGCTAAAAGCTGGCTTAAGGAAAAAGCGAGAGGCACTGAAAGGTTTGGGATGATTGTTTCATCACAAGCCATACGACTCAAGCCTTATGCAATCGATGTTAAATCGCCTATGGATCCTGTTCATTGGTTCTTAGATGAAAAAGATGATATACGGTCTTCCTACTACTTAGAAGACGTAGCAACAGAGTTTCAGGTTCAGGGACTTGAGCTTGACTGGGCATGTGTAACTTGGGACGGAGACTTTCGATATTCTCCAAACGGCTGGAAATGTCATTCATTTATGGGAAGCAGATGGAATAATATTAATAAGGAAGAAAGAAAACTCTATTTGAAAAATGCGTATAGAGTTTTATTAACAAGAGCAAGACAAGGAATGGTAATTGTTGTGCCAAGAGGCGACAATGAAGATCAAACAAGAAGGCCGGATTTTTATAATGACACATTCAACTATTTGGCAGAAATAGGGCTTAAGCAACTCTAAATTTCAAAAATGAACTCAATTGCCTTTATTGATACAGAGATTGAACCTAAAAGCCTCAAGATTCTTGACATCGGTGGTATCAAGGGCGACGGTAATCCGTTTCACTCAAACTCAATAAAAGACTTCACTACTTTTCTTAGAGGGTCAAAGTTCGTTTGCGGACACAACATTCTTAACCACGACTTAAAATACATTCAGAAAGCTGTTAATGATGCTGGCATAAATCCTTCAAATGTCATTGATACTTTGTTTCTCTCACCTCTACTGTTTCCGACAAGGCCCTATCATGCTTTGCTTAAAGATGATAAATTACAAACGGAAGACGCAAACAACCCACTTAACGATTCAATAAAAGCCAAAGACCTTTTCTTTGATGAAGTTGCAGCGTTTCAACAAGCAGACGAACAACTAAAACAAATTCTATATTTGCTATTGAATGGCAAAAAGGAGTTCCAATCCTTTTTTCAGTTTCATTGCATATACAAGCAGTGAACACGAATCTTGAAAAACTAATTCATTGGAAAATTTCATCTCTGAAATTTGCGAACAAGCAAACCTGACAAAAATAATTTCAGAACATCCAATTGAATTAGCTTACTGCTTTAGCACTTATAAATTGCCACAACCGCTATTCAATCACACCACCTTGGGTGCTAAAAAATTATCCCGAAATAGAACGGGTAATGAATGCTGCTAAGAAACAAGCCTTGTCTTACAGGTTGCTGTGTATTGCAATCAGGCATTAGACATACACAAAGGATTGAAAGAATTATTTCGGTTTTGATGCATACAGAACTTACGCAGGTGAACCATTACAAGAAACGGCAGTTAAAGCAGCCGTTGACAACAAATCTATTGTTGGCAGTTTTCCCAACTGGTGGAGGCAAGTCAATTACATTTCAAGTTCCTGCTTTAATGAGTGGAGTTGCAACCAAAGGTTTGACAGTTGTAATTTCTCCGTTGCAATCATTAATGAAAGACCAAGTTGACAACCTTGAAAAAATTGGAATCACAGATGCCGTTACAATAAATGGTTTGCTTGACCCGATTGAAAGAGGAAAATCATTTGAAAGAGTTGAAGATGGTTCAGCATCCTTGCTTTACATCTCTCCGGAATCTTTGCGTTCAAAGACTATTGAAAGACTTT
Source organism: Chitinophagaceae bacterium (assembly GCA_037045605.1). Lineage (GTDB taxonomy): Bacteria > Bacteroidota > Bacteroidia > Chitinophagales > Chitinophagaceae > JJ008. The sequence continues at coordinate 122,904 of JBAOHK010000013.1, read as the reverse complement.
TATTAGGCAGAAAAATTGTTCGCTTTGTAATTGATGAAGCTCACTGCTTTTCATCGTGGGGGCAAGATTTTAGAGTTGACTATTTATACATCGGTGATTTTATCAAGCAAATTCAAGAAAAGAAAAACCTTGAAGAACACAATTCCAATTTCCTGCTTTACTGCAACAGCAAAACAGAAAAGTCATTGAAGATATTTGTGCCTATTTCAAAGAAAAGCTTATCTATTAATTTAGAAATTTTTAGTTCAAGTGCAACAAGAACAAATCTACAATATAAAGTTTTTGAAAAAGGAGACGAGGAAGAAAAATACAACTACAGTTCAGGGATTTGATTGAAGAAAAAAATTGTCCGACTATTATTTATGTTTCAAGAACAAAAAAAGCATATTCACTTGCTACAAGATTAACAGAAGATGGATTTAATGCGAGGCCTTATCATGGCAAAATGGATAGCAAAAGAAAAAACAGACAACCAAGATGCTTTCATAAAAGGCGAAATTTCAATCATGGTTGCGACTTCTGCTTTTGGAATGGGAGTTGACAAGAAAGATGTTGGAATGGTAATTCACTATGAGATTTCTGATTCGTTGGAGAATTATGTTCAGGAAGCTGGCAGAGCAGGACGAGATGAGAATATCACAGCAGACTGTTTTGTATTGTTCAACGAGGAAGATCTTAGCAAACATTTCATTTTGCTAAACCAAACAAAACTTTCAATCAAAGAAATACAACAGATTTGGAAAGCGATAAAAGACATTACAAGATTTCGGTCATCAGTTTCAAATTCTGCTTTGGAAATTGCAAGAAAAGCAGGCTGGGATGACAATGTTGTAGGAGATTGAAACAAGAGTAACGACTGCGATTGCAGCCCTTGAAGATGCTGGCTATTTGAAACGAGGACAAAATATGCCAAGAGTTTTTGCCAACAGTATTCTTATCAAAGAACTGCACAAGAAGCAATTGATAAAATAAATGCTTCACAAAGATTTGAGTGAGAAACAAAAAGAAACAGGGAATCAGAATTATTAAAAAGCTCTTTTCAAGCAAGAGCAGAAAGCAATCAAACGATGACAACAGCAGAATCAAGAGTTGATTATATCTCCGACCACTTAGGAATTGTAAAAGAAGAAGTAATAAATATTGTAAATCTGCTTCGTGAGGAAAAGATTTTAGCTGATGCAAAAGATTTGACAGCGTTTATCAAGAAAGGTGAGAACATAAACCGTTCACTTGAAGATTGTAGAAGCATTATAGTCAGATTGAAAATTTTCTTTTGCCCGTTGTTTGAGGAGAAAGAGAAGACCATTTCACATAAAGGAACTTGAATGAAGAAGCGGAGAAAAGAGGTTGCAAAGATGTTACACCGAACAAAATAAAAACCATTATCAAATTTTTGGGCAATCAAGAATTGGATTAAGCGACACAACGAGGATTATTCAAAGAATCATGTTGTAATACTTTGTGTGTCAACCAAAAGAATCTATTAAAAGAAAAGCTAGAGAAACGACATGAATTAGCAAAGTTTATTGTTGAGTTTCTATATGAAAAGAGCAATTTGAGCATTGAAGAAGATGAAGAGGAAAAGGAAGAAGTGTTGGTTGAATTTTCAGTTCATGAACTTACAAGACGAGTTTGAAAAAAGGTCGAAGCTTTTTGAAATAAAAGTTTCCATTGAAGATATTGAAGATGCACTTTTTTATCTCTCAAGAATTGAAGCTATAAAAATTGAAGGCGGTTTTTTGGTTGTGTATAACCGGCTTACTATTGACAGGATTGAGCAAGACAACTAAGAGAAATACAAAAAGGAAGATTATCAAAAGACTAAATCAGTTTTACGAAAACAAGGTTCAGCAAATTCACATTGTTGGCGAATATGCAAAGAAAATGATTAACGATTATAAAGAGGCTTTGCAATTTGTTGAAGACTATTTTCAATTAAATTATGGCTTCGTTTTTAAAAAGATATTTTAAAGGCAGTAGAAGTTGATGAAATTAAACAGCAAGATAACTCCTGGCAAAGTTCAAGACAACTATTTGTTGATGAACTTTCTCCAACGCAATTAAAAATCATTAAAGACAATGAAATCAAAATATATTGTAGTTGCAGCAGGACCGGGAAGCGGAAAAACGAAAGTATTGGTTCATAAATTAGCTTCATTGCTTTTGATGGAAGATGTGAAGCATGAGCAATTGCTAATGGTAACTTTTTCAAGGGCAGCCGCAACAGAATTTAAAAAGCGTCTGCTTTCACTAATTGGAAACGCAGCCCACTATATCGAAATAAAAACTTTTCATTCCTACTGTTTTGATTTGTTAGGCAAAGTTGGAAGTTTAGAAAAGTCGGATACAATTTTGAAAAACACCATTGAAAAGATCAGGACCGGAGAAGTTGAGGCAAACCGAATTACAAAAACTGTTTTGGTGATTGACGAAGCACAAGATATGAATGCCGATGAATTTGCTTTGATAAATATTTTGATGGAACAGAATGAGGATATGAGAGTCATTGCAGTTGGAGATGATGACCAAAACATTTACGAGTTCAGAGGAGCAAGCTCCAAATATTTAGAACAGTTTATGACAGAAAGGAAAGCAGCAAAACATGAACTGATTGAGAATTATCAGAAGCAAGAATAATTTGGTTGAGTTCTCGAATGGATTTGTCAAAAAGATTCAACACCGCTTGAAAGAAACTCCAATTGCTGCAAAGCAAACCGATAATGGAAATATAAAATTAGTACGGTATCAAAGCGGAAATCTCATATTCCCTTTGGTGCAAGACATCGTTTCAGCAGGGCTTTCGGGAACTACTTGTGTACTAACAAAAACTAATGACGAAGCATTGCAGATTAGCAGGCTTGCTTTTGAAAAATGGAATGCAAGCAAAGTTGATTCAAAGCAATGATGGTTTCAGTTTGCAAAACCTTTTAGAAGTTCGTTTCTTTATTAAATGAAATAAACATTGGTGATGATGTATAAAATTATAAGTGATGAAGTTTGGACAAATGCAAAAAATGAAATTGAGAAAAAAATTTCAGGAAAGTTCAAAGTTGGAAGTGTGCAATAATCTTATTAAACAATTTGAAGACAGTAATTCAAAGAAGAAATACAAATCCGATTTTGAAGTTTTTGTTAGAGAATCAAAACTTGGAAGATTTCTATAGCGAAAATGGTGAGACTGTTTTTGTTTCTACTATTCACAAAGCAAAAGGAAAAGAGTTTGACAATGTTTTCATTATGCTTGAAAATTTCAACTCGGCAACGGATGAAGCTAAACGCCAATTATATGTTGCAATGACAAGAGCCAAACGTAACCTGACAATTCACTTGAACGGAAATTATCTTGACGACATAACAGCAGAGAATTTAGAGAGATTTGAAAACAGAGAAGAATATTTGCCACCAAGTGAAATAGCAATGCACTTATCTTTCAAAGATGTTTGGTTAGATTATTTTATTACCCGACAGCATCTTGTTTCGCAACTGACATGCGGAGATGCTCTAACAATAAACGGAGACGAATGCACAAACACTAAAGGACAATCTGTTTTAAAATTTTCCAAGCAGTTTCTAACTATAATTGAAACACAGAAACAAAAAGGTTATCACCTAAAGGAAGCAAAAGTGAATTTCATTATCTATTGGAAAAAGAATGACACTGAACAAGAATCAAAAATTATTTTGCCCGAATTATACTTCGAAAAGATTTTGATGAAGTAAATCCAATCCCATAAAAATTACCCCAATTTATTGCCTTTTTTTCTCCTACCCGCAACCACTAACAGCAATATCAATAGTACTCCAATCGCCACATACCAGTATTTTTTAAGCAGGGTAATAAAATTACCCGGCTCATCTTCGGCAGGTTGGGTGGTTGCCTCATCCCCTTGGGGCATCTGCCAGTAGGCACTGTCTTTCGGAATGGCCATTAATTGTGCGGCAGACTGAAACTGCAATGTATCTGCTATGCTGTACGGATTTTTAAAATCATTGTAATACACTTTACCCGCCGGAACAAGTACAGTGCGGTTATCATTCTTCAGTGTTACCTCCACCTCTCCTTCATAAACGATCAGCCGGCTGCTGTCCTTACTGTGAGAGAAAAGGAACCGGGTTCCTTTTTTTACCAGCTTTTCATTAAAGGTTTCAATGAGCAGTTGTTTATTGTTCTCACCGGCTTCACCGTTGATGAATAACTGTCCGTCTTCAAGAACGACTGACATACTGTTACCATCATTACCGGTAATAAGGGCCTGGCAGTTGGGCAGCACCATCATCACTGTATTCTTGTCGGGACTGATAAGCACAAGACCATTGGGCCCGGTTATCATTTTTGTACCGGCCGCTGGTTTGCTGCCGGGTGTAATAGTTTTTCCTTCTTTGTTGGTGAATGTTACATCTTTTGACAAGGCGGCAAATCCGTCGGAAACAACTGTCTCCACACTGCTGATATGGCCACTTCCGCCGCAGTGTGTTGTTGCGCTGCCAACTTTCGCTACTCTTTTTCCATTGAGCAATACTTCATCATCACCACCTGTTATGACGAATGTATTGGGGCCGGCGCAGGCTGCATGTCTGCCCCTGTCGCCTTCGCAGGCAACAGGTAATCCGTTGATGAGCACATTGGCATTGCCCGTCATTACCGGACCTGTTACAAAAAAAGGACAGGCCATACTGCCATGGCCATCTGCAGGACAAGTGGCATAGCTGCCCACTCTTGCATACCGGTTGGCATCCACCGTCATCACTTTATATTCCTTGCTGTATTTTTTTCCTTCATACTCTGCAGTGAGGATGATCTTGTTTTCACCCACACTGTTGAACACCGGCCGGCTGCTGGCTCCTTTATCCGGTTCAAAACTGCCGCTGCCGCTCCATACTATTTGTTCGGTGAGGTCAATCTCTTCATTATCCTTACCAGTTATTTTGAACGATGCGCCAAATAACCAGCCCTTATCAAATACTTTGGGGCTTTTGCCTAAGGGAAACAGCAGTTCGGGCACCATTTCACCAGGGCGTAAAACAAATGTCACGGTTGATTCTTCCTTCCCGTCATACCGCATATAAAAAGTGCCGGTTATCTCATCACCCTGTTTTTGTCCGCTTACCCTTGTGGTCACAGCTTCTTCTATAAACCGCTTTCCATCCTGCATGGCCTGGTTAAGTGGTCCGCTTAAACTAAGTTCATTACCATCGAATGTACCGGTGATGGAACCGGTAAAGGCTATATAATCTCCGGGGTCTGATTTAGGACCAAACTTCATGTTCGCCGTCAGCACAGCCGTGCCTCCGGCATCCACCTTCATGCTTATTTTGTTGATATAATAGGCTGCGTTGAAATCGGGGCCTTTTGGTATCAGTGTTACCGTTCCTTTGTATTCCTGCTGCGAAAAGGAAACAAGGGGGAGAACTGTCAGCAGAAACAGTCCTGCTGCTATACGTTTCATAAAAAGAGTTTTGCTGAAGGTGGAACAAAAACCCGCCTGTTCCAATGACCTGCTTCATCAGTTATGATGATAATAGTTAAGGGAAAAGAGCCCCCAAAGAAGGATTTTCATTTCCCCATGCGTCCATACAGTTGCCGCCCGGCATTTAATATGTTTTTTGCTGCATATCACTAAAATAAACTCTGGCCCGGCCTAAACCAATCATATAAAACTATAGTCAGAAAACACTTACTTAGCACCTTAATCTTGACGTATGAACCGAATTGCCACCACCTTTTCCGCCATTGTTGCCCTTGTCATCATCGCCATCAGCTGTTCTAAAAAAGACAGCGGCTCCGGCGGCACCACCGACCCCTATGCAGCCATTAAAGTGGCCTTTGGTACTAATATTGACCCGAACAACCTGGCCAATTATGCCGGGCAAACCAGGCCGCCCTACCTGAACCCCGTAAAAGACAACACCGGCGGCAACCCCATCACCAATGCAAAAGCTACCCTCGGCCGGGTGCTGTTCTACGATAAAAGCCTGAGTATTGATAACTCTGTTTCCTGCGGCAGTTGCCACAAACAGCAATTTGCTTTCAGCGATACAGCTATTGCCAGCAAAGGTGTCGCCGGCGGTACCACAGCACGGCATTCCATGCGGTTGGTCAATGCCCGTTTTGCCGTAGAAACAAAATTCTTCTGGGACGAAAGGGCCGCTACTCTCGAACAACAAACCACCAAACCCATACAGGACCATGCAGAAATGGGCTTCAGCGGACAGGCCGGAAGACCCGGCATTGCCGACCTGCTCACCAAACTGCAGGCCATCAAATACTATAATGAGCTGTTCAAATTCGTATATGGCGACATCACCGTTACCGAGGCCCGTATGCAGGAATGTATGGCCCAGTTTGTAAGAAGCATCCAGTCCTTCGATTCCCGGTATGATGCGGGCAGGGCGTTGGTACCAAACGATGGTCAGCCCTTTCCCAACTTTACCGCACAGGAAAACCAGGGCAAACAACTTTTCATAGGCGCCCCGGTATTTGGTCCCGGTGGTGTACGCACCGGCGGCGGTGTCGGTTGCAATGCTTGCCACAATGCTCCCGAATTTGATATTGACCCTAATTCAAGGAACAACGGCATCATCGGCAGGATAACACCCGGCGGCGGAATTGATATTACCGTTACCAGGGCTCCCAGTCTGCGGGATCTTGTGAATAATACCGGCCTACAGAACGGGCCGCTCATGCACACCGGCAACCTCCTCACCCTGCAAAATGCAGTGGGGCATTATAACACTATCAACATCGCACCGGGTAATACCAACCTTGATCCAAGGCTTACACCCGGCGGTATGGGACAGCAGCTGAACATGAGTGGTGCGGAAATGAGTGCTATCGTTGCTTTTCTAAGAACATTATCCGGAAACAATATGTACACCGATACAAAATGGGGCAACCCGTTCCTGTAATAAACAGAAATCACCTTTGTACAAAAATGGTCCGTGTTGTCACGGACCATTTTGTATTGAAAGCCCAACTGTGGGAGATAACCAATACCCTCATTGTGTTCTTGGTGCTGCATTTTTCGTTGTGTTCGTTGTGCTCCTGTATTTACAACCTGAACCATTTTAATTATATAGTTACAGTATGATAAGAATCATATTATAAACTATCAGGCATATTCGCTTAAGGGGTATATCCTGTTCTACCTTTAATAAAGAAAATAAAAGCTCTTTCGTTACTCCTCTTCCATGCTGAAACGGACGGGCTTTTACAGTTATTCGTACACGATAAAATTTCAGCATATGAAAAAGCTATTGATAATACCCGCTGCACTAAGCGTCTTGTTGCTTACAACTGCGCTGACAACAAAAAATAACGTCCGGCATAATGTTACTTCCATCAAAACCGATAAAGTGACGGATATAACCATGACCAGTGTAAAATGTTTCTTCACCATTGCTGGTAATAATATGGCGAAGGCGGGTGTTTGCCTGAATTTAACAGGCAATCCAACTACTCCTTCCAAGATAGATATTCCCTTATCCGTTCCAGTCATCTTGCTGAATTCAGAAAAACCCAAGCAATTCAATGTCGGAGTAAAGGGTCTTACCTGGAACACCACTTACTACATCAGGGCCTATGTAAAGAACAACGATGGCACGGTGGTGTATGGAAACCAGCTGACTTTTAAAACGCTGCCCAAACCATAAGGATAAAATGGTCTGAGTAATTAGAATGAATAGCATCTCCCGGGTCAGCCATCACCCGGATTCTGTTCCTTTTCCTGCATCTTAATGCAACTTCATGCACAAACCTTTCCAGACCGGCCACCGGCTTCCGGCCCGCCACTATATTTGTCTTCCGGACAGTAAGGGGATACGGAGCAACGGTACAGCAGCCATACCAGGTACGGGGCTCAGCCGTAGATGGGCCATAGATGAGCCATACCACAGCCATACTTAGTTCATCAATCTGTTCCCTGCCGTTCCCTTTCAGAACCCTCCGGCTTCAGCCGGTTACTAAAACTTTCGTCATGGTAAAAAATGAACCCTCTAAAGACTTTGTCGTAAAACCCTGTACCCACACCCGGCTTGCTGCAGCGTACGGCGTCAGCAGGAAAGTACTTTATGCATGGCTCCGTCCGTACCGGGATGAGCTGGGCCCGAGGCGGGGCTACAAGTATTCCATCAGTCAGCTTCTGGTTATTTTCGAAAAGATAGGCTGGCCGGCCAACGACCTTTGCGGTGAATAACTACCTTAATCACCGCATAATCTGCGGAGATTATTTCCTTTTGCGGCGAATAATGGCCTCAATCACCGCATGACCTGCGGTGATTAGCTATTTAAGTTCATTTATACAATCCCTGTCAATCTGGCAACAACCCCTCTGTTGGAACGGCTGTTGCTATCTTGCAACCCGAAATTCATCATTCAACTCTCATCATTCATAATTAAATAAAATGGTACAGGAGAAAGGAACTATTTCCATCAATACCGAGAACATCTTCCCCATCATTAAGAAATTCCTCTATTCCGATAATGAGATATTCCTCCGGGAACTGGTGAGTAATGCGGTGGATGCTTCGCAAAAAGTAAAACGTCTCGCCACATTGGGTCATTATGGTAAAGACCTCGGCGACCTGAAAGTAAAAATATCCGTGGATGCAGCCGCTAAGACCATCACCATCTCCGATAGCGGTATCGGTATGACAGCCGGAGAGATAAAGAAATACATTAACCAGGTGGCCTTCTCCGGTGCTACCGAGTTCATGGAGAAATTCAAAGAAGCTAAAGATGCCAACGAGATCATCGGCCGCTTTGGTCTTGGTTTCTATTCCGCCTTCATGGTGGCAGATAAAGTGGAGATACAAACCTTATCGTATGGAGAAGGTGCCGAACCGGCCCGCTGGGTCTGCGATGGCAGCACTTCCTTTGAGATAACAGAAGGCAGTCGCACTGAAAGGGGTACAGATGTTATCCTTTACATCAATGCAGAGTCAGAAGAGTTTTTACAGGAACACCGCATTGAAGAGATACTGAACAAGTATGCAAAGTTCCTTCCCGTGCCGGTACAGTTTGGTACAAAGACAGAGTCCGTGCCCGATGGTGAAGATGAAGAGGGCAAGACAAAGTACAAGTCAGTAGAAGTTGATAATATCATCAACAACACCAATCCCATCTGGACCAAAGCGCCGGCTGATCTGAAAGATGAAGACTATCTGGATTTTTACCGGGAGCTTTATCCCTTTGCAGAAGAACCACTCTTCTGGATCCACCTGAATGTGGATTACCCGTTCAATCTTACCGGTGTACTCTACTTCCCCAAACTGAAGAATGATTTTGAGGTACAGAAGAACAAGATCAAACTCTTCAGCCGCCAGGTATTCATCACCGACGAAGTAAAAGACATTGTACCGGAATTCTTATTGCTGCTGCATGGCGTCATTGATTCACCCGACATCCCATTGAACGTAAGCCGTTCCTTCCTGCAGGCCGACAGCAATGTAAAAAAGATCAACAGTTATATCTCCCGCAAAGTGGCCGACAAACTAAGTGAACTCTTTAAGAAAGACCGCAAGGGGTACGAAGAGAAGTGGGATGATATCGGCATCTTTGTCAAGTACGGTGCCCTGTCTGATGAGAAGTTCTATGAGAAGGCCAAAGAATTTTTATTGCTTGGCAATACCAATAAGGAAACATACACCCTGGAAGAATACAGTATCAAGGTTAAAGACTTTCAGACAGACAAGGACGGGCAGCTGGTGTATCTCTACACCCCCAGCCCCGAAGGACAGGACAGTTATATACAGGCAGCCACAAAGAAAGGGTATGATGTGCTGCTGATGAACTCACCGATCGATACCCACTTCATTCACCACCTGGAAACAAAGCTGGAAAAAACATCACTGAAAAGAGTGGATGCCGATGTGATAGATAAACTGATTGTAAAAGACGACACTGAAAAACATCAGTTGACAGAGGATGAGATCAGTAAACTAAAAAGCATATTCGATAAAGCCATCAGCAACCCGGCCATGAAGGTGGAAGTGGAAAGTCTCTCGGCTGATGCCATGCCGGTCACTATTACGATGGAAGAATGGATGCGCAGGATGAAGGACATGAGCCGCCTCGGTGGTGGTATGAACTTCTATGGCAGTATGCCGGATAATTATAAAGTGGCCATCAATGCCAATCATAAACTCATCACCAAACTGCTCAGCGCTGATGAAGCACAGCAAACTGCTATGGCCAAACAGGCTTTCGATCTTGCCATGCTGGCACAGGGATTATTAAAGGGTGCCGACCTTACTGCTTTCGTGGAAAGGAGTGTGCAGGTGATTTAATGTTTATCGGCAGCAGGTAACTCCGGCTTTACTTCCGGGTTAAAGACCAAAAACTCCGGCGGTTCAGGAGATGTTTTCAATAACTCATCGTACTTGAGTTTCAGGTTCCGTTTGAATTTACCGAGGTAACCGGGAATTTTAAGATCCTGGACATTGATAGGGACCGACTCAATCAGGTCATTGCCGAGGTACATCATTAGTTTCATACAAGTGGATATTGGACACTACAAAGGGAATAAATATCCCGTGCCTGTGCAATCCAATAATTACTCTTTTTTAGAGGGCTGTAATTTTACGGTGAAGGTTACAAAAATACTCTTATTTCAGAAGGGATCCCTGTTCGATCCAGCACCGTATCACATCCCGTTCCTCCGGTGTCATATTGGTCTTGTTGTTCTGCGGCATTGTTTTGGTAACCACCACCCGCTGCATAATAAGGTCTTTTTTGGCTGCTATTTCCTGTGGCGTATCATACTTCACTCCGTTAGGCGGAGCCGTGTACACATCATCAGAAGGTTTGGAGGAATGACAACTGATGCACCGCTGCTGAATGATGGCATTCACTTCTGCAAAACTAACAGTGGAGCAGTTGGTGTTGGCAGCTTGCGGTGCAGTAACATAAGCAACAGCCAGTAATACAATGACCGATGCCGGCATGATCCATACACTCAGCCTTCCCTGCTCCCGCAGGTTCAGCCAGTGTTTGATACCGGCACTGCCAATACTGATCGCCGCTAACACCATCCATTGATACTTGTTGCCAAATGTGCTGGGGAAATGATTACTCACCATCACAAACAATACCGGCAGGGTGAAGTAGTTATTGTGTATCGAACGGAACAATGCATTCCTTCCTTTCTGTGGGTCGGGCAGTTCACCGTTCTTCGCCGCCTTCACCATCGCCTTCTGCGATGGAATGATGACAAAGAACACATTCGCCACCATGATGCTGCCGATCATCGCACCAAAATGAATGAAGGCGGCCCGGCCACTGAACACATGACTGTAGAAATAAGCAAAACCAACTAATATAATAATACCGGTAAGTGCAAAAAGTATGGGTTGTTTGCGCAGCGGAGACTTACAAAGCAGGTCATACAATATCCAGCCAGCAATAAAAGAGCCAATGCTGATACCAATAGCCTGCACCGTACTTAGTTGCAGCACATTGTTATCAATCATCATTGCCGACGCATTGAAATAATAAATGATGAACAGTAATGCAAAACCCGACACCCAGGTAAAGTAGGCCTCGTACTTGAACCAGTGAAGATGTTTTGGAATGCTTTTCGGGGCTGTTTTATACTTCTCTAAATAATAAAAACCACCACCATGTACGGCCCAGAGGTTTCCGGCCAGCTCATCTCTTACATTCTCCGTTCTGTTCAAAGCATTCTCTAAGAAAACAAAATAGAACGAAGCACCTATCCATGCAATGCCGAATGTGATATGCATCACCCTTACTGCTATATTGAGCCACTCCATCAGGTGACCTTCGTATACCGTGCCTTTCACCATCCAGTAAATGCAGGTGATACAGGCAATGGTGATAAAGATGATGGCAGTATACAGCCAGGTTTGTATTAACCCGGTCTTTTCCTTCAGTTCCTCATCCGTTTCCTTTTTGGTAATGGCATGCACCCGGTAGGTCATTACAATAAGCATGACAAGTATGCAGGAAAATAATATAAGCAGTATAGCAGGCATTTTCTTTGTGTCTCTCCGGGAAACCAATCCTCAAAGTAGAAAATTGTTTTCATTAATTTTATAGATTCACCGGTAACTATGTAACGCTTGACTATTGATGCAGCCATATTAAGTAACAGGACCATCACTCCCGGTGGTATCAGAAGGGCTGTTGTATTAATAAAGGACGGAAAGATCATTGATGTGGTAACCGAATTACCGCATGGCGATTTCCCTGTTACGGATGTGGGTGACGATGTATTGATGGCTGGCATTGTTGACCCGCATGTTCACATTAATGAACCCGGCAGAACTGAATGGGAAGGATTTGATACAGCCACCAAAGCCGCCCTTGCCGGCGGCATTACTTCGTTGGTGGAAATGCCATTGAATGCATCACCGGTCACCACTACAGCTAAAGCATTTGATGAAAAGATAAAAGCAACAGCAGGAAAACTGCATACTAACTGTGGTTTCTGGGGCGGTATCATCCCCGGGAACGAAAACGAAATTGAACCACTGATAGAAAAAGGAGTACTGGGTTTTAAAGCCTTTCTTACCCATTCGGGCATAGATGAGTTTCCCAATGTAACAGAAAAAGACCTGCGAAAGGCGATGCCCCTCATCGCTAAACATGATTTGCCATTATTGGTACACTGCGAACTGGATGATGCCAGCCTGAACCTGCCGAAGGGAGATGATCGTTCCTATGCAGAATATTTGTCATCCCGTCCCAAACAATGGGAAGACAATGCAATTGCCCTGATGATACGTCTCTGTGAAGAATTCAATTGCCGTACACATATCGTCCACTTGTCTTCTGCAGACTCAATTGAACAGATTGCCAACGCAAAACAAAAGGGTTTGCCATTGACGGTGGAGACAAGCCAGCATTATTTATATTTTAATGCAGAAGAAATTCCTGATGGAAGAACCGAATATAAATGTGCGCCGCCGATAAGGGAACAGGAAAATAACTTTATGCTGTCACAGGCTTTAAAATTTGGTATTATAGATTTTGTAGCTACTGATCATTCACCGGCTCCCCCTGAAATGAAAGAGATTGTATCAGGTAATTTTATGAAAGCATGGGGCGGCATTTCTTCTGTTCAGTTTGCCTTGCCGGCATTGTGGACGGCAACAAAGAAATATGGCAGCATTTTAACTGACATGGCCAGGTGGCTTTGTGAGAAACCAGCCCTGCTTCCCCGTTTAAAAAACAAAGGGAGAATTGAACGGGGATATGATGCTGACTTTGTGATCTGGAATCCTGAGGAACAGTTCATGGTAACACAGGATATTATTCATCACCGCCATAAAATAACTCCCTACCTGGGCGAACAATTGTACGGCGTGGTAAAGCAAACATGGCTCGGCGGTCAGAGAAGGTTATTTGAGACACGGAAAGTTTTTACATTTGAATAAAGGCCATATCTTATAGTATGAATAGTATCGCAGCACCAGCTTTCACCCACCTGACCGACCTTGCCGCTGAACGGCTCGGAGGCAAGGTTCTCTTTTGTACAGATGACTTCTTTGCTGAAAAAGAAAACCTGCTGAAACCGGGGCGGGGCATTTTTATTCCTGATAAATACACTGACCGTGGTAAATGGATGGACGGATGGGAAAGCCGCCGGAAAAGGACAGAAGGTAACGACTGGTGCATTGTTCAGCTGGCTGCCTCCGGAAAGATATACGGAATAGATATAGACACCAACCACTTCCTCGGTAATCATCCGCCTTTTGCATCTGTCGAAGCTGTGAACCATCCTCCCATGGAGAATATAGATTTTGAGAACCTGCACTGGAAAACGATCGTTCCTAAATCTACGTTGCAACCCGGCTCGCAAAATTTTTTTGAGATAGATGATCATGACGTTTATACTCACCTTCGCCTGCATATCTATCCGGATGGCGGAGTGGCCCGGTTAAAAGTATACGGAGAAGTGTATAAGGACTGGAGTAATGTGGATGGCCGGGAGATACTCAACCTCGCTGATGCAACAAACGGCGCCAAAGCTATTCTCTGCAACGATATGTTCTTTTCTCATATGGAAAACCTCATCATGCCGGGCCGTGGTATTAACATGGGTGATGGATGGGAAACAAAACGGAACCGTACTCCCAATAACAGGGACTGGGTGATCGTTCGTTTAGCACACAAAGGAAAGATTGAAAAGATACTCGTAGATACCTGTCACTTTAAGGGTAATTATCCGGATAGCTGTTTGATTGAAGGATGTGATATAGCCTACAAAGATGAAAGCAAACTGGACAGCGATGCTGTTCAGTGGACAACCATACTGCCTCAATCGAAACTTAGCGCCGACCATGAACATTTCTTCCAGGACGAGATAGTTAATAAGGGCCCTTTCACTCATGTAAGGCTTTCGATCTTCCCGGATGGCGGGGTAAGCAGAATGCGGTTGTGGGGTAAGATCAGTCGTGAATCCTGAATTAAGAAACTATGACATTAGCAGAACTCAATACACTGGATAATCATCAGCTTAAAGAAGAGCTGACAAGATGCTGCGGCTCTTCTACCTGGGTAAAGATGATGGCAACTTATTTTCCGGCTGATAGTATGGAGGATATATTAGATGAAGCCGAAGCTATGTGGCATGAATGCAGTGAAGACGACTGGAAAGAAGCTTTTTCTCATCACCCTAAAATTGGAGATGCAGAATCATTGACAAAAAAATTTGCTTCCACCGCTGAGTGGGCATCGGGTGAGCAAGTCGCTGTGAATACGGCGGCATCAGAAACGATCAAAGCACTTGCAGAGGGCAACCGCTTGTATGAGGAGAAATTCGGCTATATCTTTATTGTTTGTGCCACCGGAAAGTCAGCAGAAGAGATGCTGGCCATCCTGCAATCAAGATTAGCAAACAAACCTGAAGAGGAAATAAGGGTTGCGGCAGAAGAACAAAATAAAATAACTAAACTGCGTTTGCAAAAACTTATTAGCATGAGCCAGCTGACCACACATATTCTTGATACCTCAAAAGGAAGACCGGCACAGGGAATTGCTGTTTTTTTATTTCAGCATCATCCGGAAGAATGGCGGGAGATCGCTATTGGAACAACTAATGCGGATGGACGAATACCTGACCTGCTTCAAAAGGATATTGTACTTGCTCCGGGTATTTATAAACTGAAATTTGAAACCAGGGAATATTTCGAGAAACAGGGAGTTCAGACATTTTACCCTTTTGTCGAAATAACATTTACAATAACAGGCAATGAACATTACCATGTGCCGCTGTTGCTGAACCCGTTCGGTTATTCCACTTACCGGGGCTCCTGAGGAAGATGGAACACAAAGGCCACTAAGGGTCACAAAGAACACAATTAAATTACAGAAATGGGCGAAGAGGATTTGATAAAAATTATACTTGATGAGGCATTTCATATACATAAGACAATTGGTCCGGGAATGCTTGAAAATGTTTACCAAACCTGTTTGGCATACCGGCTGCGACAAAGGGGGTTGTTCGTGGAAACAGAAAAACCAATTCCCGTTATTTTTGAAGAGATAAAGATGGAGTGTGGCTACAGGGCTGATTTGGTTGTCGAAAGAAAAATAATTGTTGACACAAAGAATATCGAAACCATAGCCGACATCCATGTGGCACAACTCCTTACTTATCTCAGGTTTCTGGATTTGCGACACGGCCTTATACTTAATTTTCGAACCGTGTTATTAAAAAATGGGATCAAAAGAGTTTTAAACGGCTATTAAAGAAGGTTCATATAAAAAATTCATAGTGATCTTTGTGTTTACTTTGTGTTCTTCGTGTTACTAAAAACATTACCATGAATTTTTCCATTGCAGACATCGAAAAAGAAATACTGCTTAACTCCCTTAAGACAGCCAATCTTAAGTTCCAGCATACTTATCCCGGCGATAAACCAGACAGGCAACCGGTTCATACTGTTTATGGCGGTGCTAACCTCTTCAAGTCTGACACTTGTATAAAGATGGGCGACATCGCATTGAAAAGCTTACAAACCTATTCACCCGATTTCATCACCTTGGCCAAAGTGCTGAAATTTGAAGGGAGCGACAAACTTCCCGACGATGAAAAGAAAGCAGATAAACTTATTAAGAAATTGAATAAAATGGGTGAAGCAAAAAGAAGGCAACACCCTGCCTGGCTTTCTTATACTATTTACAACAAGATCATACATAAACTGCAAACAGAAGCAGTAGAGGACTTCAGGATAGATTTTGAAGATGGCTTTGGCAACCGCCCTGATGATGAAGAGGATGCTACTGCGATCAACGCCGCCGGCGAACTGGCCATGGGAATGAACGAAAAAACAATTTCTCCTTTTATTGGCATCCGCATCAAACCCTTTACTGAAGATCTGAAGAACAGGGGTGTAAGAACAATGGATATTTTCCTTACAACCTTACTAGAAAAAACCAGGGGCAGGCTTCCGGATAATTTTGTTGTGATGTTGCCTAAGGTAACAATACCGGAACAGGTAACTACCATGGTCCGGTTCCTTGAGATCATAGAAAAGAAAAACAACTTAGCCCCCGGAACATTGAAAATGGAAACAATGGTCGAGGCTACTCAGATCATTATGGATGATGAAGGAAGAAATCCGCTGATGAAGATTATCCGGGCAGGCGAAGGACGTTTAATAGCTGCACACTTCGGCACCTATGATTATACGGCATCTTGTGGTATTACAGCTAAGTATCAAACTATGGCACATCCTGTTTGTGATTTTGCCCATCATATGACCAAAGTGGCATTAGGAGGAACAGGAATTTTTTTATCAGATGGTGCTACGAACGTAATGCCGGTTGCCCCGCATCGTGGAGATGATCTGACCGCAAAGCAATTAAAGGAGAACCGGCAATCGGTGCACAATGCATGGCGTGTCGGGTACAACCATAGCATGCATTCCCTCATCAACGGTTTTTACCAGGGCTGGGACCTGAACCCGGCACAGTTACCCATGCGATATGCAGCCACCTATAATTTCTTTTTAAGCAGTATTGACGATGCCACTTATCGGTTAAAGACTTTTGTTGACCGGGCTGCTATCTCCACACTAACCGGCGATATTTTTGATGATGCAGCAACCGGGCAAGGCCTGCTGAATTTCTTTTTAAAAGCAATGAACTGCGGTGCCATCACCGAAGAAGAAGCCACCGCAACCGGGTTAACGGTTGAAGAGATCCGCAGCCGCAGTTTTTATAAAATCCTGCAGGGAAGAAGAAATAAAAAGTAACAGCCGCCTGCGTCGTAAATTTGCATCCTAATTATTGATACATGACGATTGCTGTATTAGGTGCCGGAATGGTGGGCCGGGCTATTGCTTTAGATCTTGCCAAAGATCATGCTGTTACTTCATTTGACCTCAATGCCGGTAACCTTGCGGAACTACAAGGCAGGAATAATTCCGTGCAAACCATCGCAGCCAACCTCTCCCGGTATGAGGAATATAATAACTGGTTAACTCCTTTTGACCTGGTGGTTACTGCAGTTCCTGGTTTTATGGGTTATAGAACACTGGAAGCTGTTATTAATGCCGGAAAGAATGTTGTGGATATTTCTTTCTTTCCGGAAGATGCGTTGCAACTGGATGCCCTGGCCAGAAAAAAAAGGGTAACAGTTATCACAGATTGTGGCGTGGCACCCGGAGTCAGCAATTTTATTATCGGCCGGTATAACGAAGAAATGAAGATCAGTTCCTTTGAATGTTATGTAGGAGGCCTGCCGCAGCACCCGAAACCTCCTTTTTATTATAAAGCACCTTTTTCCCCGGTGGATGTGATACAGGAATATATCCGTCCGGCAAGATTGGTTGAGCAGGGTAAGATCGTTACTAAACCAGCATTAAGTGAAAGAGAACTGATGCGATTTGATGAGGTGGGAGAACTCGAAGCATTCAACACCGACGGACTTCGTTCATTGATCTATACGATGGGCCATATCCCTGATATGAAAGAAAAGACTTTGCGGTATCCCGGTCATATTGATTTAATTATTGCTTTACAACAGGCAGGTTTTTTTGATACAACGCCACTGCGAATTAAAGAAGCTGATATTACTCCTTTAGACTTTACCTCAAAACTACTGGTAAACGAATGGAAACCTGGTCCGGAAGAAGAAGAGTTTACGGTGATGAAAGTAATTGTAAACGGGGAGGGCAGATCAATTCAATATACTTTGCTGGACCGATATGATCCGGTTAGTAAAACATCTTCGATGGCAAGAACAACAGGTTACACTTGTACAGCTGCTGTTAATTTAATTGCAAAAGGAATGTTTACAGAGAAAGGAGTATTTCCGCCGGAGTTGGTTGGGAAAAACAAAGAGTGCTTTGATTTTGTGATGGACTATTTGAAAGAAAGAAATGTTATTTGGAAAAAGAACTAAAACCGATTTGGTTACAGAAAATAAAAAACGGCCATCGGCCGCTTTCCAGTTAAATCCTGTAAATAGCAGTTCTTTTTATTCCGCTTCCGCCACTACTTCTTTCACTTCCGGTATCATCCGCTTCATCATTCCTTCAATACCAGCTTTCAGTGTGATCATTGATGAAGGACAGCCGCTGCAGCTTCCCTGCATGGCAAGGCTAACTGTACCGGCCTCATAACTTTTAAACTGTATCGCACCACCATCCATCTCTACTGCGGGGCGAACATAATTATCCAAAAGCTCTTTGATCCTTTTTACCACATCGTCATCATCGGCGGCCACCTCATTACTGCTGGTTTGTTTTACGGCCGCTACTTCCTCATCATTGACCACTGCTTTTCCTTCTTCCAGGTATTCTTTTAAGAATTGGCGAATAGAAGGGATCACATCCTGCCAGTCAGTTTCTGTTGTTTTTGTAAGTGTTACAAAATTACTGGCAATGAATACTGCTTTAATAAATGGAAAGCCAAACAACTCAATAGCCAATGGCGAAGGTTTTGCACTTTCAGCATCCGGGAAATCAATGCTCTTGCCCGGGTATAAAAGTTTGTTAGCCACAAACTTCATCGTTTCCGGGTTGGGCGTCATCTCAGTATAGATGCTGATAATAGGGTTACCTGTTTTGATCATAGCTCATTGATTAATGCACAAAAATAACAAGATTCGACTGCGATTGTTTACGAAGGCGGGAAACAGCGGCAATAGCTGATTTCGAAGGGTTTATTCTTTAAATTTTCCTGTTTTTTTCAGGTAGCGGATAAGCACATAAATGAGAAGCAAAGCACCAAGAATCACTCCCAGCAGGATATTCCTGAATTGTTTGTCATATCCGGTCAGTTCCGGGTAGTTTAATAATAAGCAGCAGTGCGATACCAATTAACCAGATGAATTGTGTGGTATGTTCTTTCAGTATCCAGCGTTTCCAGTTAAAGCTCATACGGCCAAATGTTTTACCAATGCCCCCCAGGTTAGGAAACCAGCGGTTTACTTTTTTGCAATAGGCATCAAAGCCGGCCCCGAACTTTCCCCGAAGAAAATTCTCTTCGGCCAGTACAATAGCCTGGTAAATGAATAGAAATATCGGGATAACAATGGCAACATATACTAATGAATTGGCAAGAATGCCCACACCCAGCAGCATCAGTATATTACCAACGTACAAGGGATTGCGGCAATGATTGAAAATTCCTTCTGTCACCAACCCTTCAGCATAGGGCTTTCCTTCTTTACCACCCCGAATGATATACGCAAGCCCGATCGTTAACCCACGGATCAGTTGTCCGAGACAGGTAATGAATAACCCGATACCAATTGGCCAGATATAATAAGAGTTTCCAAATTGCTCCCGGGAAAACAAGGGCCATGAAGGAATGAACAGGGCTCCGTAAAAGAGAATGAATATCCAGTTGCGATACTTAAAGAAGAAATTGCCGATACCTACCATTACTTATTTTTTACAGCTATAAGGCCGGCGAAATTATACCATTTAAAAAAGACTTCGCAATGTGAGAATCCTTTGTCGCGGAGTAAGGTGATGTTCTCACTTAATTTATAAGGCACCAGCACATTTTCCAAAGCTTCCCTCTTTTGTGAGATCTCCATCTCGCTGTAATTATTGCGTCGTTTGTAGTTATAATAGTAATCAATGAAGTCACGGTTAAAATCACTTTCTTCTGCCAGTATCTTTTCCACCAGTATCAGAACCCCACCGGGGTTTAAACCGTCATAAATATTTTTTAGAACCTGCTCTCTGTAAATAGGTCTTACAAACTGAAGGGTAAGGCACAATACAACAACTGAAGCATTTTCAATTTTTACTCCTTGTCCAAGGTCAGCACAACGCAGCTCATAGGGCCGGGAAAAACCCAGCTCCATCAGTTTGGATTTGCATTTATCCAGCATTTCCTGCGAGTCGTCCACTCCGATAAACTTGATCTGCTGGTTTACCATGGTGTTCATACCAATCATAGTGGTACCGGTCGAGCAGCCAAGATCATATACAAAAGTTTCTTCCCGGGCATGATCGGCTGCCAGTTCAGCCATCATTCTTTGTATCTCTCCGTAAAAAGGAACCGAACGGTTCACCATGTCGTCGAACACTTTAGCCACATTTTCACCAAACTTAAAATCACTTGCTTTTTCTATTTCATCCCTGAAAACTTCATCTTTGCCCATAACATCAATTAAGGTTACAAGGTAAACATTTTAAAACTTAATGAACCCGGTAACGGCTAATAACGAAGTAGAAATATGAAAAAAATCTATCATCTCGGAAACTGCACTACCTGCCAGGCTATTATCAAAGAAACAGCGATTGATAAAAAGGGGTTTGTTATGCAGGACATAAAATTTGAAAAAATAACTCCGGCCCAGTTAGACGAAATGAAGAAAATGACAGGCAGCTACGAAGCATTATTCAGCCGCAGAGCACTGAAGTATAAAGAACTGGGCTTAAAAGACAAAAAGCTGGATGAAAAAGATTACCGGAAGTTCATACTGGAAGAATATACATTTCTTAAAAGGCCCGTAGTTATCATGAATGATAAAATATTTACGGGCAGTGAAAAGAAAACGGTAGAAGCATTAAAGGCTGCTGTGAAGTAACCTACATCAGCAGGAGTATTAATAACTGTGCAGCTACTATCCGTAAAATCATGGTCAGGGGGTATACAGTTGCATAAGTAACAGAAGGAATATCACTGCCGGCAAGTTTGGTTGCAAACGCCAGTGCCGGCGGGTCGGTGGAAGCTCCTGCAAGCAGACCGCATACTTCAAAGTAAGTTTTCCGGAAATACTTATGAGCAATAAACCCAATCAGCAATAACGGAACTACAGTTATAATTATTCCCATTCCTATCCACATCCATCCACTGCCATCTGCAAAAGCAACAGATAAATTTTTACCACTGCTCAATCCTACACTGGCAAGGAACAAACTAATACCCAACTCCCGTATCATCAGGTTGGCACTGTTGGTGGTATAATTATTCAGGTAAAAAAGATTACCAAACCGGCTTAATGTTAATGCAATAATTAACGGGCCACCTGCCATGCCGATCTTTACTGCCACAGGCATGTTGGGGAAATGAAAAGGGATACTTCCAAGAATAACTCCCAATACAATGCCCATAAAGATAGGGGCAAGATCGGGTACCTCTAATTTCTTTAATGAATTGCCTAATGCTTTTGTCACTTGTTGCACTCCTTCTTCCGTCCCAACTACTTTTACAGTATCGCCCAGTTGCAGGAAGATATCACCATGGGGTACCATTTCAATACCGGCACGGCTTAAACGGGTAAGTGTAAATTCTTGCTGATGTAATTCTGGAATATCTCCCAGCCGTTTGTGTGTAACAGAAGACCTGGTTACTACAATATGTCTTGAAATAAGATCGCTGTCTTTTGCTGTTTTCAGGTTCATGCTGCCGGGAGGCCCGATTAGTAATTTCAATTGTTCCATTTCCTGTTTCGAAGCGACAACCAACAATACATCATTTTCAGAAAGAATAATATCTGGTGTAGGTGTAATGATCTCACCATTATGATACATTCTTGATACCACTACATGTTCTTTTAATAATCCAAAAAGTTTTCGCAACGGTTGGCCGATCAATTGTTTGTTTTCTAAATTCAGATGAACAGAAACAGGCCGGTTGGCCCGCAATACTCCCAACTTTCGGTGAAGCTCCTGCTCTTTATCAATTTTTATTCTGAATATTTTTTTTAATAATAATAAGGAACCTATGATACCAAAAACACCTAATGGGTAAGTAACAGCATAAGCCAGTGTGATAAGAGAACGGTCAGCAACAGCAACATGCAGATCACTAACTGCTGCCTGTGCAGCGGCAAGCCCGGGAGTGTTGGTTACGGCACCACTCATTACTCCTGCCATCACTGCAATACTATTGCCACTTAGTGAGTAAAGGATAATCGTAATGATAACACCAGTTGCAACAATGGCGAAAGCCAGTAAATTATTTGCCAATGCATTTTTCTTCAACGAGGCCCAGAATCCGGGACCAACCTGCAAGCCTATAGAATAAACAAAGAGAATGAGGCCAAATTCTTTTACAAAATGCTCGGTGTTTTTATCAATCTCCACACCGAAGTAAGAAAAGATAAGCCCGGCAAACAACACCCAGGTAATTCCTAATGAAATACCGCCAACTTTTATGCGGCCCATCCAGATGCCAATAGCAATTACCAGCCCATAAATAATAACGGACTGGGCGATAGATGCTTTTGTAAAAAGATCATGTAACCATTCGGGCATAAAAAGTATTCGTTACAATGTACAGCATTCACCATAAACAGGCAGCAGGTAACATACCTGCCACCACTTTATGGATCTAAAGACACAAGCAATCAACCAGAGGTCATCCTCTCTCGGGTTCTAATCCCCAACGTTCGGGTGAACGCCACAAGGCAGAGAGAAGCAGTTCCCGCATAAAGAAAAATTCTTTAGGCAGCTTATCATACATACGTTCAAACAATTCTTCATGAGATAATAACTCCTGTTTACCGGGTTCCCGGTCTACGGTCATGATCTTTGCAAAATCTTCTTTGGTAAAATTTTCTAACCCGGTCCAGTCGATATCTTCATACCTCGGCATCCAGCCAATCGGGCTTTCTACGGATGAGGCTTTTCCCCTGATGCGTTCCACTATCCATTTCAATGCCCGGATATTTTCACCAAAGCCCGGCCAGAGAAATTTGCCATTCTCATCTTTGCGGAACCAGTTGACTCCAAAAATTCTTGGGGCATTGGGCAGGTCACGGCCAAACTGCAGCCAGTGATTTACATAATCGCCAATATGATAACCCATAAATGGTAACATTGCAAACGGATCACGCCGAACCTTACCAATTTCACCAAATGCAGCCGCAGTCATTTCACTGCCCATTGTGGTGGCGAGGTACACACCAAAATTCCAGTTAAAAGATTGATACACTAAAGGAACACCAGTGCTTCTTCTTCCGCCAAAGATGAATCCTGAAATGGGAACTCCGTTAGGATTGTCCCAATCTTTATCAATAGCAGGATTCTGATAAGCCGGTGCAGTGAATCTTGAATTAGGATGTGCTGCAGGCTTCCCGCTTTTTGGATCCCACGGTTTGCCATGCCAGTCTGTTAATCCCTCCGGAATTTCTTTTGTCAATCCCTCCCACCATACATCCTTATCAGGAGTAATTGCAACGTTTGTAAAAATAGTGTTGGCCTTAATGCTTTCCATCGCATTAGAATTTGTTTGATAGTTTGTACCGGGAGCAACTCCAAAATATCCGGCTTCAGGATTAATGGCGTACAGACTGCCATCTTCTCCTTTATGTATCCAGGCAATATCGTCACCAACTGTTGTTACTTTCCATCCTTCAAACTCTTTAGGAGGGATCAGCATGGCAAAATTTGTTTTACCACAGGCACTTGGAAATGCAGCAGCAACATAGGTCTTTTGTTTATCAGGAGACTCAACACCCATGATGAGCATATGTTCTGCCAGCCAGCCCTCTTCCCTTCCCATAGTAGATGCAATACGGAGGGCAAAACATTTTTTACCCATCAATGCATTACCGCCATATCCGCTGCCATAAGAAACGATAGACCTTTCTTCTGGGAAATGAGAAATGTATTTAACATCAGGATTGCAGGGCCATGTTTTATCCTTTTCGCCGGGTTGCAACGGTGCACCAATAGAGTGAAGACATTTTACGTATTCTTTCGTTTTAAGGTAAGGCAGCACATCTTTTCCCATACGGGTCATGATACGGGTGTTTACCACTACATATTCCGAATCGGTAATCTGTACACCATATTTTGACAAGGAAGAGCCAAGTGGCCCCATGCAAAACGGAATAACATATAATGTGCGACCCTTCATACAGCCTTTCATCAATCCTTCCAAAATCTTCTTCATTTCGAGAGGGTCCATCCAATTATTAGTAGGGCCGGCATTTTCTTTACGCAAACTACAGATGAATGTTTTGTCCTCCACCCTTGCCACATCGCTGGGGTCGCTGAAACAGGCATAACTGTCCGGTCTTTTTTCGGGATTCAATGGAATAAAAGTTCCTTTATCAACAAGCAGCCTGCATATACGGTCATATTCTTCTTTAGAACCATCACACCAATGAACAGCAGTTGCTTCGCAAAAAAGAGAAACATTATTTACCCATGTTTCAAGTTCTTCCCTTGCAGGGGCCGTTTCCATGGTAAAAAAATTGGATTGTTGTGTCATAACGTTGGTATTTGAACAGGAATTTAAAAAAAGGCAGGCAATCTTAGTGCTGAAATGAAGAATTTATTTCAGCGATGTAAAAATGCACCAGCCCGGTTTAATTGCGAATGCTTTATATCATAAAAAAGGATGAGTTTTATTAGTTTTTAACGAACAAAATAAACCTCGGAAATTAATTTATGCCCGCTGCTTTCAGCTTGCGTTCCCCGCTCAGTACTTTCCATGCGATAAATACACTCATTAGCATAAAAAGGGCCCCAAGCAGAAAAGAGACCCCTGGAAAATAGAAAGGCGCTTTGGGTGTAGTGAAATATTCAAACAAGTTATTCATGATCAATGGGCCAACGATAGTAGTAAGGCTCATTAAACTGGTTAACGCACCCTGCAATTCCCCTTGTTCATTCGGGGGCACATGTTGTGCTAATGTAGCTTGCAAAGAAGGTCCGGCTATGCCCCCAAGACAATAGGGAATTAGAAAAACAAACATCATCCAGCCTTCTGAGGCAAAAGCAAAAAGGATTAATCCCAATGAATATAAAAGCAGGCCGAGATATATGCTTTTTTCATTACCTAATTTGGGATTAATAACCCGTATCAAGCCCCCTTGCACCACACCGACCAGCAAACCAACTACTGCCAGAGAAATTCCAACCAAACCTTCTGTCCAGCCAAAACGATGAATAGTGAAAAAATTCCAATTGCCCTGTACCGACTGGGCAGCGAGATAAATCAGGAAAAAACAAATGGCAAGACTGCCAATGCCTTTTGTCTTTCGCAAAAACTGTAACGAGCCAAATGGATTAGCTCTTTTCCATTGAAAAGAACGGCGATTTTCTTTGCTTAATGATTCTGGTAAAACAAAGTAACCGTACAAAGCATTAATTAAACAAAGTCCGGCTGCCGCATAAAAAGGAGCTCTTACACCAAGCCCGGCCAAAAGCCCACCCAGGGCAGGACCAATAACAAACCCCAATCCAAATGCCGCACCAACCAGGCCAAAGTTTTTTGCTCTTGTATCAGGAGTGCTTACATCGGCGATATAGGCAGAAGCAGTAGTGAAGCTGGCGCCGGTAATTCCGGCAATAACACGACCGACAAATAACCAACCATAAGAAGGAGCTAAGGCAAGGAAAACATAATCAATACCAAACCCCAATAAAGAAGAAAGCAACACAGGGCGGCGTCCATATTTATCACTCAGATTGCCGATTAGCGGTGCAAATACAAATTGAGTAATAGCATAAACAGACAATAACAATGCTCCGTAAGGGCTTGCTTCGTTTACAGGAATGTTTTTCAACTCAGAAATCAACTTGGGCATTACTGGAATAATCAATCCCCAGCCCATCACATCAATGAGAAGAGTAATGAAGATAAAACCAACTGCTGCTTTGCGGGGATTTGCCATAAATATGTAACGTTCTGTAAAGTCGCAAGAATTTTACTCCCGGCAAGATAATTTATCTGAGCAGACCTAAGCGGATAACAGAAAAGCCAAAAACTGTTATTAAAACAGCTTTTGGCTTGTTTACTTCAATGAATCAGAAAACTATTTGAACGTTCTCATATAATTAATAATGGCCCAGATATCATTTGGATTGGGGATCTTAGTTTTATAAGAAGGCATGTCTTTTCTGCCTTTTTCAGTTTTATAATACAACGCCCCATCAGTTTGCGCCTGAAAAGATGCTTTGGTAAAATCACCGCTTTCAGTATCTAACTGGGCTGCTTTTGGACCATCACCTTTTCCCTTTGTTCCATGGCATGATTTGCAATGCTGATTATATAGTGTTTTACCGGTAACTAATGATTCGGCATTCCCTTTCAAAGGGTTCACTTTATTTTTATATGCATCTGGCACTGGCCATGGCTCCTGAACCAGGCTTTTAGGTATAAAGGCAAAAAGGCCGAAAGCAATAAAGCCGACTATCAGCAGAGATACATTCTTTTTCATTGTTTGTTGTTTTAGTATTAGTTATAGAATGGTTGGTTTATATTTTAGTTGCATCCGTTGTTGCATTTGGCTGTTCCTTTCTGAGCCGGAACAATTCATAAATAATAACAATATAGTGGCCCCATACAGCGACCATCAGTACAACAAAGGTTATCAGCATCCAAAGGGGAGGATGTGAGCTCCATAAAGCCCTTGGCTGATCTTCTATTTTATTAGAAACAGGAACACCCCATTGCTGAATGACAGAAGCCTCAAGGTTACCATAGGTTTCGTTCTCATCCAGTTTGGCTACCAGGGTGAGGTTGCCCTTAACATCGCCGGGCAGGTTACCTGGAAATTCGACAGAGGCCTCTCCGTTTTCATCGGTGGTTCCTTCGCCTACTTTGAGTGGCAGGAATAATCTTTTTACAAAAACACCAACGGCTGTTTCGGGTATCGGAGTTTCTGTTCCTGTACCCACATCTACCAGTTTTACCTGCACAGTTAACAGAGAATCTTCTTTTACAGGGGTTATTACAAGTCTTGCCCGTTTGAATACAACAACCTCTTCTGCAGGCTCCATTAATTTATTACCGGCAAAAACCATTTTGAACTGAAGCTTTCCTTCGGCATCTGTTTTCAGAGAATCGCCTTTTATATTAAATACTGCTTTGCCGTTATTGTCTGTAATAGTAAAACCAAGTTCAGTATTTTCTTCATTGACCACCTGGAAAAATGTAACCTTCATCTTATACAGGTTAATTGGCCATCCTTTTACTTTGGCCTTCAACGTGACTTTTAAATCAATACTATTATCAGCTTTTTGCACTCCGAGAAAAGAAACAGAAGGAGATATAAGTGAGGGCTCTTCCTCAGCTGTGGCCGGTTCTTCAGCAGGCACGGCAGTAGTATCTGTAATAGGTTGTTGTACAGTATCTGCCTGTGCAAACGATGCAGAAGGAACCTGGAGCAATAAGAGTACTCCGGTTAAAACAATCAACGACCTGAAGAAATTCTGTTTATTGTTTATTTTAAAAACATTTTTCATAAAAGATTTTTTATGCGGGTTGTACTTCTTCTTTTTTAACAGCTACCGGTTCATGCTTATGATTGTGGTGATGATTGGTTTCTTCCAATCCTGATACCGGAACAACGGTTACAAATTTTGACATCAGCGTAAAGAACAGGAAGAAAGTGGCGAGGCCTGCACCGGTCAACACCCATTCGGGCCAGGCAGCACTGTATTTTACATATTCAGCCCTTGTGTCCTGCATTGGCAGCAAGGTTGTTTCAAGGGTTGGAACAATTATCAGGTAACGTTTCACCCACATGGCAATAACCATCAGGAAAGCAGCTCCTGCGATCCAGTTGCGTTTCCGTGTAGCCGGAATAGCCACAATTAATATGGGTATTAGTATACCAGCCAGGTTAGCAAACAAGGTCCACCAGCCATAATCTTTGGGGCTGAATAATTTATTGATGAGTTCGCTGTCCCATTTTTCAGAACCAAACCAGCTGGTGAAATATTCAGAAAAAGTAAAATAGCCATAACCAGCTGCTAGCACCAGCATAATATATCCGAGATAGGTAAAATGCTTATCTGTAAAATAATTATCCAGTTTATACATTTTCCGGTACACCCACATGGCAACGATTAATACACCACAACCAGAATACAGAGCACCTATAACGAAATAAGGACCAAAAATGGTGCTGTGCCATCCGGGGCGAAGTGTCATTCCAAATATCCATGACAGGATAGATGCCACGATAATAGAAAGCGGAATCATAATAATCGCCAGCAGGTTTTGAGAAATAATCAGGTGCCGTTTTTGACTGGCAGCACCCCGGTATCCTAATGCAAGGGCGTTGTAAAGTTTTTGCCTCCATTTTGGTACTTTCAGTTTTGCATCACGGTATACGGCAAAATCTTTTATCAGGGCCATATACAGAAATAACACACTGCCGGCAAAGAATGTAATTACCGCCATCACATCCCATGTCATGGGTGATTGTATACGGGGATAAATAAATAAGTGATGCAACCTGTCAAACCTGCCCACACATAACAATATAAACACAGGCCCAACAACAATGGAAATAATCGTCATCATCTGTGCAAGACGGACGATTGGTTTACCCCAGGGAACTTTCAACAGGTGAAGTATACCGGAAATAATCGCACCGGCATAACTGAGACCTATAAAGAAAATAAAGTTAACAATAAACAACCCCCACACCACATTGTCCCGCATTCCTGTAACGCCATGTCCCTTTGAAATCTGCAGATACAAGGCGTAACCACCTGCAATGATCCAGCAAAAGAAGAAGATGGTCCAGAACCAGTTTCGTTTACCAAACTTTTCAATATTGGGCCGCTGGTAATCGAAGGCTTGCTGCTGATATGAATTGAGTTCCATAAAAAATTGTATTCATTAAGTGATAATTGGTTTTTGTTTCATCATGATTTTTTCTTGTCTGGCTCCATGATGTACTTAAACCGTTCTTTTATTGTTGAATCAAGATTCTCATACCCTCTCTCCACAGGAAACTGTCTGTCTTTTGGAGGTAAATAATATACTCTCGGTTTGGTTCCCAGTTCTTCCATGTAGCGGTAAGCAGCACGGTCTTTTATCAATTGTGAAAAACTGATGGTCTCCTCACCATTGGTAACGGTATCTTCATTTTCATCACCGAAATAAAATACACCATTTGGGCAGGCCTCCACACAGGGTGGGAGTAAACCTTCCCTCGCCCTGTCAGGGCAGAAGTCACATTTTTCTACGGTGCCAACCTTTGCAGGAATACCTGTTTCGGGATTATAGGCTAGATTTTTTATATCAAAAGGCACTTCGGGTTCGTCCCAGTTAAACACCCTTGTGGAATAGGGGCAGGCAGCCATACAGAACTTACAACCAATGCAACGTTCATTATCTATCAGTACAAGGCCATCTTGTCTTTTAAAAGTGGCATCCACCGGGCAAACTTTTACACAAGGAGGATTGTCGCAGTGAAAACATTGTTTGGGAAACCAGTATGGAGCAGCTTTATCACTATCCTTTAATAGCTTAACAGTAAGCCATTCAGTTTCTTCCGGACGATAATGCCATTTTTGGCAGGCTGTAATGCACTTGCGGGCATTTTTGCAACGGGCAAGATCTACCACCATTACAAATTTCTTTCCTGCTATACCCTGCCTGGCTTCCAGTTTTGAAACGATAGCCATGTGTTCCTGGTGATTCAGGTAGGCCGAGTCAATCTCCACTATCTCGCCATCAGGGGAAAGCAGTTTTACTTTTTCAGTTACTGTAGCTTTTTTAGAAGAGCAGGAGCAGGCCAGACTTCCACAGGCTGCTGTTGCCACTGATGCAATGGCTGCTGTTTTCAGAAAATCCCGCCGGCTTTTATCATTTATTAATTCTTCTTGTTTCATGATAGTTGGTTTTAACAACAAAGGATGAAAAATCAGTCGTTTTCTTTGCTTGGATTTTTCATCCACTGAAAAATTTCTTTATTAGTAGCCTTTTTTTTATTAACTGCTTTATCAAAAACATCTTTATTAACTTCCACCAGCTTTCCTTCTGCCGTTAGCATTTTTATCATTTCAGGGTTTACTGCTTCTTTACCTGCAGGTATCAGGAGTGATAAGAACCACCGGCGTGAGTTTCTGTCTGTTTTTTTATTGTTTCCCATAAAACTTATTTGTTTTAAATGACACCAAAAAGGCGATGCAACTTATAAATGAGCTCTTGACAGTCTCATGACAGAAGTCAAGGGTTAAAGTGAGAATTATCACGGAGCCAATTGAAGTTGAAAGAATCAAAAGGGAATGTGACAAAAGTCATATTGCCATTTGTCACATGTCATGAGAGTGTCATAGATACCGTAATACTTTTGAAAGTGAATTTTTAAAACAGCTCTTTTCAGGAATCAATTTTCAATAAGTAAACTAACTTTTTTATGAAAAAGGTTTCAATAATCAAGATGGTGGCACTCTTTATGGGTGTTATGTTTCTCTCCATGTCCGTTTTTCAGTGCAGAAAATCAGGCGATATTATAAAAAACCTTGACAGGTCTTTTACGGGAGCAGCTGACTCAACAGTTTATGCTTCGTTTTATGAAAGCAACACAATAACTCCATCCGATGTAACGCCAGATGTGAATGATGTTATCAGGTACAGGGGTGTGCAAACCATTGTTCATGAATATTGCGGCACCTCTAACTGCCATGGCGGATTGATAGCACCAAAGTTTGACACTTATACTGAAATTATGAAGTTTGTAACACCGGGTAACCCACAGGCAAGCAAACTATGGGAGTTTATTACTACCAATGATTTCAATAAAGCAATGCCACCTGTAAACTCAAACCATGAGTTAAATACAACTGACAAAGGCATTATTTATAATTGGATCAAAAACGGGGCAAAAGAAAGACCCGACCTCGCTGATTTTAGGCCGGCAGCAATACGAATTATAACTGATGGGTGTGGTTCAGCCAACTGTCATAATCAGGCAACTGCTACCGGTGGTTGGGCACGGAAGGGACTAATTTCAGGATTAACATCTGCAGACACTACACAATACACATACATTAGCCCCAGCGGGTCTGTAACTGTTTACTGCCAGCTTTCAAATGTTACTTTACGTAACCAGGTCTGGAATGCATATAAAGACAGTGTAAGAAGATTTTACACAGATACTGTTGCAAATGCAAGTTTTCGTCCATATAAAACATTCACCACACCGGTTTCTGCTCTCAGTACCAGGGGCCCACTGCAAACTTATGATGATATACTGCTGGATATTATGTACCCGAAAAGTGTAAGAAGCAATTCAACTGTTCAATATACAGACCCCATTACCCTGAAGCAATATTATGCCAAAGGAAACCCTCTTAACGCTTCCAGCACAATGGTGTCAAGGGTTGACTCGAGTTTGCTTGTTGCTAATCCTTTCACTGGTGTGTTTTCAACCACTCACCAGGGAGGAATGGCATATGATGATGGTGGAATAAAACCCAATGAGATTGCCCTCATCAAGGCCTGGTATTTTGCCGACCCCAATATTCCGGATGTATGGAAATATGGAATTAGCAATGCCGGAATTCTCAAGTATAGAAAAACAGGAACTATTATCAGGCGTTAACACCAACCACATCATCAATTAATTCTAAAAATTCAGGTATATGAAAAAAAGAATAGTAATAGCAGCAATGATGACTTCCATGATGGTGTATATGTTATCATCCTGCTACAGGAATAAAGAAGATATACTGGCATTACCAAGGGTATCTTTCCGTAATGAAGTTGTTCCAATTGTAACTGCCGGCCCATGTGGTTGTCACAATACGAGTGTTACCATACGTGCCGTCTTGTTCTCCGATCCACGGATCAACACAATCTATTATGATGCCATCTTATCAAGAAGGTCTCAGTTTGAAGCCTGGGTAAATGGCGGCACCCACCCCGGTGGCGGCGCAATTGATTTTGCCCCCAGCGAGAAAAATATCATTAAAAAATGGATAGCCCAGGGAGATCCTTACGATGACGGAGCCGGTTGCACTGTAACAGGAACTCAAACCTATACAAGGGATATTGTACCAATCTATAATACAAGTTGTAAAGGGGCAACCTGCCATGGTGGAATAGCTGTTGCACTGGATTATAACAAGATGGTTGCTAAAAAAACTGAGCTTACTACAATTATGAATAGTGGTGGTAACCAGGGGCACCCCGGCGGCGCATTAAGCTTAACAACCTGTACCATCAATAAATTCAAAGAGTGGATTAACCAGGGTCAACCTCAATAAAAACGTAAAACAAAAATGATTGTTTCTTCAATAAAATCAGGCGTTATGAAAAAGATATTATCGCTACTAGTTTTTGGATTGGGCTTCGGTGTATTTGCAATTGCCCAGGACACAGCTGAAGTAAAAGAAGCTCCAAAACAGAAATTCACCAGAGCCACATTCAATTCTACCAAGATCATAAATATGCAGAGTACTGAGCTGACCAGCAAAGGAAGTCTGCAATTTCTGATCTCTCACCATTTCAGTCAACTCTGGAATAAAGATGCAAGTGATCAGGACAACTTAGCTGGATTGTTTGGTCTGAACTCAGGATTGGCCTATACCTATTTGTCATTTGATTATTCACCTACCGACTGGATGAACCTTGGAGTAGCTGCTGCCGGCAGATCCCGCTATGAAGGTTTTGCCAAATTCAAAATCCTGCGCCAGCAAACAGGGGCTAAAAATGTTCCTGTAACTCTGGGCTGGTACTCTGTGTTCAATGTTAACGCAGCAAAAGATGCTTCAGTTTCCCTTGGATGGAATAAGTATTCTTTCATGCACCAGCTGCTGATTGCCCGAAAATTTTCTGATAAATTTTCTCTGCAATTAATGCCTACCATGGTTTATTTCAATGTGGTACCTTATGGTATTAATAACAGTAATTCGGTATGGTCATTGGGATTAGGCGGTAAGTACAAACTGACGGCTAATAAAAATATAACTTTTGAATATGCCCGCCAGTTCAATATGTACAAAAATCTGATTGATAAAAGCGGCAATGTAATTAGTTACAAACCAGACTTGCTTTCTGTAGGAATGGAATTTAATACAGGAGGGCACCTTTTTCAATTCTATATCGGAAACACAAGCAATTCTTCTAATATTGACCAATTGGCAAGAAATAGCAGCCCGGTTAAATTTAGTAACCTTGCCCTTGGCTTCACTATCAACAGAAGCCTGAGTTTGAAAAAGGAATGATCAGACACTATAATGCAAAATGAGCCGGCGTTAAGCCGGCTTTTTTTAGTATAACGATGTTTAGGCTGAAATCCCAAGAGAATTTTTAATCAGGGAGTTGAGATTGGATATTAAGCAACAGGCCAGGGCTTTGCAGCCCGCCAAACGACACAGCTTCACATCTATTTAATTTCTTCAAACACACCGGTCTGTTTGTTCTTCCGCACATTATCCCAATTGAAGTAGCGGCCATTCATCGCTACATAAACACCATGAGGTAATGATTGGGCAAAAGCCAGGGCACTGCCCAGGTTGAAAAGACCATCCGAACTGCCAAACTTAATCGGGATCATTGCACCGGTAAGAACAATGGTTTTATTTTTCACCTTTTCGGCCAGCACTTTTGCCGTTTCACTCATTGTGTCCGTGCCATGTGTAACTACGATCTGTGTTTCTTCACAACTGCGGCATTGGTGTGCAATAAGCGACCGGTCACCTTCAGTCATTTGTAAACTGTCCACCATCATTAATGTTCGTATCTCAACTGGTATTTTGCAGCGGCCCTTTTCAAGCAATTCACTCATATGAGTGTCTTTGAAGTAAAGCTCACCATTCAGTTCGTTGTATTCTTTGTCAAAAGTGCCGCCAGTGATAAAAATGCGGATAGCCATAGATAAAAGAGTTGAACTGTGAAGATAAACAATCAGTTATTGGCTGGTGTTGAGGCTGAATTGTCATTATTCAAGCGAAAGCGGGGAAGGGTAGAAAAAATTAAAAAAGAGGGGCGTATATTTTGCCTGTATTAATTAATTGTTACATTGCGGGGCCTAAACAAAAAAGGTCCTTCCGTAGAAACGGACTGACCTCTAACGATTGCTTGCCATATGAAAATCTTAAAGAGTAGTTTTGATCGCTGACTCTCGGTGCCAATTATCAGCTTTTTGGCTTTAACTTTGACCTCTGACGCCTGCCCTTCAACGATTGCTTGCCTTTGATTGATCTTCTGACCCAAAAATAGGTAGCAACACCTGGCCTTTCAAAACAAATGCGGCATCATTTCAGCATGCCTAAAGGGAAAGGCTGTTTACTAAACCCTTGCTGGCAGCGGATTTCAGCAAAAACTCTTTATGATGCCCAACCGTTCAACAGATATATTGTTTCAGCTGATCAAATCACTGGAAAAGGCCGAAAAGAGGCATTTCAAACTCTATATAAAGCGAAGTTCTGGCAAAGAGGACCTCAAGATCATCCGTCTTTTTGATGCTCTGGATAAGCAAAAGGACTATGACGAAAAGGTTTTATTGAAAAAACTGGATGATGTAACGAAACCACAATTAGCCAACCTCAAAACACATTTGTATAAGCAAATACTGGCCAGTCTTCGCCTGCTAAAAAGTACCGACAGCCTCGACCTGCAACTGAACGAACAGTTTGATTATGCTCATATACTGTACAAAAAAGGATTGTTCTTTCAGAGCCTCCGTATTATTGACAGGGCCAAAGAAATTGCGAAGGCGAATCAGAAGTTTAATATTCTTCCCCAACTCATCACCCTTGAAAAAAGGATCGAAAACCTGCACATCACCCGCAGTATGAAGGACAGGGCAGAAATGCTTTCCGCAGAGGCAAATGAAGTAAGCCGGCATATTGATATGGTGGCAAGACTTTCCAACCTGGCGTTGAAAATGTATAGCTGGTTTGTAGAGCATGGCCATGCCAGGAATGTGGAAGACGAAAAAGATATTAAACAGTACATGAAGGAAAGCCTGCCCAAAGATGTATGGGCACAAACAGGGTTCTATGAACGGTTATATTTATACCAGAGCTTCACATGGTATGCATTCATCCGGCAAGATTTTTTGCAATACTATCGCTATACACAAAAATGGGTAGATCTTTTTACTGAACAGCCATTGATGATAAGGGTGGAAACGGGCCACTACATCAAAGGCATTCATAATTTACTGAATGCTCATTTTGATTTGCGTAACTACCGGGCCTTTGAAAAAACACTGAACCAGTTTGAAAAAGTAGCACAGACGGACCGGGTAAAAGATCATGATAGTTT
This sequence comes from Chitinophagaceae bacterium, assembly GCA_037045605.1. Taxonomy (GTDB): domain Bacteria; phylum Bacteroidota; class Bacteroidia; order Chitinophagales; family Chitinophagaceae; genus JJ008. The sequence continues at coordinate 87,500 of JBAOHK010000013.1, read as the reverse complement.
CCGTATCCATGCATTTATTTACATCAGCACGGCCCGCATCAACCAGCATTTTATGCTCGGTACTTTTGGGCAGGGGCTGCCCCTCATTCCTGGGATTGAAGAAAAACTGGAAGACTATCATCTTTTTATTGACAGCCACCGCATATTGGTATTGAATTATAAATTCGCCATGCTTTACTTCGGCAGCGGCGATTACAACCGCTGCATTGATTACCTGCAAAAAATAATCAATGATAAAACCAATCTCCGCTACGACTTACAATGTTATGCAAGGGTGGTGCACCTGATGGCACACTACGAGCTGGGCAACGATATGCTGATGGAGTCACTCAGTAAATCGGTGTATCGGTTTATGGCAAAAATGAAAAACCTGACGACGGTGGAAGAGGCTATGTTTAAGTTCTTACGTCAAACCATCCCTTTGTCTCCAAGACAACTTAAGCCAGAGTTTGAAAAATTGTTGCACACTATTAAGCACCTGGAAAAAAACCGCTTTGAGACCCGGACTTTTGCCTATCTCGATATTATCTCCTGGGTGGAAAGCAAAGTGTTTGATAAGCCGATGGGAACGGTGATACATGAAAAGTATTTGCAGAGCAAGAGGGGAAAATAAAGCTTTGAAAAATCCTCATTATCTTTTTCTTAATTTACAGGGATGAAAAATCTTTTCTTACTTTTCTTGCTTGGAAGTTTCAATGCAACGGCACAGATCAACCCTTCCAACATAACTATTGCAAGAGATAGTTTCGGCGTACCACACATTTTTGCTCCCACTGATCCGGAAGTAGCCTATGGCATAGCATGGGCACATGCGGAGGATGATTTTCAAACATTACAATTAGTAGTATTAAGTGGAAAAGCAAAGCTGGGAACAGGTTTAGGCAAGAAAGGCGCTGAGGGAGATTATGTGTTAAATCTGTTGCGGGTAAGAAAAACAGTAGAGGAACAATGGAATACCCTCAGCCCGGATTTTCTTGCGTTGATAAAAGGGTATGTTGAAGGATTGAATGCTTATGCAAAAGCACATCCCGGCGAAGTAAAATATAAAAAAGCCTTCCCTTTTACTGAAAAGGATTATATGACGGCTGTTGTTTTTTCAATCAGTCTTTTTTGCGGCGTTGACCAGGTGTTGCCGCAAATATTGGGAGGAAAAGTTGCAACAATTCCCGGATTTAACCCGCAAGGCTCCAATGCTTTTGCAATGAACTCTGCTAAAACAACAACCGGGGAGAGCTTTCTTGCTATTAATGCACATCAGCCGCAGGAAGGGCCGGTGGCTTTTTACGAAGCACATTTGCAAAGCGAACAGGGATGGAATATGCTTGGCGGCTTGTTTCCCGGCGGCTGTTTGATCTTTCATGGTACCAACGAAAATCTGGGTTGGGCACATACGGTGAATTACCAGGATAAAATAGATGTGTATCAGTTGGAAATAAATCCGGCAAATAAAAACCAGTACAAGTTTGATGGTGAATGGCTGAATCTTGAAGAAAACAAGGCCAAACTGAAAGTAAAAGGAATACCCATCACTATCGGTAAAAAAGTATACTGGAGTAAGTATGGACCAACAGTAAAAACGGATAAAGGTGTTTTCTCCATGAGAATTCCTGCCATTATGGATATAAAAGCACTGGAAGAATGGTACCGTATGAATAAAGCAAAGAACTTTACAGAGTTCTACAAAGCTCTTAGCATGACCAGTCTTCCGATGTTCAACATCATGTATGCCGACAGGTATGATACAATTTTTTACATCAGTAATGGAAAAATGCCGAGAAGAAACCCAGATCCTGCATACAACTGGAAAAGTACATTACCGGGGAATACATCAGCCACTTTATGGACAGCATTCAAGCCGGTTAGCGAATTGCCCCAATATGTAAACCCGCCATCTGGTTATTTATTCAATACCAACCATTCTCCTTTTTTGGCATCCGGTAAAACGCAACACCCGGTTGATATGAATAAAATTGACAAGAATGATGGCTATGAGATGTATCACAATAACCGCAGCCAGCGGGTAACAGAATTATTATACAATAACGATAAAATAGATTACAGCACTTTCAAACGAATAAAATTTGACCAGCAATTACCAAAAGAATTAAAATATACCTACGGCATTGACAGTATGCTAAACTTAAATGTCAATGATTATCCTGCATTGCAAGAGGTCATTGGCAACTTTCAAAACTGGGATCGAAAAGCCATTATTACCAGCAAAGGGGCCGCTATATTTTTATTGGTCTACGATCATGTGGCAAAAAAATTAGGTGGAAGCCCCGCCCGTCAGCTCACAAAAGCAGAATCTGTGGAAACGTATCAGCATGTTCATGATTATATGATGCAACATTTTGGAAAAACTGACCTGGCATTGGGCGATGTACAAAAATTAGTAAGAGGTGATGATGTCCGTCCGGCATGGGGCCTGCCCGATGTGCTGACTGCTGCTTATACAGAACCGTACAAAAACGGTATGCGAAAAGTAAGCTCCGGCGATGCCTATATATGTTTTGTCCGCTATCCAAAAAACGGAGGCCTGCCAATCATTGAATCGGTAAACACATTCGGGGCATCCATGCATCCCGGTTCACCTCATTACAAAGACCAGATGACAATGTTTCAGAATCAGCAGACAAAACCCATGACATTGGACAAAAAAGAAGTACTACGAACAGCCAAAAAGGTATATCACCCTGAGTAAGTTTTTAAAACCTCTCTTTTTTTCAACTTAACTTGCACCCATGATTGATTATTTGCAGGGGTTAAACGACCGTCAGCGGGAAGCAGTGTTACATATGGATGGCCCGATAATGATTGTGGCGGGTGCCGGCAGCGGAAAAACCAAAGTGCTTACAACACGAGTGATTCATTTAATGGCGAATGGAGTTGATGCATTCAATATACTGGCACTAACCTTTACAAATAAGGCTGCTAAAGAAATGAAAGAGAGGGTAGAAAAAATCCTCGGTAACGGCGAAGCCAGAAACTTATACATCGGCACATTCCACTCCGTATTTGCAAGAATACTCCGTTTTGAGGCGGAAAAAATTGGCTATCCCCGCAATTTCACTATTTACGATACAGATGATGCCAAAAGTGTGGTGAAGACTGTCATCAACGAAATGGATTTAGATGATAAGCACTACAAGCCAAACATCGTTTACAACCGGATTTCATCGGCGAAGAATGCATTAGTGGGTCCTGCAGAGTACAGGAACGACTATGCCATTCAGCAGGAAGATATGCGGGCCAACCGCCCTGCCATCGGACAGATATATGATGCTTATGTAAAACGATGCTTCAAGAATGGCGCAATGGATTTTGACGACCTGCTGCTGAAGTTTTATGAACTATTAAAAAATGTTCCGGAAAGTCTGGCCAAATACCAGCACAAATTCAAATACATACTCATAGATGAGTACCAGGATACCAACCCCGCACAGTATGAGATCATCAAACTACTCGGGGCAATGCATGAGAATGTGTGTGTGGTGGGAGACGATGCACAAAGTATTTACAGTTTTCGTGGCGCAACAATTCAGAATATACTTCAATTCCAAAAAGATTATGATGATGTAAAACTGGTAAAGCTGGAGCAGAACTACCGCAGCACCAAAAGCATCCTGCATGTGGCGAACGAAGTAATAAAGAATAATAAAGGCCAGATAGAGAAAGTATTGTTTACTGACAACGGCGAAGGGGAGAAGATAAAACTGGTAAGGACGATGACGGATAATGATGAAGGAAAATTTGTGGCCGACAGTATCCAGGAACAAAAGCTCCGCAATCATTACAGTAATAAGGATTTTGCTATCCTATACCGTACCAATGCACAGAGCCGGGCTTTTGAAGAAGCCTTGCGGAGAATGGGGATCGCCTACACTATTTATGGCGGTATCAGTTTTTATCAGCGAAAGGAGATCAAAGATATTGTCGCCTACCTCCGCATGATAGTAAACCCAAGTGATGAAGAAGCATTAAAGCGTATTATTAATTACCCCGCAAGGGGAATTGGGAAGACCACCATTGACAGGCTTGTATTGGCGGCAAATGAGAAAAATATCAGCATGTGGCAGGTGATGGAGAATGCAGCACAATATGGTTTCAAAGCCGGAACATTATCTGCATTGGATGAATTTGTTATAATGATAAAGAGTTTTGCCAGCATGTTAACAAAGCAGAATGCCTATGAAGTGGCATTTCATGTGGGCAAACAAACCAATTTGGTAAAAGAACTCTTCAATGATAAAAGTACAGAAGGAGTTAATCGTTATGAGAACATACAGGAGTTGCTAAACTCCATCAAAGAATGGACAGAGAGCCCCGATAATGAAGATGGCGAACTGGTAGATAAAAGCCTTGCTTCCTATCTGCAACAAATTACTTTACTGACAGATGCAGATGAAAAAGATCCCGATGCTGATACCGTAAAACTAATGACAATACATGCTGCAAAGGGACTTGAATTCAGTTGTGTATTTGCTGCCGGCCTGGAGGAGATGCTTTTTCCGAATGCTATGGCTATTAATACAAGAGAAGAGCTGGAAGAAGAACGCCGGTTATTTTATGTGGTGGTGACAAGAGCCAAGCAACGTCTCTGGATCACTTATGCCAATACCCGGTATCGCTTTGGGCAGCTGGTACAAAACGAACCGAGCAGGTTTATTGAAGAGATACCCGAACAATATATGGACAGGAGCTTTGCCGGCGGCGGAGCAAAAAACCAGGTAGGAGGAAGCAAATGGAGCAAAGGTTCTGCCTTTGACCGGATGAAAGGAAAAAATGTTGATGACGGCGAATCAGGAAAAGTAAGCCAGCAATCGGGAACCTATTATAATTCAGGTCCGGCTGTTGCCAAATCAACACCATCTTATTTACCACCAAAAGGAGTGCCGGCCAAAGTAAAAGAGCATGTGCCGTCACCCGATTTTGTGGCAAGCGATACTTCCGATTTAAAGGAAGGGCAGAAAGTAGAACACCAAAAATTCGGATTTGGAGAAGTAATGAAAATGGAAGGGGCAGCACACAATCCCATTGCCACAGTAAAGTTTGAACACAACGGTGAGAAGAAGATCATGCTGAACTATGCCAAACTGAGAATTATTGAATAATAGTTAACTGTCCTGAATTAACAAATTACATCAGGAGGGATATTTAAATTTGTTCAATAGTTTCCATTTACAAACCATTCCATGCTCTCAGCCAGGCAAAAAAAGCAGATCCGAAGAATTATTATTGCAGGTGTAGCTGCTGTTGTAGTTATTATAGGCTGCTGGCTATTGTATCAGCGTCTCATATACCGGAAAGCAAAATTCAGCCGCTATCCCGAATTCGGCATTATTATTCCAGAGAGCTATCCTATTCATGGCATTGATGTTTCCAAATATCAGTCAATGATTGCCTGGGAGGAAGTAAAGGCAATGAAAGTGAAAAATATTCAACTGGGCTTTGCATTTATAAAAGCCACTGAAGGAATTGGAAACACGGACCCACATTTCAAACGCAACTGGAAGAAATCAAAGGATAACGGAATTATAAGAGGAGCCTATCATTTTTTTAGTGGGTCAAAAGACGGAAGGATGCAGGCAGAAAATTTTATAGATAAAGTAGAACTTAAACCAGGCGATATGCCACCCGTATTAGATGTGGAGCAATTAAATGGGGCATCTGCAGAACAGCTGAGAAAAGAAATAAAGAAATGGCTGGAGATTGTGGAGAATCATTACGGCGTAAAACCGATCATTTATACCAACGTAGATTTTTATAATAGAAACCTCGGCAGCGAATTTGATACTTATCCGCTATGGGCTGCACATTATTACCAGCCAGAACAGCCCCGCATCAACCGTGGCTGGGTTTTCTGGCAGCATAGTGACGAGGGCCGGGTAAACGGCATTGTTTCCAAAGTTGACTTCAATGTTTTTAATGGTGACTCAACCGAATTCAAAGACCTGCTCATTGATTAACAAAACAACAGCCCGTTATTGAAATGCTGTAACTTTCTCTCCTGAACCATTCAGCACATGGCTAAAAACTGGGACCCGGAGGTTAGAGCCTTCTTTTTAAAAATTCTTAATTCAATTTCATTGACATTGCTCTGGATGCTGTCCTGCGCAACGACTGGCATCTATTATCAACTTGGCTACACCAATGGAAAGCCGCTTGTCTATACTATTCTTTTTTATGCCGGAATGCTTATCACCCTATTTCTGCTGATCCGCTATTTATACAAACTCTGGAAAAACGGGTAGAAAAATAATTTTTTGATACCCCGGCTAACTAAAAATACCCTCTGATACGTACAACAACTTAAATAAAAGAAGTATTTTAGAAACTAATTAAAGACTGCATGGAGTTAAAGCAAATAAGCAAATGGCTGATTATTACCGGAACATTGATCATCTGGACAATCAAGTTCATCATCCGGCCCCTGCATTTATTTGATGACCCCACCCGGTTCTTTTTAAATATTGCCCCCAACCTGTTAGGTTCATTCCTGATACCTTTTGGGGCTTATTGGTTTTTTAGTGGCAGAAATTTTTTAGTGGCCCGCATTTTTCGTATTCAATCTTCGTATGATCTCCGCCTTGTTTGTATACTTGGTTTTGGGATGTTGGTGGTGAATGAATATCTCCAGCAGATACCTTTCTTTGGCCGCACTTTTGACCTGAACGATATACTTTTTTCTTCAATAGGATTAATGGTATCTTATTTTGTGTTTAGCAAAATCCAATCAAGAAAGAAAGCTGCAACAGATTACAAGCCGGTTAATTTTTAGTATCTAATATTATCGGAGAATTCCCTTTACCCATAATAATTACTTTGGAATTTTGTGATTTGGCCAACTCCAGGTATGCCTTTATTTGTTCATATTGCAGTTGCTGGTCAGTTAGACCTATATTGATGATGCGCTGATAATCGGCGATACCCTGGGCCTCAACCCTTTTTCTCTCGGCTTCCTGTTTTTCTTTCAGTAAAACGAACTGCATTTTTTGTGCATCCTGCTCTGCATTTATTTTTTGTTCAATAGTGGCTCTTACTGAGGCGGGCAGAGTAATGTTCCGGACAAGTAGTTGTTCCAGCACCAGCCCTCTCTTTTTAAAATCCTCTTCAATGCTTTTAAAAATACGCTGTTGAAACTCATCTCTTTTATTAGAATACAAAGACACCGCTTCATAATAAACAGAGTTATCACGGATCTTAGTTCTTGTCAGCGGCCGGACAATTTTATCGGTATAATCTGTCCCGGTTTCTCTTATAAGGCGGGGCGCCTCAGAGGGAAGCAATTTGTATAAAACAGTAAGGTCAATGGTGACTTCTAATCCATCAGATGTTAGCACACGGATGGCATCATCGCCGGATTTGGTCCCTTCGTCATGCACACCACTCATGGTGTAGTTCTGTGTTTTTATATCTAACCGCAGCACCTCTACAAAAGGGTTAATGATATGTAAGCCGCTGCTCAAAATATCATTCTGAACTTTACCAAACAAGGTTTTTATTCCTATTTGCCCCGGGTTTATCTGTATAATACATTTGGACAAAACGCCGATAAGCATAAGACCAACTGCAATACTGCGGACAACTTTTGCAAAACGGTTATACTCCGGGCTTCTTTGAAGAAATATACCGCCAATCAGGATCAGTATACCAATAATAATAAGTGCCATATAGATGATTTTTTATTGATTAGCTGCTGTGATCAGAAATGATGACCCACTTGCCATTTATTTTCCTGAACAGTAATGTAAAATGACCTCCAACATCCCCGATGGATCGTTTCAGGAACCACTTACCAGTGACATGGTAGTATTCTTTTGATAATTTTTTTAACTGTATAAGGGTGAATGTAAGTTTACCCATTGCAGCAGTATCAGGATAGCCCTTTTTATAATTGTTTAAAGTATTTGTCCAGCCGTAAGTGACACCGCTTTTACCAATGAACATCAGCGAATCATTTTCCCAGTAGCCTTTCATAAAGTTGTCAATATCACCACGGTTCCAGGCAACTGTTTGTTCATCCAGGGTTTTTCTGATGGCCAGCTCATCTTTTGATTGGGCGAATGAAACAGATGCTGATAAAAGAATAAAGGCAAGAAATAAATTCTTCATTACTTAACTTTTGTTCAAGTTAAATCAAAAACAACAAAGCCGCAGAAAGTTTAGTGGTTACAGTCATCACTATGTGCATGATTGTGCACCCGGCAAAACCGGAAATTCAGCACATGGGCTGTGATGATCAATATTACAGCCGGGATCAATAGCCATGTTTCATACTGAACAAAAAAGAATTGTTTCAGGATCAGAAAAATAAAACCGGAAAAGAACAGGGAAAGCGGCAAAAGGTTGTGGTGATGTTTACGGTATCCATGGTAAAGTGAATAAGTGCCGATGCAAAGGGCCAGTACGATCATCCCGATCTCAAAACCGGTATTTTCAATTATGTTGACACCAAAAAGCGGCAGACTACTTAAGAAAAGCGGCAACAGGGCGCAGTGAATGGCGCAAGCCAGCGAGGCTCCGATTCCTAAAGCATCCCAATTGATTTTTAGTTTCATGAAGAGGGCAAAGATACTAAAAAAGCAACATTGTTGCAAAAGAAAGTAACGACACTTTTAAGAATGCCTGACCGGCATATTAAAACGGCATTTGCAACGTAACTTTGCTTCGCAATTAATGATTATGCCCAAAAAGAAGGTTTTTTATATAAGTTTTTTTGTTGTCCTTATTGTTATATTCTACATCATTGTGAGCAAATGGATTACCAGGGATGATACAATTGCCGTGGTACAGCCCTTTTCTTTTACCAACCAGGATGGAAAGCAGGTAACTAAGGACGATGTGGCAGGCAAAGTGTATGTAGCCGAATATTTTTTTACGCATTGCGATGGTATTTGCCCAACGATGAATAATAATATGAGGCTGGTATATGAAGAATTTAAGAGTGATACCAACTTTCTGATCCTTTCACATACCTGTGACCCGGACAGGGATTCTGTTGCCCAAATGAAATATTATGCTGACTCTATGAAGGTTGACACAAAGCGATGGATTTTCCTGACTGGCAGAAAAGATAGCCTTTATAACACAGCCCGGGTCAGCTATACTATTGACGACCCGGCTAATAGCCTGAAAAACATTGATGATCAATTTATCCATTCGCAGTTTTGGGCTTTGGTTGACAAGAAGGGGAATGTGAAAAAGATATACGACGGGTTAAAAGAAAGTGAAGTAAACAGCCTGATATCTGCCGCTCAACGCCTGCTGAAAAAGAGGTAGTAACCTTTCGGGGTTATTTTTGTTATGAACTATAGATTTATATACAATTATGTCTGGTAAAACAGCAATACAAATAGACAACCAGGTTAGTGATATGCTGAAAAGAAATAACCTCAGCGTTACTGATAGCCGGCGAAAGATTTTACAACTTTTCCTGGAACAGGCCGGAGCATTGGCACATGGCGATATAGAGAAAAGAGCTGGCGAAAAATTTGACCGGGTTACAGTTTATAGAACGCTTCAGACATTTGTTGACAAAGGAATCATTCATACCATTCCAACAGCAGACAATTCTATCCGTTATGCACTTTGTAAGGATGAGTGCTCAGAAGGCCACCATCATGATCATCATATTCACTTTGTATGCAGTGTATGCAACAATACCTATTGCCTTGATGATGTTGTAACACCGGAAATAAAATTACCTAAGGGTTACTCTGCAGGCCATGTGGAGGTGGTGGTAGAAGGAGTCTGTAAAAACTGCAAATAGGTTTCTAAAAACAAAGCCCCGGTGTAGAAACATCGGGACTTTTTGGTTAAGGCTCTGATTAGTAGCTATGTTGAAGTGCGGGTTTGCACTTATTAATTCTGAATCAAAAGTAAGGGCTGCCCACCACATTTCCGAATTTATACCATACCCCATTTGTGGTATTTTTCCTCCACATTGCTGTTGTTATCCCTTTTTAACAAAAGGAATAATGAATATAAAGTCAGATGCTGATCAGGCTGAAAACCAGGCACCTGATTTTCTACAGGCCATCTAACTCCTGTTTTACGAACAACATCAATTGCTGAATACAGGCAGGAGAAAGATCAAATTTTAAACCGGCAGCTTTAAATAATTCGGGCAATGTTTTTGTTCCCCCAAGCTTTAGTGCTGTCATATAATTAGTGATCGCTGTTTCATGGTTTTGTTTGTACTGTTGCCACAACCCGATTGCCCCTAGTTGTGCAATTCCGTATTCTATATAATAAAAAGGGACTTCAAATAAATGTAGCTGACGTTGCCATGCAAACATTCTGTATTCGTCCAAACCTGAAAAATCAATTACCGGCGAAGAAAATTCTTCCAGAATACTTACCCATTGTTTAGCCCTTTCTTCTTCCGTATGGTTGGGATTCTCATACACCCAATGTTGAAATTTATCAATTGTTGCAATCCACGGAAAGATAGTAATGACCCTTTCTAATTGCTGTTCTTTAGCTCTTTTTAATTCTTCTTTATCATCAAAGAATACATGCCAGTGGTTCATGCTGAATAATTCCATCGCCATGCTGGCCACTTCTGCAATTTCAGTTGGGTACTCTTTAAAACCTGTCAGCTCAAGTTCATGTGCCAGAAATGAATGAATGGCATGACCACCTTCATGTACCATTGTTGTCACATCATCCAATTGTCCTGCCGCATTCATAAATATGAAAGGAGCACCACTTTCTGCCAGCGGACAGTTGTATCCACCGGGTGCTTTCCCTTTCCTGCTTTCCAGGTCAAGATGACCCATCGTTTTCATCTTCCGAAGGCAATCACCAAAGAACGACTTCAGCTCATCAAAACAAGCAATTGTTTTTTCTGTCAACTCTTCTCCGTTTTTAAAAGGACGCAGAGGATGAATGCCGGCAGGTTCTGCTTCAACATCCCAGGGCCGCAATGTATCCAGCCCCAGTTTTTTCTTCTTGATTTCATAGATCTGGTTTACCAATGGCATTACATGCAGTTTTACTGCTTCATGAAATTGATAACAATCCTCTTTACTGTAATCAAACCTTCCTAGTTCTGCAAAACGATAATCCCGGAAATTTTCAAACCCGGTATTGAGAGCTACCTGGTGCCTTTTTTTCAACAAAGACGAGAACAGATCATTCAGCTCTTTTTTATCCTGTAACCTTCTTCCATTTATTTTATGATACACTTCCTCCCGGAGATTGCGGTCAGCATCCTCTAAAAATTTTGCAGCTTGCTGTAAAGTGTACTCTTGTCCATTTACTTCAACGGTCATTTTGCCGGAAATAACACCAAACTGTTGTTGCATTACACTCAGCTCTGCCTGCAACGGGATGTTTGCTTCCCGGAAGAGCTCAATGTTCTTTTTTACATTCCGCAGGTAAGTAAAATATTTTTCCTGGTCAAGCTCTTTGGTAAAAGGAGAATCAACCAGCTTTTTGTTCAACTTGTCAGAATACGGCTGGATCTTCGGCTGGATTTCCATCATAAAGAAAGTGAAAGCACTCTTCCAGTTCTTTATTCTCCGTATCACATGTCATTTTTATCTGGCGCCAACAAGCATCTTCACTGATCACCGCTTCAAGCTCACTGGCATCTTTCAGCCATTGCTCCAGGCCGGAAATGGAATTGATTGCTCTTTCATCAAGATTTTTGAAATAAGGCTCAAGACCCTCCCAATTAGTAACAGCAAAATCTGTTGGCAAAAAATGACGTGGCAGCTTCTGTATGTCAGCACTGTAATTCATAATCCTTTCTTTTAGCAAATGAAAAAGCTACAAACATCAAGTGTATTTCTTGAACCTTGTAGCTTATCTGTTGTTCGTTTATTTTATTCAGCTTTTTTCTTTCTTGCAGTTTTTTTGGGAGTTTCGGTTGTTTCTTCAGCAGCTTCTTTCTTTTTGGCAGCAGTTTTTTTAGCAGGCTTTTCTTCTGCAACAACTTCCTGCACTTCTTCAACATCTTCTTCCGGCAGTTCAGCTCAAGTTTTATTTCTACATTGTTCTTCTTCAGGATTTCAAACCATTTTACCATTTTCTTCATATCGCTGGTATATACTCTTTCGAAGTCCATATCAGGGTATGCTTTCTCAAAATATTTTTTAACGGCATTGGCATCTTTATCGTCAGGTAGCGAGCCGCCTGCTTTATCCATGGCATTAAAAACATCTACCAGGTTCACATTATCCCGAACGGTATAAACCTCAATACTCTCAAGGTGTGAGAAGTTGTGAATGCGGCTTGACACAAAACGGGTTGATTTGTCATCAAGGGAACGGACAATAGCACCGTCAGTTTTGCTATTAATCAGTTCAAACAATCCAGGCAATCCGGTCACGGCAACGAGTTTACTGTATTCCATATATTTTTTGATAATTAAGGAGCTGCAAGATACTTGAGTTCCGTCAAATGGGTGATTTTGAGAATAAGTTTTGGTCCGGCGAACGGTTTTTTAAGAATTACCGTCATATTTACCGATCTGTTTACATTCACTTAAAAAAATCTATATGAAAAAATTGAATTTGTTCCTCCTGGCTTCATTTGGCCTGGTACTGAGTGCCGCAGCCCAGCCCGGAGGCATGCGGATGACAGTAGAGGAAAGAGTAGCCAGAATTCACCAGAAACTGGACAGTGCTTTTAAGCTGGATGCGGCTAAATTTTCTACCCTTGACACCGCACTCACAGTCTTATATAAAGCTCAGGATGCCAAAAGACAGGAATTGATGGGCGGCGGTGCGATGAGTGACCGGGAAACTTTTATGGCAGAAATGAAAAAATATTCTGATGCACAGGACGAAATTCTGAAAGCAATGCTTACTGAAGAACAGTTTACCATCTGGAAGGAGAAAATTCAGCCGTCTATGCGTCCGCAAAGACCGCCTGGGGGCGGCGGCGGTAATTAATAAACAGTTACTTTTTGGCTATAATAAAAAACCGTTCCACATTATCCGGAACGGTTTTTTATTGGGTGGCAGTAGTAACTTTATAGTTGTATGGAGATATACAGGGATGAATGATCCAGCTAATTATTGCTGCAACCTGTCTGTTTTAAAAAAAAGTAACATGAGAAAACTATTTCTGTTTGTAATCATTGTATTTTTTAGTTCTGCGGGTTTTTCTCAAAAACCATGCAGCCGGCCAGAATTCCGGCAATTTGACTTTTGGATAGGAGAATGGGAAGCTTTTGCACCAAATGGCACTAAGGGGGGAGATAGTAAAATCAGTGTGATACTAGATAGCTGTGTGATCCTGGAAGAATGGACCAGTGCCAATGCACAACAAGGGTTGATTTATACAGGCAAAAGTTTTAATTCATACAATGCAGCTACCAAACAGTGGCAACAAACCTGGACTGATAATACAGGTAACACAACAGAATTTCTCAGAGGAGAAGGAGGTAGCGGGAAAATTGTTTATTACGCAGATAAAGTGGCCGGCCCTGATGGAAAAGTTTTTATGCGGCGACTTACATTTACAAAACTAAGCAACGATAAAGTCCGCCAGTTTGGTGAACGAAGCGATGATGGAGGCAAAACATGGTTAACCGAGTATGATCTTGAATACCGGAGAAAAAAATGAAGAATTCTTTTTTTGCAATACTGATTTTTCTGATTGTTCATCACGGATGTAAAAACAAGGGCAAGGAAAAATATTTTACAGGAACACTTAAATATTCCTATACTTATATCAGTGATTCGCTCAATACAGATTCATTGAAAAAACTAAGACCTGCTAAAGGGTACTTCCGGTATGATACCAGCAACTACCAAAACCGTTTTACCGGGGCAGATACATTTACTTATTATTATTCCGGCAAACTAAATAAATGTCTTTCCGAATCAGGCTCTTCAAAAAAATATGAATGTGAAGATTATAGTATAATGACTGACTCAGTTCTTTCTGTAAAGGATTATGCAACAGAGGAGGAAATTCATGGCTATTCCTGTCGTATTCTTGAATTGCAAAAGAAAAATTCATGGGTAAAATATTATTATGCAACAGATATGCGGATTGCACCTGCAACCTACAAAAACCATAAAGCCTACAACTGGGATGTTTATGGAACAAAAGCCAATGGCGGACTGATACTTAAGATGGAACACCGCTTCAAGAAGTTTACAATGAGTGGTGTCGCCGACAGCCTGAGTATTGTGAAAGGAGATTTTAAGGCCCTTGAGATAGATGAGGCATTATTTTCAGAGATTTGTAAATAACAATGAAGTTTCCCGTTTTTACCATATTTCTATTTCTGATGTTTTTGGGGAATTGTTTTGCCCTCTTTAAAATGTTTACAACTAAACATGAATTTTTAGATCAATTTCCCAGGCTTACAGAAAATGCATTCGATGTTTTCAGGCTTTTACCGGTCATAAATATCATCGCACTGGCGGGTATATGGTTTTTACAATCATGGGCAGCATACCTGGCTATAGCCTGCGGTATTGCAGTTATTACATTTGATATTTATTTCGGCATTTGGTATCACCTGTATGTGGCAATTCCCTCCACTCTTATCCTGTTGTTTTTCATCATTAAGTACTGGAATGAGTTTAAATGAGCTTTTGCCGTGATGAACGGCAGGGCAACTCATTTATTATTTATGTAATTTAAATGTTCCAAATTAATTATTATGAGAAAACTGGTATTCCTGCTGCTTACTACATCCATGCTTGCCTGCCAGTCAAAAAAGCCGGGCAAAGTAACCCAAAGTGATTTCAGCATAGATTCTGTAAAAACTCATATCATAAAAATGAATGAAAGCTACAGTGAACGTTTCATGACCAACGACACAGCTTTTTATGTTGCCAGGTATTGTACAGATGCACAGGTATATTCACCAGGAATGCCGGCTGTGATGGGAAGGGATTCTATCCGGGCTTTCTTTTATAATAATGGCAATAACAAAGAGGCTAAAATTGAACTACCTGCCGGCAATTTTTATGGGAATGCCGATTTTGTGATAGAAGACGGAACCTATAGTTTTCCGGATGGGAAAGGAGGTAATGTCGATAAAGGCAAATTCATTGCCATCTGGAAAAAAGAAGACGGTGTCTGGAAGTTATACCGGGAAATATGGAATACTGATATGGCGTCGCAACAATAAAAAAACACAAAATGAAAAAATTCCAATTATTTGTATTACTAATCATAATTACAACCGTCTCCTTTGCACAAATGGATCTTCCGCCAAGTGGTGGTAACCCCCGTGCTACGGTGAGTGAGGAAGTGGGTATAACTTCTATTACTATTAAATATTCAAGACCTGATGTAAATAAACGGGAAGGAAAAATATATGGAGAAGGAAACAGGGTGCCTTATGGATTTAAGGAAACAAATTTTGTGACAGGGAAAAATGATGCTCCGTGGAGAGCCGGTGCCAACGAAGCCACTACCATAACATTTGAGCATGATGTGAAAGTGGAAGGCAGGGATATTAAAGCCGGTACCTATGCATTGTTTATGGCAATGGGTGCAGAAAGTGTAACGGTTATTTTTTCTAATCAAAACGAGGCTTGGGGAAGTTTTAGTTATAAACCAGAAGATGATGTATTGAGGGTTGATGTAAAACCGGTTACGCTAGATAAAAGCGTAGAGTGGTTAAAATATGAATTTATTGAACATGCCGAAAAGCATTGTGTAATTGCTATGCAGTGGGAAAAAATTTCCGTTCCTTTTATAATAGCAGTTGACGTAGATAATATTGTTATTGCCAAATTACGGAAAGAAATGACCGGTAATAAGAGTTTTACTCCGGCGTTGGAATTACAGGCGGCACAGTATTGCCTCAATAAAAATATAAACCTGGAAGAAGCGTTGCGCTGGAGCCAAAATGCCATTACCGGGCCGGCAGGACAAAAAACATATATCACACTTCGTAATCTAGCAGTAGCTTATGAAAAATTAAACCAATTACCACAGGCAGATAGCACAATGAATGAAGCATTACTAATTGCAACCGCCAATCAATATACCGCTTATGGCCGCCAGTTAATTACACAAAAAAGGACAGATAAAGCTATGGAGGTTTTCAAAGCAAGTGAAAAGAGATACGGAGATATATTTGGAGTGAATAACGGGTTGATGAGTGGTTATTCTGCAAAAGGCGATTTTAGGAATGCAATTAAATATGCTGAGAAGGCAATGGCACATGCAACAAATGATGCTGCTAAAAAGCAGATTGAAGGATTTATTATCAAACTGAAAGAAGGCAAAGACATTAATCAGTAATGCTATGTCAGAATTAAAGACAAAACGGAATAATGCAAGTGTGAATACTTTTCTTCAAACAATAAAAGAAATAGAAAAAAGACAAGACTGTGAAGTGATTTTGAAAATGATGAAAGCTGTTACAAAAGAAAAACCAAAAATGTGGGGCAGCAGTATTGTAGGTTTTGGCAATTATCATTACAAGTCTGAAAGAAGTAAGCAGGAAGGAGATTGGTTTATTACCGGGTTTTCACCACGAAAGGCAAACCTTACGCTTTACATTATGCCATCCATTAGTTATTACCCCGAGTTGGTTAAACGGCTGGGGAAATGCAAAACCAGTGTATCCTGTCTTTATATCAATAAACTGGCTGATGTGGATACGGTTATATTGAAAGAGTTGATAACTACAGCATATAAAAAAATGAAAGACGTTACAAAATCAACTAAATAATATAATAACTAAAACAAGCAACATGGATAATGCAATCAGCTGGTTTGAAATACCAGCCACCGACATTGACAGGGCGCAGCAATTTTATGAAACAGTTTTTCAAATTAAAATGCAGCCCATGGATTTTCAACAAACAAAAATGAGGATGTTCCCGATTGACGATCCTATGAAAGGGATTGGTGGAACAATCATTGACAGTGGTGGTTTTCATAAACCCAGTGCCACTGATGGACCATTGATCTACCTAAACGGGAATCCTGATGTTAAAATATTTTTAGACCGGGTTGAAGCTGCAGGTGGAAAAATTATGGTTCCTAAAACAGAAATAAGCCCCGAATACGGTTATATGGCTGTGTTTCTGGATACAGAGGGAAACCGGGTAGCCCTGCACTCTGTTCCGGAAAAATATTTACAACACTAAAAAAAACAACGATGATAATACTATACATTATTCTTGGCATTATTGCCGCTTTATTAATAGCCGGACTACTCATTCCAAAAGGTATGAAAGCCAGCCGGGAGATTGTAATTAATAAGCCTAATGCCGAAGTGTTTAACTACATCAAACAGTTAAAAAATCAGGACAACTATAGTAAGTGGGGCAGTATGGACCCCAATATGAAAAAAGAGTACCGGGGCACAGATGCGACGGTAGGCTTTGTAAGTGCATGGGAAGGAAATAAAAAGGTTGGAACAGGCGAGCAGGAAATAACCGGCATTGAAGAAGGCCGGAAATTGAGTACAGAATTACGCTTTATAAAGCCATTTAAATCAGTTGCTCAGTCCTCTATGACCACAGAAGCGTTAAGTGATAACAGTACCAAAGTAAGCTGGGGTTTCGAAGGTCAGATGAATTATCCCATGAACATTATGAAGTTGTTCATGAATATGGAAAAATCCATTGGTAATGACTTTAGTACCGGTTTGAACAACCTGAAAGTGTTGCTTGAAAAATAATTTTTAGTCGAAATAATACAAGGTATGTCAGACTTTGACTGGAAAACGTTTGTAACAAGGGTGCCGGTAAATGCCCCAGTTGAAAAATTATATTGGTGCTGGGCCACAAGGGAGGGGATTGAGTTTTGGTTTTTAAGAATGAGTGATTATAAAAGACCGGATGGAGCAGCAAGGCAAAATGATGAATATGTTCAGAAAGGGGATAGTTATGCATGGCGCTGGCATGGCTGGAGTGATGAAGTAACGGAAGTGGGAAAGATTCTTGACTGCAATGGGAGAGATTTTTTCAAATTCAGTTTTGGCAAGGCGGGTAATTGTGCCGTAAGTATTAAGAATGAAAACGGGCAAAACATCCTTGAACTGATACAGGAAGAAATTCCGGATGATGAGCAGGGCAGGCATTACTGGCATCTCGGCTGCAAAACTGGCTGGACATTTTATCTCGCCAATTTGAAATCTTTGCTGGAAGGTGGGATTGATTTGCGGAACAGGGATGAGGGTTTGAAGAGTGTGATTAATTCTTAATTGCCGCGAAGGCACAGAAAGTCTCCGTTATAAAACTATACTTTATGGCCTACAGCGAAAAACTGGCAAATATGACCCGGGAATTAATTGCTGCTACACATAAGAATGTGGAAGAGAAAGCCATGTTCGGCGGCCTCTGTTTTATGGTAAATGATAAAATGTGTGTGGGGGTGGAAAAAGACAGGCTAATGGTGCGGCTTGACCCCGCTAAATATGATGAAGTAATTGAAAAAGACGGTTGCAAACCGATGGACTTTACAGGAAGAGTGATGAAAGGCTTTGTATTTGTGGATGCAGATGTATTAGCCACAAAAAAGAAACTGGACTACTGGGTGCAACTGGCGCTGGAGTATAATAAGATTGCTAAGGCGAGTAAGAAAAAACCAGCAAAAAAGTAAAGATGAAATACTGCATTTCTATATTATTAGTAATTGCCTGTTCCTATAATGGGATTACACAAAACACTGTTACTGATAAGGGCATTGCCTATTATACGCTGGGGAATGATACTACCAGTATTCAATATTTTGAGTATGGCGGGAATACCTATAAAACAACATTTATACAATTTACTGGCTCCATTACCAAATGCCAGGCAACAGGGCTACTAGATGAAAAGGGAAATCTAAAACAGGTACTATCCTCCAATTACCGTATTAGCGCCAATGGTAGCTGGGAATTAACAACAAATGGGGTCAACACATTCAATGGTGATTCGACAATCTATACAGCCACCAATCCGCTTGGGGTTGTTACAAACCGGCGCAGTTTTCCGGGACAGGGTATTCTTGCAAATGGTATGGACATTGCCAGTTTTTATGTATTTCCTTACATGGGGTTTTATGCTCCGCATAAATCAGGCGATACGTTATTTCACCGGCAATTAAGTTTTACAGGATACAGAAATTACATCGTTACACGGTTAAAAAAGAATACAATAAGGATTGGAAGCAACCTTATGGGGTATCTTACCTGTTTTACCGATAATAAAGGCAGGCTTCAGAAAATTGATGGCGTAGGGTCTTCACTTAACATTAAAGCATTCGTAGAAAGGGAAAAAATTAATGCTTCCGTATTAGACGAAATTGCCTTTCGCCGGAATGCACTGGGTGCTGCTGCATTACGTACTCTCAGGGATACTGCACAGATTACGATGGGCAATACTATCATTGAAGTAGATTACTGGCGTCCCCATAAAAGGGGAAGGGAAATATTTGGGAATGTTGTTCCATGGAACCGTGTGTGGCGAACCGGCGCTAACAACGCTACACAACTCCGTATTACCGGTGATATAACTATTGGGCAGAAAGTATTACTAAAGGGCAATTATGGTATTTGGAGTTATCCAACAGAAAATAACTGGGAGCTAATTATCAATAAAAATGCAAATGCATGGGGCACCGACCACGACCCTGCTGCGGATATTTTTCGTGTGCCTTTACTGGTAAAGAAAGTTGATACCCCGGTGGAGGTACTAAAAATATCACTTATTAAACTGGATGGAAAAAGAACCAGATTTCTGATTGAATGGGATATATATACGGCAGAAACTGACATAATCACCAATTGAGAGACCAAATGAGAATGGTTGATTGTACAATAGAAATTTCAACATCCCCTGAAAAAGTTATTGAAGCATTTACTAATGAGCCAATGCTAAAGAACTGGTGGGGCGTTGAAAAATCTTTTATTGAATTAAAGTCAGAAGGCATCTACACACTGGCATGGTTTGTATCAGAACAGGGGATGAAGTACATTTCAACAGGTGTAATCAAAGAATATATACCCGGGGAAAAACTCCATGTAGGCGACTATATGTACCTGAGCACAGAACGTCCATTTCTTGGCCCGTTGAATTTAATTGTGGAAGTATTGGCTGCTGCAAACGGCTCCATCCTTCATTTGCAACAAGGCCCTTATCCTCACAATAAAGGCGAACACTGGGACTGGTATTATGATGTGGTAAATGATGCCTGGCCGAAAGTTTTGCAAACGTTAAAACAGTATCTTGAATAACAAAACAAAAGTATATGCAATCAAAAGCCGCAACCGTTGATGCTTACTTAGCAGAACTGCCCGAAGACAGGCAAAAAGCAATTGCAAAACTCCGTTCTGTAATTAAGAAGAACCTGCCTAAAGGGTTTAAGGAAACAATGGGTTATGGGATGATGGGCTGGAGTGTGCCGCATAGTATTTATCCTGCAGGATATCATTGCAATCCAAAAGACCCGCTGCCATTCATGGGACTTGCTTCACAGAAAAACTCCATTAATCTTTATCACATGGGTATTTATGCCAACCCTAAACTGCTGAAATGGTTCCAGGATGCCCATGCAAAAGCATCGCCCAAAAAATTAGATATGGGTAAAAGCTGTGTCCGGTATAAAAAACCGGAGGATATTCCGCTTGATCTAATTGGGGAGCTGGCATCCAAAATAACTGTGGAAGATTGGATTGATATGTACGAAAACAATTTGAAAGACAGCAGGAAGAGAAAATAGAATTAAGTGATATTAGAATTCCACATACCACTACTTCCGCTCAGCAATTATGTGGAGCTGATAACTTATTATAAAGGATACAATCCGCCGCATACGATTGAACGCCTCTTGCCCGACGGTGGAATTGATTTGATTATTGACCTTACCAATATTCCCAAATATATTTATGATAATGAATCGCTGACTGAAGTACAGTCATGCAAACGGGCATGGATTTCAGGCATGCGGACAGAATATATTTCCATACAGGCAAGAGCAGATGAATCAGAAATGCTGGTAATACGTTTTCGTCCGGGGATGGCCTGGTCTTTTTTACACATGCCGGTACTGGAAATAAAAGATAAAGTAGTGGATGCAGAACTGGTATTTGGCAATGAACTGCTTTCTTTCCGTGAGCAATTACTGGAGCAGGCAGACTCAGCACAAAAATTTGCAGTTGCAGAAACCTATTTGCTGCAACGGATGAAAAATCACGTTGAAGTTCACCCAGCAATCAGGTACTGCATATCTCAAATCAGCCGTAACCCTTCGCAGATCTCCATCCGTGAAATAACCTATAAAACCGGTTACAGTAATAAACACCTGATCAGTCTTTTCGGAAAATATGCTGGTATTAACCCCAAGCAGTATATAAGTGTCCTGAAGTTTCAGCAGGCAGTGCAGTTGTTGGAAAATAACCCCGGGCAAATCAACTGGACAAGCCTGGCATTGGATTGTGGTTATTATGACCAGGCTCATTTTATCAATGAGTTTAAACGGTTTTCCGGTTTCAACCCGTCGGCTTATATGGAATTACGGGGCGACTACATAAACTATATCCCGGTCAGTCAGAGGTAAATTTTTTCCAATACAGGTAAGTTGGTTTTCAATACCTTGCCCGTAATTAAATTATATCAATATGGGAATGGAATCAATGGACAAAGCCACACAGACACAAATAGCCAACATCGAAAAAAACACAGGGAAAACACTGCAGCAGTGGATTGACATTGTCAATAAATCCGGGTTTTCCAAACATGGTGAACTGGTAAATTATCTGAAAGAAAAGCACGGCTTTACACATGGCAACGCTAATACAGTAGTTCATTTTGCCAAACAATCTCATGCAGGCGCTGCGGAGAACAGCGACGATTTGATTGCAGAACAATACAAGGGAAAAGAAAACCTGAAGCCCTGGTATGATAAGATAATGGCGGAGATAAACAAGTTTGGAAAAGATGTGGAAATAGCTCCAAAGAAAGCCTATGTGAGTCTGCGAAGAAAAAAACAATTCGCTTTAATTCAACCTTCCACCAAAGACAGACTGGATGTGGGGTTAAATATTAAAGGAGTAGCTCCATCCGGAATGGTGGAAGACGGTAAGAAATGGAATGCCATGTGTACGCACCGCATCAGAATTGAGGACGAAAAAACAATCGGTAAGGAATTGTACGACTGGATAAAGCAGGCTTACGAGCAGGCAGGATGAAAATAAGTTTATAATTTGGCTGCAATGAGAAAACTGCTCACACTTTTGTTCCTACTGCTTGCCCAGGTTTCATTTTCCCAGGAAAAGAACTGGAGAATTGTCTATGTGTTGTGGCATGATACACTGACTTCCGAAAATTCCATTCATCTTATGAAGGTGAATGGCAAAAAGGATAAATCAATCATAGATTATTCCGGTTCCAACTGGATGGTAATGGCCTCCGGTTCCAAACTTTGGTTCCAGGTGGGTAAGGACAGTTCAGGAAAACAGCCAGGACTTTACAGCTACGATGTAAAAACGAAAGGAGAAAAATTTCTTTTTGACGCCAAAGGCCTGTATCAGGATATTGATTTCAGTGATAAGTTGAATTTATATGCTGGAGGCTTTTCTCATAAACCGGCGGGAGCAGCAAAATCACAATACGATATCTTTTTGTTCAACGAAGATGGTTCGATAAAAAGAACGGTTACCAATGATACGGCCATTGATCTTGAACCTGTAATTACTCCTGATGGAAGTAAAATAATTTTTCGCAGCAACAGGGACAGGAATCCCAAAAGCTGGGCAGAGTTTGAAATTTATAGCATCAATACCGATGGAACCGGCCTGAAGAGACTTACCTATAACCCTGATACAACTGCCAATGTGTTACGGGCCAGTAGTCCCATTATCGCCCCTGACGGAAGGATCGTTTTTTCGGGATACTGGGAAGGTGCTTACCTGCTGATGGTAATGAATATGGATGGCAGTGATATTAAACCATTAATAAGAACGGATAATATAGATCAGACCTCCTGCAGCTTTTCTCCTGATGGAAAACAAATTGCCTTCACCGGAAGAAAGAGAGGAATGAGGAACAATGATATTTATCTCATTAACGCTGATGGTACAAATCTCCGGCAACTTACCAATGACTGGAGAAGAAAAGTGCAGCCGTTTTTTATTTTAATAAAATAGTATGCGATATAAACTTCTAACCTTAACATTTTTGCTTTGTTCATTGTTCTGTTTTGCACAAAAGAAAAAAGGAGTTGATGAACTTTATCTTACCCAGTTAAAAACTGCAGAAGCCTATTATCGGCATAACCAGATTGGTGAAGCAAAAAAAATGTTGTTAGCTGTTCCGGAAGGAAAAAGAACATTTGAATGGCAATTACTCAATGCAAGAACTGACCGGAGTGTACACACCATAAAGGGGCATAGTAAAACAGTAGTAGGTATTGCAGTGAGTAAGGATGGGAAATTCCTTGCTACAGGCTCTGCAGATAATTCCATCATTATTTGGGATGCGAATACTTACCAGCAGATTCGGAAAATAGAATTGCATAAAGGACAGGTAACCACACTTGATTTTTCTCCTGACGGTAAAACATTAATCAGCGGCTCAACAGATAAATCGCTTCGCTTATGGGATGTGGCAACCGGTAATGAAACCCGGAATTACAATAGTGAATTTAAACAGGGTATTTACCAGTGTAAGTTTAGCAACGATGGTAAAATGCTGGGAGTTGTATCCTGGGAAAGAGGCGCCAACGGAGTACAAGGTTTTGCAAAAGTACTGGATGTACAAACCGGTACTTTAATAAAACGCTTTGATACGGATGACCATCCGGCGTCGGCTGTAAAATTCTCTGTTGACAATAAAAAATTGTATACAGCTACATGGGGTTTTCAAATCAAACAGCATGATATCGCATCTGGAGGCACCGACTGGAATTACGACATGCGGGAATTTGATTATTATACTGCAGTACAGAGTATGGATGTAAGCCAGGATAATAAGTATGTTGTGCAAGGAGGAAAGGATAATAAAATAAGAATGCTGAATGCTTTGGATGGCAAATTGATGTATGTTATTGAACCCTGGCAGGGACATAAAGAATGGGTGAATGGAATTCGTTTTTCACCCGGTGGGTTAAGTTTTGCCAGTGTCAGCGATGATGGGCTGCTAAAAGTATGGGAAACCAATACCGGAAAGAATCTGCTAACATTCAGAGGTCATGTTGCCGGTATTAACCAGTTGGCCTGGCATCCGGCGGGAAACAAAATTTACACAACCTCAGCCGATAACACAATTAAAATTTGGAATATAGATGTTCCTGGGGAAATGAATTTCAGGGCAAGTGTGATAGGCCCTTGGAATGCTCCTGTTTCCCCAGATGGGAAATGGATGGCTCCTGTAAATAGCGACAAACATCTTGCGTTGTACAGCATGAATACTGGTAAGCCAGAAATTTTCTTAGACAGTCTTTCAGCTTTTGCCGCAGCATTTTCTTCTGATGGTCAATATCTGGCAACAGGCTATAGGAATGTCATTATCTACAACACAGCTACTGGTAAACGACAAATAACCGGCAAAGGACATTCAGGCGTTATTTATGGAATGGACTATAATGGAAAACTCAACCTGTTTGTATCCGCAGCCGACAATACCATTCGATTTTGGAATACTACTGACACGGCAGCATATAAAACTGTTTCAAACATTGCTAATCCTTTTACAGTAAAGTTTTCTACTGATGGAAAAAATGTTTATGCAGGCTGTGCTGATGGTAAAATAAAAATAATTTCATCAGACAGTTGGTCGGTTACTGACAGCCTGCAAAGCGGTACAACCATATTTAACATGTCCGCATCAGCAGATGGAAAATATTTGCTTACCAGTGGTAACGCTGAGGCTGTTGTGTGGCATTTAAAAAAGAAAAAGAGTATTTCACTTATAGGGCATACTAAGTGGGTATACGGGGCTGCTTTTCATCCCTCATTACCAATCGCTGTTACAGCATCTTATGACCGCACCCTTCGTTTCTGGGATGTTGAAAAAGGTATCAATACGCTGACGTTGTTTGGTTTTGATCATGAGCTGTATACCGTTTCCTTTTCAAATGATGGTAAGCGGCTCCTCGTGACAGAAACAGGCGGTACTGCACATGTCATAAATTTATAACTACCGGTCAGGAAGCCTGATTCACCTTTTGTCAAATAGGAAAGTAAGCAGGCATTGGGGATGTGTAACTTTCTGCATAAACATACAGTTATGAAAAATATTGGTTTAACCATTCTTTTGTCCCTGTTCTTTTTTATTACCAAAGCACAACAGCCGGTTATAGTTTCTCCCCAATGGCTGAATGAAAATTTAAAGGACCCTGACCTGGTAATATTATATACAGGCTTTGTGATAAAAGCGGATTATGACAAAGAGCATATTGAAGGCTCCCGTTTTCTATGGCCTGATTGGCTAGCGTTTGATAAACCAGAAGGCAGCATGTATGCGCCGGATGAAAAAGCGGCTACAAAAGTGCTGCAGGACCTGGGCATAAATAAAAATTCAAAAATTGTAGTTAGTCATAGAGGTGGCGATGTAACCATTGCTGCAAGAATGTTTATGACACTGGAGCATTTTGGCCTGAAAGGAAAGGTTTCATTTTTGAACGGTGGCATTGAAGCATGGAAGAAAGCAGGTTATAGTCTTACTAATAAACCGGCGGAATTTAAAAAGGGAAATTATGTGGCAACAGTAACCGGCACACTGGTGGATAAAGATTATGTACTGAATGCACTGAATACAAAAGCATCAGAAGTAGTAGATGCAAGAGCCAAACGCTGGTATGATGGCGACCCGACCGGTAATCCAAGAGATGGTCATATTACAGGGGCATTAAATATTCCTTTCCCGGATATGATAGATTCCACCAATAGTATTAAACCAGCTTCTATACTGGAAAAAAACTTTACAACTGTAGTGCCTGATAAAAACAAGGAAGTAGTGGTGTATTGCTTTATTGGCCAGACAGCTTGTGTGGATTACCTGGTTGGGCGCAGTTTGGGTTATAGCATGAAAGTATATGATGGCAGCATGCAGGAGTGGAGCCGGATACCAGAACTACCAATGGAGAAAATAAAAAAAGACTAAACAATTATAAAAACAAAAGCCCGGATAATTGTTCCGGGCTTTTGTTGTTTTTTATTTCTTCCTGGTATATTTTATGTTCATTGTCTTGAATTCTTTTCCATCTGGCATCATAACAAACATTTCCATTTCCTGGGTATTGTCATCATTAATTTTAAAAGTTTCCCGTACATCTGTATCTTGTTTTGTACCCGGGTCAACCATTTTTCCTTTCAGGGTAATGGTTTTAGTAGCTTCATCCCAAGGACCTTTTAATACCATAATGCCGCTGCCCATATTGTCAATCCAGGTACTTACAAATTCGTTTCGGTGATTGTCGTACGCAACAGTACTCTTTCCATTAAAAGGCATCCCCATCATATCTCCGCTGTGGTTACTTTCTTGGTAAAGACCATTCATGATCATTTTGTTTACAGCAGTGGACTTACTTTTTTGCTCCGGGGCTCCGGGATACATCCACATGGTCACCTCACCATTCCAGGTGCCATCCCATGTCGCCATCATTTTATGAACCGCACCGGGGGTCATGTATTCCTGCCAGTTTTTCATCATGGTTGCCGAGTCGGGCATAGCCATAGCTTCCGGATTCTTTTCATTCATTTTTGCAGCTGTATCAGACGGGGTGTCTTTTTTCCCATCATCTGATTTTTTAGAATTGTTGCAAGCAGTCAGTAGTAAAGCTGCTGCGCAGATCGTTAAGGTTATTTGTTTCATACAATTATTTTTTGGACAGAAAAGCTACAAAATTGCCGGGGCATTCATACAATTATTTTCCGAAAAAATTATTTATAGGATAAACGGTATGATTCAACCTTGCAGAAGTTTGATTCTCATGACGGTTGCAATGCTTAATGCCCTTTCCTTAGCCAGGAATGCCTTTTCACCTTCAAATAGTTCATCAACAGATTCTTTGAAATGACGGAGCCAGGTTTCAAAATGATTTTTTTGTAAAGGAGATTGCTGATGTAACGCCAGGTGCGGCTGCATGGCATTCTTATGGTAGGTATCGGATTGAAATAAAATGGAATCCCAGAAATCAACCAGCACGGGCAGGTGATGCTTCAGATCTATTTTGGCTACATCCGTAAATAAATAACTGATAGAATTATCAGCAAGCAATTTTTCATAAAACCTTGTTACAAGCAATAGCAAATCTTCCCTGTTTTCAATATCCCTATTCATTGATAATAGCATAAAGTTTTTCGGCATCCGCTTTAATGAATAGTTGTGTTCCATCGTTCATCGTTGCCGCACTGCCACAGGCCACGCCAAAACGAATGGCCTCCCTCAGTGTTTTGCCTTTTTGTAATGAATAAGTAATTCCTGCTACCATACTGTCGCCGGCACCAACAGTGCTTTTCTTTTCGACTGGAGGAGCTTCCACAAAATATCTTTTATCGCTGCTTACCATCCATGCGCCCAAAGCACCCATTGAAACAACCATAATTTCGGAAAACCCATCCCTGATAGCCTGCTGGGCAGCATCCGGTACTTCATCTTTATCAAGCCACCCCACATTCAGCATTTTACAGAGTTCTCCAATATTGGGTTTTATCAGGTAAGTATTTTTCCCTTTTAATGCCTGTAATGCGGGACCACTGGTATCAACAATACATTTAGCACCCACAGCGGTAGCATTTTTTACAATAAGCCCATAGAAATAATCCGGCAAACCTGGAGGCAGGCTACCACTTGCGACAACATAGGCCGGGGCAAAAGACCTTATCTGGTCAACCAGTGATTTTATGGTTTCTTCTAATACCTCCCTCCCCGGAAAAGTAAAACGGTATTGATTGTTGGTGGAGGTTTCCAGCACTATCCAGTTTTCCCTTGTTTCCACTTTGGTATCAACTGCATGAAAAAGAATTCCCTCTTCTTTTAATAACGAGCATAACATATTTCCGTTATGCCCACCGGCTGGAAATAATGCAACAGAGGAAGCCTCAAGTTTTTGCAATGCCTTGCTTACATTAATTCCACCCCCACCGGGTTCGTTAACTACTTCTGCACAACGAAGCTTGCTTTCGGGTTTCATTTTTTCCACTCTTGAACTTTTGTCAATACATGGATTAAGTGTGATGGTCAGGATCATAATGAAGTATAGTTAGTTAAGTGGCGGTCTTTTTTATTTCAGCAAGAACAGAATCTATTCTTTCTTTTAATGTCTCATAATTTATAAAACCCTTTGCCAGCAGGTAAAATTTTTGATCAGCTACCTGTATCAGCACCTGCGGAAAACTTGTAGCCTGCAACTGCCTGCATAAGGCAAATTCATACAGCGCCTTTTCTTTATATTCTTTACTGCTCAGTTTTTGAAAAAAATCTTCCGGGGGAATTGAATATTTTTCAAGCAGGTGTCGATAGGCTTCATTGTCTGTCAGGTCTCTTCCCTCATAGTGTAAAGCATGTTGAAGGTCGGCAGCAAAAACTACCTGCTTTTCCGGGTATATTTCTTTGAAGATGCACATTGCAGCAGCAGATTTTTCTGAATGCTGTACCCAATCGCTTTCGCCGGGATTAAAAATATGCCAGAGATAATCTTCACCGAATTTGATACCGGTCGTCTCTTCTACCTGTTGGTATGCCTGCCCGATATACTCTGCTACAGAACTAATGGGCCGGGCATATTCAGCAGGGATCATCCCTCCGGACAGTACTTCAAAAGAAAACCGGTCATTGTACTCTTCTGCTATTCTTTTTATTACCGGGCTAAAGCCATAGCACCAGCCGCAATAAGCATCATAACAATAATAAATTACAGGCTGCATAAGAATGCAAACTTACAGCTATCAATGAGCTAACAATTATGACTTTGGGAAAAAGGAAATTTCTGAATTATTTGCTCTTCACTTCATCAAACTTTTCGTCATAATCCTTCCGGATAGTACCCATCAGCCGGTCCCAGAAAAGGAAGTACAGGCCATAGTTTCCTTTAAAATACTGATGGTGCATATTATGATTGACAGAAGTATTGACCCATTTACCAAGCCAGTGTCTGCTGAAACCTTTTGGGTATAATTCCCAGCCAAGATGCCCGTACACATTATATACGATCATGAAAAGAAAAAAGAACAGCAGGTGATATAAATGAACGGGGATAGTAAAAACAAAAACAAGAAATATCCCCGCTTCCACAACAGCTTCCAGCGGATGAAATGCATAAGCAGCAAAAGGGCTGGGATTGGTTGATTTATGATGAACAAGATGAACGACCCTGAATATTGAAGGGTGATGCATCAACCGGTGCATCCAATAAAAATAAGAGTCATGCATAATGGCCATCACCGGAAAGGCAAGGATGAAGTACAGGGTTCCATGCTGGCTGATCCCGGTATAAAATTTAGTATGCCTTGCCATCTCAGGACTTCCTAAAACAAGGGCCGGAATAAAGGCCATAATAAATACTGTGAGTATTGAGAAACTAATCTCCCTGGCATAGTCTTTAAATGCAGGAAACCGTTCCTGAATTTTCTTAGAAGCTCCCATGCGTCGCAGCAAAACATACCAAACAAAAAAAGCAATACCGGCAATGATCAGGTAGCGGCTTCCGATTATAGTTACATCTTTAAAATATAGCGACCAGTCCATATTAGTGTGCTTCTAGCCAGTTTTTACCTTCGCCGCATTCAGCAGTTACCGGAACCTTATGTGGTAAAGGCATAGCCGATTGCATACATTCTACTATCAGCGGTTTTAATTCCTTCACTTCTGTTTTAAGGGCATCAAAAACCAGTTCATCATGCACCTGCAGCAGCATTTTACTTTGCATTTTTTCTTTTTTCATAGTGGCATGTACTTTTTGCATAGCCAGCTTAATCATGTCAGCTGCAGTTCCCTGTATCGGCGAATTGATAGCATTTCTTTCCGCAAAACCACGGACAGTAAAGTTAGCAGAGTTAATATCCCGGAGCCATCTCTTTCTTCCCATCAATGTTTCTACATAGCCATTTTCTCTGGCAAAGTTGATGGTGTCATCCATATATTTCTGGATGCCGGGAAATTCTTTCTTATAGTTATCAATGATTTCTTTTGCTTCTGTCCGGCTGATACCAAGATTATCCGCAAGCCCAAATGCGCCTTGCCCATAAATGATACCGAAGTTTACACTCTTGGCTTTGTATCGCATTTCTTTGGTTACATCTTTTTCATCAACGTTGTAAACTCTTGCAGCAGTTGCAGTATGAATATCTGTTCCGTCTTTAAATGCTTTACACATATTCTTGTCACCGCTGATAGAAGCAACAATTCTTAACTCAATCTGTGAATAGTCAGCAGATAATAAAATATGTTTATTGTCTCTTGGAATAAATGCCTTCCTTACCTCTTTGCCCCGGTCTGTTCTTACCGGAATATTCTGAAGATTTGGGTTATTGCTTTGCAAACGACCTGTCACCGCTACTGCCTGCCCATAGGAAGTGTGAACTCTTCCTGTTTTACGATTTATCAACTGTGGCAAAGCATCCACATAGGTTGATTTCAATTTTGTCAACTCACGGAAGGCAAGAATATCGTCAACGATCTGGTGTCCTTTTACTGCCAGTTTCAGCAGCACATCTTCACCTGTCTGGTACTGTCCTGTTTTGGTTTTTTTTGCTGAAGGGTCAAGTTTCAGTTTGTCAAACAAAACTTCGCCTAATTGTTTTGGTGATGCAAGGTTGAAACGAACACCGGCTTGTTTGTAAACACTTTCTTCTGCTTTCTTGGCATCCTTCTCTAATTCTTTGGAATAATCAGCCAAAAAATCAACATCTACTTTTATTCCTTCGTATTCCATATCTACCAGCACTTTTACCAAAGGGCTTTCTACCTCATTAAAAACTTTTTCGACCTCTTTGCTTTTTAGCAACGGAACAAAAACATTTTTTAACTGGAGGGTAATGTCTGCATCCTCCCCGGCATATTCTTTTATCTTTTCAATTTCAACATCTCTCATGCTGCCCTGGGTCTTTCCTTTTTTGCCAATCAGCTCTTCAATATGTACAGGCTCATATCCTAAGAATTTTTCACTGAGCAGGTCCATACTTCTTTTACCATCCGGTTCAATTACATAGTGAGCAAGCATGGTGTCAAACAACTTGCCGGCCAATTCAATCCCATACCATTTTAATACCAGCAGGTCATACTTGGTGTTTTGACCAATCCATGTTTTCTTTTCTATCTGCAAACAACGGCTCGAAGTGAGCCAGTATTTCGTTTGTTCTTTTTTGGTCAGCAGGGCAGGGAACGTAAAATGCTTCGCCAGGTTTTACAGAAAAACTCAATCCTACAAGTTCTGCATCATTGGCATCAATGCCTGTTGTCTCCGTATCAAAACATATTTCATCATGTTTCTTTAGTTCAGTTACCAGTTTTTTGATAGCAGCATCGCTTTCCACAGCTTCATAGTTGTGTGCAGTGTTATTGATGTTCTTATCAACACTTAATACCCCGTTATCGCTTTCTGAACCCTGGGCAAGAGGTTCTGATTTTTTAATTTCAGTTTCAATGATATTTCCAAACAGGTCTGTTTGCACTCCCTGCGGCATTTCTTTTTCTACAACGGACTTGGAAGAAGAGGCCACCGAAAAATCTTCTCCTAACAACCGTTTTCCCAATGTCCGGAATTCTAATTCAGCAAATACTTCTTTCAGTTTTTCCTTGTTCCATTCTTTTAACCTGAAATCTTCTTCATGAAACTCAACCGGCACATTTGTTATGATGGTGGCCAGCTTTTTAGAAAGGACTGCCATTTCCTTTCCTTTCTTCACTTTCTCACCCATTGCCCCTTTTATCTTATCTGCATTCGCTAATGTGTTTTCAAGTGAGCCATATTCTGCTAAAAACTTGGCTGCTGTTTTTTCTCCCACTCCGGGGATACCAGGAATATTATCCACTGCATCGCCCATCATACCAAGCATGTCTACCACCTGGCTCACATCTTTGATATTCCATTTGGCACAAATCTCTTCAGGTCCCATTATTTCTGCATCATTTCCCTGGTACGCCGGTTTATAGATCTTGATTTTTTTGGAAACTAATTGACCATAATCTTTATCGGGTGTAACCATATACACTTCATACCCGGCTTTTTCTCCTTTTTTACTTAAGGTGCCGATCACATCATCTGCTTCATAACCATCAATGGCAATGACCGGTATATTAAATGCTTCAATGATCTTTTTTATATCAGGCACCGCAGCACTGATATCTTCTGGTGTTTCCTGGCGGTTGGCTTTATAATCTGCGAAATCAGTGTGCCGTTCTGTAGGGGCAGAAGTATCAAAGCAAACAGCCATGTGAGATGGCTTTTGTTTGGTGATCAGTTCCACCAAGGCATTGGTAAAACCAAATTGTGCATTGGTGTTCTTTCCTTTGGAAGTTAACCGTGGATTGCGGATAAGCGCATAATAGGCTCTGAAGACAAGGGCAAAAGCATCGAGGAGGAAGACCTTTTTTTCCATGCCCCTAAGGTAAAGAAATCACCGGCAGGCATGAATAAAAACAAGGCAACCCCAGCCTTTTGACCGGGGTGCTGATATGTTAACGCTGCTTTGCTTAATTAATTGAAAGTTTCAGTGCTGTTGCTTCAGTCCTTTCATTTTTAACTGAAACGGGTTCCTGGGCGGCAACAGTATTGACGGCTGCTTCATTCTTCTTTTGCAGGTACTGATCAGGATTATCTACCAAAACAGTTCCACCGAAAGCGGCTGTTTTAGGCTGAATGGTTTGCTCGCTACCACCACCTGGAATACTGGTTTTGTCTTTGTGAATAAAGTTCAGGTACAAAGCGAAGAACAGCAGGTTGAACGCAAAGAAGTTTGCGACTTTACGGACACGTCTTTTCATAATACTGGATTTACTGGTTTTACAAAATATTGGATTACTCTCGAATTCTATAGCTAAGATATAAACGGGTATTTTTGATAGCAAGCCTGAGGCACAGGTATTTAGTGAAATCAGGCACAAATACTTGACTGGGATTCGTAAAACTACGAATGATGCTATTTCTTCATTCCTTCTAATTGCTTTTGAAGCAGATACATCTCATCCCTCAGTCGGGCCGCTTCCATAAAGTCCAGGTCTCTGGCAGCTTTTTCCATCTCTTTTTTAATTTTCGAAAGGGCTTTCTCCAGTTGAGGAATGGTTTTATACTCAACCTGTTCTTCAGCTGCAACGGTTATCATGTCTTCATCGGGGGCAATAGCATATGGATTGGCAGGGTCATAGCCTTTTATATCCAGTACAGAAGTTTGTGCAAATACTTCCCTGGTTGACTTGATAACAGTTTTTGGCGTAATACCATGTTCGATATTAAAAGCAACTTGTTTTTCACGACGGCGCAGGGTTTCATTTATCGTCTTTTGCATACTGTCCGTTATTTTATCAGCATAGAAAATAACCAGACCGTTTGCATTTCTTGCAGCACGGCCGGCTGTCTGCGTCAGCGATTTTTCATTTCGGAGAAAGCCTTCTTTGTCTGCATCCAGAATAGCCACCAGGGAAACTTCTGGCAGGTCCAATCCTTCTCTCAAAAGATTCACTCCTACTAACACATCAATTTTTCCCAATCGCAATTCCCGGAGTATTTCTATTCTTTCCAATGTATCTACTTCGCTGTGTATGTATTTTGATTTGATATTGATACGGTGCAGGTACTTATCCATTTCTTCCGCCATCCGTTTAGTCAGCGTAGTAACCAGCACCCGGTCACCCATTTTTATCCGCTTATCAATCTCATCAAGCAGGTCATCTATCTGGTTTACGGATGGACGAATTTCAATCGGGGGCTCCAGTAAACCTGTTGGCCTTACAACCTGCTCCACCACCACACCACCGCATTTTTCCAATTCATAATCATCAGGGGTTGCAGAAACAAAAATGGTTTGATTGGTCAGTGATTCAAACTCATGAAAATTCAATGGGCGGTTATCTAATGCAGAGGGCAACCGAAAGCCATAATCAACCAGGATCAGTTTCCGGCTTCTGTCACCACCATACATGCCGCTTACTTGTGGAATGGTCTGGTGGCTTTCGTCAATCACTGTAATATAATCTTTAGGGAAATAATCCAGTAAACAGAATGGCCGTGTGCCGGGATGGCGCCTGTCAAAAAATCTTGAATAGTTTTCAATACCATTGCAATAACCGAGTTCCCGTATCATTTCAAGGTCGTAATTCACTCTTTCGGTCAGCCTTTGTGCCTCTATGTATTTTCCTTCCTTCTTAAAATATTCAGCCTGAGCCGCCACTTCATCCTGTATCTCATAAATAACCTGTTGCAAAATGTCTTTTGGGGCCACATATAAGTTGGCAGGGAAAATAGCGGCATCATTCATCAGGCCGATCCGTTTGCTGGTCACCACATCAATGCTTTCTATCTCTTCTATTTCATCTCCGAAAAAAGTGATGCGGTAACCGTAATCAACATAAGGCAGGTTGATGTCAACTGTATCACCCTTCACACGGAACGTACCCCGGTTAAATTCTATCGTTGTCCTGTTGTATAAAGAATTGACAAGAGAATGAAGAAATGCCTGTCTTGAAATGGTCTGGCCTTTGTTAATTCGGATGATACCGTTTTCATAATCGGTAGGATTTCCCATGCCATAAATACAACTGACAGAAGCTACTACAATAATATCTCTTCGTCCGCTAAGTAAGCTTGAAGTGGCTCTTAACCTGAGTTTATCCAACTCATCATTAATACTCAGGTCTTTTTCAATATATACATCACTTACCGGCATATAAGCTTCCGGCTGGTAATAGTCATAATAGGAAACAAAATATTCCACTGCATTCTCCGGAAAAAACTGGCGAAATTCACCATACAACTGGGCCACTAATGTTTTATTATGTGTCAATACCAATGTAGGGCGTTGCACATTTTGGATCACATTAGCAATGGTGAAAGTTTTGCCGCTTCCCGTTACTCCCAACAATGTCTGATATTGCTCTCCGTTCAGTATCCCTTCCGTCAGTTGACGGATAGCATCGGGCTGATCACCGGCTGGTGGAAAGGGAGCATGAAGGTTAAATGGCATAATGCAAATTAAACAACAACAGCAAGAGCTTACTGTTCTTTAAAAGATTTATACATAGGGTCATTCTTCATTGCTTCCAGTCTTTCTGCATCAATAGCGGAAAACTCTGACTTATAATTCTCTTTGAAAAAAGCCTGAACCCCTGTAACTCCCAGCTTTTGCAAACTGTAAAGACAATAAACCAGGAAACTGTGACCCTTGTGTTTCTCTTCCGGGAAAACAGATAACAGATTCCAGAATAGTTGTGCGGCAAATGCATAACATTCCAGGTCCAGGGCAATTTCCCCGTACTCAATCATATCTTCTTTTAATTTCTTATTATCGGCAAACAGTTCTTTTATCCGCATGTGGCGGAAAAGAACATAGCCATCTTTTGCATTATTGGCGCCGCCGCCCATTGGATATAAAGGGTCGGCAGCATAAACACCGGCTTTGTGTTCATTCCACAAAGCTGTTATCTTATCTGCGTTTTTGATCAACCCCTCTGATTTTGCTTTTGTAGAAAAATACAATTCATATAAGGCCCAGGCAGAATTTGGATATTCAGCCAGTACTGTGTTGTATTGTTCGATGGCTTTTTCATACTTACGGGCATCATGCAAAGCAATTCCTTTCTTTACCAGGCTGTCATGGCACCTGTAAAAAATGTCCATGTAATTGTTCAGGTCAAGCAGGTAATGTGATGCAAGACTTTCTTTATCGGCAAACCGATACACCATTCCAATATAACGACGGGCAAGATCAAATTCCTCATTCGCAATGTGCATGAATATTTTTGAAACAGGGATAATGAGATTGCCTTTGCTCATTTCCATAACTGCCCGCCAGTAAAGGGGGTTTTTGTCGGTAACAGCGTTTGTTTGATTGTTTAAAAAACTTTTCTTTTCCAGTATCTCCCCGGTTTTTATTACACCGGCGAACTGGCTGTTTACAGAACTTGTATAATGTGTCAGCACGGGTATCACTTCCTGCAAGGCCCAGTTGCGCAGCGTTTCTTTTCGCTGACGCAACGATTGTTTGCTTAGAGTGAGCATCATTTTTTCTCCGGCAGTCAGAATATCAGGAGAAAATTTTTCAGTGATTTTACAACCATCATTGAATTTAAAAGTAAAAAGCAATTGAAAGGAAGTAATTTTAGTAACCGGGCTTTCTATATTCTTCAGCGCTACATTTACTTTTTCTGCCAACCCTGTATTTTCAGGACATACGCTTATTTCATAGCTGCATTTTCCTTTCAACTCCCAGTTGGCAATTATTTTCAGGATACTGTTACTTTTATCCGACTTCATAATTGTGCCAACAGCCTGCTGAACCGCTTTGGCCCAATTCAGGAACTCATCCTTTTCAAAGTTGTCGTTGGCAATAATCTCAGATGTTACAAACACTAGGGTTGTTCTTTTTCCAAGGTCGGTATCCTGTGCAGATGATCCAAGGCAGATGAAAAGAACAAAGAGGGAAATACATTTTCGCATGGATCTTTTATTGTGGTTTAGCAGGTGATAAAAGTCATAAAATCCGGGTTTTCTTTTGTGTTAGCTTCGCCCGTATGCTGATGCTTTAAAAAACAAGATAGTTAGACTAAAAAATTGTAATAATCACTGCAATTTAGCAAATACCCAGTTACAGATGCAGCACTATGGAAGTAAAACCCATCTTTATCCGGTTGTTTTTCCGTTGGAATAAATGAACTGCTTCCCGATGGGATAATTATCTATTTTACCAGCAAATTTGCCACATGAAAAAGCTGCTTTTTACCGCCGTTACTTTTTTACTTTCTTTTTTTTACCTGGAAGCCCAAAAGTTTGACGCAGCCCTAAGTTCACTTGCGGGTAAGCACCAGCCAGAAAAAATCTATATCCATTATGACAAGGAATATTATGTGGCAGGAGAAACGATTTGGTTCAAAGCATATTTACTTAACAATGGTAAACCCAGCGGACTCAGCAATAATTTATACCTCCAGTTTGCGGATGCGCAGGGTAAGGTAGTGAGCACAAAATGTTTTCCGGTGCTTGGGGCCGTCTCTAAGGGAAGTATTGATGTACCCGATTCCCTTCCCCAGGGCAACTATTATATAAGGGCTTTGACGCCGGAAATGTTTAATTATGATGAGACATTTATTTATAAAAAAAATATTCTTGTTTTTAAGCCTTCCCTGGTTACAACAAAAGACAAACCCCTTTCTCAAAATCTTTCATTACAGTTCTTCCCTGAAAGCGGTCATTTGGTGGATGGTATTTTAACAGCTGTGGGTTTTAAGGCAACTGATCAATTAGGAGCCCCGGTAGAAGTGAATGGTATTATTAGGCTGGAAGACGGAACAACTATTGCTTCTTTTAAAAGTTTTCATGATGGGATTGGCAAAGTACAGTTTAAACCACAGGCAGGGAAAAAATACATAGCAGAAGTGGAAACAGATGCCGGGAAAAGAACCTTTCCGCTGCCTGAAGTAAAAATATCCGGAATTAATCTGAAAATACAAGATGAAAAAGGAGGAAAAAAATTTCAACTGTCTCGTAGTGAAAAAGATAAAACACAATTTACAACACTTACATTGGTCGTTGAAATAGATAATCATGTTGTTTACGAAAACGATATTGCTTTCGAAGACTATCCTTCGGTGATAGGACATCTTGTTACCGATAGCCTCCCTTCGGGTATCTTGCATTTTACCGTATTCAATAGTGAAGGAGTGCCGTTGGCTGAACGACTTACTTTTGTAGATAACCAGGAGTATGTAAGCAGTGCCACCCTTGCCGCTGAAAAAGTATCTGTAGAAAAAAGGGCTGAAAATACTATTGAATTAAGTTTTGCAGAAGTGATTCAACGTAGCTGTTCAGTTTCTGTTACAGCAGATTTGGGTGATGATTTTAATGATAAAGATAACATCTGGTCAAGGTTCTTGCTAACCAGCGATTTGAAAGGATATATCTATAATCCAGCCTGGTATTTTTCAAACCATAATGACACAACAAAACTGGCGATAGATAACCTGCTGCTTACTCATGGGTGGAGCCGCTTT
Source organism: Chitinophagaceae bacterium (assembly GCA_037045605.1). Lineage (GTDB taxonomy): Bacteria > Bacteroidota > Bacteroidia > Chitinophagales > Chitinophagaceae > JJ008. The sequence continues at coordinate 49,434 of JBAOHK010000013.1, read as the reverse complement.
AACTGGACAAAGATTCTCGCTAATCAGTTTCCGGAAAAAAATTATAACGATCAGCCTTTTATTTCTATAACAGGAAAGGTGATGGATGATAATAATAAAGAGGCATTGACTAATGGCATACTGAATTTTTATGTGGAAGCGGAAGATTTCACTTCTCAGAATTATGAAACAACGGTAGATGCGGGTGGAAAATTTAAGCTGGATTCACTGATGTTTTTAGGGAAAGCAAAATTTTACTACGCCTTTTTTGATAACAAAGGCAAAACAAAACCAGCTTTGATTAGCATTGATCCCAATCCACTTCGTAATACGATTGAGGCAATACCCGCAAGTATGATGGATAATGCAATTGTAAAGGATTTTACAAACACCCGGTTTAAAGATGAGGTTAGCACTAGGTATGGGTATGTAAAATCCCGGCTTGATGAAATAAAAGAACTGGAGAGGGTAACTGTTCATGCTATATCAAACAAAAAACCGATTGATATTGTAAATGAAAAATACACAACAGGTGTTTTTAAAGCTCCCGGGAAGGTGAACCTGGACAATGTCAATGAACCCGCAAATGATAAGTCAATGAATGTGGTGGACTATATCAAGAACAGGATTCCACAGGTAGAGCTTCAGGGCGGACGGTTTGTAAACAGGAAAAACTTCAGCCTGATGTCTGGCCAAAAATGGGCAGTTGGTATTTTTTTGAATGAAGTGCCCGCAGATATTTTCCAGTTGCGGATACTCAGGACAACTGATGTGGCATTGGTAAAGTTTTATGAAGCAGGTTTTGTTGGAGTGGGCAGTAGTTTTCCCGGTGGGGCTATAGCTGTGTATACCAAGGAAAGAGACGGGAATGAGGAAAAGCCGGAAAAACTCAGGTATGTAGAGTACAATGGATATTCGATTTCCAGAGAGTTTTATAATCCTGACTATAATAATAAGGAAATAAGACAGTTTTTATCAGACAACAGAACAACCCTTTACTGGAATCCTGATGTATACACAGATGCAGAAACAAAATCTGTTAAACTGAGTTTCTTTAATAACGACTTCAGCCGTAAATTTAAAGTTGTGGTAGAAGGATTTGATGCAGCCGGGAAAATGGTGCATATTGAGAAAATTATTGGCGACAAATAAACTTCAGGATGATAAAATACCTGCTCCTGCAGCAGCAATTCGACGTAAAAAAAATGCAGGCAGAAGTCCGCAAGCTTGTGGATGAAGCCTGGAAAGAGCATTATAATAAAAAACACTACGAGGGTGGCTGGAGCATCTTGCCATTAAGATCAATAGGCGGAAGCCTTGATAATACCTATTCCATTCATTCTTCCGGAAACGAAAAGATTATTTATAAGGACACTCAGTTGCTTGCGGACTGCAATTACCTGAGATCGGTTCTTGATTTTTTCCAATGCGAAAAAACATCGGTCAGGCTGATGAAGCTGAATGCCGGAGCTATCATTAAAGAACATTCGGACCAGGAAATGAGTTTTGAGGAAGGGGAAGTTCGGTTTCATATTCCTGTGCATACCAATGACCAAGTTGAGTTTTATATTATGGACGAAAAAGTGCCTATGAAAGAAGGAGAATGCTGGTATTTGAATTTGTCACAGAGACACCGGGTAAGTAATTTGGGCACTACAGACAGGGTGCACCTCGTTATTGACTGTAAAGTAAACGACTGGATAAAAAAAATATTCAGCGAAAATGCACTGGTGAGGAAAGAAATTAGTGATGAGGAATTAAAGCCCCGCTACAGCCCGGAAGAAAAACTAAGAATAATACAACAACTTCGCCTGATGAACACCGATACCGGTAACGAACTGGCGGATAAGATGGAGACTGAGTAATATTTATGACTGACGTTGAAAAAATAGACAAAATAATGTTGTTCCTGCAGGAGGTAGGTATCAGGACGGAGTTCAGAGAATTAAAGGATGATTGCTTTTTACCGGGGTTATCCATAGAATGCGGGGCAATTGTTATTGATTGCAAGAAACTAAAATATCCTGGCGATATTCTTCATGAGGCGGCCCATTTGGCCGTAGTGCCTTCAGCTGAAAGAATAACACTGAGTGGGCCGGAGATAGGCAGTAGAAAGGACCATGCAGCGGAAGAAATGATGGCTATTGCCTGGAGCTTTGCTGCCTGCGTTCATTTGGCTATTGATCCTTATTTTGTTTTTCATAATGATGGATACAAAGGAGGCGGTAAAGAAATCGCTGATAATTTTTCTGCCGGACGATATTTCGGGGTTCCGATGCTGCAATTCTGTGGCATGTCGGCCGAACCACATATGGCTGTGTCATTGGGAATAAAGCCTTTTCCCGGGATGGAAAAATGGCTGAGGGATTAAATAATTATATACTCCCATATTTTTTTTCATACGAACTTTATTTCAATTACATTTATATCTCTTTTATCATTACTAAAACTAAAAGCTTATGGAAGGTACTATCGCCGAAATCAGAATGTTTGCCGGCAATTTTGCACCCAGGAACTGGGCCTTTTGCGCCAGCCAGATCATGTCAATTGCTCAAAATACCGCACTGTTTTCTTTGTTGGGTACTACTTATGGCGGCAATGGTCAAACCACTTTTGGCTTACCCGATTTTCGTGGCCGTGTAGCTGTAGGCACAGGTACGGGACCAGGGTTGCCAAATGTAAACTTGGGTGAAATGGCCGGAACCCCTACCGTTACACTGATTACCAACAATATGCCGGCACATAATCATCCAATTACCGGGTCGGTTAACCTGCAGATAAATAATGACACAGCAGGCCTGTCAGATGATGCTACTAATAAAAGATTTGCAGCTACCGGTAACATATTTACAGCGGCAACAGATGACCTGGTGGCGATGGCGCCTGCACAATCATCACTTACTGTAGGGGTTAATGGTGGTAGCCAGCCTTTCAGCATTATGCCACCTTACCTGGGTATGAATTATATCATTTGCCTTTTTGGTATTTTCCCTTCCAGGAACTAATTATCCTTCAAGCATTAACTTAATATCTAAAAACTAATTATATATGGAAGGAACATTAGCAGAGATTCGCATGTTTGCCGGAAATTTTAGCCCCCGGGGCTGGATGTTTTGCCAGGGTCAATTATTGTCCATTGCACAATGGACCGCTGTTTTTGCTTTGGTAGGTACTACTTATGGCGGCAATGGCCAAACCACTTTTGGCATACCTGATTTTCGTGGCCGTGTGGCGTTGGGTACAGGCCAGGGGCCTGGATTACCAAGTATAAACTTAGGTGAGATGGCCGGAACACCGACAACAACACTTCTAACGAACAACCTGCCTTTTCATAACCATACCATAACGGGTTCGGTAAACTTACAGATCAATAACGATACCGCTGGTCTTAGTGATGATGCTACAAATAAGCGATTTGCAGCGACGGGGAACATATTTACAGCGGCAACCGATGATCTGGTTTCAATGGCGGCAGCACAATCATCACTTGCTACTGGTTTTACTGGCGGCAATCAGCCTTTCAGCAATCAGTCACCGTATCTTGGAATGAACTATATTTTTTGTGTAGAAGGAATCTTCCCAAGCAGGAACTGATATATTATTTTATCCTTTTATAATCCCTCTTCCTCTTTTTTGACGAAGAGGGATTATTTTTACAACCACCCATAAGATCATTAAATAACGACTATTTTTTACAATGCTCCGAACCGGAATCTTAATGCCCCGTTCCACCCTTTTCCCTTCATTGGGGCTTGACATACTTAACGGGCTGAAAGAGAATTTGAAAAAGCAGGGCCTGTATGAAAAAATCAAACTATTTACCGATAATATAGGATTTGGAGTAAATGAACAGGAGATTTATACCAAGGCCGAGAAAATGCTTTTGCAGGACGATGTTGATATTGCTATTGTTTGTGCTGATACAAGAATTGCTGAAATGCTTCAGCCGCTCTTTACTTCCAGTAATAAAATACTGCTGATGGTCAACTTCGGTGTAAATTTTCCTGATAACTGGCAACCAGCACCAACAACAATCACCCATTCACTTAATTTTTGCATGCATGCAGGCCTTACAGCAAAGCTGGCTGCTTTGGAAACTAATAAGAAAGCTATAAATGTTGTGTCATACTATGATGGTGGCTACAGGCAATGTTTTAGCATGCTGAACAGCCACCAGGCAAATGGAGGTATCCCGGTTTTTAATCACATCACAAATATCAAACTGGAGGCATTTACACTTCAGCCAGTCGAAGCATTCCTCGAGGGAAATGCTGATGTTAATACGCTTCTTTGTCTTTTTGCAGGAGATCAGGCTGAAAGATTCTACCCGGAGGTTTCTCCTTTGCAGAAGAAATTTAACCTCAGTTTGTATGTATCACCAATGATGTTTGATGCGTCACTTAAAGATTCATTGCCCAGTGATTTCAGTATAGAAAAAGTAAAAGGATATGTTCCCTGGCACCCAACATTGGAAAATTCCGGCAATAAACTGTTTAAAGAAACGTATTCAGTTGCAACCGGTAACTCCGTCAATTATTTTTCTTTACTCGGCTGGGAAACGGGGTTGATAGTGAGTGAAATTATCCGGCAAAAAAATTCCGGAAATACCAATGCAAAGGCCGTTGTTAAATTGCTGACTGAAAAAATGTTTGATAGTCCCCGTGGCTGGATGAAAATTGATCCTGCAACTCAGCAAAGTTATGGCCCGGCATACCTGGCCATCTGCAACAAGAACTTTGAGATTACTATTAAAGAGGAGATTAACAATATTGAACAAGAGTGGAAGGAGTTTACCGGATCAAAATTGCATCCCGGTGAAAGTTCCAGTTGGCGCAATACATATTTGTGTATCTAAAGTGTTTTCTAATCCGGCCAGGTTTTGCGGCAATATTAAATAGCATGATCAATGAATGAGGTAAAAGCACTGATACTTTGTAACAACCCGATAGCCATACCCGGGATCAAAGAATTTCTTTTTTATGGTAAAGTAGCTGCCATAGCCACTACTAGCCGCAACAAAGAGATGCAGCACATTCTGGACCAGCTATTGAGAGACACCGGGGTTCTCTTATTGCTGCTCAATAAAAGAGATTATAAAATACAACTGACAGAAGCTGTAAAACAATACAACATTACGGTCGGGTTATTAATGACCTTTCCTTTTATTATCACCCCGGAAATATTATCGCTACCTGTCAAAGGCTTCATTAATTTTCATTATGGATTATTACCGGCTTGCCGCGGGCCACAACCCATACTCAGGCATTTGCTTAACAATGATAAGGAAGCTGGTGTAACTGTTCACATAGTGGATCAGGGTATTGATACCGGTCCTGTCATTATGCAGGAAAAAATAGCGATAGAAGATAGTGACACCTACGGCATACTCCAATCCAAACTGGCTTTTCTGGCCGCAAAGCAGGCCGCAACTCTCTTAAAAATATTATCCTATGGAACAGTAATACCAGCAGCACCACAGGATGAAAGCAAGGCTGCTTATTATGAAATGCCGGTAGCAAAAAACCTTACCATCGATTGGAAAGGAATGAGTGCTGCGGTAATTGTGCGGCTGGTGAATGCCTGCAATCCGTGGAATAAAGGTGCAGGCACCGCTATCAATGGCTGGGTCGTTGGAATTACTGAAGCAGAAATTCTTGGTGATAATTCTTCAGCAGCAATGACAGCCGGAACGATTATTGAGTGTAATAAGGAGAATGGGCTTACGGTAGCGACGGCAGATGATAAAATCCTGAAGATAAATATAGTCTATACTAATGAGGGTTTTTTCTCTGGTAGCAGGTTGGCGTCCTTTGGTGTAAAAGCCGGTATGCAATTCAGCTAGTATAGCACATTTACTTTCCACTAAATAGCATAATTTTATATTTCCGAAGCGATAAACGTAAAATCTATAATATGAAACCTTTTTACCCCCTTTTCGGCAGAATATTGACAACTGCCGTTTTGTTTATCTCGTTAAATAGTTCTGTAAAAGCGCAGACTACACTTGTTAATGGAGATATTGCTTTTACAGGAATACATACAGGAGGAGCTGTTGATCAGTTCTCTTTTGTTTTATTAACATCTATTACAGCCGGTACGGTAATTAATTTTACAGATAATGGCTGGTTAGGGACTAATGCGTTTCGAAGTGGAGAGCAAAACATTGTATTTACAAGTGTCGCATTACCTGCTGGCAGGGAGATTCTTATATCGGGTACTACTGCTACGCAAGCCGGTAACGGTGCATCAGCTGGTACAGTAACAGGTTCCGCCTTAAACTTATCAACGACAGCCGACCAGATATTTGCTTTTCAGGGAACGATAGCGTCTCCTGATTTTATTAGTGGGATACATATGGGTGTGAATGTATTAACCGGCTTGCCCTGCCAACCGGCAGAACTCTTTGAAAATACAGACGCTGCTAATTGGGACGGCAGTTGTGCCAACTCTAGCAATAACAGTTGGAAACCACCAGCTTTAAACGGAGCTGGCTCCACAGCCTTTTGGATAGGTGTAACGGGTAATTCAGGATCAGAAAGAGATAATGCCAGGTTCAATAGTTGCGGCAGTCCTTTAAATACAGTTGCGGAAGTAAAAGCAGCTTTGGCAAATCAGGCAAATTGGATAACCAGTGATGGTGTTCCGGCTTTTAATTTACCATCTAATTGTGCTTTTTTAAACTTATTTCCTTTACCCGTCAACCTGTTAAGCTTCACCGGCAAACTAAACTCTGATAAAACAGTAACCCTGCAATGGAAAGTGGAAGGCCAGCAGGATGCACAGGAATATATTGTAGAGGAAAGCACAGACGGAGTATTATTCAGATCACTTGGTATAGTAACACCCACTGGCAGTACAGTTTATTCTTTAATAGATGCACAAGTCCTTACCGGCTCAAATTATTACCGGTTGAAAACAGTCGAGTTGTCCGGCAGAACAACATACAGCAATATTATTGTCGTTAATCTGAAGGCGGGTACCGTAGTTTCCCTATATCCTAACCCGGTTGTTGATAAACTGACCATTCAGCAGTTTGGCACAGTTCAGAATAAAACGGCAATGCTTACCGACGCCCAGGGAAAACTGTTGCAGAACATACGACTTTCAGGCCTTCAGCAAACAGTGGATATGGAAAGGTATACTGCCGGCCTTTACATCCTGAAACTGGATGATGGAACTATCTTCAAAATCCTGAAACAATAATCATTAAATAATGGGTTAAAGGGAAAAGTTTTACTAACTTTTCCCTTTAATTCACATCCACCAACAACCACTAACTATGCAACGCAGAAAATTCCTGACAAATCTTGCTATAACATTACCTGTTGGATTAGTTGTTCCGGATATTCTTTTTGGAGCAACTTCTGGTAACAGGAAGATCGTTACAACTAAAGTGCTCATATTAGGCGCAGGTAACGCAGGTATGTACATCGCTCAAAAATTAGCCGACAAGAATATAGAATCTGTTGTATTAGAACCTACTTCATATATTGGTGAAAACGCCGGTTATAATACTGTTAATGCCGGGTTTATTCGCCAGACAGGCCGGAATAGAAAGACAAGTATTAAAACTGTTTCCGCAAGTGAATATGATGCTGTTACTGAAAAAGTGATCCTGAATTTTACCCCCACAAGTATACAAATGGCGGGCAATAGTTTTATTGTCAGGAATGACCAGTTTGAATACAGGACTGCAAAAATAATCTTTCACTTACCAGTTGAAATTGATACAACAACCAACTCAATTGCAATTAAACCTGCCGGAAGCGGGAAACAACATACTCTTTTCTTCGGCAAGAAACGTAATGGTAAGCGGGTAGAATTTCATTTTCTTTCATCTTCTAAAATAGATGACGAATCTGTTTTACGCTTCATTGAAAGAAAGACTCAGGGCATCATGAGTATTTATTAAGGTGGGACAACGGTTTATCAGATGAGTAAACATTTCCTGCAAATTCCCGGTTTATTAAAACCCGAAGAACTCAATCGTATTGAGGAACTCATTTCCCAACTAAATTTTGCAGATGGCAAAGCCACTGCAAGTATGGCTGCGAAGGAAGTGAAAAATAACCTGCAGGCAGAAACATCCGGGGATGGTTTGTCATCCATTCAGCAGATCATCAATAATGCATTACAGACAAGCCCGTTATTCAATGTAGCAGCATTGCCGAAAAATGTCTATCCGCCCATTATCAGTAAGTACACCCCGGGCAAATATTATGGCTGGCATGTCGACAGCCCGATAATGGGAAATCCGGCAATACGAACAGACCTGGCGATGACAATTTTCTTAAGTGACCCGGCAACTTACGAAGGCGGGGAGCTTGTTTTACAAACAGGTGGCGGCACCATAGCTTTTAAACCCGCAAAAGGAGAGGCTGTCCTTTATCCCTGCCAATACCTGCATTGTGTAAATGAAGTAAAAAGTGGTGAACGCATCGCTGCTGTAACATGGGTACAAAGCAATGTGGCTTCACCAGAACAGCGTCAGATACTATTTGATTTGAACCAGGTTCATGCAGTGCTACATCAAAAGGACAAACATTCCCCCGAAACTAATTTGCTCCTTCAGACACACAGCAACCTTTTCAGGCTGTGGGCTGATGTATAAAAAAACCCGCCAACTGGCAGGCTTTTCAATTTTTTTTTAGAATGTCAGAATGATGCAGACACAGTGATCTTTGGTTCTGGAGCTACTTTTCCTGATTCGATCGGCTGACCAGTAATGCCATAATCAGCTAATATGATAGAGAAAGAAGATGTTGTACTTACAGCACCATCCTTTACAGTTATTTTAGCTTTAGCGGAAACAGGCTTGCTGATTCCTTTGACAGTAAGATTACCTGAAACCCTTACATCATAACTGCCGTTCTTTTTAAACTTCACTTCGCTAAGTTTATCAATCTTGCCGGAGAAGGTGAACTTTGGGAACTCAGCAGAGTTAAGCCATTGTGCTCCATTAAAATGTTCCTGTATCTTAGGATTGCTGAATGCAAAATTATTTACCGCCGCTTCAAATACAATGGCTCCCGTTGTTTTATCAAGGGATCCAATCACTGTCTTATTTTCAGCCTTTGGCAATGCATCTTTTGGCGTTGTAGCATCAAAAGATACTACGGCTGAAGTAGTGGTTACTTTCTGGGCTATTACACTGGCAGTAAGTGAGATGAATGAAAGGAATAGAATTGTTTTTTTCATTTGTTCTTGGTTTTTGTTATTTATTTAGTGTTGATCGTTTAAAACTTATCGAGGTGGTGCCAAGTATTTCACTGAAAATACTGCCGCTGCAGACACCTTTTACAGAAACGGCATCACCGGCTTTTATGTTCTTTACTTTTTCTGATTCGCCTTTCTCCAATGAGAAAATGGCAAAAGAACCGGTACTGTCGGCAAACTTTATCGTACTGGTTGAATCCGCCAGGATATCAACCGCCGAAGCATTACCGTTAACTATTAATACCTTTTCCCGGTATTTTTTATTAGTGCTGGTATCATTACTGATAAACTCCTGAATCAGGTCATCAGCATTTATTGTATAATCTGCCTTTACATCAGCTGTTTCTTTGTGAGTCTCATTCATGATATATTTCTCTGTCAGTTGAAAGCTTGTAAAGACAAAAACCGGACCTGCGATCAGCCAGGCGCCCTTTTTTAACAAAGACCCTTCATATGAGAATAATATAAGACAAACGGCAGCAAGAAGGTGTATCCAGATAAACGCAGTCATCAAAGCCAACACATTTTCACCTGTACCAAAGTCGGTGAAGAGAATGTAGAGGGTTGACAGCGAAAGAGAGAGGGCCCCTGTAATAAACGGCAGTACACCTGTTTTTTTATCAGTTGCTGCAAAAAAAGTGGTTACCGCGGCTAAAACAGGAATAAGCCAGAATACAAAGAAGGTAAAACTAAGTTTAGGAAAAGGATTAGACAGATCAAGCCTGGTTTCAGATATCTTGAAAAAATCCCCAGAAGCCAGTGCATATCCTGGCACTTTACTGCCAGCCCATACTACCCATGGAAGGAAGTAAGAGATGATGAGCCCGGCCCCGCAAAGAATAATCAGCCACTTTTTTGAATTCATCATTGGAACTGTTTGTCAATCAGCAAAAACGGATTTTTTACATCAATGGTTGCGAACTGATAAACAAATATACAGTGTTTAAACATTGATTAGTTAAAACCTTTTAAAATATTTTGTCAAGAAACAAAAAAACCTCCCTGTTATTTGGGGAGGTTTTACATACTAACGCATCTTTGAAAAGATTGAACAGAAGCTGTTTAAGCAGTTTGCATTTCTTTTATTTTTTCCCTGATCTTTCCTTCGATCTCTTTAGCCAGTTCAGGATTATCTACCATTAATTGCTTTACTGAATCACGGCCCTGGCCCAGCTTGTCATTATTATAACTGTACCAGCTGCCACTTTTCTGGATGATGCCCAGCTCGGTTCCCATATCGATAATCTCGCCTGTTTTAGAAATGCCTTCTCCAAAGATGATATCAAACTCTGCAGCACGGAAAGGAGGAGCTACTTTGTTCTTCACTACTTTCACTTTTACATGGTTGCCAATGGCTTCATCACCATCTTTAACCTGTGTCATACGGCGGATATCCAGGCGAACAGATGCATAAAATTTTAACGCATTACCACCGGTAGTTGTTTCCGGGTTACCAAACATCACCCCGATCTTCTCCCTGAGTTGGTTGATGAAAATGCAAATGGTATTTGTTTTAGAGATAGTGGCAGTAAGCTTACGCAATGCCTGGCTCATCAGCCTTGCATGTAAGCCCATTTTACTATCGCCCATCTCTCCTTCCAACTCACTTTTGGGTACCAATGCTGCTACCGAGTCTATCACCACCACGTCTAATGCGCCTGAAAGAATAAGACGGTCAGCTATTTCAAGGGCTTGTTCGCCATAGTCAGGCTGAGATATTAAAAGATTGTCAACGTCAACACCGAGTTTTTTCGCATAGCTGCTGTCAAAAGCATGTTCGGCATCTATAAAGGCACACATGCCGCCTTTTTTTTGTGCTTCAGCGATTACATGAGTGGCAATAGTTGTTTTACCGGACGATTCAGGTCCGTAAATCTCAACCACTCTTCCTCTTGGTAAGCCACCGATTCCTAATGCGACATCCAGTCCAAGAGAACCGGTGGAAATTACTTCCTGCATTACTTCGGCTTTATCACCTAACATCATCACACTTCCTTTGCCATAATCCTTCTCCAGCTTATCCATCGTAAGCTTGAGGGCTTTTAGTTTTTCGCTGTTAGTGTTTGACATGTCTGTAGTTTTTTCTGTTTTTGCCATGGGTTAAAGTTATGTATTTGCGTATTGTAAGCCGGAAAATCCCGACCATAATTCAAAACTAAATGATTTAGTAAATAAAAACTAATAATTTAGGGAATTTATTTTATTATACTACCCAGTTGGCAATCAGCATGGAAGCTGCACCAACCACTAAACCCCCATAGATCTCCTGCGGAGTGTGATCAGAAATAATAAAACGGGCTGTGCAAACTAACCCAGTGATAAATAACGCAACAGAGAGCCAAATTCCAAAATTCAAATCCTGCGAAAGAGACATTAAGATAAAGAGAGTGAGCATCACACCCGCCGAGATGGCATGCAGGCTTACTTTCATTTTTATATTTACCATCAGGCTGATGATAGTGCTGATGAAAGCAGCCATAGCAAATTGAATGGCTTCTTTAGGTATATCAATGGCATTTTTTGTTTTTCCAAAATTTTGCCACACATACCAAAGCCAGAAATACCATATCATACAGGCTACGATGGGGATCACCCTGTCTTTTTGTGTGTGCAGGTAAATAGTATCAATGAACTTCAATCCCTTTAACAGCAATACTGTTACAATTGGAAAAAAAGTGAACGTTAAAACAGCCATCAGAAAAGTGGTTGTTTTCAGCCATGCATCAAACCCGGTGAAAAGATACGGATGCATATAAATCAAAAACCAAATAACATAAACAGGAACAAAAACCGGATGAAAGATCCATGAAATGATTTTGGCAATCCATTTTAAGGCAGCCGGATGTTCAGAAAAATCTCTTTGTCTTATATCCTGCAATTGATTTTGCCCATCCACCATCAATCTTGTGTTCATAGAAAAAATACTATTTCTGCAAAGTAAAGGAATCCGGCAAAAGAAGCTGATTTTAGTATCTTGTAAATGAATCTTAGGGGTTGGTTCGTTTTTTGTTGCTATCATTCACCAAATAATTAAGTATGAGGAAATTACTGCTTGCCTTTTTACTGCTTGCCTTTTTTCAGCAGACAGTTAGTTCTCAGCAAAAAAATAAGCCGAAACTCCAAGCAATGTATGATGCCATTAAAGCGGCAGGTATCCGCCATCCTGATTTTGTAATGGCACAATGCATCCAGGAAACCGGCTGGCTGGCTTGTAAAAAATGTTGTCTTCGGTACCACAACCTGTTTGGTTTTTATATCAAGGGAAATAAATGCAAGAAATTTAACTCTGATGCGGAATGTATAGCCTATTATAAAAGCTGGCAGGACAAACGCTACGATAAATGGCGTAAAAAAAACCCAAAAGCAGATTACTATCACTTCCTGAAAAGTGTGGGCTATGCCACCGGTGATAAATACACCAAAGAATTAAAACCCAAAGTAGCCTGGGTGCAAAAAAATTTAAAATTATAAATTATTTCTTCTCACCTTTCATCAGCAACCCCTTTATGTCATCAATATGAAACTGGGTGTGTGCCGCAAAAATATTATTAATAAAAAGCAATTCGTTAATACCCTCGGTTTTCAGCATGGTAATAAAATCTCCTTTGTAAGAACGTTGATCCACCACAATCACTTTTTCATAATTATTGATTAAAAAAGGCGCAAAAGCATTGCCATATGATTCTTTTACCAGGGCAATCCTTCTTCCGTTTTTATGTTGTGTTTCCATTTTGCAAATGGGCAGATCACCTTGCAGAAAAACAGAATAGCTGTTATCGCCACTTACCTGCTCTGCATACATATGAGATGGAGCCCAGTAACCAATAGAATTACTGCCAATGTAAAAATTGGTCGAGTCAGGAAACAGGTAATACCTGACCGAATCCGGGTTGTTTTTTAAAGCGGCAGCCCGGCTAACCCGGTATAAAAATCCCAGGAATCCCGGTTTTACCTTGGAAGAAATATTATCTAATGAAATTGGCGCAAGCCCGGCGCTGGCGCAAAATGCCCTGTAGGCATAATAAGCTCCGAGACTTGTCCAGTGATGGTCTGTATTAAAATAAATGTATTCAGTTCGATGCTTTCTTATTTCATCCACAGGATTTACTTTAATTATCTCCGGGTCTTCAGCTGCAAAAACTGAATTGATCGCAACTTTCGCTGATGTGATGAGGTGTTTATATTTTTCTGTTACCTCAAACTCAAAAGCATTTGGAATGATAAGATTATAAATTTTAAGTCCCGGTATTTTCAACCGGCTGTACATATTAATTACTCCGGCATATTTTTTACCCATACCAGCACCGCCGCTAAATAGCTCAAATCCCCTGTTTTTGAAAACAAAAACAGGTCCCTTTTTTACACCCACTTGTCCGTCATCTGGTAATATCTCGGGTGGTGGTGGTACTACGGTGCGGACTGAAGATGATGTATCTGTTCCGGTAAAACTTTTTTTGTTCTTGCCTGAATTGCATGCAGCCAGGGTTATAGAAACGATCAAAACGATATGGCTATGTTTTACCATTATTTTTTTAACCCTTTGATTTTATTAATATGGAAAGGTGTGTGTGCTGCAAAGATGTTATTGATGAACAATAACTCATTGATGCCTTCTGCCTTCAGCAAGGCTATGAAATCGCCGGTATAATACCGTTGATCCACTACGACAACCTTTTCATAGTTATTGATCAGGAAGCAGGCGAAAGCGTTTCCATATGATTCTTTAACAACGGCAATCTTTCTTCCGTTCTTATGCTGTGTTTCCATTTTTACAGTAGGCAAATCGCCCTGCAGAAAAACAGAATAGCTGTTGGGGCCACTGGCACCTTCGCCATACATTTTTGATTTTGTCCAGTTGCCGATAGTAGAATTGCCGATATAAAAATTTATGGAGTCTTTGAACAGGTAATATCTTACGGAGTCGGGATTGTTTTGCAAACTCGGGTCACGGGTAAGCCGGTACAGGGAACCGAGGAATGACGGTTTTACTTTTGAAGCAACCGTATCCAGGTTAACAGGAGTGAGTCCTGCCGTTTCACAAAAGGCCTTATAGGCATAATATGCACCGAGGCTTGTCCAGTGATGATCCGTGTTGAAATAAATATATTCTTCCCGGTGTTTTCTTATTTCATCGATAGCCCAAACTTTTTTGACCTCCGGGTCTTCGCTGTTATAAATATTTTCTATCGCAGGCCGGTTGGGTTTTTGGTACTTGGCATATTTTTCTGTTAACTCAAATTCCAATGCAACCGGAATGATAAGGTTGTACACCTGTACACCAGGCTTCAGCAAACGATTATAGGAATTGATTACATCTGCATAGGACTTTCCCATCTCTGGTCCGCCGCCAAACATTTCAAAAGCCCTGTTTTTGAATACAAAAACTCCTTTCTTTTTTTCTCCCGTTGCGCCGTCGTCCGGTAGCGGTCCGTCATGCACTGTTTCATTTTTGGCAGTATCGGTTTTTTCATTAGCTTCTGCATCGTTGTTAGGATCGTACATTTTTATTTCGCTGGTATTAAACCCGATGCTGTTTCTGAATTTGTCTGAAAAACTGATCCACTTATCCCGGAGGGGAAAATTATCAGCATAGTATTCATCTATCTGTTTAAAATATTTTCCGCTCCAGAATGAACTGTCAGAATATTTTGGGAAAGCAGCCAGCTTCCGGTTTTCCATTACAGATACCGTTTGCTTTTTCATTGCCAGCGAAGCAATACCTCCCAGCAGTAAAAGACAGCAAAAAATGACCACATTTACTATGTGCATTTTTTTGCTTGATACCTCACTCATATTCGTTCCTTCCATATTTTCCTATTTATTAAAACCTGAAATAAATAAACGGGTTATAGCTTTTGCCTACTAATTGTGCTACACAAATAAAAAGAAGCACTACATTAAAACCGATAACGGCTGTGTTATAAAATGTAATACGGCCGTTTTTTTTATCAATCCAGTTTTTTATGCTGTGATAAACCGGCATACAAAGAATGAGGGCCAGCACCAGCCAGAATAAATGGGTACTGAGTGTATTCATCACCTCCATATTACCAGTTGGCCCGGCACTAAAGGAAAATAGTTTTTTTACATAGGCAACCAGCATATCGGTATCAGTAAAATAAAAAATTACCCATCCCGGAATAATAATAACCAATGCATAGATATGTGCAATAAAGGCCGGAGCTTTTTCCAGCAGCTTCAACAGGAAAGCTCTTTCGAGTGCAATGAAGATAAAGAAATACAATCCCCAGAAAATAAAATTCCAGCTGGGGCCATGCCACATACCGGTTAAAAACCAAACAATAAAGAGGTTGAGATATACCCTTTTTTTATTTCCACCCAACGGGATGTACACATAATCCCTGAAAATACTTCCTAAGGAGATATGCCATCGTCGCCAGAACTCACCAATAGATTTGGAGATGTAGGGATAATTAAAATTCTCCCGGAAGTGGAAGCCAAACATTCTTCCCAAACCGATGGCCATATCTGAGTAGCCAGAGAAGTCGAAATAGATCTGGATAGCAAACATTATCAACCCCACCCATGCTTCCAGGCTTGAAAAAGAAGCCAGTTCTGTAAAAGTTAGCGGGGCTCTGCTATCACCCATGTATTTAGCAACGATCTCTGCTGCTATGTTGGCAATAACTACTTTTTTAAACAAGCCGATGCAAAACCGGGATACACCCAAACTAAAATCAGTCAGGTTTTCTTTTCTGCCATAAATTTCTTTTTCTACATGGGCATACCGGATAATAGGGCCGGCTACTAATGAGGAGAAAAGAGATACGTACATTAAAAAGTTAGGAAAATTTCGTTGTGCCTTTATATCACCGCGGTACACATCCACCACATAAGAAATGGTATGAAACGTATAGAAAGAAATACCGAGTGGTAATGCATAGCCCGGTGCCGTAAAAGAAGTACCCAAAAGAGAGTTTACCTGGTCAACTATAAATCTGTCGTACTTAAAAGTGGCCAGCAGGGCGAGATTAAATACTACCGTAACGGTTACTCCGATCTTGGCCCATTTGGTGCCCCTGTGTTTATCAATAAAAATAGAGTTGCCCCAATCAAAAAGGGAGGAAAGTATCAGCAACGATATCCAGATAGGTTCGCCCCAACCGTAGAATGCCAGTGAAAAAACGATAAGCACCCAGTTTCGCCACTTTGGATTTTTGGTGCTGTAATACAGCATGAGACAAAGCGGCAGAAATATAAAAAGGAAAAGCAGGCTTGCGAATACCATAGGTGTGGGTTGGGAATATTTAGCTGCGTAAAATACTACTTTGCTTATTCATTCAAAATGAATGAGAGTAGTTTTTTAAAAAATACCATACAGCGGGTATCAGCAAAGATTTATCAGTTATCAATATGTACCTTCACCGCCAAATAGATTTCACATGCAATTAACGGCAAAGCTCATCCAGGTGCTTCCTCTCCAAACCGGCACCGGCAAGAATGGTCAATGGAAAAAACAGGATATTATTGTAGAAACGGAAGGACAATATCCCAAAAAAGTCTGTGTTTCTGTCTGGGGCGATAAGATCAGCGAAAACCTGTTACAGGTAGGGGCACAACTTGCCATTTCATTTGATGTGGAAAGCCGTGAATACAATGGCCGCTGGTATACTGATGTAAAAGCCTGGAAGATTGAACCGGCAGGTGCTGCCCAACCCGGTAAAGTTTCCGACGGACAGGAGTATTTTGACGGAGGAGAAATGGAAAGCAAAGAAGACCTGCCATTTTAAAGTTCCTTCCTCAATCTTGCCACCGGAATATTAAGCTGCTCCCGGTATTTGGCCACAGTCCGGCGGGCAATGTTATAGCCTTTTTCCTGCAACAACTCTGTGAGGCGTTCATCGCTTAGCGGATGTTTCTTTTCCTCTGCTTCTATCAGGTCGCTGAGGATCTTTTTAACTTCCCTGGTAGAAACTTCTTCTCCGCTGTCAGTACTTAATGATTCGCTGAAAAAGAATTTCAACCGGTAAGTGCCAAATTCTGTTTGTACGAATTTGCTGTTCGCTACCCGGCTCACCGTAGAAATGTCAAGGTTTGTTTTCTCCGCAATGTCTTTTAAGATCATGGGCCGAAGCTCCGTTTCATCACCAGTCAGGAAGAATTCATACTGGTGTTCCATAATGGCATTCATAGTGCTGAGCAGGGTGTGCTGCCGCTGCTTGATAGCATCGATGAACCACTTGGCAGAATCTATCTTTTGCTTGATGAAAAGCACTGCCTCTTTCTGTCGTTTATCTTTCTTGGCTCCCCGGTCATATTCTTTCAGCATATCCCGGTAGCCTTCGCTGATGCGGAGTTCCGGGGCATTGCGGCTGTTTAATGTAAGCTCAAGCTTGCCGGCATTATTCATAATGAAAAAATCAGGCACCACGTAGTTCTCAGCCTTGTTCATTTCCCCAACAGTACCTCCGGGTTTCGGGTTCAGCCGGATGATCTGTTGCATCACTTCCCGCAACTGGTCATCATCGAGGTTCAGGCCCCGTTGTATTTTTTCGTAGTGCTTCTTGGTAAACTCATCAAAGTATTTGGCAATGGCTTTAATGGCAATATCAACTGGCTTGCCTTCATCTTTCTGCCGGTATAATTGTATCAGTAAACACTCCTGCAGGTTCCTGGCGGCCACACCTGGCGGATCGAACATTTGTATCCTTTTTATCAGCGATTCCACTTCTTCATTGGTGGCTGTAACATTTTGGCGGAAGGCCAGATCATCCACAATGGCCGAAGTTTCCCGGCGCAGATAACCATCTTCATCAATACTGCCAACAATTTGTTCTGCAATGACCTGCTCTTTGTCTTCCAGTTTCAGCAGGCCGAGCTGGTCGATCAGCATTTCATAAAAGCTGGCTTCTGTTTTAAAAGGTAACTGTCGGCCCTCATCTTCTTCAGGATAATTATCATCTCTCAGTTTATAGTCCCCCACCTCATCATCGCCTTCCTGTACATATTCACTGACGTCAATATTATCGTATTCATCTTCGCTGCCGTCGGCATCTTCATATTCTTCCTCTCCGGGTTCGCTGAATTCGTCTTTCAGTTCGTCACCATCCTCATGTTTGTCCTCATCCAGTTCCAGGGCCGGGTTTTCTTCCAGCTCTTCTTTGATCCGGGTTTCAAGATTGGCCGTAGGTACCTGCAGCAGTTTCATCAGTTGAATCTGCTGGGGCGATAGTTTCTGCAGTAATTTCTGCTGTAAGCTCTGGCTAAGGGCCATGGTTCGTTGTAATTTGTTATCGTGGCTGGCCTGTTTTTTCAAAAATCCGGCCAATGCACAAAAATAATGCCTAAATTTAGATACAAATAAATAAAAGATGTCGCAACGGGTTTCTGTTTTTCTTGTTGTGTTGCTGTTAATGTTTAATGGAGAAATTTTCGGGCAGGTAAATAGCCCCCGCTTAAAGATTCCTGTTAACTATAATAACCTGAAGAATTTTGAATCTGGGAATATCTTCCGGCTCGACTGGAAAGGCCCGGATATTTCCGATACAATGTTTCAGCAATTGCTGCATTGCGATTCGGTCCGGCGGTTACCGGTAAAATTGACTGGTTTTTATACTCCGTCATTACCACATTCTTTCTACACAAGTCATCTTGGATTCTTTTGTAAAAAGGAATTGCAATTAGATAAACTCACAGCAATACCGGTCCGCTTCCGGCTTGGTTCATTAGAATATGTGAACTGGATGGAACAAAAACCGAACGCAATAAAACCGAGATAGCGGAATTATAAAGACACAGATTGTTCACTCAACACCTTCTTCACCACCGCCACCATCTTCTCACCCTTTTCTTTGATCTGCTCTTCACTCCACAGCAAACTGATAGAAGTAGAAATGCAACGGCTCATCACCGCATCGCTGGCAGAAAGATCTTTCGTGGCATGATGAATGACCTGTGCTTTCAGGTCAGGATGAAGTGCATTTAGCGTAACAGCATTCTTCAGGTGGTCCCATTTGCGGATATAGTGCCAGTTATTATCAAACCAGTAAAAATTACCCGGCAATATTCCCTGTGCTTTCATTTCGGCAACAACAGCTCTTGTTATTTCTTCTGTCGGTAAGAACCAGCTTACAAAGCTGCAACTGTCACCTGCCGGGTCTGGTATCCGGCGAAAAGAAATTTCCCGTATCTGCAATAATATGTTTTTCAGCTGTGCATGATTTTTTTTCTGAATGCTGAGAAACTCATCTAACCTTTTTATCTGCGCCAGGCCAACAGCAGCATGTAATTCAGAGATGCGGTAGTTGTAACCGATGAAAGGATGCAGGTCCGCACCACGGTCTGCACCTTTGTGGTCATGCCCATGATCGGTATAGCCGTCAGATTTGATATAGAGATCTTCCCGGTTCGTCATCGCCACACCGCCTTCGGCACAGGTCATTGTCTTTACAAAATCAAAAGAGAAAGTTCCTGCATCACCAATGGTGCCTAAAGATTTTCCTTTGTAAGTGGCACCAATACTCTGGCAGGCATCTTCTAATAAGATCAGATTATGTTCTTTGCAAATGGCCAGCAATGCGTCCATATCAGCCATGCTGCCGCACATATGCACCGGCATCACTGCTTTTGTTTTTGAGAGTGATGGCTTTTCGTACTGCATCAGGAGCTTAATGTCAAGGTATCATCCACATCAACCAATACAGGAATAGCACCAACACTTAGTATCGCTTCAAAACTTGCTACAAACGTAAAGGAAGGAGTTATGACTTCATCACCATAGCCAATGCCCAATGCACTCATGGCAGTTGTTAATGCAGATGTTCCGCTGGAAGTAAGCTGTGCATATTTACTGCCAAAGGTTTCGCAAATAGCAGCTTCCAGTTCTTTGCTTTTCCAGATACCTTTTCTGGGGCCATCAAACCCATACCGCATCAGGATGCCGGTTTCCAGCACATCATTTACTTCTTTTCTTTCTTTATCACTCCAGAGTTCGTAGCCGGGCATACTTGATGAAGTTTATTAGTTAGTTTATTTATTGACCAGTTGTAATATCAGAATGTGTAGCACAGTGCAAAGTTAGAGAATGGTTTTTTATACACCTCTTTAAGGACGGGGAGTTATAAAAATTCCACTTACCACCCGGCTGTACCAGTATGGCTATCTCACTCAGATCGCTTTCATTATTATTCTTTCCTACAGCAGTGATCACATAGCGGTAAGAATAATGCTGCGGATGAAAGCGGTTCCGTTAATTTAAATCCTGCCGGCGTGGTGACAAACCTGGAAATATATTTCGGCACATTGCCAAATGTTTCACTGTGTGAATCAGCAGCATATTGATACACTACATAATATTTTATCTCCACCCGGTTCCTCGGATCAGGTCTGGCGGTTAACTGGATGATAGAATCATTGGTGATGGTTCTCTCCACAATTGGCGGCCATGGTTTTTCATTGTCTATCCAGCGCATCGGGGGTAATAAAGCAGGGTACCTGTAATAATTATTCTGTAAACTGTCATTCCATCCCTGCGGGTTTTTATCAAATGTTTTACTGCTGAAATAAATACTGCCCTGTACATTCGGGTAGCGGCGTAATAATTTTATCTGGTCGGGTAGTTGAGCAGGGTTGTTCCAGCTGGCTTCTTTACCTCCGCTGCGGTAAATACCATGACCAATATATATATGCTTGCCAAAACTGTTCCGGCTCCACCAGTCAAGCATTTTTTCGTATGCTACGAGGCTGTCACCAATAGCCCTGTACAACTGAGGTGTTACATAATCAATCCATCCTTTTTTTAACCAAAGTAAAATATCAGCATATAAATCGTCATAATTGGTTTGCCCGGCTTTGCTATTGCTGCCACGGGGGTCTTTATCATTATTCCGCCAAACACTAAAAGGCGAAATCCCAAAACGGCACAATTTTTTTTCTTTCTTAATTGCAATGCTCAGAGCCATAATTATTGAATCGGTATTGCTTCTGCGCCAGTCATCTTTACTCAGCTTGCTTCCGGAGTTTCTGTATGTTGCAGCATCAGGAAATTCTTTTCCGGGGATGCGGTAAGGATAAAAATAATCGTCCATGTGTATGGCATCCACATCATACCGCTTCACAATATCCTGCACAACTTTTACCACAAATTCCTGCGCCTGTTTGTTACCCGGGTCAAAATATTTTTTGTCACCATAGGTCAGGAACCATTCGGGATGTACCCTGGTGATATGATTGGGAGCAATGGACGATTCAGCAATATTATGGACAGCCCGGTAAGGGTTTAGCCAGGCATGAAACTCCATTCCTCTTTTATGCGTTTCCTCGATCATGAATTGAAGCGGGTCGTAATAAGGCGAAGGGGGTTGTCCCTGTGTACCGGTAAGCCACTCACTCCAGGGCTCGTACTGTGATGGATAAAAAGCATCAGCTGCAGGACGAACCTGTACGATCATCGCATTCATGCCATTCTTCTGGTGCATATCAAGAATGCGGATGTATTCAGTTTTTTGTTTTTCAGGATCTGTCATCCCGCCCTGTGGCCAATCAATATTATTAACGGTGGCAATCCATACACCACGGAATTCATACTTGGGCTGGGCGGTTGAAAATTGAAAATTGAAAAGGGCAATCAATAACCAAACGGCGGATTTTGTCATGTTTACAGGTTCGGGATGAATAATCAGAGGCGTAAAAATACATTATTCACCTCCATCCCTGATCTTATCAAGCAGATCGCTGAGAATATTAGCATCTTTTTCTGAAAGATTGCCTAATACATTGTCAATTTCATCCTGCTTTGCATCAAGTCTTTCGAGAAGTTTTTTGCCTTTGTCGGTAATGATCACATCGACAAGGCGGCGGTCATTCTTACAGGTAATTTTTTTGACAAGCCCTTTTGCAATAAGCCGGTCAACAATACGGCTGGTATCACTCATTTTCTCCAGCATTCTTTCCCGTATCTGCAAAGTAGAGAGTGGTTGGGGGAAACTGCCTCTTAGTATCCGGAGAATGTTGAACTGTTGCGGGGTAATATCTTCTGCCTCGAAAAAGCATTTTGTTTTATCCCGCATCCAGCCGATGGTATAAATAAGATTGATGGCCGCCTTCTGGTGAGGGTTGCGGAAGGTAGTTTGTTGTATGTCCTGGTCAATTCCCATTTTCTTCGCTTAACAGTTAAAAGTAAAAAGTTTTGAGATAAGCCGGATGCTTTACCCGAAACTTTTTGAGCCAATTGCGAAATTGCCGGTATTAGTTGTTGTAATAGAATTTTTCTTTAACGGTCTTGCTATTCTTACGGCGTTGAACAGCTAAATAAAGCAGCAATTGTTTTCCGGATTAGCCATTTATTAACATTGCCGGAGCAGCAATGGTGCAAAAAATTACCTCTTTGTGGTATTGTAATATTTCCCGAAAATGAGTTGATTTACAGTACGAACCTTAAATCCCGCCAGCCATGAAGCTATTATCCGAATCTTTCCGCCACTTTTTTGAAGGCTTTACATCCTTCTATACCTCAATTTTTGATGAGATGAAAAAATGGTGAACACACTTAACCTTTCTTCAACGTTCCAGCCAGTTTAAAAATGGTAAACAGGTGGTGTGCCTCATGCAGTAGAAAAAAGTTTAACCATTGGAATAAAGTCATTTCTCCGAATGCGGGATGGGTTCCCGTCTTCGCCAGGTCTGTTTCGGGAAAGGCAATGATCTCTGCTGACATCTGTTTTCTTACCGTGATCAGGTCCTGCATTACTTCACGGGTTGATTTACCACAATTATCAAGGAACTCCGGATCGGCTTCGGCTGTATACCTTGGAAAAGCCGGGTTGTCCTTTTCCAATATCTGCTTTACACGGCTCACAAATATGTGCTGGTACGTTTGCAGGTGAACAATATTTTCAAAGATGGACCATTTGCCCGCCACCACTGGCCTTCTGACCTGCTCATCAGTCAAACCATCAATAATATCCACCAACGATTTGTGCTGGTATTGCAACCGTGTTGATATGGAAGATGACATTTGTATCATAAGCACATTTTAATTAATCGTTGCCCCACACTTTTGTTCCTTCAGAGCAATTGGCACATATATCAATATTCTTGCGACCCTGCAAAATCTGTTTCCTGAATTTACTGTATTCTCCGTTCTTCCAGATTTCTTTGAAAGGTTTTTTCTTAAGGTCCCCGAGTTGATGCTGCGCATCTTTATCAAAGCAACAGGGGGCAACTAACCCATCCCAGGTTATCACAGGGTCATGCCAGAGCCGCCAGCAATGATTCGCCAGTTTGCCCTTGAACTCATGCCCATTCTCCGTTTTCCGGTAACGGCTGTATTTATCGATAGTAGGGATCAGCTGGTTCGGGTCCTTATCAAAATCATACACTTGTGCAGTTTTGAACCACACATCATCCACCCCCACCTCTTTCGCAAGTTTTTTCACATCTTCAATCTGGTGTTCATTCGGCTTTACTACTAAGAATTGAAATATTACAAATGGTTTCTTGCTTTTCAATTCCTTTTTCCATTTCACAATATTCTTCGCCCCTTCAATTACTTTGTCCAGTCGCCCCCCCACCCTGTATTGCTCGTACACTTCCTGCGTAGTACCATCTATTGAGATAATAAGCCTGTCTAATCCGCTTTCGATGGTTCGTTTTGCATTATCATCATTCAGGTAATGGGCATTGGTGGAAGTGGCTGTGTAGATTTTTTTCTTCGAGGCGTACTGAACCATATCTAAAAAAGAAGGATTGAGGTACGGCTCTCCCTGGAAATAAAACACCAGGTACAACAGGTCTTTATACAGTTGGTCAATTGTTTCACTGAAAAAATCCTTTTGCAACATGCCGGTAGGCCGGGTAAAGGCCCTCAGTCCGCTGGGACATTCCGGGCAGCGGAGGTTGCAGGATGTTGTCGGTTCAAATGAAATCGAAACCGGGTAGCCCCATTGTACCGCCCGTTTGGTCCACTTGCTGATATAATAACTGCTGAGCACTTTCATCCCGTTCCAGGCCCGGCGGGGCGTAAGCTTGGAAAATAAATTAAAACTGTCGCTGCGGTTAAATCTCGCCATCAGGGGTAAAGTTACTGTTTCACCGGATTGCAGTGTTTCGAAGTACGGAGTAAGTTGGTATCTTGAAATGGCATTGCATGAATAACCCGATTATTACATACCGTATTTTTTCGCTGGGAGATTCTGCCATTACGGTAGATTTTGGCAACCGTATTGATGAATCCATCAATAGCGAAATGATTAAACGTTTTCATCAGTTGCAAAAAGAACCCATACCGGGAATGACTGAGGCCATACCTGCTTATAGCTCTCTTACTATCATTTATAATTTGCTGGCGGTAAAAAAACAAGCAGCCGGGTTGACAGCTTTTGACTGGATAAAACAACAGTTGGAAGAACGTTTAGGCCAGCCATTGGGACAAATCCAAACAGAAGAACGATTGATAAAAATTCCGGTTTGTTATGATGAAGAATTTGCTGCGAATATGCAACAGCTTACTGTAGCAAAAAATATCTCTGTCGAAGAAGCGATAACCATTCATACAGCAAAAAGCTATAAGGTCTTTATGCTCGGCTTCCTGCCCGGCTTTGCTTACATGGGTGAAGTGGATGAAAGAATTGTCATGCCAAGAAAACCTCAGCCAGAGAATATTGCTGCCGGAAGTGTCGGCATTGCAGGAAAACAAACCGGCATCTATCCTTTAGCATCACCGGGCGGATGGCAGATCATTGGCAGAACGCCTTTAAAACTATTCGATGCACTAAATGAAGAACCCTCATTACTAAGAGCAGGGGATAGGGTTCAGTTTTACCCGGTCACAAAAAAAGATTTTTATGAAATACAAAACTCTTCCCGGAGGTAAGGCATGGGTTTGAAAATTATTAAAGCAGGTATATTGGATACCATTCAGGATAATGGCCGCTATGGTTATCAGCATCTTGGTATCAATCCCACTGGGGCGATGGACAGGTATGCTATGCAGGTGGCAAATATGTTAGTAGGTAATGATCCTTTTGAAGCAGTCCTTGAACTGCATTTTCCTGCTGCGGTTTTTATGTTTACTCAACCTGCACTCATTGCGCTAAGTGGTGCTGATTTTTTGGCCAGCATCAATGGAGAACCTGTTCCGGGCCTTCATCCTGTGATTGTTTGCAAAAACGATGTGCTGCAATTTCATAAACCGGTAACCGGCGCAAGAGTTTACCTCGCTGTAGCAGGTGGATTGTTACTGGATAAGTGGTTAGGCAGCTATAGCACACACCTGAAAGCAAATGCAGGAGGTTTCCATGGAAGAAGCCTTCGCAAGGACGATGAATTACTATTACGGCAGCCATTTCTGTTTTCAGAAAAGCAGGATGATTTTACAGTATTGCCCTGGCAGGCAGATACAAAATGGGTGGAAGAAACAAAGGAAGTATTGGTGCTGCCCGGCAATGAATGGGATCGGCTAACAACGGAATCAAAAGAGAATTTCACCATGACTTCTTTTGTCATTACGCAACAATCCGACAGGATGGGTTATCGGCTCAACAACCTTCCTTTGCCGGTAATGACAAGCGAAGAAGTGATTTCATCTGCAGTTGGTTTTGGTACCATCCAGTTATTACCCGATGGTAAATTGATCATCCTGGCGGCGGATCACCAGACCACCGGCGGCTATCCCAGGGTGGCTCATGTTATCTCAGCACATCACTCACGGCTGGCACAAATGAAAGCAGGAGATAAAATCCATTTCAGGTTTACGGATCAGCAAACGGCGGAAGAGTTATTGATAAAGCAACAACAACATTTGCTGCAACTGCAAAATGCTTGTACATTCAGACTGGAACAATACTTTCATGCAACCAGACATTAACTGTGATATGGGGGAAGGCATTGGTAGTGATGAACTCATTATGCCTTTTATCTCTTCTGCCAGTATTGCCTGTGGCTATCATGCCGGAGATGCTGATACTATACAGCAAACAATAGAAGCCTGCATTGAACATAATGTCGCAATCGGTGCCCATCCTTCTTTTTTCGACAGGAATAATTTTGGCAGAACTGAAATGAATTTACCCGTAGACGACCTATATGACCTCGTCACACAACAACTTATAATATTCAGTGAGGTGGCAGATTCTTTTGCCCGGAGGATAAACCATGTAAAACCACATGGTGCACTGTATAATATGTCTGCAAAAGATGCATTGATGGCAAATGTGATTGCAAAAGCAGTAAAGGATTTTGATGAGTCATTGATCTTGTTCGGGTTAAGCGGCAGCCATTCTGTTGTTGAAGCAGAAAAAATCGGGTTAAGAATCGCAAGCGAAGTTTTTGCTGACCGCACTTACCGGGATGATGGCTCACTCACACCCCGCTCCCAACCCAATGCCCTAATAGAAGATGCAGAACAGGTGGTTCGCCAGGTCTTGCAAATGATAAAGGAGGGAACAGTTACAACCGTATCAGGAAAAATAATACCTGTTGTTGCTGAGACGATCTGCATTCATGGCGACGGAAAACATGCAGTGGAATTTGCAAAAGCTATTTATAATGCCGTTAAGTAAAGATAAATCAAACAACAAACCGCCTGCAACCCCCGCTAAGGCGTTTGGGGCAAACTCAGTCATACTTGGTGCTGCATTCTTAATGGCAACTTCTGCTATCGGCCCCGGTTTTTTAAATAACACCAGTGCCTTTACACAACAACTGCTTACAAGCTTTGGGTTTGTAATTCTTATCTCTGTTATTATTGATATCGGTGCACAGCTGAACATCTGGCGGATCATCATCGTCAGTGAAAATCGGGCACAGGACCTTTCTAATAAATTATTACCCGGTCTTGGATATTTCCTTGCCTTGTTGGTTGCTTTCGGTGGGCTTGCATTCAACGTTGGCAACATTGCAGGTTGCGGACTGGGCATCGAAGTACTGACAGGCTTAGATGCCAAATGGGGAGCCGCCATTAGTTGTGTTATCGCTTTATTTATTTTCTGGACGAAAGAAGCCGGTAAAGCTATTGACCTCTTTGTAAAAATTCTCGGCATCGCCATGATTGGTCTGACTGTGTATGTAATGTTTGCCTCTCAGCCACCGTTTGGAAAAGCTGTTCAGCATACTTTCTGGCCGGAAAAAATTGATGTAAAAATGATTGTTGCACTCGTTGGCGGAACAGTAGGCGGGTACATCAGTTTTGCAGGAGCACATCGCCTGCTGGATGCAAATGTAAAAGGTGTCGCTGCTATTCCGCAGGTCAGCAAAAGCTCTGTTACGGGTATTATTATCACTGCCACGATGCGGTATGTATTGTTCCTTGCCGCACTGGGTGTAGTATGGGCTGGTGCAACACTCACAGATAAAAATCCAGCCGCTTCTGTATTTCAGATTGCAGCAGGTAATGCCGGGTATAAGTTTTTTGGAGTGGTATTGTGGTGTGCCGCTATTACATCCGTAATAGGCGCATCATATACCTCTGTTTCTTTCTGGAAGACATTCAGCCCTGCGTTAGAAAAGAATCAGCGGCTGCTAATCTCCGTCTTCATTGTTTTCTCTGCAGTAATTTTTGTGCTGTTAAAACAAACTCCCGGAACTATTTTAGTAATGGCTGGTATATTAAATGGATTGATATTGCCTGTTGCACTGGCCATTATGTTAATTGCTGTAACAAAGAAAAAATTATTTCCTTCTTATCATCATCCGCTGTGGATGCAAATAACCGGCTGGCTCGTCGTAGGACTTATGTCATGGATGAGCATCATCACCATTCAGCAGAGTATTAGCAAGCTTTAACGTTCATCTGTGCCTGTCTCTGTGATTGGTGAGAAGACAGAAAAACAAAAAAGCCCAACCATAGGGGAAGTTGAGCTTTTTGTTATCATCCATCCTTGTTATGAGTCCAATCAGCCGTTTAATATTTTTGATCCTTGCAGATAATTCCTTGAAGGATGATAGATGAAAATGCAGGTTCCGTTTTTTATAGTCGTAATAATATTGGTGCTTTCTTTTTGCGGCACTGCCGGGCAGCCCCAGCTGCGACCCATATACATACCGGCTTTTACCCTGGCACCGTCAACATAGGCAGCGCCATGTATCACAATACTGCGTTCAAGGGCTTTATCATTAAAGCCGGGGTCCACGCCATTGATGCGCAGTGACAAACCATGTTCTCCGGTATAAGTATTGGAGGTTACATAAAACCCTAAACTGCTCTGTAATGATTCAGGAGTATTGGAAAATTTAGTAGCATACTCGGCGCCGGAGTTCTTGCCATGTGCCACATAAGTATTGGTGACGAGCTTGCTGTTGAGTACATCAATAATATACAATCGCTTTTGCCGTGAAGATTGACTGAAATCACATACCGTTAAATAATTACTGCGGCTTATCTTTTTCTTTTCTAATAAATACTGGTAACCCCTCCAGGCATACTCAAATGCTTCTTTTGATAAACCGTATTGCTCCAGCTTTGTATCTGTATATAATACAACAGCTGCATCAGTAACGGTTGATGATGAATCGGCAACAATAGAAGTGGAAACTGTAACAGCATTGGTATTGCTGTTAACTGTTTGCACAGCCGGATTAATGGTAAACGAAGTACACAATAATCCCACGGATATTGGAATCAATAGGTTTCTCACTAAGGGTACGGTTTTCTCCGGGATTATCTTTTGATCTGTTATTCTGCCGGAGTGGATTTAAAAACGTAAGGCAGTGCCAAAATATTATCTGATTGTTAATTCTGCAAGCAATAAATATTTGTTTTATAGCCTTTTGCGAAGAATTACTAAGCAGCCATATAATAATACAGGGGATTCTACGAAACAATGATACATTCAGAATTGAAATACCTCATTCACCATTGACCATTTACTGTCTTCAGTTCTCCATGATCTTATTAATATCCCGCTGCTTGGTAATGAACTCACTGGAATAGATCTTTAATAATAACATGAATAACGAAATAAGCAACGGCCCGAATATCAGCCCGATAAAACCAAATATGTTCAGCCCGACAATAACACCAAATACCGTTGTCAGCGGATGAACATTACCCAGCTTCTTTAATAAGGTAAACCGAAGTACATTGTCAACTGTGCCGATAATGCCAAAACCAAGCACCAGCATGGCAATACCTTTTCCTGTCTGGTCATTAGCGAAAAGAATTATGGCCATCGGAACGTAAGCCAGTGCAGCACCTACCACAGGTATCATACCGGCTATACAGGTAACACCAAACCAGAAGAACGGCTCCTTTACCCCTATAATTAAATAACCAACCAGCCCCACCAGCCCTTGTGCAAAAGCGATCAGCGGAATACCAATGGCATTCGACATCACCATCATGTGTATTTCCTTACCCAGCCTGTCAACATTGGTGTCTTTCAGCGGTACATGTTCATACAGGGCATTCTCCATATACCGGCCATTCACCAGCATGAAATAAAGAATGAAGTACATAAAGAAGATGGTAGTAAGGGTGTTGAAGGTGGCACCCAATATCTTCGGCAATGTTTGTGCAATAACACCGCTGAGTTTATTGATATTCTCCTCGCTGGCAATGGTAACACTAAAACGGTTCTCCATATTACTCACCACTTTCTTTAAGGCGGTTACCAGTTCGTCCGAGTGTTGTACCGCAAAACTGATCTTGGAAGAAAGCATATTGGCCAGCAGGCCCACCGGAACAAGGATGACAATAAAAGAGAAAAGCATCAGTAATAAAGCAGTCCACCCTTTACGCCACTTCTTCTTTTCCGTCAGGAAGAACATCCACCTGTGCAGCAGTATATATAGGGTAATAGCTCCCAGTACTGCCGGTAAAAAAGTAGCCAGCTCAAAGAATAGCAGGATACCCAGCAACAGGATGACAATGATGAAGAATAACTGCCGCAGCTGGTTCTGGTTAATAACGTTGCTATTCATGATGATCAGGATGAACTACTAAAATACTGAAATGTTTGCAGCAGGCTGCATTCACGGCTATCCTGCTTTAAGTAACACTTCAGATACACTTATACCTCCACCTGTTTCCACTTGCCCTTCTTAAAGTAATAATAAGCAGCAAGGGCAATCACCGTTTCTGCAGCAGGAATAGCGATAAAAGCACCTGTCGGTCCCATATTAAATACTTTGGCCAGTACAAATGCAAATGGTATCTGGAATAACCAGAAACCAACTATGTTTATCCAGGTAGGCGTTTTGGTGTCGCCGGCGCCATTCAGGGCCTGTATCATTACCATGCCGATACCATAGAAGATATAACCACTGCCGATGATCTGTAATGACAGCACCCCAAACTTATGTACCTCCGGTTCATTG
Organism: Chitinophagaceae bacterium; assembly: GCA_037045605.1. Classification (GTDB taxonomy): domain Bacteria; phylum Bacteroidota; class Bacteroidia; order Chitinophagales; family Chitinophagaceae; genus JJ008. Next base: position 18,966 of record JBAOHK010000013.1, on the reverse strand, counting down.
GTAAAGATGCTGATGATGGGAGAAGAGAATAACAGGAAGAGTCCCATAACAGCTGCCATAAAGATGGCGTTATACTTTGTGGTAAGCAGTACACTCTTTTCTGCACGGTCTGGCTGTTTGGCTCCAAGGTTCTGGCCAACCAATGTGGCCGCTGCATTACTCAGCCCCCATGCCGGCATGATGAAGAACACCACATTCCGTATGGCTACCTGGTAACCAGCCGATGCATCGGTGCCACCCGTATCGGAAACGATCCATGTCAGTACGATCCAGCTGCCGCTCTGGATAAAGAACTGGAATGTGGCCGGCCACGCCACATCAAACAGGTGTTTTATCAATGATCCATTCCACCTGAACTGCGGCCATTTAACTTTTATAGTACCCTTACCACCGAAGAGGTAATAGCATTGATATAATACTCCCATACCACGGCCGATCGTGGTGGCGATGGCTGCACCCTTGAGGCCCAGTTCGGGGAAGGGGCCATAGCCCATTATAAGCATCGGGCAGAGAAAGATATTAATGATGCTGGCGATCCAGAGGCTGCGCATGGCAATAGCAGCATCACCGGCGCCGCGGAAGACACCATTGATGAGGAAGAGTAAAATGATGATGACACTTCCCCCCAACATGATGCGGGTAAAGACAGCTCCTTCTTTTATCACATCCGGCTCGGCGCCCATGAGTTTGAGAATATCCGGTGCGAAGATGATCCCCAGAATGCTGAATACCACAGCAGACACCAACCCCAGCAGGATGGCCTGCGCCCCTGCATGGGAGGCCGCTTCCGGGTTCTTTTCTCCAATGCGGCGGGACACCACGGCGGTGGCAGCTGTGCTGAGACCAATAGCAATAGTATATATCAGTGCCACGACAGACTCTGTTAATCCTACCGTGGCCATGGCCACCTTATTATGCGGTGCCGGTAAATGACTTACGAAATACATATCCACTACGGCGAAAACTGATTCGAGGCTCAGTTCCAGTATCATCGGGATGGCGAGCAATACGATGGCGCCCCGAAGGCTGCCCTGTGTGTAGTCATGTTCGCCTCCCCGCAACGATTGTTTGAGTAAGGCAAAGAAATGAGATAGCTTATTGTTATAAGTTGATTGTGGCATGATTGAAAACCTGTTGAAAGTAATTAATAATAGAGTGAAAAACAGCAACGGCCTGTTGCTATTCTGTAAGCGGTTGGTAAGAGATGGCCCGTTGCCCTGCATAGCAGGAGGAGGACCAACGAACCTTAGCAGATTTTCATATCCTGTAAATTGACGGGGCAAAAATAAGGGAAAGCACAAATACCCCTGTTGCACAAAAGTATGAACGGCTGTACCTCCCGGGAGCAGCTCTCATACACTCCCCATACAGTTCGCCATGCTTCAGCTATGCCGCTGGTATGCACCAGCCATACTGCTGTTATTCCGGCAACAAAAACCCAGCCGGACCGAACCCAACACTCCTTCAACAGGTTATTTTTATAAAGGAGGTCTGTTTTTACGATGATCGCAATTCAATTAGCGGGGAGATGCCTTATTTTACAGCCGGTCCATTTACAAACAGCGAATGAAAAAAATATATCTCATACTAACGGGGGTGGTGTTATGTTCCGCATTTTTTTTCCAGGGTTGTGATAACGGGAAGAATCAGCCTTTTAAAACCGCTGACAGCGACACACTGTTTCCCGGTGCCATCAGTTTAGCGGATATTAATGCTCTTGCTGCTGACAGCACAGGTGAGCTTATCCGTTATGGAAGGGAGCTGATGCTGAAGACAAATCATTATATCGGGCCGGATGGTGTAAACGGAAAATATACCGGCAGCCGTATCAATTGTACCAACTGCCACCAGGATGCGGGCACCAAGGTTTTTTCTTTTGATCTCTTTACGGCGCACAGCCGCTACCCGCAATACCGTGCAAGGGAAGGAAAAATATTAAGCCTTGCAGAAAGGGTGAACAACTGTGTGATGCGGCCGCTGAACGGGAAACCCATTCCGGAGAACAGCAGGGAGATGAAAGCTTTTTTAGCGTATTACAAATGGTTAGACAGCCAGGTACCGGCCGATAAGAAAGAACTATTCAGCAAGAGTGTTGACATCAGTTTTATCAACAGGGCCGCAGACCCCGCCAAAGGAGCCATTGTGTATGCCAGCCGCTGTGCCCGTTGCCATGGCACCCAAGGTGAAGGAATAAAAACAGCCGATGGTTCCGCTTATATGTACCCGTTACTCTGGGGCGACAGTGCTTACCAGTCCGGTTCCAGTATGCACCGCATCATCAAAATGTCGAGGTGGCTGAAAGCCAATATGCCCTATGATTCGGCCCGCTGGTACAAACCGGTGCTGACAGATGAGGCCGCACTGGATGTGTCGGCCTTTATCAATGATGATAAACAGTATCGCCCCTCACCACCCAATTTTGATTACCCGCACCCCGATCAAAAACCCATTGATTATGGCAAAGGCCCTTTTGCAGATACATTCTCTGCCCTGCAACATAAGTTTGGTCCTTACCAGCCCATTGTTGATTACTGGAAAGCGAAGGGATTGAAGCCTTCTTATTAAGTTATTATTTATTCTTTGCCAGGCGTAGCTCCCGGATGAGGTCTTTATTACCCGCAGGGTAAACAGTAACGGTCACTGTATTGTGCTGTTCCGGCATTTCGATCCGTATGACCTCATTCTTTCCGGAAGCAATTATACCGGAGGAGTTTTTTTTGATCAGCCCTCCTTTTTCATCTTTTACTTCGGTAATAAAACTGTTGTCACCGGTGCCTTCATTGTTGATGCGGAGTGTAACGGCAGGGGCATTGTCTTTTGACTGATAGAAAGAGGCCTGCTGCAAGGTGAAATAGCAGGGGTATAACGAAGCGGCATAGCTGCAACGGTAATTATTGATATCGTTCCACTGGCTTGTTATTTTATTAAACTGCTGCAGGCTGCATTGCCATACCAGTTTTTTTTCCGGCGTTACTTCAAACAGGTAATTGGCACCGCCCATACATACGAGCAGGTTATCATTGTATGGCAATTGGGAAGCATAGCCTTCTTTACCAAAGATGCCATCTGGATATTTGCCAGACACACATTCATACTCCCATATTTTTTCGGATTGTTTGCCGGGCCGGGGCTGACTGAAAACTCTAACGATCGGATAAGAGGCTTTACTGATCTCGCCAGATTTATTGAGATTGTTATTATATACCACGATAGCCCCGTTGCGCAGCAGTGAGGGACCATGCTGGTTGACAAAGGGAAGTTCACCGGGAGTTGTTTTTAGTAATGAATCACCGAGGTTGTATAACACTTCACCTGTCTTGTGACTTACTTTAAGTATGGAGGAATTATCACGGAAGCTGAGGATGAATGCGTCGTCGGGTTCATAATACGCCACCCCATTCAGGTGGGTGCCGGCTACTTCAGTAGCTTCGCCGCCGTTGTCGCCGTACAGTGATCTTTTGTCAGCATGTTTCGATTCATCCCAGCACCACAGTACTTCTTTGTTGTTGCTGTATTGTATCAACGTATTATACCGCACCCGGGCTGTAACAGTGTTATTGTAATAATTAGGTTCGTTGACAAACCTGTAACCGGAGGTGATATAACTGCCATCCTCCATTTTAAAAAAATCATGGTGATAGTATTCCTGTTTATCACCGGATACCCGGCCGTCATTGGGTGCTTTCCAGGTAATATTCCCGCTGATGTCTTTTTCAAAACAATCCGTATTGTCGAGGCAGGTGATGGTGCCGGCAGAGGTCATTTTTATGTTACGCATCTTCAGGTTATCCAGGCTGTCTTTTGGAATGGGCATATACCACACAGGTTCTCCTTTGCGGTTGATGGCCATGCCCATATAGTCGAGAAAGATGATGCCATCCCGGTAACCATCTTTTTCGCTGATGTCAATCACTGACCGGAAGAAGGCAGTATCTGTCTGAAAAGAAGTGCCAATAGAAAAACTGAATACCGCACTTTCAAAAACAGGTTTATTGTTCTTAAATGCTTCATAAGACCATTCATATTGTTTACCGAACTGCAGGCCGCTGTATTGTATAAATGCCAGCGATGAATTTTTAACAGTGATCACATTACCGTCCCCGGCAGGGCGGATGCTGATGATATACTGATCTGCTCCCGGTGTTTCATCATATTCAAACATCACCTGGTTGAAATTGAGTACGGCACCGTTGCGGGGACTGATGTTCGCCCCTGCTGTGAATTGTAAAAGGGAGGTAGCGAATAAAAAAAATAATCGCAGGGGTATCTTCATAAAAGCTACATGATTGATGCTGATAAATATATTTCAATTCACTAAAAGAAAAACACGGAATAAAAAATCCACCCCGGAAAAACCGGGATGGATCTTATCATTTGGCTGAACAGTGTTGCCGTTATTGTATCTGCAAATTCCCCGGTATCCTGAACTGTTTGCCCGCCATTACGGTAATACTGCCGGCAGAAGACACTGTCATCGTTACATTCAGCACACATTCTCCCCCGGGCACCGGGTCAATCATAATCATATCACCGGTGGGCAGTGTGGCTGGCGGCACGATACCTTCAGACCAGTTGGCCGGCACATCCCAGTTGCCATTTCCGGTGAAGTAGTACACATGCGGTGTTTTTTTAGCCAGGTTAATATTATCGAGGAATATATTATTGCCATAGCGGTTGGTACACCTGATCTGCACCCGCAGGTTAACATCGGTGACACGGATATACACTGTATCCCGTCGCCAGGTAGTGGGTGTAGTATAAGCTGTGGTAGAGGCGGCTACCGTACCCAGGGTGGCACCCCATTTTTTATACCCGCTAAAAACGGTGGTAACACCACAATCGGCCGAATGTAAAACACTCAGCGTATCAAGGAATGTACTGGTGGGGCTGGACGAATAAGGCCGGTGCGACACATCAAATGAAAGGATCGCTGTATCCCCGGGATTGAGGCCGGAAGCATTTAATACCAGGTCGTCGGTTTGGTTCTGCCCCGAATAGTTAAAACAGTCCATAAATGCGGAACCCGCATTGCCGTTACCATTTGTATTCCTTACCCATGTATTACTGCCATCAGGGTTTGCAACCGTAATACCTGTTGGCGGGAAAGTGGCGCTCACAAAATCCTGTGCATAAGGCAGGACAGAACCTGCCGTAATAGTAAAGGTTGAGGAAATAGTATTATCAGCCGGTATCGCATCAGCGCCGCCGTTAGGTGCAGATAGGGTAATGGTAAACAGGTTGGCGCCCAGTACCGCCGTTTGATTGTTGAGCACCAATACCGCCGATTTGCCGGTAGTAATATTGGTGGCAATGGTTTGCACTACCGGGTTGATGCCATTGATAGTTGTAGTTACCGTAATAGAAGTAAGTGTGGCTGTGCCGCCATTGGTAACCCTTACCCGTGGAACAAAGGCGCCGGGGCAGGATGGTACGGCAAAGGTTTGTGATGTACAGGTACCGGCATCAAAATCGCTGCCGCCGGGAGCAACAATGGTCGCCGCTTTGGCATCCAATGCAGGCATGCCGGCGGGGTATTGACCACCCAATGTGGTTAAATAACCGGGCCTGCAATTTTCCAGCAGCCACTCCATCCGCTGCACCTGTGCGGTGGTAAACATAGAGTAGCAGGCATCATTGGTATAATCCATATAGTTCTGAAAATTTTTAGGTACAGAAGGCGTGCAGCCATTCGCTGTGCCAACTGCAGGGCAGCCACTGGTGCTGGCACTTTGCGGTGGTGTATTATCAATAGCAGCCAGCAGTCCGGCAGGAAGTGAACAGCCGGCACTCGTTAACTGTGCAAAATCGCCACTGGTGCAGCCACCCTGGAAAGTATGGTAGAGTCCGAAATTATGCCCGATCTCATGCACTGCTGTGCGGGCCAGGTTAAAAGAGGGGTTGGCAAAACAGCTGTTTGAAAAAACCCGGTAATCAACACAAACGCCATCATTGGTGGCGGTTCCTGTTCCAATTTCCGGGGCAATACCCAGCAAGCCACCGGCGCCAACTGCCACCCACAGGTTGTAATAGTTTGTAACATCCCAGGGTGCCAGGCCACCCGTGGGAGTGGCGGCATTCTTAACGGCCTGCGGTTCGCTGCTGGCGATGGTGGTGGTGCCCGTCAGCCGTTCAATACCGGTGGTGAAGTTTCCACTTACATCCCGTTTGGCAAGAGTGAAGCGGATCTGGGAGTGCCCCCGGATGGCGCAAAATGTACCGCAATTGGTACTATCCGGATTGAGACCGGAAAAATCGAGATTTAACCGGTCAATAAAATATTGCACATCATTGTCGGTGATCATCCAGGGGTTGGGCAATACCACATGCACCACCACCGGAATGATAACGGGCACTGTTAGTGCATCGGGTCTTTGTGTTAGTGGCGGCACACCGTCAGCAATGGCCTGCCGGTATTCTCTTTCCCGTTCATCCATCAAAGCCCGGAAAGCAGGATCAGTGAGATACCTCTTTTGAATAGCTTCATCCGTAGCGCAACGACGCACGGCAGATCCACCAGCCGGTATTTTTTCCTGTGCTGCCACAGACCCGGCCATTAATAATACACCCAGCAAAGCAGTCCTGAATAAAATTCTCATATAGTGATTATGTGATTACAATTAGCATTTATTAACCAGTTACACTTTAAAGGTAAATAAATACCCTGTTGTTTGTTAGAGTTGAAATTGAGTACGGCCCGTTGCGGCGGCTGATGTTTGCCCCTGCTGTAAACGGCAGGAACGGAGTACAAAAAAAATTACCGGGAAATTACCGCTGACAAAAAATCCACCCCGGAAGAACCGGGATGGATTTACCTGTTGATTTAATGGTGTTGTTATGTTCTACTGGCTCTGAACAATGATGCTTCTTGAGCCGATGATCTTACCGCTGCCGTTCACTACCTGTACCACATAAACGCCGTTGGCTTTGAGTCCAAGAACGACCTCTATTTCTGTGTAAGTAGTGCTTCCTGTTACGAGGCTGCGCTGGTAAACATTCTGTCCCGCAGCATTGAATACATTAACGGTAGCACCCTCACCTGGTTGATTATTGAAGCGTACCCTGAAAGTACCATAGTTTGGAACGGGGTACACCCACATACCGTCAGAGGCAGCACCACTTACATCAAAGTTGGGTGATGTGGCGGTACATCCGTTGGCATCAGTGTACACCACACGGTAAGTACCGAGGTCATTAACACTTAATGGTCCGAGATTAACCGCCGTAGCACCAGGTATAGCAGTACCATTAAAGAACCATGCATAGGTTCCGCCTGCCGGTGTTGCATTGGCTGTAAGTGTTGTTGTTTGTGTTGGCAATACAGATGCCGGCGGAGCCGCACTGATCACTACGGATGGTAATGGATTCACAAACAAGGTAGCCGGGTTTGAAGTGACCACCGTACATAATCCGTTCAATATTACACGGAAGGTGTTGGTGTTCTGGCTGTATGCCACATTCGGCAGTGATAAAGAAGCACTGTTCGTGCCTGTATTCACCCAAGCCGTTCCGTTCCACTGCTGCCACTGGTAGGTAACAACATTGGAAGCAGTAACCGTGAATGTCGCAGTTGTTCCCACGCAGGCTGACCTGTTGGATGGCTGTGCTGATATAACAGGTAACTGGCCATCGTTCACCCTAACAGTAAATGAACAGGTGGATGTATTACCGGCTGCATCTGTTGCGGTTGCGGTAACGGTTGTGGTTCCCAAAGCGAATACGCTGCCGGAGGCCGGGGAATAAGCAATAGTTGTACCCGGGCAGTTATCAGTTACGGTAGCCGCAAAATTTACCACAGCCGTGCAAGAGCCAACCGGTGTATTGACAGTAATATTCGCCGGGCAGGTAATAGCAGGCGCCTGTGTGTCATTGACCGTAACACTGAAAGTGCAGGTAGCTGTATGGCCTGCTGCATCTGTTGCGGTATATGTATTGACCGTTGTACCTATCGGGAAGGTAGAGCCGCTGGCAAGGCCTGCTGTTCTTACCGTTGTTACACCGGGGCAATTATCAACGGCAACCGGTGTGGTATAATTGACAACGGCACCGCAAACACCAGGTGTGTTGCTGACCGTTATATTGGACGGGCAGTTATTGACATTCACCGGGCAGGTATTAAAGAGGGATAATACTTCGGCCGGTGTCAATGCACGGGAATACATACTGAATTCATCCATTGCCCCGTTGATGGAAGCCAGTGTGGAATAGCCACCCACCCTGAAGGGGCCCGGGCCTGAGTTGGCAAAGGTTACTGCATAGGTTTGCGGGGAACCACCATTCTTATAGACAACTGTATTGACGCCATTATAAACAATGGTGATCAGTGTTGCAGCCGGGTTTACCCCGCTGATCAGGACATCAGCAGAGCCTCCCCGTAACAGGACATTATTTGGAAGTGCTGCCCCGCCATAGAAACAGCGGAATGAACCAGCGTTGACATCCCCGAAGAGATAAGAAGGGTTATTGTCCACCTGGTTGGGGCCGAGCCAGAAACTGATGGTCCAGGGGGCTGCCATATTCGTAGCCCAGTTGGTATTCAAACTCTGGTTTGCCACTCCTGTACCAATGAGGGCAGTACCGCATTTTCCGGTGCCTCCCTGCGTCAGCCCGGTAAGGGTACCGGTGGCAGTACCAGCAGGTGGTGCGGTGGCAAGGTTGGGAACAGATGTGCCGCTGCCATCAAATTTATAATACAATCTTTCCGGAAATAATCCCGGAGAAGAGAAGGATGGGTTCTCTGTATCGGTCACTGTTACGGTAAAACTGCAGGTGGCTGTATTGCCGGCTGCGTCTGTAGCAGTAGAGGTAACTGTGGTGGTTCCTATCGGGAATAAACTGCCGGATGCCGGAACAGATGCCACGGTTACACCGGGGCAGTTATCCGTTGCCGTTGGAGTAAAGTTAACCGTGGCGCCGCACTGGCCCGGGCTGTTGCCCACCGATATATTGGCCGGGCAGGTAATAGTGGGTGGCTGCACATCATTTACCCGTACGGTAAATGTACACAGGCCTCCTCCGGAAGCAGTGGCTGTTACGGTAGTAAGCCCAACCGGGAAGAATGACCCGGAAGCAGGGGTACTGGTAACAGGTCCGCATACGCCGCTTGTTGTCGGGGCAGGATAATTAACGATGGCCCCGCACTGGTTGACCGTGTTGGAAACAGTGATATTGGCCGGGCAGGTAAGAAAACAGGTTGGCGGAGCTGAGGGTGAAAAAGTAACAAAGCCGGTAAAATACCGGGGGGTAAGTGTAACGCCTGTTCCGCTGCCGGAGTAACCCACATTCACAGCAGCTATCTGTGCATTGCCTATCAGCAGGTCAACACCGCCGCCTGAAAAAGTGTTGGGGCTGAGTGCTGCTCCCGTACCGCTGTACCTGCAATTGCCGGGACCTGTGTTGCGCAGTGCAAAACGGTAGGTTGTATTACCGGGGATGGAAAAACTCAAACCCGGAAAATTGAGTGCTGCAATTCCGGTTGCACCCACAGTGGTCGGTGAGGAAGTGGCCACCAGTGCCCAGGGTGCGATGGTAACGTTGGTGGATGAGCCGGTCAAAGCGGTAGCTGTATAGTACAACTGCCAGACAGAATTATTTTCTGCCGTGGTGCACCAGTTACCAATACCGGTCAGCAGCACCGGGGTGGCATTGTTGTTACGCAGCACAAATGTTACCTGCGATGGTGAAGTAAGTGAGTTATTCCCGAGAAAGGTGGTGGGCGGCAGTACCGTCAGTGTTGTTTGTGCTGTTGCTGCTGTAAATGTCAGCATGGTAAATAAGCCAAGCACAAAGAACTTCCAATGAATGGTAGTGTAGTGTTTTGCCATAGCAGTAGTTTTAATTTATTAATTAACAGAGCCTGTATCCTTTTTCAGCAGCAAGGGCCTGCTGTTGTTGCTTTTTACTCTGCACGGACTAAGAGGGTTTTACCAGGAAGTTTGCCGGGAGGGGATCGAATCCTAAGTTATTTACTTTTTTTATCATTTCAAGCGGAACAGTAATTTTTTTGGCTTCATTTATTCCGGCAGCTTTACTGATAAGAATCAGCAGTGGCTTATGTGCAGGTCATTGCCATCCGGCTGCCCGGGCAGGTACCTTTCAAAAAAATAATATATGGATACCATAACCTTACCGGAAGTGATTCTTCCTGATGTGAAGTTGCCACCGGACGAAATGCTGCTGGATCCTGAAAACATCCGGATGGGTGAAGATGTTCCGGATGCCGATGTGATCATTGACAACATTATCGGACACCTGAAAAAAGAAGGAGAGGATGCCAGCTGGATGTTTGCTGTAAAAGAGTTCAGTCATGAGGACAAGGTGAAGTGGATCTTGTCGCTGCCTGAGCCCGGCCGCAACCTGGTGGCTGCCGGTTGTTACCTGGTGCTGATCACTGTGTATCTCTATGTGATGGTGAAAGTGGCCGAGACGGCTGCCGGCGAACCGTTGTACGAGAAGAAAAAGGTAGAGAAGCAGGTGGAGAAATGTGTTCCTAAAAGAGCAGGGCTGTAATTGAATACGGTGATGTTCTTTTGAATGAATAGTAACTGCATGGAATAATGATACTACAGGCAGATGAAGAAGGTTTGTTTGTTGCTGGTATACATGCAGGAGGGAGAAGTGTTGTTATTTGTCTTTTGATATTATATCGTTTTCAAAAGACCCCGGCTCGGGGGCCGGGGTGACAGTATAGTTGCCGGAGGCTCCTCATTATTTAAATATCGTTACAGGATTATTCAATGCTTAATCCAAAATCGTAACCAACCGAATGAAATGTCATTCCGGCCTTGAGCCGGAATCTTTCGAAGCAGTATTATCACCGGAGCATATCGTTTTCAAAAGACCCCGGCTCGGGGGCCGGGGTGACAGTATAGTTGCCGGTGGCCCCTCATTACTTAAATATCGTTACAGGATTATTCAATGCTTAATTCAAAATCGTAACCAACCGAATGAGATGTCATTCCGGCCTTGAGCCGGAATCTTTCGAAGCAGTATTATCACCGGAGCATATCGTTTTCAAAAGACCCCGGCTCGGGGGCCGGGGTGACAGTATAGTTGCCGGAGGCTCCTCATTACTTAAATATCGTTACAGGATTATTCAATGCTTAATCCAAAATCGTAACCAACCGAATGAAATGTCATTCCGGCCTTGAGCCGGAATCTTTCGAAGCAGTATTATCACCGGAGCATATCGTTTTCAAAAGACCCCGGCTCGGTGGCCGGGGTGACAACAGAATTGAGATATTGGAATCTTTCGGAGCCGTATTGTTACCGGAACATATCGTCATCAAAAGACCCCGGATCAAGTCCGGGGTGACATTGTTTACACCGGGGCCCGGATGACAACATTAATGAGAAGCCGGAATCTTTCAAAGAATTATCTCTTCCTGTATGACAAGCCATGTTTACTTTTTAATTTTAAAACATGGCCCGCATCGGATATTATTCAGTGTATATTCTTTCAAATTTTACCCGTACAGTTTTTTATATCGGTGTAACCAATGATCTTGAAAAAAGAGTATGGCAACATCGCAATGGAGAAGGAGGAGTGTTTACACAAAAGTATAATTGTCATGACCTCTTGTATTATGAGGATTATGCCGATGTCAATAATGCTATCGCAAGAGAAAAACAGTTGAAGAACTGGCACCGGCAATGGAAAACCGATCTGATCACAAAAGAAAATCCTGGTATGATTGACCTGGCGAAGGACTGGTATTCTTAAAACCCCGGCTGAACAAAACACCATTCCGGCCAACCGAACGCAATGTCATTCCGGCCTTGAGCCGGAATCTTTCGAAGCAGTATTATCACCGGAGCATATCGTTTTCAAAAGACCCCGGCTCGGAGGCCGGGGTGACAGTGTTGAAGCCGGAGGCCCCGCATTATTTAAATATCGTTACAGGTTTATTCAATGCTTAATCCAAAATCGTAACCAACCGAATGAAATGTCATTCCGGCCTTGAGCCGGAATCTTTCGAAGCAATATCCCTCACCGGAACGTGTCATCATCAAAAGACCCCGGATCAGGTCCGGGGTGACAGTATAGTTGCCGGTGGCCCCTCATTACTTAAATATCGTTACAGGATTATTCAATGCTTAATCCAAAATCGTAACCAACCAAATGAAATGTCATTCCGGCCTTGAGCCGGAATCTTCCGGAGAAATAAGCATTCAGTTTATGCTCCTTTCTTCCGCTTTAAATCCTTACATTTAAAACCAGTTACCCAAAGGAAACACTAAACCAACAGCAATGAGCCTTACTCCTTCTTCGCCGGGTAACAGCAACCTGCCTGCAAGCGGCAGCCCCTCCCGTTTATTTTCTTTGGATGTGATAAGAGGCTTTGCCCTTTTTGGTATGCTGTTCATCAGCACCTGGGAGTTTGGCGGCTTCACCTATAACGAACGGCTTTTTTATCATACGGGTACCCATGGCGGTAATTATCAACTGATGACCATCATCTCCATCCTGTTCGAAGGAAAGATGAGGGCCCTGTTTGCATTGCTTTTTGGCGCCGGCATCCTGTTGCTGCTGCAAAAGAAAGAACACCCGGTGGCCATCAGCACGGCCGATGTGTACATACGGAGGATGTTATGGCTGATGGGCTTTGGTGTGCTCAATGCCTTTATCCTGTTATGGCCCGGTGATATCCTGTTTCATTACGGGGTGCTTGGTATTTTGCTTTATGGTTTTACAAGACTGAAAGCAAAAGGATTTTTTATTGCAGCCATTGTTTGCACCCTTATCTATTGCGGCAAACAATACTGGAACTATGCGGATGATAAAAAAGATCATACAGAAGTACACGGCGGTGATGGAGGTAGAAAAGAAATTCAAAGCCGACAGTACCACCCGTGCAAAGAAGGACAGCCTTGACCGGACAAAGGATACGATACTATTAAAAGACACCCTGCTCAATAACAAGCGGCTTGATTCCATTGCCCGCAAGAATGACACCCTTACCAAAAAGCAGGCAGAAGAAAAAGGAAAATGGGAAGGCACGGTGAAATCATTGAAATATGATTCGGCCAGCACGGCCGCCGGCAATAAGATGATGCGGGCCCGGTGGAGCAAAGTGGCGTATGACCTGATGCCACGGTCGCAGCAGAAAGAATCCACCTGGTTGTATAAGACCGGCATCTGGGATATAGGCTCCATGATGTTCCTTGGTATGGCATTGTTCAGTATCGGATTTTTCAGTTCCCGTTTTTCCACTACCCGCTACTTAGTGATCGCATTGGCGGCGATCGTTATTGGTGTGGCGCTGGCCTGGTTCCGTATACATTTTCAGCAACTGAAGATCGCCGACTATGCAAAGTACACCGATAAGCAGGCCCTTCCTTATGATATGTTCTTCCCTGTTGAAAGGATGATACTGGCAACAGGCTATGCATCACTGTTACTGTGGCTGGTGCGGATGAACTGGAAACTGTTCGGCTGGGTATGGAAAGCACTGGCAGCAGCCGGGCAGATGGCCCTCAGTAATTACCTGCTGCAAACCATCATCTGCACTTTCTTTTTCTACGGCTATGGTTTTGGTTATTTCGGCAGGCTGGACCAGTGGGAGCTGTATTTCTTTGTGGCCGAAGTGGTGCTGCTGCAAATTGTATTCTCTGTGTTCTGGCTGCGGTATTATACCATGGGGCCGGTGGAATGGTTGTGGCGTTGCCTGGTGTACAGGAAATGGTTACCGAATAAAAAAGCAACAGCACACGGATAACACGGATGAAAACGGATCTTGGTCAATAGTAAAAATCTGTACGGATCGGTTCAATCTGTTTCATCTGTGTTCAATTAAAAAATATTAAACGACCATCATGGACCAACAACAGACAGCAGGTGCAGCCCCGGTAGCTTCCGCCGACCGTATCAAAAGCATTGATACCATCCGCGGGGTGGCGCTGCTGGGCATATTGCTGATGAACATCCCCGGCTTTGGCATTAACTGGGATTTCTGGTATCCGCTTGTCAACGGTCCGCGGCAGCGGCAGCGATTACTATACGTTTGCCGCAGTGTTTGCTGTTGTTTGAAGGAACGATGCGGGGTCTGTTCTCCATGCTCTTTGGCGCCGGCATGGTATTGTTCATGATGAATAAAAAAGAAGTGCCGGGTATGCCCGCAGTGGCGGAATATTATTACCGCCGTTTATTGTGGCTGGTGCTGTTTGGCATCCTCAATGCATTTGTGTTGTTGTGGACGGGTGATATCTTATTCTTCTATGGTCTTTGTGGTATGGTGCTGTTTGCCTTCCGCAAGATGAAACCCAAATACCTGCTGATGATCGCCCTGCTCTGTGTGTCGTTCGGTATGATCAAAAAGCAGTGGGGCTGGAACGAGTTCCGGGAAAAAAGGGAGACCTATAACGAAGCCGTGCAGGCGAAAAAAGAAAAAAAGGAACTGACGCCGGAACAGCAGGGTGCTATTGCAGAGTGGACAGAAATAGAAAAGGGGCAAAAGCCCGATACGGCCGTCACCAATGAGAACCAGCGTAAGATGCGGTCGGATTATGTAACCGTGTTCACTTACCTGATCCCCATCAATGCCGGGAATGAAGTGGGTTATATGTACGGTGATCCGTGGGACCTGTTCTGTATGATGTTCCTTGGGATGGCCCTGTTTGGCTGGGGTTTCTTCAGCAATAAATTAAAGACCTCCACCTATGCGATGTGGATGCTTATCGGTTATGGCATCGGCATCCCGGTGGCGTGGCTGATCTTTGATAAATACTGGATGGGCTTTGCAGACGGCCCCGGTTATCTTGCAGACCGGTGGCGGTCGCCGCATTTCATCTTTGCCGAATTGCGGCGGATACCGCTGACCATCGGGCATGCCAGCCTGGTGATGCTCATCTTCCGCAGCGGCGCTGTTAAATGGCTGATGAAGGCACTGGCCAATGTGGGGCAGATGGCTTTCACCAATTATTTAATGCAGAGCATTATCTGTACGCTGTTCTTTTACGGGTACGGGCTGGGGTATTATAACAAACTCTATTTTCATCAGCTGTATTATGTGGTATTTGCTGTATGGGTGTTCCAGCTTATCTTCTCTTCCATCTGGATGAAGTATTTCCGGTTTGGTCCCTTTGAATGGTTGTGGCGTTCGCTTACGTACTGGAAGAAGCAGCCGATGAGGAAGTAATGATTGGTGCCTGGATGTTTTTCAAATGAACAAGCTGTCATTCCGGGCTGGCGTTTGTCATTCCGGCCAACCCAACGCAATGTCATTCCGGCCCTGAGCCGGAATCTTTCGGAGCAGTATCATCACCGGAGCATATCGTTTTCAAAAGACCCCGGCTCGGGGGCCGGGGTGACAGTGTAGTTGCCAGTGGCATCACATCATCAAAATATCATTTCAGGTTTGTTGAATGCTTAATTCAAAAACGTCACCAACAGAACGGTTTGTCATTCCGGGCCTGACCCGGAATCTTTCGGAGCAGTATCATCACTGAAACAGATCGTCATCAAAAGACCCCGGCTCGGGGGCCGGGGTGACAGTGCAGTTGCCGGTGGCCTCACATCATCAAAATATCATTTCAGGTTTGTTGAATGCTTAATTCAAAAACGTCACCAACCGAACGTTTTGTCATTCCGGGCCTGACCCGGAATCTTTCAGAGCAGTATCATCATTTGAACAGATCGTTTTCAAAAGACCCCGGATCAGGTGCCGGGGTGACATTGTTATCGCCGGGCCTCACATTATCGGAATATCATTCCGGTCAACCGAATGGTTTGTCATTCCGGCCCTGAGCCGGAATCTTTCGGAGCAGTATTATCACCGGAACATATCGTTTTCAAAAGACCCCGGATCAGAGTCCGGGGTGACAGTGTAGTTGCCGGTGGCCTCACATTATTTAAATATCGTTACAGGTTTGTTGAATGCTTAATTCAAAAACGTCACCAACCGAACGTTTTGTCATTCCGGCCCTGAGCCGGAATCTTTCGGAGCAATATCATCATTTGAACAGATCGTTTTCAAAAGACCCCGGATCAGGTCCGGGGTGACATTGTTATCGCCGGGCCTCACATTATCGGAATATCATTCCGGTCAACCGAACGTTTTGTCATTCCGGCCCTGAGCCGGAATCTTTCGGAGCAATAATCAATTATAATAACCATCATGGACAACAACAATAACAACGACTGCCTCAAACAACTCTTCAAAGACAAGAACAACTGTTACAGCTTGCGGGAGATCGCCACAGCGCTATTGCTGCTGGCACTGCTCGCCAGCTGGATCGCCCAACAATTCTTTCATAAAGATATACCGGAGTTCATGTTCTACTCCTTCGCCACTCTTGTCGGCGCAGGCTGCTTCGGTTATTCTATCGAAAAGAAAACATTTACGGATAACAACTAAACAACCATGAAGAAACAAAACATCATCCTTGCCCTGCTGCTCAGCTGGCTCTGCGGTCTTGCCTGCTGCCAGTTATTCACCGGCAATAAAAAAGAACAACGCATACCGGCCGCTGATGCGGTCACCCTGCAACAACAGGTACTGCAAACGGAGGCGGTGTTCCAGGAACAAACAGCCTCCTTGCAGCAACTCAACAGCGAACTGAACCAGGCATTGCAAAGAACAACTGTCTCATTAAAGACCACCCGGCAGGAAAACCAGCAGCTGCAGGCAGCCATTGAGCAAATCATCCGCAGCCGGCAACACTACAACGAAGAGAAAGACACGGCGCAGCAGCTTGCTTACTGTGATTCTCTTGATAAACAGGCAACAGCCTTTATACAGTTGACCCGGCAGCAGGACAGTTTGCAGCAATCTGCTCATACCAACCTGCTGGCACAACTGCATAACCGGGACACAATGCTTGCAGTAAAAGAAGATCGGTACCATTACCTGCGGCAACAGTTTGACAGGAGCCTGCTGCAACAACAATTGCTGGAAGAAAATATTGCTGCCTGTCAGCGAAAGATCAAACGGCAGCAGCGGGGGAGTAAACTGAAAACAGCCGGGCTTGTGTTTCTCTCAGGATTAGCGATAAAACAGTTAGTACGGTAACAGGGGTCTCTATTTCCCTGTCTTTCAATCCTGAAATGCTGTGGAAAAAGAATGGTCCGGGAAGACTTCCGGGTGCTAAATAATTTAGTTAAGTTTATCCTCCCCTTTCAGTTAATGAAGGGGAGGATAATTCCGTTAATCAACATACGCAAATGAGTTATGAGCACTACGAACGAAACCACCGTAAAGGTCAGTACGGTGAAGGAACTGGCCTCCCTGTACGGTGTAAGCACCAAGACCTTCCGCACCTGGTTACAACCCCACCAGAAAAAAATAGGCGAACGCAGAAGCCGGTATTATACAGCGAGGCAGGTACGCATCATTATTGAGATACTGGGAGAACCGTAATGCCGGGCTCCCATTGTTTGCAGCACGGTACCCGGTATCACACCTGTTTTGTACTAAGTTTCTCTAACTTCCTGTCATGAAAAGGATCTTTTGTTGCTTTCTTCTTTTTCTGTCGTTGTCAGTTGCAGCCCAACAACCGTATAAAATCATCGCCTACTACACCGGTAACGGTGAAACCATTCAGCAATACCCTGTCAATAAACTGACGCATATCATTTACAGTTTTCTAAAAATGCAGAACGACACCCTGACCTTTCATAATGACGAACAACGGAAGACATTGCAGCAACTGGTGCAATTGAAAAAGACAAACCCGCAATTAAAGATCATGGTGTCCATTGGCGGATGGGGTGGTTGTGCTGCCTGTTCCGATCTCTTCAGTTCAGCCGCACAGCGCAGCCGCTTTGCACAAACCACGGTGGCTTTTTTCAAACAATACAATGTAGACGGTATTGACCTGGACTGGGAATACCCGGCCATTGAAGGTTATCCCGGTCATAAGTATGATACGGCTGATAAAACAAACTTTACTTCATTAGTGAAAAGCTTGCGGGAAGAAATGGGTAACAACTACCTGCTGAGTTTTGCCGCAGGAGGTTTTGTAAAATACCTTGAGGAATCCATTGACTGGGATGCGGTGATGCCGCTGCTGGATTTTGTAAACCTGATGACCTATGACCTGGTGGGTGGTTATGCTACGGTAACCGGTCATCACACACCACTGTCGGGTTACCGGCCGGGGCAGGAGTCAACCGAAAAATGTGTGAACTGGTTACTGGATAAAAATGTTGCACCGGGTAAACTCATCATCGGCGCTGCCTTTTATGCAAGGGTGTGGGAGCAGGTTCCTGACAGCAATCATGGTTTGTATCAACCCGGAATATTCAAACAGGGAGTAGGGTATAATAATTTTGCCACTTACTTCAGCGACAGTTCCGGCTTTACATATTACCGGGATAAAAAAGCAAAAGCACCGTATCAATACAATGCAGCAAAGAAACTGTTCGCCACTTTTGATGATAAACGTTCGGTAAGTGACAAATCGAAATTCATCCGCCGTAAAAAACTGGGTGGTATCATGTTCTGGGAACTAAGTAACGATCTGCCGGCTAACGGCCTGGTGGATGAAATATATAAGCGGTTATCGAAATGATCTTGTCCTGCCTGCTGTAATCAGGATTCCGGGTCCGCTTCAATAAATTCATTTGTATAGATCTTGAACAGCAGGATGATGTAGTTGACGAGCAGCGGCCCGAAGATGAGGCCGATAAATCCGAACAAACTCAGGCCGGCTATCACACCCAGTACGGTCACCAGCGGATGTATATTCCCCATTTTCTTTAACAGGGTAATGCGGGCCAGGTAATCCACATTACCGGTTACAATAAAGCTGAAGAGGAAAAGCCCGGTGGCATTCCAGGTATCACCGGCAGCATACATAAAGATGACTATCGGTACCCAGATGATCATAGTGCCGACAATCGGAAAGAAAGCAAACACACCGGTAAGAAAACCCCAGAGCACAAATTCATCCACTTCAAAAATGATATAACCAACCGTGCCCACCACACCCTGTATGATGGAGATAAGCGGAATGCCCTTTATATTGATA
>JBAOHK010000012.1:0-3814 GCA_037045605.1 Chitinophagaceae bacterium | reverse complement strand
TGTTGGTATCAGCACCCCTTCCACAAAATGGCCATCATGTGTTTTGAAACGGGTTTTGATGGTGCCGTCTTCTGAGTGTTGCACTGTGTCAACAGTCAGGCCGGGCAAAGTAAATTCAGCAGCAAGTTTCTGCCGAAGTTCCTTTGATATGTTGGTCATGGCATCAAAACTCTGCACTGGTTTCAGCCAGAGCCATTCATACACCTGTTTGGCCCGGAATTTTTTTTCGCCCAGCTTCTCAAAATACTGTTCAATATCAGCCTGGCTCAGGTGCCGGATATTCTTAGGTGCTGCTTTTGCCATGTGGCAAAGATAACAAACCGCTGCCCGCCGGGGGAGAATGATGAATCATTTATCTTGCAGCCACATTTACAAATTATGAAGCCTGTTTATATAATTGATGTTGCAAGAACTCCCGTAGGAAAGTATGGCGGTGTATTAGCTGCTGTTCGTCCGGATGATATGCTGGCCCATGCTATTAAATCTATGTTGCTAAAAAATCCTTCAGTTGATATCAATGCAATTGAAGATGTGATTGCGGGAGCAGCTAACCAAGCTGGGGAAGACAACCGTAATGTAGCAAGGATGGCAGCTTTACTGGCAGGCTTGCCCGTAACGGTTGCAGGCAACACCGTGAACCGCCTTTGTGCTTCCGGCCTGCAGGCCATTATGGATGCTTCGAGGCAGGTAATGTGCGGAGATGCGGAACTGATAATTGCCGGTGGAGTGGAAAGCATGACAAGGGCACCATTTGTCGTGGGAAAAAATGCAGAAGCATTCGGCCGGTCGGCAGAAATGTTTGATACAACGATGGGATGGAGGTTCATTAACAAGAATCTATCGGCATTGTATCATCCATACACAATGGGAGAAACCGCAGAGAATGTGGCAAAGCAATGGAATATCTCCAGGGAAGAACAAGATGTCTTTGCACTTTCATCGCAGCAAAAATATTTTGCCGCAAAGGCTGCCAATAAATGGAAAGATGAAATAGTTTCAGTGGAAGTACCAAAAGGAAAAGACAAAATAATAGTGGATATTGATGAACATCCGAGAGAAACGTCGTTGGAGAGATTGGCTTCTTTGAAACCAGCCTTCATAAAAGATGGAACGGTAACTGCAGGTAACTCTTCCGGTATCAACGACGGAGCTGCTGCGATGTTGTTGGCAAGTGATGAGGCTGTAAAAAAATTCAACCTGAAACCATTGGCAAAAATTGTTTCTATGGCGGTAGCTGGCGTTGACCCATCCATTATGGGTATTGGTCCTGTACCTGCTACGAAGAAAGCATTGCAACGGGCCGGGTTAAAAATCAGTGATATTGACCTCGTTGAACTGAATGAGGCATTTGCATCGCAATCTATAGCCTGCATAAAAGATCTGGGATTAGATGCAAACAAGGTAAATGTAAATGGCGGTGCTATTTCAATCGGCCATCCGCTGGGCGCAAGTGGTGTCCGCATTTCGGCTACATTATTGCATGAAATGAAAAGACGAAAGGCGAAGTTTGGCCTTGCAACGATGTGTGTGGGCGTAGGACAGGGGGCAGCGATAGTATATGAAAATTTGTATTAAAAGAACAGAACCTGTAACTTTTTACATTAATTTCCGTTAAGCATACTTAAAAACCACACTATATGAGAAAAGCATTTCTTTCCCTGTTTATCCTTTTCGGTTTCCTGGTAGCGAATGCACAAACAGATTCACTGCAGCAATACACCGGTAAATATAAATTTCCCGATGGAAGCCCTGTGACTGAAATAACTATGACAGTAGAAAATGGTTTATTAATGGCGGGTTCTGCTATGGGAAGCACCGAATTCAAGCAGACTTCTACAGCCGATGTGTTTGAAATTGTTGCATATGGCGGCACTGCAACATTTAAAAGAAAAGAAGGAAAAGTGAGTGGCCTTCAGATACAGGTTGGTGAGGTGGATATGGAGGGAGAAAAAACAGAAGGGCTCCTTTGCCTGCAATTAAACAGCTTGTTATTGCTGTGGCAAAGGAATTGACAGAACACAGTTATGGAAAAGCCAGATTTAAATAATCTGGCTTTTTTATTTATTGCACTTTCTTCTTTTTTACCGGTATTTCCTTGGTCGGTTTTACAGGCGGCGGTGGTGGAGGCGGCGGCTCAATTTTATTTTCTTCCTGCTTTATCTCTTTTATTTCTATGGATTGTATTTTTATCCCTTCCTGAACGGGTGCAGATTGTTTGTCATCTGAAATAATCACTTCTTCATTTCGTACTGCTGCTTCGTTGATCATCTCAAATAATTGTCTCAGAGAGTTTTCAGATTCGTTACTGAACCTGAATTCCATAGTACTGTTGATGCTTTCGTTTTCATATTCGCCACCATAAATGATAATATTGCCAAACTTGTTCAGGATAACTCTTTCGTTTGCCATTATATCGTTTTTCTCCGGCCTGTTTTTACCAAGGCTCATTGCCAGCATCTCTCTCATATTAATGTTCAGCACCATCGGGTATTTACTGTAAGCCTGCAGCCATTCAGGAACTGAACTTGCCCCTGTGTTATTTAAAAAAGCTTCTGCAACGGCGGGTGAAAGCGACAATACCAGCAGGTTATCATTATGTTTTGCAAATGGCATTGCATCTCTAAACATTGTTGCCTTTGAAGCTTTGAGAGAATCCCATGCAGGCAGAACAGATGTTTTCAACTTTTCAAACTTTGCTTTATCAGCGATTGGCATGGCCAGTATTATCTGGAATCCTTCCATTTTACTGGTTGTCGGGTCAGTAGTGGTTGTAATATCACTTTTTATCACTGCAAGCAGCATATTGCTTTTAAAAACACCCGTAACGAGACCCAGATCGAACGGTAATTCATTTTTAATACTGTCCAGTATTTCCAGCAACCCGGTCTTTAATATCAGTTCGTTAGCCATACTTTGATTGAATGACATATTCATTAACCCCATCAAAGTTCCCTGTGGCAAACGGCGAACAAGGTCCATATTTTGTGATGCAGCCGGATACTTTTTATAGATATCAGCAACGGCCCCTTCCGGGAAATTCTGCCCTTTAACTACAATCTTTCCTGTTTCAAAACTAATTAGGGCTGTTTTGTTAGTCCCTGAAAGCGACTGGAGTTTGTTCAGCAGCCCTGTCATCGGGAATATGTTCTCTGTAAACGGATTGCTGTTACCACTATTCCACATTTTTATATCTGCTTCGCTATTCATCGCAGTAGTAAAATGGGTATTGGAATTCAGGGAGCTGCTGTTTTTCGGTGTCAGCAACTGGAAACAAAGCTCCCGTTGTGATTTCTTATATCTCTCCATCAGTCCTTCGAAATCAAAAGATGGTCTTACGGCAGTATCACCGGCTACTACAGTGTCAACAAAATTGTGATACTTATATATTTCGTCAGTTATTTCCTGGCTGTATCCTGATGTCATAACAAAAACGTCATTATTCCAGCCTGCGGTCATCTTACCTTCAGTGGCAATGATCCTGTCTGTTCCGTATACTTTTATTATGTCATGGTCATTAGCACCTTTCATGAGTTCTTTTACGTTGTTGGTAAAAGTCTCAGCATTTTTAAGTTTTATAAATAAATGAATAATGGGTTGTTCTCTTTCATACCTGTCCTTACCCTGGTATTTAATGGCCAGCATAATGCCGGCAGAAAAATCAATTCCGGTTGTTTCAGGGTTAGTAATGAATTTGCCAAATTCCAGGTCCGGGTTTTTCATCATTTGCCTGTAAAGGGGGCTTTGCCTGAAAACTTCCCCGGGAATTTTGCTGCCCATGCGGTTAACATCAAAATGCATCACCATCGTCACATCA
>JBAOHK010000011.1:0-791484 GCA_037045605.1 Chitinophagaceae bacterium | reverse complement strand
ACGGTCTTGCTGTTGAAATTTAATCTCTCCTGGTTCTTTATCATATCATTTTTCACATAATCTGGCTGACTATAATAGGCATTATATTTCATGCCATGTGCATGAGTATAGCTATGGTTATACACTTCTATTTCAGGAGTGTTTTTCATTTGTTCCCATAAAGCTGTTTGCCATGGGCTTTCAAACACATGCTTGCCTACAATAAAAAAACTAGTCGGGATATCCGCTTGTTTCACAGCATCAAGAACATTGGGGGTGCCCCCCAGGGGGCCGTCATCAAAAGTGAGATAGATCTTTTTCACCCGGCAATTTATATCTTCTTCAGCAATATCTTCTTTTGCGAGAAATTAAAGGCAGCATCCAGCATTTCCAGCAGTTTAGGCCAATCTTCTTTTTTTAAGATGGTTTTCTTGTACACTTTTTTTACGAGTACGTTTAATTTATTTCCTTCTACGGATGCCAGTACGCCAAAAGTTCCGGCTTCATTATCAATGTTTATGTTGAGGTTATTAATACCTACAACTTTATATCCATCTGGTATGGTGAAGTTGATAATGTTCCGCAGGCTGCGGGGAAAATTCATGAAAGCGTCCACTTCTCTTTTCCGCTGATCCTGTGATATAAATAACTGGTCTCCGATAAGGCCGGGCACTGACACCAATAAGTTATCACCGGCATTTTTTACCATATCGGTCAAATCAAACTTGCTGGTATAGTTTAATTCTTGCTTGCGCCAGGTTCTTCCATCGGAGTTAAGGGTGAATTCTGTATAGCTGCCGATGTTATCAAAATCCTCTTCCAATGCTCTTTTCATATACTCCAGCTTGCGGGTCTTATCTTCTTTTTTCCTTTCTCTCAACTTGTCTTCATAACTTTCCAGATAAGCACCTTTCATGCCTGCCCTTACATCATCTTCGCCGCCGTAACTGCGGTGATCATCATCCAGTGCCGTAGTGTACACCAGTCCCTGTATGTTGTAAAACTGTTTACTTAAACCTGTTATTGCTTTTTGCAAAACAATGTTCATATTCCTGCCGGAGCTGTCAATAGTTGCGGTGATGGTGTTGGTGGTAACATTTTCATCCGGATTGCTGGCGGGCAAAGTAATAGGAGTAGCGACAGGTGTTTTCCCCAGTGAGATAATATAGGCAGGAGTGTTTAGAAACTCTTCCTTAAAATCATAGGGATTTGAAAATACTGTTGCATTAAAAATGTATTTTCCTCTTACCCTCACCATCCATTCTGGCTCTGTTCTAAAAATAATATTCTCGGGTTTGGTAAGGGTGGCAGGTGTTGTTACTACCAGGTCATAAGGTATCTTTCGAAGATCCAGGCATTGGGTAAGGCAGGAAGCAAACAGCTCACTGGAAAAACCATTGGCCCTGAAATGGGACATATGGCGAAGTATGTAATAGGATTTTTGGATAAAATCTTCTTCCCGCATATCACCATAGCCTAATTGTTTTAGGTAAGCTTTAGCCATGGTATAATAGTAAGAGCCATCTAGCCGGTTATAAAGGCTATTCATTTTTTTTGCCAACTCTTCCGGGCTTATGTTTTGTTTTAGCTCTCCCCTGTCACCGATAAAAAGATCGGAACGGTTTTCACTCCTGGAGAATACGATTTGAAATTTCACCATCGGCAATTCCACGTAGCTGTTTACCCAACGGGTATCATTTATTTTATCACGGTTGCGGTCTTCCCAGGTGTAATCTGCAGTAGCTATACTAGTTTCCTTAAACTGTGGCGCACCCATAGTGGATTTCGAATTCACAAATGAATTGTTATCTGTATCAATCTCAAACTTTTGACTAAGCACCGGATATTCCCGGGTGCAGACAAAATAGATCGGATCAAATTCGATGTAACTCATTTTTTTGACGGTATTGTCGTCATAGAATATCGTTCCATAATCAATAATATCACCCGGATCAAGATCAGGCACGGCTATTTTATAATAGATGACACGGCTTTTGCTTTTATCATAATAAGTGCTGGCTTTGCCAATATAAGGTTGAAAGGTGGACGGTACATCATCATTGTCTTCTACATATACAGCATTACGAAGTGAAACATCCTGCACGGTGCCGTTTGATTTGATGACTTTGATACCGGCACCATCATTAGCAGAACCTATCCGGAAGTAAACTGATGAGTAAGAATTGACGGCATCCCTGTCATTCAGTTTTATTCTGCGGCGGGTAATTTCATACACAGCGAGTTTGTTGGCATCTTTATCAAAAGCAAACCTTGTTTTTTGTGCCAGTATAACACCGCTTTCCTCTTTCCATTTTTCGGGGGTTGCAGTTACTGCAAAATCAGCATCACCATCATCCCAGATCGCCTTCATGTTTTTGGCGATGGATTCCAGCTTGGAAGGAGAGAAGGTGTCTTCATCCTCCTGTGCAACAACGGTTGCTGAAATCAACAGGGTGATGGTTATATAAAATAGTTTTTTCATAACTGTCTGTTTGAAGGGTTACGGTTTTTTAATAAAAATAAGGTTACTGTTAAAGTCCTTCAGCTTTTTGGCAAATGTCTTCCAGTTTTCAAAATCTGCCTTTCGGATCCGGCCGGTATTAAATGACAATATCTTTTTAAAAATGACTTTATTGTCTTTGGAAGAATAAGAACCGTTTACTTCATAGTCTTCTGCTTTTTCATTGATCGCAGCAGGCAGGGAAACTACTTTATAACCTGCGGGCAAGATTAACTCCGTTTCATCTTGTGATACATAAGCAGAATGCAGTGAATAATCCTGCTGGCGGTTCTTATCGGGAGCAAGGCCCCGCAGGTCTTCAGGAAAGAAGTCAATCCCCAGGTAAATTTCCTTATCCTCAGTTATTACATAGTTACTGAGGTCTATGTCACCTTCTACCACAACAGGAATCTCCCGGTTATTCAGGTCAGATGTTTTTACATTAGCGACTACAAGATTTCTATTACCAAATTCAAGAAAACGCTGAATCAGTTTCTTTTTTTCATCTGTGGGCAGTTCATGATAGTATTGGTGAAAATTAGTTCTTTGCTCACCTGTCAGCGTTACTTTCACATGACCTTTGAGTATGTTGTTTTCCAGTTTAAAAATTGTTTGAGTCAATATCTTACTTTTCTCTTTATCCTGAACCGGTACTTTTTTTACATCATATCTATCGCCTTTTCCGATCAGCACTTCTTTACCTTGTATTCGCCAAGCATAATCACCAAACGGGATGTATTTTTCTGTGCCATCTAAGAAATACTCCTTGCCGCCAAGAATGACAGTGCTTATGCAATGGTTGTCCACGGCCAGCGAAGGCAAAGTATAATCATAAGGAAGGTGTCTCGTACCGATCCATGTCATGTAGGCTTCCAGTCCGGCCACTTTCAGCATTTCTGTCATCAGGTTGGCCATGCCTTTGCAGTCGCCATATTTGGATTTAAAAACATCCTGTGCTGTAGCTGGAATAAAACCTGCAAGGCCATCTTCAAAAGCGATGTAGCGGATATTATCCTGCACCCAATAAAAAATTGCTTTTACCTTTTCAACATCATTGGCCTTTCCTTTTGTAAGTTCTGTCACTTTTGCTTTCAACTCATCCGGGTTGTTCACACATTTTTTATACAGATAATTATACCAGCTATACAGGTCACCTACATCGCCAAAACCTTTTTCCTTTTTACCATCCGCAGTAAACGATTTTACCACCAATACAAGGTGAGGATAAGAATACGCTGTGCCGATAGCTCTTGCTTCCGACTTCATTCCAATCACATTCTGCATTTTGAATGTGTAGACATTATATCCCTTCTCCTGGGTTTTTGATTTTGTTATCTTATAATCAGCAAAATTGAATTCCCTTATATCCAGCTCCAGCCATTCGGGTACTTTGATACGTACAATTTTTTCTTTGGCAGGAAACCATGAATGAAAGTAGATACTGGTCAGGTACTTGCTGTCAAAGTATTTCTTCTCACTTTCCACTCTTGTTATATCGCCATAACCAGTGAAACCAATATTGAAGAATTTTACCCGGCTGTCATCAGAAAAAAAGTCGCTGGAACTGGCCGAACGGTCGATAGCATAACCAACATTGTAATTTTTCTTTATACCAAACATTCCTTTGGCTTTTTCCAGTTGTTTGAATGAAGTGATCTTGCAAAACGAATTATAGAAATCGAAATACTGAATGCCGGCCCTTTCACGAAGAGACAGGAAGTTAATGCCAATGTTGCGGGTAGCGGTCACCACCGGCAATTTATCGTCACTCCGGCCTTTGTCGAAGTTGAATTCTTCTTCTACCAGGGTGGCCACCACCCTGTCATCCGGAAATACTTTCTTTAACCGGTTAGCCTCATAAATGTCATCATCGGCTATCTGTGCCAGCAAAAAATTGGGCAATAGCAATGCCATTACCAGCAGCAGCTTCAGGTCTTTTTGCATAATAAAAGTTGTAATCAGCAATATAAAAATTGTTAGGCAAATCCCGGCTGACAGGAAAGGATTTTTGCAGGAAAAAAATCAGTCCATGCAAGGCTAACTTGCGTTAAATTCGCAGAATAATTTTAAAGAATGGCAAGAAAACAGGAAGTCCTGCAGGATGTGGTTATCAAATTCGCCGGCGATAGTGGCGACGGGATGCAATTGACCGGAACACAGTTTTCCAACAACACAGCTTTATTAGGAATTGACCTGGCAACTTTCCCGGATTTTCCGGCAGAGATCAGGGCACCGCAGGGCTCACTGCCCGGAGTGAGTGGTTACCAGCTTCGTTTTTCAAGCGACAGTATTTTTACCCCTGGCGATATCTGTGATGTGCTGGTGGCCATGAATGCAGCGGCATTGAAAGTTAACCTCGGGGGTTTAAGAAAGGGTGGAAAGATCATTGTGAATACAGATGGATTTGATGCAAAAAATCTTCGTCTTGCCAATTACCCGGAAGGAGAAAATCCATTGGAGAATGGCAGCCTCGATAATTACGAAATGATAAAAATGGATGTTACTAAAATGACCCGTGAGGCATTGAAGGACATTACCATGGGGATGAAAGAAAAAGACAGGGCCAAGAACATGTTTGTACTCGGGTTCTTGTACTGGATGTATAACCGGGATATGAACAACACCACTAATTTCCTGAAAGAAAAATTTGGTAAAAAAGCCGAGATACTTGAAAGCAACCTTAAAGTGTTACAAGCAGGATATAACTATGGCGATACAACAGAAACATTCACTACTACTTATAAAGTGGAGAAAGCAAAAATGGAACCGGGTACTTACCGTTCCATCATGGGTAATCCTGCTGTAGCATATGGATTGATTGCTGCTTCGCAAAAAAGTGGGCTGCCTTTGTTCCTTGGTTCTTATCCCATTACTCCGGCATCAGATATTTTGCATGATTTGGCCAAATACAAAAACTTCGGTGTAAGAACTTTTCAGGCCGAAGATGAAATTGCTGCTATTACTTCTGCCATCGGTGCTGCTTATGGCGGCGCATTGGGAGTTACTACTTCAAGCGGACCGGGCATAGCCCTGAAAGGCGAAGCAATGGGTCTGGCGGTAATGCTGGAGATACCATTGATTATTATAAATATTCAACGTGGCGGGCCCTCCACTGGTTTACCCACCAAAACAGAACAAAGTGACCTGATGCAGGCCTACTACGGAAGAAATGGTGAATGCCCGATGCCAATCGTATCTGCATCCACACCAGCTGATTGCTTTGAAGCAGTTTATGAAGCAGTAAGAATTTCGGTACAGCATATGACACCGGTTATTTTCTTAAGCGATGGTTATATTGCTAATGGAGCCGAACCGTGGAAGTTTCCGGCCAGTAAAGATTTGCCGGAGATAAAAGTTTCTTTTAAGAAAGGATTGGATGAAGGGGAAGAAAAATATTTACCGTACAAACGGGATGAAAAACTGGTAAGACCCTGGGCTATTCCGGGAACTGCCGGACTCGAACACCGCATCGGGGGCATTGAAAAACAGGATGTGACCGGTAATGTAAACTATGAACCGGAGAACCACCAGCACATGGTGAAAACAAGGCAGGCCAAAGTAGACAAGATCGCTGATTATATTCCTGAACAAAAATTAGACAGTGGTCCCGATAAAGGGAAAATATTAGTGCTGGGCTGGGGCTCTACATATGGGGCTATTAAGAGTGCCTGTTCAGAGTTACAGGCAAAAGGTCATGCGATAAGCCATGCTCATTTGAGGTATATCCGTCCGTTCCCCAAAAATCTTGGAGACATCATTAAGAATTTTGATACTGTTTTGATACCAGAGATCAACAATGGACAGCTAATCAAAATTATCCGGGATGTGTATATGGTAGATGCGAAAGGCTATAATAAAATAATGGGTGTACCTATTACGAAAACAGAACTGGTAATGAAGCTGGAAGAGATGCTGGGCGGAAAGAACTGATTTTACCCGGATTTGATAAATGACCTTTTAAGGATTAATTTAATCCAACAGGGTATTTTTTATTCAGACTGTATTTAGTTTTTACAGGCTTGCTAATGTATATTCTATAATGACTTTGCGTAAAATAATGGCAGAACCAGGCCAGGTGCCACTTGTTGGCACAGCATAAATGAGATAAGCACTGCCTGAGTTATATATATCAGGCGATAAAATCGTATTATCAATTAAGGAAGTTTCTCCCGGCGTTCCAGATGATGTTATAGTGGCCATCTGGGTAATAACATCATTTTTTTGTAAAAACACTGTAAGGTTAGTAGAAGTGAGGTCATAAAAATATACCGTCATTTTTGTAACAACCGATCCTTCCGGTAAATGTACCGGGGCAACAAATCCTGAGCCTGAATTGGCTCCTGTCATGTAAATTCCGCCGGCGGAAATTCCTTCTTTTTGAATTGTATTTCCGGAATTTACTTCATCAAAATCTGCTCCGCTTAATGAGTAATAATATGTTTTAGGCGAATTGTAATTATATGCATTTGCTGAAACATTTCCTGTAGCGGTAATATTTACGTTGGAAATAATATTTTGGGCAGTGATTGCAGAAGTCGATAAAATATCTCCCACAACATGTAATCTTTCTAATGGGTTGGTAGCACCTATCCCCACATTTCCATTTTGAAGAACTGTAAATTGGGCAGCACCGTTGTTGGTGTATAAGTGAAAAGGATTATTTGTAACCGTGCCAAAATATCCTCCGCTACCGTCAATATAAGTTGAGAGTTTGATAGATGATGATTCATGCGAGATGCCATACCCGCCGACCGATACAACGCTTAGTTTTTCAATTGGGGTGGCGGTACCAATGCCGACATTTTGAGCATCCAACGTTAATGCCTGAAAGGCAACTAATAATAGTAATACCGGTTTCATAATAAAATTTTAAGATGACCAAATTAAAAGTTCAACGAAAACCTGACTATGACTTAGGTCATTCGGGCAGCTTTATTCAGAAACGAAATGCTGTCTGTCACTTGCCGCTGATGGATTTTTTACATTCCTTAACTGCTTTACCTTATATTTTCGTTTCAAATTAATTTTATGAGAAAATTCTTAGGATTGCTCCTCATAGCGCAATGCCTGTTCATGCTTACCATGCAAGCGCAAAACAACGAGATCAAAAAAGAAAAATGGCATTGGGATAATGCATTGAAGCAGGATACCAGTGCAGGTTATGTGCAGGTGATAAAAGTGGATAATGTACTCTATATCTCCGGGGCTGTGGCTAGAGATGTAACGCCGGAAGGCATCACTCGGGTGTACCAGGCATTGGAAAAATCATTGAAAGCCTTCGGCGCTACTTTTCAGAATGTGGTAAAAGAAAACCTATATACCACGGATATGGAGGCGATGAAAAAATGCAATGATGCCCGTAAAGTTTTTTATAAAGGCGATTTTCCGGCTGCCACCTGGGTGCAGATAACCCGCTTATTCATGCATGACGCAAGACTGGAGGTGGAGCTGATAGCACATTTACCGAAATAAAAAAGGGATTCAACCCCCTTCCTTTTTTTTGCTGCAATATTTTTACCCTGCCGTATATACTTCAGTGGCTTGCGGCAGCATAAATGAAATAGCAAAAGCTATCACTGCAAGTATCAGTCCATACATAAAAATATTATAAGCTATCCGCAGGTATTTATATTTTTTAGCAAGCACCACGCCGAGAAAATAATTGTCCTTGATCATACTGTTATTGATATATTCCTTATCTGCCAGCATCTCCGTCATACCCCAGTTATAATCCTGAAGACTCATACCATGAAAATTTCCAAAGAAAAGAAGATTGGCCCTCTTCTGTGCTATATCATCTCTTGAAAAAGTACCACTGGATACATTGGGCCTGGTGGCAAGAATGCCGAAGATGATAGAAGCTACACAAACAATTGCTATTACCGCCATAGGAATCTGTAACTGTGTATCCGTTTGCAGTTTGTCAATCAGGCTTCCTATAAGCAATGAAAGAATAATTGAGTTAACAGAAATAAGAATGTTGGCTTTTGAGTCAGCCATCTGACTGAGTGCAGAGTGGTTTTGCGCCATAATCCTGAATACTGTTGCAATACTT
The DNA here is from genome assembly GCA_037045605.1 of Chitinophagaceae bacterium. Taxonomy (GTDB): domain Bacteria; phylum Bacteroidota; class Bacteroidia; order Chitinophagales; family Chitinophagaceae; genus JJ008. The sequence continues at coordinate 782,950 of JBAOHK010000011.1, read as the reverse complement.
CTATCTACTTCTTTCTCTTTTTCTTTTTTCTTCTTTGCTTCTTCCGCAGCTATTGTTTCAGCGTTTTTGCCTTTTTCAGCAGGCTTGTCTTTTTCTTTTTTTTCAGGTTTCATGGTATCATGCTTTTTATCTTCTTTTTCAAGTAAATCGGCCAGGTGCCGGTCTTTTACCGGTTGTAATTTTTCTTTTCCATAGGAAGTAAAGTACTCATGCCGTTCAAGAAAGCGGATATTTATTTTTCGCCAGTCTTTTTTCGATACATCGTTATCGCCAAATTCATTCAACTCCTGCCGGAGCAGTTTATTCTTTTCATCAAAAGTGTCGGTGCCCAGGTGAAACAGGTCGGCATCACAAATAATTTGCTGCAGCTGATTGTCAGGGCTTTGCGGCATCCGGGTAGCATTGATGCACCCTTTTACTTTATCCTGTATCCCGGCATCAACAGATTTGGAATTCATGAATTCTGTGGCTATTTGAATGCTTACTGATTCATGGTCTTTTGAACTGCCGCTGGTATAGCCGGTATCATGAAACCAGGCGGCCAGCAGGAGAGCATGGCGGTCATCAGCAGGGAGCTGATAATAGATGGCCATTTTTTCACAGGCTTCCACCACCTCTTGTGTATGAAGGAGTGTATGAAACTTAATACTTTTACTAAGTTTGTTTGACAGTAAGCCTGTCACCAGAGCCCTGGCTTCCTGTAAAAGCAATAATTGATTTTCCGGCATGCTATAAAGATAACTTTTGATAAATTTAAACAAAATAAGAAGAATGGGTTTTTTAAATTTCATTATTAGAAAAAACAAGCTGCTGCCAGTGCTCTTGCTCTTGCTGCTGGCCGGTTGTAAACAAAAGAGAAGGATTATTAAATCACCTCCGCATTACAGTTTTCAGGAAGCACAAACGTATAAGCTTGATCTAAGTCTTAAGGAGATATCCGGACTGGTATGGGACAGTGACCGGGATGAATTTCTTTCACATTATGACGAATCCGGTTCCTTGTTTGTACTAGACAAAGCATCTTTGCAGATCATACCGCCATCACCATACAAATTTGGTAAGAAAGGCGATTACGAGGATATTGCCCTTTATAAAGGAGTGACTTACCTTCTTATCAGCAATGGAACAATCATCAAAGTGAACAGGGATAGTACAGGGAAGGTGGTGAACGGAGAGGAGGCGGGCAAAATCGGTATCACCGGTATCAACGATTTTGAAACTATGTATGCCGACACAGCAAGAAAGGCTCTGATAATAGTATGTAAGAACTGTGCAACAGATGATAAAGCCCAGGTAAGTGCCTATGCATTTTATCCCGATTCAATCGGATTTGTAAATGAACCTGTTTTCAGGATGGATGCAGCTAGAATAAAAGAAATGGCTGCTAAGCAGGGGCATCATAAAACGTCAAAATTTCAACCTTCTGCAGCTTCAATTCACCCAATATTGAAAAAGCTTTTTATCATTTCATCGGCCAGCAGTCAGTTGGTAATTGCAGACCTGAATGGCAACCCTGAAATGGTATTTGAATTAGGGGAAAAACTTTTTCCGCAACCGGAAGGCCTGACTTTTAAAAAAGATGGAACCATGTATATCTCCAATGAAGGGGTTACATCTAAATCCACCATCTTAATGTTCCGGTACAAACCCTGATGCCGGTTCAATTTTGTTGATAAGCCAGAGGCAGAAGAACAGCCAGATGGTGCCAATGCAATATCCCGCAATGACATCAGTAGTATAATGTACCCGCAGGTAAATGCGGCTGAATCCGACTATAAACAAAAGCAGAAATAAAAATGCAATTACCAGTTGCCGGTGCAGTTTGACTTTTATTGCAGAAACGGCCCAGCAAATAAGCAAGCCATAGAAGGCCACCCCCATTAAAGCATGACCGCTGGGAAAACTATAATTGGTAATACCATCTACCAATGAATTCTCTGGCCGGTGGCGGCGTACAAGGTTTTTTAATAAAGACATCAGCCCGAGGCTGCTTAGTGCAACAAATGCTGCTGTTATAGCTCCCCATTTGTTTTTCCTGGAAATTAAGTAAGCAATAAAAATAAGATTGGCAGGAATCAGGAAGCGATGATTTCCGATGAAGGAAATATTTTTCATAAAAGATGTGCGGCTTGCAGAAATATGCGGAGCGATAGCATTAAATACTTTTTCATCTGGGCTGCTGTTGCTGATAATAAATACAAGAGTGATTACAGCAATAAGAAACAGTACAGCGAATAACAAAAGCCGGTTTAGCAATATTCTATTTGCTGGCAAAAAAATCATGTACTGGTAAGTTACAGCCTTTGTGACACAAGACAAATTTCATAAATGAAGCAGTTGTGAAATTTCAAACACTCAATATGTAAGATTGAATTTTGTACCCAGTGTGAAATTGAACATCTTTTCTCCTTCAGAAAATCCTGCTGTGGCCGAAATTGAAAACAAATTAAAGGGCATATAATAAATACCCCCGCCGTAAGCAGCATGCCATTTTCCTGAGCTTTCTCCTTTCAGCCATACACGGCCAATGTCATAGAAGGTAGAGAGGCCCAATTGACCGGGAAGTATATAAGAGTTGATATCAAATAGTTTTATTTTCAATTCCAGGCTGCTATAGAAAGACGAAGTGCCTGCGAACCTGTTTTTTCTGAAACCATTCAGTCCGTTATTGGCTCCTATCGTCAACGCCTGAAAGTATTCATAGTTTTTACTGAAGATGTGGCCGCCACCGGCTTTAAATATAGCCACCACTTTTGCAGGGTCACTAAAACTTGCATAAATGGTCATATCAGAAGTGTAGCGGAAATAATTGTCGCTGCCTTTTGTAAGGCCGGTCATGCCAACAAACTCGGTATACCAGTGCATGCCACGGGTAGGGAAGAATTCTTTGTTTGTATTATCAATAAGCAATGCCAGCTTTCCACCGGCATAATTTTTTTTGCTGAAAACATCGGCTGAGTCAAGATGTAATTGCTGAGGCTTGCCCAGTACGGTACCTGCATTATCACTGTATTTACTGTTATAATGATAAAAGTATGGACCAATCATCAGGTGCAGCTTTTCAAAATATCTTTTGCGGAGCAATGCTTCCAGCTCCAGCGACCTGTAACGGGCAAGATAATAATTGAAATTTCTTGATTTTTCAATCTGCTGATTATTTCCAAGTCCGGTGAAATTCCTCAACGCAGGGTTGGAGAAATTACCTTTTAACAACAGGTCAGTATTTCGTGTAATATGATTGAACTCACCCCGGTAATTTAACTGATAAGCTTTTCTGTTAATAGCATAAAGAACTGAGAATTTCTGATCCGTTGCGTAAGGAAAATTTCTGAATCCATAAGTCCTCTTAGATATTCCGCCACCAATCAGCAAGCCATCATCAGAGTTATAATGAAAATTAAGGCCTGGAAATTTTGATGTATTATAATTAAAGCCCAGCAGATTTTTATCATTCACAGGTGTTTCGAGGGAAAACCGGTTTTTACTGTGACTGCTGTTCTTTATAAAGTTTCCATCCGTCTTCATATCGTACAAAAGTGTTTCCACATGTCCTTTGATGTCAAATGTATCGTTGCCTTTACCTCCGATTATGCGGATTTTTATAGGGGAGGCCACATTTTCCTCAATGTCAAAAATATCATCATCATTTAAACCATATAGCCGGATCTCTTTTGTGACAGAGGGGTCAAACACCCTGTTATACATTACAAAACTGGTGTCGTTATTTTTTGACCTGGCATATACTTTTACCTGTACCCCCTTTTCATTCTTACTAACCCTGAAATATTCCCGTTGGTTACTGCCAACAACATTCACATGCTTCGAAATAAAACGATAGTATTTCATCGCTTCCTGTTCCATCAGACCCCGGCGGCTGATGAGTTTGTTGGTGATAGTTCCGCCATCAATTGCAAAAATTTCAGGGGGGAGATTTTTCACTGCTTTCCTGATAATTGAATCATTCAGGCTTTGCTGAACATCAGCAATAGATTCTTTCCACTCTTTTTCATCAAGGTCAGTAAGGAAGATGCGGTCAAAATCCCGTGCACTGTAGCCAAGCCAGTTCACTTTCGGAATGTCAGTTCTGAATCCTTTTAAGAATGGTAAGGCCCTGTTGCTGACTGCTTTTAATAAAGCTCCATCTGAATAAAAGTAAGCCTGGTCCCTGTCTCTTGGTATCGGGTAATAGATTTTTCCTTTCCCTGTATCAATGGTGCCCCATCTCCATTGATCAAAATGCCTGTCAAAATCGCCGGTTAGTATGTCCAGCAATCTTGCCCGTAGTACCAATGATTGATCAGGAAGATGATCGTTTTCATCAAGCATTTTATCAAAAACTTTGGCCGTTGTTTTTGTGTCTGAGCCGTCCGGGGTGGCATCCTTTGGCTCCAGCATACAAACATTATTGGCGAACAATGGACGATAAAATCCGAGTGCAGGGTCATCGGGGACAAAAAATAATTCCGGTTGCGGCACTGACAGATCAAGCGGCTTAGCCAATGCAGGGAAAGTTAGTGCTCCATATGGATGCGATGCCGAATTTAATTCCGTTACCAGGTCTTCAGCAAATGTGCCGCGGAAAGCTTCGGGAATAGCTTTTGTTGGACTTTTGTTCAGGCTGCGAAGCACCCAGGCTTTTCCGTTTTTGTCAATAAGTTTAAGCGACTTTGTTTGTTTACCACCGCCAAGGCCATCAATTCTCATTCCGCCTTTTTCTTCACTTATTTTGAAAACCTTCATGTTTACCGGTGTAGACCATTCGGCCCGGTAATTCTGTCCCATGAAAAATTTCTTTATGCCACCGATCTGTTTGAAATCTTTACTTGCTGCAATAGTAATAGTGTCTTTATATTTCAGATACCTGTCTTCAACGATATGTGCATTTGTATCAAGTGCGGTTTCAGGAATTTTAGAAAAATTAAGCAGGGTAGAAGTGTACGCCTTTGTGGCAACAGCACTGTCGGTAACTGTGTAAAATGTAATGGTTACATTTTTGTTCCGTGAGACTTCCATTACCGAAAACCCGGTCGAAGAAGAATTATAAAGGCTATTCTTGGCACTTGAAGTCCTGTTTTGTTTACAACCGCCACCACTTACTATGTAATTATATCCATTATCTTTTATGTGCTGTAAGTTATGGTCATGGCCTGAAACAAAAACAAGATTTGGGGATGTTTTTACCGCTGCCGACACTTGGTCAATCATGTTGGCATAGTTAGGGTGTTTGAGATCCTGCGGCGTTCCAAATACACTTCTTGCTATGGGATAAGCGGAACCTATAACCGGCAGCGGAATGTAGAGGTTCTTTTTTAAATCGGTTAGCGGAAACAAATGTTGTTTGAATGTATAGAACCCGCCATGCATGCCATTACTTTTGAAAGGATGGTGACAGGCCAGCAGGACTAATTTCTTTGAATTCCGGGCAGCTATATCTGCGATTTGTGTAACAAGTTCTTCTTTTGTTTTGCAGGAACAGTCCGATTCTATCTCTGGTTTATCGAACGGATGTAACCACCATTGGCTGTCAAAAAGAATTACTGTCACATCATTACCGAGACTTAACTCCACTGGTCCTGGACAGCCATCTTCCGGGTAATATTTTACATTCTTTTTACGCAAGAAATCAACATACAACTGTTGTCTGATAATAGCATCATATCCCCCACGGCCACCATTTTCCCAGTCATGATTTCCCGGGATCATATAAACTTTGGCAGGAGTACCATCTGCTACAGAAAGTTGCGAATCGAGAACAGCCCTGGCTGCATTGTATGATTTGGCCTGGTCATCTGGTAAGCCTATTTTGTAAAGATTATCCCCAAGAAAGAGAACCGTGGTCCTTTTATCCATCGGAATGAGGTTCCTCACTGCATCCACTACAGGGTGCCGGCCATTGGTCAACTGTCCTGCATCTCCAATTAATACAATCCGTTGGGCAATACTATCCTCCTGGGCTTTGAGGGACAGACTAAGCATCAGTAAACAACTAATCAGAACAATATTTTTTTTCATTACCACCCGATAACAGATAACTTGATTAAATCATTTTTGGTCATTATTTAAAGATTATAAGCTACTATAATGCAGCATCCCGGGTGGGTTAAATAACCATCCCAAAGAAAGTTTCCAATTTACATAAAACTTTGGCCGTTAGAGCATCCGGTTTAAAAAATTATATCATTATTAGAGTAAACAGCAAACTTTCAAACAGGAATATGATTAAAATCATTTCAATCCTTCTATTGGACGCTTTTTTCCTGTTTTACCATTATTTGCTTTTTTTTTAAAAAATCGTATCTTTTCCAATCGGGACTAACTACATAACTTATTTACTTTATTAAACCTGCAACCATGAGACTGCTTATTCTATTTTTCGTATGTTCATTTATTGTCATAACTCAAGGGAATGCCCAAACGGATTCCGTAGCTGCTAAAGGAGGAAACTTTAGCACCAACCGGGGAAAAACGTTCTGGATGGGCACCAACTACCGTGCAGAATGGAATACCCCTGTAAAAGCTCCTGTTCTCAGTCTGACAAAAGAGAAAGGAGGATTGACCCCTGTAAAAAGAGGGGGGGGAAGCAAACAAAATCCTTAAGGGTGGAAGATCCCAGCGGAAGGCAATACACCCTCCGTTCTATTGCGAAATATATTACCAGTAAGACATTGCCTGGTGATTTGCAAAGTGAAGCTGCTGCCGATCTTGTATCAGATGGTGTTTCTGCTTCTTATCCTTATGCTGCTTTGTCAATCCCAACCCTGGCTACTGCCGCAGGCATACCGCATGGGGATGTAAAACTGGTTTACATTGCCGATGACCCAAAACTGGGAGAGCACCGCCAGGATTTTGCAAACATGCTGGCATTGTACGAGGAGAGACTTCCTGATACTACTAAGAAGGGATACGATACTGATGAAGTAGCCGAGAAGTTAGAAAAGGATAATGATAACGATGTTGATCAGATGGCTCTGCTTAAAATAAGGATACTCGATATGTTTGTGATGGACCTTGACCGTCACGAGGACCAATGGATCTGGGGAGCTTATGATAGTCCGAACGGGAAAGGCAAAATTTTCTATCCGGTTGCTAAAGACCGTGATCAGGCATTTTATATCAACCAGGGTGTTCTTCCGGGGCTTGTTAAAGGCCGTTCGTTGGTGCCGCAGCTGGAAGGGTTTAAACCTGCTGCCAAAAGTATCAACCGCTTCAACTTTGCTGCCCGCAACCTGGATCGTTTTTTCCTTAATCAACTTACGGCAGATGATTGGAAAACTGCTGCCGAGAAGTTTGTTTCACAAATGACTGATGATGTTATTGACAGGGCATTAGCTCAGCAACCTGCTGAGATCAGGTCAATTTCTGCTAATAAAATTGCCACAACGTTAAAAGCCCGTCGTAATAACCTGGTAGCCGAAGTGATGGAATACTATGCTTTCATTTCGCAAATAGTCAGTATTACCGGAAGCGATAAAAAAGAACTGTATGATGTTACCCGCAATAGTGATGGTTCCGCCATGGTACAGGTTTATAAGCTTGATAAAGATGGTAACCAATCAGTAAAGATGTATGAAAGAAAGTTTGACCCACAGGTAACAAAGGAGCTAAGGATATACGGTATGGACGGACAGGATAAGTTTGTTATGCACGGGGATAACGATAAAATAAAAGTCAGGTTGATTGGCGGTGGTGGTGAAGATATGTTTGAGAATAGTACAAAACAGTCTGGAGCTATTGTATATGACAAAATGGACGGTGGCAATAAGATAACCGGTCGCTTTACAAATAAAATGTCAAATGACAGTACAGTAAATTCATTTAACCGGCTTGGATATAAATATCCTTTCCAGTCAATTTTTGGCACTATCGGATATAACCCGGATGATGGTATTTTCCTGGGGCCTACTTTTAAGTATATCCGTCATGGATTCCGTAAAACACCTTATAAAACGCTTCACCAGTTTAAAGGCTTGTATGCTTTCTCTACCAAAGCGGTGAATATCCATTATAATAATGAATTTATGTCGGTACTTGGTGATAAGACCGACCTGGTTACTGATATCGATTATAAAGGACCTAATGCTACTTCCAACTTCTTTGGGTATGGTGTGAACAGTGTTTATGATAAAACAAAGACTGGTAGGTTCAGATTTTACAGAATACGTTATGATTTAGGTGATGTTACACTTCAACTACGGCAGCGGTTCACTGATAACTTCATGCTTTTGTTTGGTCCCGAATTCCAGTTTTATCATATGGATTCTACCGATGCACTTAATATGAAACGGAATGTGAACCTGAATACCGTGGCCAGCGGCCTTAACCCTGCTACCATATTCGAACGCCAATCATATATCGGCGCAAGGCTTTCTGTTATCGTCGACTCAAGAGACAGCAAAGTATTGCCTTCAAAAGGGGTGAATTGGATAACTACTATCAGAAAACTGAAAGGCCTTGGAGATAACAGCTATGATAATGTGACACAACTAAGCACAGAGCTTTCTTTCTATCTGGATTTGATACCTGACCGCCTCACTTTTGCAAACCGTGTTGGTGGTGGAACTACACTAGGTGATGGGTTTGAGTTTTTCCATGCACAGTACCTTGGTTCTGATGACAACCTCAGGGGTTATCGTAAAGAGAGGTTTGCCGGTAAAACCAAATTTTATAACCAGGCTGAGCTTCGCCTTCGCTTAGCTAATTTTCAAACATATCTTTTCCCTGCTGCATTTGGTATTATGGCTTTTGTTGATGCAGGAAGGGTGTGGGTGGAGAATGATGCGGATAAAAAATTCTTCAGCGGTTACGGAGGCGGTATCTGGTTCTCCCCACTGCGTAGAATTCTGATTACAGTGTCATATGCTATTTCTAAAGAAGACAAAATACCGTTAGTCGGGTTAGGCTGGAAATTTTAAAGCGATTCATGCATAATAATAAAGCCAGTTCTTTTGAACTGGCTTTATTTGTTGAAGGCAAGAAAAATTATCTTCCATTTAATAATTGCTGAGAAGTGGTGTTTGACAATTCCACTTTCTTTTCCGTATAAGGTATATCATCAAAATTTACATCTACCCGAAGGGCTTTTAGCCCAACTACTCCCTGTAATTCCTCCAGGTCGTGATTTTCAATTCCCGGCTTCAGCAATCCTTTGTTTTGTAAGAACTCAATATATTCCGTGTACTCTGCAGCATCCTTTGTTTGTGAGTAAACGATTGCTATTTTTCCAGGCTGAGTAAGCCGTTCGTTGGTGTCTTTAATATGAGCTTTGTCAATTCGTTTCTTTACAATTTCATACCGGATATTATAAGCACCATCCACATCAAACTTTCTTTCATCTGTCCGGAAGAGGATGGACAATGTCTGGCCGTGGCATAATATCAATTGAGTGGTTCTAAGGGGATTGCTTAACTCTTTCTCCAGTGTATGGGTTATCCTTGCAGCCTTGGTCAGCACTGTCAACTCCCACATTTTCATATTTCGAAGGTATATCTCATCAAATTTTTTACGGGGCGAAATGGATTGGCCCATATAAATATTAAACTCCAGTCCGTCAGTTACATAGCGTTCAAAGTAGTGCGGGTATACTTTTTGGGCGGCAGCCTGTTCTTTATCTATGAAACGGGCTAGTGTATCATTTATGCGGGATACACTTTGTTCATATTCTTTACGATGGTGATACAGCATGCCTATTTGAGGATCAAGTGCTGCAAAATAATGCTCCACTTCCTTTTTCAGAGATGGTTCTGTATTATGAAGGTGGTTAAAAACAGAAACAACCTGCCCCTGCAGGAATTCCTGGATGCTCAGTTCTTCACTTGACTGCAATACATCTGAAGCGGCAATAATGAATTTGTCAATCTTAAACTCTATTTCCTGTAATAATGGGAAAGGAACATTTGCCTGAGCTTTTTTAATTACCTGTTGTGCCATTTCCAATTGCTCAACAATATCCAATTGAATGGCATGAGACCTTTCCGTAGATGAATTGCGGATATCAATTGCACCATATAGTGGATGTACGTCAGGGAATGCAATGCGTTCAACCTTTACGTCTTCATGCTGTATTTTTTGTATTATATAATTTAATGAGGCTTCAGTAAACTTCCATTCAACTGCCGGCTGAACAGAAGTAAATTTTTTCTTGATGACTGAATCCACCTGGCTATTTAATTTTTCAAGACTTTTCTCCATACCTAGTGTAAACAAAGGGATGGCAGTTTCGATCTTTCCAATATGAGCAGGTTTTAGTTGTCCCGGCGTTTTTGAAATAATTTCCAGCATGCCCAGCATTCCGTCATGATTTTTCAACGGGCAAATTATCAGGCTGCGGGCACCCTCCATGTAGTAATATTGAAGGCATTGAACATCACTCAGAGATTGTTCATCCAGAGTTTCAAACAGGAGGGGCTGGTTGTTCTCCCGGAAAAGAAGCTTGCAGTAATCACTTATTTCATCCTTATCGGCAGTGGAATGAAAGTTTTTGAACAGGATGCTGTTGTTATTGTGCAGATCGGAGTAGACATAGTGGCCGTTTATCTTAAAGAAAGGGGTAATGCCAATGGTCAGGTCTTTAAGTCCGATAAGACACTGAATATGGTTTTCCAACTCGTTGTAAACAGCGGCATCCGAAAAAGCATTGATATCAAGCAGGCGGTTTTTTATCAAATTAATAACTTCCTGTTCCGTCATGTCGTTTACACGAATAACAGATATTCCTTCAAAACAGAATTTCTCCAATGGCACATGTTCCATCAGCTCAGATATGGTCATGATGTTATTAGTATGCCTGTTCAAAATACTTTCCGGTAACTCCGGCATATCACCGACAGGGTTTACATCAATAAACCGGGCATCAATACGTAATTCAAGGTAGCGGGTGAGCCCCGTTTCCTCATTAAGATAAGGATGTATTGAACGGGAAGACTCAGGGCTGTTAACACCCAGGTATTTTTTTAAAATAAGACCATAAGCAAAATGCATTTTCTCCTGATTCAGATTAATGCCTATGAGCCCTTCAGGTACATTTATTTCGTTGGTACCGGGTTTTAGCATTGACTTAAAGCGGGGCGAGGCATATACAGCCTGGTGCTTGAAAGGTATGGCAATACCATACATATAATTAGCAGTAGTTGGTGGGAAAACTGCTGAGAGCAATTCTTCTATTAATTCTGTATGAGGAAGTAATATGCTTAAATCGGTTACAGTGTTCATCAGTTCAGGGTGGGACTCAAATTGCTTCACCACATGCCCATACAATTTTTTCATGCCGGGATTCCCTTCCGCAATATTCTTTTTCAATGCCCTGACCAAAGGGTTGAATGAAAGATAGCTGTTGAATAAGGATTCATTAAATAGTAAAACTCCGTCTTGCATGTGAATAGTTTTAGTTATTCTGAAAAGAATATATGTAAAGCTAATAAATAAGCTTTGTTTGAAAATACCCCAAAAGGGTAATTGGGGTATCAGCCGGTGAAAATCACACTTCGTTCTTCCAGATAATTAAACAAAATAAAAAAACCGGGACATCGTTCCCGGTTTTTTTATTTTGTTAGTTCAATATTATCTCCTTTGACGGCCGAGAGTAACACCAATTTTTAGCTGGATAGTGAAAAAAGAATCATTGTCCTCCGGATCGCCCCGCTGGTCACCAATGTTCGTAATATCGCCGGGGTTCAGTTCGGCTTTCCTGTTATACAACTGCTGTGCTATGGCAGCAAGATTTAAGGGCATGTTGTTGGTATAGAAAGTATTCGGATCTATATAATCTGTACTTACATCGTCGAGGTAATCCGTACTTAAAATACGGTGGTTCAGTTCCAACCGGGCATTAAAGGTGGAATTGAGTTCATATTTCACACCTAAACCTGCTGAAATATTTATCTGGTTCAGCTTATAAGGTGTACGGTCGGGATATTCTTTAAAGCCCTGGCCTTCGGTATGAAGGGGCTGTAATGAATACCATTGACCATTCAATTTGGCTTGCGGGTCAAATGAATAATAACCGACACCGATTACACCATAGGGTGAAAGCCGTGGCGGGTCCTGCTCATCAAAGTCTTTGAACATTAATGGATGCACCTCCAGTGCCAGTTGAAAATCAGCGATCTTGCTTTTGAAACTGAGATTGCGTTCGTAACGGCCCGCAGTGGTTGTCTTTACATTTTTCAGTATACTATCATATGCATTTACCTCTCCAAAAGTTCCTTCCAGTCGCAGTCCAATCATATTTTGGTACATGGCCATCGCATAGAAACCAAAACTGGGCTTTGCATTTTTCCAGTTCAGATCTTTGATGAATTTCTTCCCAACACCCTTTTTCCCTCCGATGTCAGTCAGGGAATTCATAACACCAAAAGTGCCACCAATCTCAAGAACTACGGCATTATCATAGTACTTGTCGTTGTAAAAATAGTATTGAGCTTTCAGGGACTGACTGAATACCAGGCTGCACAGCACCGCCATTACCGTAAATTTTCTCATCCTCAAACAAATTTTCTTTTAATAGAATTAAAACACTGGTTTTTGTCAGAGGGGCTGGATTGTAGTAGGGCGGGTGCGGAAAACGAAGGATAAATGTATAGAATATACAGAACTGGCAAAGTTTAAATTATTGCATTGGGGAAAACTATTTTTCCTTGTTTTGCCGGCTCAATTTACTACCATAGGCAAGCCCGTATAGACCGTCTATTCACCTTTTTCTCTTAGTGATTTATACTGTATTGTCCTTCCTGGTGTCATTTCACCTTCACTACATTCAGTACTTTCTGTAAAGACTGGTTCTGCAAACGGATAAAATAGGCACCTGAAGGCAGGCCATCATCGTAAATATCTATGTTATAGGTGCCGGCAGTGTAATTGCCGTTGGCCAGCACTTTTACCACCTGGCCCAGGGGGTTGATCTGCTGTATCATGGTGTGGCCGCCTGTTGTTGAAAACTGCAGTGTTGCATTGAGGGTATATGGCATCGGCCACATTTTCAGCAACAATTTATCAGAATTATTATTGGTATCATCCGGATCATCACCAAGGCCGCAGGGGCCACCTTTGATGACAGGCAATGACTGGTAGTTTTGTAACAGTAATGTATTGAGCAGCGGTTGCTTTACACAGAACCATCTCTCCAGTACGGAAGCATACACACTCCTGAAATCATATTGGAATGGAACATTGTTCACTACATCAATATCTGAAGGAATGTTGGGGCTGGTTCCGAGTATACCTTTTTTTACATGTTTGCCGAATAGTATTAATGGAGCTGCAGCACCATGGTCTGTACCCAAACTTGCATTTGATTTGATACGACGGCCAAACTCTGAAAAGGTCATGCCAATTACCCGGTCATCCTGTTGCATCAGTTCCATATCTTTTTGAAAAGCATTGATGGATGAGGAAAGATCCTTCATGAGTTTAGCATGATTACCTGTTGATGTATCGCTGGCATTTACCTGCCTTTTGTGTGTATCAAATCCACCCATTGTTACTGTATATACCCTCGTTTTTAACCCACCCTTAATGAGCCTCGCTACAATTTGTAATTGATGTGCCAGTCCGTTATCGGGATAAGTTGCCATGTTGCTTGAACTGCGATAAGCAGTCCGGATAATATCTGAATAGATCTTTGTTTTTTCAGACATGACTCTCAGAAAGCGAAGCTCTTTATTGGCCGGAGGTGATGTAAGGGGATAATCAGAAAAAGGATTGGTGAACGTATAAATATTTTCAGGATCAGTTATTGAAAGTCCCATTGAGAAAATAGAGCCTTGCACTACGACTGTTGGCATATTGCTGATCTGTATAGCCAGCGGATCGGGCATTTCTGCATTCGGATAGGCATCAGGATAACCGGGATACTCACTTTCTAAGATAGCGGCCCATCCAGCCTCTCTTTTCACGGGTCAGACGGTTGTTGTTGGTGTCGCCACTCATCCAGATATCCGTTGAACGGAAGTGAGAAAAATTCTGATTGGCATAACCTACAGATTGTACCACACTCACTTTACCATCATTGTACATGTTCTGCATATCGGTCATAGCCGGGATGCAAACCGGAACGGTCAGTACCATCCAATCTCAATACCCGGCTTTGCTGTATTGCTACATTGGGCCTTGCATTGTAATAATTGGCATACATATCCAACGGGTACCACCATATTAAGGCCATCATTACCACCGCCAAGCTGTATCAGTACAAGCACATGGTCATTGCTGGCTGTTTGACCAAGCAAACGGGTGAGCACATCATCGGATTCTGCACCAAGTGCTGTAAAAGAAAAACCGTTTAAAAAAGCAGGCAGTGTTACGGCGGCTGGAACTGTATTGCGTAAAAATTTTCTTCTGTCCATAGTTGTGTTTTTCAATAGTTAGATAATTCCGTTAGCATAAATGAAACTCCGGCAGGTTCATAATGAATTTGAACATTTCATTCAGCGATGAATTGATGACAGTATTGTTATTGCTGTTCCATGCTGTGGTCCATATAGTATCATTATTAGTATTGTTCAACAGGAACCTGTTCTTGACATAGTTCTTTGAATTGGTTGATAAAGGATAGCGGAGCAGCAATGCCGTTACATCACTCACCAACTGGTTGGGGTCTGCAGGCGCAGCAGAGTAATTGGCAAATGCCCTTACATCTAATACGCTGTCACTTATCAGTCCATCCGTGTAATCAGCCCTTTTTGGTAATGAGTTACTGTTCACCCACAGCTCATAGTACATCGGTTCCTGGTAATAAGACGGCCAGCCAGAAACATCCGGAGGCTGAAATAATGTTTGTTGCATCTCACCGGCTTTGCCATAAATATTCCCGAACAGCGGGTAACCCGTTTGCCAGTCGGTATACGCCGGGAAGCTTACACTGAACTCTCTTAATGTTCCAACTATGATATCAAATGGGTTTTTGATGTAACAGGACTGGTTCAGCGGGTCGAAGAAATGTTCGCTTTTGAATAAGGCAGCCAATACTGGTTTTATATCAAAATTGCTGCTGCGTAGTAATTCGCCCAGTGGAGTAATAACATTGCTTTCAGTTTCTTCGTCAATTTGATAGTAAACGAACCATTTATACAACTTGCGGCAGATGAATCTTGCACATTCGGTGGTATTGAATATCATATTTACCAACTCATCTACTTCTGTTGCGCCGCTACCGGCAATTGTTGTGTTGTTATAAAATGCAGAGAAAGATTTGCTGCTTGTATCATGGGCACTGTTGTCAAGATAAGAAGTCAGCAGGTCACCATCGATCCGCCATCCGGTAAGCACCTTTGCTGCAGCTATCACATCGTTTTCTGTATAAAGAGAGTCAGGTCCTTTACCAATGGTGAAAAGTTCCTGCATTTCCCTGGCATAGTTTTCGTCCGGTGCTAATTTAGAATTCAGATAGCCGTTCAGGTGGATCAGCATTGCAGGATCTGTTGTTACTTGCCTGACTAATTGCTTCACATTGCCAATTCCATTTTGCCTGAAAAGGTTATGGTGCCGCCACAACATTGTCGCATTACCTACTTCTTCTTCCTGTACTGAAAAATGGTGATGCCAGAACATGACCATTTTTTCTGAAATACTCCTGTTTTGATTAATGATCAATCCAGCCCACCATTTGTGCAGGCTTGATACCCGGAGACTATTGATAGATCCACGGACATTAGGATGGCTTAACGTATTTAAATCATTTACCCATGTTTGTCCCTGCGCCACACCCAGGTCATCATGCATTACTCCATCTTCATCTTCTATCAGGCCATAATCCCGCAGTGGCGGACTTACGACCGGAATGTTATTCAGTAATTCATCAACCGCTGCAGTTGGTGAAAGCCCCAGGAAGTAATCAATGTCGGCTTTCTTTGCACCGAACATGGTTCGCTTCAGCAGGTGAGCTACTTCGTTTACTGTCCAGGTGCCTGAATAGGGATTCAATCCACTGGCAATGCTGCGGGCTGAGTAGCGGTTGGGTTTCTTTACTTTTTTAAAAAAATCTCTCCTGTCCATAATGAAAGGTTTATGCTAAACAATAATTGTTCTTATACTCTTACCGGATCAGTGCAAGGGTTCCTTTTTTCTGGAACAGTTTACCCTGCTTATCCCTGTATTGAATCCAGTACACAAAAATTCCGCTTCCTTGCGGCTGGCCTTTGTACAGGCCATCCCATTTACTGTAGGTGGAGGTGCTTGTGAAAACCATGCTGCCATTTCGGTCATATATCTGCATGAAGAATTCGTTCGGTACTTTTCCCATCGGGCCAAACCAATCATTGAGGCCATCGCCATTGGGAGTAAATGCTGTTGGTATGTGTATTACAGCATCTTTTAACACTACCAGGGTGAACCGGTCGCTTAGCTGACAATCGTTGGCCAATGAACTGGTAGCTGTGTATGTAGTGGTAGCGACTGGTGAAGCAACAGGGTTCGGACAGTTTGTACAACTTAATGTCGGGTCAAAATTCCAGGTAATGTTTCCATTTCCTGCACTTGGTAGTTGCAGCGTCTGGCCGACAAAAATGGTATCAATTTTCTTAATTCCGTCAAAAGGCCCTTTGATCATCACCGGGCGGTAAGAGACATAGGCTGAATCATTCCCGCATATATCCCGGAGTGTGTCGCTGGGAGGGATGAAACCTGTAAACATATATTCTCCCAAAGCATTAGTCACTGTAGTAGCAACCGGAGTGGAGGCTTCGGCTCCGTTTATCAGCCCATCGCCATTTGCATCTTTGTACAAGTTTACTGTTACTCCGGCAACACCCGGTTCACCAGCATCCTGTGTATTATTTGCAGTAACAACATCCCACCATACTTTGTTGCCAAGACTTGCAAGACCGCTTGGGACACCGGCCACTAATCCGGCATCAACATCCAGTTCCTGTTCACCTGCACTTAAAGTAATAGTGCCTGTTCTTCCCGTTGCCGGGTTGGCATCACTGTTCGTTGTATTGGCGTCATTGCTGCTCCATGTTGGGGTTAAACTGTATCCTTGTGGCAAATTGCTGAACCCAACACTGTAATCACCTGCAGCAAGATTGGCAAACAGGTAACTACCGTTTGCATCTGTGGTGGTCGTGGCAATAGCAGTACCTGCATTATTGTACAGGGTTACAGTTACACCGGACACTCCTGTTTCCCCGGCATCCTGTATTCCATCAGCATCAGCATCGTACCACACTTTATCACCAAGGCTGGCCGTACCCGCCGGTGAAGTTTGCACTAAACCAGCATCCACACTCATGTTGCGCTGTCCTTGTTTTAAGAAGTATAAACCAGTGTAGCCTCCGGCAAAAGTGTTTGCATCGCTGTCTTTAAAATCATCGCTGCCGGAATTAGGTGAAACAAATGAATAACCAGAGGGTAAAACAAATCCGGCCAGGTAGGCTGCACCACTTGCTGTTGCCGGTAAATTGTTAAAGATATAATTACCAAATACGTCGGTTACTGTGGTTGCGTAAGGTGTTGCGGCCTCTGCTCCATTTATCAAACCATCTTCTTTTGCACACAAAGATCAGGGGTGGCATTTACAGTTACAGAACCCGTTTTTACACCCGAAGTGTAATTGCTTCCACCGTTTGTACCGGTAAACTCCGCTGTTGAAGTTTGTACAGTACCATTGGGGGTTAAGAGATTAGTGGTACGTACCGCAAACTCAAGTGTACCGGTAGAGCCGGAACTTAAAGGGCTAATAAAATTAATTGTTAGTTTTTTATCACCTCCAACAGGAGCACTGTACACAAAATTTGCTATTGGAGCATGAATGGTACCAACATAATCACCGACTGCATACACATCCGCCCCATCTGGCAAATCAATCACAATTTTGGCACCTGTAATACCTGCAGTTGTACTGGATACAGAGTAGGCTAATTGATAGACATACTTGTCTCCTGCCAAAACTGAAGTTACATTGTTTTTAACATTCATCGTTAAAGACATGGTTGCCTGACCGATGGCTGATGAGGTAATTATCAGCAATAATGCTAATAAAATTGTCCGGGTGCGACTAAAAGCGGACTTTCCAGTTTTTTGGAAATTAAATTTGTTTTCATTTTCCTTTTTTTAATTAATTTAAAGTGAACAAAACATCTAAAATGGCTTAACAAGGAATAGGTACGTATTAGTGAGATTAATCAAGAACGCAAACATACTATACAAATTCCGTATTTTCAGCATAGTTCCCTTACTATTTTTAAAAATCTTATACGTATTTTTACTATTTAACAGCCAAAGTAAATACGTAATACGCAATTTCATATGAATTTTCGCCCAAACAGTCATTTTTTTGGCCAAATCATCTGATTTGAGCTATGGCTTTTTTACGAACTGCTGCTTTTTTAAATAAAGGGCTTCTCTAAATACCTGCCATCTCCTCGCCGCTTTGGAGAGGAGCCAGCGGTGGGGCCTGAATAAAACAAAGGTTTGGGCACCCTGAAGTTTGTATCATTCTGTCATAATAATAAGCGGGCAGGCTTTGCATCTCCCCCTTACAGGATTTTTTGGGCATTGCTTGCATGCCAAAAAAATACAACGGTTACTTTTAACCGGTACTTATAAAATACAAACCCCGATATGAAGGGAAAATGTTTCCCGGAAAACCAGACCTGTAATTGAATTTGATGCAAAAAGTGCATCCCTGAACAAAAAAGCCCCCGGAAATTATATCCGGGGGCTTTTAGTATGATTTTCCTGGTTATCTCTAATGAATCACCTTTATCTTATAACTTTTCTGCTCACCGTTTTCATCTGTTATCAATAACATATACGAGGCACCAGGCAAGTTTGATGTGCTAATCTTATTGCTGCCATTAACCAGTGTGTAGTGCATGAGTAACTGCCCTGTTCCGTTATAAAGCTTACCGCTTATCTTTCCGGTATAACCTGACAGATTTACATGTATGACTGAATTAGAAGGATTGGGGTACAACATTACCGATTTACCTTCGCAGATATTATTCATTACCACAATGCTGCTATATTTCACTCCACCATTTATATCCATCATTTTTAACCGGTAATAAGTCATCCCTTTTTCTGGCTGATGGTGAAAACTATATCGGCTGCCATTACCTCTGCCCGGTAATTCTCCTATGGCCTCATATACAGTACCGTTCTTACTGTACTCAACAATATATCGGCTAAATCCTTCTTCGGTCTCACTCTTCCATTTTAATAAAACTCTACAGTCACTTTCTAAAGCTGAAAATTCGGAAAGGTTTACAGGCAGAATCTGCAGCATGGAAAAGCTGCTGCTATCGCATACACACTGCACTCCGTTGCCGCTCTGTGGCCGCACTACCGCCCTTATTACCTGACCTAATTCACATACAGGTGAGGCCGGTACGCTTACTGATTGTGTTTCTGTTACACTAGTACCCGCCGGTATGCCACCTGCGAATGTAACCGTTGCAAAAGGAGTGGTACTGGTGCCGCAGAAGTAATCTACTTTTGGAGCTGCTGCTGCCACTGTTCCAGAATTGGCGATTGTTACCGTACTGGTAAAAGTACCGCCAGGCAAAAAGTTGCCGGATACTACACCTGCATGCGTTACAGTTAACGTTGGCTTATTTATAGTGAAATTCAGTGAACTGGCATTCCCAATTATTACCGAACTACCGGAGCACTGATTAGAAGGTATTGGCGGGCCACAATATAAACCGGTGATATCCCTTTTGGCCGCCGCTGTTATAGGGCTGGGGTTCGAACAGCCGCCTCCCAACGCACTTACATCAAATGTATAGCCGATATTAGTGCCAGCTGCTATTCCAGGATCTAATCTTATTTTTACAATAGTATTACCTGCTCCATTTGTGGATACCGTAGCGGTACATGTAGTACAATTGGCTCCACCTGCAAAACTTCCGGCTACATAGCTCATACCGATAGGCAGGGTGTACACTACAGTATCACCGGCCTGTGTGGCCGTTCCAACTGCTATACTTCCGAGGTTGAGGGTGGTACTGGTACCACAATTCAACGTATAGCTTGAAGAACTCATGGTTACTCCCATACTGCCAGGAGAACTGATGCCGGAGATACTTACACCCCCTGTTTGAATAGATGTTCCATTATCTATGGCCGGCTGCCCGCAGGGGCGGCTGCCAAAAGCATAGAAATCAAAAGAAGTACCGGAAGTAATATTGCAGCCGGTGTTATAATCTACCCGCACCAATGCCTGACGCTCAGGCACACCTGGATTAAGAACCGTACCCGGCAAGCCGGATGTAGAGATTGCAGGTATATCATTTAGGTTGACCTGATAACCACCCGAAATTGCAGTAGGCGTTAAATTATACACCGTGCCACCGGGGCCGTTAGGGTAAGTAACCTGTATAGGAGTGCTTATCGTAACTCCTGCAGGAGGATATAAACGTACATAAGGATTTACCAGATTGGCTGCCTGGGCACTATTGAGGTAAAAAGTGGTATAATCTGCAGCGCACATGGTAGTTGGTGCACCACCACCCGGCTGCCGTACCATCGCTAACTGAACCTGGCTCGGGT
Organism: Chitinophagaceae bacterium; assembly: GCA_037045605.1. Taxonomy (GTDB): domain Bacteria; phylum Bacteroidota; class Bacteroidia; order Chitinophagales; family Chitinophagaceae; genus JJ008. Next base: position 762,466 of record JBAOHK010000011.1, on the reverse strand, counting down.
TGGGCACTACTTTTAAATAACGCTGCGCTGCAGTACAAGGGTAGCTTAGCGGATTACCGACAGGATAGGCAGAACAGGCCCAGCCTGCTTTAAACAGTACACTATCTTCATTGCAACTGCTGTAAGTAAAATTAACACGGAAGTTTGCTTCTCCGCCACTGGGTATTCCGGCTGTACTGAATTTATACCAGGAAAGTCCGGTTACACCGCTGCCGCTATAGCTGCCCTCTGATGTCAATGCCGTATTGGTGGCAAGATTTACTACACTGGTAATGTTGATTAACCCGCTACCGCTGCCCTTTTCCAATGCCAGCCAAACATAAGGCGCAGCACTGGTACCCGTACTGCTCACTTTTACATCCCAATACTGGCTTTGCTGTACACCCTGCACCGTTCCGGTTGTGTTTTGTACGGTAACGTTAGCTTTGCTGGAAGTGGAGTAATTAAGCGAATAATTCCAACCTCCGGGATTGGAAGCTATATTGGCATAAGAACCTGCATTAAATACATATTTGTAAATAGAAGGTACAGTTGCCGGATTACCAAAAGCATAATAATAATCTCTGATATATATTTTGGTGTTGAAAGATTCTGAGGCCAAAGTTGCGCAATTAGTTGCAACGGTAGGCACAAAAGCTCCACCATAATTATTCGTTTTTGTTATGCCCATGTATGGCCAAGTGCCAGGATTGATAAACGTATAGCTGTTACCATTGACATAATCAGGTGTAATATTTAATACAACCTGTGGTGTACCTATCGGACCACTGAATTTCTTTATCTCTGCTGATACAAAATCGTATCCGGCGGTTTTGGTAAATACGATGGAGTCAATATATACCATGGGTCTGAATTCACTTTTATACTCCTGGCCGTTAGATGCAAATCTGCGGGCCATAAAAGCGAATTCTGTACCTGGTACAAAGCTGGAGCAACCTGATGCATTGGTTGTATTGGTACCTATCTGCTCATAAGTAGCTACCAGGAACATTTCAGGTACCCAACTATCACAAAAATCTTTACCGGCAGCCACTTTATTATAGTAATACCATAAATTACCATTTTGTACATCGTAGCGGTGTAATCCATCATTTGTTGCCACTACATACCTGGACCGTGAATAAATACTATCACCCGCTAATAAACCTCCGCCAGGAAGGCACAAATCCCAATCAATTCTTTGCATGGTTGCAGTAGAACTGTCGCTAATAGTTGTTACTGTACAGGAATGATTCAGTGAACCACCTCTCCATATTTCCAAATAAATATCAACAGGAGATAATTTATTTACATTTAATGGGGCTATTGAGGTTTTCGGCAGTTCTACCATCAAATGGAGGTTAGACGCATCATTTGATTGCTTTGCACTGCCGGTTATCTGGATGGTATCGAGATAAAGTGCCTTACTCAGGTCATAAGGGCTAATATTATTTGCCGATTGCCGGGTTGTTAAGCTGGCATCTGTCCAGCCAAGGCAATTATCCACTCTGCGAACATTGGGCAAATAATTCACAGGACCCGCCGGGCAAGGTGAAGGACAATGCGCCAGAGAAGTTAACGTAGCACAATATCTGCTTGCACTACAATAGCACCCTGTAGAAATATTCGGAATTTTCAGGAGGCTGTGCCAGAAGTTAAGAGTACCGCTGCTTCCGCAAGTGAGGACAAGATTTATAGCTGCCGAGTCTAATACATTATTCGGTGAAGTAATTATAAGTGTATCGCCAGAAGGTCCGGGAACCGTTGTATAGGTTACGGAAGCAGTACCATAGGTTGCATTAGGGGTAGGTGCTGGCCCGATACCCGCAGGCAATACAAGCCGGTATTGATAGCGGCCATTGGCATCCCAGTAAAGATTTGTATTAGTGTTAAATGCCGTATTGAATACAAACCGGAAAGGAACGCCACCCACAATATTGGCAGGCACATAAGAGGTAGAACCAAAGCCAACTTCATTAATAGGATAGTAAACTGACCGGATGTTACTTAAGAGTTGGCCTCCGCACATCGTTTCATACATCATCCGGTAACCCCATTGTACCACTCTGTCAGAACCACAAGTGCTATTGCAAATTAAATTCATATTCCACCTAAGTGTAACGGTGTTGCCGGGCGGAAGGTCGTCGTAAAACCCATCACCATCCATATCTTCTAAACCTACACCTGTACCATCCGGGTCTGTAGTAAATACATTGGCCAGGTTAACGGTATCCATGGTTGTATTGCTTCCGGTGAAAGTAGTGGCGTTGCCATTTACATTAAAATTGGAAAAATTGGATTGATTAGCATTTGACCAGTTACCACCTGCATAGCTTTCCAGGCGGATTTTCACATTAAACATACTTGCAGCCGTGGCATTACCCGTACCACTATTTTTGAAGGTAGCAGACAGTGTAATCGTATTGCATTGGTCGGAAAAACTAATAGGGGTAGTTACAGGATTATCCAAAAAATTCGGTACTCCCGTAGCCATTACTAAGCCACTTGTTCCAGAAGCTCCCTGGCAGCCAGGCCATTCTGTTCGGTTCCAGTAAGCATTATACGTAGTAGTAGTGCCGCATTTTATTACTTTGATTGGTTCATCTATCAAAATACTTTCACCGTTTTGCAATAAGGTACTAACATCAGGCTCAGTTGTTGTCCCGGTGAAAATGCTGCCATAAATTTTATAAAACAACGTATCACCATTAGTACGCCAGGGAGAGAAATCATTTCCGCTTACCGTTATTTTGTTGGCGTTATTATTGATTATTCCTCCTCCGGGGTAAACAATATAAAACCGTACGGTATCCGTACCGCCCGTACCCCCATTGGTAACCGTGGTGGTTCGGGTGGTTGTTTGACCCAACACAGCATTCGTTATTGAAGCAGGTGCAGTGAGGCTCAGCGATGGTGCTGAAATATTATAGGTATTAGTATTGGCGTTGTTTTCTATAATGGGTAGCGGCTCACAGCTACCAACGGCCTTAATGGTGTCTTTGCCGTTGCTTAAGCTGCCGCAATCTGCTATGCGGGCTACGGTAAAGGTGATGTTGCCTACAGATGAAGCAGGGCCGTTAATGGTAAATACGGGAGCGGAAAGGTTGCTAATGTTGCTTTCTGCAATAGTGTAAGAGCCGGTGCCGCCGGTTTTGGTTACCGAGTTGGGTACATAAGTTACCGATGCGGGGAAGGCTATGGTTACATCGGTACCGGAACAGATGTCCGAATACTGCACATCTACCGTAAGCAGGCTGCTGCCTAAGGCCCGGGTGAGGGGCTGTGCAGCTACAGGGTAAGGAACTGTTACCTTAATTTTTTGGGCATTTACTGAAGTAAAAATACCAAGCAGTAAAGCAAAAATGTAAAAATGTTTCATGCAAGAAATTTAAATAATTTATGAAATATGAGCCATTTCTATTTACAATAGACGGTTATAAAGGTAAAAGATTATTTAGTATTTTCCGAATGCTTATTTTACTGTTTTTTTTATATTTTATACGTATTCTTACTATTTTAACAGCCAAAGTAAATACGTATTACACAATTTCATATAAATTTTAGCCCAAACAGTCATTTTATTGGCCAAATTACCTGATTTGAGCTATGGCTTTTTTAAATAAAGGGCTTCTCTAAAAACCTGCCATCTCCTCTCCGCTTTGGAGAGGAGCCAGCGGTTAGGTCTGAATAAAACAAAGGTTTTCAGAGATGCCCTGAAGTTTGCATCATTCTGTCATAATAATATGTGGTCAGGCTTAGGATTCCCCTTTTGGGATTGTATTGGGATTGCTTACATGCCAAAAAAATACAACAGTTACTTTTAACCGGTACTTATAAAATATAAACCTCGATATGAAGGAGCTCAAAAAGAAAACAAATTTGTCACATTGAGCCTGCCTGCCTTTTGCGCCGCTTACATCCCCATCGTTGGAAGTGGTATAGCCGGCAAGAGTAAGAGAACCGTTATTACCTCTTGTCATTGAATATGCAACATCATTTTGCGAACCCCCATACACTTTGCTGAATACTTTATTCCCATTGGCATCCAAAGCCAGCAACCACACATCATAATTTTTTTGTTGCGGAGGAATATCACCATCGGTTGAATTTGCATAACCGGCGATATAGGTTCTGCCGTTAATGATTTCAATGTCGAGCAGTTCTTCATTCTTGCTGCCACCATAACATCTGCTCCATAATAAATTTCCACTGGCATCCAGCTTCATCAGTACTCCATCAGTGTAGCCAGCCGTACCATGGTTGCCTGTAATATTTCCATCGTTAGAAGATGAAGAAGCTGTTAATAGAAAAGTTCCGTCATTCAGTAAGTGAATATGATTGGCAATGTCTAACCCGCTGCCGCCATATCTTTTTTGCCAGAGGAGTGTGCCCGTGGCATCAAGCTTTAGTATCCAGATATCTTTAGTACCCCCAAAACCTGCAACAACACCGCCATCGGTTGAATTGGTTTCACCAGCAACGATATAACCGCCATCGGTTGTTTGCACTACATCTCTTGCACTTTCATAATTGGTACCGCCAAAAGATCTTTCCCATTCAATGTTTCCACAGCGGTCCAGTTTCACTATCCACAAGTCCCAATATTCCCTGTTGGGCTGTGTGCTTACATCCCCATTTTTTGAATCAGTGTAACCAGCGACGATTGTGCCACCATCTGTTGTAAATTTTATAGCAAAAGGGATATCAACTTCGGAACCGCCATATTTACGGGCCCATTGTTGCGGAGGTGATTGTGCCTGTGCGGCATTAAAAATGCAGCAACAAACTAAACAGGTAAGTTGGTAAAGGTTTTTCAACAGTTGGCGGTTTTTGATAGTATGAATGATCAGCCAACTGTTGCAAGTATTATGCTAAACCTTGATTTATGTGGATAAGTTCTACTATTTGCGTCATGAATTTTTTCATGGAGATCTACGCAATGTAAACGGATGCGAATTGTACTCAGGATTTTTTCTGTTGAAAATAGCGGCAACCTTGTTGTAAACCACATGTTTCACATTTAGGGTTGCGGGCCAGGCAAATGTATCGGCCATGAAGGATAAGCCAGTGATGAGCTTTATGAATAAGGGCTTCAGGAATATGTTTGATCAGCTCCTTTTCTACTGCTAAGGGAGTAGATGCTGTTTGCGGAACCAGGCCAATTCGTTTACTGACCCTGAATACATGGGTATCTACCGCCATGTTAGGCTGTTTATCAACAACAGAAGTAATAACATTAGCAGTTTTTCTTCCCACCCCGGGTAGTTGTACCAGTTCATCAACTGTCATTGGTATTTTACCATTGAATTGCTCCACCACCTTACTGGCCATACCAATCAGGTGCTTTGTTTTGTTATTCGGGTACGAAATACTTTTTATAAAAGGGAATAGTTCGTCAAATGTGGCTTTGCTCAATGAATGGACATCAGGATATTTTGCAAAGATGGCCGGTGTGGTCATGTTTACCCGTTTGTCAGTGCATTGTGCAGATAGAATGACAGCAACTAATAATTGAAACGGGTCATGGAACTCCAGTTCGGTTTCTGCTACCGGCATATTTTTTTCGAAGTAATCAATAATGAACTGGTATCGTTCTTTGCGGGTCATACCGCAAGATAATGGTGAATGGAGAAGACTGAAATAAAAAAGTCCCGCAACTGCGGGACTAAATTCTTTTAAGCCGATTGATGAACTACTGCACTTCTTCAGCAGAGTGTTCCCGTGCATGGTTCAACACATTCAATACTACTTCGGTGCGGGGTGATTCTGTGAGCTTGTCCAGCCGTTTCATTGAAGCTTTTAAAACAGCCAATTTTTCCCGAAGTGTCCAGTCTTTTTCAAGAGCTGCTTCGATTGCAGTGGTCTGTTCAGCAGAGGTTTCGTTGTACAAATACAATAAAAGATCCTCAGGAGTAAAGTTTGTCATTTGGCAAATCCAGTTAAGTGTCCAATAATAAGATGTGTCCTTGGTAGCGAGATATTAGAAACGTCCGCTATATTAACGGGGGTGGGTTTGCCTTATTGTGTACAGAATACTAATTCTTTGTGTTATCGGGATTTTCCGATACCAGGAAGATCTCCTCGTTGTCCCTTTTCATGAAATATTTTTCCCGTGCTATTTTCTCCACAGCAGCCGGATTTGTCTCAATTGCCTGTAATTCTTTGCGTTCTGAGGCTATCTGGGCTGTATAATATCTTTTGCTTTGCTGTAATTCCCGTAGTTCTTTCCTGCGGTCTAATTGGGTCATCACATCGTTTTTATCCAAAAAAAGGATAACAACGCAGAAAGCTGCAAAGGAAATGAAGTACTTGTTTTTAATGAAGGCTGGGATATGGGTTAGTAGTTTCATATTATCGGAATTCAGTTGTCTGAAGCCAGAAGCCTGAGCAGAAATATTCAGACTTCTGACCTCCGACTTCTTATTCTATTTACCAAATTTAATCTTTCCTTTTGGATATACACCCGAGCTGCCTAATAATTCTTCGATTCTTAACAACTGGTTATACTTCGCCATACGATCCGTACGGGAGGCTGATCCTGTTTTTATTTGTCCGCAATTCAATGCAACGGCCAGATCTGCGATGGTGGCATCTTCCGTTTCGCCGCTCCTGTGGCTCATGATAGTATTGTATCCGCTATGTTGCGCCAGTGTAACAGCATTGATAGTCTCAGTTACGGTTCCTATCTGGTTTACTTTTACCAATAAGCCGTTAGCAATGTTTTTATCAATACCCTGCTGCAATCTTGTTACATTGGTTACAAAAAGGTCATCGCCTACCAACTGGCATTTTTTACCAACGGCTTGTGTTAATGCGGCCCAACCAGCCCAATCATCCTCAGCCATACCATCTTCAATAGAAACGATTGGGTATTGCTTCACCCATTTCTCCCAAAATTTCACCAGTTGGTCGCTGCTCAGTTCTTTACCGTCGCTTTTATGAAATACATATTTTTTCTTTTTCGCATTCCACAGTTCGCTGTTAGCTGCATCCATGGCAATTACAATTTGAGAGCCGGCTTTATATCCGGATGCCTGAATGGCTTCCATCACGGTGTCAATTGCTTCTTCATTACTTTGAATGTTGGGTGCAAAACCACCCTCGTCACCTACATTGGTGCTGAACCCTTTTTTCTTTAATACTGATTTCAGTGTGTGGAAAATTTCCACACCCCATCTCAATCCTTCGCTGAAAGATGGTGCACCAACAGGCATGATCATAAATTCCTGGAAATCGATTTTATTATCTGCATGGGCTCCACCATTCAGAATGTTCATCATCGGGATGGGGAGGGTCTTTGCATTGGTTCCACCCACATAGCGAAATAGCGGCAAGTGATGCTTCTTCTGCAGCAGCTTTGGCAACGGCCATACTAACGGCAAGAATAGCATTGGCACCTAATTTTCCTTTATTAGCTGGTGCCATCTAATTGAATCATCATTTCATCTATGCCGGTTTGGTCGGCTACATCATAGCCCAAGCAATACCGGGGCTATGGTCTTGTTTACATTGTCAACGGCTTTCAATACACCCCTGCCCATATATTTTTTCTTGTCGCCATCTCTTAGTTCTACTGCTTCGTGGACACCGGTGCTTGCACCGCTAGGTACAGCAGAACGGCCAAGAGCCCCTTCATCAGTTATTACATCTACTTCCACAGTAGGATTACCTCTTGAATCTAAAATTTGTCTGGCGAAGATTTCTGAAATGTAGCTCATGATTTAATGTCAAATTTTGGTGAGTAAATCATTTAACGGCAGGCTTTCGTGGTGCAAAGAAACGATGTTTTACCTAAATACTCCGAATGAAATACGGAGCAAGCTGGTTTCGTAAATGAGGTGAAAAACTAGGTTTTTTGCCATTCAAAAAATTAACCCTGACAGGACTGGCTTTTTTTGAATAAGTTTGATAGCTAATTTTTGAGGGTATGGCATCTGGGATTTTCAGAAGTTTCTATGCGTTGCAATTTCTTTCTGTGCTTTTGTAGCAATCAGTCAAAGGGGCAGGCAGGTCTTATGTCCGACCAATCTTGATTTTGAATCAGGCGATTTTACCAACTGGGCTTGCAAGGCAGGCTACGGTTGAGCCATCCGGAACTATCATAGTATCCGCAACGCCACCTGCTTCCGGCACGGCACACGTATTATTTCCTGCCGCAACAGCCGGCACCGATCCCTTACGGAGGCTTTTCTACCCTTTGCCCTAATGGAAGCCAATATAGTGTGATGCTTGGAAACAGCGGAGGCAGCTCACCAGGCAGAAAGTCTTGTCGTTTACACTTATACCATCCCTTCTACACTGACCGTTTTTTCAATCCTGTTCAATTATGCTGTCGTATTACAGGATTATAATCATCAATTATATGAGAAGCCGCGGTTTAGGGCGAGGATCGTTGACCTTTCCACCAATTCACCGTTACCCTGTGTAGACTTTGATTTTGTTACATCAGCAGCTTTGCTGGGGTTTCAGATATCACCATCTTCTCCTCCCAATGCACCTGTTTACTATAAGGACTGGACTCCTGTTTCTATTAACCTGACTCCTTACATTGGCAGAACCATCATGCTGGAGTTCATCACCAACGATTGTGTATACCAGGCACACTTTCGGTTATGCTTATGTAGATGTAAATACTAATTGTAACGGCGCCATCTCCGGAACGAATATCTGCCAGGGTGATAATTCAATAACACTAACAGCTCCTTTTGGTTTTCAGTCTTATCAAATGGTTTTCAGATAATACATTTACAACGATTACTGTCAACCTCACAAACATTGCCACTAAACCCGGCACCTACTGTGGGAACCGTTATTCCGGTTGATTGTATCCCCATATCCTGGTTTTGGTTGCGAGGATACTTTGTATGCCACTGTTGGCATTTCACCCAAGCCGGTTTCTAATGCAGGGCCCGATGCAATTATTTGTAAAGGCTCACAGGTACAGATAGGTGGGACCAGCACACCTGGTTACACTTACGAATGGCGACCGGACTGGCCAGGTAAGCAGTACAGTTATAGCTAATCCATTTGCCTGGGTTGTTTCTTCCAGCTCCAACAGAGTTTATTGTAAAAACAACAGATATACTGACTGGCTGTTTTTCTGAAGACACAACGATAGTTTCAAGTGCCGTGGTTGATACAGCAATACGTTTGAATGGCAAAGCTTCTTTTTGTGATTATGGCATCCCGGAGGCAACGCTTACAGTTAATAACATCTCAACATCCTATCAGTGGTACAATGCCGCTAACCCGATACCGGGGGCAACTATCTTCGTCCTATCAGCCATTGGTTACAACCGGGTCATATTGGGCACAGATCGTTCAGAACGGATGTACGGACACAACAGCGGCAGTATTGCAGTAAGTGTTAATCCGTTGCCACAGGCATCCTTTGATGTTGATGAAGACACACTTTGTATTAACGGAGGTTCCTTTCCAGTTTACCAACACATCATCAGTATCAGATAATTCACCGACTGACCTATAATCTGGAAATTCAGCGATGGCAGCTACACTGCAAACAACAGATGCTGTTAAAACATTTTCAGTGGCAGGTGATTATGATATCAAGCTTATTATCTACCACGGCTAGCAGGCTGCAAAGACAGCGCAGTTTCTACAAGTGCATTTATTGCCCAATGGAACTCCTGCTTTTTAGCTGGGATTCAATTTGTATTAACAGGCCGGTTTTGTTCCGTAATCTGAGTAATGAGAACGGGTCGGCATCCGTCCAGTATAACTGGACATTTAATGATGGGGGCCCAGGTTCTACCTTAAAAGATCCGTTGCCGGTTACATATACCAACTACAGGAAATGTAGATGTGGTGTTGCAAATGACAAGCCCCGGTTGCGAAGCCCAGGTGCAAACAATAACGAAACAGGTGAGAGTAAATGTCCCCAAACCCGGTACTCATTACAAAAACATCACCGTACCGGAAGGGAGTTCCCAAGCTTTATTCATGTAAGAGATGGAATCGGAGCTATATATAATTGGACACCCAAAGTGCAGCTCAGCAGTTATAACACACAATACACCGAGTTTTTTGCAACCGGTAATGATGTGCAGTATATGATTGACATTACAGATAAAAACACCTGCATTACAACGGATACGATATTGATGCAGATATTAAAAAAGCCGGGATTTTATCTGCCAACTGCCTTTACTCCCAATGGAGATGGTCTGAATGAAGTGGCCCGTCCTTATTTAATAGGTATGAAATCGTTGAAGAGTTTTTCTGTTTTCAACAGGTGGGGCAACCTTCTTTTCTTCAGTACCAAATATGGCGAAGGGTGGAATGGTAAATACAAAGGGCAGGAGCAGGCAGTTGGGGTGTATATATGGATACTTGAATTTTATAATAATGATGGTAAGCTTATAACTGAAAAAGGAAGTATTACTCTTATACGATAACTACCGCTTGTCTTCTTTTTTTCGCCATTTGCCGGTCAGCTAGTTTCCGATTTTTCAATTCTCCCTTACCTTTAAAAAAATAAAAAATTATGCGTCTTATCCTTTTTGCTTTAAGCCTGTCGTTATTATTACTGAATACAAAAACAACCCGGGCCCAAACAGCACCCAAACTCATAACCACCGTTGAAGGTATTAAAGAGTATGAACTAAGTAATGGCCTCCGGATATTATTGATGCCCGATGGGTCTCAAACTAACATTGCGGTAAACATTGTTTACAAAGTGGGCAGCCGCCATGAAGGCTATGGCGAAAGCGGAATGGCCCACCTGCTGGAGCATATGCTATTTAAGCAATGCAAAAAATTCGTTGATATTAAAAAAGCAATTGCCGATAAAGGAGCACAGGCAAATGGTACCACCTGGTACGACAGAACCAATTACTATGAGATATTGTCAGCTTCAGACGAAAACCTCCGCTGGGCCATTGATATGGAAGCAGACAGGATGGTGAATTCCAAAATCCTGCCGGAGGAACTGAAGAAGGAATTCAGTGTGGTAAGAAATGAATTTGAAATAGGCGAAAACTATCCCAGTGGCGTACTAAATGAAAGAGTGCTTTCTGCAATGTTTCTCTGGCATAACTATGGCAAGTCCACCATAGGCAGTAAAGAAGATATTGAAAGAGTGAAAGCGGAGAATCTGAAACTATTTTATAAGAAATATTATCAGCCTGATAACGCAGTATTGATCATTGCCGGAAAGTTTGACGAGAAAAAAGCACTGGCCTATTGTCAGCAATATTTTGGCCCCATACCTAAGCCAACAAGAGTATTACAACCCACTTACACTGTAGAACCACCGCAGGATGGTGAAAGAAATGTATCACTCCGCCGCACCGGCGACATTCAGTACATTGGGATGGCCTATCATACTCCGTCGGTTGCAGATAAGGACTATGCATCCAATGATGCCCTCATTGAAATTCTGACAAATGACCCCTCCGGTATTTTATATAAACAATTAGTGGAGACAAAAATGGCTTCAAAGCTGTATGGTTATTCACAAACCTTATATGACCCGGGGTTCTCTTATTTCGAAATTGAAGTACCAAAGGATAAGAATATAGACAGTGCCAAACATGTTCTGCTTACCACTATGGATGGGTTGGGCTCAGTGACCTTTACGGAAGAAGACCTGACCCGTGCAAAAAACACTATTTTAAAAAGGATTGAAAATGGCATGAGCCGTACAACAAGCTTTGCTGTTTCTCTGACCGAGTATATTGGTGCCGGAGACTGGCGGCTTTTCTTTTTATACCGGGACAGGATAGAAAAATTAACCGTAGCTGACATACAAGCCGCCGCCAAAAAATATTACAAACCTTCTAACCGCACTTGTGGTGTTTTTGTTCCGGATAGCTGCACCAGAAAGAACAGTTGTAGCCGAAACGCCGGATATTGCAAAACTGCTGAACGGATACAAAGGGAAAGAAGTGGCTGCACAAAAAGCAAATTTTGAGAATACAATAGAGAATATAAAAAAGAACATCGAATACGGAACCCTGCCGAACGGGGGAAAGTATGCACTGCTTGGAAAAGCCAACTAAAGGCGATAAAATAACTGCATCGGTTATTCTGCGGTTTGGAGATGATAAAAGCTTAAATAATAAGTCTGAGATAGGCGGTGTTTTAGCTGATATGCTTAAATCGGGAACTACCACAAAAACAAAAAAACAAATTGCAGATGAGCTGGATAGAATAAAGACGAACATTTCATTTTCAGGTGGCAGCACTTCTTTATCAATTAATATCAGCACAGATAAACAAAACCTTACGGCTGCACTTGCATTGCTGGATGATATGCTCAAGAACCCAAAGTTTGATGCGGCTGAGTTTGATAAAATAATATTGGATACCAAAGCCGACTATGAAGCCGGTAAAAGCGACCCTCAGACTATTGCTTCGGAGAAGCTGCAAAAAATGACGAGTAATTACCCTCCGGGGCATCCTTATTATGCTTCCAGCACAGATGAAAGCCTGGAAGAACTTGCAAAAGTTAAACTGGATGATGTAAAGAAATTCTATAAAGATTTTTATGGCGCTAATAACTCAGTTTCTTCGTTTGTGGGTGAACTGGATAAGAGTAAAATAAAAGCATTCCTGGAAAATAGTTTTGGTAAATGGAACAGTAAGGAAGTATACTCAGAAGTGCAGCCGGTGTATTTTGAAACAAAAGCAAAAACTGAATCTATCAATACTCCTGATAAAACCAATGCGATGCTGCTGGGAGGATTGAACCTGAATATTTCCCGCAAGCATCCTGATTATCCGGCAGTGATAGTGGCCAACGAGTTGTTAGGTGGTGGAGCCTTCCTTTCCTCAAGAATTCCCCAACGGCTCAGGGAGAATGAGGGTATGAGTTATGGAGCAGGTAGTTTTATTAATGTAGAATATAAATACAATACAGGCAACTGGGGTTTGTATGCCTTTTTTAATCCCATCTATAAAGGGAGATTAGATTCTGCTTTGCGCCAGGAAGTGGATAAGGCCATCAGTACCGGGTTTACACAAGACGAATTGAGCAAATCAATTATCAGCTGGCAGGAACAGAACAGGACAACGCTTGGGAGCAATGATAATCTTGCAGGCATCATCCGTTCTTTTTTACAGAATGACAGGGACCTGAATCAGTTCACCGAGTTTGAGAATAAGGTAAAGGCTTTAACACTGGATGCCGTTAATGCAGCATTGCGTAAATATTTCGACAAGTCGAAATTAGTAATGGTGTATGGCGGTGATTTTGAGAAGGGAAAAGCCACAAATCCAACTGATAAGAAAGGATTTTAACTCGTCAGTGTTTTAAAAATAGTTTCTAAACTCTGGTTTTCGCTTTGCAGTGAAACAATGTTCAGGTTGTGCTGCAAAGCGATTTCCATTAATTGTTTTCTTACAGCTTCAGGGCTGGCCGTTTGCAGCTTATACTGGTTAGCCTGTAGTTGTTCTGCTTTTGTAACTCCATTTAATTTTTCCAGCAGGCTTTTATCAATCGCTTCCTTGAATTCAACAAGTACTGCATGATTGGCCTGGTCGCCTTTCTGGAGATTGCTTAGTTTATCATCAGCAACCAATTGACCTTTGTTGATGATAATTACCCGGTCACACATGGCTTCCACCTCCTGCAGGATGTGTGAGGAGAAAAGAACAGTTTTATTTTGGCCTTGTCTTTTTATCACATCTCTTATTTCGATGATCTGGTTGGGATCAAGACCTGAAGTGGGTTCGTCCAATATTAATACTTCGGGATCATGTATCAGCGCTGCAGCTAACCCAACCCTTTGTTTGTATCCTTTTGAGAGTTGACCAATCTTCTTTTTACTTTCGGTTTTTAACCCTGTCAGTTCAATCACACTTTCAATCTTAGCTTTTGGGTTTTCTACTTTATGAACTTCGGCCACAAATGCCAAATACTCTCTTACATACATATCATAATACAGGGCATTCAGTTCGGGCAGATAACCGATTTTCTTTTTTGTTTCCAGTGGTTGTTCGGCCACGTTGATACCACATACCCAGGCTTCGCCACCAGTTTGCTGCAAATAGCCGGTTATGATTTTCATGGTAGTTGACTTTCCGGCTCCATTTGGCCCAAGGAAACCAACAATCTCCCCTTTATCAACTTTAAAGGAAATATTATCTACGGCTTTCTGTTCACCGTACTCTTTCAGCAGATTTTTTACTTCGATTGACATAGTGCAAACCTACACCAAAACGATAAATTAGTTGTACCGGTTTTCACTGGCACTTATTGCGTATTTTTAGCCTGTATGCTGATTGCTATTGTTATAATATTCATTGCCGGGTATGTGGCCATAATACTTGAGCAGCCGCTGAAAGTGAACAAGGCTGCAACAGCGCTTATAACCGGGGTTTTATGCTGGACCGTTTTTGCTTTAATGGGTGCAGACAAACACACAGCTGCCCACCTTGTTACAGAATATCTCGGTGAAGTGGCCGGCATCTTATTTTTTCTGCTGGGTGCCATGACGATAGTAGAACTGATAGATGCACATGATGGTTTTGAGGTAATTACTAATCGCATCCGTACAACAAGTAAACGAAAGCTAGTCTGGATAGTTGGGTTTATCACTTTTTTTCTTTCCGCAGTGCTGGATAATTTAACTACAACAATTGTCCTCGTTTCTTTGCTCCGGATAATTGTTCCTGATAAAAAGGACAGGCTGTTATTTGCAGGGCTTGTAATTATTGCTGCTAATGCCGGCGGAGCATGGAGTCCTATTGGCGATGTAACAACAACTATGCTTTGGATAGGCGGCCAAATTACAGCTGGAAGTATTATTGTGCAAACAATATTACCCAGCCTCGTTTGTTTTTTAGTGCCTGCCTTTATTATTAGCAAACAGGTGAAAGGAAATGCAGAACGGCTTGATGAACCAGCTGATGGAAAAACCCTTAACAGCACCAGCCGGGAAAGGAATATGGTATTCTGGTTGGGCCTTGGGAGCCTTTTGTTTGTACCCATATTTAAAACGATTACCCACCTGCCCCCTTATATGGGTGTATTGTTAGGATTAGGTGTAATGTGGGTGGTAACGGAGATGATTCATCATGAAAAAGACGAAGCGGAGAAAGGATTGTATTCGGTTAATCATGCATTACGAAAAATTGATACTCCAAGTATCTTATTCTTTCTTGGTATTTTATTAAGTATTGCAGCTTTGCAGGCTACCGGGGTACTTACAAATCTTGCCACTGCAATGAATGATTCTATAGGTAATATAAAAATCATCACTATTTCTATTGGCTTGCTATCAGCAGTAGTAGATAATGTGCCGTTAGTTGCCGCTGCACAAGGAATGTATGGTTTAGAGCAATATCCAACCGGGCATTTCTTCTGGGAGTTCCTTGCTTATTGTGCTGGTACAGGGGGCAGTTGCTTAATTATTGGTTCTGCTGCAGGTGTGGCTGCTATGGGGCTGGAAAAAATTGAATTCTTCTGGTATCTGAAAAAAATAGGATGGCTGGCATTGCTCGGTTATCTGGCAGGGGCCGCTGCTTTTATCCTCCAGCATTACCTTGTAAGATAAATTTTATAAATCACTAAACTCGTACAGCGGGTCAATATCAGTACCTGCTTTCATCTCTACTACAGGTTTAATAATGCCATCATGCAGATCATACACCCAGCCATGCAGGTCGGGTCTTTGTTCGTTATTCCATGCTTTTTGGATGATGGCTGTTTTTGCAAGATTGAAAACCTGTTCTTTTACATTCAACTCAACCAGTCTGTCCACTTTCTTATCATCATCAGCGATGGCTTCCAGCTCTTTCCGGTGAATGCGATAAATGTCTTTGATATTTCTTAACCACATATTCAGTACCTGGTTAAAATCTTCATTTGATATAGCAGCTTTTATACCCCCGCATCCATAATGTCCGCAAACTACCACATGTTTTATTTTCAGATGGTTTACGGCATAATCCAGTACACTCATCAGGTTTACATCAGTGTTTACTACCAGATTGGCCACATTGCGGTGAATGAATATTTCGCCGGGTTCTGTTTGTGTTATTTGGTCGGGGGGCACACGGCTGTCGCTGCAACCAATCCATAAAAACTCTGGTGATTGCACATGTAATAATCTTTCAAAAAAACCTGGGTCTTCAGCCAGCTTCCTGGCAGCCCAGTGCCTGTTGTCATGCAACAATACTTCATATGCTTTCATGGTTTCCTGTTATTGATCAAAAATACCTCTTAATATATTGAAAAGTGCAAACAGTTGTTTGACAAATAAGGCAAAACTGTTCAATATAAATAATAAAAAAATGACAATCGGATTGAACAAATCAGTTTTCTCCCTGTTAGTTTTGCACCGTTAATGTCAGAATGACTGATTGAGACACAGGATATAAAAAATCCTGTTTAAACGGTTTGGTTTAAAGGATGCAATGTATTATTTTGCAGCACTTTCAATGAATAACAAAAGAAAAATATACAATACTTTACAGAAGGGTTCTGCCATTTTTATGATACTGGCGTTGCTCTGGCTTACTGTAAGTACACCTTTTGTTTTCGCCAGCCAGCAAAAAATAGCCAGCCTGGATAAAATCGAAAAAAATCAGTCACCGGTTAGCGGCGGCGAAGAAGAATCATCCAATCCTTTTTCAGACACTACTGAGGAGAAGAACCCTGGCAGCACTTCATTTTCAGAAGAATACCTGCATGATCATCACATTACAAGCCACTTTTTTCCAATAGCTACGCAATACCATAATTGCGGAAATTCAGGAATCTACGTTGCATATCACGGCGAGTTGCATGTTCCTCCCCCTAATGCCGCTTAATTAATATTTGTATTTACTACTGGCTTTTAATTTTAAAAGCCCTTCGTTCACAGTGTTGTCATTGCTGACGACATGGATTTATTTATTACACCGGCGTTAAAGTTTTAATATCATGAATTCGAATAAAAATTTATTTGCGAATCTTAAAAGTGATTTGCCGTCAGGTCTTGTGGTTTTTCTTGTTGCATTGCCACTTTGCCTGGGGATTGCATTGGCCAGCGGAGCACCTTTTTTCAGCGGGATCATTTCGGGTATAATTGGGGGAATTGTTATAGGATCATTAAGTAATTCCTCATTGAGTGTAAGTGGCCCGGCAGCAGGGCTGGCAGCACTTGTATTTGGAGCAATTTCTTCAATTGGCGATTTTAGTTTGTTTCTATGTGCGGTTTTTATTGCAGGAATATTACAAATACTGCTGGGTGTTGCAAAACTGGGCGGTATTGCTAATTACATTCCCGGGAGTGTAATCAAAGGAATGCTTACCAGCATTGGTATCTTAATCGTCGCCAAGCAAATCCCTCATGCCTTTGGGTATGACAAAGATGAAAAAGGGAATATTACAGAATTACTTCCATATGGAGACGAGGATATGCATGAGCTGCTGCAACCATTACAGCACATAGAAGTGGGTGTATTTATCCTCTGTCTTTTGTCCATCATCATTATGATTGTGTGGGACAAGCCGTTTATTAAAAAGAGAATAAAATTCGTTCCCGGTGCTTTAGTTGCAGTCATAGTGGCTGTTATCATTAACGAGATCTGGATTAAAACAGGTAGCAAACTGGCTGTACAAAATGAGCATTTAGTTCAAATAAAAGTGGCAGGCAGCGCCAACGAGTTTTTCAGCTTCTTTACATTGCCTGATTTCAACGGATTTTTAAACGGTACTGTGATTGTATACGGTGTGGTCATCGCATTGATCGCTTCGCTGGAAACCCTTTTAAGTATTGAAGCTATTGACAACCTTGACCCACAGCGGCGGGTCACCAATACCAATAAGGAATTATTTGCGCAAGGAGTAGGCAATTCGGTTGCGGGCCTCGTTGGTGGCTTACCGGTAACCAGTGTAATCGTCCGTAGTAGTGCCAATGTTAATTCAGGAGCAAAATCAAAAATGTCAGCGATCATTCATGGGGTAATGCTGCTGGTATCCATTGTTTTTATACCCGGCTTGCTTAACAAAATTCCTTTATCGGCTCTTGCAGCAATACTTTTATTAACAGGGTATAAATTGGCGAAACCGGCTGTATTCAAAAATTTTTGGACAGCCGGCAAGTATCAGTTCATACCATTTATTATTACAGTGGTTGTTATTATTGCAGTTGATTTATTTGCAGTAATACCGGCTTTAAGTGGTAAGGGCTTGTTAGTTGGTGTTATGGCCGGGATTATAGCCGCTGCCGGCGCAATCCTGCATGGTAATCTCAAGAATTCATATTACTTCCATTCAGAAAAGCATAAAGAAGGTGACACCATCAATGTCAGGCTCTCTGAGGAGGTTTCATTTTTAAACAAAGCAGCAATCCGCCAGACATTGGACCATATGCCTGAAAATTCTTCAGTAATTATTGACGCATCAAATACCAAGTATATAGATTATGATGTACTTGAGCTGATAAAAGAATTCAGGGATATAAAAGTGCCGCTAAAAAAAATACGGCTTCAGTTGGTTGGTTTCAAGGATGCTTACAAAATAGAAAACTATTCACATGTTCAATCAGTACATTAAATTTTCAAATATGAAAACATTAAACAAGGAAATACAAAGTACAATAACGCCACGCAGGGCATTAGAGATTTTGCAAAAAGGTAATGACCGGTTTGTAAATAACTTAAAAGCTAACCGCAATTTGCTGGAGCAGGTAAACGAAACCAGCGAGGGGCAGTGGCCTTTTGCAGCTATTCTCAGTTGCATTGACAGCCGTACTTCTGCCGAATTAATTTTTGACCAGGGACTGGGTGATATTTTTAGTGTTCGTATTGCAGGTAATATTGTGAATACAGATATTCTTGGCAGCATGGAGTTTGCCTGCAAGGTGGCTGGTTCAAAACTGATAGTAGTGCTGGGCCACACAAAATGCGGAGCTGTAAAAGGTGCCTGTGATCATGTGGAAATGGGTAATCTTACAGAGCTTTTATCAAAATTACAACCAGCTGTGTATGCAGAAAGAGAAACACTGGGGGTAGAGTATCGCAATTCAAAAAACTCAATGTTTGTAGAGAATGTTGCAGCTATCAACGTACGCCGGTCTGTTAAGAGCATTATAGAACGCAGTTACATTATTGAACAATTGGTCGAGAATGGGGAGATCGGCGTCGTGGGTGCTATGTATGATGTGGAAACAGGCCAGGTGGAATTCTATGAAGACGTGGAATATATCAAGGATGAAATGAGTCCTGAATTCAGTATGGCTGAACTAAGGCATTGATTTTTGGAACCGGGTTTTAGTGCCCGGTTCCATTTTTTTTAAAGAAATGACTGATGACAAATACCACTACATTCAATGAGCAGCATGTAATTCATGAGTTAAAACACTTTCTGCCATCTCAACAGGCATTGAAAGATTTTATCCATCATAATTCCCTGCATGCTTTCCAGCATATGAAATTTTATGATGGAATCTTTAAGGCATCAAAAATATTCGGTTTCCAGGTGCATTTGCAATTACCCGAATACCGGGAAATGTACAAAACAGGGCGGATAAGGGAAGATGTGCTGCAAACGGTCATTGCTAATAAAAGAGGCAAAGAATCGGTAGTTGATTGGAAAGAAAAACTTATTAACCAGGACTACGATACGATCAATCGTCCGAGAATAGGTCAGTTAAGGAAATACTGGAAAGAAATCTATCATCTGGATTTAGATAATAAAGTGCATCCATTGCTCTTTCGGATCCTATGTGCTTTTTTAGATCAGGGCATTGCTATTGATGGTTTTCCTGTGGTGAATAAACCTTTTATTGACAGTATTAAGGAAATGGAGCAGAATAGTTTTGTCAGTTTCTTTAAAACAAAAGCAGTTAAACAAAAATTCCTATCAGGTAAGTATTCCATAAGGGAGCTTCTGCAAAAGATTGTTGGCAAAGAAGAATACTTCGAGCAGTATTTATTTGATCAGCAATTTGCTCATCATGGATGGAGTGGTTTTGTAAGTGCAGTGGAAGACAATCCGCAAACATTACTTGACAGGAAACAGATAACACTAAAGGAGGTACTGGAGTTTGAATTGCTGATGGAACTGGATACATTAAATCATTCACTGGGAAGTAAATGGCAGCCGCTGACAAGTCATGTTACCGAACCGCCAACCCATTTATTTGATGATGTTCCTAAAACTGAATTTGCTGAAGTAATAGAACTCTGGCAAGATGCATTCGAGTGGAGCTACTACGATTCAGTCTTGAAAGGTATCAGTATGTATGGCGAAAAGAGAATGGCTCTAAATGACCGGGGTTTTATCAACCCGGCCTCAGGTCAGGATAAAGTTCTTTCGTTTCAGGCTATTTTCTGTATTGATGAACGGGAAGACTCTATCCGCCGTCATATTGAAGCGGTTGATAAGAAAGCAGAGACATTTGGAGCACCAGGATTTTTTGGAGTGGAGTTTTATTTTCAACAGGAAGGCGGTAAATTCTATGATAAACTTTGCCCGGCGCCGGTTACTCCAAAGTATCTAATTAAAGAGTATGATGCCAAATCAGCCCGAAAGGACGAACTCATTTATACTAAACATACTCATGGTATTCTATCCGGCTTTATCCTGAGTATCAGCTTTGGCTTTTGGGCTTTTATTAAAAAAATACAATTGCTGTTTCGTCCCAAAATGAGTCCGGCTATTTCAAATGCTTATGGACACATGGACAAACAATCTGTACTTACAATTGAGAACAGGGGTCCTGAAGATGTTGAAAACGGTTTGCAGATCGGCTATACAGTAGAAGAGATGGCTGCAAGAGGCGAGGCCTTTTTACGGGGTATTGGGTTGATAAAGAATTTTGCGCCGATTGTCTATTTCGTTGCTCATGGCAGCAGCAGTGCAAACAATCCGCATCACGGGGCACATGATTGTGGTGCATGTAGCGGAAGGCCGGGTGCCACCAATGCCAGGGTGCAATCTTTTATTTTGAATCACAAAAGAGTAAGGGAATTATTAGCAACCAAAGGAATTGTAATTCCGGATACCACACAGTTCATAGGCAGTATGCATGATACGGCTGCTGATGTGATAGGTTATTATGATGAAGAGGTACTGAGTGCAGAGAATAAAGAGAAACATCTTATTAACATACAGAATTTTGAAACAGCTTTAAACCTGAATGCAAAAGAAAGAAGCCGACGTTTTGCATCTATCAATACCAGGCAGGAATTGGAACAGGTTCGGAAAGCTATTCACAGTCGTTCGGTTTCATTATTTGAGCCAAGGCCTGAGTTAGGCCATGGTACTAATACCTTAGCCATCATTGGTCGCAGGCAAACATCTAAAGGCATTTTTCTCGACAGAAGAGCTTTCTTAAATAGTTATGATTATACTACTGATCCTGATGGAACAATCCTGACTGCTGTTATGCGACCCATCGGTTTGGTTTGTGGCGGTATCAACCTGGAGTATTATTTCTCACGGGTCGATAATATTAAAATGGGAGCAGGTACAAAACTTCCCCATAATGTGATGGGCTTGTTTGGTGTAGCCAATAGCAGTGATGGCGATCTGCGTCCAGGTCTTCCCTGGCAAATGATCGAGGTGCATGACCCTGTAAGATTACTGGTGATTGTAGAACACAAGCCTGATATTGTTTTGAAAGCTATTCAGTCAAGCCCAGAAGTGTTTGAGTGGTATAATAATGAATGGGTTCATATTGTATCGCTGCACCCCGAAGAAAAGCAGTTTTATTATTTCAGGCAAGGGGCATTTGTAAAATATGAAACAATCACTAGTAACAGTGAAATAAAAACTATCCATAATATGGAGGAGTTTATAGAGGGGGCAAAGGAAATGGAAACAAATCACATTGTTCATGCCACCGAGGAAAACCTGCCAGTGTATTTGCTGGATTAATATAACAAGAAAGACTTTTTAAATGGATCAACTGCTTTTTTTGTTTATCGCCATACCGATGCTTGCTTTTTTTGCCACACTTTTATGGCAAAACAAAAGTGAAAAAGCTATTGGCAGTATTGTACGGATTGCAAAAGTGTCCAATATTTTAATCACTGTCTCATTTCTTGTTTGGTGGATAGTAAACGGTATTGAGCCGGTGAGCTATAAACTGGCTACGCTTTACGAAACTGATCATTTTGTTTTTGCCATTCAGTTGTATTATGACGAAATAACAGCCGTGTTTAGCATTGTTGGTGCCCTGTTGTTCTTTTTAGTGGCCACTTTCAGTAAGTATTATATGCACCGTGACCATGGTTACAAACGGTTTTTTAATACTATATTATTATTTGCAACAGCCTATAATTTTATCATCCTGGCTGGAAATTTTGAAACTTTATTTATTGGCTGGGAGATAAAAGGTATCTGTTCATTTATACTGATAGCTTTTTACCGTGACCGCTATTTGCCAGTAAAGAATGCATTTAAAGCTGTTTCTAATTACCGTGTCAGCGATGTGGCTCTTATGCTTGCAATGTGGATGATGCACCACCTTACACATCAGAATATTAATTTCTCCCAACTTGGCGAAGCAAAGGAAATTGCCAATGCAGCAAACCAGGCCGGGATGGCTATATTTATCGTTTGCATGATTATACTGCCAGCCACTATAAAATCGGCACAGTTTCCCTTCACCACTTGGCTGCCAAGGGCTATGGAAGGACCCACGGCTTCTTCCGCTATATTCTATGGCTCTCTCAGTGTACATATTGGTGTTTTCCTATTGCTCCGCACCCATCCTTTTTGGGAAGATATGCTCTGGGCAAAAGTTGTTATAATTACAATTGGTGCAATAACAGCCATCATGGCTACGATGATAGCAAGGGTACAACCAACAGTTAAAACGCAGATCGCCTATTCATCTGCTGCACAGATAGGACTCATGTTTATTGAAATCGCATTAGGATTCCATTGGCTGGTACTTGTTCATTTTGCAGGGAATGCTTTTTTAAGAACATACCAGTTGCTGGTTTCTCCTTCGGTGCTGAACTACCTCGTACATCACCAGTTCTTTCATTATTTACAACCAAAGCAAAAGGTAGTTTCAAAAATAAAGGCCTCAATTTATATGTTGGGTATTAAAGAATGTAACCTCGATACCATTATGTTCAGGTATCTCTGGGGCCCTTTCAAATGGCTTGGAAAGCAATTACGGTTTTTGCAATCTGGCATCTTCATCAGCATTCTTGCAGTGGCAGGACTTGCCTTGGTGATAACTGGTTACACTGATCCGGCAATCATACCTTCTTTTGGCGAAGTGGTACCGGTTTTTTTAATGAGTATAGCATTAGCAGTTATTCTTTTTGCTTTTTCTTACCGGAAGTCTGCTTTAAAGGCATGGATATATTTGCTGACCGGGCACCTGTTTATTATAGCTGCAATACTGTTTAATGTGCCTCATATTAATCTTATTGAGATTGATATTTTATGCAAGTGGTGTAATGCTGGCTTTTTTACTGGGATTTTATTGCCTGAAAAAAATAAAAGCTATTGATAACGATATTTCACTCAACCAGTTTCATGGGTATGTATATGAACAAAACACAACAGGGTTTTTGTTTTTGGTTGTCAGCAATGGGAATGCTGGGCTTTCCGTTAACAGCAGCATTTATAGGTATTGATGTACTGTTTACGTATGTTGACAGCAATCAGATTGCCCTTATCGCTATAATGGGGCTATGTTTTGTATTTATCGAACTGTCAGCATTTCGCATTTTATTGCGCATATTTTTCGGCCCCCATAAAAAACTAAACCATCCTGTCAGCATTCCGGTCGTCATAGCATGAAGAAAATCAGTGGTTATATTTTTTTTACTGCCATGACGCTTAAAACAGCAGCACAAAACGACACGGCTGAACGATTTTAATAACACTCAGCTGGCTGCAAACATTCAATACAATCAGGCTTGGATAAGAAATGGAGTCTTCACCTGGAATATCAATGGCGGAGAGAAAAGGGGTTAAAATACTGGCAGCAGAGTTTACTGCGTATTGGAGCTAATTATAAACTGAACGATAATGTAACAGCTCATTTGGGTTATGGCTGGATTGAAACGTTCCCATACGGAGACTTTCCGATTGCATCTGCCGGTACATTTCCAGAACACCGCATTTACGAGCAGATTACACTCAGGCAGCCTGTCAAAAGATGGAGTTTCAGTCACCGTTTCAGAACAGAACAAAGATGGCTTGGGCGGGTGAAATCTAATTCGGGGAGAAACAGGGAAATCGAAAGCTGGAGTTTTCTTCACCGGTTTCGCTACCAGTTCAGGGTATTATATCCATTGGCCAGCAGAAGTGTTAAGCTGCCCTACGTTGTGGCCGCTGATGAGATATTTATTGGGGCCGGTAAGAATGTTGGTGTCAACATTTTTGACCAGAACAGGGTTTTTTTATTATTCGGTTATCAATTGAACAAAACCTTTTCATTTGAAACCGGTTACTTTAATCAAACCCTGCAACAGGGCAGGAGGGTGAATAATAGTACCATTGTGCAGCGGAACAATGGTATTGTCTTTAGCTCATTCTTTAATTTATAATTCTTTCGATTTGGTCGGCAGGTGATCATACTCTCCCCGGAAAGCATACCAGCCAAAAATAACCAGCCCGATGGCGATAGGCGTGAAGATGGCAATGATGATGATCCAGATAACCGGGTTATTGATGTCTTTTTTGCCGGCTGTATCAATATTTTCGATGGCACCATTTACCAGTTCATAAATAATAAAAGGGGCGATCAGCAAGAACAGGAGACCGAAATATCTTTTAAAAGCATTCATGGTTTAATCATTTACGTTTTTATCAATTTTATTGGTCAGGTATAATGTACCAATGATCAGGCATAAGACTGCCACCCCGATAGGATACCAAAGCCCGACCAATGGATCAGCAGGATAAGTGGTGGTCAGTAACAAACCGATGAAGGGAACCAATCCGCCAAAAATACCATTACCGATATGATAAGGAAGGCTCATAGAGGTGTAACGGATCTTAGTCGGGAACATTTCTACTAAGAAGGCTGCTATTGGGCCGTAGACCATTGTTACATACAATATCAATAAGAAAACAAGGCCAATGAATTTCCAATATAAGCCCTGGCCCAGCTTGATATTAATGTGTTTTGTTTTACTCATTCTGGAAAAGACCTTGCCATCTGCATTTGAACTTTCTTCTCCCGGCAAAGCTTTAACAGGGGCGGCGAAAATAGTATCAGTCCATGTCTCGTCGAAAGTCAATCTTTCGGTTTGGAGATTACGATGAATATAGGTGATCAGGCTGTCACCTTTATTTATTACTTCCTTTTTGGCAGGGGCAAAGTTTTGTATTATCACGCCACTAACAATAATACCGGATTCCGGAGGGGTAGGTTTAGAGTCGTTAAGAAATGTACTAAAAATCGGCCGGTAAGTAAATATCGCCAATGCCATTCCTGCCATCATGATCCACTTCCTTCCGATCTTATCGCTCAGCCATCCCCAGAAAATAAAAAATGGTGTGGCCAGGGCAATAGCCCATAGCATGATAGTTCTGCTTTGTTCAAATTCAATATTGCATTTTGTTTCTAAAAAATTCTGTGCATAGAACTGGCCGGTGTACCAGACCACTCCTTGTCCCATCACCGCCCCAAATAATGCCAGTAACACCATCTTAAAGTTGGATTTATGCCGGAAACTTTCCTTTAATGGATTTACCGATGTCTTCCCCTCGGCCTTCAATTTGGAAAACATGGGCGACTCCGCCATTTTCATCCTTATATAAATTGAAACGCCAACTAATAAAATGGAAATCCAGAAAGGATACCGCCAGCCGCCCCATTCCGCATTAAATGATGTTTCCGGCATATTGGATTTTACCAGCAATATAATACCCAATGCCAGGAACAATCCAAGAGTGGCGGTAGTTTGTATCCAGCTGGTATAATATCCTCTTTTATCAACCGGGGCATGTTCAGCCACATAAGTGGCGGCCCCGCCATATTCGCCGCCGAGTGCAAGGCCCTGTAACAAACGTAACAGCAGCACCAGTATTGGTGCAGCAATACCTATGTTTTCATAACTGGGAACGCAACCAATCAGGAAAGTAGAACCACCCATTAATATCAGCGTAAGCAGGAACGTATATTTTCTTCCAACAATATCGCCCAGCCTGCCAAAAACCAATGCACCAAAAGGGCGGACAATAAAACCGGCAGCAAAAATGGCCAGGGTGCTGAGCAAAGCAGCCGTCGGATTATCTTTTGGAAAGAACTGGGTTGAAATGGTGGTGGACAGCATCCCGAATATGTAGAAATCGTACCATTCTATCATGGTGCCGACAGAAGACGCAGCAATGACCTTGCGAATGGCCCCGCCGTTGGTTTTTGTTCTGTTCATGCAATTAAAATACGAATTGTTTGATAAACCCTCCAAGAGTTATTTTGCTGATGCCGTGAACAAAGTCCCGGAATAACTCTTGGAGGGTTATAGTATATTTAAGGCATAAAAAATTTACTATGTCATACCCGTTTCAGATAACATCACTGGAGCAGTACCAGAAAGATTACAAAAGAAGTGTGGAAGAACCGGAAGCATTCTGGGCCGAAGTAGCAGAGAATTTCCAATGGAGAAAGAAATGGGACAAAGTGCTGGAGTGGAACTTTAAAGAACCTAAAGTGGAATGGTTCAGGGGAGGCAAACTGAATATCACTGAAAATTGTATTGACCGCCACCTGAAAACAATGGGCGATAAACCCGCCATTATTTGGGAACCAAACAATCCCGAAGAAAGGACAAGAGTTGTTACTTATGAGAGGCTGCACAAACGGGTTTGCCAGTTTGCACAGGTATTAATAAATAATGGTGTAAAAAAAGGCGACCGGGTTTGTATTTATATGGGCATGGTGCCAGAGCTGGCTTATGCAGTTTTGGGTTGTGCCCGCATAGGTGCTATACACAGTGTGATCTTTGGTGGCTTCTCTGCACAAAGTATTGCTGACAGGCTTGATGATGCCAAAGCGGAATTCATAATTACCTGTGACGGTGCTTACCGTGGTGCAAAAGATATTCCGCTGAAGAGTGTGATCGACGATGCACTGATTGGAAACAAAACGGTGAAGAGGGTGATTGTTTATACCCGGACCAGAACCCCGGTCTCCATGCTGAAGGGGCGGGATGTGTGGTGGGAAGATGAAATGGAACATGCAGAGGCACAAATAGAAAGAAATGGTGTAGTGTCATTTCCCGCAGAGCAAATGGATGCCGAAGACCCACTCTTCATATTATATACATCTGGCAGCACCGGCAAACCGAAAGGGGTGGTGCATAGCACAGCCGGCTATATGGTATGGACTACTTACACATTTGTCAATGTGTTTCAGTATAACCCCGGTGACATTCATTTTTGTACAGCGGATATAGGCTGGATAACGGGACACAGTTATATCGTCTATGGACCGCTAAGTGCCGGGGCCACTTCATTGATGTTTGAAGGTATTCCTACCTGGCCGGATGCCGGACGGTTCTGGGATATAGTTGACAAGCATAAAGTGAATATTCTCTATACAGCACCAACAGCTATCCGCAGCTTGATGGGTTTTGGTATGGAACCATTGGGAGGAAAGAACCTTTCTTCTTTAAAAATTCTTGGCACAGTTGGCGAACCTATTAATGAAGAAGCCTGGAACTGGTATGATGAACATATCGGCAAAAAAAATTGCCCGATAGTAGATACATGGTGGCAGACAGAAACCGGCGGTTCGCTGATCTCTAACCTGGCAGATGTTACCCCGTCAAAACCAAGCTGGGCCACACTGCCTATGCCGGGTGTGCAGCCTGTTCTTGTTGATGAAAATGGAAAGGAGGTAACAGAGAAAGATGAACATGGGTTAATGAAAGGGAACCTTTGTATAAAAGCACCATGGCCGGGAATATTAAGAACCACCTGGGGCGACCATGAACGTTGCCGCACCAATTATTTTGCTACCTATGAAAATTTATATTTCACCGGTGATGGTGCATTGAAAGATGAAAATGGAAATTACAGGATAACCGGCCGGGTAGATGATGTGTTGAATGTAAGCGGCCACCGTATCGGCACGGCGGAAGTGGAGAATGCGATCAATATGCATGCAGGGGTTGTCGAAAGTGCCGTGGTTGGTTATCCGCATGACATAAAAGGACAGGGTATTTATGCCTATGTTATTTATAATGGCCGGCATGTGGATGATGAAATGACAAGACAGGATATTTTACAAACAGTGACAAGGGTTATCGGTGCTATTGCCAAGCCTGATAAAATTCAGTTTGTGACCGGGCTGCCTAAAACAAGAAGTGGCAAGATCATGCGGCGAATACTGAGGAAAATAGCTGAAGGAGAAATTGAGAATTTAGGAGATATAACAACATTGCTTGATCCGGCGGTGGTGGAGGATATCAAGAATGGAAAATTGTAAGAAAGCGGCGAGCAAATACCCTGGGCCGGGTATCATGATTTCTCCTTTTTCATATAATTTGTATAAATTTTCTTCATGCGCCGACTCCTTTTTTTCCCCGTCTTATTCTTATTCAGTTTTTGCGAAGCACAAAAACTGAATCGGGATGCACTGGATCTTACTCCGCCCAAACCCAGGTACTGCACTCCTGTTAAAAACCAATTCATGTCTTCCACCTGCTGGAGTTTTTCAAGTACTTCTTTATTGGAAAGTGAACTGCTCAAAACGGGTAAAGGTGAAGTCGACCTGAGTGAAATGTTTATTGCCCGTTATTCAATGAAAAGAAAGATCCAGCGTCACCTGAAACTGAAAGGAAAAAATTTCTTTACACCTGGCGGCCAGTTTCATGATGCAGTATGGGTTATGAAAAATTATGGCATGGTTCCGGAAGAGGCCTACTCAGGCAAGGGCCGGGGAGAATTATTGCATGATCATTCAAATTTAGATACTCTCTTCAGTTGGTTTATAAAGGATTGCCTTGATATGGGTACTGCAGAATTGACTGACAGGCAAAATTTTTTAGTGGACAGTGTGTTGGATCATTATTTAGGTCCTGTGCCTTCAGAGTTTGTTTATAAAGACAAAACATATACTCCCTATTCTTTTGCGGAGCAATTCCTTGGTTTTAATCCCGATGATTTTGCAGAAATAACATCTTACAGTCATCATCCTTTTTATACAAAATTTGTGCTGGAAGACAAATACAACTGGACAGGTGATGAATACTGGAATGTGCCGTTGAATGATTTTTCAATGATCACAAATATTGCCCTTGATAACGGTTATACTGTTGGCTGGGATGGTGATGCGGAAGATGAGTATTTTGACTATACAGAAGGATTGGCTTATATGCCGGAAACAATCAAAGACTTTTCAACTCAAAGGCAAATAGCTTTTGAAAACCAAGCTACCCTTCTCGACCATATGATGCACATAGTAGGACGTACTACTGACGGCAACGGTAAAATTTGGTATTATATCAAAAACTCCTGGGGTGATAATACCAACCCACTCGGTGGCTTTATGTTCATGCGGGAAGATTACTTTAAGATGAGAACAGTGGCTATCATCGTAAATAAAGCAGCCATACCTGCCGATATCCGGAAAAAGCTGGGCATCTGAAAAAATTATAGCAGCACGGATGGGCTGCTATAAAAGGTTTTTCCTAATGATGTCAGGGTCTTATCCTTAACGCAAATAGCAGGTAAAAATTATAACCGGATCTCAATAAAAAAAATGCCCGTTTAGTAGTAGTTGTGACCTGTAAAAATTACTTTTGGCCGCTAACCCCCAAAAAAGGGCCCGACAATCTTTCATGGAAAAAGGCAAGTTAAGGCTTAAGATACCTTCCTATGTCCGCTGGATAGGCTGGGTGCTGTTGGTGCAGTTTATACTCATCAATATCAGCGCAGCCCTCTATGCCTACAAGCTTACTCATGTATACACCGATCCGGCACTTCGCAATGCAAAGCCTTCAAAGAACATATTTGTAAAAACATGGCGTTTGTTTACCGGCCCGCGGCAGGCTAAATCGGTTATTACGGACACTCCAACATTTCCTTACGATACAATATCATTGAAGACTGCTAAGGGAATTGCGATTGATGCCTGGTATGGAAAAACCGATTCTCTCTCAAAGGGGACAGTGATCCTGTTTCATGGTATTACTGCCAGTAAAGGAATGGTAGTGAATGAAGCGTATGAATTCATTTCGCAAGGTTATAATGTAATGCTGGTGGACTACCGGGCA
The DNA here is from genome assembly GCA_037045605.1 of Chitinophagaceae bacterium. Taxonomy (GTDB): domain Bacteria; phylum Bacteroidota; class Bacteroidia; order Chitinophagales; family Chitinophagaceae; genus JJ008. The sequence goes on along the minus strand of JBAOHK010000011.1, from coordinate 732,337 downwards.
CATGGTAATAGTGATGGAAAAACAACAACGATTGGTGTGAGGGAGTCGGAAGAAGTGAAGCTGGCTTATGATTATGTTACCGGGAAAGGGGAAAGAAATATTTTCCTATGGGGCACTTCCATGGGGGCGGTGGTGGTGGCTAAAGCTACTTATGATTATGATTTAAAACCGTCAGGGCTGATAATGGAAATGCCATTTGCATCACTGCAATCGCATTTGCAGGCAAGAGCAAGAGTGCTGGGTTTCTCTGGAATGCCCGAAAAACCGTTTGGTTTTTTTGTCAGCTGGTGGATGGGGATAGAAAGAGGCTTTAACGGGTTGAAGCATAAAACCACTTTGTATGTGAAAAAAGTGAATTGTCCTGTCCTGATGCAATGGGGAGCTTTAGATAACTACGTTTTAAAAAGCGAAACAGATAAAGTGTACGCTGCCATTGCTTCGGTCAATAAGAAATTAGTGGTCTATGACAGAGCCGGACATGAATCATTAGTGCAAAGTGACCCGGTAAAATGGAGAATTGAAACCGGGAGGTTCCTGGCAACCAATACTAAATAGACTTACTTTTTGATTGTTACCGTTGTTCCTACACCGGTGTACTGGTACAGTTCTGTTACATCTTCATTCTTCATAGATATGCATCCAAGAGTCCAGTTTTTGTAGCGGTCAATGATAAAATCTTCATGCGGCCAGGTACCATGTATTCCGATGCCGCCGCCGATGCTGGCATTGGCAGGTATTTCACCTCTTTGTTTCCGTTGATTGAATTTTTCCCGGTCTGCTGCAGTCGGGTAATCAATGGCGAGAAAACGGCACCACTTCTCATGCACCCGTTTGGCGTTGATGCGGAAAGTTCCTTCAGGGGTGTTTTTGTCGCCTTCCATTTTCTTATCGGCCAGGCTGCTGTTGCCAAACACCACCGGGTAGGTGGCATACCAGCCTTTGTCATCATAAACATTCAACTCATAATCTGATTTATCTATGATGATGGAAATAGTCCCAACCGGGCCGGCGGCATCCCAGCTGAACCGTTTATGAGATTTCGTTCTTTCGGAAGTATTGACTTCGGAAGCCAGCAAACTGCTTCCCAAAAAAACAGAAATGAGAATGACAAAGTTTTTCATCAGGTGTTTGTGTTTTCATAACCGCCACTTGTAACCTGCCTGCACAAAAATCTTTCAGGGTAGTTTCATGGCTAAAATCAGTAACCGTCCAATTGTTCAAACGCAGTGCCACAATTTTTTATTATGGGCTGTGGATATGTTTTAACGGGACGTTTAGAAAAGATACTTTGTACAAAAGCGAAGCCGGGCGGAAGTCTGCATGGTATTTTTGCTGTGGATAAAAAAAGAGGCTGTCCCAAAAGCAATTTAAAAAAATAACACAAAGGGCACAAAGTAAATCACAATGGACACAAGGAGTTGAATTTCAGTTTCACTTCCCTGGTGTACTTCGTGTAATCTTAGTGCCCTTTGTGTTCCAATACACTTTTGAGGCAGCCTCCTTTTTCCGGAAACAGTTCAAATATGTTTTACCAGTTACTAAACCGGAAACCGAAGTTATACGGCGTCATATCAAGGCCTTTTTCCCACATATTCTTCATGGCGTAACTTCCGTAAAGACGAACAGGACCGAGGGCAATTTCGCCGATATAGGAGAGTTTGAATTTCTCCAGGTCGAAACTGTTTTTTACCCTGCGGGTATCTCCATCTACTTTAGACTTATACCTGGATGAATAAAGATAACCGGCACTGATACCGCCGCTGATGCCAAATCCCCTGTTGCGGTTGGGTGTAAAATTAATATTGAGCATGATGGGCACTGTCAGGTAATCAGCAGCCAGTTTTACTTTCTTGAAATCGGTAGCCCCTTCGCTGATCACTGTTGGATTTTTTGCAAATGCCAGTTTGGTATTTTCAAAAAAGTAGTTATTCAGTTCAAGACCAAGTCCGTATTTCAGGTTCAGCACATGCTTTGCAATATTCAGTTTCTGCATAAAAAACCAGACATTGACATTTCTTGATTTACCCGATTTAAGTTCGAGGTCGTCTTCATTGATGCCGGGGGCCACAAAACCATTAGCGGCGGCGGTCACATAGTTGGACTTATCGTTGTAATTAGCAAAACCGATATCGAATATCCACCAGTTGGTAGTAAGGTTAGAAGGCTTGTTGCCACGGCGGTTCCGCATCTTATATTCACCATCTTTTATTACCTCTTTGTCTTTGCTGCCTGCCTTGCGGATAATGATCATCCCGCCGATTCGGATGGTATCATCTGCTGGCGGTGTATTTTGTCTTCCGGTTGTATCTGTCTGTGCAAATGCTGTTACGATAGTGCACAAAGCTACACATAGGGTAAAAATCCTTTTCATGTTCATCGCTTTTAGAATTGATAAAAAATTATTTCAGTTTGATGGACAGTCCGGCTACCAATAACCTGTTATCATCGGTAGGGTCAATATTAGTTCTTTTTTCAAAAGTCCGTGCCACCTTCCGGAAGAAGCCACGGTTTTTGTTTTTCTTACCATCGGACTGATCAAATTCGGCAGCATCTGTATTATTGTTATTAGATGCATACACTATATCTGACGAAGAAGGGTTCTGAGTTGTTACAACAGGATTTGTTAATGCATCCTGCTGTTTGATAATTTCTTTGGAAGAGTTGTTGCTGGCAATCACATTATTGCCGGCATCATTCTTATTGATGTTGGGATTGTTCAGTGGCTGCGGAAGATTGTTGGTTGGTTTGTCATTATTGGCAATCATAACTGGTTCTTCTTTTACAACCTGTGGTGTGATGATCACAGCAGGCTGGTTCTTTACAGCATTATTTTTTTCCTTAACAGCCATTTTGTTATTTTGTTTGATACCCAAAGCCGGATCTTCTTCATTATTACCGGCAGCTATTTCCTGGTTAACAGGATTGCCGGATTCTTTAGGAGTAACAACGGAAGGTTCAATAGTAGTTTTTTTCTCCGGGACGGTTCCTTTCACCATTTGCTCTCCGCTGGTTGAATTTTTATTTACCAGGATGGCAGTTGTAATACCAACGCCAAGCAGCAACACAGCAGCAGCGGCCAGTCTCCACCAGCGAACCGGCGTGGGTTTTACTTTCTCTTCCTTTCTGTATAAAGAAGCTTTATCAGTAAAAACTATTTCTTCCGGCTGGAGCAGGGTGCGTTGTAATAAAGTCAGCTCCTCTTTTGCTGATGGATTAGCAGACATGAATTGTTCAACAACCACCCTTTGTGCGGCAGTAAGCTCATTATCCATATAAAGAACCAGCCACTCATCGTAATTGGTAAAAGTGATGGGAGAATCGCCATTTAATTTCATCAATTCCTCTTTCCCGGTAAAAGTGATATTGTTATCAGGCACTAATTTGTATTGCAGCAATACATCAAGCTCTTCCTTCAGATCCGGATGTTGCTGAATAAAAGCCTCCACCATGCGGCGGTCATCGCTGCTGAGTTCATTATCCATATACAGGATAAAATACTCTTCGTAATTATGGTGGTTAATGCTCATTATTATATTACGTTTTCCATTTTCACTAAATATTCCTTCAACTGTATCCTGGCCCTGTGCAAATACACTTTTACCTGGCTGGGGTTCAGGTTCATGATCTGTCCTATTTCTTCATAACTATATCCTTCATAATCTTTCAGCAATACTAAAGAACGCTGGGTTTCACTTAACCGGCTCAATGCTTCTTCCAGCACTTTCTTTAAGTTATTGACGGGTTGATTTTGAATCCTCACCTCATCACCAAATTCTTCCCGCAATTGTATCCTTTTCACTTTGCGGATATGGTCAATCATCTGGTGATAAGCTACTGTAAAGAGATAAGATTTGCTTTTTTGCGCATCTACATTTTCCCGGTTGCGCCACATTTTTTCAAAGGCAGTCTGTACCACATCCCGGGCATCTTCCTCATGACGAAGATTTTTCAGGATGAAGCGATACACATTATCTGCGTATGCAGTCACACATTCATTGTACTCTCTTTCAGTCATAAACAGCCGGGATGGCAGGATAAAGATAAATTAAGAAGCCTGCCGGATATAAAACGGGCATTCAACCCATAAGTTACAGCAGGATAAATTTTTTTTTATTGATCTGATTAATTGAAAATCAATAGGATAAAACAGGTAAAGAGATAAATTGATGGGAAAGATTTTCCGGGGTGCTCTCGGCCGGGGCCTCAGGTTTTCTTTCGCCGGAGCATTGCTGCGTTTTTTTGCAACAGGTTGCTTTCTCCTTTTGTGAATGCGGGGCATTGATCATTGTCAGCAAACTGGCTACCAGCACAACGGCGGCAAAGCCAAAGCTCATCAAGTATTTTTTATGCACGGTAGTGGTTTTGGGTTGTGACGAAAGTAATTGACAAAATGTTACAGCAAACTTAAAGAATACCTGTTCTAAAGTCAAGCCGATAATGATAAGGGGCCTGGTTTTCCCGATAAAGTGCAGAAAATCGGGTTTGAATTGGGCATCAAAACCCTGCCTCCGGCTTTTTCAGGCTTGGTCATACACTAGTATATTTGTGACTAAACCATGCTTATATGAATGAAAAACTGGTACAGCGCATTGCAAAAGAAGTAGAAGATATAAAGACGGCTGGCTTATACAAAACCGAGCGGATCATTGAAAGTCCGCAGGGAGCCGAAATAATTGTGAACGGCAAAACGGTACTGAACTTCTGCGCCAATAACTACCTCGGCCTTTCCAGCCATCCCAAAGTGATTGAAGCGGCACACAGGGCTATTGACCACCGGGGCTATGGCATGAGCAGTGTTCGTTTTATCTGCGGAACACAGGATATTCATAAAGAACTGGAAGAAAAAATTTCTCAATTCCTCGGCACGGAAGATACTATATTATATGCAGCCGCTTTTGATGCAAATGGCGGTGTGTTTGAACCGTTGTTTAATGAACAGGATGCCATCATTTCTGATGCACTGAACCATGCTTCTATTATTGATGGGGTAAGATTGTGCAAGGCACAGCGGTTTCGCTATGAACATAATAATATGGAAGACCTGGAAGTAAAACTAAAAGAGTCTGCAGCTTGTCGTAGCCGTATTATCGTTACGGATGGTTCATTCAGTATGGATGGAACAATTGCCCAACTGGATAAGATCTGTGGAACTGGCCGATAAATATGATGCCATTATAATGATCGATGAATGTCATTCATCCGGGTTTTTGGGCAAAACAGGAAGGGGTACACACGAATACCGTGGGGTAATGGGTAGGATCGATATCATTACCGGCACCCTGGGTAAAGCACTTGGGTGGAGCCAGTCCGGCGGATTTACATCTGGCAGCAAAGAGAAGTCATTGATATGCTGCGTCAGAAATCTAGACCTTATTTATTCAGTAATACACTGGCCCCTTCTATCGTGGGGGCATCTATTGCGGTGCTGGATATGTTAACAGAGACAACTGAATTAAGGGATAAACTGGAATACAACACTAAATATTTCCGTACCAAAATGACAGAAGCTGGTTTCGATATCAAACCCGGCGATCATCCTATCGTTCCTATTATGTTGTATGATGCAGTGCTGGCACAAACTATGGCAGCCAAACTATTGGAGGAAGGAATTTATGTGATTGGATTCTTTTTTCCGGTGGTGGCAAAAGGGCAGGCACGGATAAGGGTGCAATTGAGTGCCGCTCATGAGCAACGGCATTTGGATAAAGCAATTGCCGCTTTTACAAAAACTGGAAAGGAACTGGGGGTGTTGAAATAGTCTTCTAATATCAGCGCAATGGTAGTGAACTAATGATATTATAGTAATCCCTTTTCGGAAAGATAAAATGCTTCCGGAAACTATATTTTCTTTCCTTTATTGTTGTGTTGCTGATCTTCAACAAGTCACATTAGTTAAATAAAAAAGGCATTTATCTTAAACGCCTTTTTATTTATTATATGAAACCAGGATTATTTGATCTTTAAACTCTTCGCAGCATCCTTCAACGCTTCAATCCCTACATTGCTTTCCTTCTAATGTTATGGAGAAAGCGGCTGCCGCCGAAATAAGTAAGAGTACAGTCATTGCGGGTCTTCTGGCAGTTTTCAAATGCCTTGCCACCGTTAAAGTCAATTGTTTTAGTGTATTCATCTTCATCTTCCTGCTGGATATTGAATAATCCCAGGTATTGCATTCCATAAATACCAGCCCCACCCGGTCCCGCACAGTCAATAATATTGAGATGGATATCAGTGCTGTCATTTACCTGATAATCAGCACTGGCAACAGAAGCACCCATGGCAGCATTCACATCTACATCTGAACGGGTCGCACCCATCAGCTGTTCAGGTACCAACGCTTTCAATTCCTCAGCGGTGAGTGGCGTTAATTTGCCGAGTTCTTCTTTTACCTTCTGCATATCCATAGCTGCATTCTGTGCCTTACCGGCATCAACAGTAATCTGTTCTTTGCCATCTTCGCTTGTAATAGTGACACTGTCTTTTGACTTCGTTGTTATTGCAGGCTATAAATAACAGGGATGATGCAAGCAGTGGAGTGAAGATCCTTTTCATATTTGTGATTGTTTAGGACGTAAAGTTACCTGAATTAGTGTTTTTACGATAAAATGTATTGACTAAGGGCAATTTCTTAATTAAAAAATAAAAAAAACAACAGGATGCTATGAAAAATAATATCCCGGCATTATTTTCGTTACCTACTACGATGATATAAAACTCTACCCACCAATTCCGCTGAAATTTCCATAACTGATTTGTTTACCCGTACGCTGTAGCATTTGCGAAAGCTGTACCTAACTTTTTTGAAAAGAGTATGAAAAAATTATTGCTTTGTTTAGCCGCTGTAGCCGTAGCAACATTTGTGTTAAGTTCCTGTGCCGCCACTAAAAGGGATTGTCAGGGTAATAAGCATTACCGACTGAAAAATGGTATTTACCTGTAGACGTTAACAGCTAAAAGAAATTTGCTCCCGTCCCGTTACAAACGAGACGGGATTTTTATTTTTGATAAACAGCATCTATGCGATCTTACTCATTTTATTGTAGCACTCTTTATTTCTCTTTCAGCTATCTGGTCAGTCAACCAGTTTTCCGCAGAGCTGGGCCGGTAACTGGAAAGGGGAATTGCAATGGTACAAAACCGGTAAAACGGACCCTCAGAAAGTAAATATGGAACTGCGGATACATGCCGGGTGACAGTACAGGTAACTACACCTGGCAAATAATTTATGGGTCAGCGGCGGAAGACAACCGCCCTTACTTGTTAAAAGCAAAAGATGCCGCCAAAGGGCATTGGGTGATTGATGAACTGAACGGTATTGTGCTCGATCAGTTTTGGGTGGGCAATAAGTTTTGCGGTGCTTTTACGGTAATGGGCAACTACCATCATCAACAACTACTGGATGGAAGGTGATAAGCTGATGGTCGAATTTTTCAGCTATTCCCGCTAAACCCAATTACTACTACTGGTAGCGGAACAGAAGACAGTCCTTCCGTTGACAGTTATAAAGTGAGCAGCTATCAGAAAGCTGTTTTGACAAGCGGGTAGAAATGACGGCTACCTTTGCCCAAATTTTTGATAGTAGATGAAAGTCTGCTGCTTACTGCCTGATGGTGCTTGCTTTTTTTCAAGTCCTGTTCACCAGAATAATGTGAAGACAGGACAAAAGCCTGAAGAAGTATTTTGATGAGAATAAAGTGGAGGGCTGCTTTGCCCTGATGGATAATGCGTACCGGGCAATTCACAGTACATAACCTTGGCCGTTACCGGGATAGCAGTTATTCGCCCGCCTCTACTTTTAAAATTGTGAATTCACTGATCGGCTTGCAAACCGGAAAGATCATGCAGCGATAGCATGGTTATAAAATGGGATGGAGTAACAAGAAATGTATGCAGACTGGAACAAAGACTTGAGTATGTATGAAGCATTCCGGGTATCATCTGTTCCATATTACCAGGAAGTGGCAAGAAGGATCGGGAAAGATACCATGCAGACTATGGCTGGATAGTTTGAAATACGGTACACAAAAAATAAAAACAGCTATTGATACTTTCTGGCTGGATAATTCACTTTAAAAATAACACCGGACGAAGCAACTGGGTTTGGTAAAGCGGTTATATTTTGATCAGCTGCCATTTCTTTAAAAGTTACCAGGAGGCAGTGAAGAGGGCAATGCTGTTTGAAAATAACGCCAATTACAGGCTGGCGTTATAAAACCGGCTGGGGCTTCATACGGAGAACGGCCATTCACTCGGCTGGGTAGCAGGCTGGGTAGAAGAAAATGGCCACCCCTATTTTTTCGTATTGAATGTGGAATCGGCGGATAAAGATTTTGATATGAAGCCTGTCCGCATCAAAATGTTGAAGGATATGCTGAAGTATTTAGGATTCTTTGAAGGGAAAATGTAAATACGTTGATTATGCCTCCTGTTGATACTTTAGTATTTATTGCGATCATGGCAGCGGGGGCTATTTTTTTTGTATTACTGTTCAGAAGCAGGAAAAAGAAAAAGGGAGTTGCCGGTGAAGATGCTACTGATGTTTTTCTCAGGCATTTAGACGATTTATAATTCTGGTACTTTTATTGCAGACAGTACAACCTCTGAGCTAATGTTTCAATTTCAACATAAAGAATTTATCTGGCTTTTGACGGGCATTGTTGTGCTGGCTGCACTATTTGCCGGCCTTTTGTACTGGAAAAAGAAAGTAACAGGGCGAATAGGCGATGAGAAGCTTGTAAAGGCATTAATCAGCAACTATTCCTCTTACTTATTTACTTCAAAATTTATTGTTGTTTCAGTTGCATTTACATTCGGAATTATTGCAGTAATGAATCCCCGGAAACCCGGTGATACTGAAGCGGTGAACAGAAAAGGAATTGATATTGCCATTGCGCTGGATGTAAGCAAAAGTATGCTGGCACAAGACCTTGCCCCCAACCGGTTGGAAAGGGCAAAACAGTTTATTAATAAACTGATGAATGAAATGCCTGACGACAGAATTGCCCTGGTTGTTTTTGCTGGTAAAGCTTACTTGCAAATGCCTTTGACCACGGATCATGGTGCCGCTCAGTTGTTCGTATCATCTGCCGGTCCGGATGTGGTGCCACAGCAGGGAACAGTGATAAGCGATGCCCTGAGTATGAGTGCCAACGCATTTAATGCTGCGGATAAAAAATTTAAGACAGTGCTGCTTATTTCCGATGGCGAAGATCATGATGAAGATGCTGTAGCCACGGCAAAAAACCTTTCAGAGCAGGGTGTAATGATTAATACCATTGGCATAGGTTCGCCGGAAGGTTCAACCATACCAGATCCGGCAACCGGTGATGTGAAAAAGGATGATGCAGGTAATACGGTTGTTTCAAAACTAAATGAAGAAGTATTAAAAGAAATCGCAAATGAAACCAACGGGATTTATATCAGGTTGCAAAGCAGTGACGAAGCAGTTGCAGCATTAACAAAACAGTTATCACAAATTGACAGAAAAAGTTTTACAGACCTGTCACAGGTAAGCTTTAAAACATATTTTATATGGTTTACAGCAGCCATGTTTCTTTTATTGTTGCTGGAAAATTTTATTCCTGAAAGGAAAAAGATGATTGCATGAAAAATATCCTGACCATATTATCCCTTTTTGTTTCGTTGTATTCTTTCAGCCAGTTAAAGGCAGCTGAAAAACTGATACAGGCGGGCAATGAATATTACAGGCAACAACAATTTGCAAAAGCAACGGAGCAATACAGCAAAGCGGTTGAGGCCGACCCTTCGGATAATAGGGCAAAATTTAACCAGGCCAGCTCATTATATAAGCAGGATAAAAAAGTAGATGCCGCCAGGATATTTGCTGAAGTAGCCAATACAATTGTTGACAAAGAGATACGTTCCAAAGCATTTTATAATAAAGGAGTGATACTAAGCCAGCAACAAAACCTGGAAGAAAGTATCGAAGCTTACAAAAATGCTCTCCGCAATAACCCGGATGATAAAATGGCCCGGGAGAACCTGCAAAAAGCACTGCTGGAGCTAAAGAAAAAGAATTCACAGAAGAAAAAAGAAAACGACCAGCAAAAGAAAAAGAAGGAAGACCAGAAGAAACAGCCTCAGTCTAAAATGAATCCTAAAGAAGCTGAACAACGGCTGAAATTATTGCAACAAAAAGAGAAAGAAGTGCAGCAGAGAGTACAAAAAGACAAGACAAAAACAGGCAGCTCACAGGCCAAAGATTGGTAAACATTGCTTCCCGTTCTTTGCATAGTTTTGCAATTATGCAATTGTACTGCGAATCACTTACTCAATATAAACGGCTTATAACTAAAGAGGTTAACGTTGGAGACCTGCTGCTTGGCAATTTCCATCCCATCCGGGTGCAAACGATGACGACCACTGATACAATGGATACTATTGCAACAGTGGAACAAAGCATCCGCTGTATTGAGGCCGGTGCTGAACTGGTCCGGATAACAGCCCCATCTAAAAAAGAAGCCGAAAATCTATTGAACATTAAAAATGAATTGAAGAAAAGGGGATACAGCACTCCACTGGTTGCTGATATACATTTCACTCCCAATGCTGCTGAAATTGCTGCAAGGATTGTAGAAAAAGTAAGGGTCAATCCCGGCAATTATGTAGATAAGAAAAAATTTGAACAGATAGAGTATACAGATGCAGAGTATGCTGAAGAGATCGGCCGTATCCGGGAAAGATTTACGCCGTTGGTTAGGATCTGTAAAGAGTATGGTACAGCCATGCGTATTGGCACCAATCATGGTTCACTAAGCGACAGAATTATGAGCCGTTATGGTGACACTCCGGTCGGGATGGTGGAAAGTGCGATGGAATTTCTGCGGATAGCAAGGGCCGAGACCTATCATAATATAGTGCTGAGCATGAAGAGCAGTAACCCGCAGGTGATGGTACAGGCTTATAGGCTGCTGATCAAAAACATGTTTGAGGAGTTTGGGGAAATTTATCCATTGCATCTCGGTGTAACAGAAGCTGGCGATGGAGAAGACGGCAGGATAAAATCTGCTGTGGGTATCGGAACATTATTGGAAGACGGTATTGGTGATACGATTCGGGTGTCGTTAACGGAAGACCCCGAATTTGAAATACCGGTATGTAAGGATTTGGTAAAGAGGTATTCGAATACCGGATCTGTGGCAGGAAAACAAGGAGTAGTTCCTGTAATCGAAAAATTCCCTTATTCTCCCTTTGAGTATAAAAGAAGAGAAACATTTGCAGTTGATAATATCGGCGGTAAACAAGTGCCGGTAGTAGTTGCCGATCTCAGCAGTATTGAAAAAATAACCCGGCAACATTTGCAAAGTGTTGGATACACTTATAATGAGCCGACAGATAAATGGACTATTGGAGATGCAGCAGCAGATTATATCTTCACCGGGCATCAGTTGTTGGATTTTGAGTTACCCGGCACACTGAAGGTGATCGTTTATCCTGCAGCATGGGTGGAGGCGAAAAACAAAACAAAATATTATCCTATTTATTCAGATAAGGGATTTGCTGAGGCGGAATTGAGAAGCCAGTCAATCAACTTTGTAATGGTTGATTGTTATAGTGATGAAACGGCTGTAAATGATTATGCATATATGGACGAGCTGGCGAACAGCCCAACCGTTGTTATTTGTCTTAACTCAACCCGTTCGAATGCCATGCAGTCTGTACGCAGAATGTTCGTGGAGTTGATGAACAGGAGTATTAAAAACCCGGTTGTTTTAATAACCGACAGTGATTCGCAAACCCCTGATGAACATTTGATTCATTTTGCTACTGAAACAGGTGCTTTGTTCCTGGAAGGATTGGGTGATGGTATATGCCTTGGATATAGCAGCAAGTCAAAACTGGAGAATATAAAAGCAACCGGAAGAACTTACCTCGAAGTAAAAGACATTTACCAGTTTACGAACAATACAGCTTTTAGTATTTTACAGGCTACAAGAACAAGGATTTCAAAAACAGAATATATCAGTTGTCCAAGTTGCGGCCGGACCTTATTCGACCTGCAGGAAACAACTGCAAAGATCAGGGCTGTCACTAATCATTTGAAAGGAGTGAAGATCGCCATCATGGGTTGTATTGTTAATGGCCCCGGAGAAATGGCTGATGCCGATTTTGGCTATGTAGGCAGTGGCCCTGGTAAAATTACTTTATACAAGGGCAGGGAAGTAATGAAACGTAATGTGAACAGTGAAGTGGCAGTGGAAGAATTGATCAGCCTGATTAAGGAAAGTGATGCCTGGGTTGACGCATAAATTCAAAAAATGAAAAGACAATACTGGCTTATTGCTTTCCTGTTTGTACTTGCAGCCGAAATCATTGGTATTCAGGTTAACAATGAAATGCTGCAATATATTTCCAAGCCACTGATAATTCCTGTTCTTACCGGCTATTTCGTTTCGCAAACAAATAGTATTGCCAGTGGTTTGAAGAAATGGGTAACCGCTGCCTTGTTCTTTTCATGGGGAGGCGATGTGTTACTGATGTTCCAGGCGAAAAAAGAAATTTTCTTTTTGTTGGGATTATCGTCTTTTCTGCTGGCTCATATTTTCTATATCATTTTCTTTCATCATGTGCGGATCAGGGAGGGCATTAAAAGCAATCCCTGGTTATTGGCAGTGGTAGTAGTGTATTATGCAGCTCTTATCGTTTGGTTATCTCCATATCTTGGTGAAATGAAATTACCAGTCCGCATTTATGGAATTGTTATCAGTTTCATGTTCATGCTGGCCATGCACATGCTGTTCATAAAAAACAGGCAGGCCGGTAAGTGGATGATGTTGGGAGCTTTATTATTTGTCATATCTGATTCAGTACTTGCTATCAATAAATTCTATCAACCTTTCGAACTGGCCGGTGTCTTAATAATGCTTACTTATGGGTTTGCCCAGTTCTTGATTGCTGAAGGAGCTATTAAGTATATTCGTGGGTTGAAAGAGTAAACAATTTATTTAACGTAAAACGTTTCCTTTTAAGGGTAGATGTATGCAGCAGACAGATTTCTTAGTGATAGGTTCAGGTATTGCAGGGCTTACGTATGCCCTGAAAGTGGCAAATCAGTTCCCGGATAAGAAAGTATTGGTAATGACAAAAGCCACAGCTGATGAAACCAATACCAAATATGCACAGGGGGGAATAGCGGTAGTGAACGATTTGGAGAACGACAGCTTCGAAAAACATATTGATGATACATTGATTGCCGGCGATGGACTTTGTAACAGGAATGTAGTGGAAATAGTAGTGAAGGAGGGTCCTGAGAGAGTGCAGGAAATAATTGACTGGGGTGCCCGGTTTGATAAGGAAGAAGATGGGGACTATAAAAGAGGTAAAGAAGGTGGGCATTCCGAGTATCGTATCCTGCATCATAAGGATGTAACAGGAAAAGAAATGGAAAGGGCTTTGATTGATGCAGTAGCCGCACAAAGGAATATTGAGTTTGTAAAGCATTGCTTTGTTGTTGATATTATTACTCAGCATCATCTCGGCTACCTTGTTAATAAAGCAACACCTGATGTTGAATGCTATGGTGTATATGTACTCAATCTTGAAACGAATAAGATTGAGAAAATACTTTCTAAAATCACATTGCTGGCAACGGGTGGTAACGGGCAGGTTTACAGAACAACTACCAACCCATCCATTGCAACAGGTGATGGTGTGGCGATGGTGTACCGGGCAAAAGGCAGAATTGAGAACATGGAGTTCATCCAGTTTCATCCCACCGCTTTATATGAGCCGGGTGTAAGGGGGCAGGCTTTTTTAATTACCGAAGCTGTCCGTGGTGATGGTGGTATTTTGCGAAACAAGGATGGTGAAGCTTTCATGGAAAAATATGATGAGAGAAAAGACCTTGCCCCAAGGGATATTGTGGCCAGAGCCATTGATAACGAAATGAAACGTACCGGTACAGAACATGTCTGGTTGGATTGTCGTCATTTTACGAAAGAGAAATTCACTGAACACTTCCCGAATATTTATGAGAAATGTTTGTCCATCGGTATTGATATCACCAAACATATGATACCGGTTGCTCCTGCGGCTCACTACAGTTGTGGAGGTATAAAAACAGACGAATGGGGCAGAAGTTCTATCCGTAATTTATATGCCTGTGGTGAATGTGCCTCAACAGGATTGCACGGTGCCAATCGCCTGGCCAGCAACTCACTGCTCGAAGCAATGGTATTTGCTCATCGCTGTTATTTGGATACGGTTGACAAAGCTGACAGCATTTTATATAATGACAATATTCCCGACTGGAATGCAAAAGGCACAACTGAGCCAAAGGAGATGATCCTGATAACACAAAGCCTGAAAGAATTGCAGCAGGTGATGAGCGATTATGTGGGTATTGTTCGCAACAATGTTCGTTTGCAAAGGGCCATGCGCCGCCTTGATCTGTTATGGGAAGAAACGGAGCAATTATATGAAAGTACTTCGGTATCACCGCAGTTGCTGGAACTGCGTAATATGATAACTGTCGGCTACCTGATCGTAAAAGGTGCCGGGTTCCGTAAAGAAAGCCGTGGCTTGCATTATAATACCGATTACCCGGGTAAGAGCAACCTTGTTCAGAACATCGTTTTGTAGTGGTTATCTTTGCTGGCTATGTATTATTTTCTGTACGGAATTCTCCGGTTATTTTCTTTTTTGCCTCTGCCGGTGTTATATCTTTTTTCCAATTTTTTTTATGCCCTTATCTTCTATGTATTCAAATACCGCCGGGATGTAGTGCTGGGTAATCTGAAGGTCGCCTTTCCGGAGAAAACAGAAAAAGAAAGAAAAAGAATTGCAAAAGATTTTTACCATAGCCTTACGGATACTTTTATTGAAACGATCAAATTCCTCTCCTGGAATAATAAGGATATAGATAAGAGATTTACCTGTAACCTGGAAGGGATAGAAGAAGCGTACAAAACAGGCAAGCCAATACACTTACTCGGCATGCATAATATGAACTGGGAATATGTGAACTGGGGGCTGGTAAAAAAAATGAAACTTCCTTTTCTGGGTATTTACCTGCCCGTTTCCAACAAAGCTTTTGACAAAATAATGAAAGATATGAGAGGAAAGTATGGTACCATACTTATTCCGGCCACAGAATTCAAAAGTGCCTACCTCCAATATCTCAAAAAACCCCATCTGCTTGCCTCTGCAGCAGACCAAAGTCCCGGTAATCCGAACAATGCTTATTGGGTAAATTTTTTTAACCGCCCTACAGCATTTGTAAAAGGAGCTGAGAGAGGCGCAGTTGCAATTAATGCTTCAATAGTATTTGGCCATTTTTACAGGACCAAAAAAGGGCATTATCATCTCGACACTAAATTCGTTACAGCAGATGCAGCAACCTTGAAAGAGGGGCAGATGACAAAAGCCTTTGCCGAATTTGTGGAGTCATCCATCCGTTCTCAACCATCGAACTATCTCTGGAGCCATCGCCGCTGGAAGTGGGAATGGAAAGAAGAGTATGGACCGGTATTGAAATAAAAATCCCGTCTTGGTATAAGCAAAACGGGATTTTAGTTGTACTGATTATTTTTATTTTGGGTCTTTCTTTTTCTTTTTCAACTGCAGGTAATCGAGGAAGTAGATGACTTTAAGTGATAAATTATTATTATCATCAGCTTTCATGGTATTTCCAAAATTCTTAAAATAGCCATCACCTACAATCCGGTTGAAATCCTGTGCGGCATTTTTCCAGACAAGATTAATAAAACTTCCGGGTGCATACTGCCAGGTAAAAACAGCATCCACATTGAATGCATTGTAGTTTTGATCCACACTCTGAATAAAAGTATTGTTTTCTGCAAGTTGCTGATCAATTTTTAATGTATAGAATTTATCATAGTCAACCTTGATCCAGTAATGACGAACCCTGATATTGATATTCATCATGGCATTAAAACTGTATTTCAGGTTCAAAATATTTTCTACGTTCTTAATATCCCTTTTGCCCATTACCGGTTCTGCGGTTACAGGGTCAAATCCGGCAAATCCTGTATTATTATTCTGAGGCTGTAAATTGATCCGGTGGCTAATGGTTAATCTGTCATTGAACCGGTAACGGTTGCTCATATTGAAATTAAACCGTTCGCTGTTAAACAGGGTTCTTTTGATATACAAAACTTCTCCATACAAGCCATACTTTTTGGCATTATTGGTTTCAAACCAGGCATCCAGAAAATAATCTGACCATCCCGGAAAAATATACCCCGCTTTTCTTGCTTCAAAGAAATCATTATACTTCGGCTCATAACCAACCAGGGCCCCTACATACCAAAGATTCTTCAACTGGCCGTTCACATTTGCATTGAAATTGGCAGAGCGGTATTTGGAAGGCTTGAGTTGTCTTGAATAAAAAACATTAAAGTTGAGATAAATGTTATTGTACCATTTAGTTGGTTTTATCCAGCGATATCCGACCCAGCCATAATGATCCAGCGTATTGCCAAAGGTGAAATAACCGAGGTCATTGCTGTTGAATTTATCGTTAGTAAGGTCCTGCCCGATATTGAAATTGAAGCGTCCGCTTGTCTTTCCAAATCCAAGACTATGGCTATAGCCGCTTTGTGTTTTTCCATCGGGCAGATAGCCCACCAGGTTGCTGCTGGCGATCTTACCGTTTACATTCCACATGTTTTTCTTGTCGTTAAAACTAAACAACCCGGCCGTTACATTTGCATCATAATCATTACCGCTTCTCCATACGTTTGTATTTACCAAAGAAACACTGGAATTGTTTTTTAAAGTCTGGTCTAAAACGATCACACTATAATTAGTCAGCGGATCTATCACCACTTCTCTTTCAGCTTTTGTGTTTGGGTCTTGTAAAATAGCATAACGGGTATTGGTAACAGCATTCAGGATACCAACACCCATGCCTTTTTGGGTTCGGCCTGAAATTTTGGTAGCATTGATCAGCTTTGATTCAGCAGGGTTTTTTAGTACGATCTCATTACCGCCATTAATATACTCTTCCGGATAATGCAATAGTAAAGGATCAATGCCAATCCTTCTTGCATAAAACAGGTTGCCTTTGCTGAACAGCTCTGTTCCTTCATTGAAGAAAGGCCTGTTTTCGGTATATTTTACTTCAAAGGGAGTAAGGTTTAATATTACATTATCACTTACTACCTGGCCAAAATCCGGAATAAGTGTTGCATCAAGGGTAAATGCCTGGTTAATTCCATATTTCACATCCATTCCACCATTAACAGAGGAGGTCCAGTTTTTTTCTCCGGGTTGATTTATGGGAAAATGATTTATATAAGTTGAGAAATATGGGGAGAATTGTAAACGCAACGGGGGTTTGATGTTGGAAATACCGGCCCAAATACCTTCCTGGGTAAGAAAACCGTTCACATTAGGGTCAATAGGATTCCATGTGTATTGTTGTTCGGTCTTTCTTCTTCTTCTTGTAATATTCATACCCCAGTTCTGCACTTCTTTTTTACCAAAGCGAATGGCAGAGTAAGGAATGAACATTTCAAAGCTCCATCCATCAGCATGGATCACTGCGCCACTTTTCCAAACAGCATTCCACGAAAAATCCTCACCATTTGTTGTCATCTTGGCATCCCACTGCTCACCCAATGGTGTAATAAAATATTCGAAGCCGTTTTGTTTATCATAATAGGTGTCAAATATCAGCCCGATGTAATCGTTGGTGCCAAATCCATCCCGGCCTGCCAGCTCAGTAGCAATGCTGTCTTTAGTTCGTTCATAGCAATAGCCGCCAAAATAAATTCCTTCATCATCGTATAATAAATAGCTTACAGTTTTGGTTTCAGGTTTTTCTACTGCACCTACAGCGGGTCTGAATTCTACCAGGTCGGTCATCACTGGGGCATCCTTCCATGCTTCATCATTGATAAGGCCGTCAATTTTTATAGGTTTTGCAGTCCGTATCGCAGCTAATTGTTTGGCTGCCGGGGGTTGTTTAGGACCGGGAGTTTGGGCATTAACGCCCAGGCAAAGCAATAGCATTGCCCAGAGGGTTACATTGGTTTTGAGTTTCATGGCTATACTTTAACTATGGTTATGACGCTTGAAATCGAAAACTGTTACGCTGGTGTGCGGCACAACTACTAAATTCTTCGTACGTCAAAAGTAATAGCCCGGAGTGGCGATTTTTTTTTATTTATCTGAGAGGTGACAATTTCCTGACGAATGGTGAAAAAAGGGGGTCGTTAACTTTTCGTTGGGAAAATAAAGAGCCGGTCTTTACGACCAGCTCTTTTTAAAAACACAGGGATGAGAAGAAAAATATTTATTGCCGGATGAATGTTTTTGATTGCCTTCCATTACTTCCGTCAACAATGAGATAATACATGCCTTTTGGTAGATGATGTACCGGGATGCTGGCGGCGTTATTTCCCTCGCTTAGTTGTATTTGTTTCGAGTAAACAATCTTTCCCGCAGCATCGGTTATGTTGATTTGAACAGCTTCTCTTTTAGCAACCGGAAATTGTACCTGCAGAAAATCATTTACAGGATTTGGGAAAACCTGGAGTGTGAACAGGTTTTCATTCTTTACTGCAACGATCCTGCTGTAAGTTAATGCGCCATCAATATCAACAAGCTTCAGGCGATAGAAATTGGTGTTGCCGGATGGCAGGTTATCAATGAAAGAGTAAGATCTTTTATCAGCAGAATTGCCTGCTGCACTTACAACCCCGATTGGGCTGAAATTGGTTCCGTCAGCACTTCTTTCTATTTCAAAACGGGAAGTGTTTTGTTCAGAAAAAGTTTCCCAGTTCAGTTGAATGCCGGAGGCTTTTTTGATAGCCGTAAACTCACCCAGTTTGGATGGCAGTGAGAAAGGCGTTAACGTAACGATTTCGGCGGCTGAAAGTGCCCGGTTATAAATTCTTATCTCATCTATTTTACCACCAAAAGGATTGTACCGGGGTGGTGAAAAATTGCCATAGCACATAGCCCCTGCCTGCATATTGATTGGATAAGTCGGGGCGGTGGTTCCTTCTGTAGCAGATAGCCGGAACACTCCGTCAATATAAAGAGATATAGTACCATTATTCCTCACAGCGGCTACATAATGCCAGGTTCCAATAGTAAATGCCGTGGCTGCAGCACTTCCTACAGAATTGTTCTTGTAGTTGAATTGCAGGTTCCAGGTACCTGCAACGGTTGACCAGAGCCAGACCCCCCAGCCACCATAGTTCAGGCAGTTGTCAATCATCCCACTGGTGGATGCTGCCGTTAAAATAGAATGAAAAGGAAATAGTGAAATTTTGAGTACCGGTAAAGTCAAGGTTGCCATTGTCAGTAAAATCGATATACGAGTTTAAGTTGCCACCAAACTGTAAGGCTTTATTGGTGCCGCCTGCATTGTTGGTGGTGTAAGTGGTACTGATGGCTGAGGCAGTAACATTCGCCGGACCGATATTGGCGGTACTGCCATCCAGCTTAAAATGTGCCAGCAACCCGGCAGTGGTTTGCGCAAAAAGGGAAAAACTGAGCAGACAAGAAGCGATCAGCAAAAAGAATAGCAAAAGAAGTTGTTTTAGTTTCATAACCTGTTTTTTTTTAAATGAATGAATAGGGTTTTCACAGGTATGATTCTTTCAGTAAAAGCTAACAGGTGTAAAGCTGTGTATAGAAAAAGGAAGAAAAGAGGGGGGAAAAGCGGAAAATAAGTACCGTGTTTTTCACGGTATGGCTAAAAAAGGGCTTTGCTAATATTGTGATATTGGAGAGCTATTTCGGTTGATGAAGAAAAAACTTATCAATGAAAAAAAATAAGCCGGATTTTTTACAACAGAATAAAGAACTGCTCAACAGGGTGGAAAGCCAGGGTGATTTTATCAGGACTTTTGAAAAGGAAGTATATGAGAACGTAAACCAGGTACTTTGTCTGGCAAAGATTAAATTGGCAGGACTTGATTTTAATGACAAGGTCACATCAGTTGAAAAACTCGAAGAGTCAGGAAACCTGATCGGTAAAGCTATCAGCGATTTGCGTAATTTGGCTAAACAGGTAAAGAACTTAAATAACAGCCCGGTAAAAACGACTACATGAAAAAAATAGCTCTTGCAGATGATCATACCCTGCTCAGGAAAGGAGTGGCTAATCTTGTTCAGAATTTTGGATATGCGGTCGTTCTTGAATCCGATAATGGGCGGGAACTGACTGAAAGCATAGCAAAGGGAAATATACCTGACCTGGTATTGCTGGATATTAATATGCCGGAAAAGGATGGTTACGAAACCTCTCTCTGGTTAAAGGAGAATTATCCGGATATAAAAGTACTTGCACTAAGCATGTACGATGATGAAACAGCAATTATAAGGATGCTGAAAAATGGTGTCAGGGGCTATATACTCAAGGATGCTGAACCGGCAGAGCTCAAAACCGCCATTGAATCTGTTTTTAATAAAGGATTCTATTATTCTGAGATGGTGACGGGCAGGCTGATGCGTACTATTACCGATATGGAAGACGAAGGAAACAACACCCGGAAAATATTGAACCTGACCGAAAGGGAAACCGACTTCCTCAAACTGGCCTGCTCAGAAATGACCTATAAAGAAATTGCTGCTGAAATGCACCTCAGTCCCCGTACCATTGACGGCTACAGGGACACCCTTTTCGAAAAATTGAATATCAAGACAAGGACCGGCCTGGCTATTTATGCTATTAAAAATGGTATTGTAAAAATATGATCAGGTTTTTGCAAGCAGGATAGTTGTTCCATTATCAGCGGAGGAACTTATTGAGTTTTTATACCCGATTTCCCTGGCCCTGTTTCTTATGTTTTTCAAACCATTGCCCTCTTTGATTCTTTCAGCGTCAAATCCCTTTCCGTCATCACCAAGGGATAGCCTTATTTTTTTACCCTCCTGCCAGATCTTTAACTCTATTTGCCTGCATCCGGCATACTTGATACTATTGTTTATTGATTCCTTCAGTATCATATAAAGATTCCTTTTTTCCTCTTTACCAAGGTTGAATTGGTATAAACCGTTTTCAACGGTCTGGATGAACTGTACCTGGTTGGCCTCACAGATAGGGCCGGCAAACTGCATTACCCTTGTCAGCAAGTCCTGTATCGTATCTTTTTTATCATCCAGCACCCATATCAGGTCCCTCACACCGGCAATTGCATCCTGGGTACTCTCTTTTATTTTTATAAGGTGACCCAGATTCTCTTTTTCCATCATTGCAAGGTTGCTGTATACTTTCACACTGTTTAAGGTACTGCCAAGGTCATCATGCAGGTCACTGGCAAGTTGGTTGCGGATCTTTTCTTCTTTCTTTAGCTGGCTGATACGCATACGGTATAAACTGTATGCTGCAGCAATTACGGCGAGTACAAGAAGCGTTTTGAACCACCACGTTTGGTACCACGGTGGAGTTATATTAATGAAAATACTTTTAACATTACTACTCTGTATGCCCTCGCTGCTCATGGTTTTTACCTCAAGGGTATAATGGCCGGGTTGCAGTTGTGAAATGATCAGCTCATCAGTGGTGCCATTATTTATCCATTCCGTTTGTTCAGGTAACAGCCTGTAATAAAATGTCGTTTTACCCGGATTCACATAATAAGGAGAAGAGAAATAAAACTTAAGGGTGTTGCTTTTGTAACTTAATACTAATTTACCCGAGCTGTCCGGGAAATGGGTTACCTCTTTTCCCTGTCTTAATACAGTTATCCGGGGAATGTCCGCAATAGGTACACTTTTACTCTCGTTGAATATATTGCAATTGAAATAATTAATGCCGGAGATGCCACCGAAATACAATGTATCTCCTGACTTAAAACTACTGGTCCTGTTAAATTCATTGTTCAGCAGGCCATCAGCTTTGTCATAGTTTCTGACTTTTCCTGTTTGAGTGTTGAATGAGATCAATCCACCGTTGGTACTCATCCATAAATAATCGGAATTGTCAGAATAAATAGTATAGATATCATTATTGGATAGCCCTTCCTTTTCTGTGATGTAATCTATTTTTCCTGTAGCCTGATCGTATTTATTAAGCCCGCCGCCATAAGTGGCGATCCACAATGTTTTATTTTTACTCAGGGCAAACATTACTTGCTTATAGTTAATGACGTTATTACTTCTTGCTGGCAACGGGGTAAAGGAAGATGATGATGGATTAAAATAACAAAGACCGTTATTGGTGCATACAACAATCTCTTTTCCCTGGGACCTGTTCAGAAAATTAATGGTGTTGCTGGGAAGCGAAGAAGGGTTTCCCGGAATATTGACAAAGTGGGTAGTTGTCTTTTTAACTCTGTCCCATTGAATAAGACCTCCTGTATTATCTTCTTTCGAACCGATGAGTATAGTGTTATTGTCAAGGGGGAGTATGCAGAGGATATTGAACTTGTCAAAAGCTCTTAATTCCGTATGTTTCAGGGAGAGCTTTTCAAGTACCGGGTTGGTATAGCTGCTGGAATAATAGAGACCTTCCCGGGTGCCGAATAAATATAGATTATCCGACACTTTACAAATTGCATTAAAGCGAAGTGTTTGCCCGGTGGGTGAGGGAATATCCTTTTTTACTCCCGTTTTCAGATTTACAAGAACAAGTGATTTTGCAGTACCCAGCAGAATATTTTCATTGTCTTCAGTATAAATTGGGTAAACTGAAAGCGGGGAGCCATCCTCAGGTGTCTGTAGCTTATAACCCCCGAATTTATCCTCTTCCCTGAAAAACTTGGACAATCCGTTTCTTGTTCCGATCCAATACCCCGCATTGTTGGGGGCTATTAACAAAGAATAAATAGTATTACTGTGCAGTCGTTGTACTTTAAAATTATCAGCAAGATGATCAGTTATTACACCATTGGTATCAAGTGTAATTACTCCGCTGCTGTTAGTTCCTGCCAGGATTTGATTGTTAAGGCGGTCAAAGGCAAGGCAGTTGATCCGTAAAGAAGATAAGGCAACACTGTCCTGGTCATCAAGCCGTTTAAGCGAATGGGTAGGGTTCAGGTATAGTTTGTATAACCCGGATGCGGTGGCTATAAATAGAGAACCGGGCGATACAGGCAGAATGTCTATGATTTGCAAATTCTCACCCTGGTTAAATAGTGGTGAGCTCCAATACTGTTTAACGGAAAAATTCTGATCAAGCAGCAAAACCCCTGCAGTAGAAGATGCCAGCAGTATATCACCGTTCCCGGTTTCTTCAATTTTAATGATATCACATCTTATTTCCTGTTGCTGATAGTAGAAAGAACGGGTTCGTTGTATATGGTTGTTTACAGGGTTATAGATGCATATACCTGTGTCAGCAGCTATAACAACGGTCTTGTTCTTTAAGATTTTAAGGCAGGGGGTAAAATCAGACGCTATTTTTTTATTGATCGAATCAGATAACACTTTTAACCGGCTGTTCTTCTCAGGGCTTTCATGTGGAGATATGATATTGATACCTCCCAGGCTGGTGGCTATCCATAAATTTCCCTTGTCATCCGCTGTGATTTGGTTGATTCTTTTGGAAGACAGGTAAAAATTATCATTGTACCCCATCTTGTAGTTAATGATTCTTCTGCCATCGTATTTGTTTAAACCGCTTTCTGTGCCGATCCAGAGATAGCCGGTTTTATCCTGGTATAATGATTGAATTGAATTTTGTGGAAAGTCAGAGAGAAATGTATAATGTTGAAAGGAAGAGAGTTTTTGAGCATAAAGAGAAAAAGAGAAAAACCCGGTAATGGCAATCAGGAAAAAAGTACGACAGGTATTTCTCGACGGCAGCATTGGTTTGGGTTGATGATTACAGCAGTTGTTTTAAAAGGTGAAAACACCCTTCCTGAATTTTAAATTTTAGCTACATTCAGTTTTAAATATAGTCAAAATGAAAAAGATAAGTCTCGTATTCGGCCTTTTAGTCGTACTCTGCACTTATTCAAAGGCACAGGACACCTGCACCCCTAAAAGAATTTTTGAATATACCGATGCATCAAAGAAAACGATAATCATAAAGGAGCTTCTTGTTTACTCCAAACAGGAAAAAAAATACTTGCCCTTTACATACGCCGCTAACTTATTCCTCAAAACACCGGCGCAGGGTGGGCCAGCCCTGGGTATCAGGTTTTTTAATTTTGCCTGTATCAAAACAAGAAAAAATGGAAAACTGTTTTGGAAAGGACAGGTTTGTATGGATTTAAAACAGCATGCTATTTTTAAAACACCGGTTATGGGAATCAGGGGGTTTATTGAATTAGCAATTACCTACATTGACGGCAGCTATAATACACTCTATAAGTTTTTTAACAGGTATGCGCCTGCTGACGATTGTATCGGGTCTGTCAAAAAGATTCTTGTTAATGGGAAATGGGTTTGCCCTGAATGCTGTCCCAACAACCAGCCGGAAAAATATGCTGAAAGAGTGGCAAAAGGTATCGGTATTGGGATCAACGACCCGATAAAGATCAGGGATGGGGATGGTAACTTGTCGGCTAAACTGTTTGCTTTATTACTGGCCGAAGTCGTAAAATTTGAGATTGGGCTCGACTGCAAATTCGAAGAAGAAATTATTAAACAGGCTATTGCAGAATTATAATGGTATTAATTTTAACTTTGTGGAACTCAAAAGTAACATTATGTCAACCGCTCCCGCCATATTCTGGCCCCATAGTGAACATTGGTCTGTAAAAATACCGTTAAGCACTTCCCATTACCGCATGCCGGTAATGCAGGACAAGGGCTATGCTATCATGAAGACACTTGATATATCGCATATCCCTTCATCTGAATGGGAAAACCTTACTTATATGGACTGGAAAAGTGGTGGCGACACCAACTTTGCTCCGCTGGCTTCCTGTGATGGTACCAATGAGTGCAAAGGTTTTTGGGAAAATGGAAAAACAGATAAGGATGCCATCTTTACTCCCAACGCTGAGTTGTGTCCGAATCTCATGGCTTATATTAAATCTATCCCGGCCAATTTCGGAAGGGTGCGGATCATAAAACTGGAACCGCAAAACCATGATCAGGCATTACGTTCCGTTCACCGGGATGATAATAACCGGCTGAACCCCGGTGATGAAGGCTGGGTGGTAAGGATGTGGATTGAATTGACCGATAATCCTGACAGTTACATGTTGCTGTATGATAGTGATGAAAACAATTTACCCATTAAAGAATCAGAAGCAAGAGTACCTATGCCTAAAGGAGCTCACTTTGTTGTGGACTCACAAAGATTGTGGCATGTGGGTGTGCATAATGGAGATAAACCAAGATATGCTGTTATCATCAGTTGTGAAAGTTCACCTGCGCTGAATGACTGGATAAAATCTAAAATGTAATTAGTATCTAAAAGGATAGAAAGCCCTGTCATATCAAGAAATGACAGGGCTTTTTATTTGTTATCAGTTTGGCTTGCCGGACTTTAGTTCAATACACTTGTTTCTTTCACTATCTCCGCCTTTTCCTGTTCTTTTATTTTACTCCAACCGCCAACTACATTTCTCAGGTTATGAATACCCTGCCTCTTTAACAAAGAAGCAGCAATGACACTGCGATAACCACCGGCACAATGTACATACAGGTTCTGGTCTTCTTCCAGGCTGGCCATCATGGCAGGATCTGTCATATCGTTCAATGGAAGGTTCAGGGCATCTTTCAAATGGCCGTCGGCAAATTCTGTGGGGCGTCGCACATCTACTACAACAAGGTTGTTATCATGCGGTATATCCATCATCAGCTCATCTGCTTCCACATCTATTATCATGTCAATGGCTTCACCGGCATTCTTCCACGCATCATAACCGCCATCCAGGTAGCCTTTCACTTTATCAAAACCAACCCTTGCCATCCGGATAATGGTTTCTTTTTCTTTTCCGGGTTCTGTTACCAGCACCATCGGTGCATCAAAAGGCAGCAGGCTGCCGGCCCATTCTGCAAAACGGCCTTCAAGGCCGATAAAAATTGAACCGGGTACAAACCCTTGGGTGAACACATCGGCATGACGGGTATCAAGGATCATAATATCTTCCGCCATTAGTTTTTTAAAATCTTCAATGGATAATGCTTTCAGTCCCTGCACCAGCACATTATCCAAACTATCATAGCCTTCCTTATTTATTTTGGCATTGATAGGAAAATAAGAAGGAGGTGCAGTAATGCCATCAGTCACCTGGCTGATAAACTCTTCTTTTGTTGCAGCCTTCATGGCATAGTTGGATTGTTTCTCTTCACCAATTGTGCTATGAGTATGAGGCCCGAGATTTTTACCGCAGGAACTGCCGGGGCCATGGGCCGGATATACGATCACATCATCAGCCAGCGGAAATAATTTTGTATGAATGCTGTCATACATCATCCCGGCCAGGTCATTCATAGTGATCTCTGCACCTTTTTGTGCCAGGTCAGGCCGGCCTACATCACCCACAAATAAAGTGTCGCCGGTAAATACACAATGATCTTTTCCACCAGCATCTTTTAATAAATAACAGGCTGATTCAAGTGTATGTCCCGGAGTGTGCAGTACTTCAATGGTAAGGTCGCCTATCCGGAATGTCTCCCCGTCTTTTGCAACATGCACAGGGAATGTTGTATTGGTGTTCGGTCCATAAACTATCGGGGCACCGGTGACCTTTCCCAGGTCAAGATGGCCACTTACAAAATCAGCATGGAAATGAGTTTCAAAAATGTATTTGATACGGGATTTTCTTTCGTTGGCAATTTCAAGATACGCATCAATATCCCTCAGCGGGTCAACAACAGCGGCTTCGCCATTGCTTTCAATATAATAGGCGGCTTCACTAAGACAGCCTGTATATAACTGTTTTACATACATAGTTTGTTGGTTTAAGAAGAATATACCTGTAATGCAAGAAGCAAAAATACTTATTTAAATAAAAATGTCCCGGACTGGTTCAGCGGGACACTCCGGGTAAAGTGATAACGATTTAACCAAGCAGTTCTTCTACAAATTTGTTGAGTTCCTGCATGCGGTTGGTATTCACGGAATAATAAATGAATTTTCCATCCCTGTTTGTTTTTACAAAACCGGCTTTACGCAAAATAGCAAGGTGTTGTGAAGCCACAGATTGTTCCAGCCTGAGCTTTACATATAATTCTGTCACGGTCATTTTTCCGTGTTCATCAATCAGTTTCAGCATCTGCTGCCGGAGTTTATGATTGATAGCCCGTAATACCAGTGCTGCCTTTTTTACATTCAGCAGGTCCACTTTCAGTGAAATCCCATTCTCAGAGTCCGTATTCAGCAATAACGAGTAATTATTCATCAATCAACTGGTTGAGGTAAGAGGTAAAATTACTTCCGCAAATCTCTTTTTTGCCTTAGTATTTGTTAATACTGGTATGCCTTCGGGCTTTTCAGTACTTTCTAAGACGAATTTTTCAATCAGGCCTTGCGGGAAGGAGAGTAAAATTCTTTGATATACAAAGGCTCAGTATAGGCGAGGTCAGAAAATTCCTTTTTTCGAAAACGATTGTATGACAAAACTGCGAGATGAGAGGCATCATGTGTGCTTTGGCTAAAAACAGCATTGTTGTTTTTGATAAGTAATTGCAGCTTTTTGCTGCCACTGCCACAAAAAAGTACTCTTGATGTAAATAATAAATGTGTGAAACTGCTTTCATCAATAATCAATGCATGTGGAACTGCCATTTCTTGTAATGTATTATCATAAACGGCCGCAAATACTTCCATCCTGCGGGCATCGATCATCGGGCAGATAAGGTCAGTGGCTTCATCCTTCACTGCATAAGCCATTGTTTCAAGTGTACCCACAGTGATCAATGGGATATTCAGGGCAAAACAAAATCCTTTGGCTGCGGCTAACCCTGCCCTTAATCCTGTATAAGAGCCGGGGCCAATACTTACAGCAACTGCATTTAATTCGCTGGCCTTGCAATTATTTTTTTGCAGCATATCAGCTACTGCTTTATGCAGCCATGCAGCCTGGTTGTTTCGGTTTTCGTTTACAGTTAGTTGCAGTATTTCTTCATCTTTTGCAAGACAAACAGAAGCGGTTTCAATTGCGGTATCTATATTCAGGATCAGGCTCATTTATGACAAGGCCTCTTTTTGTAATAAAGAAGATGCAGTGTAACGGGAATTGGTTTTTGACAGGACAGTTAAGAGCTCAAACACATTCTTTAAACCGATGATGGTACTCCATTCAAACGGACCATAAGGATAATTCGTTCCCAGTTTCATCGCTGTATCGATCTCTTCTTTACTGCTTACTTTTTCATCCAGCGTAAAATATGCTTCGTTGATGACCATGCTGGTAACCCGTGGAGTGATGAAGCCCGGGATATCCGGTACCCATTCAACGGTTTTATTGAAACAGGAGAATATTTTTTCTGCTGCTGCTTTATCAGCATCCTTACAACTTGCTTCAACCAGTGTTCTTTTAATAAAACTTCTCCAGCCATTGATTCGGATAAAACCACCAGGCAGCTCAGCCGATGTATTAATAACGCTGTTTACTATGATCGCTGCAGGTTGTAATGATTTCAGCTTGTCTGTTCTTTCAGCAGAAAGGTTAAACAAAAGATCTATGTATGCATCAGCATCGGGCACCGGGCCAGGTTCATCCTGCCAATCCACCTGCACGGCCACCTGCAGGCCTTGTGCCAGCAGTTCTTCTTTTAGCACCTCATTTGTTATCACCACTATCTTCATAATCCTTTTTTGCAAAGAAAACGTATAAAGCTAAATTCGTTCCATTGAATTTTAAAAGCTAACCATGAGCAAGACCATTATCAACACTTCCAGTGCACCTTCACCAATTGGTCCTTATAACCAGGCTGTATTAACGGGTAATCTGCTCTTTATTTCCGGGCAAATTTGTATTGACCCTGCCACCGGGGAATTAAAGAACAAAGACATACAGGAAGAAACCCACCAGGTAATGCATAACCTCAGGGCTATCTTGCAGGAAGCAGGGATGGATTTAAACCAGGTGGTAAAAACAACGATTTTCATTACGGATATGAACCAGTTTGGTGAGATCAATGCCGTTTATGGTAAATACTTCGAAAGCGAATTTCCCGCACGGGAAACTGTTCAGGTATCTGCCCTTCCCAAATTTGTGAATGTGGAAATCAGCATGATAGCTGTAAAATAGTCCTGCCTTTAGTTTCGCAGCCCCATGATACCCTGTTTGTGGTATAAGAGTTTTTGTTTGAGGTATTTTCTTAATTTCACCTGCTTAAATAACTACACTCAATTCTATCATTTAATCACCGGCTATGCGAAAAATTTACCCGATTTTGGTTGCTGCATCTTTAGTGGCATATCTCTCTTTTGCTGTCCTCACAGGGTGCCAGCAGAAAAAAACTGACAAAGCTGAAACAGTTTATGAAGAAGATGAAGAATACGATGGTATTGATCAGGCCATTGCATATGAAATATTACAGACCAAAGATCCTGCAACCGGCAAAGTCCCATGGGAGAAATGGCGTATTGCAATGGAACAGACAGAAGCGGCTAAACAGCTCAGCAGAACTGAAGCTATTCAGGCCCTGTCATGGATAGAAAGAGGCCCCAACGGGGACTTCTCCCGTATAAATGGTAACAGTCGCCCAAATGATGACCAGACATCAGGAAGGATCAGGGCTACTATGATTGACTCACTCGACCCTACGCATAAAACAGTTTTTGTTGGAAGCGTTGCAGGCGGTTTATGGAAAACAACAGATATCACTGCTTCTCCCGCCAACTGGGTTCCCGTCAATGATTTTCTTGCAAACCTTGCTATTGCTGACATATGCCAGGATCCCCGCCCCGGTTTTCAGAACATCATGTATATGTGTACTGGCGAATCTTATTCTAATGCAGATGCAGTAAGGGGTATTGGTGTTTTTAAAAGTGTGGATGCCGGCGCAACCTGGAACTTCCTGTCCAGTACCAGCAGCTTTTTAAATGGGACAAGGATACTTTGCGACTTCCAGGGCAATGTATACCTCGGTACAAGAAATACTGGCTTGCAACGTTCTGCCGATGGTGGTGCCACCTGGACAGATATTACCCCTTCAGGTATTGGTACAAGTGTTTGCGATCTTGAAATAAGCTCAACCGGAGCCGCAGGACGTTTGCATGTTACTACTGGTATTTTTAGTACATCTGGCTATCGTTTTACAGATAATCCTGCTACAGTTACAGCAGGCACCTGGACAAGTGCCACTACTCCGTTCACTACTTTTAACCAGCGTACAGAGCTGGGTATAAGCGGCAACACTCTGTATGCTTGTCCCGATAATTCATCTCACCAGGTGCCTACGATCTGGAGGTCAACTGACGGTGGCGCCAATTGGGCTGCTGTGGCGGTACAACCCGGTGGAGGAACATGGGCCAACGGACAAGGCTGGTATGATATTTCCTGCGGTGTTAACCCTGCCAATCCTAATGAATGTATTGTGGGTGGCCTTGAATGTTACAAAACAACTAATGGTGGTACCAGTTGGGTAAAAATTGCCGTATGGGTAGGTACTTCCGGCCAATATATACATGCCGACCAGCATGATATACAATGGTGGGATAATGGAACAAAACTAATGTTTGCCTGCGATGGTGGTATTCACTACTCTGATAATGGCGGTACAACTGTAAGAGACAGGAACAAAGGATTAAGAATAAAACAATTTTATTCTGTGGCCATCCATCCTACTGATGTCAACAACTTCATCGCCGGTGCACAGGATAACGGTATGCACCGTCTTAATCACCCCGGTCTCGATAGTTCAATAGAGTTTTATGGCGGTGATGGAATGTTTTGCGCCATTGATCAGAACGAACCACAATTTCAGTTTGGTGCTGCCTTTAATAATAATATCAGGAGAAGCTTGAATGGTGGAGTAAGCTGGGGCAACGTTTCCTTTACAGGCGGCCGTTTTGTCAGCCCCTGGGATTACGACAATGTCAATAATAAAATATATCTCTGCTCCGGCTCAGGTAACTATATCAGGTGGGATAATCCGCAAACCGGAACCACTTCTGCAACTGTTACAGTAGCTGATTTTGGTGGTATGCAGGTTTCGGCCGTGCATGTTTCTCCCTATACTGCTAACAGGGTTTTCTTTGGAACCAGCAATGGTTCTACCAGCAGGCTTGTCAGAGCAGACAATGCGAACACCGCAACACCAACTACTACCATTATCACTCCTCCCGGTTCTGCAGGTTTCTTAAACTGCGTGGTTACCGGCTCTGATGATAATAACCTGATTGCATGTTTTTCCAACTTTGGTGTTACCAGCGTATGGAGAACAACCGATGCCGGTGTTACCTGGACTGCCTGCGATGGTAATCTGCCCGATATGCCTGTAAGATGGGCCCTCTTCCATCCTGATACAGATACAAAAGCATATATCGCAACAGCAACCGGTGTTTGGGAAACAGATTTGCTCAACGGCGCTTCTACTGTTTGGAATGCAAACCCAAGTTTTCCGAATGTAAGTACTGATATGATCAAGTACAGGCCGCTTGACCGTACTATCGCTGCCGGTACCCACGGCCGTGGAGTATGGACAGCACAGATTCCCACAGCCGGTGGTTTCAGTTTCAATAACCCCGCACCTGCTACTGCTACTTGCCCCGCACCTGCTACAATGGATATTGTGCTGGGAACAATCGCAGCCGGTGGATTCTCTAACCCGATCACGGTATCTGCAAGCACACCACCTGCAGGTACAACAGTCAGCTTTATACCAGGTGCAACGGTAACTCCGGGTAACAATGTTACAGTCAGATTAACAGGAACCAATACATTGGCCGCTGGTTCTTATGTGCTGACTATTACAGGTACTGCCTCAGGTGCAGCCACTCAAACAAGAGATATAACATATACCATCAACCCGGGAACCGGTCCTGCTATTACTGCACAACCAGCTAACCAGACCTTCTGTGCAGTTGGTAATACATCATTCAGCATCACTTCAGCAACAGCCACCAGTTTCCAATGGCAGCTAAGTACGGATGGCGGCGCTACTTATAATAACGTTCCGGCAGCTGCACCATATTCTGGTACTACAACAGCAACATTGAATATCACAGGTGCTACCGGCGCATTAAATGGTAACCGTTATCGTTGTATTGCTTCCACACAATGCGGAAGTACAACTTCTAACTCAGCCCTTCTGACCGTGAACACAGCACCGGCTATTACAAGCCAGCCAGCAACTGTTTCGGTATGTACCGGCTCCAACCATACATTTACGGTTGGTACAACAGGTACTTCTCTTACTTTCCAGTGGGAGTTCAGTACAGACGGCGGCGCTACTTATAATAACGTTCCGGCAGCTGCACCATATTCCGGAACTACTTCAGCCAGTTTAATCATCACTGGTGTTACAGCAGGTCTTAACAACAACCGCTATCGTTGTGTTATCACCGGAGTTTGTCCGCCTTCACCATTAACATCCAACGCTGCAATACTTACAGTAGCTACTTCATTAAGTATTACAGGCCAGCCTGCCGATGCTGCAGTTTGCGCAGGAAACAATGCAAGCTTCACTGTAACAGCTGCCGGTGCCGGCACTTATCAGTGGCAGTTAAGCACTGATGGCGGCGCTACTTACAATAACGTTCCTGTTGCAGCACCATACTCGGGTACTACTTCAGCAACACTGACTATTACCGGTGCCACTGCAGGATTAAGTGGTAACAGGTATCGTTGTAATCTTACCAGCGGTTGTGGTAATGCAACTTCAAATGCTGCTATACTCACCGTGAATACATTGCCAGCAGTTACTACCAACCCGGCAGATGTAACAGCCTGCACAGGTACCAATCATACATTTACTGTTGCTGCAACGGGTACCGGTATCGGTTACCAATGGCAATTAAGCACTGATGGCGGCGCTACATATAACAACGTTCCTGCTGCGGCTCCTTACAGTGGTACTACTACGGCCAACCTGACCATTACTGGTATTACCATCGGCCTGAACAATAACCGCTATCGCTGTGTGGTAACAGGTACTTGTCCTCCGGCAGTTAATTCAACAGGAGCAATACTTACTGTACTCACTGCTGTTTCAATCACCGGCAACCCGGCCAACCAGGCTATTTGCGAAGGAACCAACACTTCATTCAGTGTTAGTGCCAGCGGTGGCGGTCTTGGTTACCAATGGCAGGTTAGTACAGATGGCGGTGCTACCTATAATAACGTTCCTGCAGCAGCACCATATTCAGGTACTACTTCAGCTACATTGACGATCACCAACGTACCACCTTCATTGAATAATAACAGGTACAGGGCCGTTGTAACAAATGGTGCCTGCACACCCGGTATTTCCACCGGTGCCATCTTAACAGTAAATACATTCCCTGTTATTGTAACTGCTCCGCAGAATGTAACGATCTGCGAAGGAAGTAATGCTGCCTTTACCGTAGCAGCTACAACAGGAGTGGGTGTGCTTAGCTATCAATGGCAGGTAAGCACTGACGGCGGTACTACTTATACAAATATTGCAGGTGCTACTTCTTCCTCTTTTGCTCAAACTGCTATTCCTGTCGGACAAAACGGTTACCGTTTCAGGGTTATCGTTACCGCAGGTTGCGGTTCTGTTACATCAGCAGCTGCCATATTAACTGTGAATCCTTTCCCTGTTATATCGTTCACATTACCGGCAGTGATCTGTCTCACCGATCCGTCAATCACTCTCACCGCCACACCGGGTGGTGGAACATTCAGCGGACCGGGAGTAGCTGCAGGTTCATTCAATCCTTCTGTAGCAGGCGTTGGGAATAAAACGATACAGTACGCAACTACGGTAGCAGGATGCGCCGCTACATTGACCAAACCTATCCTCGTTAATGAATGCTCTGAACGTCACCTTACACTGGAGCAGTTCCCGGCAGTCATTATTTACCCGACTCCGAACGACGGACATTTCAACATCCGGTTGAATACTGACCTCTACACCAAACTCGGCCTGAAAGCCTACAACGGTCTTGGTCAGATGGTACATTCAGAGTCGTTCTCTGGTGTGGGTTATGGCAGTGTGTTACCGGTTGATATGTCTAAGAAGCCAAGTGGTGTTTATCACTTATACCTGTTCAATAATGAAAGGGGCACCTTGTCGAAGAGAGGGGCCACCATAGTTATTTATAGGAACTAATACAGGAAGTATCTTTATACAACCCGTCCTGTCAACCGGCAGGACGGGTTTTTTATTGGCGATTGACTAAATTGTTATTTAAACAAAACAATTGAATGGGGATTCGAGAACTATTATCCAGGCCGGTGCTCTGGGCTGCCGCAAAATTCTCTTCCAAACCAAACCGGGAAAGGATATTCGATGCACTTACAAAACTTTCTGCCGATATCGTTAAACATCCCGGAAAGAAAGGCCTCGTCATTCCCTTTGAACAGAATGCCGGTAAGTTCATCATCTTCTCCGACCAGCACAAAGGTAGCCGAAACGGCGCCGATGATTTTAAACAGGCCGAAACAAATTACCTGAACGCATTGGATTATTACAGCAAAAATGATTTCTGTTTTATCAACCTCGGCGACAGTGAAGAACTCTGGGAAAACAGTATCTGGAAAGTAAAGAAAAAAAACCGGGCCACTTTCGAAGCGGAGAAAAAATTCCTGGCACATAACCGGCATGTAAAGATATTCGGCAATCATGATCTTTACTGGGACACCAGCCCCTGGGCTTATTGGCACCTGAAGAATATGTATGGCGAAAAAGTAAAAATATATGAAGGGCTGATATTGAAAACCGCAACAGGTAACCCGGATCAGGATGAATCATTGACCATCTTCCTCACCCACGGTCACCAGGGCGATGCACAAAGTGATGGCAACTGGTTCAGCAAATTCTTTGTGGCATACATCTGGGCACCGCTGCAGTCATTGCTGAAGATAAATCCCAATACACCGGCCTATGATGCGGAAAAGAAAACACTGCACAACCATATCATGTATGAATGGTCGGCACAGCAAAAAAATACCATCCTGGTAACCGGTCACACCCACCAGCCCGTCTTTGCATCACTCACCCATCTGGAAAGGTTATACAAACAATTCCAGCTGGCTGAAAAGGAAAACAACAAACATCAGCTCGACAACCTGCTCGATGAAATTAAAAAACGGGAAAAAGAATTTACTGCCGTGTCGGTTGATTACATGAACATGAAACCTTCTTACTTCAACAGCGGCTGCTGTTGTTTCAGTGATGGTGATATAACAGGTATTGAAATTGCAGATAGGCACATCAGGCTGATAAAGTGGACCGCTGCCAATGGCAGCTCAGCAAGAGTGGAACTGGAAAAAATGCCGTTGGCAGCCTTGCTGCTATAAAACATACCGGTATAAAACAGGATAATAACAGGATTTGCAGATCAGTGCTCAGATGCGGAGCAACCCCCGGAAACCCCTTGCTGCATAATAAGATTCTGCACCGTTGTGATATACGAAGACATTGTTATAGCGGCGGTCACAAAAAATTGCACCACCAAGTTTCCTGATAGCAGCAGGTGTCATTATCCAGCTCGATGTTTTTGTATCGAAATTTCCAAGTTCCTGCAGCTCCCGGTATTGTTGTTCGGTTAAAAGTTCAATGCCCATTGCGGTTGCCATATCAACAGCACTGTCCTTGGGTTTATGTTCTTTTCTTGACCTCAGCGCCTCACCGTCGTAGCAAAAGCTTCTGCGGCCGGCAGGGCTTTCTGCCGAACAATCATAAAAGATATATTCGCCTGTCTTTTTATCATAAGCAACAACATCCGGCTCGCCGCCGGTTATTTCCATTTCATTCAGCGACCATATTTTGTCAGCATTAGCTTCCAGCCTTGCCTGTACCGCCGCCCATGCAAGACCTTTATGCCGGCTCATGTTTTTTTCAAAACGGGACTTTAATGTACTCAGCAAAGCAGCCTGCTGGCCTGCCGCTAATTTCTTTTTATTTTCCTTTGCCATAATAGGTTATTTTATAAGGTTGCAGCGTTTTGCAATAGCTGCCCTGCTCTTTGATAAAATTAAAAAGTAAGAACTAAAGCTGGGCTTTATTCGTCAAGCCCCGAGCCGCAGTACAGCAGATTTACCGCTGCTGATTGCTCCAATGTCCAGCCCCACTATTGGCAATAACAATGTTGGCTGCTGTACAAGTTTGTGTTGCCTTAATTAAATCCAACTTTCCCTTTTACTGATTCAAACAATTTTTTAGAATTAAATCCTACACCATGCCTTGAACACCATACTGTACTTTACGAATGTCATTGATTTTTTTTGATGGATCTCCGTCTATAATAAGTAAGTCAGCCGATTTGCCAATTTCAATTGTTCCAATTGTTTTTTCAAACCCCAAAGCGATAGAACCATTTTGCGTTGCAATTTTTATGGCTTCCAAAGGTGTAAAGCCATCTGCCTCTACTAATAATTCAATTGCCCGCCAATTGCCATAACCTGCTAATGTTCCTCCAGCACCTGTTGGGTCAGTGCCTACTGTAAGTAAGCCGCCCATATCGTAAAACAACTTTTCCATCTTAGCCGCTTTTACAAAAGCTTTATCCCAATCAGTAGAGAATTCGCTGCTGATTTGACTGCTAGCAAATCTTTGTAAATAAAAATCCCTGGTATCAGGCGACATGGCGTTGATAGCTTCCTGATTGGGCTGGGGTTGAGTAGTTGTGAATCCTTCAAACACCGCCAATGATGAAGTGATGCTTACTTTTTTGTCAATTAAAGATTGTATGAATTGTTTTACACGTGTCACTTTGGATGTTTAAATTGCCTAATGCTTTAATAGCAGTGCCGGCAGCAGGCCGTTCATTTTCTTTTTTATCAAAAACAAAATCAGTACTGGCTAGAAATCCGTGTTCCAAATTATCCATGCCCAACGCAGCAGCTTCCTGGTAAGTAACCATATCCAAATGCCCTGTTATCTTTAATTTCTTTTTATGTGCTGCATCAATAGCTGCTTTCAATGTTGGTTTGTCGACACCAATATATGCTTTAAAAGAAGTGAAGCCTTGGTCAGCCCAATAGTTTACAAAGGCTGCTGCTTCCTCTGGTGTTTTGTTTTCTTTCATTTGTGGAAACCCAGATGATTTGCCTTCAATGTATGGTGCAGTTAGTTCCATGAAAGGGCCAGGTATCAATCCAAGGTCAATATCTTTTTTTATACGGATGTCTGAATAAGGCTCAATACTGCCGCATGTACGGATAGTGGTTGCGCCTGCTGCTAAATAAAGCCGGGGAAAAGTAAAAGGTAATTGTTTTAAGTTGAGGTAACGGGGAGTAATGGAGTGCGCAGAAATATACATGTGTTCATGCAGCATCACCAAACCCGGCATCACTGCTTTTCCATTTAAGTCAATAATGTTTGATTCTTTCGGAATGATGGCTTTTGCATCATCGCCTACCCAAGCAATTTTTCCTCTGCTGATGATAATTGTTTGGTGTGGTTTGGCAGCATTGCCTTTGCCATCAATGAGCAAAGCATTTTTAAATACAGTAATAGAGTCGTTGAACTCAATGTATTTTTTTGTTTCGTCACTAAATTCTATTTGTGAAAGAACAGGGACTGATAAAAAGAGTGCTATGATAAAAAGGGTAAATATTTTTTTCATGATTGTATATTGAGTGAATTTTTAATTTCTTTTGATTAGCGTTGAATGGAGATGTTTTACCTTCCACTGTTTTTTTTGTTTGTTTAAAAGTACTGTTTCCAGCCATTGAATTATTATTTGTTTACTGTCTCTGGTAATCGCCGAACTAAGTCTGTATGTTACCCATGCTATATTTTTATTTGTTTCGGTACTGATGAATTCAAAAGTATTAGTACGTTTAAAATCGCCGGCCGTATTCAGGGTGATTGCTTTATTTATTAAGGTGTCAATATTCCAAACCTGACCATATTCGTATAAGGAAATGTCGGTAGTGCAGCGAGCTTTAAGGCTTACCGAATCTCGGTTTGATAAAGCTTCAAACATTTTTACAACAGCTTGCTGCACTTGCTGCTGGTCTTTTGTTAATATCTGTTGTGCTTGTAAAATTGTTGTAAGAGAAATTAAGACGATTAGAAAAATTATTTTTTTCAATGTAATTGATTTATTTCTTGGTTTGCCAAAATCGTGAAGTGTTCGAATGTATAGCAGCCAACACTACGCTTTGCGCAGTATTGGTACACAAATTAATTGATTTTCATAGCAATCTTGTACCAGCTCCTTTGAATATACCCCCTTTGCAAACCCCCGCCAATACCGAGAAAGTGGTATTACTAATCCGGGTTTATAAAATTCTGTGCTCTTCTGTGCCTTCTTGTTCCTTTCAGTGCCTTACAGTTCCCTAAAGGGAAACCGGCCCACCCGCCGCCTGTATATTGCAGGTATAAACTGTTCAGCATTTCCATCATCTTCCATCATTCTCCGGGCTTCCTCCATACATCCGTCCTGTATAGCCCGGAGATGAGCCGTACATGGTTCATCAATCTGGTCCCAAACTGGAAATACGCAGCCCCGCTAAAGCCTACCACAAACAGTCCATCCTTTCCGTGCAGATCCGTGTATTCTGTGAGCCACTGTATTCAATTGCCGCAGGCAATCAATCCGTTCTTATCCCTGTCTGCCGTCAGGCAGGCGTCTCATCCGTGTCATCCGTGTCCCATTTATATTCACACAAGCATCAGCTAAGCATCAAAACAGTATCAGCACAGTATCAAAACATCATGAGAACAGCATCAGGTAAGTATCACCTAAGTATGGGTAAGTATCACATGTGCATCCCTTATGTATACCAGGAGCTACCCTCAGGAATACCTCAGGCATACCAACAGTATGGCATAAGCATGGCAATAGTATAGTAAGAGTAGGGGGAGTGTATGCAGTCTGTTCCGCATAGAAAGCAAAACCCCCGGTTTGTTCCGGGGGTGCTGCCTTAAAATCCTTTCTTCTTCCAGGTATTGTTATCCCGGTTCCATTCGGGCAATTGTTTGTCAGGGTCCAGCATCACTTCCGTTACTTCACTGGTAGTGGGTACACTAAAGGTCCAGTCCGCACCACGTTGCCATACTTCCACCGGTAAATTTATTTTGTGTTCCTTACCATTGCTTTCTTTTACCAGCACCGTTACAGGCATCACCATCTTTTCTAAGTTCTCAATGGTTATCTCCGAACCATTGGCCGGTTTATCATCCACATAGGTCACATCACTCACTGCCTGGTCAAGCTTCCAGCTGTTCAGCACCCATGCCCGCCAGAACCAGCCAAGGTCCTCACCCGAAACATTCTCCATCGTATGAAAGAAATCCCACGGTGTTGGATGCCTGAATGCCCAGCGGCTCACATACTCCCGGAAGGCAGCATCAAACCTTTCTTTGCCCAGCACCACATTTCGCAATGCATCCAGCATTTGTGCAGGCTTCATGTATGCAGCCACACCCAGGTTGCCCTGCTGTATTACTTCGGGTGTATTGTACATACCATCCATATTTTCACCAAATGTGTATTTCACAGTGGAAGGGTCATTGGGGTCACCAAAGAAACTGGCTTCCTTGAATTCTCCCTTGTTGAACGCTTCTGTTGATAGTCCATTGATGAATGTATTAAAGCCTTCATCCATCCACGCATATTTTCTCTCGTTGCTGCCCACTATCATCGGGAACCAGGTATGCCCGAATTCATGGTCCGTCACCCCCCACAGGCCCGTGCCGGATGAACCCGAACTGCAGAATACAATGCCGGGATATTCCATACCACCTACTATACCGGCCACATTCGTAGCAGCAGCATAGGGAAACTCAAACCATTTTTTAGAATAGTGTTCAATAGAACCTTTTACCATTTCAGTAGATCGCTGCCATCCGTTTTTCTGTATGCTCTCAGCAGGATACGCACTGATGGCTAAACATTTTTTACCGCTTGGCAGGTTGATCTTCGCCGCATCCTGCACAAATGCCTTGCTGGCCGCCCATGCCACATCTCTTGTATTGCTGATCTTAAACTTCCAGGTGCAATTGGGTGCCTTGGGTCTTGAGGCGGGGTCGGTTACTTCCTTACTGCTGCGGATCATAACTGTCTTATCACTTGTTTTTGCAGCAGCCCATCGACCCATTTGTTCAGTAGTATAACAATCCTGCGGATTGGTCAACTCACCGGAACCCACAATAATGAGATTGGAAGGAGCTGTAACGGTGAAATCAATATCACCATACTCTAAGTAAAACTCTCCGGCCCCAAGATAGGGCAGGGTGTTCCATCCCTGTATATCATCATACACCGCCATGCGGGGAAACCACTGCGCCACTTCATACACTATCCCGTT
This sequence comes from Chitinophagaceae bacterium, assembly GCA_037045605.1. Taxonomy (GTDB): domain Bacteria; phylum Bacteroidota; class Bacteroidia; order Chitinophagales; family Chitinophagaceae; genus JJ008. Next base: position 692,096 of record JBAOHK010000011.1, on the reverse strand, counting down.
CCTGGTGCTTAATCTTCCCATCCGGTCTGTTCCATATTCCGGGATGATGAATTCAAACTTCACAGAGATCTTCACTTTGCCTCCGGCACTTTTCAGCGCATCGGTAAGCCACACCTGCATCCTTGTATCAGTGACAGTGTATTTGGGAGTAAATGATCTGCCATTATACTCAACGGAAATGGATTTAATAACATATCCGTCAGTGAACTTTGCATTGGCCCATCTTCCGCCGCTTTGAGTGGTAGTGGCAGAGGCACGGGAATCTTTCTTATAAATGTTCTGGTCCAATTGCAGCCAGAGGAATTTTAAATTGTCCGGGCTGTTGTTGGTGTACATAATATCAACATCACCACTCACTTTGTGATTGGCAGTGTCCAATGTACTGCTGATCTTGTAATCGGCACGGTTCTGCCAGTACCGGGGACCGGGTTCGCCACTTGCACTGCGAAAATCATTACCGGGGTAAGGATAGAATTGCGGATTAAAAGCTTCTTTATGGTCATAGTTGGATTGTGCAAACAAACCAATGAACATAAAAAGGCCAAGGAAACTGAGAACTGATTTCTTCATATAGTATGTGTGTTTGATGCCTGTAAGATAAGAGAAAAGGGGGCAAAGGGGCTACCGCTGAAAGGGTATTTGCAATACTTTATAGAAAAATTGATTCGGCTATAGCCACACTCTCTGGTTTGCCCACATCCACGAGTTGGTCGCCGGTATGATCGTAACCCATGATGAGATGGTCAGCAGCTAATTTCAGGTACACATCAATCAAAGAGAACTTGCCACTGAACCCGGCCTCCTCCATCAGCCGGAAAATATCGTATTCAAAGACCACGACACAGCTATAGGCTTTTTCTGTAAGCACTCTTCCGGGAATCGATATTCTTTCTTCTCCTGTTTTAGTATTTCTCCATCCGCAGAGCCGGTTGTTCTCATCAAACAACAGGTAACGGGATGTTTTACGATCAGTAACACCAAAAGAGACCAATGCATTATTGGCCGAATGAAAGGCCAGCAGTTTGCTGATATCAAGGTTGGTGAGGATGTCAACATTGCAGGTGATAAAACGTTCACCGGGATTAAAAAGTTCTTTTGCTTTTAGTAAACCGCCGCCGGTTTCCAGTACTTCTTCTCTTTCATCGCTTACTAATATATCGCTTCCCCATCCATCATTTTCTACAATGGCATTTTCTATCTGTTCTGCAAAATGATGAACGTTTACAATTACATCTTTAATGCCGTTCTGTTGCAGGTATTCGATATTGCGTTGCAGCAGTGATTTGCCATTTACCACAGCCAATGCTTTTGGATGTTGATCCGTCCAGGGCTTAAATCTTGTGCCGAGTCCGGCACTGAATATCATTGCTTGCATTATTTTTTTTCGGGGGGCAAATTTTGCCAATTCTTCGTTTCCTGCTCAATATGTTTTAATTCGATCTTCACTTTGAACTTATTCTTCAAATGCCTTGCCATTGCATCCGCTGCATACACACTGCGGTGCTGCCCGCCGGTGCAACCGAAACTTACCATCAGGCTTTCAAAACTTCTCTTGATATATTCCTCCACAGTAGTATCAACAATATCGAACACACTGTTCAGGAACTCCGGCATTTTTGTCTGCTGCTCCAGGAAATCTTTTACTTCTTTATCTCTCCCGGTTTGTGTTTTCATGCTTTCCACCCGGCCCGGGTTTAATATACCACGGCAATCAAAAATAAAACCACCACCATTGCCACTGTCATCCTGCGGAATTTGCTTCCGGAAGGAAAAACTATGCACCTTAACTACCAGCGGAGTTTCTTCTGTTGCCTGGGTGGGAGTGAACTGTTCTATTATTTCATCTGCCACACACATATCCAGCACTTTCCTGAACTCCGGAACAGCAATACCCAAACTTTGATTCTTGAAAAACTCTCTCAGGTTTCTCAATGCAAGAGGAATACTGGTCAGGAACTGTGCTTTTCGTTCAAACAAACCACGGAAACCATAAGCTCCCAGCACCTGTAGTAATCTTATTAATACATAGCCATTATACTGGCTGCGGAAGATGGCTTTGTCAATACTTTTTCCGGTGATGTTTTCGAAACTATTCATGTAGTCTTCCAACAGGTCATTCTTCCAGTCATCAGGAAGATTAGCCCTTGCCTGCCATAGCATGGAGGCCACATCATATTGCGGCGCACCTTTCATTCCGCCCTGGTAATCGATAAAATGAACACTGTTATCTTCTTTTACCATGATGTTCCGGCTTTGAAAATCCCGGAACATAAAATACTTGTATTCCGTATGGGTCAGGTAATTGCTCAATGCTTCGAAATCATCAATCAGCTTTTGTTTGTCGTAGGGTTTGCGAAGAGCATCCAGGAAATAATACTTGAAGTATAACAGGTCGGCCATGATAGCCTGCTTGCCAAACTCAGCGTTGGTCAGGCATTGCGAATAATCCAAACCATCATCACCTTTTACCTGCAATTGGGCTAATGCTTCCAGGCTTTTTTTGAAGAGCTCATACACGTCGTCTGTCAGTCCTTTTGATTCGAGATGATTGAGCAGGGACATATCACCAAAATCTTCCTGCAGGTAAAACATACCATCATCACTGACAATATAGATATCCGGTACGGAGAGGTTCTTTCCTTTAAAATTCTTAGAAAAATAAATGAATGAATCATTTTCTTTGATATTGGCTCCGTATGTGCCGATCACTGAACCCTCATTTCCATGAAGCCTGAAATACCGGCGTTCGCTTCCGCTTTGTGGCAGCAGGTCAACAGAGACAGGTTCCGTTCCCTTCCACTGTTTATATAAAGAAGTTATAGATGCGACAAGGTGCTGCATTGGACAAATGTAGGCAACCGCCTGCAATCCTGTCCCTTAACCCGGCTAACGGGCATTAGTTTTTTAAGTTAAATTTGCCCATTCTTATTATTTATGAGTTATACCCCTGTCCAATAAAGTTCGTATAGTTACGGCGGCCAGTCTTTTTGACGGCCATGATGCTGCTATTAATATCATGCGCCGCATCATGCAGAGCAAAGGTGCCGAGATCATCCACCTTGGTCATAACCGCTCGGTGAAGGAAATTGTAGAGACAGCCATCGAGGAAGATGTGCAGGGTATTGCCATCACCAGTTACCAGGGCGGACATGTGGAGTTCTTTAAATACATGAAAGACCTGCTGGATGAAAATGGCTGCGGACATATCAAAATATTTGGTGGTGGCGGTGGCACGATTCTGCCCGATGAAATAGAAGAACTGCACAAATATGGTATCACCCGTATCTATTCCCCGGACGATGGCCGCCACATGGGCCTTAGAAGGAATGATCGAAGATGTGATAAAGCAATGTGATGTGCGTGCTGAATGGTAAAACTGATTATAAAACAGCGATGAAGCTGGAAGAAGCTAAAGATGTAAGGGTAATTGCAAGAAAAATAACCAATGCAGAGAATGGAGTGTTGATAATGACAATAAAGAACCGGGAACAGAAACAATACCAGTGCTGGGTATTACCGGAACAGGCGGAGCAGGTAAAGTCTTCTGTTACGGATGAAATCGTCCGTCGTTTTCTGAACAACTTCACTGAATAAAACAATCGCTGTTATTTCAGTTGATCCTTCCAAGAAAAAAACAGGTGGTGCATTATTGGGCGACAGGATACGGATGAATGCCATCAATCATCCAAGGGCTTATATGCGAAGCCTGGCAACAAGAGATGATAACACTGCGTTAAGCGGTGCCGTGCAGGAGGCCATTGATATATGTAAGTCAGCAGCTTTTGATTTTATCATTCTTGGAATCTGCTGGTGTTGGACAAAGCGATGCCAGTATCCTTGATTATTGTGATGTAAGTATGTATGTGATGACACCGGAATATGGTGCAGCATCACAACTGGAAAAGATTAACATGCTTGACTTTGCAGACCTTGTCTGCATCAATAAGTTTGATAAAGCCGGTGCATTGGATGCATTGGCAGATGTAAGAAAACAATATAAAAGGAACCATCAGTTGTTTACAGCGAAAGATGAAGAACTTGCCGATTATTGGTACCATGGCCAGCAAATTCAACGATGATGGAGTAAATCATTTATTTGAATTGCTGCTGAAAAAGATTGAAGGCTAAAACAAAAACTACTTTTGGTGAATATCATTTTGCAGAAACTGCTAAAGTGTCGCAGGCAGTTATTCCGGCCAACCGGGTAAGATACCTTATCTGAAATTGCAGAGAATAACAGAAGTTATGACCAGCTGGTAAAAGAACAGTCTAGCCATTGCCATCAAAGCTTATACCAATTGCACGGTTCGCTGGAAGATGCTGAAAGGAAAAGCAGATACAATCACTGCTTGGACATTATTCAAAAGCAAATTGATTTTTATACAGAACAGCTTACACCTGTCAGCCGTAAACTGATTACTAACTGGCCGAAGAAAATAAAAGAATACCAGAAAGATTTTTATGAATACACTGTCAGGGATAAAGTGATAAAACAATCCATGACAACTAAAAGTCTGAGTGGTACGAGGATTCCTAAAGTGGTATTGCCTAAATATAAAGACTGGGGTGATATACTTAAAATGGCAGGCACAGGAAAATGTGCCCGGTCATTTTCCATTTACTGCCGGTGTATTCCCATTAAAGAGAGAAGGGGAAGACCCGACACGGATGTTTGCCGGTGAAGGCGGACCTGAAAGAACAAATAAACGTTTCCACTATGTAAGTGTTGATCAACCGGCAAAAAGATTATCTACAGCATTTGACAGTGTAACATTATATGGAGAAGATCCTGATCATCGTCCTGATATATATGGTAAAGTGGGCAACAGTGGTGTAAGCATTGCCACTGTGGATGATGCAAAAAAATTATACAGTGGGTTTGATCTGTGTGACCCGAAGAACTTCAGTTTCCATGACCATCAATGGCCCGGCGCCAATGCTGCTGGCTTTCTTTATGAATGCAGCCATTGATCAGCAGTGCGAGAAATATATTCTGCAGAACAATTTGAAAGCATGAGGCGAACAGGATCATTGAAGTAAAATACAAAAAAGATGAACTGCCGGCATATATGGAGACTAATGGAACCTGCGACTCCCATACATAATGCAGCATTACACGGAGAGCTTTACCTGAAGGCAATAATGGATTAGGGTTTACGATTGCTGGGTTTGAGCAGGCGACGATGTATTACCAAAGGAAGTATATGAAAAAATAAAAGCGAACAGCATTGACACAGGTAAGAGGAACAGTGCAGGCAGATATTTTGAAAGAAGACCAGGCACAGAACACCTGTATCTTCTCTACCGAATTTGCTTTGAAGCTGATGGGTGATGTGCAGGAATATTTTATTAAGAAGAAGGTACGGAATTTTTATTCTGTCTCTATCAGCGGTTATCATATTGCAGAAGCCGGAGCCAACCCAATCACCCAGCTGGCATTTACCTTGGCTAATGGATTTACCTATGTTGAGTATTACCTGAGCCGCGGAATGAATATTGATGATTTTGCACCAAATCTCTCTTTCTTCTTCAGTAATGGAATGGATCCTGAGTATAGTGTGATTGGCCGTGTGGCCAAGACGGATATGGGCCAAAGCCATGAAGTATAAATACAAGGCTAACAAACGCAGCCAGATGCTGAAGTATCATATTCAGACATCAGGAAGAAGCTTACATGCACAGGAAATTGACTTTAATGATATCAGAACTACGTTACAGGCTTTGTATGCCATCTATGATAACTGCAATTCGCTTCATACAAATGCATATGACGAAGCGATAACCACACCAACAGAAGAAAGTGTTCGCAGAGCAATGGCCATACAACTTAATCATTAACAGGGAACTGGGTACTGCAAAAACAGAAAATCCTATACCAGGGTTCATTTGCTGATTGAGGAATTGACTGATCTGGTGGAGGAAGCGGTATTGACTGAGTTTGACCGCATTACAGAAAGAGGCGGTGTGCTAGGCGCCATGGAAAGAATGTATCAGCGGAATAAGATTCAGGAAGAAAGCTTGTACTATGAGCATCAGAAACATTCTGGTGAACTGCCACTGATCGGAGTTAATACTTTCCTGAATAAAAAAGGCAGCCCAACCATTCTGCCAACAGAAGTGATCCGCAGTACCACCGAAGAAAAAGAACAACAGATACAGACCCTGCGGAATTTCTGGAAACGGAATGAGAATAAATCTGCCGAAATGTTGCAACGATTAAAATCGGTAGCTATTAATAACGGAAATCTTTTTGCAGAACTGATGGAAACGGTAAAATATTGTTCACTTGGACAAATCACTCATGCATTGTATGAAGTAGGCGGCCAATACAGAAGAAATATGTAAATCAAAAAGCCTTCATTGAGAAGGCTTTTTGATTGTAATGTTAACCTCAATGAAATTTTACTCAGCATCGGCTACTTTCTTACCTGTTTTATCTATAATAAACCATTTGCCGTCTTTCATCACTTTCGCAGTTCCTTCTGAAAAAGAACCCGCAAAACCGTATTTAAAAGGAATTACTTCTTTGCCCTGAATATCTATATAGCCCCAATGACCGTTTTTGTTAACAGAAGAAAGCCCTTCTGAAAATTTTATGGCATTATCATACACCAATGGAATTACCACTTTTCCGCTGGTATCAATAAAGCCATAGTAACCACTGCTTACAACGGCAATGCCATTGTAAAAGGACATGGCTTCGGAGTATTGCAACCCAATCCTCAATTTACCTGTGCTGTCAAGGTATCCCCATTTTCCATTTTGTTTTACGGCAACAAAGCCCTCGGAAAACGTCAAGGCTTCATCATAAATGAGTGGAATGATAACTTTACCATCTTTATCGACAAAACCATATTTATCTCCCTTCGCAACCTGCGATAAGCCGCATACGCAGTCATCTACATGGTCATATTCCTTGGCCCAAACCTGTCCATAACCTGCCATCGAAAAAAGAAAGGCACCGAGTAAAAGACTATATTTCATAGCAGTAATTTTTAGGTTAGAGAATACTTTTACTTTATCTAAGCTACAATCCTGTTAAGCCGTCAGGAATGACTTTTGGCAGCAGGGCAGATGACTTTTATTGGGAACTGAATTTTGACAGCGTCATTTACAGAAGAGTAATTCAGTAAAGATTACATCAGTCATTCCATACAATTTCAACTAACTTCGCATCTTTCTAAAACTGAATACTTTGCGTTTTACAGAGTTTAATTTTCACCCGAATCTGCTGGAAGGAATTGAGGCATCCAATTATGAAACTGCCACACCGGTACAGGAACATGTGATACCATCCATAATGGCCGGAAGGGATGTAATAGCTTCTGCACAAACCGGTACGGGGAAGACAGCAGCTTTTTTATTACCTGTAATGAACCGCCTGCTGTATAACCATGTGGATGGACAAGTTGGGGCGTTGATTATTGTCCCTACCCGGGAACTTGCAATCCAGATATCACAACACATGGAAGGGCTTTCTTATTTCACCCATCTCAGCTCCATTGCTATCTATGGAGGCAATGATGCGCAGAATTTCGTAGCCGAAAAAAAAGCACTGCAAATGGGTGCTGATATTATCGTTTGTACTCCCGGCCGCATGATTGCACATGTGAATATGGGCTATGTAAATATGAAGGGATTGCAGTTCCTGGTATTAGATGAAGCCGACAGAATGCTTGATATGGGATTCCAGGATGATATAAACAAAATCATCAAAGTGCTTCCTGCAAAGCGGCAGAATTTATTATTCTCTGCCACCATGCCGGAGAAGATAAGACAGTTAGCAAAAAAAATATTGCATGAACCCGTTGAAATAAACATTGCAATTTCTAAACCTCCGGAGAAGATCATACAAAAGGCTTTTGTCGTATATGACCCACAGAAACTGCCACTGATAAAAAAATTATTGAAAGAAACGCCGTATAAAAATGCATTGGTTTTTTGCAGCCGCAAACAAACAGTAAAGCAGCTTACAAAAGAATTAAAACACGGCGGGATAAATGTTTCAGAGATTCATAGCGACCTGCTGCAATCAGAAAGGGAAAGTGTATTAAGTGCCTTTACCGCCGGCCGCATCCCAGTGCTGGTGGCAACAGATATTTTAAGCCGGGGCATTGATATTGATACCATAGATGTGGTGATCAATTATGATGTGCCTGGTGATGGAGAGGATTATGTGCATCGTATCGGTCGTACAGCAAGGGCCGAAGCAGACGGAGCAGCTTTTACATTGGTTGGAGAAAAGGAGCAGAATAAGTTTGCATCAATAGAAAAATTGATAGGTAATGAGGTAGAGAAAGGATTGGTACCACAGGAGTTAGGTGCAACGCCTGCTTATAAACCCCGCCTTCGTAGTGATGGTAACAGACCAAAAAGAAGATTTTACCGTTATAATAACAATCAAAAAAAATAAAAGTTATAATTTTAAGAATGCAGTTTGAAGTCACCAGAAAATCATTCATGGGTTTCCCCCTTTTTTTGATATGTTGTGGGCTTGTATTTACCACAGTAGCCCAGGATACAGAGCCCTCACAGGGTACTAAAGAAGTTTTCCTGAAGGGTCCTGCATTACCTGCTAAAGACTCAACCGAAGAACTAAGTGAAAAAAAATCTCTTACTACAGGGATTGGCCCTATGATGGCGAAGTATTGGGAAAGCTAACAAGCTATATAGTAGTATGGTTGATTCTCTTTCAAAAGTTCTTTTCAGGTATCCATTGATTGATTCTGCGGGCCTTAGTTATTCCTCCGAATGGATAGGTACTCCGAATATGGGTTTGCGCCGTCCCAATTATGTAGTAATACATTATACGGCTAATAATAGCTGCGACCAAACGCTGCAGGAGTTTACGACACCTGGCGGCAGAGAAGCCAGTGCTCATTATGTTATTTGTAAAGATGGAACGGTGCATCATATGCTGAATGACCTGTTACGTTCCCATCATGCAGGAGATAGCAAGTGGGGCAATAACACCGATTTAAATTCAAGCAGCATCGGTATCGAGTTGGATAATAACGGCTATCAGCCTTTTACAGAAGCGCAGATAAGCAGTCTAACTACTTTGCTCGACCGGCTGAAAAAGGCGTATAAAATACCTGATGCCAACTTTATTGGTCATGGGGATGTAGCTCCTTCAAGAAAGATCGATCCCGGTTCAAAATTTCCATGGAAGGAACTGAGTGAAAAAGGCTTCGGTCTTTGGTGGGATGATACTACCAATGTGCAGGTGCCGGATAATTTTGATTACCTGATGGGCCTCCGGATCATTGGTTATGATATTTCTTCACCAGGTTCAGCATTGGCTGCTTTTAAGCGACATTTCATGGGCGATAACTCCAGTACTATAAATGCTGTGGTAAGAAAAATAATTTATGTGTTGTACCGAAGGTTTGTATAACTGCACCCATGTAGTATCTGCTTCAGATAATTTATTTACATGAAACTAATTTTAAAGGGCACTCCATTTTTCATTGCAATTGCCTTTGCCCTGGGTTGCACACAAAGCAAGTATGCCGTTACTAATAAAACTTATAAGAAGCAGGTAAAAGAATATGCGAAACTATTGAGAGAATACCCGGTGAAAGATTCAACAGGTCTTCGTTATGCAACTGATTGGGTTGGAACCACCAATCTTTCTATGCGCCGCCCCAATTTTGTGATTATTCATCATACTGCCCAGAACAGTTGTGAACAAACATTGCAAACTTTTACCCTGCCACGGACACAGGTAAGTTCCCATTATGTCATTTGTAAAGATGGTACAGTACATCATATGCTGAACGATCTATTGAGAGCACATCATGCCGGGGTTAGTAAATGGGGAAATACCACCGACCTGAACTCTTCTTCCATTGGAATAGAATTAGATAATAACGGCTTTGAACCTTTTGCCGAAGCACAAATGAATAGCTTGCTGCTGTTGCTTGACCGATTGAAGAAGGCGTATAGTATTCCCTCTTCCAACTTTATTGGTCATGGCGATATAGCACCGACAAGAAAAAATGACCCCAATTGGCGGTTCCCCTGGAAATTATTATCGGAAAAGGGTTTTGGTTACTGGTATGATGATGCAGCTAATGTGGAATTGCCGGCAAATTTTAATCACCTGAATGCTTTAAGGATTGTCGGCTACGACATAAAAGATACTAATGCAGCAATAGTTGGTTTTAAAAGGCATTGGCTGCAAGACACAACAAGAGGCTTGAATGAACAGCAGCTAAAAGTGCTGTATCAGCTTAGTAAAAAGTATCAATGAAGTTCTCCCGCCGTTTCATGATCATCATATTGATTTCGCAATTTTAGCAGTTCTTTTTTCATTTGCAATATTATCTTCTGGTGTGCAACTGATTTGATCAGATTCTTTAGCTCCTGGGAATCACTTTTCAAATCATATAACTCCCATTCATTCACGGTATAGAAATAGATCAATTTATACCTTTCACCTCTTACGCCAAGATGCTGAAGAACTGTGTGGTCGGCTTTATACTCGTAAAAATGATAATATAGGTTGTGTCTTGGTATGATCTTTTGTTTGCCTGTAATATTCTTCACCAAACTTATGCCTTGCATAAAACCCGGAACCTTTATTCCGGCTGCATCCAGCATAGTAGGTGCATAATCTATCGTTTGTGTCATATTGGTATTGACAGTACTGGCATGGATTTTCCCTGGCCAACGCATCAGCAGCGGAGCCTGCATGGATACATCGTACATCCATCGTTTATCAAACCAGCCGTTTTCACCAAGATACATTCCCTGGTCACCAGTGTAGATAACCAATGTATTTTTGGTTAGATTAGTATTATCCATATAATCTAAAACCCTGCCCACATTCGCATCTACCGAAGCTACGCAGGCCAGGTAATCCTGCATATACCATTGGTATTTATATTTCAATAGTTCTTTTCCTTTTGGCCGTAATTGTTGTAATAGCCTTCCTCTTTCTTCGTAAATTTTTTTAATAGCAGTTCTGTCCGGCTCTGGAATACGGTTGAAAATGGAGTTGTAATAAACGATATCAAGAGAGTCGGGTTTCAGTTCAGGGACATCCATTAAATAGTTGGGGTCAACTTTCAAATCACTGCATAGTTTCAGGTCATGCAGAATGCTCATGGTTTGTAAACGCCAGGCAGTACCATGTCCTGCAGTATCGAGGTAAAGCGTTGGAGGTTCCGGAAATGTTTTGCCATGAAACTCCTGGATATATTTTAGCGGGGGTAAAAAATAACGGTGCGGTGCTTTATGATGAATATGCAGTACAAAAGGCTTGGTCATATCCCGGTTATCTAACCATTTAATTGCTTCGTCTGTTATTACATCTGTTGCATAGCCATGATAAGTAGAGGTATCACCTTTCATGGAAATAATTCTTGGCTCAAAGTATAGGCCCTGTCCGGGTAAAATTTTCCAGTAATCAAAACCTGCAGGGTATGAATGCAAATGCCATTTTCCAACTATGGCGGTTTGATAACCGTTCTGCTGAAATATTTTTGGCATGGTGAGTTTGGAAGAGTCAAATCTTGTCCGGTTATCCTTCATTCCGTTTTTGTGAGAATGCTGCCCGGTAATCAGCGTCGCCCTTACCGGCCCGCAGATTGAATTACTAACAAAGTTTCGTTTGAACAGTACCCCTTCTTTTGCAAGCCTGTCAATATTGGGTGTACTGATAAATTTTTTGTTATAAGCACTGATAGCATCGGCATCATGGTCATCACTCATTATATAAATGATATTTGGCCTTTGCTGGCCGAAGGAAGTAAAAGGGAAAAGCAGAATGACTAACAATGACCGCATAACAATTATTTGTTTCTAAGATATGTAGATTTGAAGAATAAATATCTGGATATGGAATTTGGAAGAGTACCGGAAGCTGAATTGAATAGTATTGATTTTAGCCTGCCGAAGGAACCTGTATTTAATAAGCAGGTATTGAAAGGTAAGCCGGCGAAGAATCCCAAAGTGTATGTTGGTTGTGCCAAATGGGGGAGAACGGAATGGGTTGGTAAGATTTATCCGCCGAAAACGAAGGAAAAAGATTTCCTGCAACATTATGTGGAGCATTATAATTGTATTGAACTGAATGCTACACATTATAAAGTGTATGGAAAGTCGGGTATTAAAAAGTGGTCAGAGAAAGCAAAAGATAAAGATTTCTTGTTTTGCCCTAAGATGTATAAAGGTGTAACCCACTTCGGTAGTTTGAAAGGGAAAGATTTTATATCCAATGAGTTTCTCCGTGGAGTAATGGCTTTTGAAAAACATCTCGGTCCCATCTTCGTACAGGTGAGTGATAGCTTTTCGCCAAAAAGGAAAGATGAATTATTTACTTATTTAAAATCGTTGCCAACAGATCTACAATTCTTTTTAGAAGTCCGTCACCCGGATTGGTTTGCGAAAGAAAAGGAACGGAATGATATGTTCAATTTTCTGAAAGAAAATAATATGGGAGCAGTAATAACAGATACCGCCGGTAGAAGAGATTGTGCCCACATGCACCTGACGCTGCCCAAAACTTTTATCCGTTATGTTGGTAATAGTTTACACCCGACTGACAATACAAGAATTGATGCCTGGGTAGAAAGAATGAAATACTGGTTAAGTAAGGGAATCGAAGAACTGTATTTCTTTATGCACATGCATGATGAAGCTACGTCGCCGGAACTGACTGTTTATTTGATTAATAAGTTGAATGCGGTCTGTGGGTTGAATTTAATAAAGCCAAAATTTATTGATTCTTCCACATTGCCAAAATTCAAGCCGAAGCAAAAGGGACTATTTGATTAACGAACCTCGTATAATTCATCCCATCTTGTGGTGTAACGGTCGCTGATAAAATTCTGCTGCATCTTCCAGTTTCTTGTGGTGCCGCTGGCGGCAAATTTCAACACATCGTCCCGCTGACTGAAGTTTACATTGTCAATCATTTCCATTAGTTTTCGTTCACAGTTTTTTGTTTCAGATAAAAATAAGTTACCCTGTATAGAATTATCTGGAACAATGCCACTGAGCATGACACCAGCTTTCTTATACATTTTCCCTTTTTCATAAATTTTATCTACTATTGCTACAGCAGACTTTATCAATTCATTGGTAAAGGAGGTGGCAGCGGGGAGTGTAGCATAATTACTGTGAGTAACACCACGGTTAAAAGTGACCAAATGATTCTCTTCTTTGGATACAACAAATACACTCACAATCCGGGCAGCGCTATGTTGCCTGCGCAATTTTTCTGCTGCTCTTGAAGTGTAAGTTGCTACAGCTTCTTTAATAGATGCAATATCACCAACCGGACTGCCAAACATTCTTGTGGTAGCAATCATTTTTTTACTTACCAGTTCATCTTCCATATCTTTTGCTGGTTCACCTTTCAGCTCTTTAATAAGCCGAACACCTGTCACCCCACCTAAATGTGTTTTTCCAAATTCTTCACTCATCCGGCTTAATTGCAATGCATCATAAATACAAAAATGTTGCTTTAATTTTTCTGCGTATTGATATCCCACTCCCCATACTTCATCTATTTGTGTTTGCTTAAGAGCTGAAATAATTTCTCCTTCATTGTGCAGTACCATCACTCCTTTATATTTCTCAGGCTTTTTCTTGGAGAGGCGATTAGCCACTTTTGCCAGTACCTTGGTAGGAGCAACGCCTACCGATACTTTTATTCCCGTCCATTGCTCTACTGTATCTTTTATTTTCTCAGCGATAAGTTGCAATTCATTCTCAGGGAAAATACTAAGGTCTATGAAAGCTTCATCTATGGAATATACTTCCACATTATATTTTCCCAATAGTATCCGCAGGGTTTTCATCACCCGCCAGCTCAGGTCGCCATATAAATTATAGTTGGATGAGAAAACAGCCATCTTATATTTTTCTATCAGTGGTTTTGCCATAAAATAGGGCACGGCCATCTGTACTCCCAGTTTTTTTGCTTCATTACTCCGGGAAATAATACAGCCATCATTGTTGCTGAGTACAACAACGGGCTGATTATCCAGCTTTGGTTTAAACAACCGTTCGCAGGAACAATAAAAATTATTACAGTCAACGATTGCTTTCATCAGATCATATTTATTTTAAAAGGGTCTGATGGAATTTCATTTCATACCGGATGAATAACATAGGTTACCACCCCCCACACAGAAAAATTAGTAAACTCTGCGAGGTTTATGTTTTTATACCGGTTGTTTTCCGGAATCAGAAAAGCGGATGAAAAGTTTTTATGAAACCGCCGCACCAACAATTCGCCATTCAGAATAGCAACGATTACTTTTCCGTTCACCAGTTTCAACGAACGATCGACAATCAGTATATCGTTGTCAAAAATCCCCGCATCCTTCATGGCATCACCTTTCATTCTAAAAAAGAAAGTAGCCGGCTTATTACGAACCAACTGTTCATTCAGATCAATGCCCCGTTCCATATAATCATCGGCCGCCGCACCAAAGCCGGTGGCGTTGGCTGTCTTCACTTCCTGCTGTTTAAATTGCTTCGAGCCTTTATAGGCCGCCCCGTAAAATTCTTCCCCATCCATAAAATTAATTTTGGTAAAGCTAAATAATTTAGTAAATTAGTGCTAAGAAAATAGGTAAGTATTTTCTAAAATTTTAAATGGATGGGTATGAAAACTATTACGGACACTATTCCCGGCTACCGGGTATATGAGTATTTATTGGTGCTGAGTCCGCATGAGGAGTTGTGGAACCGCATTATGAAAGTGAAAGAAAATTTTGCGGATGAATACAAGTCAGATTATGCAAAATGGGGCAAACCACATATCACCTTAGTAAATTTTGTACAGTATGGAATGATGGAGGAACGCATCATCAACCGGCTGCGAACGGTGGCGATGGGCCACCCGCCATTTAAAGTAGAGCTGAAAGACTTCGGAAGTTTTCCATCACATACCATATATATCAATGTAACAAGTAAGTTACCTGTTCAGGGTTTAGTAAAAGAAATCCGTACCGATGGGCAACGGTTGATGAAACTGAATGATGATAACAAACCGCATTTCATTATGGAGCCGCACCTGACTATTGCAAGAAAATTAAAACCTTGGCAATATGAAAAAAGCTGGTTGGAATATAGCAACAAACATTTCACCGGCCGCTTTATTGCTAATGAAATGACTTTACTGAAAAGGCTGGCTGTTGAATCTCCTGAAGGATACAAAATGAAATACCAGGCAGCAGCTAGATTTCAATTTCAAAACCTACCGATAATAACGAAGCAAGGGGAATTATTTGGATAAAAGTTAGTTCGTACAAAGTAACGATAAATAGTGGGATGGGACTAGTGAGCCAGGAGAATAAAGAGTAAGATTTTGTGAGTATGATTATGAAGAGACAGCTCTTTGTTCTCCTTTTTTTATTTGCAACAACCAAAACAAAATAGTGATGTCAGAGAAATTGAAGCAGGACCATTTTAAAGTAGAAGCGAAGCAACAGGAAGAAAAAACACAGTACTTAGCAGGAAGAGGTGCTCAGATCAACACCAAAAACCGTTTCCTGAAAAACGAAAGTACAAGAGAGCATGTTGAAGGTATTGATGATTGGGAAGAAAGTAATATTCCTACTATCTACATGGAGCAAGAATCAAAAACCATCGTCAATAAAGTAGAAAGCAAAGATGTGGGTATGGGCTATAGTATGAATCCCTATGCCGGTTGTGAACATGGGTGCATTTATTGCTATGCCAGAAATGTGCATGAGTACTGGGGCTATAGTGCAGGATTGGATTTTGAAAGAAAAATTATCATCAAAAAAAATGCGCCGCAACTGTTGCGGAAATTTTTGATGCACCCAAAATGGGACGGCACCCCCATCATGCTGAGTGGCAATACTGATTGCTATCAGCCTGCTGAACAAAAATATCGGTTGACAAGAGGGTTGTTGGAAGTATGCAATGAATTTAATCAGCCTGTTGGCATACTTACCAAAAATTCCTGGATACTGAAAGATAAGGATGTACTACAGGAAATGGCAAAGAAGAGATTAGTATCAGCCATGGTTTCAATTACTTCTTTTAATGAAGATCTGAGAAGAATAATGGAACCAAGAACAACAACAGCCAAACAAAAACTAAAAGTAATAAATGAATTAAGCAGTGCCGGAGTACGAATGGGTATTATGATGGGGCCGATGATACCTGGATTAAATGAACATGAAATGCAACGCATCATGAAAGCAGCGGCAGATAACGGAGCCACTTTCACGGCTTACACTTTTATTCGTTTGAATGGCGCTATCAAATTTTTATTTCATGACTGGTTGCTTAAAAATTTTCCGGACAGGGCAGATAAAGTATGGCACCTGATAGAACAAAGCCATGATGGAAAAGTAAATGATACCCGCTGGGGTGTTCGTATGCGGGGCGAAGGAAATATTGCGGAGATGGTGGCACAGCAGTATAGAAAATATGGCAAATTGTATAATATGAATGCGGAAGAATGGAGTTTAGATACGAGTATTTTCCGCAGGCCGGGGGAACAGGGAAAGTTATTCTGATTCAAACTCCAGTAATATACCGTTTCCACTATAAAGTACTAACGTCTTGTCCTTCACCTCAAACCTATTCACCTTTTCCAATTGTTTTAAAAATACATCTTCTATTTGCTGCACCCCCTCACAATACATTTTAGTAGAAAAAATATTTTTAAAACCAATTGTATTGCCACTAATAGTAAAGCTGCTGCCAAATGAATTGCAACTGCCATTACCACCGGCACTTTTCATTTCTTGGTTGAATTGGATGAAGGCTTTTGTATTTACTTCTTCAACACCAGCATCTGAATGAATCTTTTTCAATGACCATTTGGTGTTATACAAAGAGATTGTCTGTGTAGTATTTTCTTTTTTCATTATAAAAGCAGAAAGCAGAATAAAAGCACCTGCACTGATAAATGTGATTAGTTTCATGTCGTTGATTTTGTACATGAATCAGATGCAACCAAGTGATTGTTTGCATAGTATGGCCACTGTAGAAACTTATAAAATCTTGTTAAGGGAATCGTCACACCTTCACATAAATCTTCTTCTTATCCATCCACCAGCAGATAGCCCACATCAGGGTGATTACGCAGAGTGCATATAACAGTGAACCAATTTTTGGATCACCGGGAATATTGATTAATACTTTTTGATACAGCCAGTTCCATGGATTGATGTATTGAGTTTCGCCTTTGGCATTTACTCCATTTGCAATCCGGATAAGTGCAAGGCCTTTGGGAAGAAAAGCACTTAATGCAAAAACAAACAAGGCATTTTTTCCAAACACATCAAAAAATCTACTGAGCCATCCTTTTACATTTTTGAATTCTATCAGGTAAATCATTGTGGCGATAGTGATAATAGCAAGGCCTGTAGTATAAATGGTGTAAGAGCTGGTCCAGATCTTTTTATTGATTGGAAAGACCATATCCCAGCAAAAACCAGTAAGTATAAAGGCAACACCGGCAACGAACAGCCCAGTCAGCATTTCAAAGTTTTTCCCCTTTTTCTGAATGTAATCACCAACGAGGTAGCCAAAAATTACCTGAACAATTGCCGGTAGGGTACTCATAATACCTTCAGGGTCAAAAGGGATCTTTTCGCCTTTATAAATATGCGCTAGACCAAGCACAGCCCTGTCTACCTTATTGCCAAACCAACCTGTCATACTATAAGGGTCCCCCTTGTCGCCAAGTAAAAAGCAAAGAGCCCAATAGAGCAGCAATAATATTAAACCAACTAAGAAAGCAGCTCTGGCTTTCAGATAATAGATAATTACGGAAGCAAAAAAATAGCAGATAGCAATCCTGGCCAGCACTCCTAAAATGCGGACACCCTGCGGTATTCCTTTAGCATCCGCATAGGCCCATTGCTTAAACACTAAACCAGTATCTGTCCATTTAACAAACGGCCACCAGGTAAGAAAAAGACCGATACCAAATATTAAAAGGCTTCTTTTAAGAACTTTTTTCCAGAAAACAGCATCGCCGCCGGCTTCCAGTTTTGGCATTACGAAAGACAATGCGTTCCCTACTGCAAATAGAAAGAAAGGAAATACGAGGTCGGTTGGGGTCAGGCCATGCCACTTTGCATGATCAAGCGGGGCATAAATATGAGCCCAGCTTCCGGGATTATTTACCAGGATCATAAGGCAAACCGTAGCGCCACGAAATACATCAAGGGAGTAGAATCGTTGGTTCAAGCGGCAGAATTTAGTAGCTGAAGATAGCTGAAAGTTAAGAGTTTGGGTCAAAGCAGGAGTGATTATCCCGTACTGATGGGCGTCCGGGCTGTGTATTTTGCATGCACTCTTCATACACTCCCCATGCACCTGCTATGCTTCAGCTATACCTGTGCTATACAGCTCCCCGGAGACTTCCCGGTATAAAAGCAGTAATAACCGGGGTGAAATAAGATAATAATCCGGTATCGTATTCTTACTTATGACTTATCAACTCATGGGGGTAAATCCTTCAAAATCTGCACATTTTATTCTCTTTCCACTCACATCTTACCCTATATTTGCAAGCAAAATTTAGGGTAAAGGGCTACCGATATTCCTGAAATCCTATAATTCAATGAAAACCAGTCATATAAAAAATTTTTATGTGATTGAGATGGCGAAGCCATCCAAAAAAAGGCCGATTTGAGCAGAAAATGGTTAGCCGTATATACACGGCCAAGATGGGAGAAAAAAGTGAACCAGCTTCTTACTGAAAAGGGACTCGAGAGTTATTGTCCTTTAAACAAAGTAAGACGTAAATGGAGTGACAGGGTAAAGGTAGTGGAGGAACCCCTGTTCAAATCGTATGTATTTGTAAAAGTGAATGATGAGGACCGCAGCAATGTGCGAATGACCAACGGAGCCATCAATTTTGTATACTGGGATGGTAAGCCGGCCGTGATAAAAGAAAAAGAGATCACTGCTATCAAAAGATTTTTGAATGAGTACGAAAATGTAGAGGCAAGACCGGTAGAGTTAAAAGTGAACCAACGGGTACGTATTACCAATGGAACGCTAATGGATAAAGAAGGTAAAGTGCTTGATGTGCGCCATAAAACAGCCAAGGTTGCAATTGACAGCCTGGGGTATATTTTGGTGGCCTATATTGAAAGAAGTAAATTAACTTCGGCGCAGCCTAAGTAAAACCAAACCTGATTTTGCAGCTGAGGCTGCATTTATATTAAAGACGTATCAATGAAATTCACCCGGATTTTATTATTGCTTGCCTTTCCTGCTTATTTCTTTTCCTGCAAGCCGCAACAAAAACTTCCCAATTATCTCGAAAGAATGACCGACACCAGCGGAAAGGGTGCTGCTGTCGTAATTCCGGAGCTACGGATTCAGAAAAATGATCTGCTTTCTATCCAGGTATACAGCCTCAGTACGAAGCCTGAAATAGACCAGTACTATAATCTTCCGATAGGGTATACCGGAGCAGGCAGTTCACAAGGGCAGGGTGCGTCCACAGGAGGTTTTCTTGTAGATGGAAATGGAAATATTGAACATCCAAGACTGGGTGTCTTTCATGCTGAAGGTTTGACCAAACACCAATTGGCAGCTGAATTCAAAAAAAGACTTACACAACCAGTCGAATTGCTAAAAGATCCAACCATAATAATCAGGTATCTAAACTTTAAAGTAACAGTGTTGGGTGAAGTTGCAAAGCCCGGAACAATTACAGTGCCAGGTGAAAGGATTACGATTCTTGAAGCAATTGGCTTATCAGGCGATATTACCCAATACGGGAGGAAAAATACTGTAAAAGTAACCCGTGAGATTAATGGTAAAATAGAAAAAGGCCAGATTGATCTTTCCTCTGACTCCTTATTTCATTCACCATATTATAATCTAATACAGAACGATGTGGTGTGGGTAGAACCAGGAAAAATAAAACAGAAATCTGCCGAGCAGGCAGTAGTGGCTCAAAAAGTATCTTTTGCGCTAACGATCGCCACGGTAGCTGCATCAATCGCAAACATCTTTATCCGGTAATTCGGAAGGCATAAAATCTGAAGATGGAAGAATCTTTTAACAATAACACTAATAGCGCCAAATCTGAACTCTGGACTCTGAGTCTAAGGGATATTTTTTATAAATATGTCCGGTTTCTGCCCCTTTTCATTTTATCTATTGCATTTGCGTTACTGATTGCCTACCTGTACTTAAGGTATAGCATACCTGTGTATAGCGTCAGTGGCTCTATGATTATAAGAAGCGAACAACCTGGAGGGCAACGTAATAGTGAACTGGAGAACCTTATGAACGGAAATAAGGCAGATAACATTGCGAATGAGATTGAAGTGCTTAAATCCAGGCCGCTTATGCAAAGGGTGGTGGACAGTCTCGGCCTCCAATACAGTTATAGCGCCAAGGGCAAAATAAAAACAGTTAACATTTATAACCAGGGACCGTTCCTGCTTGAGGCACTTGAAATTTTTGATAAGGATCATGCTTTTACGTTCAAAGTGAAATTTCAGAATGAGAAAGAATTCCGTATCAATGATGATAAGACCAATTTCAAATTTGACCAGGTTTTCAAAAACGATAAAGGAGTATTCAGGCTTGTGCGTAACCCTACATCTTCTATCAGTAAGGAGTATGCTGTTACCTGGACACCCACTTCATCTGCTGCCAGCCAGTATGCCGGGGCAATACAAGTGAACCTTAAGAGTACCGGGACCGGAATCCTATACATCAGTATGCGAACCACCAATGCCAGGATGGGGGCAGATATTATTAATAAACTGATGGAGGAGTATGCCCGGTACAGCGTAGAGCAAAAAAATAAAACATCTGTGCAAAAACTGGAATTTATTGATGCCCGGCTGAATGATTATTACAAAAAAATAGATACGATACAGACGGCCCTGAATGCTTTTGAACGGGAAAATAATCTTATTGATTCAAAAGCACAATCCGATAATTATTTCGGAAATATTAGTGAAGCAGATAAAGCAATTAATGAGCAGGCACTTCAACTGGAGGTAACGAATATTCTCAGTAATTATCTCCGGGAGAAGAAAAATCAATATGAAAAGGTGCCTACAACCTTAAACCTGGAAGATATTACACTTAATCAACTGGTGACAGAATATAATAAAATGCAAATCACACGGCAGCAATTGCTTGATGCCAATGTGCCTTTGAATAACCCGGCTGTAAAAGAGGCAAGTGACCAGATTGAAAAACTGAGAATAAGCATACAGGAAAACTTAAAAAATATCAGGTATTCACTGACTTCTACTATCACTTCAATTAGAGGAAAGAGTCAGCAAAACCAGGCCCAGCTAAGGGCATTGCCGGAAAAAGTGAAAGAGCAGTTGCAAATACAAAGACAATTAGAAGGGTTGCAGGGGCTATATAAATTTTTACAGGAAGAAAGAGAAAAGCAGGCCATCATAAAGTCAGCTAACGTTCCTAATTCAGATATTATCAATATGGCGTATGCATCAACTGTACCGGTAAAACCCAATCGCCGGGCTATTCAGATGCTGGCGATCCTGCTGGGTATAGGATTGCCCGCCCTGATTATATTTCTGAGTGAGGTATTGAATGATAAGGTAAGTACCCGTTTTGATATTGAAAAGATAACAACAGCTCCAATATTAGGAGAGATTGGCCACTCATATTCGGATAAAGTGCTGGTGGTGAATAAAACGACCCGGAGCATGGTAGCGGAGCAATTCAGGATTATCCGGTCCAACCTGCAATATATCCTCAACAAAAAAGATAAATCAACGATTCTATTTACATCTTCTTTCAGCGGTGAGGGAAAATCTTATGTAACAACTAATATGGGAGCTGTGCTTGCGTTAGCCGGTAAACGAACAGTAATCCTTGAGTTTGATATCAGAAAGCCGAAAGTCCTTTCAGGCCTGGGCATAACCAAGGGGCCTGGCATTACCAACTATTTGATTGGTAAAGTGACAAACCTGAATGATGTCATCAAACCAGTGCCTGAGCATGAAAACCTTTTTGTGATGGGTTGTGGTCCTATACCACCAAACCCGGCTGAGCTGCTGCTGGATAAGAGGATGGATGAATTGTTTGACTGGTTAAAAGAGAATTTTGATATTGTATTAGTGGATACAGCCCCGGTGGGAATGGTTAGCGATGCAATGACGTTGAGTAAGTATGCCGATTCAACACTATACCTAGTACGCCAGGGCCACACATTTAAGAAGCAAATAGCACTTATCGACGAGTTTTATAAGGAAGAGAAACTTCCTAAACTTTCCATCATCATCAACGATGTGAAAGTAAAACCGGGGTACGGATACTATGGCTATGGCCGCTATGGGTATGGTTATGGCTACGGTTATGGCAGCTATTACGAAGAGGAAACGCCGCCACAGAACTTTTTTGAAAAAATAATTGCCTTTCTTGATATCCGCAGATTCTTCGGAAAATCAAAAAGAAAGAAAAATTAAATCACCTGACTGATCAATGCGAGTTTTAGTAACAGGAGGAGCAGGTTTTATCGGCTCCAATCTTGTTGAGCAATTATTAAAGGACAACAGGGTAACTGCGGTAAGGATATTGGATAATCTTGCAACAGGGTCGTTAAAAAATCTTGAGGGATTTAGTAGTAACCCGAAGTTTGAATTTACTGAAGGTGATATCAGGGATTATAAAACCTGTGCAGCAGCCTGCGAAGGCATTGATATTATCTCTCACCAGGCGGCCCTTGGCTCCGTTCCCCGTTCCATTAATGACCCGCTTACGACAAATGATGTAAACATAACAGGCACACTGAATATTTTCACGGCTGCCAAAGAAAAAAGCATCAAACGGGTGGTATATGCAGCCAGTTCTTCTACTTATGGCGATCATCCGGGTTTGCCGAAAGTGGAAGACAAAATCGGAAACCCCCTTTCTCCTTATGCTGTTACAAAATATGTGAATGAGTTGTATGCAAAAGTGTATGCAGACCTGTATAGCATTGAGCTGATAGGCTTGCGGTACTTCAATATTTTTGGCCCCAAGCAAAACCCTGATGGTCCATATGCGGCTGTTATTCCCATTTTTGCAGAAGCATTATTAGGTAATAAACCGCCGCTGATAAACGGTGACGGTCATCATACCCGTGACTTTACCTATGTAGATAATGCTGTACAGGCAAACATACTTTCCTTTTTTACTGATAATCCAAAAGCGGTAAACCAGGTGTATAATATCGCCTGCGGCCACAAGACCTCATTACTGGAATTGTT
Organism: Chitinophagaceae bacterium; assembly: GCA_037045605.1. Lineage (GTDB taxonomy): Bacteria > Bacteroidota > Bacteroidia > Chitinophagales > Chitinophagaceae > JJ008. Next base: position 668,886 of record JBAOHK010000011.1, on the reverse strand, counting down.
TGACGGATTAAAAAAAGAAGCAGGCAGTTCGCTGCGACCGACACATGGCCCCGAAAGGCAGGGCGATGTAAAACATAGCCTGGCAGATATATCGAAAGCGAAAGGAATTACTTGGTTATAATCCTTCTGTTTCGGTAGAAGAAGGGCTGAAGAAAACATTTCAATGGTACAAGGAACAGGATAAGGCATAAATGCAAAAAACAATTATTATAACAGGCGGTGCAGGGTTTATCGGTTCACATGTGGTCCGCCTGTTTGTAAATAAATATCCGGAGTATCGCATTGTTAACCTCGATGCACTTACTTATGCCGGCAACTTAGAAAACCTCAGAGATATTGAAGTTGCACCAAATTATGTTTTTGAGAAAGCCAATATTCTGCATACAGAAGATCTGGAAAGAATTTTTACAACATACCAGCCGGATGGTGTTATTCACCTGGCAGCAGAAAGCCATGTTGACCGTTCCATACTTTCACCGCTTGATTTTGTTTATACCAATGTAATTGGTACCGTCAATCTGCTGAACGCCGCTAAAAAATGCTGGGCAGGTAAAACAGACGGCAAACGGTTTTATCATGTATCAACTGATGAAGTGTATGGTGCCTTGGGTGATACCGGTTTCTTTACAGAAGAAACATCGTATGCTCCCAATTCTCCTTACTCGGCCAGCAAAGCATCTTCCGATCACTTTGTCAGGGCATATGGAGAAACCTATCATCTCCCGGTAATCATTACCAACTGCTCAAACAATTACGGGCCGAATCATTTTCCCGAAAAATTAATTCCACTTTTCATTAATAATATTATTGAGAAAAAACCATTACCCGTTTATGGCGATGGTTTATATACAAGGGACTGGCTTTTTGTTAAAGACCATGCAGCGGCAATTGACCTGGTATTTCACAAGGGCAATAATTTTGAAACATACAATATCGGCGGCTTTAACGAGTGGCGAAATATCGATCTTGTAAAGTTGCTCTGTAAACTGATGGATGAGAAATTGGGTAATGCTGCCGGTACCAGTGAACAGCTGATCACTTATGTAAAAGACAGACCGGGGCATGACAGACGCTATGCCATTGATGCTTCTAAAGATCAATAAAGAACTCGGCTGGAAACCATCCGTTACTTTTGAGGAAGGATTAAGCCAGACGATTGACTGGTACCTGGAGAATACAGACTGGCTAAAGCATGTTACCAGTGGTGAATACATGAAGTATTATGATCTGCAGTATTCAAAACGATAAACTATGAAGGGAATTATTTTGGCCGGGGGATCTGGTACAAGATTGTACCCTATCACCAAAGCAATTTCAAAGCAACTGATGCCGATCTATGATAAGCCGATGATCTATTATCCCTTATCTGTGCTGATGATGGCTGGTATCAGTGAAGTGCTGATCATTACCACACCGGAAGATAATGCCCAATTCAGAAGGTTATTGGGTGATGGCAGCCAGATAGGTTGCAAATTTGAATATGCGGTACAGGAAGTTCCCAATGGACTGGCACAGGCATTTGTTATCGGCGCATCCTTTATTGGTAACGATAAAGTTGCACTAGTGCTTGGCGATAATATATTTTACGGAACTGGTCTTGACAGGCAATTACAGTTATTAGCTGATGTGGAAGGCGGTTATGTATTTGCTTACCAGGTTTCTGACCCGGAACGGTATGGGGTGGTAGAATTTGATGCTGATATGAAAGCTATTTCCATTGAAGAAAAACCTAAACAGCCAAAATCAAATTACGCAGTGCCGGGTTTATATTTTTATGATAACGATGTGGTGACTATTGCAAAAAACCTGCAACCATCACCAAGAGGTGAGTATGAGATCACTGATGTGAATAAAGCATATTTACAAAAAGGAAAATTAAAAGTTTCCATCCTGGATAAAGGCACTGCCTGGTTAGATACAGGTACTTTCGATTCCCTTAGCGATGCCAGTGAATTTGTAAGAGTGATAGAAAAGAGGCAGGGCACTAATATCGGGTGTATAGAGGAAGTGGCCTACCGGAATGGTTTTATCACAAAAGAACAATTGATAGCCCTGGCTGAGGGATTGGCCAAAAGTGGTTACGGAGAATACCTTAAAAAAATTGCTGCTACCTGATATGAATTATTTTGCTCACAGTTCAGCTATTATCGATGAAGGTTGCCAGATAGGAGAAGGAACCAGGATATGGCACTTCAGCCACATTATGCCGGGATGTGTGATTGGTAACAATTGCAACATCGGTCAGAACGTAGTCGTATCGCCCAAAGTAACATTGGGCAATAACGTAAGAGTACAGAACAATGTTTCTATATATGAAGGAGTAATTTGTGAGGACGATGTATTCCTCGGTCCTTCTATGGTGTTTACTAATGTAATTAATCCCCGAAGTGCGGTAAGCCGTAAGCATGAATATATGCAGACGCTGGTGAGAAGAGGTGCAAGCATTGGGGCTAATGCCACAATCGTTTGCGGAAATGAAATTGGAGAATTTGCTTTTATCGGGGCCGGTGCAGTAGTAACTAAACCAGTTCCTGCTTTTGCATTGGTGGTTGGAAATCCGGCAAAACACAAAGGATGGATGAGTGAGTTTGGTCATAAACTGAATTTTGATGCAGGAGGGAAAGCAGTATGCCCCGAAAGCGGTCAGGAATACAAACTGGAGAACAACAGCGTAATAAGAATTAAATAGATCGTCATGAAGAACTTCGTTTTAGTTGGTGCAGGAGGATACATTGCCCCCCGTCACATGAAAGCCATTAAAGACACCAATAATAATCTACTGGCAGCATTAGACAAGCATGATTCAGTCGGTATCCTCGACAGCTATTTTCCCAATGCAGATTTCTTTACAGAATTTGAAAGATTTGACCGGCATATTGAAAAGCTGAAAAGGCAGGGAATACATACAGACTATGTAAGTGTTTGCTCTCCCAACTATCTTCATGATGCACATATCCGTTTTGGATTGAGGATAGGAGCTGATGTGATCTGTGAAAAACCATTGGTGTTGAATCCCTGGAACCTCGAAGCACTGATGGAGATTGAGGAAGAGACAAAACATAAGGTATATACAATTCTGCAGCTTCGTCTTCATCCTGCAGTAATTGCATTAAGGGAAAGAATAAAAAATGGTCCTGCTGACAAGAAGTATGATATACAACTCACTTATATCACTTCAAGAGGTCACTGGTATCATACCAGCTGGAAAGGCGATATTCAGAAAAGCGGTGGCATTGCCACTAATATCGGTGTTCACTTCTTCGATATGCTGCTTTGGATATTTGGAGATGTAAAAGAAAATATAGTAAACGAACACAGTGCAAATACAGCCTCCGGAAGATTGGAATTGGAAAAAGCGTCTGTGAACTGGTTCCTGAGCATAGATGCCAACACATTGCCGGTGGATGTAAAAAAAGCAGGTAAAAGGACTTTCCGTTCATTAACTGTGGATGGAGATGAATTTGAATTCAGTGAAGGTTTTACTGAATTGCATACTCACTCTTATGAAGAAGTATTAAAAGGGAATGGTTTCAGACTGACTGAAACGCTTCCGTCTATCAAACTGGTTCACCAGATCAGAAATTCTTTAAAATAATTAATCATAAATAATGGAACTGAAAGACAGTAAAGTACTGGTTATTGGCGGAGCCGGCTTTATCGGCAGCTATGTGGCGATGGAGTTGTTGAAGCACCCCGTTAAAGAAGTAATCATCTATGACAACTTTGCACGGGGTAAGATGGGTAATATAGAAGAGCCGTTAAAAGATCCCCGGTGCAAATTATCTCCACATGGTGGCGACATCCGGGAAATTGACATCCTGAATGAAGCCATGAAGGGAATGGATTATGTCGTTTGTCTTTCTGCCATGTGGTTACTGCATTGTAAAGATTATCCCCGTACTGCTTTTGATGTAAATGTGGCGGGTACGTTCAATGTTTTAGAAGCCTGTGTGAAGAATAATATCAAGAAATTAGTCTGGTCTTCTTCTGCTTCTGTGTATGGAGATGCGGTAGAACTTCCAATGACAGAAAACCACCCATTTAATAATAAAAATTTTTACGGAGCCACTAAAATTGCGGGGGAGGCAATGGCAACAGCTTTCAATGACCGGTATAACTTACCCGTAATTGGTTTACGGTATATGAATGTATATGGCCCTAACCAGGACCAGACAGCTGCTTACACGGGGGTGATTCCCATCATGCTGAATAAGATCGACGAAAATGTTTCTCCCGTTATTAATGGTGATGGCAGCCAGGCTTATGATTTTATTTATGTAGAAGATGTGGCCCGTTGTAATGTGATGGCATTAACATCAGATACCACTTTCGGTTTTTACAATGTAGGTACGGAAGTGCAGACATCCATAAAAACATTATGTGATACAATATTGCGACTGAAAGATTCAGCGTTGAAAGTACAGTACAAGCCTTACAGTGCAGACGATGCCAGAGCCCTGGTGCAAAACCGCATTGGCTCAAGAGAAAAAGCAGAAAAGGAACTGGGATTTAAATACAAATATGAACTGGAAGAAGGTCTTCAAAAGTTAATTGACTGGAGAGAAGCTCAAAAAAATAAAAAATAATGGAAAAAAGAAACATACCTATCTCTATCCCTTCGATGGGTGTTGAAGAGTGGGAAGCATTAAAAGCGCCTATTGAAAGCGGCTGGATAACACAAGGCCCTAAAGTAAAGGAGTTTGAAAAAATGTTTGCCGAAAGACACCAGGTAAAACATGCACTGGCTGTTAGCAACTGTACAACGGCATTGCATCTTGCATTGCTGGCTTGTGGTGTGGGTGAAGGAGATGAAGTGATCGTTCCTGCGTTTACATGGGTTTCCACTGCGAATGCGGTAATCTATTGTAATGCCACCCCGGTTTTTGTTGATATCGATCCTCTTACCTTCAATATCGATGTAACGAAAATTGCTGAAAAAATAACTCCCCGTACAAAGGCAATAATTCCCGTACATCTTTTTGGCTTGTGTGCCGATATAGATTATATCAAAGAGAATTTTCCACAGTTGAAAATAGTGGAGGATGGAGCCTGTGCCGCAGGCAGTGGTTTGCGTGGAAGACCTGCCGGTGGATTGGGTGATGTTGGTTGCTTCTCTTTTCACCCAAGAAAATCAGTTACAACCGGCGAAGGGGGGATGCTAACTACGAATGATGATAAAATTGCTGCCCATCTCGATATGCTCCGCAACCATGGAGCTTCCATTTCAGAAGAGCAACGACATCATGGACCGAAGCCCTACATCCTGGCTGCATACGATATTGTAGGCTATAATTACCGGATGACTGATATACAAGGGGCTTTGGGAGTTGTGCAATTAAGGAAACTGGATAAATTCATTGACGAGAGAGCACAATGGGCTGCTTACTATGCAGATAAATTAAAAAGTATTCCATGGCTGCGTACGCCGGGAACACCGGAAGGGTACAAGCATGGCTGGCAGAGTTATGTAACATTTATTGATGAAAATACATCCCCCGTTAAACGAAATGATATAATGGAGGTCTTGCAGCAGAAAGGTATTGCTACCAGGCCGGGGACCCATGCCGTACATATGCTGGGGGCTTATTCAAAACGATACGGAATAAAACCAGGGGATTTTCCAGGCGCATTTATGGCAGACCAGCAGTCCATGTCAATACCTTTGCACAACAGAATGGTAAAAGAAGATTTTGATTACGTTATAGCGGCGTTAATGGACTTATGATAATGAGAAAGGGGATATACAAGAAGTTAGGAAAGATTTTTTTGTTTCTGACCCTGAACCTGTGTTTTACAGCTTGTATAATATGGGTGGCCTATCATAACAGGACCCGTATTAAAAAATGGATGGATCATGAAAACTCTTTCAGTCCCGAAGATAAAGTGATCATGTATGATATTTTCAGTTCCCCTCTTATTGGAGATGAAGAGGACCTTGTTTACAAGCCCGTAAGCAATAGTGATGAGCTGATCAGTTGTCTCAAAAAATCTTCTTTACCCGACAGCCTTGATTTGTTGAATATTTTTGATAGCTGCAGGGTTATATCTTCTGAAAAATACAGGAGCAGCGTTTTAAAGATCAAATATATTTTATACGGAGATACCCTCGAGTCTTTCATTTTTTTTACAAAGCAAAATACCAGCGGCAAGCTGGCTCATACAGCCGTTTTACATATTCCGGGAAGCGGAGATAACCGTACCAGTAAGGTGGCTGCCAGGGAATTGGATAAGGAAGACCCTATTGCACAGGCACAGCAGATAAACGCAGATATTTATTTCCCGGTTTTCCCGGCTGATGATATACTGGCAATTCATGACGGAACAAAAATGCTGGATATTAAAAAAATCGGCAGTTACATTGTAAGTATCAACAGAAGTTTTGCCCTGAAATATTTTGCAGATATTTTTGCTGCCGAAAAATATTTAAGACCTCAGTATAACTCATTACATATCTGGGGCCATTCAAGAGGTGGAAGTGTTGCTGCGGTAGCTGCTTGTATTTTTTTACCGGATACATTGATCATCAGTTCGGGCTATTCAGTATATGCGGATAAATTTTTCCGGTTAGGAGCGGACCAGGCGTGGTGGCCACAATCAATGTCTTTTTGGGACAAGAATTTTATCAAGGAGCGGCTTGGAAACAAGAAGACTGTTTCATATTTCCTTTTTGGTAAAAAGGAAACAGATGACATTTACGGACTGGAGTGTAAATATTTTTATACAGAAAAATTCTTCAAAGACTGCCCGAATATAAAAGTCAGATATACAGACGATAAGCATATTTGGTTTTCAAAGGAAATATCAGCAATCTTAGCTGGTAAGTAATCATTCATTATGTGTGGTATAGCAGGTGTTTTTAATCTGAAAGGCTCCCCGGTCTCTCAACCGGAGATAAAGAGAATGACGGATGCATTGGCTCATCGTGGTCCTGACGGAGAAGGTGTGTTCCTGGATGAGAATGCAGGACTTGGACACCGCCGCCTGGCCATTCTTGACATTTCTCCGAAAGGGGCACAGCCAATGAGCAGCCACGATGGCGATTGGGTGATTGTATTCAACGGCTGTATTTACAATTTCAAAGAACTTCGTAATGAGCTTCAGCAAAAGGGGCATCGTTTCATCTCCACTTCTGATACGGAGGTTATTTCTGAAGGATTATCCGCCTACGGCCCGTCTTTCTTTGAACGATTAGATGGAATGTTTGCTGTGGGTGCCTGGAATAAATCGAAAAAGGAATTATGGATAAGCCGTGACAGGTTTGGAGTGAAGCCGTTGTATTATTTTCTGGGAAATGGCGTTTTCCTGTTTGCTTCAGAGATAAAAGCATTTATGACCCACCCTGCTTTCAAAACAGAGGTGAACCATGATGCAATGAACGAGTATTTCACTTTTCAGAATATGTTCAGCTACCAGACACTGTTCAAAGGTGTCTATATGTTGCCGCAGGCCAATACTGTCTGCATTAACTCTTCCACTGCTGAGGTAGTGCATAAAAGCTGGTGGGACTATGATTTCTCCCAGACGGATGAGAAGATGGGTTTTGAGGATGCGAGAATGGAAACAGAAAGATTGTTCCAGCTGGCAGTAGCAAAACAAATGGTGGCTGATGTGCCGGTGGGGAGTTACTTAAGTGGTGGTATGGATTCCGGTTCTATTGCCGTAGTAGCATCAAAACATGTTTCAAGGCTCTATACATTTACCTGCGGTTTTGATATGAGCCAGGTAACGGGAGTGGAAGCAAATTACGACGAAAGAAGAGATGCTGAACTGACGGCTAACTATATCAAAAGCGAACATTACGAACAGGTGATGAATGCCGGTGATCTTCGCTGGAGTCTGCCTAAATTAGTTTATCATCTTGAAGACCTGAGAGTAGGCATGAGCTATCCGAGTTATTATATCTCCCGGCTGGCTTCTAAGTTTGTAAAAGTTTGTTTGCAGGGAACCGGGGGCGATGAGTTATTCGGGGGTTATCCCTGGCGATACTACCGTATATTCAAATCTTTGGACAGGAAGGATTTCTTTAACCAGTATTATGATTTCTGGCAGCGGCTGGTAAAGGATGAAGACAAGGCAAAACTATTTACAGAAGCAACCTACAAGAAGGTTGGAAATATTAATGAGATACGGCCTATTTTCGAAAAAGTATTCCTGTTCAACGAAAAATTAAAATATGACCGGCCGGAAGAGCATATCAACAACTCTCTCTACTTCGAAATAAAAACATTCCTGCCCGGCTTATTGCTGGTGGGGGATAAGCTTTCCATGGCGCATGGGCTGGAGGAAAGATTTCCTTTTATGGATAATGACCTGGTTGATTTTGCCATGAAAGTACCGGTAAAGCATAAATTGGGTAACCTGGAAAATATGAAGCATATTGATGAGAACAGTTACCAGGATAAAAAGAAAATGTACACGGAATACGATGACGGTAAAAATGTACTGAGAAAAGCGATGCTTGATTTTATGCCGGAACAGATCATCAACCGGAAAAAGCAGGGTTTTAGTGCACCGGATGAAAGCTGGTACAGGGGAGAGAATGCAGCCTATATGAAAGAACTGCTATTGGATAAGAAAACAGTATCCTCTGAATTTATCAATCCTTCGTTTGTTGAGCATATTATTGATGAACATATCAATAAGAAGATAAATCACCGCCTGCTCTTGTGGAGCTTTATGAATTTTGAGTGGTGGTGCCGCATTTTCCTGAATGGAGAGAAAGTTTAAAATGAAAGTTGTTTTTTTAGGTGCCACACAGTTCAGCAGAGAATTGCTCCTGCATTTGCTGAACAACCAGATAAAACCAGAGCGGCTATTTACTATTCCACAGGAGTTCAATATCTCATATAGCGATACGAAGGTCAGGAACTATAATTATGCAAACCTTCCGGAAATAGCAGCACAGCATGGTATTACTTGTTATGAAGTTGAATCAACAACGGGAAAACGAATTAGCGATTACTACGATGATCTGGCAGCACTTCAGCCAGATGTTATTCTTGTTATGGGTTGGTACTACATGGTGCCGAAAAAGATCAGGGATATTGCCAGGTATGGCACCTGGGGTATCCATGCTTCCATGTTGCCAAAGTATGCCGGCGGCGCTCCGCTAGTATGGGCTATTATTAATGGAGAGAAGGAGACCGGTGTTTCACTTTTTAAGCTGGATGATGGGGTTGATGATGGTGATATTATCGCACAGCAGGTAATTCCTATAGCCTTTGAAGACAGTATACAGGAAGTATACGCAAAAGTAACGGAGGCTTCCAAAGGAATTTTGGTGAGTGCTTTACAAAATATTGAAAGAATAAAATTTACTCCTCAGGATAAATCAAAGATCGAAGTATGGCCGCAGCGGAAACCAGAAGATGGCGAAATTGATCTGAGTTGGCCGGCAGAAAGAATTTATAATTTCATCCGGGCCCAGTCACCGCCTTATCCCGGTGCATTCATTAAAACGGCCGATGGAAAGAAAATTATAATTGAAAAAGCAAAGATGGGGTAAGCTTGCTAAAATCTTATAAGATAAACTATGAACACAGAACGTCTGCAACAACTATTTAAGCTGCCTGTTACCGTAAAGGATAATTTTATTTACCTCAGTAACCAGGATGGCTCTACTGAAACAAACCAGCAACAGACGCAGGATATCTTCAGCGATAAATGGGTGGAGGCAGATGAGTATAAAAATATTGACAAGCTGTATGAGTTTCAGTATGAGTGGTTCCTTTCTCTTTACGGATTTGAAAGCCAGGAAAAATTAGCCGCTTACCTGGCAGATAAGAAAACGATTATTGATACCGGCTGCGGGTTAGGTTATAAAGCTGCCTTGTTTGCCAAATTGGCTCCTCATGCTATTGTGCTTGGAGTGGATATTTCAGATGCCATCAATGTGGCAGCAAAAAATTTTAAACAATATTCGAATCTCTTTTTCTTCCGGGGTGATATTGCCAATACCGGCTTAAAAGACGGTGTCATTGATTTCACTGTTTGCGACCAGGTCATCATGCATACGGAGGTTCCGGAGCAAACATTCAGGCATTTATCAAATATTACATCACCAGGTGGTGAATTTGCCTGTTATGTATATTCCAAAAAAGCCTTGCCACGGGAGCTGGTGGATGATTACTTCCGAAAGGCTACTCACACTATCAGCAAGGAAGAGATGTGGAAATTCTCAGAACAGCTTACTGAGCTGGGGAAAAGATTAAGCGATCTGAAAGTAAGTTTTGAAAGCCCTGATATTCCGTTGCTGGGTATCAAAGGCGGTACATACGATATACAACGGTTTATTTACTGGAACTTTTTAAAATGTTTCTGGAAGGAGGACTGGGGCTTTGATCTGAGTAAGAACACCAATTATGATTGGTATGCTCCAAGTAATGCAAAGAGGTTTTCGAAAAGCGAATTTATAAGTATGATTGAAGATAACGGGTTACAAATTTCTTTTTTCCATGAGGAAGAAGCCTGTTTTTCTGCCAGGCTTTTCAAACGATGAATAAGATAGCCATTACATCAGATGTAGATTGGGCTCCTGAACCGGTACTGGAGTATATGATTTCTCTATTTGAGGCAAGAGGAATAAAATGTACTTTTTTTTGTACTCATTATTCTGAAGTGCTGTTGAATGCTGATAGAAATTTATTCGAACTGGCTATTCATCCGAATTTCAACCCATTGCTTGATGGAAAGGCCGGTAATTCGGATGAAGTACTTGATAAGATATTAGCAATTTATCCTGAATCAAGAGGAGTAAGAAGTCATAGCATGTTGCAGAGTACCGGATTGATTAACCTGTTCTCAAGGAAAGGGTTAATATATGAATCAAATCACTTTCTTCCGTATCACAAAAATATCTCACCTTTTTTATTGTGGAATGGCATGGTAAGGCTTCCCTACATATGGGAAGATGATATTCATTGGCTTTATGGAAACAGTTTTGCAGATTTGAAGATAAATTTGAATGAACCCGGAATGAAAATATTTGACTTTCACCCAATTCATATTTATCTCAATACAACAAATGAAGAACATTATCTAAATGCAAAACCATTTTACCAGCAGCCTTTAGAATTGCAGAGGTTTAGAAATAGCGGGAAAGATATTAAAGGCGCTAAAGATGCTCTTGAAAAACTATTTCAGACAATTGAAGGCAAAGGATTGCATACGTTTTTGTTGAAAGAAATAGCAGCTGAAGTTCAGAAAACAACTATTTAAATCAATATGTACTTATCAAGCACAAAAATTAATCAGTTATTGGGAAGAGATGTATCCTTACCCAGTACAAAGTATTATTTGGGTCTGTCTAATAGTCAGCAACCCGGCACACTTTCTTTTTGTGATACAGAAAAATTTATCAGGGAGATTGAAAAGAATGAGAATGTTACAGCCCTCTTTGTAACAGAAGCGATAACACAAAAAGTTACAGCGACGGCTATAAAATTAATTGAGACGGAGGATCCCCGCTACGATTTTTATTACCTCATAAATGAGGCGGGAAAGGAAAACTATAAAGAGTTTAAAAGTGAAATCCATCCATCCGCTAAAATCCATGACCGGGCCTATGTGGCGGATAACAACGTAAAAATTGGTGCTAATACCATTGTCGAACCAAATGTAACAATCCTGCCCGATGTTGAAATCGGGAAGAATTGTATTATCCGTGCAGGCTCTGTCATTGGCTCTGAAGGGTTTGAGCAAAAGAGAACTCAAAAAGGGATACTGGCCGTGTTGCATTTTGGTAAAGTAATTATTAATGACAATGTTCATCTTGGTGCATTGAATTCTGTTGCAAAAGGAATGAGTTTCAGAGATACGATTGTAGGAGATTCAACACGGACTGATAACCTGGTGCATATAGCCCATGGAGTTCAAATTGGTAAACGTTGCTTCCTCCCTGCCTCCTGTATGATTGCAGGCAGCGTAACTGTGGAAGATGATGTTTGGATTGGGCCTAACTGTAGTATCAGTTCTGGGATTACTATTAAGAAAAATGCCTTTATTACAATCGGAGCTGTGGTGACAAGAACTGTGGAAGAAGGACAGACCGTTTCAGGAAATTTTGCTATACCACACCAGAAATTTTTACGTAATCTTAAAAACTCATTGAATGATTAACATAGGCGATAAACACACAGAGCAGTTTATAGTTACGGATGAAATCGTACGAATATTTGCTGAAATCACAGGTGATAAGAACCCGATTCATCTGGATGATGAATATGCAGCCACAACTCCGTTTGGAAAAAGAATAGCACATGGCATTCTGGTATCAGGATTTATTTCAAACATACTTGCCAACAAATTACCGGGTCCGGGTACTATCTATTTAAAACAAGAGTTAAATTTTATAGCACCTGTTTTTATTGGAGATGCCGTAGAAGTGGTAGTAGAGGTAATCGATAAAAAAGAGGGAAAGCCTGTTTATACCCTTAACACATTATGTAGCACTAAGGGTAAACCAGTAATTAATGGGTTTGCTATTGTGAAGTTTGAGTAATTTTTTTCATACACAAATAAAATTCTATTGAGACTTCATAACTTAAGTAAAATATTTAATTATGAAAAAGAAACAACTTTTACTCCTGATTATTTTGGTTGGACTGTTTAGCACTCATTCATACTCACAGACTGCAAATAATTTTCCAAGTAATGCGGATGTTGGCATAGGGGACTATAGATTAACTTTTGCATCTCCAGGCATCTCTTATTCAGGCAGCGGACAAGGGCAGATATGGAGAGACCCAACATGGGGATTTGTGTTTAGGTCTTCATCTGGAAGTTCTTATGATTTCGCAATTTTTGATCCGGCAGGCAATGGAATCATGCTAGTTCCTCATGGATTGCAAGCCGCCCTATTTAGTGGTGATATAGGAGTGGGTGCAACAAAAAAAATATATCTTGATGGCATTTCCAATACATACATTTCTGAGATTTCCGCTGATGTAATAAATTTTGCAACGGCAGGATCGGAGAAAATGAGAATTGATGCCAGTGGCAATATATCAATTGGTACAACAGACCCTAAAGGGTATAAACTTGCTGTTGCCGGGAATATTATTTCGGAAAAAGTTAGAGTAAAGTTACAGGCAAATTGGCCTGATTATGTTTTTAATCAGGACTATAAACTGCCTTCTCTAAAAGAAGTTGAAAATTTTATTATCAAGAATAAGCATTTGCCAGGCGTAGTTTCAGCTTCAGAAGTTGAAAAAGAAGGACTTGATTTGGGCGATAATCAATCAACTCTTTTAAAAAAGATTGAGGAATTGACACTATATATAATTGATCAGCAAAAAGAGATTGAAAAGTTGAAAGAAAAAGTCGGTGAGTTATCAAGAAAATCGAATTAATTTTTTTGATAACAGCTTTTGAAACAAAGGACATTTTTCTTTCATCAAACTCTTTTTTATGAAATACAAATTATTTTTCAGATGGCGAAAGTGTTTATCATATTTGGCTTTGTTATTTTTTCTATCCATTGGAACAGTTTTGAAATCCAATGGGCAAACTATACTTAAAATATATTACGATACGTCGGGCAAATCTGATTTATCAGGTATTGCCGTTGATATGATGAAACTTTTAAGAAAAGCTACTAATAATACTAATATTGATACCGCTCAGCTACCGTCATCCGAACCTTCAACGGGGATATTGCTTGTAATTGATACAAGCCTTACAAGTTTGCCCAAAAACTCGAGCTGTATAGCGTATGGCACTGCCAATACTAAACTAAAGTTAAGTGCACCGATTGTACAAGGCTTAAAGTATGGAGTGTATCAATATCTCGAGGAAGATTTGGGCTTTAGATTTTATCTGCCAGAGTATTCAGATACTTCATTTTTGTGGACTAAAATCCCAACAATCAGCAACTTGTTAAACTCAATATTGACGATAGATAAAGAATACACCCCGTCATTTAAATACCATTCATTCTCAGGGTGGCCTTTTTTGCCAAAGCACTATTTAGCCAAGGATGGGATAGTAGAAGCAGATTGGAAATTGTGGAAGGATAGAAATGGCTTTTACTCTGACGTTCAGGATGTCTCACAACAAATAGGAAGGCTATTTGGTGTTAACATTGCAGTTGAGCCTTGTAACGTAGCAAGATATGATGGCGTAAGGGGAGACGGCTTCTATTATGCAAGACCGGATATTAACGATGATAGTGCAAAAAGCTTGTATGCGAAAATTTGTTTGAATAAGTATGGAGTTGACCTTGTAAAAGATTCGATTAGATCTGATGATCCTTACTATAATCAATCATTATCTATTGAAACTGGTGACGGAGTTGAATGGGGTAATAGTCCGGTTGGAACTGGCGGATGTGTTCAGGGAAATTGGGGGGCAAACGGCGATAATTACCCATCTCCATCAGATCAAAATTTTATACTTGCGAAGTATATTACCCCTATCATTTTTGCGGATGACTCAACTCAGAATAAACTAAAAGCCGTACAAATCCAGGCTTATGCCGCACATTCAGATACTCCTTCTCATGCTTCATATATTGGCACAATTGACCCCCGGATTGATATAATTATGTCAACCGATCTTTTCGGAAGTAGTTTTACAACTACTGGTAATGCCCTGAGACAAAGGTGGAAAACAAGAATGGGAAATAGTGCCGCTCAGTTAGGAGAGTACGATTATTATAATTCCTTAATCTCTAATATAGGACTGCCATTCTTTCTGGATTTTTCTGGGTATAAGAATAAACTCAAATGGCATGGAGATAACAATGCACTCGGGTTTAATTTTGAAAGCCATTTTTCAAAATTTTCCCCTGGATTTTTCCTTCAGATTTACAACAGATTTTTTAAGAACAGAGCAAATCTTGATGATAGTTATGATGAGTTTTTGACAGATATGTTTGGGTCATCGTCTTCAAGTATTGAAGAACTTTTTAGTTTTTGGTCTAAAGATTTTATGGATGTTCCTGAAGTTGGTAATGGGAAAGAGCTTACATCCAAATTTTATTTACTCAATAAGTCGTTTCAGATTTTATTAGATGCTGCAAGTGCAGGCTCTGGTGCTGATGTTCAAAAGCGGATAAGTGAACTTAAAGCTTATTTGCATTTTGTAAAATTGATGCTTGACTTTTTTGAAGCGTTTAATATGCCCGATAGATGTAACAATGTCTCAACGGTTGCTTCAAAATTTGATAATTTAGCTTCATTTCTTTACAGAACACTTCCTTATAAACTTGTTAATAGCTCTGGGTTAATTGATTGCTTTAGGGCTAAGCTTATAAGTATTAGTTGTTTTTCTTCAAATAGCACTATTGTGGATAAGTGGGATTTGCGATCAAGTACTGCTGTCGATAGTTTGGAGACAAGTTATCCTACCTTAACAATTTCAGAAATAAACGCAATATTTGATACCGATTTTTCAGAATTAAGCTCTCGATTCAGCCAGTTGGACATGACATTTATTGATGCTGATATTCCGACCATTCTTGAAAAAATGGCTGTTGATAGTTTTAGTTCGAAAACTCAAATTAAAGCTAACGTACCAAGCGGCGAATCAATAAGTAACGGAGCTGCTTTTACTATTTATAATTCCGAAAGTAATGGTATTATAACATTGAAGAATTATGTGGTGGATTCTGTTGTAAATACAGTTAATAAAATGCCCAATGAGCACTACGCATTAGTTGTACTTGATAAAGTCGATAAATCATATACTTATGAATATAGAATTCCAATAATTTCAGGATCTGTACCGGATATTTCCCTTCCAATGCCGCATATTGGTGATTATACTCTTACTTTTTTTACAGCCATACATGGTAGCGGTATTCGTCAGATGACAATTGTACCCGACAGTGGGAATCTTATTTACTGTACTTATTCACAGGTTAAACCTAGGTTGGTAAGTGGGGCGGGTAATTTTGATTATGATTATAACTTTGTGTACGTTCCAGAGGGAATAAACCGGGTTTTTTTCTTTAATAATTTGGGAACTGCTTCTGAGCTTCATAGGAGACCTAAGTTTGTTTCTCCTACAGGATGTGAAGTAAAGCCAGTATACATGTCAGAAGAGAACGATTATATTGCTTATTTTGATATTCCAGATACATTGGATGGAAAATTTTGGGAATTGCAGTTTGGAGATGGCTCCGATTATTTCTCGTTTGTAAACATATCAAATAAATTCTTATTTTTTGAGAAGGAGTATACAAGTTATACATCAATACCAACACCAATTATAACCAGCAATAGCCCTCTTTGTGAAGGAGAAGCGTTGCAGCTGACGGCTAGTTCCGCTTTGAGTGGAGTATCTTATAGTTGGACCGGACCTTCTTCATTCAGCAGTAATGTGCAAAACCCTACTAGGGATGATATGAATTCTTCGAAAGCCGGAACATACTTCTGTACCACAACTTATGAAGGATGTAGTTCGATCATTCCAGGACAAACTATAGTGGAAATAATTGATAGCTGTAGTAGCTGTGTTGATTCCCTGCAAATTACAAGCAATATTAATACTGCTGTCTTATACAGGGCATCGGCTTACATTAACGCAACCTCCACCGTAACAATAAGCAGTGGAAATGTTGTTTTTAGGGCGGGTAATACTGTTGACATGAATGTGGGATTTGATACCGATATCAGTTCTTCGGGACAGTTTGATGCAATTATTGGGCCTTGTACAGAAAGTGAAGAAGGAAAGATGGCTTTAAGCTATTACAGCGAGGAGTATCCGGAAATTTCTGTGACAGTATTCCCTAACCCATTTAATAGTGTGATTAATTACTCTGTTCAACCCAATAATAGTGAGATAAAAAAAGTAGAAATAGAAATTATTAACAACCTCGGGTTTGTTGTATACAGAGATAGCAAGAGTGTTTTTTCAAAAGGAAGAATCAATTCTTCAATAAATCCAGGTAACTTGCCCCCGGGAGCTTATTTTTTAGTTATCAAAACAGATAATAAATTCTACAGCTTTAAAATAATAAAACTATAATAAAGAATACCT
The DNA here is from genome assembly GCA_037045605.1 of Chitinophagaceae bacterium. GTDB lineage: Bacteria > Bacteroidota > Bacteroidia > Chitinophagales > Chitinophagaceae > JJ008. Next base: position 651,906 of record JBAOHK010000011.1, on the reverse strand, counting down.
GAAATGTTAATGAGCAGAAAAATCTGTACCCGTTGTATCTATGATGAAACAGTGCCAGCAATCAGTTTTAACGAAGAAGGAGTATGTAATTACTGCCTGATGGTTGACCAATTACAGGAAGAATATAAAACAGGCGAGCCGGAAGGCGAGGCTGCATTTGAAAAAATAGTTGCCCAGATTAAAAAGGACGGTAAAGGGAAAAAGTATGACTGTATAATCGGCGTAAGTGGTGGAACAGACTCTTCGTTTCTTATTCATAAAGCAACAAAGGATTGGGGCCTGCGACCACTGGCTGTTCATTATGACAATACCTGGAACTCTGCTATTGCCACGGAAAATATCCGGAAAGTACTGACCAAGGCCGGCGTTGATTTATACACTCATGTGGTGGATAACAAGGAAATGGATGATATTTTTCTTTCATTCCTGAAAGCAGATGTACCGGAAATAGATGCCCCGACAGATATTGGGGCAGCCGAGTTGCTTTACCGGGCTTGTGCTAAATATGGAGTAAAATATGTAATTGAAGGCCACTCATTCATAGCAGAAGGAGTTACTCCGCTGGGGAAAAACTATTTCGATGGAAGATATATTAAATCTATACATAAGAAATTTGGTAAACTTCCGATGAAAACGTTTACTAACATGAGTTTCTTCTCATTTCTCAAGTGGATATTATTTAAAAGAATTAAAAAAATACGGCCTTACTGGTATATTAAATACACAAAAGAAGATGCCAGAGAATTATTAGAACGGGATTATAACTGGGTTTATTACGGTGGGCACCATCTTGAAAACCGGTGGACCGCATTTAGCCATAGTTATTATTTCCCTGGCAAGTTCAACATAGACTATCGCAGTAATAGCCTTTCTGCCTCAGTCCGTAATGGTAAAATAACCCGTGATGCAGCAATTGATGAGTATTATAATCACCCACCACATCTTGAACAAGAGCTTTTGAGTGTCGTTAAGAAAAGAATGGGAATGAGTGATGCAGAGTTTGAAGATGTAATGAAGAGAGCCCCAAAATACTGGTATGAATATCCTACTTACAAGAAACGATTCGAACTTTTGAGACCCCTTTTTTATCTTCTTTATAAACGCAACCTTGTGCCAAAAAGTTTTTATTTGAAATATTGTTTCCCGGCACAAAAGAACAAATGATTACGATTGTAAATTATGGGATGGGCAACCTCGGCTCGGTACAGAATATGTGCAAACGTATTGGTGTGCCCAGCGAAATAACCAGCGATCCGGGAGTTATTGCCCATGCCACCAAATTGTTATTGCCCGGAGTGGGGGCATTTGATGCTGCAATGGAGAAAATTGCTGAAAGCGGCCTGAGAAATATACTCGATAAGAAAGTATTGGAGGAGAAGGTCCCCACATTGGGTATTTGCCTTGGTATGCAGTTGCTTACCAATAGCAGTGAAGAAGGGGTATTGCCCGGATTAGGCTGGATACCTGCTAAAACATTAAAATTCAGGTTTGCCCAGGATAGCGGACTCAAGATCCCGCATATGGGGTGGAACAGGGTTTTCGTTAAAAAAGAGTCTCCGTTGATAAAGGATTTGCCTGAGGAGCCCCGTTTTTATTTTGTACATAGTTATTATGTTCAGTGTGATAATGAGGAGGATGTATTGACCACTACACCATATGGCGGAGATTTTCATTCTATAGTACAGAAGGGTAATGTATACGGCGCACAGTTTCATCCGGAAAAAAGTCACAAGTATGGCATGAAATTACTTGACAACTTTGCAAAAATATAATGCTAGATAAAATCAACAAATACACGATTCTCATTAGCTTTTTTCTTATCAGCCTTATTGGTACTGCCCAGACGGGTAATACCGTAAAAGGAGGCCGTATCATTAATGTTAAAAAGTTTGGCGCTAAAGCAGATGGTAAAACAAATGATTATGCAGCCATACAGAAAGCTATCGAGCAATTACATATACTAAAATCAGGAGTACTATACTTTCCAAAAGGAGTTTATCGGGTAAACGAATTTCACCGGGAGAATGAAAAAGGCCAGCTGCTTAATGGGAAGCAACATTTTGTTTTTAATGGACTTACTAATATTACCATTAAGGGGGAAAAGGGAACTGTTATCTCAATAAAAGGGGATTATCATAAAAAAGCAGAATGGGTTTGGAAAGAAAGAAATTATGGATACAGCTTTGATCAGCAAATATCCTTTATATTCCGTCAGTGCCGGAATGTCACGATTGAAAATATCGAAATTAATGGGAATTGTGATAAAATGACAAAGGATAAGAACGTAGTCGAAAATGTTTCTTATGGGATACTTTTTGGTCAGGAATCTTACGATACTGTAGAAAATGTTTTGATGAAAAATTGCTACATCCATCATATGTCAACTGACGGGGTGTGCTGGCGGGGAGTTGGTGGCGGACTATACGGGGAGAACCTCCGGCTAAAAAATAATGGACGTTGTGCCTTAAGTATTGTACAGGGGAAAAACATGCGTTTTATAAACTGCGATTTTTCGGAAACTGGCATAACAGGCAAATATGAAAGCCATGCACCAAATACCGGAGTTGATATTGAAAACGAATCTGCTTTTACAATAGAGAATATTTTTTTCAAAAAATGCAGATTTGTAAAAAATATTAACACCCAGTTTATAGCTTCAGGGTTTGATGGTGTTGGCGCAGGCCGTACCACCAATGTCCACCTTGACAGTTGCTACTTTGAAGAAAATTTTAAAGTACAAGTAATACCTAACAGGGGAGTTATGATTAATACGGATAATAGCAGCATTACAAACTCTACTATTCTTGGAACGCTGAACTTTGATGTGAACGGATGCCTTGCAAACGGGCAGCCAGATAAAGGAGTAATAATAAAAAATTGTGCTATTAAAACCCGTGGATATGGGATCCGCCTTAATTGTGAATTTAAAGTGAAGATTGTGGATTGTACAATTGAACAATTTCCCAACCTTGATGAGGAGTCCCTGAGCCTTAATTATCCTTTTATTGGTGGTGGTCCTAATGTGTATATTGAAGGCAATACTTTTATTTATAATTCGAGTAACTGGCGACAAACCCATGCAACCTTATTATGGGACTATAATAATTATATCCAGGGATGCAAATCAGTGATGAATAATAAGATAATGCTGAAAAATGAAGAAGGAAAGCCAATGAAAAAGGGAGCTGTTTTTATAATCACAGTTGACGAAAAATTTCTCGGAAAAAACCAAATAGTTGGTACTGATAAAATCATCTGGACCCAGTATTAAGCTTAATTAAAGTGCTGAAGACAAGAATAATTCCGGTTTTATTATTAAAAGATGAAAGCCTGGTAAAAACCGTTCAGTTCGGCAAATACGGTTATATCGGAGATTCTATTAATACCTGTCGCATATTCAACGAACTGGAAGTAGATGAGTTATGCTTTCTTGACATTTCTGCCAGTAAGGAAAGGAAAGAACCTGATTATAAAATATTGCAGGAGATATCTAACGAATGTTTTATGCCATTAAGTTATGGCGGCGGCGTCTTTAATTTTGAGCAGGCAGAAAGAATCTTTAAAATAGGTTTTGAAAAGATCATTATTAACTCCGCTTCATTTACCCACCCTGGTTTAATAAGTGAGATAGCGAAGGTATATGGCAGCCAGGCAGTAGTTGTAGCCGTGGACGTAAAGAAAAATTTCTGGGGAAAATATGAAGTGTTTGGATTAAGCGGTACAGTTAATCATAAAAAGAACCCGGTTGATTGGGTAAAAGAAGTTGAGAGCCTGGGAGCCGGTGAGATATTGCTGACTTCCATTGACCGGGAAGGAACCTGGAAGGGTTTCGATGTTGAGTTGGTTCGGAAAATCACAGATACCACAACACTCCCGGTAATTGCACATGGTGGTGCCGGTTCTGTAAAGCATATCGAAGAGGTAGTTAAAATGGGCAATGCATCCGCAGTTGCTTTGGGCAGCATGGTGGTATATCAAAGGCAAGGCCTTGGTGTGCTTGTTAATTTTCCGGATAAGAGAGTACTTGAACAAATATTATTATAAAATGAAAATTGCATTAATTGGTAATGTGTGTAACAATATGTATAATATTGGGATGGCTCTGAAAAAGCATACTGATATTGTACCTCATTTATATCTTGATAATAGTATAAATATCCATTCAGATCCTTCAAAGAACGACCCCAATGCAAGCAGTCAATCGGATTGGGTTTTCTATAGCCCTAAATGGGACCCAACGCTACTCTTCAAAAGACTTGATTATTCATTTGTCAGGAAATTGCGTAAGGAAAAGTATGATGCGATAATAGTATCGGATGTGGGTGTATGGCTTGCTCCATTTGTAAAAGATGCAAAATTCTTATTCTGGACAACAGGAGCAGACCTGACAAGAATGCCATTCCCGGCTACTTTTAATTTTTTTCATAAAGGGATAAAAGCCAAAATCAAAGCATGGTATATGGCGTTTGCCCAACGCTGGGGAATTCGAAATGTCGATTACTTTATGACACAACCGTTTGAGCTGTACCAATATGCATTAAGGAAACTACATGTGCCTTCAGGTAAAATCTCAAACACATATTTCCCAATCATTATTGACCTCGGTATTTTTAAATTCAACAATAATTTCCTTGAAAAAATATCAACAGAAAATCATGAGAAGATTAAAAAATTTAAATTCAAAATCTTTCTTCCCAGCAGGTTGATGATAGAGAAAAATGATGTATTGGTTAATGCCGGGCAATGGAAAGGAAACGAAATGATTTTGAAAGGCCTGAGGTGTTTCATTGATAAATATAATATGAAGGATATTTGTATCATGCTGCCGGATAGAGTGTATTCCAAAGATGCCGACTTGTTCAAGAAAATAGCACAAGAATTACAAGTGCAGGATAATGTAGTATGGATCAAAGGCCAGACATCTGAGGGGTTTAATAAAGAAGAAATGGTTGCACTTTATTCTTGCTCGGATTTGGTAGCTGATGAGTTTGGAGTTGGAGCTTTTGGTTCTATCGTTGTTGAAGCTGCAGCTTGTAGCCGGCCCATCATGTGTTATGTAGATGAAACTATTATGAAGCAACTTTATCCCTGGCATCCTATAATATCTGTAAATACGCCGGATAAAATTGCTGATGAGATTGCAAAACTCTATTTTGATAACGAGCATCCTAAAAGAGTAGCATTAGAGTCCAGGCGGTGGGCAGAAGAATTTCACTCCCAGGAGAACGCAGGGAAAAAATATGCTGAGCAGATAGAAAGATTACTGTTGGAAAAATAGATCCATGTTTGCAGAAAGGGTAAAATTCTTTGCTAAGGATGTCCTCTATTTTGGTTTGGGCAACATGTTATACAGCCTGGTCCAGTTTATTAGCATGCCCCTGGTGGTGAAAAGTATGGATAAGAACCAGGTAGCAAACTGGAATATCCTATTGCCAACAGGCGTACTACTCTCAGCTATCGTAACATTCGGGATGGACTCAGCCGTTGTTCGGTTTGTAAAAGATGCTGAGACAGCAGAACAAAAGAAGAAGATTTTCTCCACCGGTTTTTTCTTTGAAACCGGGCTGGCTTTACTTGTTGTTATTTGCCTTACCCTGTTCGCAAGCCCGGTTCAGCAACTAGTTCACCTGCCGGAAACCTATTCCTCCTCATGGCTGGTCATGATGGGGTGGTTACCCGGAATCATAATTGCCCAGTATTTCCAGAACTGGTTTAAGTACACATTTCGCCGTTCTTTATTCATATTACTTATTGGTATTCAATCGGCAGTTTATCTTGGTGGGATCGTATATTTAAAAGCCACCAGCAATATCAATTTGCTGAATGTAATGTGGGTTATGCTCGCCAGCCAGTGGGTGATCGTAATAGTGGGCTTTCTGCATTGTAAAGGGATGTTTACTTTTTCGTTTGACAAAAAACTTTTACAAAAGCTTATTTTTTATGGCCTGCCATTTATGATCATGGCATTTGGCTATAATTTTATTTCTACCGTCGACAGGTATATCCTTCCGGGCAAAATAAGCGATGAAGAGTTCGCTGTTTACACCCAGACTTTCAGGATCACTGCGATCTTATCGATGGTAGTATCCTCTTTCAACTTTGCTTTTGGCCCTTTTTCGCTTTCTATACTTGGCAAAAGCGATGCTGCAGATACCTTTTCAAGGTTTCATACTTATTACCTGATGATCATGTGTTTTGCCGGACTTTCATTCCTGGCAATAGGTAAGCCAGTAGTTCAGTTTTTTGCCGGAAGCGATTACATTGCCGGAAGTAAGTTTATGGTCTTTTTTGTTGTGGCGTATGTTTTTTATGGCCTCTATTCTTTTGCGCAACTGGGTATTATTCATTCCACCAAAAGCTTTTTGAACCTTTATACGCTATTAGCAGGGATGGCGGTGATATTGATCACAGATAATTCTCTTGTGTCTTCAATAAAGGGATATGGTACAGCCCTGGGTTTTATGATGGCCAATATAGCGATGGTGTTACTGGCCAATTTTTTTTCGAAAAAGTACCTGCCTGTTAAATATAACCTGGTAAAAGATACCCTGTTAGTGATTTTTCTATCGCTGGGGGGGTGGGCATTGAATACATTCGAAATGTCACAGAATGTTTATAATGATGCTCTCTTTAAATTAATAATGGTGATCATCCTGTTTATTCCACTACTGCTGATCATATTAAAACCTTCTGAAAAACAATTTATCCGGAAAATCATTTTCAGGTAATGGCTCTTCGTTTTAAAGATAGACCAGTTCACCTGGTGATACCCTCGGCGGTGATCTCGGGGTTGGAAAAAAGGATGCTTGATTTCTGGCTTTTTTCACAGAAAGAATACAAGCGGCAATTTTTCCTGGTTACAACAAAGGAAATTTATTCCCAGGCAACCGCCAGTGAAGATTTTGCCGGCATTGTTCAATACAAGGATAAGGTGCTGTTTATTGAACATACAGACAGCAGGGCTAAAAGATTAAAAGTAATAAGGCAGTATTTTTTCAGGTATAAGAAGGAAGCTATTATGCATTTTACAATGTGGTTTCCTGTCAATTTCTCGCTGAGAAGATACCGGACGTTGTATACATTTCCCGGAAGTGAGTTGTCTTATATGTCATTTGTAACACGGTCGGTACTGTATTTATCTTTTCTGCGGTCAACCAAATCAGACCTTTTAGATCCTATTATTTTCAATAATATGCGGAAGCTTTTCTTTTTTAAGAAGAAGAGCTTCACTCTTACCACCAACTCCATTGTTGATTCGGAAAAATATACAGCTGATTTTGCGAATAAGAAGAATTGGATTGTTTTTTCCGGCAGGCTGGTGGCATTAAAACAGGTGATTCCTTATGTTAAGGCATTGCCGTTGGTGCATAGTAAACTGAGTGAAAAAGGAGTGGCCGATGTTAAGTTTTATATCATGGGCTATGGTGAGCAGGAAGAAGAACTAAAGGAATTACTGAAGGATGACGTATACAAAGGGATGGATATTTTTTTTGATTTTGTACCGGACCCGAGGAGTGTGCTGGAAAAGTCCAAAATTATCATATCCGTACAGCTCTATAATAATTACCCGTCGCGGAGTCTGCTGGAGGCAATGGCCTGTGGCAATATACCTGTTGTTACAGATGTTGGTAATACTGATCTTATAGCAAAGCCAGAATTCTCTGAATATGTTCCAAAGGATTTCAGCTCACAGGATATTGCTGATGCGATTGTGTCAGTGCTGACTATGCCAGAGGAAAAGCAATTGGAAAAAATGAGGACGGCAAGACAGTTTGTAGTTGAAAACTGCAAGATGAAAAACATGGCAGATTATTTTCATCGTTTATATGATGAATTGGAGAACTGATTTTTACGTTCAGATACGGTAAACTTGTTTTTCTATAAGCAGTAAGGGATTAATGAAAAAGGTAGCAGTATTTACAAATAATCTTCGGGCAGGCGGTGCGGAAAGAATTATCTCTTATCTTTTGCAGGAGGGTGCTGATGAGTTTGAACTTCACCTAATTCTGATGCAAAATGAAATAATGTATGATATCCCGGAAGAAAAGGTCAGGATATTTGAACTGGAGGGCAAACAACCTTCTAAAATAAAAAGTGTACTATGGACGCCGGTGTATGCTAAAAAACTCCGGGCATACCTGGAAACGAATAATATTGAAACAATTCTTTCTTTACTTACCCGTCCTAATCTTATTGCCTGTAAGCTTAGAAAGGATGGCTGGAAAGGGAAAGTTATCATCAGTGAAAGAGCAGACACATTAAGCTATTATAATTCGCTGGTTTTTGGTAAAGCCATGTTGTACCTGGTGAAGAAATTTTACCCATATGCCGATGAGGTTACTGTTATTTCAAAGGGCATAGCCAGGAGTCTGGGGAAACTGGGCATTAAAAATTGCCATGTAATTTATAACCCGATACCTGTATTAAAAGAACCTTTACCAAAATCCATCAACCGCCCTTTTACTTTTATTAATGTTGCAAGGCTTTATCCACAAAAGAATATACCTCTCTTATTGAATGCCTTTGCAGCGATGAAGAACAAAGAGGCAAGGCTGATCATTGTGGGTAAAGGCCCGTTATTGCCAGAATTACAAGCACTAGCAACTGGTTTGCAAATTGAGCAAAGGGTAAGCTTTGAAGGGCATCAACCCGATGTGAATTCATACCTGGCAAAGTCAGATTGTTTTGTTTTCTCATCGGATTTTGAAGGGTTCGGTAATGTTATTATAGAGGCATTGAATACCGGCACACCGGTAATTTCAACGGACTGCCCGCATGGACCCCGAGAGATCCTTGCGCCTGATTCAAATCCGGAAATTGCAATAAGCGACGAAATAGGGTTTGAGAAATATGGAATCCTGGTGCCCGTAAAGAGGCCAGATCTGTTGGCGAAAGCGATGGATAAAATATATGAGGATAAGGAATTGTGGCAAGCTTATGCAAGTTTGTCGAGAGAAAGGGTGATAGATTTCGACATTAAAAAAATAGCAAAACAATATTTCGGGTTATTCTGAGATTGACATAAGCATACAGCAATTCAAAAAAATAAAAAATGCAAAAAACTAATCTGGTAAACGTAGCCCGGTTCATTATAAAATCTCCCAAACGGGTACTTGAGTTATTTCATAAAGTAAACGAAAGGCTTTTTGACAGGTCGTCTACTCTTAAAAAAGAAGAGCTGGGCAAATGGCTGAAGGAAAATGCGGCAGATCTGGAGCCACACCTTATAAAGATCGATTCAGCTTTATGGGACGAGGCGCAGAATTTTTATAAGGAATTTGACCAGAGAGCCAAAGAGAAATTAAAAGAAATACCATTCGCAATGGGTGGCGGTGGTCACTACCCGCTGCTTTATTTTTTGGTAAGACGTCTTAAACCTGGTGTAGTGGTTGAGACAGGAGTTTCGTCGGGATTTTCAACACAGGCTATTTTAAAGGCGATGCAGATCAATGGAAGCGGGAAATTATACAGCAGCGATTTTCCCCTTTTCAGAGTGAAGGACCCTGAGAAGTATATTGGTGTACTCGTTGACGAGGAGCTAAAAAAGGACTGGAAATTGTTCATTGAAGGAGACCGTATCAGTCTCCCTAAAATATGCAGTGAAATCGATCATATCGATATCTTTCATTATGACTCTGACAAATCATATAAAGGAAGGGAGTTTGCGTTAAAAACAATTGCTCCGAAGATGGATAAAAAAAGCCTGATCATTTTTGATGATATACATAACAACTCTCATTTCTACGATTATGTAAGAGAAAATAATATAACTGATTACAAGGTTTTCTTTTTTATCAATAAGTATGTTGGATTTATTGGTGAGCTATCATAACCTGTTTCGTTAAATAATATTCAAATGATATAAGAAGTGTATGAGTGATAAAATAGTAATAAATCAAGTTCCTGTAAACATTGTTGCCACCAAGAACAGGGAGATCGCCTGTTTTATGATTGACGACTCCAATATTGATAAAAGTACCGTAGACTCATTCGGGCAAGAATGGAAAGCATTTCATGAATTTGGGGAAAAGGATCTTCAGCGGCTTGGAGATTCATATTTTGATATTGTCACGGATGGAATGATTAATAACGGAGGGACAATAGCTGCCGATTTTGGTTGTGGAAGCGGCCGTTGGACAAAATACATAGCCCCAAGGGTAAAGCGGATTGCTGCAATAGACCCGAGTGATGCCATTTTTGCTGCCGATGAACTATTGGCTGATACGCCTAATGCTGAATTATTTAAAGGTTCTATCTCGAACCTGCCTTTTAATGATAATTATTTCGACTTTGGCTTCAGCCTTGGAGTGCTTCATCATATTCCGGACACAGCCCAGGCATTAAAAGATTGTACCAGAAAGATTAAGCCTGGCGGTTATTTCCTGGTTTACCTGTATTATAATTTCGAGGACAGGGGATTCTTGTTCAAATCACTTTATTGGTTGTCCAATGTAATCAGGAAGCCAATTTCAAAGATGCCATCAGGGGGCAAAAAAATAGTCTGTGATATATTGGCTATACTCTTTTATATGCCTTTCGTTTTATTCAGCAGGCTATTAAGATTTTTCAGGGTACCTAAAAAAATCAGGAGTAAAATTCCTCTTCATGGTTATGAGGGAACTTCTTTTTACATTATCCGAAATGATTCACTAGACAGGTTTGGTACACCACTGGAACAACGATTTTCAAGAACACAGATTGAAACAATGATGAAGGATGGTGGCCTTACTGATATTACGTTTGGGAAAAATATCCCTTTCTGGCATGCCATTGGCCGGAAAAAATAATTTTTCTTTTTGCAGGTGGAAGACTATGTAGTACTATATCATGATTATGATCTTTTGGTTATTCCATTAGTATTTATCTTCTTTTATTTCCTGGGGAAGACATTGAGCAGAACTATCAAGGACCGGGAAATGAGAAGTTATTTTATTTATGGGATGCTTGTAAAAATGCTGGCAGCAATCGCTTATGGATTTATCATCCAATTCTATTTTAAGGGAGGAGATACCAACCGGTATTATGTGGCTTTGCTGGATCTGAAAAATGCTGTTAATGATGATCCGATGAATCTCTTTCATATATATGGTCATATTCAATTGACAAATGAAAGCCCCATAGCTACTTACCTTGCCAATGATAAACTGGGTGACAACCTGATTTACATGGTAAAGACGAGCAATTTTATGGTCCCCAGGTTTGGATTGATATTCTCTTATATCTTTGGTAATAGCTATACCGCACTTTCTATGTGCTATAGTTTTTTTGCTTTTTGGGGTTGCTGGAAATGTTTCACTGTATTTGCAAAATTGTTTCCAACTGTTAAACGTGGGTTAGCCATTAGTTTTTTATTTTATCCTACTGTTGTTTACTGGGGATCTTCCATTATGAAGGATTCGATATGCCTCGGGGCTTTAGGGCTCTTTATTTATAGTTTTTATTCATTGTTTTTCCAAAAAAGAAGGATCGGGCTGCATATTGCTTTGATGATTTTATGGGGTAGCATCATGTTTCTTACCAAACCCTATCTATTATTATCGGTGGTGCCGGGGTTAGCGTTGTGGTTTTTTCTACATACCAATAAAAGTATTAAAGACAGGGGAGTAAGGATGATCAGTTTTGGTATTCTGCTGGCTATTATTGCCAGTTCTGTTTTATTGTTGATACAATTCATGCTGAGTCTTGATTTTCTTGAATTGGATAAATACAAAGCAGAGAATATTGCTCAATATGCCACTCAGTCACAACAGGGCTATCTTGAAGCTGGCGGATCGTCTTTTAGTATCGGTACGATGGATGGGTCTATGGGTTCTTTTCTTTCTATGTTTCCCAAGGCGGTTAATGCAACATTATTCCGTCCTTATTTGTGGGAAGCTAAAAACCCGGTTATACTTATAAGTGCCCTGGAGTCGTTCATTGTACTTTGTTTATTCTTATTCGGGCTTATAAAACTGGGATTTAGAAAATTCTTCTCAGGTATTTTCAGTTCTCCGGTTCTAACGTTCATGTTTATCTATTCATTTATATTATCTGGTCTGGTTGCCATTACCACAAACAATTTCGGATCATTGGTCAGATATAAAATACCAGCAATGCCCTTTTTTGTAGGCATGCTGATTATTTTAATATCCCAGATTCCGGATATTAAAAAATTTCCATTTCTTGCCAACAAGATATTCAGTAAAAAAGTAGTTGTTAAAAAATGGGTTTAATTTTCTTTACTATATGTGTGGAATAGCTGGAGCTGTTAATTTCCGGTTCGACATACCTAAGCTAACAAAAGATATGTGGCACCGTGGCCCCGATGAGCAGAGTACTTTCTCAACGGATAATCTCCAGCTGCATCACCACCGGCTTGCCATATTGGATATTGCCTCTGGCAAACAGCCGATGCAGTATAACGATCTTACTATCATTTTCAATGGAGAAATATATAATCACCAGGAAGTAAGACGGAAGCATAATCTTGATTGTAAAACCAATTCTGATACAGAAACGATATTGCATGCCTACTCAAAACTGGGGGCTGAATGTCTGCATGATTTTGACGGGATGTTTACGATCTGTATTTATGACAGCAGCAGGCAGCAACTTTTTCTTGCCAGGGACAGAGCTGGTAAAAAACCACTTTACTACTTTTCTGAAGGAAATAAGTTTGTATTCTGCAGTGAGTTGAATCCTCTGCGTAAACAACTGCCACTTACAATAGATGATACAAATATCCAGCAATATGTAAGGTTGGGTTATTTCTATCATGAAGCTACAGCTTACCGGCATGTGTATGAAATACCCGCCGGATCTTACGCCTACGTATCACTTACTGATGCGTCTGTTACAGTAAAGGAATGGTGGAATATCCATAAATTCTACCAGGAAAAAAGTAAAGATGATTTTGATACTGCTCTGTATAAAGTAGATGACATGTTGCATGAAGCGGTGAAAAACAGGGTGGAATCATCTGACCTGGAAGTGGGATCTTTCCTCAGCGGTGGTATTGACAGTGGTATTGTAACGGCAATTGCGAAAGAATACAGCCCGTCCCTTAAAACGTTTACTGTTTCATTTGACGGGGCATATGATGAAGCGCCACTGGCAAAACTGGTCGCTGATAAATACAAGACCAATCATTATGAAATAAAGATTTCTTATGATAATCTTGTCAATGACGTTGAGAGAATAATGACCAACTACGGCGAGCCTTTTTTTGATAATTCGGCAATACCCAGTTATTATGTAAGCAAGGCTGCAAAGGAACATCTGACAGTTATTTTAAATGGTGATGGCGGGGATGAGATATTTGGGGGCTACCGCCGGTATGTTCCATTTGCTAAGTATGATTTTTTTAAATCAGGTAAAATAGCCCGGAAACTTGCATCAGGTATTCATTCGCTGATGCCTGCATCACATGATAAGAAAAGTAAATACAACTACATATATCGTCTTACAGATATTGCCAGGAAGAATAATCTGGCTATTTATCTTTCATCCACTATTGATATTTTTGAAGGCTATGAAAAACACTTGTTGGGGAATGATGATTTTCTGCTACCTGTAAAAAAAGATTTCGATGCAATGAATGACTCTGGTCTGTCCGGACTGCAGAAGATCATGAACCTCGATTTTGATAATATCCTTACGGGTATTTTACTTGTAAAAATTGATATTGCAACAATGGCCAATTCACTGGAAGGAAGAAGCCCGTTGCTTTGTAAAAAGATATTGGAATATGCTCCTGGCCTGCCGGATAATTATAAGATAAGGGGTGTTCAGACAAAATACCTGCTACGGAAACTGGCAGAGAAATATCTACCCGAAGAACTCATTAACCAACCCAAGAGGGGCTTTGAGCCACCATTAAAAAATTGGGTCAATAACCAGTTAAGGCCGGTGATCGGTGATTACCTGATGGGCAGTGATGTTTATTATAAATCATTTATCAGCAAAAAATTTATTGAAGACTTGTTTGATGACAAGATAAAAGTGCCCGCCGAAAAAAGGATCAAGATGTTATGGCTCGCCTTTACACTGGAACTGTGGTATCAAAAAGTCTACAAGCAATAAATTACACAATGGAAACAGGGGCTTTTGTTATATCGTTGGATTTCGAAATACACTGGGGGGTTAGTGATCATCATACAATTGAGAGTTATAATGAGAACCTCAGAAATGTGCCTGCTATAGTAAAGCGATCTTTACAGATCTTCCGGGAAAAGGGTATTCATGCTACATGGGCCACGGTTGGTATGTTGTTTTGTAAAAGCAAAGAAGAGTTATTCACTTATGTAAAGCCAGAGAACAGACCTGATTATGTGAGGAAAGAAGTTTCCAATTATATTGTGGCAGAACAGGCGGGTAACAATGAGCAGGATGATCCCTATCACTATGCTCCTTCACTAATACGGCAAATAATTGAAACGCCAGGCCAGGAAATGGCCACTCATACTTTTTCTCATTATTATTGTCTCGAACCAGGACAAACACCAGAAGCTTTTTTTCATGACCTGGGTGCAGCAATTGCAGCGGCAAAAAAAGAGAATATTGAATTGCATACTATTGTCTTTCCTGCCAACCAGTTTAAGAAAGACCATTTGGAAATGTGTGAAAGACAAGGGATAAAATGCTACAGGGGAAATTATCCTTCCTGGATGTATCAATTAAAAGCGAAGGCTGAAGAGGGGCTGTGGAAGAGGTTCTGCAGGTTACTTGATACGTATCTTCCGGTGAATGGAAGCCGGTATGTTGATCCGGTAAGGGATGGTGGATTGCTGAATATCCCTTCCAGTTGCTTTTTGAGACCGTATAGTAAAAAACTATCTTTCCTGGAGGGGTTAAGGGTGTTGCGGATAAAAAGAGAAATGACAGCTGCTGCAAAAAGAAAAAAGATATATCATCTCTGGTGGCACCCTCATAATTTCGGGCAGAATATGGAAAAGAATTTTTTAATACTCACAAAGGTGTTGGAGCATTATAAAAAATTGGAGCAGCGATATAATATGCAAAGCCTTACTATGGATGAGGTATATAATAAGGTTATTGCAGCGGAAAAACAGGTGTTGCCACAGTGACTATGAACAAGAAGATCGTTTTACTATGTACTGACTGTTATTCAACAACGGCTCTCTACAATTATATCACTAAAGAATATCCAATAGATAGTGTGATTATTGAACAGCCTTTGCGTGGCGTGGCATTAGCGAAAAGGAGATTCAGGCGACTGGGTTTTTTCAGGGTTTGCGGACAAATAGCTTTTTCGCTTATGGTTGTTCCGATAGTAAGCTGGTTTGGTAAGAAGAGAGTGAAAGAAATACAACAGGTTTATGGATTTGACCAGACAAATATCCCTGAACAAAAAACTACCCGGTTTGATACGGTTAATGATGAAGATTGTATCACATTGCTTGAAAAGATCAATCCAGGCATCGTATTAGTAAACGGAACAAGGATCATCTCAAAAAAATTGCTGGAAAGGTGCAGGGCTGTGTTCATTAATATGCATGCCGGAATAACACCACAATACAGAGGCGTACATGGAGGATATTGGGCAGTTGTTAATAATGACCTGGAAAATTGTGGTGTTACAATTCACCTTGTAGATAAGGGTATTGACACAGGCGGGATTTTGTACCAAAAAAAAATAAGTATAACAAAAAAGGATAATTACATAACCTATCCTTATTTACAGTTAGGCGAAGGTCTGCCTCTTGTATTGAAGGCAACAGGGGATGCCCTGGCTGACCAACTGAAGCCGCAGCAAAGTTCTGCTGCGGCCAGCAAATTATGGTATCACCCCACAATTTGGCAATATTTATATAACCGGATATTCAGGAACAAGAAGTAATATGAGTGAAGGAAAAAAGAAAGTTGCCTTAATTGAGAATCATGAACTTGGTGTTTATTCTATCCGGCATGACCTGGTAATGGAATTATCAAAGAATTTTGAGATAACTGTTTTAACAGAAGTAGATGATTCTTTTAAGAATGGTGACCTGGAGGGTATCGTAAAATTCATAGATGTTGGTAAAAGTGTATTGAATCCTCTTTCGGCAGCTAAGTATAATTCGAAATTACATAAGGCATTGAAAGAACTTAAGCCGGCAGTATGTCTTACATTCACAATCCGCCCTGCTATTTATGGGAATATTGTAACCCGCAAACTGAAGATACCTACTATCTCTACAATTACCGGCACAGGACCTCTTTTTGAAAGCAATAGTTTATCATACAGAATAGCCCGTTGGTTATATAAACGGGTTTTAAAGAAAACAAAATTTGTATTCTTTCCCAACTACGACGACTTAAATGCTTTTGTAGAAAGAAAATATATTTCAAAGGAGCAGGCCAAAAGAGTTCCGGGTTCAGGCGTTAATTATGAAAAGTATAAACCTTTGCCGTTTACAAGAGGGAATGACGGGAAGTTCATTTTTCTGTATATCAGCCGGCTTGTAAAAGATAAAGGGGTGATGGAATTTGTGGAAGCAGCATCTTTACTTAAAGAGGATTATCCCAATGCTGAGTTTCATATTATCGGCCCACTTTGGGGAGGGAATAAGAAATCTTTAACCGTTACAGCGGAAGAACTCAATAGCTGGATTGAAAAGAAGTGGATAGTGTACCACGATAAACAAAAAGATGTACGGCCATATATGGCTGATGCAGATTGCGTCGTAATGCCCTCTTACCGGGAGGGGATGAGTAATGTATTGCTGGAAGCAGCCAGTATGGCAAGGCCACTGATCGCAACGAATGTTACTGGCTGCAGGGATATTGTGGATGACGGTGTGAATGGTTTTCTTTGTAATGTAAGAGATGGTAAAGACCTGGCAGATAAAATGAAAAAAATAATGAGTTTATCTGCCGGAGAAAGAAAAGAAATGGGAGAAAAGGGAAGAGAGAAAATGATCCGGGAGTTTGATAAGAGAATTGTAGTAAAATCATATATACAGGCAATAGACGAAGTAGTCAATGGAAAGTAAACAACATGCTTTTACCCTCTCTATTGATTGGGAGGATTTTGGCCAGCTGTTAGGAAGAGACCGCAGCGGAGTATTAACCCCGCCATTACCGGGAACTATCGACCGGCAAACAGACATCATGCTGGAGATGCTGAATGAGACAAGTAAAAAAGCCACTTTTTTTATATTAGGAATGCTGGCTGAACACCGGCCAGACCTGGTTAGGAAAATCGCAACAGAAGGGCATGAAATAGGTCTTCATGGTCAGCATCATATTAATATGCGTACTCTTACTAGGGAGCAGGCCTATAATGACCTGAGTGACGCAAAGAAATTAGTAACCGATATTATTGGCGGGCCTGTCTATGGTTACAGGGCACCTTATTTTTCAGTTGATGAGAGTAACTTATATGTGCTTGAGATTTTATCAGAACTCGGGTTAATTTATGACAGCAGCATTTTCCCTATCAAATTAAAAAGGTATGGCATTGCAAACTTTCCCAAGGAAGATGCTTTGTACAAACTGCCAAATGGAAAAGAGATAGTGGAACTTCCTCTGACAACAGGTAAATTCAACGGCAAAGACATTCCTGTTGCCGGCGGTGGTTACATCCGGGCTTTTCCAAAGTTCTTTTCTGAACAGAATGTTCAGGAAATTAAATGATAACCACCAAAATGTGATGCTGTATATGCATCCTTATGAGTTTGATACGAAACGAATTGATTGTTCTACCAACTATCCCGAAAATTCAAACTTTTCAGCAGCAAAAACGTTTTTGATTAATTTGCGCTGGAATTTATTCCGGAACTCAATCCGGGGGAAACTTAAAACATTATTAAACCAATACGAATTCATTACTTGTTTAAAAAAAGCAGAATATGTCAAAACCTCAACACACAGCCCAGGAGTTCTGGGACGTACGCAGTGATCTTTTTGCTAACTATTATAAAAAGCCGTCTTTGTTTGACAAGCTTTTTCGCAAGGCAGTTTATACCAGAACCGCTGTTGCCTTAAAAGTTATCAAAGAGTATGGCAAGTGTACAGTTCTGGATATTGGCTCAGGTCCTGGAGTCAATAGTGTAACATGGCTGAAAAATTCCGAAGCCACCCATCTTCTGGGACTGGATTTTGCAGAAAATATGAATGAATATGCCAGAAAAAACACTGCCGCAGAGGGAGTAGGTGACCGCAGTACATTTGTTGAAGGCGATTTTCTCACCTATGATTTTAAAGGACAAACATATGATGTGTCAGTGGCTGTAGGTGTTCTTGATTACGTTGGCGAAGCAGAGGCCTTCATAAAAAAAATGGATAAAGTTTCTAATAAAGCATTTGTGGTATCCTGGCCGTTGAATGGGCTGAGAATGGCACTTCGCCGCCGTCGTTACACCTGCCCTGTTTATCATTATAATGAAGCTGATGTACGCCGTTTGCATGAAGGTTGTAATATCAAAAGTCTTGAAATTATTTCTACCCAGGGAGGAATGGTGAGTATAGCAAGGAAGTAGTTTTAACTTTCAAATAGAAAAACTAAACATTTTAACAGCCTGCATTTTTGCAGGCTGTTTTGCTTTAGAAAAGGCCTGGTCCGGTAATTTTTTAATATACTTCATTTATGAAAAGCCTTCATTTTAAGCGATTTAGAGCAGGGTTGAGCATTTTTTCTATATGGGTATCGGAGATTTACTTTTTCAACCGGGGTAGAAGTACCCGATTTATTCATTTACCACAGGTGAAAGCTTGCCCCCACAGGCAATGCATTCTATTTTTAAGTTCGAAATCCAAAAATCCAAATCGAATGAAAACCACATTAAAAAAACCTGTGGCCATTGTGGGCTATTCCGGCCATGCTTATGTCATCATCGACATTTTGCTCAGCGCCGGTCGACTCGTAACTGCTTATTGTGACCAGGAAGCCAAAGAATTCAACCCTTACCACCTTGATTATCTTGGAAAAGAATCTGATGTGATCAACAAGTTGAAGAAATTTGATTTTTTCGCCTGTGTAGGTCATAATGGTATCCGGGAAAAAATCCATACTAATCTAAGCCAGTATCTTGGTAACCCGATCAATGCTATTCATCCAAGTGCTGTCATTTCTGCATCGGTAAAAATGGGCGATGGTGTAATGATAGCTGCCAACGCAACATTGAACCCTCTTGTACAAATTGGACAAGGGGTTATTTGCAATACTTCCACCAGCATTGACCATGAGTGTGTGATCGGTGATTTTAGTCATATTGCTCCCGGCGCTGTATTATGCGGCAATGTATCAGTTGGAAGAGGCACATTTGTAGGGGCCAATTCAGTTGTTCGCCAGGGAATAAAAATTGGAAACAATGTAATTATTGGCGCCGGCACTGTTGTGGTGAAAGACATTCCGGATAATGCTACCGTAATCGGTAACCCTGCCCGTCAATTGGTGAAGAAACCTGCCCGTAAATTGGTGGCTGCATAATCCGCCTGGTAAAATACTCTGAAACCTGCCCGGTTTGTTGCTGCATAGCATAAAACAAGGCAGGTTTTTTCATTATTGCCATGAAATCTTACCTTGTCTGAAAGGCTGTTGAATACTCAGTTATGAGTAAATCTTAATAACTTCGCCACCGTCTTTTAGACGAATAATTTTGACGGGTGAAATAAAAGATTATGAGCAACACCAAGAGTAAATTGAAAGTTCTTTTTATAGGGAAAGCCGATAATTTCTATGCAAAGGTTGCTGCTGATTTTATTCAACTTCATTTTGAGGATCCGCAGATCATTTTTTCTAAAAGGACCACTCCTTTTCCGGAAGAGCTTTATGCCTGGAAAGGAGATTTATTGATCTCATACCTGGCGCAGTGGATAATTCCTGACCGTTTGCTGGCAAATGCTGATCTGGCTGCTATTAACCTGCATCCCGGTCCGCCAGAGTACCCAGGAATCGGTTGTACTAATTTTGCTATTTATAATGGTGAAAAACAATTTGGCATCACCTGTCATCATATGTTGCCGAAAGTAGATTCGGGTTCTGTTATTGCGGTAAGGCGATTTCCTGTGTTTAAAACGGATACTGTTTATTCGATAACACAAAGGTGCTACACAGAAATACTACACCTTTTCTATGAACTCATAAGCGGATTGTTGGAGGGAAAGGATTTTCCTGAAAGCAAAGAGACATGGACAAGAAAACCATACAGGAGAAAAGACCTGGACGAACTGTGTGAACTAAGACCCGGGATGAGTAATGAAGAAAGACAACGAAGAATAAAGGCCACAACCTATGGCAATGAGGTTTGGGCATTTGAAACAGCGAAAAAAATTCAGGCCTGAAACCTATAGAGAACAAAAAGCCAAACCTTTGAAGATGATGCTAGATCTGAATAAATTTATACATGAAAAAGTACTGGGAAGGCAGGAGTCTTTCTTTCAGGATGATATTGTTGCGAACAAAGCAGTATTACAAGATACTATAGAAGGGAAAAAGATACTGGTGATTGGTGGCGGAGGAACCATTGGTTCCAATTACATCAAATCAATACTTCGCTTCAAACCAGCTTCTGTTGTAGTGGTTGATTCCAATGAAAATGGACTTACGGAACTGGTGAGAGACGTAAGAAGCACTAACGGTTTATTTGTTCCGGATACATTTATCACCTACCCGGTTAATTTCGGCAGTTCTATTTTCAAAAAAATATACGAGGCTTACAAGCCATTTGACATCATTGCCAATTTCGCCGCACATAAACATGTCCGCAGCGAAAAAGATATTTTTTCCATTGAAGCAATGGTGCAGAATAATTTGTTGTATGCTCACCAGTTACTGACTCTTGTTGAAAAGGATAAACCATCTCGCTTCTTTTGTGTTTCCACTGACAAGGCAGCAAACCCTGTTAATATAATGGGGGCTACAAAAAAGTTAATGGAAGATCTTATTATGACATTCGCCTCCCGGATGCATTGTACTACGGCCAGGTTTGCCAACGTAGCTTTTTCTAATGGAAGTTTGCTGGATGGTTTTATAAAGAGAGTAATGAGTCGGCAACCTTTGTCAGTACCTAAAGATGTGACAAGGTATTTTGTATCTCCTGCTGAATCCGGGGATATATGTATGCTCACCTGTATGCTTGGCAACAGCGGAGAAATATTTTTCCCGAAGTTCAGCGAGAATATGCTGACGAATTTTTATGACATCACTCATGGGTTTTTAAAAGAGATCGGGTATAGTGCAAAGGAATGTCATACTGAAGTTGAAGCAAAAGAATTTGCAGCTAACATGGGTTTGAATAGTTCACAATATCCCGTCTATGGATTTATATCTGATACAACAGGTGAAAAACTCTACGAAGAGTTTTATACCAATGAAGAGCAGCCCGATATGCAGCGGTTTCAATCATTAGGTGTAATTAAAGCCCCGGGAGCCTCTGCCAGTTTGAATACCATGGACAACTTCTTTTTACAGATGGAGCAACTGCTGAATAAATCAGCAGTAGAAAAAAGTGAAATTGTTCGGTTGCTTGAAAAATATATTCCGACGTTTGCTCATATTGAAACAGGGAAGCTGCTGGATAAGAAAATGTAATCGATAAATAAGCTATAAAAACTCTTATGATACCACTATCTGTCCCCAACATTGCCGGTAATGAATGGAAATATGTAAAAGACTGCCTGGATACCGGTTGGATTTCCTCAGTGGGCTCTTATGTAACAAAATTTGAACAGATGGTAGCCGACTTTGCAGGAGCAAAGTATGGAGTAGCGGCTGTAAATGGAACAGCAGCCTTGCACATCGCATTAATGCTGTCCGGAGTAAAGCAGGGGGACTATGTGATTTTGCCTAACCTGACATTTGTAGCCTCGGCCAATTCAATAAAATACCTGGGAGCTGAACCATTATTAATAGATGCCGACCCGAACTTGTGGCAAATGGATCTGGATTTGCTGGAAGAATTTCTGGAAAATGAAACGGATGAAAAGGATGGAAGCTTAATTTATATTAAGGATGGCCGCCGTATTGGTGCAATAATGCCGGTACATATTCTGGGCAATATGTGTGATATGGACCGGTTTCTGTCTATTGTAAAAAAATATCCACTACCGATTGTTGAAGATTCAACTGAAGCCCTGGGCACTACTTATAAAGGGAAAAGTGCTGGTACATTTAGCCCGTTAGCTTGCTTTAGTTTTAATGGCAATAAAATTATTTCAACTGGTGGAGGCGGTGTGATTGTGACTGATGACGAAGCCTTAGCCAGGCATGCAAAACATATTACTACCACGGCAAAAGCAAGTTCCGAAGAGTATTATCATGACGAAGTAGGATATAATTACCGGTTGGTAAACGTATTGGCTGCTATAGGGGTGGGCCAGATGGAACTGCTGCCCTCTTTTGTCAAAAGAAAGAGAGAATGCACCGCCTATTATAAGAAAGAACTGGAAGGAGTTGGTGACATTCGTTTTCAGCAGGAGTTACCGGATGTTAAAACAAATGCCTGGTTAGTGACTATTCAAACTGACAGGCAACAACAGCTGCTGGATCATTTAAATGCCAATAATATACTCAGCCGTCGTTTCTGGATGCCGATGAATAAGTTGCCCATGTATAAAAATTGTATCTATATCCGGAACCAGGATAATGCAGACTATATTTACCGCACCTGTCTCAGCATTCCCAGTTCAACCAATATTACTGACGAGCAACTGGCCATCGTAGTTAAGGAAATTAAAGCCGCAATAGGATAACTTATGTATAGGTTCATTAAACGCTTTTTCGATATCGTCTTTTCATTGATAGCCCTGGTAGTGCTGTTACCGGTTTTTATCCCTATTATTCTTTTGTTACTGATTACCGGGGAGCATGAAGTGTTCTTCAAGCAACAAAGGGTAGGCTATAAGAACAAAATGTTTGGTATATACAAGTTTGCAACAATGCTGAAGAACAGCCCAAATATGGGGCTTGGAGACGTGACGGTCCGAAAAGATCCCAAGGATAACACCGGTTGGCAGGTTTCTTCGCCAGAGCAAACTCAATGAACTGCCTCAGTTGTTGAATATCCTGATCGGAGATATGTCCTTTGTAGGCCCCCGTCCATTGATGAAAACCGGCTTTGACAGATATTCTGATGATATGAAAGCAAGGGTTTATAATGTACATCCCGGGCTTACCGGTATCGGCTCTATCGTTTTCAGAGATGAGGAATTAATAATAACACAAAGCCAGTTGCCGCCTCATGAGTGTTATAAACAAATAATTTCCCCACATAAAGGGGCGTTGGAAATATGGTATCAGCAACATCAGAATTTTTTTACGGACTTTATGATTTTATTCCTGACAGCCTGGTATGTGATTTTTCCTAACAGCAAGCTGGTGTATAAGATATTTCCAACACTTCCCAAAAGGAACTTTTAATCATTGCTTTCTATCCCATTAATAAATAAGTAATTTTATCTTTTACTTGCCATGTTCAAACTCTTTTCTAAATCTAAACCGGTCACTGGCAAAGTTGACCTGAGTGCATTAAAAGTCGACATGCATTCTCATTTGCTGCCAGGTATAGATGACGGATCGCCGGATATAGCAACTTCGATTAATCTTATTAAAGGAATGATGGAGTTGGGGTATACCAAACTTGTTACCACACCGCATATCATGTGGGATATGTATAAGAACACCAGTGAGATCATACTGCAAAAACTGGATATTATAAGAGACGCCGTAAAGTCAGAAGGGCTGAATGTAGAAATAGATGCAGCAGCAGAGTATTTTCTGGATGACTATGTGGGTGAGCTGGTAAAGAACAATAAGCCATTGCTGACCATCAGCGGGAATATGGTACTGGTAGAATTTTCCATGGCTTACCCAACACACGGACTGAAAGATATTTTATTTGATATGCAGATGCAGAATTACCAACCGGTAATTGCCCATCCGGAGAGGTACTTATATCTTGATCAAAATAAAGAGTTTTATGAAGAGCTAAAAGATATTGGATGTTTGTTCCAGCTCAACTTGCTTTCGTTAGGGGGATATTATGGAAAATCTGCCCAGGAGTTGGCGCAACATCTTATCAAGAAAGGTCATTATGATCTGGTAGGCACTGACCTTCATGGTTTTCGCCACCTCGAAGGTCTCCAGAATCCCGCCATTATCACCCCCCTGATGAAACTCCTCGACAGTGGAAAGATCCGGAATCCGGAATTATAGTATCATGAATGTTTGATTTTTTGTTGAAGAGTTTAGCTGTTACCGTTGAACTTTTTTACAAGCAGTTTGTATTTATTACCGTATGAATGCTTTTACCATAAAAGACCTGGAAAATCTCTCTGGCATAAAGGCCCACACTATTCGAATATGGGAACAGCGGTATAATTTTCTGAAGCCGCAGCGTACTAATACTAATATCAGATACTATAGTAATGATGAATTAAAAACAGTACTCAATATTGCTCTTCTTAATAAGTACGGATTTAAGATTTCTCATATTGACCGGATGCAGCCGCTGGAAATACGGGAAAAGATATTGTCTCTTAGTGATGCCCGGGCCATTCAAGAACGGATCATAAATGACCTGGTGCAGGAGATGGTTGATCTTGACATGGAGCGGTTTGAAAGAATATTAACCAGTTATATTACTTCTAAGGGGATTGAGAGAACTGTTATACAGATTATTTTCCCATTCCTTGAAAAAATAGGGATTCTGTGGCAAACAGGGCATATTAATCCGGCGCAGGAGCACCTCGTTACTAATATTATCCGGCAGAAATTAATTGTAGGTATTGAAACGACTGTTTCGCCTATTAAACTTGATAAAACATTCCTTCTTTTTCTTCCAGAAGGGGAACATCATGAACTTGGCTTACTTTTTATGTATTACCTGCTTAAAAGCAGAGGTGCAAAAACAATCTATTTGGGGGCGAATGTACCTGTAAAGGATGTGGAGCATGTTATCAATCTTAAAAAGCCAGACATCATTTTTGTTCATTTGACAGCCACCGGATCCAGCTTCAATTTTGAGAAGTTTTTGAACAATGTTCAGCAACGTTTTGGTGGTGTAAGCACTGTTATTTCCGGCCAATTGACCCAGCATTACAAGAAAAAGATCCCTCCTTTTGTCCAGTTTAAGCGGTCTTTGCCAGAGGTAATGGAATACCTGTCATCCCTTTAAGCCAATCGGCCACCTATGGTCCCGGTATTATTCTTGTTTGTCCAGCAAGAAAAATAATTTTGGCAGCATCAAAATTATGTTTAAGTTTGTGTAACAAAATATTAAACAAAGTAACATGTCAAATCTTGAGTTCAATGAAATGCTGCTTACTAATGCGGATTTCCTCAAGCCTTTTGCCATAAACCTGACAAGAGACTCCGAGACCGCTAATGATCTGTATCAGGAGACACTTTACAAAGCTTTGGCCAATAAGGAAAAGTATAATGTTGGCACCAATATTAAGGCCTGGCTGTTCACCATTATGCGGAACATATTTATTAATGATTACCGCAGAAAGGCTAAACAAAAAACAATATTTGATAGTACGTCAAATGACTATTTGATCAATCTTAAACAGGCAACGGTAAGTAATGCAGCAGAAAGTGATATGCGGTTGAAGGAGATACAAAAAGCAATACAGGAATTGCCAGAAATATTTAAAACCCCCTTTTTATTGTATTTTGATGGTTATAAGTACAACGAAATAGCTGAAGTATTACATGAGCCGCTGGGCACCATCAAAAGCAGGATTCACTTTGCAAGAAAACTCTTGAAGGAACAGATCAGCCGGTTCTAAAATTTTTTTCTGTGGCTGAAAAATCAGTAATTGTTATTGGCAGTGGATTTGCAGGATTATCTGCAGCTTCTTTTATGGCAAAAGAAGGGTGGCAGGTTACAGTAATAGAGAAAAATAAAACACCGGGTGGCAGGGCACGGCAATTAGAAGAAAACGGGTTCACTTTTGATATGGGTCCGAGTTTTTACTGGATGCCTGATGTTTTTGAAAGATATTTTGCACAGTTCGGTAAGCAAGTTTCTGATTATTATTCCCTTCATCGTCTCGATCCTTCTTATCGTATTTACTGGGATGATGATTACACAGATATACCCGCCGATTTTGAGGCACTAAAAAAGGTTTTTGAATCATTGGAACCCGGCAGTGCTGAAAAGCTGGAGAAATACTTAAAAGGCGCTGCCTATAAATATGAAGTGGGTGTAAATGGCCTGGTATATAAACCCAGCCGTTCGCTGACGGAATTCATGGATTGGAAAACCATCAGTGGTGTTTTTAAGCTCCAGGTTTTTTCTTCTATTAAAAATCACATTGCGCAATACTTTAAACACCCGAAGCTGCGCCAGATGATGGAATTTCCGGTTCTATTTCTCGGCGCCCTGCCGCAGGATACCCCTGCGCTGTACAGCCTGATGAACTATGCTGATATAAAAGGGGGCACCTGGTATCCACAGGGTGGAATTTATGCTGTTGTGGAAGGAATGTACAAGTTGGCGCTGGAGTTAGGAGTTAAATTTCATTTTGAAGAAGAGGTGACAGGAATAATGATCAAGGGTGACAGGGCAAAAACTGTAGCTACCAATAAGGATTTTTACAGGGCCGATGCAGTTATCAGCGGCGCCGATTATCATTTTACGGAAACAAGACTACTGCCGGAAGAATGCCGGAGTTATTCTGCAGCTTATTGGGATAAAAGGGTGATGGCTCCTTCCTGTTTGATGTATTATATCGGTCTGAATAAAAAACTTAAACAACCAGTTCATCATTCCCTGTTCTTTGATGTTCCGTTTGAACAGCATGGCAGGGAAATTTATAAAGAACAACGATGGCCTGCTGAACCTTTGTTTTATGTAAGTGTTTCTTCTCTTACAGATAATTCAGTGGCACCTGAAGGTTGTGAGAATATAGTCTTTCTCATCCCCATAGCTTCGGGGCTTGAGGGAGATACTGAAGAATTAAGAGAAAAATATTTTCAAGTAATAGCGAAGCGAATGGAAAAACATACCGGGGAATCTATTCTTGATTCAGTAATATATAAGAAAACTTTTTCAGTAAGTGATTTTGTAGCCGATTATAATTCATTTAAAGGGAATGCTTATGGCCTTGCTAATACATTGAGGCAGACGGCTATCTTCAGACCGGCATGTCAGAGCAAAAAAGTTAAGAACCTGTTTTATACGGGCCAGCTTAACAGTTCCCGGTCCGGGTGTTCCGCCAAGCTTAATCAGCGGTGAGGTAGTCGCTAAACAAGTAATCAAAGTATTAAGATAAATTTCTTATTTTACAATCAATGATTCAATTGTTTCATACAACCAGTCAGAATTGCAGCCGTATTGTAACAGAAAATTACAGTACTTCTTTTTCTTCTGCTATCCGGTTGCTTCATAAAGACCTTCGTACACCCATTTTTAATATTTATGGGTTTGTTACGGTTTGCAGATGAAATTGTAGACACTTTTCATGATCATGATAAGGCAGAACTACTGCAACAATTTAAAAAAGAAACATTATGAGGCTATTAGCCGGGGTATAAGTTTAAATCCTATCCTCAACAGCTTTCAACGAACGGTGAATGAATATAATATTGACCTGAAACTCGTCGACTGCTTTTTTCTGCAGCATGGAGATGGACCTGAGCAAAAAGGCTATACGATTGTGATGCCTATAAAGAATACATTTATGGTTCCGCAGAAGTGGTTGGCCTGATGTGTTTGTATGTTTTTTGTGAAGGCAAAAAAGAATTATATGACAAACTTAGAAAATTCTGCCCGGTCATTGGGAGCAGCATTTCAAAAAGTAAATTTCCTCCGGGATATCAAAGCTGATTTCAATGGGTTAGTCAAGGATCTATTTTCCCAGGTTGCGATTTCTAACAATTTCACTGAGCAGAATAAGAGGCAGATAGAGGAGGATATTCATAACGACTTCAGAGAATGCTTTTCATGGTATCACAAAGCTTACCGCTAAAAGCAAGGTTTGGGGTGTATGTTGCTTATAAATATTACCTGTCTTTATTTAAGAAAATAAAACGGATGGAACCTGACCGGGTATTCGAGATACCAGAATACGAATTCCTAATTACCTGCAAAGCGATGATCAGTTTTCAGGGCAGGGGTAAAAAACCAGTTGACGGTTGATTTAATATGGAGTCTTACACAAGTAATATTGGTGGATCAGTCAGTGATAGATCCCAGCCGGTAGTAATGTGAAAAGATTAGAGGCCCATCAGAAAGGTTTGCTCCACAGGGCATTCAGCGTTTTTATTTTCAATAAGAAAGGGCGAGATGTTATTACAACAACGGGCTAGTTAAGTAAGTACCATAGCGGTGGATTGTGGACCAATGCCTGTTGCAGTCATCCTGCTGAAGGAGAAGATAACTATTGCATGCTGCCACATAGAAGAGCTAATGGAAGAAATGGGATTTGACACACCTAGTGGAAAAGATATTTGATTTTGTTTATAAAGCAGATTTTGATAACGGGCTGACGGAGTATGAGTTTGACCATGTTTTTGTGGGCGAATACGAGCGGACGCAATTAATTTTAATAAGGAAGAAGTGATGGATTACTTGTTATAAAGACCGTCCAGGCAATAGGTCTGTCAAATCTAAAATCGCATCCTCAAAAATATACGGCATGGTTTCACCTGGCTTTTCCCAAAATTGAAAGTTGGTGGGACAAACGCATATTAATAACCAAAGCGGCGTAAAAAGATTAATTTTGTAAAACACATGAGCACTATACTATTATATATTCTCGTTTTACTGGGAACCTTTGTTATAATGGAGGGAGTTACCTGGTGTACACATAAGTTTGTAATGCATGGTTTTTTATGGTATTTGCACAAAGATCATCACCAGGTACGGCCGGGCATCTTTGAAAAGAATGATGCTCTTTGCTATTATTTTTGCCAGTTCCCAAGTATACTCCTGATGATCTATTTTGGCACTTATGATCATGTTTGGTGGCTAGCAGGCGATTGGTTTTGGTATTATGGCTTATGGGTTTGCTTATTTCATGG
Source organism: Chitinophagaceae bacterium (assembly GCA_037045605.1). Classification (GTDB taxonomy): domain Bacteria; phylum Bacteroidota; class Bacteroidia; order Chitinophagales; family Chitinophagaceae; genus JJ008. Next base: position 622,955 of record JBAOHK010000011.1, on the reverse strand, counting down.
TACATGATGTGATCATTCATCAGCGCTTTAAATGGTTTACCAAAAGTAACAAGTACCTATGTGAGAGCCATCCGCTGGGCGCATAAGATGCATCATAAACATATTGGATAAACACCATGGCGAAAGTTTCGGTTTCCTTTTTGTCAATAAAAAATACTGGCGATAAAGTTCGCCGTGATAAAAAACTAATGGCTGGCAGCAAGAAAGTGGAATATGCTCCCGAAGCAGAGTAATTACCTTTGCAACTCCTTATCTTTAGTTTACAATTAGTTGATCTGCTTAAATCTACATCTACATACGACTTATATTTTCTGCTGGTGCTGGCTGTGCCGGTCTTAGTCTTGTTGATGCGTATGATTCGATCCGGAAAGTTTAGCTGATAAGAAAATATCTGCTCGCTGGATAAAGAACCGATAAACAAAAGAATGATCGTACCTGGTGCTTTTGGGAAACAGGAAAATGGCTTTTTTCGATGCAAGTCGTTTATAGAAAATGGGATACCAGTTTCGTTTTTTGGTGATAGGTTCTCTTCCCGGTCGATGGATATTGCCTCCTTACCAGTATAAGACTGATAAGGGGAATTGATTTCTACAATTATTGTTTTACAGCTAATCAAGCAAGCAGGACCAAATATTGAAATTACGTATGCGGCGATATCCGGGAAGTAATGGTCTGATGCAGGAGGAATCGTGGCTACAATTTGGTAATCTCGATGGTCTGCAATATTCCGTAGGCTGAACCATACCGTTTTTAATTGCATACTTTTGACAAGCCAGCAACAAAAAATAATAAATATTATCAGGCTCTTGCAGCATTTTAAAGGGTGGGTGATAGATGACAGAAAAGCCTGTTCTTTAATCCGAAACGAAGCAACAATGATGGATTTCCGGGTGGGTCAGCAGCACGGAACCACATTTGCTATATGTGATGCCCTTTTCTGAAACAACTGCGCTGGTAGAGTATACGTTGTTCACCGAACAACTTATTGGAGCCAGCACAGTATGAAAACGGATTGAAAAAGTATATACAGTGAACTTCCTGAAAATTGCAATTCTTACAAGATTGAAGAGGAAGAATTTGGTAGTTATACCAATGACAACGAATGCATAGATTTCCTTACGGCCAATGGAAGTATTATAAACATTGGTACTGCCGGTGGCCAAACCAAAGCTTCCAGCGGGTACACATTCCAGTTTTATTCAAAAACATTCTGCCGCGGATAGTGGAGATACTTAGTTAAGCGGGGCAATCCATTGATCCCATTGCTCCGGCGAGGCCAAAACGAGATTTAGGTTTTACGACAGCACACTTACTTCACATTCTGTATACATAATAAACTCCCCGGCGATACAAATATTTACCCGGCTGTTCAAAAAAAATAAACCCCAGCAGGTGCTGAGGTTTCTGGATAATGAAAGTTCTTTAGGTGAAGAACTGAAAATTATTTCTTCATTGCCAACGATGGCCCTTCTTTAAAAGCAGCATTGAAAGCAATTATAGATGTTAATTATCCGGGTCCATTTGCATAAATTCTCTTTTTACTGCTTTCAGCATGCTGAACAATTGTGCCACCTGTATCAATAGTAAGCACAGCCAGATGCCAGCATCACATACCAGGGAAGTGCTAATAGTTTTTACACGGCACTGTAACATCTTTTTGAAATTTTGCAATATGCCATCCGGTAAGAGCTGAGCCAAAAGCCAGGCCTGCCAGCAGAAATGACAATCAGCGAATACACCACTTTCATAAACATGATCCGCATGGTGGAGTAACCCACTTTAAAATTTTCGAGAATAGCTGCCGGAATAATTAACACCAAAGCGATCCAGCTCCAGTTCTTATTGAAACCAGGCGCCGTTTAGTGTAAGGTTCAATAGAAGAACTAATACAATAGACATTAATCCCCATGGTAATGGTTAGGAATGCTAGAAGGTTTTTGTGATGTGAGTTGCCATAACAGTAAATGTTTTGTTAGTGACGAGGAAGGTAGAAATAATCTTCCGGATAAAAAGAAAAGCCATCCAATTTTAAAAGGATGGCTTTTTAGTAGCCTCGACAGGAATCGAACCTGTATCTGGAGCTTCGGAAACTCTTATACTATCCATTGTACTACGAGGCCGGACTTACTTTATCAGGCCGGTCTTGCCATTAGTTGAACTGAATACTTTTACGGCGATAGCCAGCAAAATTACGCCAAAAAACTTTCTTACAGCCATTAAACCTGCTTTGCCTAATGCTTTTTCAATCAGAGTTCAGCGAACGAAGAACAAAATAGATAACGACCAGGTTTATGAGTATGGCCAGCAGGATCATGTATTCGTTTTTATCGGCCTCTTTCAAAAGTCGCTTTCAATGACATGATGGTAGTAAGTGTTCCGCTGCCGGCAATTAACGGAAAGGCGATAGGCACCACTGTTCCTGAAGGGACCCCTTTTTCGGCTTTAAAGAATTCAATACCTAGTACCATCTCCAGCCCTAAAATGAAAATGACAATGGAACCCGCAACAGCAAATGATTTTATGTCGACACCCAGCAAGTTCAGAAATGGTTTACCAACAAAAAAGAACAAGACCATCAATCCGCCTGAAATAAAGGTTACTTTCCACGCATTGATACTTCCCATTTTTTGCTTGATCGAAATAAGCATGGGTATAGATCCTATCACATCAATAACTGCAAAGAGTGTAAATGTGAGTGTAAGAAACTCCTGTAGGTTGAACTGCATGACGGTTGGTTTCTGCAAAAGTACTTATCTGAAGATATATTTCTCTTTAAAGAAATTCAGTTCAACGGAAAGATATTCCAGGCAGTTCCTGCAGAGACAGTCAGTATAACGTTGTTCAATGTAAGCCCTTTGCTCATCAGTCAATTTCACATTGTAACACTTACACTGGGTGACATTGCCGGGCTTACATTCAAACATCGTTTTACACCGTTGACAGCTCTTTGTTTCATGCTGGCACATCAGACAGAATTTAAAGTTGAAAACTTACCCCGGTAGTAAAGTTGAATCTTCTTGTATTATAACCAAGAAAATCAACATACCGCTTGTTGGTAATATTCTTCAGATCGAGAAATAATTTTATATGCGGACTGAATTTATATTCACCATACAGGTCGATAGTGGTATATCCTTTTAATGTTTCAGGTATACTGCCGTATATAAATTCTTCCCTGCTGCTTATTGTATGGATTTGTGTGCTTGCAAAAAAAAGTGTTGTAAGCTGAATACCTGCAGCCAGGTTTACAGCATGTTTCGGTATACGGTAAAGGTTGAAATAGGAAGTGTCTTTACCCAGTGGTGTGCCTGTGCCGTCATGTGCCGATGTTGTCTTTCCGTTCGTATATGTATAATTTGCTGTGATATTCAGTTTACCTGCGGTGTAGCTGGCTTCCAGCTCGGCGCCATAATTGGTCTGCTTGCTTGCATTCAGGTATTTGCTTTCAAAACTGGAGGGGTTAAATGTATAAACAATCGCATCTTTTGTGTTGCGGTAAAAGCCGACCACTCTTGCTTTGAAAAATTTTACCGAAAGTATTTCAACACCGGCCTCACCAATGATGCCTTTTTCGGGAGCTAAGTCAGCATTACCGGCCGACTGATCAAACAACTGGTACAGTGTCGGGGTTTTAAAAGCGGAATAAAGATTACCGAATAGCTTCGCCTTGTTTTTCATCAAATAGGAAGGATTGAATGTGAAGCTGATATTATTACCGTATTCAGAATGGATATTCAACCGGCTGCCCAATTCAAGATTAAAATTGTTCTTCTTGTAAATAACAGAAGCATACGGGCTGACCTGATACATTTTAACTTTCAAAACCGGAGGTGCATATGGGCCAAATGGACCGATTGACCAATACCACTGGTCTGTATTGTTGAAGCGATAGTCGCCACCAACTAACAATTCCAATTTATCAAATTTCAGACTGCTGTATAATTCTGCATAGTGAGTACGCCCAACGTAATTGCTTTTTGCATAAGTAACATACGGACTGCTTTTATGTGAAGAGTCATCGAGGTAACTTCTTTCGGCCCTGTTATAACTATAATTTGCATGTATTGCTCCTTTGTTAGAATGTGTAAACAACCCCGGTGCCAATTTGCCTGTTATTATTTTTTACTGCATAATCTCTTTCATCTGTAAACCCGGCGGCATCAAGGCCAGTTTTGTAGTTGTTGTAAGTTCCGGACAAGGATGCTTTTATTCTTTTACCAGCCCGGAAGCCTAACCTCCCATTAAGAATATGCTGGTTGTACCCATCTTTATCAAAAATGCCGGTATTGTCCTTATCGTAAGCGGCGGAAAAACCATCTGAGTTAATGTGTGTATAGTTGAGTGAGTAGTCAGCATTGCTCCCTTTTCTCCCGGCGCCAAAGGATTGCTTTAATGTGTTATAACTTCCGCCGGTAAAATTTCCATTGATATTTACTTTTTTATCACCGGCCTTCCGGGAAATAATATTGATAACACCTGCCACAGCATCGGAGCCGTATAAAGTGGATTGCCCGCCTTTTAGTATCTCAATTCTTTCTGCCTGGTCTGTATTGATAAAATTCAAATCGAAATAGTTGGTAATTACTGAAGGGTCGTTTACAGGAATGCCATCGAGGAGGATGAGCACATTGCCGGCAGATGCTCCACGGATACTGGCAGTAAGATTTGTTCCGGCATTGTTGTTTGCGCCGATGATGTTGGTGCCGGCAACAGTATTCAGTAATTCGCCCAGGGTTTTGCCACTGCTTCTGTCTAATTGTTGCCGGTTGATAACGGTAATGACCTTGCCAGTCTCACTTTGCTTTTTAGGATACTTGTTGGCTGTAAGTACCACTTCGTCTAATGAAGTGCCTGTTGAGTCTTCCCGGAGTGCCGGGATAAGTTGCGCCTGTGCGATACTGCTGATGATGACAGCAGCCAGCACAAAAAAAAGTTTTTTCATTTACATGAAATTTTTGTGTGACTGCTTCCGGAAACAAAAAGAAATATAAATGTCGTCTGACTTTTACATTTCAGCTTTTCACCCGAAAGCAAAATAAATGTTAGCTGATGTGGCAGGTCTTCTGGCTTACTCCGTTGTTTGATACCTTCCCGTACGCCGGTTGGCGGACAGTGGCGTGAAGATCAAACAACATAACAAGGAGCTTACAGCTACGGGGATAGCGTCAGATTTTGACTGACTTCCCTTTTAATCCGCCAGCGGCGGAACCAAATCAGTGCAAATGTAGGGTGGGAAGATTTTTTTGAGGGAATAGTTTTCAACAATACTGCTTGTAGAATGAAAATATTCAGCCAAACTCTTACTTATCAGGAAACTTAATCCACTGAAAGGAAATGCCTGCATAATAGTTTCTGCGGGGGGCTGCATTGTAAAAACGATTGGCAGCGGCGTTGATGTCGTTGCCAAGGCTATAGGTTTCATCAAACAGGTTATCAATGCCGGCAAATATTTTTAACCGATAGGGTTGTGTTACTTTTTTCTTCCAGCCAAGCTGGCAACCTGCTAAATGATAGGGAGTGGCTTTGGCGGTATTTGCATCGTTCATGTAAATGGAAGAAGCCCCGTAATAGCCGGCATTGAAATAGAAACCTTTTTTTACGGCAATATCAGCCTGAAGTGATAAAACACCGGAAGGAACTGAAGGCACCTGTTTGCCGGAAAAATCATCACTGCCTTTTATAAAGACCCCGTAGCGGAAATGATTGAGTGTAACGTCAGCCCTTAGTGCCATGCGGGTTATAAATCCTTTGCGAAATTTTTTTTCATAGTCGCTGTGCAATTCAATACCCTTTTGCCGCACATCCCCGGCATTTACAAAAAAATCGGCCCCTGAAATATCACGGCGTTGCACCAATGCATCTTTGAGTTTGAAATAGAAACCTGTTATCTCTATGGTTAGTTTATTTCGAAAAAGAAAACTGCGGAGGGTAGTTTCAACATTCCAGCCTTTTTCGGCTTCAAGGTCCGTACTGATGATGCCGGTAGAGGGTAATACTTCTGCAACAGTAGGAGGGGAAAACCCTTTTGAAACGGTAGCAAACCAGCTAAGTTGAAGTTTTCTTATGCTATTAAACCGTTTCATTACGGTAAACCTGGGGGCTAACTCGTTTTCATATGTTCTGCTTTGTGCTATTACGGGATAACGGTTGAGCCGGGTTATATCCAGTTTGGTTTTTGTAAGGCTTACTCCTGCAACAAAGTACCAGCTATTCTTAATGTCTGCACTTGATTGCAGGAACAGGCTCAAGGCGGAGTTTTTTATATCATCGTTGGTTTGCAATGTATCGGGATTGCCATTTTTGTTTTTTGACACCTGTGTATTAAAATAGCCTTGCTGAAATTCTGCCCCGGCTGTAAAACTCAGCGACATGTAATTGATGCGCCGGCTAAAATTGAAAACAGTTCTTCCGCCAAATGATGGTTCGTTTCTACGTTCATAATTACGGATGGCAGGATTTTTAATTTGATTAAATGCACCGTAAAGAGTGGTTGTATTATCAAAACGAAAAGCAATGCGGTATTTATTGGTAACACCTGCCAGCATATTTTTTTGATAAATGGCAGCCTTTGCATTTACGGCACCGGGAAAACCGCCGCCGGCAGGTCTTGCTACCCTGGGGTTGGTATTGAATTCTGCTAAAGTAAGTGCACCGGGAGTTTGATAGTACATATCTGTAAACAGAACAGAAGCTGTTAATTCATGCTGCCCCTTTGTAAATTTTGAAACCCATGAAAAATTATCACGGCGCATATTAGTTTGCTCTCTATAACCATCTGTCTGGTTATGTGCATAGGTTAGTTCTGTTTTATTCTCTTTTCTTCCAAACCGGCCTGAAGCAAAAACATTGTGGAGGTTATAGCTTCCGTTAATATATTCCAGCGTAGCTCCCTGTATCCAGTAATCCTGCATGCTGTTCATTAATATAAGTCCGCCGGTACCGGCGCCATACATACTTCCTGCCGGGCCTTTAACTATTTCTATGCTGGAAAAATTATTGGCAGCAAACTGGTTGAAATAAGTATTGCCGCCCGGATCAGTAACAGGAATATCATTCCAATAGATTTTAATATTTCTTACGCCAAACGGGGAACGTAATGAACTACCCCTGATATTGATGCGGTAACTGCCGGGAGACCGTTCCTCCATTCTAACTCCTGCTATTGCATTTAATCCATTTGTAAGCGATGTTTTTGTGGCAAAGTCTGAGCTGGCCGGAATCCTGTATACCTGTACGGCAGATGCAGCAGCAGGTTTTTGTTGTTCAAATGCTTTTACTGTTACACTGTCAAGGGTCTTGGCAGAACCGGTTGTATCTTCCTGTGCATGGCAATAGAGAAAAAGAAAAATAAGGGAACAAAGCAGGAAGGCTTTTTTCATAGAAACAGGAAATGGATGAACATAAAGTTAGAACCTTTTCTTTGTATCTTCAAGCCATGAGTGCAAAGAATAAATTGAACCTTGTTGATATCAGCCTTATTGTAGTGAGTTTAGTTATCGGCATGGGGATCTTCAGGAACCCGGCTTCTGTGGCAGCAACATCAGGAACGAGTTCTATTTTCTTTTTATTATGGATCGTTGGCGGATTAATTGCTTTGTGCGGGGCATTGACGTATGCGGAAATAGGTCAGCGGTTGCCGGCCATGGGCGGATATTACAAAGTGTTTGCCCAATGTTATCACCCGTCAGTAGGGTTTTCAGTTAATGCTATTATCCTTATCAGTAATGCAGCTTCATTAGCAGTAGTGGCATTAATAGGCGCTGATTATGTAAGCGACCTGTTGTACGGAAAACCAAGCGGTGTTGTGTTCAACACCGGTGTTGCCATTGTAGCAGTTGCCATGTTCTTTGTAGTTAATTTATTTGGATTGAAAACAAGCAGCCGGACACAGAATGTTCTTATAATTATCAAGGTGGGGCTGGTTGTATTGCTTATTGCCAGCATTTTTAAAGGTGTTGTGATAGAACCGCATGGATATGAAGAGAAGTCACCTTTGTATACATTAGATAATAACAGTGCTATTACATTATTCCTCATTTCACTGATACCAGTTTGTTTTGCCTATGGAGGCTACCAGCAAACCATCAACTTTGGCGGCGAAGTCAAAGACACCCGGATCATTCCAAAGGGAATTATCATCGGAATCATTATTGTCATTTCACTGTACCTGCTTATCAACGTTGCTTATACTGAAGTAATTGGTTATGATAAAATGAAAAACGCCTCCGCTATCGGCGCATTGCTTTGCGAAGCATGGTTTGGCAAGGCCGGGGGTAAAGTATTTGATGCCTTAATGTTCTTATCGGTGCTGGCCTATGTAAATATTCTGCTGATGAGTAATCCCCGGGTAATGTTTGCTATGAGTGAGGACAGGGTGTTCCCAAAAATATTCTCTTACCGTCATCCCAGGACAGAAGCCCTGGTAGCCGGACTGGCCACTTTTTCACTTATCACCATCATTGTTACTTTTTTTGGAAAGGGAGTTGACAATATTTTAAACTTCACCATGTTCCTTGACAGTATCGGCATGAGTACATCTGCCGCAACGTTGTTTATTCTAAGAAAAAGAAAGCAGAACGAAGCAATGATTACGGGTAACTGGAATAAATTCACACCTGTGCTGGCCGGTTTTTTTGTGTTCAGTTATTTTATGATAGCAGTTGGTGTGGTTATCAAAGATGTGAATGCGGCATTGATCGGGGTTGGATTGCTGGCCTTATTCCTCGCATTGTATTATTTATTTTATCATAAGAAAACAGCCTGATGGATATTTCGCAAATTATAAATGAGCTTGGCGAAGACAGGGAAAATTATTTTAATGCTGTCGCCCCACCCATCATGCAGACGAGCAATTTTGCTTTTAAAAAAGTTGCTGATCTAAGTAAAGCATTTGAGGATGAGATGGGAGGTTATCTCTACAGCCGTGGCCTGAATCCTACAGTGGATATCCTTCGAAAAAAATTAGCGACGCTGGACGGTGCAGAGGATTGTCTTGTATTTAATAATGGCGCCGCCGCCATCTTTGCAGGAATTTTTGCCAATGTAAAAGCCGGTGATCATATCGTTTCGGTAAAAGCTCCTTATACATGGGTGCAAAGAATGCTGGATGTGATATTACCCAGGTTCGGTGTTACTTCTACGTATATTGATGGAACCAGCATTGAGAACTGGAAAAATGCTACTCAGCCAAATACAACTTTCTATTATCTGGAATCGCCTAATAGCTGGGATTTTGCGATACAACCAATAAAAGAAGTGGCTTTGTTGGCAAAATCTAAAGGCATTACTACATTAATTGATAATAGTTATTGCACTCCGCTTTATCAAAAACCAATTGAAATGGGAATTGATATGACAATGCAGACAGCTACAAAATATATCGGCGGGCATAGTGATACTTTAGGAGGTGTATTGTGCGGCAGCCATGCCATGATGAAAAAGATATTCGATAGTGAATACCTGAATATCGGCAGCGGTATACAACCATTCAATGCATGGTTGCTGATAAGAGGTTTGCGAACACTGCCTGCCCGGATCGAACGAATCACCAGATCAACCGCTGAAGTGGTTGCCTGTATGAAACAGCATCCAAAAGTTGAGTCTGTTCTTTTTCCCCTTGACGACAGCTTTCCACAATACCAGCTGGCAAAAGAACAAATGAAAGGTGCCTGCGGGCTGTTCACTTTCGTTTTAAGAACTGATAAAAGAGAGCAGATCGTTCAATTTTGTGAGTCATTGAAGCATACTATGATGGCCGTTAGCTGGGGCGGACATGAGAGCCTGGTGATCCCTAAATGTGCCGGAATAAAACCCGGAGACTTTGATCCGGCTAACAAAGAACACCGTTACATCAGGATGTATGTGGGTCTGGAAGATGCTTATTACCTTATTGCCGACCTGGAACAGGCTCTGGAAGCCATTGTAGAAAATTAACCTCCGCTTACAAAAAATCATACATCTGGCAGGGCAATTGGATTATTTTTGCCAGATATGAGAAGGGTTATTCAACTGGTCTTTTTACTGTTGATCGGGACAACATCTTTTAGCCAGGAAAAATGGGATTTACGCAAATGTGTTGAATATGCGATGCAGAATAACATTTCTGTACGACAGGCTGATCTGCAAATACGATTTGCCGAACTTGAATTACAGCAGAGTAAACTGGCACAACAGCCGAATGCTAACTTAAGCAGCAGCCTTGGTTATAGTGCCGGGCGCAACCAGGACCCGACCTCTTTTTCACTCATCACTACAGGCTATCTTTTTAATAATTATTCTCTGCAGGCTAATGTTGAACTTTTTAACTGGTTCTCGAAAAAGAATACTATTGCGGCACAGGATCTTACTTTAAAAGCTACACAGGCAGGCGTTGAAAAAGCAAAAAACGATGTGGCATTGAATGTGGCTGTTGCTTATTTACAAATTTTGCTTGCAAGAGAACAGGTAACACTGGCCAGATTAAAAGTGGTTCAAACAATATCACAACTGGAAAGTACCCGCAAGCAAGTGGATGCCGGCAAGTTACCAGAACTAAATGCTGTTAATGTTGAATCAGTACTTGCCGCTGACAGTTCCAGCCTTATTACTGCTGAAACCACAGCTTCGCAATTTCTGTTGCAGATGAAAGCACTGTTGAATATGGATGCGGCTGCCCCTTTTGATATTGTTACACCACCTGTTGGCCTGATACCCATTGAGAACCTGGCCGATCTGCAACCGGATGCAGTCTATAATCTTGCCACTGCTAATATGCCACAACAAAAGGCAGATGCATTTAATGTGCTGGCAGCAAAAAAAACAGCAGAGGCTGCAAGAGGTTCTATGTATCCCACTATTTCTTTATTTGGCAGTCTCGGTAGTACTTTTAATAACAAGACGCAGGAAATAAAATCAAGAACACCTGTGATAGCACCCATTGGATCAGTTACGGTGGGTGGCACTCCTTACCAGGTATTCCCTTTATCACCTTTTGAGACATATACGCTGGGGAAAATGAGCTATTTCAACCAGTTGAATCAAAATTTTCGCCAGTCAGTTGGATTAAGTATCAGCGTACCTATTTTAAATGGTGGTGTTTTAAGAACTGCCTGGCAACGGTCGAAGCTGAATATAAAAAAGTTTGAATTACAACAAGAACAGAACAGTTTTACATTAAAACAGGATATTTATACGGCGTACAACGATGCAGTAGCGGCTATTCAGAAATTCAACGCCAACAAAAAAACGGTTGAAGCATCCCAAAAAGCTTATGACTATGCAACTAAAAGATATGATCTTGGGTTGTTGTCAACCTACGACCTGATTACTACACAAACTACCTTGCAACAGGCAAAGAGCCAGCTTTTATATTCACAGTATGATTATGTGTTCAAAATGAAATTACTTGAGTTTTATAAAGGGCAGGGATTGAAATTATAAATGATCTTCTTTTATGAATAAGAAATTAAAATGGACGCTGATTGTAGTTGGAATACTTGCAGCTTTATTTGTTGTGGCCAGAATGATTGGCGGAGCCGGGAAGAAAACAGAAAAAGTGGCTGTGGAAAAAGCGGCGAAGCGTACTATTATTGAATCGGTGAATGCAAGCGGTAAAGTTTATCCGGAGGTGGAAATCAAGATCAGTCCTGATATAGCCGGTCAGATAACTGAGCTCTATGTAGAAGAGGGAGACAGCGTAACAAAAGGAAAGGTGCTGGCCCGCATTTATGCCGATATCTATGCGTTACAAAGGGATGAAGCTGCTTCAAGGGTTAACCAATCAGTGGCGACTGTTGAAAATGGGAAAGCCTCTCTTGAATCCTTAAAGGCAAACCTGGAACTGGCAAGGCAAACACTGGCCCGTAACAAAACTCTTTATGAGCAAAAGGTGATCTCTAAGGCAGAACTCGAACAGTATGAAACTACTTTTCGTACTGCTGAGGCCAACTACAACGCAGCTTTGCAAAACATCAAAAGTTTACAGGCCGGCGTGCAGTCCACACAAACAGGGCTCAGTAAGGCAAATAAAGATCTTAGCCGGGCAACTATTGTGGCGCCAATGGATGGTGTAATATCTTCCCTGAAAGTTAAGAAAGGAGAAAGTGTATCGGGCAGTGGGTTTAATGTTGGTACAGAGATGATGACGGTAGCGAATATGTCTGTACTGGAAGTGAGAGTGGATGTTGGCGAGAATGATATTGTAAAAATTAATATCGGAGATTCAGCAGATGTGGAAGTAGATGCTTATAATAACCGAAAGTTTAAAGGCGATAGTAACAAAAATTGCAAGCAGTATTAAAAGTGCTTCCGCACTTACTACTTCCAACGATGTAACAAACTATGAAGTAAGGATCCGGTTAGACAAGGAGTCATATAAGGACCTGGCAGGAAAGACATTTCCCTTCCGCCCGGGTATGAATGCAAGTGCAGATATAAAAACAAAGAGAGTCGATAATGTACTCGCTGTTCCCATAGCTTCAGTTAATGCCCGGGTGAAAGGAAGCGACAAGAGTATGTCGGATAAAAAGGAAGAGGAAAAAAAGGATAAAGGCGAAGATGAAGGGCCGGATAATAATACAGGCTCAAGGGGATGAACTGGAAGAAGTGGTATTTGTTTTGCAAAAAGATGGTACGGTGAAAAAAGTAGTTGTAGAATCGGGAATACAGGATATTAACTACATAGAAATAAAAAAAGGGTTAAGTGCCGGAGATGAGGTGGTGATTGGTCCTTATACTGCGGTCAGCAAAAACCTTAAAGATGCTATGAAAGTGAAGGTGGTGCCAAAGGATAAACTGTTTGAGAAATAACGAGAACTAGTATTAAAATGACAGGGTTCTGAAATTTTCAGAACCCTTTTTATATCAATAAGCGAATCAAAGAGCCTGGTTTCTTACCTTTATTTCCTGTTAATCTTCTAATCATTTAATCTCGATTCAATAATGTGTTTTGGTATTATTGGCAGCGGCAGTTGGGCAACGGCTTTGGCAAAGATTCTCACTGATAGGAAGCATTCCATTAACTGGTGGATAAGAAATACTGATACGATCCGGCATATCAATGAGAATGGTTACAATCCCCGATATTTACGTTCAGCAAAATTTGATGCATCTTTATTATCCATGTCTGCAGATATAAAGGAAGTAGTTGCCAAATCAGATGTGTTGGTAGTGGCAGTGCCTTCAGCTTATGCTGAAGAAAGCCTGGGAAAACTGAAACCAGAAGACTGGAAAGGGAAAAAGGTAATTTCTGCTATCAAAGGGCTATTGCCGGAAAAAAATATTCTGCTTAACTATTATTTACAAAAACAGTTTGGCGTTTCGCTGGAAGATTATTTTGCTGTTCTGGGTCCTTGTCATGCAGAGGAAGTAGCGGAGGAGAAATTATCTTATCTCACTTTTTCCGGGACCGATATAACCACTGCTTCAGAAATTGCTTCTCATTTCACTAATGATTATATCAGCACTATTGTTAACCATGATATTCTGGGTGTGCAATATGCGGCGGTGTTAAAAAATATTTATGCATTAGGAGCCGGAATAGCTCATGGTCTTAATTATGGCGATAATTTTTTGAGTGTTTACATTGCTAATGCCGCAGATGAAATGGCTGGATTCCTTAAAAAATTCGGTGTTGAGCATATTACGGTTGGTGAACATGAGGGAGAAGACCCGATCACACACAGAAAGACACCCAACTATGCAGCATCAGTTTATCTCGGTGATCTGCTGGTAACTTGCTATTCCCTTCACAGCCGGAACCGGGGCTTTGGTAAAATGATCGGCCAGGGCCGGTCTGTTTCAGCTATCAAAAGCGAGATGAATATGGTGGCAGAGGGATATAATGCGGCAAAATGTATATATAATATAAATAAGTCGGTGGATGCAGCTATTCCGATAGCCGAAACGGTCTATAAAATACTATGGGAAGATGTTAAACCTTCGGAGGGCTTTAAACGCATAGAACAGGTGCTGGTCTGAGGAGGTAAATCGGAATTGATAATTTAAATTCTACCCTATGCCACTTTCTTACCATGGGTTTGTCCCCGCTGCCATTTTAATAATGGTGCTCTGTCTGGCAGGAAAACAATTATATGATTACTGGAAACATTATCATCAAAAACTTTAACTTCACGGGTAATAAATTAATTGCCCCATGATACAGTTTTTCCAGGTACTGTTTTTAATCGCCGCAGTTATTCTTATTGTATTAAATGTGCTGGACTTCAACAAATGGCAGGAAGGCAGAAAAGAAGGAAGCACCAAACCACACCCCATCAAGTGGTTCTATTTCATACTTACATCATTGGTTGCATTGGGTTGCGTCCTGAACATTATTGTTGCCTGGATTAAAAAAGGCTAATAGAAAAGCGCTGCTGCAATACCATCAGCTAATAACCTGCCCTCTCTTGTCAGAACAAGTGAATTGTTTTCAAGTTTCATTAATCCTCCGGCAATAAATTTCTGACTTTTATCAAGTAATTCTTTTCCGATAATAGCAAGCTCCAATCCTTCTGTTGTTCGCAGGGAAGTCATAATGTACTCATTCAGCTTTTGTGTTTCCGTCAGCTCTTCTTTTTCAAAAGGCACTGTTCCTTTTGTTATCGATTCTATATAAAGGTTATTATTAGCGATATTCCATTGACGGGCTATCCCATTAAAGGAATGAGCTGAAGGCCCAAGGCCAAGATATTTTTTGCCCTGCCAGTAGGATGAATTGTGGCGGCTTCTCCAGCCCGGCTTAGCGAAGTTTGAAATCTCATACTGCTCATAGCCGGCGTCTTCTAACCATTGCATTAATAATAAAAACTGTTCTGATTGCTTATCAGGATTGATATCCTGGCTTTTCTGTAGCCGGATCATTTTATCAAGCGGTGTTTTAGGTTCCACTGTTAACGCATAGCAGGAAAGGTGAGGAATGTTTAGAGAGACGGCAGTTTTTACATTCTGTTCCCACCTTTCATTTGTCAATTGCGGTGTTCCATATATCAGGTCAATCGTAATATTGTCAAAATATTTTCTGGCCAGTTGCAGGGTATCAATTGCCTGTTGGGCTGTATGAGCCCGGTTCATCCATTTCAAATCCTCTTCAAAAAAACTTTGTATGCCGATACTGAGACGATTGATTCCGATTTCTTTCCATCCGATAAGTATTCCTTCAGTGATGTCATCGGGGTTGGCTTCCAACGTTATTTCAGCATCGTTGGTGATGGTAAACGAAGATTTGATGGCCGCTATAATATTTTCTAATTCTTGTTTCGTACATAAACTTGGTGTGCCACCACCAAAATAAATCGTTTCAACAGCTTCTTCTTTCAAGTAATCTTTCTGAAATGATATTTCCTTCAATAAAGCAGCTATTAAGTCGTTCTTGTAGTGTAAGGAAGTGGCAAAATGAAAATTGCAATAATGGCAAGCCTGTTTGCAAAAAGGGATATGAATATAGACACCTGCCAACTTGTTTGCGATTTAATGAATAATTTAGCATGAATATCCCGGCGAAAAGCCACATGAGAAGATTCAGACTGCAAATATCGGTTCTTAGTTTCTTGTTGCTGAGTATTTATACATCCGCACAGAACAAGTACAATCTCCTTCTCAGGGGAGTGGATATGGATTCGGCAACCATTGTTTCAAAAACCGGACTACAAACTTCATTTGCTTCCCGAACGGTCTGTGCTGAATACATTAATAAACTACAAGGCTATCTGCAGTCTAAAGGGTATGTTACGGTGTCAATTGACAGCCTGAGATATGATTCCGCCTCTGCAAGGATCGTTCTGTTTGTTGGTGGACTTTATCTGTGGGCCCAACTCGATGCAAAAAATATAGAACCATCCATCCTTGATGCTGTTGGCTGGCGGGGAAAAATGTTTGCCGGCAAGCCGATAGATTTTAATCAGGTACAGCTATGGGAAGAGAGGATATTAAACCATCTGGAAAATTCCGGCTATCCCTTTGCAAAAATTTCTTTGGATAGCCTGCAATTAGAGGGAGATAAGGTATCAGCACTTCTCAATGTCAACAAAGGGCCACTTTACAAGATTGACAGTATTCGTTTGTTTGGTAACGCAAAAATTTCCAATAGTTACCTGCAACGGTACCTTGATATCCCCAATGGCAGCATTTACAGCAAGGAGAAATTATTCCGCATTAACAAGAAAATAAGGGAACTGGCTTATGTAGAGGAAGAAAGACCTGCCGACCTGACAATGCTCGGCACAGGCTCTGTACTAAATATGTACCTGAGGCAAAAGAAAAGCAGCCAGGTAAATATCATTATTGGCTTTTTGCCAAATAATAGCCAGTTAGCATCTAAAAAATTACTGATAACCGGGGAGGGTAACCTGAACCTGAAAAATGCGTTAGGCTCCGGCGAAACTATTGGTTTGAATTTCCAGGCATTGCAGGTTGAATCACAACGGCTCAATTTACTTTACCAGCATCCATATCTTTTCAATTCGCCGCTGGGGTTGGATTTTTTCTTTGATATTTTCAAGAAGGACAGTTCGTTTGTTAATATAAACCTCCAGTTGGGAGCACAGTATATTTTAAATAATAATCAATCCGGTAAACTCTTTATTCAAAAGATACAGACCATCGTTAACCAGGGAGCAATAAATGGCCCGTTGATAATTCAAACAAGGCGATTGCCGGATGTAGCCGATGTTAATTCTTTCAGCTTAGGCCTTGATTATGATTTTAACAACACTGACTACCGCCTGAATCCAAGAAAAGGAAATGAATTTCATATTACCACTTCAATCGGAACAAAGAAGCTGAAGAAGAACAATGAAGTAGCTGATTTAAAAGACCCCAATGACCCGGGCTTTGATTTTGAGAGTTTGTATGACACCGTGAAATTGAAAACCTATCAGTTCAGGGTAAGATTTACTGCAGCGAAATACCTGCCATTAGGTAATAATAGAAGTACTGTAAAGACCGCCGTTAATGCCGGCATGTTCCAAAGCGGCAATATTTTCCGGAACGAATTGTTTCAGTTAGGTGGCTATAAGCTGTTGCGGGGGTTTGATGAGGAGAGCCAATACCTTTCTCAGTTTGCCATTGCAACAGTCGAGTATCGCTACCTTGTTGGTCAAAACTCTTTTTTCTATGTACTGGCAGATGGAGGATGGGGGCAGGATAATGGACAGGGGAAAAAACTAAACTATACCTTTTTGGGTACGGGCCTTGGTCTTGCTTTTGAAACAAAAGCCGGTATATTCAATCTTGCCTGGGCTGTGGGAAAAAGAAATGATACCCGGTTCAACCTGCGTCAATCCAAAATACATTTCGGATTTGTCAATTATTTCTAAAAATCCTGAATAAAGTCGGAGAGCACTTCAATACTTTTGCAGCTATTGAGAACAGTGAAGCACTTTTTCCATTTAATATTATTTTTTTCCTTTTTTGCAGAAACTGTTTCTGCTCAAACCCCGGTTGATTCTGCATCCTTTCCTTCCATTGATTCAACAAACCGGAACGATACTGTAGTGGTAAAAGATTCACTGCTGCCAGCACAAGCAGTCGACTCGTTTTCAATGCGACCCAGGATTGATTCAGAATGGTCGGTTAGCCGGGATATTTCGGTTTTATCATCAAAGTTCGGGTGGCAGGTATTGAATCATCATCCTTATTTCGGTTTTAAAGAGAAGCCAATCGTTCTTCCCCAATCGGACATCAGGCAGATTGATGGGAAGGAGTTATTGTTTTACCTGCTGGTGTTTCTTCTGCTGGTATTTGCCCTGTTAAGACAGCTTTTTCCGAAATACTTTGCTGACCTGTTCCGGCTTTTTTTCAGAACCACATTAAAGCAACGACAGATCCGGGACCAACTGATGCAAACTCCTTTACCTTCATTACTGCTGAACGGTTTTTTTGTTGTAAACGCCGGCTTGTACATCACTTTCCTGCTGCAATATTTCAAACTGAACCCGGTTGATAATTTCTGGCTGCTATTTCTTTATTGCTGTCTCGGCTTATCAGCGGCATATTTTGTAAAGTTTATCGGGTTAAAAGTATCAGGCTGGTTGTTTAGTATGGGCGAAGCGGCCGACTCCTACATTTTTATTGTTTTTATAGTCAATAAAATGATTGGAATCCTGCTACTGCCTTTCCTGGTCTTATTGGCATTTTCGGCGGACAATGTGTATAGTATAAGCATGACCATATCATGGTGCCTCGTTGCCGGGTTGTTCGCTTACAGGTTTATTTTAACCTATGTAGCCATCCGTAATCAGGTCAAAGTCAACCCCTTTCACTTCTTTTTATACCTGTTAGCCTTTGAAATTGCCCCTCTTTTGCTGGTTTACAAGGGCTTGTTGTTATTTTTCAGCAGAACTGCTTAACTTTGCCGCCAACTTTAGCCGAACCGAACATGAGTAAAAATGGGGTTAACAAGGCCGACGTTCAGGCCAAAGCGATACAGAAAATCCTGATTACCCAGCCGAGACCTGAAAGTGAAAAGTCTCCATACTTTGAACTTCAGCGGAAGTATAATGTGGTACTTGATTTTCATCCGTTTATCCGTCTGGAGGGCATACCTGCCCGGGATTTCCGTAAGCAAAAAATTGAGATTCAGAACTATACCGGGGTGATCTTCACCAGCCGTAATGCCATTGATCATTTTTTCCGGACCTGTGAGGAAATGAAGGTTAATGTTTCGCAGGATACCAAGTACTTCTGCATAACGGAGGCGGTGGCACTTTATCTTCAAAAATTCATCTTGTACAGAAAAAGAAAAGTGTTTTACGGGGCTGACGGTACCAACAAAAGTATGTTTGATGTCATCAACAAACATAAAGGCAACGAGAAATTCCTGTATGTATGTTCAGAGAATCAGCAGGACAACGAAATAGTAAACTGGTTAAAAGCTAATAACTGTGAATTTACCCTTGCTTTTATGTACCGCAGTGTAAGCAGTGATGTGAAAGAGGTGCTGACTCAAACTGAGTATGATGTTATTTGCTTCTTTACACCAAGCGGGGTAAAAAGCCTGTTTGATAATGTTCCTAAATTCAAACAAAATGGAACAGTACTTGGTGCTTTTGGCAACAATACCTCAAAAGCCATTGAAGAAGCCGGGCTTAAACTGGAAATAAAAGCCCCGCAACCACAAATGCCAAGTATGGTAGCGGCACTGGAGCAATTTCTTGCAACCACATTGAAGAAGAAATAATTCCATAAAATATTATTAAGAAAAAGGACACTGCACTCAGTGTCCTTTTTCTTTTTCAGCGAACTTCGTTGGTAATAATGAAACAACATACCAATCAACTTATTCATGAAACAAGCCCTTACCTGTTGCAGCATGCCCATAACCCCGTTAACTGGTATCCGTGGGGTGATGAGGCTTTGAAGAAAGCCGAAAAAGAAAACAAACCGATTCTTATAAGCATTGGTTATGCAGCCTGTCACTGGTGCCATGTAATGGAACGGGAGAGTTTTGAAGATGAGGCTACGGCTAAGATCATGAATGAAAATTTCATTAATATAAAAATTGACCGGGAAGAACGGCCAGATATCGACCATATTTACATGGATGCCGTACAGGCAATGACAGGTAGCGGCGGCTGGCCGTTGAATGTCTTTTTAACTCCTGCCGCAAAACCCTTTTATGGCGGAACTTATTTTCCTCCGCAAAGGGCTTACAATCGTCCTTCGTGGCAGGAAACACTGCTTGGGGTTATACAGGCATTCCGGGAACGGAGGCATGAAATAGACGCCCAGGCCGAAAACCTGACAGAACATTTACTTCAGTCTAATTCTTTTGGTATTCAAAGAGCACCGGGAGAGGAAATATTTTCTGCTGAAAAACCAGGGGAGGTATTTCAGAACATCATGAAATCGGCTGACAGACAATGGGGCGGCTTTGGGAAAGCCCCTAAATTCCCTCAAACCTTTTCAATTCAATTTCTGCTCCGGTATTATCATGTTACTCAAACCGAAGAGGCATTAGAACAGGCACTTCTTTCATTGGATAAAATGATACAGGGCGGCATTTATGACCAGGCTGGCGGCGGGTTGGCCCGTTATTCAACCGACACAGAATGGCTGGCCCCTCATTTTGAAAAAATGCTTTACGATAATGCTTTATTGATCCCGGTTTTAAGTGAAGCATATCAGCTTACAAAAATAGAACGGTATAAAGAAGCGGTCGAAGAGACAATGGAATTTGTGAAACGGGAATTACTTCATCCGTTGAAAGGATTTTATGCAGCTCTGGATGCCGACAGCGAAGGAACAGAAGGGAAATTTTATGTATGGAGTTTGAAAGAGATAAAAGAAGTATTAGGTGAAGATGCTGCCATTTTTTGTGAGTACTATAATGTGACTGAGCAAGGAAATTGGGAGCACACCAATATACTCTGGGTTAAAAAGCCTTTGGAGATTTTTGCAGATGAAAAGAATATTCCTGTTACTGAATTAAAGATTCTATTAGATGAAGGGAAAAGAAAATTGCTGATACAAAGAAATAAAAGAACCCGGCCACTTCTTGATGATAAAATAATTCTTGGCTGGAATGCCCTGATGAATACCGCCTGCAGTAAGGCTTTTGGTGCAACCGGTAAAGAGCAGTACCGAAAGCTGGCAATTGAAAATATGCAGTTCCTGCTGAATAATTTCAAAGAAAAAGAGGGGGATGGATTTCATCACACATGGAAAAATGATACTGCAAAGTACCCGGCATTTTTAGATGATTATGCCTTTCTGATCCAGGCATTGATCTACTTGCAGGAAATAACAGCTGATACAACATGGTTGGCCAAAGCAAGAACAATTACAGCGTTTGTAATTGAGAATTTCAGCGAAGAGGATACAGGGTTTTTCTTTTACACCCCAAGAGAACAAACCGACGTTATCGTCCGTAAAAAGGAAGTGTATGATGGGGCCGTGCCATCCGGAAATTCTGTAATGGCTTATAATCTTCATCAGCTTTCCATTTTAGAAAATAAAAACGAATGGGAACAAAGGGCTGTTGGTATGATTTCTTCACTTGGGAAAGCGATCGTCCGCTATCCAACATCTTTTGGCAATTGGGCCTGCCTGTTTCAGGAGTTGATTGCCGGAACCAGCGAAATTGCTGTGGTTGGAGAGAATTTTTCTGCTCTTCTTGGTGAGCTGATTGGTCAATACATGCCTCACCGGGTGTTAATGGCTTCCAACTGTCCGAATAAAAACTACCAACTGTTAGCACAAAAACCAATCTCAGAAAACACAGCTATTTACCTTTGCCGTAATTACACCTGTCTTAATCCCGTATTTTCTGCAAAAGAGCTTATGTTGCTGATAAACAGCTCTAAAAACCAGTAATTAATTTTAAGTTAATACAATAAAACAGACCCGGCCTCCGTTAGAAATTTTACCTCGAAAATTACGCTTTGATTAGAAAAAAATAAATTATAACCTTGTGTTAAAGAAGAGTCCAAAACATTATATTTGCCCAATACCCTTTAAGTGTTTAAGTGTATGAAAATGAGAAACCTTTATTATGCCCTGTATGCAGTTGCCTGCATGTCCGTAATTAGTAGTTGCGGAATCCTGGGAAAAAAGAATGGAAAAGGCAAAGGCGGAAGCCTGCCGAATGATGGCCAAGTGTGGGGCATTGCTCCCGGAAACAAGTACACACTTCCAAAGCCTCCGGGCATGGTGTACATTCCGCAAGGCACATTCCACATGGGTCCTAGCGATGAGGATCCGGCTTATGCATTCAGTGCCCGTAACCGTTCTGTGTCTATCAGCGGCTTCTGGATGGATGCTACTGAAATCACCAACAACGAGTATCGCCAGTTTGTAATATGGGTTCGTGACTCTGTCGCTGCCCGTAAGCTTGGCTATGTAAAGGCCGGTGCTGATGGAATTGAATATGTTGACCAGCAAAAAATGAAAACCTTCAAATGGAGTGATCCTAAGTCCATTGAAGCTCTCGGTAATACAGACCTTATCCTGACTCCTGAGGACAGGATCAACGGTAAAAAAGAGATTGATGCATCAAAGTTGATTTATCACTCAGAAGTATTTGATCTTAAAGAGGCGGCCAAAAGAGAGAATGCCGGCAAACCCCGTTCTAAATTTATTATCAAAAAAGATACTCCTATCGCTCCAGATACATTGGCCTGGATCCGTGACTTTGCCTATTCATACAATGAGCCAATGACCAAAAGATATTTCTCCCACCCTGCTTTTGGAAACTATCCTGTAGTTGGTGTAAACTGGAAACAGGCTACAGCTTTCTGCGAGTGGAGAACACATCTTTTGAACACTTACCTGGAAAGTAAGAAAAGAACCCAGGAGTCAGACTTCCGTCTTCCAACTGAGGCGCAGTGGGAGTATGCAGCCCGCGGCGGTCGTTCACAATCAATGTTCCCCTGGGGTAATTATTACCTGAGAAATAAAAAAGGATGTTTAATGGCCAACTTCAAACCCGGCCGTGGTAACTATCCTGAAGATGGTGGTTTTTACACTGTTCGTGCCGATGCCTACTGGCCTAATGATTATGGTCTGTACTGCATGGCGGGTAACGTAGCAGAGTGGACATCCTCTATCTATTATGAAGGCCGGAACAACTTCCAGCATGATATGAACCCGGATGTTCGCTGGAATGCTAAAGATGATGATCCTCCCCTGATGAAGCGTAAAATCATCCGTGGCGGTAGCTGGAAAGATGTTGGTTATTACCTGCAGACAGGCACCAGCACTTACGAGTACCAGGATTCAACCAAATCTTACATCGGCTTCCGTTGTGTTATTGATTTACCCGCTGCACCTATGAAAGGTGGCCGCAAATAAAATGACATTCAATTATTCTATCTGATAAATTTTTTGAGAGGGCAGCAAAAACAAGCCCTGCCCTCTCATTCTTTCTCATTAATTATTTTTTCTATCTAAAAACCTCTTAAAAATCCAACGTATGGCAGCAGCTATTCCTTCCAAAGTAAGTAAATGGGTTGACGTAGGCGTATCATTCGGCGCAGCATTAGTAATCTGGGGAGCACTCAGAAAGATCACCCATGCTCCTGATGCAGACATGTGGCTGTGGATCGGTCTTACAACTGAAGCAATCATCTTTACCCTGTATGGTATCTTATATGCGGTTTATCCCCCTATAAAAGATGGCAGCCATGATGAAGAGCAGTTCTCAATAGCCGGAGCCAAGTCAAGGGCTGCATTGGGCTCAATGGACAAAATGCTGGCAGAGGCCGACATTACTCCTGATACCATGAAGCGTTTGGGCGATGGTTTCAAACAACTGAATACAACAGTTACCGGATTGAATAATATTGGTGATACAGTAGCAGCTACAACTGACTTTACTTCCAAAACAAGAGAGGTTACAGGCCATTTGGATAAAGTAAAAGATGCTTATTTGTCTGCAGCTTCATCAGTAGGAGCTTTCAATACTGCCACTGAAGGGGCAAAACATTTCCATGACCAGATACAGGTACTTACAAAGAATCTGTCTTCACTCAATACTATATATGAGCTGGAATTGCAGGAAAGCAATAACCATCTGAAAGCGTTGAACTCTTTCTATGGTAAACTCTCCGAAACTTCTGCTGCTATGCTTAACAGTGCCGAAGATGCCAAGAAAGTACAAGATCAGATCGGACACCTGGCTACAAACCTGGGCCGCCTGAACAGCATCTACGGAAATATGTTAACCGCAATGCAGGGCCGCAACTAAAACTAAATTAAGGTAAAACAATCCGTATCCGTGATTCTGAGAAGTCACTATTACTAATTTAAAAACCACAAATCTTCATGTCTTTACCTAAAGAGCCCCGGCAGAAGATGATCAATATTATGTATCTGGTGCTGACAGCATTGTTGGCCCTGAACGTATCATCGGAGATCCTCAATGCCTTTAAAACCGTAAATCGAAGCTTAGAGAGTTCTAATAAACAGGTGAACCTTTCTACTGAAACGATCATGAAATCGTTGAAGGATAAAACAACCGACCCACAGACGAGAGAAAGGGCCGTTCCCTGGTTAGAAAAAGCTACGAAAGTTACCACTACTTCAAAAGGTGTATATGAATATATAGAAGGATTGAAAAACAAGATCCTGACCCTTGCCGGTGGTAAACCCGGAGATGCTACCAAATCATTCAAGGAGGATAACCTTGACATCGTAACTAAAATGATGTTGAAGGATGGCGAAGGGAAAAAATTGTTTGCAGCCTTATCAAAATACCAATCTGATATTTTGGCGGTTGATTCATCTATAGCAATAGAATTTAAGAATACTCCATTTGTTGATTTAAGCAATCCTCCCGGCCGTGATGGAAAAACAAAAGCCTGGGAAATTGCCTATTTTAACATGGTGCCTACTGTTGCTGGTCTTACCATCTTAAGTAAGTTCCAGAATGATATTAAAACCGCTGAGAACAAAGTGGTTACATATTGTCATACCAAAGTAGGTGAGGTTAAAGTGATTTTCGACACTTATACCGCTATTGTAGGCCAGAACTCAAATTACCTGATGCCCGGCCAGGAAATTGAAATAAAAGCAGGTGTCGGAGCGTTTAGTAAATCGGCAGCACCAACGATCAGTATAGGCGGATCAAGTGTTGCAATTGGTGAAGAAGGATATGCTCTTTATAAAGGTCAGGCTGGCGGAGTTGGTTCACATACTATCCCTGTGCGGATCAGTTTCTTTAACCAGACCACCGGCAAAGACGATGTGAGAGAAGTAAATGTTGAATACACTGTAGGTTCAGCCAATGCTTCGATAGCTCTTGATAAAATGAATGTTCTTTACATAGGTGTTGATAATCCCGTTACAATTGCCGCAAGCGGTGGAGGTGATGATAAGGTGAATGCAAGTATCAACAATGGCTCTTTGAGCAGAGTGGGTCCTGGTAAATATAGTGCCAGGGTAAATTCTGTAAATGATAATACCATCATTACTGTAAGTGTTGAAGGTAAAGTTGCCGGAACAGCTCAGTTCAGGGTTCGTAACATCCCTCAAGCCCAGGCTTATGTTGGCGGACAACCCAGTGGAGCAAATGTACCGGCAGGCGCCTTCAAAGCACAAGGTGGTGTAGGAGCTGGTATCAAGGATTTTCCGTTTGAGTTGTCATATGATGTAGTTAGCTACACTTTTACCTGTGACACTGATGATGGGGATATCGTTTCAGTTCCTTCAAATGGCGCTGCTTTTGCTGGTGCTGTTCGCAGTGCCATCAACACACATGTAAAAGCTGGTAAAATGGTTACTATTGATGATATCAGGGTAAAAGGTCCAGATGGTCGTACTAGCCCTGCGCCTTCATTGATTTATTACATTAAATAAGTTGTGATATGAAAGTGAACTTTTTAAAATTGGGTGTATGTGTTGTAGTGGCTGCCTTGTTGGCTGGCAATGCTGATGCACAGCGGACCTCTAAAAGAAGGAACAACACCAATAACCCTCAACCTACGAATACTGACCCTACGCAGCAAGGTAATCAGCAGCAGCAGAATAACAATAATGCCCAGCCTTCTGGTTATGATCCGTATGGCGGTCTCCCTATCAGGGTTGACTCATCTGGTATGCAGGATACAAATATTCGTAAATCACTTCGCAACGATAATGCTTTTGATAAAAGCAACCTGAATTCAAGAACACCTCTTGCTTATGAGCATCTTCGTTGGGACGATGCCCTGTTTGCAGAGAAAGTTTGGAGAGAACTTGACCTAAGAGAAAAAATGAACCAAACCTTCCGTTATGACGCAACGGATGATAATGGAAGCCAGCTGTTCATTAATATGCTTCTCAAAGCGGTGAATACTGGTGAGGTTACTGCTTTTGCTGATGACAGGTTTACATCTCCAATGACTCAGGCCGAAGTATCACAATTAACAGTTGGTAAAGCAGATACAGTTCCCGAATATGACATTAAAGACATCAATAAGATCGTTGGATATGTTGTTACAAGGGCCAGCTTCGATGCAAAATCAGTTGTAAAACTTCGTATCAAGGAAGAGTGGGTATTTGACCGTGAGTCAAGCAGAATGTTTGTTCGTATTCTCGGCATTGCTCCTTTAAAAACACTTTATTTCCCTAATGGACAGGAAAGACCAGGAAGTTCGCCAATGTTCTGGATATATTACCCGGATTTGCGGCCTTCACTTGCAAAAGCAGAGGTATATAACCCTAAAAACATGGGCCAAAGCAGGATGACCTGGGAAGAGCTGTTTGAAAGCCGTATGTTCAGTAGTTACATCGTAAGGTCAACACTGGATAATGCAGCTAATAAGTCAATCCGCCAGTATATTAAGGATCCTATTCTTGCATTGCTGGAAGGTGACAATATTAAAGAGAAAATCTTCAATTTCGAACAGGATCTGTGGTCGTATTAATACGAAACAATTGGTTCAAAAGATAAACAAAGAAGCCCCGTAAAAGGGGCTTTTTTATTGCCTAAGTAGTTCATTCTAAGCCGAAAAAAAAGATTCAAAAATCGTAAAAGTCCTATAGGAAAATCGGATTTAAGTTGTATTTTCGTCTCGGTTTTTCATAGGATATTGGATTTTAAAAACGGGGCTGAATTTCTATTCTGGCCCCATTTTTTTTGCCCCTGTTTCTTCAGGACTTCTTTGTAAAATAATTCACCACCACCCTCCCTTTACTTATTCCTGTCACTTTCCCGATTTCTATTTCTCCCTTGCCCTGGCGGATAACTTCCCTGATATTTTTAACTGATTTAAATTCTCTGAGCAATGCATCAGCTGTGGCTTTGCCAATACCAGGAATATCTTCCAGTTCATTTTTAAAGGTTCCCCTGCTTCTTTTCTGACGATGAAAGGTGATGCCGAACCGGTGTACCTCATCTCTTATACGCCGGATTAATTTTAAACTGGTGCTGTTATACGGAAGCTTTAATGAATCTTTATCTCCTGAAAAAAATAACTCCTCTTCGTTTTTTGCCAGGCCAACCATTGTAAACCTGTTGCTGACAGAAAGCTCCTGCACCGCTTCAATAGCAGCACTTAGCTGGCCTTTGCCGCCATCTATTATCACTAATTGCGGAAAGGGCTGTTCTTCTTCTTTCAGGCGTTTGTAACGACGATAAACAGCTTCTTTCATAGTGGCAAAATCATTGATACCTTCAACCGTTTTTACATTGAAATGGCGGTAGTCCTTCTTGCTTGGCTCACCATTTTTAAAACACACCATGGCTGATACAGGATAGCTGCCCTGGAAATTAGAATTATCGAAACATTCAATGTGCGCCGGTAATTCCTGTAACTGCAGATCCTGCTGAAGTTCTTCCAGCAGTTTGAACTTGTCCTGGCTCTTGCTATTCAATTGAAGCCGTTCTTTAGTCTTCAATTCTTCAATAAAATGATGAACATTTTTTTCCGACATATCAAGCAGCTTCTTTCGGTCACCGCCTTTGGGTACTGTAACGGTAATCTCATCCTGCGGGTATTCAATTTCAAATGGCACTACAATTTCTCTGGCATCACTGTTGAAAGTATTTCTCAGTTGTGCAACAGAAAAACTAAGGATCTCTTCAACAGACTCATCCAGTTGCGCCTCTACTTTATTGGTTTGAGTTTGTATAATAGCACCGTTGCGGACCATCAGGTAATTGACA
This sequence comes from Chitinophagaceae bacterium, assembly GCA_037045605.1. Classification (GTDB taxonomy): domain Bacteria; phylum Bacteroidota; class Bacteroidia; order Chitinophagales; family Chitinophagaceae; genus JJ008. The sequence goes on along the minus strand of JBAOHK010000011.1, from coordinate 595,396 downwards.
TAAGCCGTTTCTTTCTCTTTAAGTATCGAGAATATATCCATATTTCCTGCTCTTACATTGGCGACTACTGAACGAGACTGATAAGTCTCCAGGAAATCTATTTTCTTTTTTACCAGTTCGGCCTTTTCGTACGCAAGTGAAGCGGCATAAATTTTCATTTCGGTTTTGAAATGCCGGATAACGGGTGCCAGGTTGCCCCGCAACAGGTTTTTAAGCTGAGAGAGGTCTTCTTTATAATCTTCCGCTGTTTGCAAACCTTCACATGGGCCTTTGCAATTTCCCAAATGATATTCGAGGCAAACTTTGAATTTACTTTTTTTGATATTGCTTTCGGTCAGGTTCAGGGAACAATTTCTGAGCTGTATTGTTTGCTTGATAAACTCTATTAGCTCCCTTACTTTTCTAACAGAAGTGTAGGGACCAAGATATTCAGAGCCATCATTTATTTTTTTACGGGTGAGAAACACCCTTGGAAAGGATTCATTTTTTATAACGATAAACGGATAACTTTTGTCATCCTTCAGGTTAATATTGAACCGGGGCTGAAACTGTTTGATCAAAGTATTTTCCAGCAGAAAGGCATCCTGCTCGGAGTTAACAATGGTAAATTCAATCCGGGCTATCCGCTGTACCAGTTCATGTGTTTTATAGCTGGTAAATGTTTTGGTGAAATAGGAACTTACCCGTTTGCGAAGATGTTTGGCTTTGCCAACATAAAGCAGTTCATCTTTGTTGTCAAAATACTTATAGATACCCGGCTGTTTGGGAATGGTTCCGGCAATATGTTGAAATTCTGAGGCGGTCATTGAATGGGGTCCTCGTTCCAGGTTACTTTTGTAGTAGTAATAATTTCAGGCTTACCGGGTTTTTGGCTGGTGGTTACTATTTGAAAGCTTTTGTCCATTTGCCACAGCATTTTTTTCTGGAGGAAACTATCCCGGGTACTTATTTCACGGACAATAATAATGTTATTTACTTTAGCATCCTTCCCCGGAATAGGCGTTGCCAGCAATTCCTGTCTTTTTACTTCCTCCTTGTCAGGGTCTATTGGCAGGTAAGTAATAATTACCCGGTTCATCATCTGATCATGGACAGCCGGATCCTCTTTGTATCTTTTTGCCACTTTCTTGTCTGAAAGATCAGGGATATCAAGAAATTCTTTTGCCACATCTTCAAACTGTTCTCTCGGGATATAGGTAGTATCGCTATGAAGGCTGTCTGTATAAACTACTTTCATGATAGGGTACAGCGAAGTGTCAACATGAGCAACCTGTTTTTTTATCAGGGAAACAACAGAAATAAAGCTTTTATTAACTTCTTCCTTTTTTTGATTGCAGGAAAGGGTTGCCCCCACCGTAGCCAGAAATAATACCGGGATGAATTTCATGACGTAAAAATAACGCAAAACAGCTCTGAGGCATTGTGTTAAAAGAAATATCCCGCATCACAACCTTCAAATTTTTTAAAGGAACGAAACGGGATATTTTAAGCAGAGATAGCAGCAGTTAGTACTGGATTTACTTGTTGAGCATTAAGCCCAGTTTTAAACCAAAATCAAACAAGTGCTCCTGAACAGGATAATTCTTTTTATAGCTTGACATAGCCTGGTAACGAACCTGCGGACCCACTCTCCAGTTCAATTTGCCTGTGGAATATCCCGCAAAAACTTCAAAGCCTGTGTTGATATTCCATTTGCGGGTAAGTGATGGTATTTCCGCATAGTTCTTATAATCAGTAGAAAGCAGGTATGCCCTGTTACTCAAGATGTAAGTTGGCTGAACAGTTCCGGTTACACCCATATAAGTTTTTCTGTTGCCCAATAATTTTAACTCAAGGCCGATGGGTGCAGATGCAGAAATGTACAGGTTTCTAAGCCAGTTTGCGATATAGCCGCCTGTGTTGCGGTAATTGGTCATTGTGGAAACGGTATTTGTACCACCGGCTCCATTTGTCAGGGCAATTGTTGTCACTTCACTTGGGTGGGTGTATGCCCTGATGTCGTACTTACTGACATTGAATTGCAATCCGCCAACCAGTTTCAGATTTTTCGACAAAGGATATCCCATGTTAAAGCCCAACTGTAAACCAATATCAGGTTTGTGTGTAACAACACTATTTATATCTGAATAATAAGTGGTGCTGCTTGGTGCGCCGCTAAAAGTATTGCGGGCATAATCTATAAATGGTTTATTTTCTTTTAACTCACGGTAACTGATGGTAGGGGTTATATAAACCTGTAAAGAGGTCTTTCTCCTTTTTTTGATGTGTGTATATGAATTGACCACACTTTCAATACTGTAAGGATAAATATCATTTTTAGCCAGAAGTTTTTCGTCGCTTGCCGTTGGAACAGTAGTTTCTATATTCTCACTATTATCTGTTACAAGAGTTATGTTGTTATTGTGTTCTGCTGTAACAGATTTAACAGCCACAGGTTTATTGTAAACAATATGTTTGGCGGGAGCCGGTGTACTTTTTACAGCTGGCTCAGTTTGCGGCGTATTCTCTTTTATAAGAATAACAGACGGTTCTGTATAGGCGATGGCAGAGCTTTCATCTCCCGTACTAATTTCTTCCTCAGTTACGCTGTTATCAATAAAAAGGTTTTTCTGAAGGTTGTCAATCGAAGTAATAAAAGAAGGCTTATTGTTTTGAGTTATAGCGGGAGTGATAACTGCTTTGGGATACTGTTTCTGTTGTTCTGCAGATTGTTGAACAAAAGTTGTTTTTGGTAATGTGCTAACAACCTGTTTGTTTCTGGTGGAGTTGCTCAGCATAACCCAGGTAACAACTCCTGTGCTGAGAATTAAGAGGCCAAGACCAATTCCATACCAACGTCTGCGGGTATGCAGGGTATTATGGATGACATTCCACACTTTTTCAGATGGAAACATCCGGTACTGATCAGCATTTTGTTTTACAAACTGCTCAAAATCCCTGTTGTTGAATCTATTCTCCATAACCAGTCATCATGTTTAGGATACGGTTTAAAACTATCGTCGGCCAACTGCAGCAAGCCAATCTGTTTGTTGTTTTGGTTTCTGCAATATTCTTTTTCGGACTAAAATATCTTCAAGCATTGCCTTGGCCCTCGTATACTGGCTTCGGCTTGTACTTTCTTCAATGTCCAGCATGTTGGATATTTCCCGGTGGCTGTAACCTTCTACAGCATAAAGGTTAAGCACTGTTCTGTATCCAATTGGTAAGAGCCTGATACATTCAACCACTTGCTTGGCCTGGATGATGGCAGGAACACTGTCTTCCCTTACCTGCACCCCGGTGGCATGAATGATGTCCACACTTTCATTAAACTTTTTATTCTTTTTCAGGATGTTGATGCAGGTGTGAACGATTATACGCCTGACCCAACCTTCAAAAGCACCCCGGTTCTCAAAAGTGTGAATCTGTAAAAAGACCTTAATAAAGCCCTCCTGTAGCATATCCTCGGCATCCTCCCGGTTGTGAGCAAAACGATAACACACAGCCAGCATCTTTGGACTGTACCTATTGTACAACTCCCGTTGGGCGGTGGTATCATTCTTCAAACAACCTATTAAAATGGCCTCCTCAGTCATAATTTCCTTGGTTGCCTGTAAATTAGACAATTTTCCTGTACGATTGCTGCACAGAATTGTAAAAATTCAGAGAATTGTAAAATAATAAAAGGATGAAAGTCAATGCTTTCACCCTTTGTAAGAAATCAGAGCAGATAATTTTACAAACCTGCCCTGAAAGCTATTATAAAATTTCTGCCGGGGGCCGAAAACCCAGAGGCAAAATACCTGTAGTTTCTGTCAGCGATATTTTCTATACCAGCTTGCAGTGTCAGGTTTTTAGTAAAGGAATAGCTGCCTCTCCAATTAATAGTACTCCATGATGGCATACCATCAACAGTGGCATATTGGCCATTGTCCTCACCATCCGGGTTGTAATCTTTTATTTTCTTCCAGCCATTGAACATCAGGAATATCTCTGTGCTGAATTTTTTTCCTGAATAAACTAAACTGGATTTCCCAAAAACCGGTGGCACATGGTCCAACGGCTTTTCAGTGCCATCCGGATTTTTATATCGCCCATATGTTTGGTTGATGGTGTTATCCCAAATTATTTTTTTAGTGAAATCCACTTTCAGCCTTGCATTAAAACCACGAACAAATGCTTTATTTACATTCTGGCTGGCATAAACAGCGGATTGAACACCATAATACATAATTGAATCCTGACCATTCAGTTTAAATGGAGCTGCAGCAATAGCGTTTCTGAAAAGGGTATAAAAGGCCGTTAATTCAAACACTATAACATTTTCAAAGGTTTTTGTAATTCCCAAATCAAAATTGTAAGTGTATTCCGGATCAATATCTGCATTAGGGATAAGTACTCTTTTAGTCGCAGTGCTTGATTCAAATATTTTTACCGCATCATCCACATTCGGCGCCCTGAAACCGGATGAAAGATTACCTGTTACACGGAAGCCTGGATTTGGTATGTATACAAGGCCAAGGTTTCCTGTTATAGCAAAAGGGGTTTGTTTGATATCCGTAACCGGCAAATTGAAAAAGGAATTATCAACAATTGTTGAATGAAGACTGACTGACTGGATACGTATTCCATCATTTAGCACCCATTTACCATCTTTCATTTTCAGTAAATGCTGGGCATAAACACCAAAATAATTCATTTTGTTTTCACCATCAGGATAACGGCTGTCCAATTTCGTTACCGCACCAGTAGTAAGGTTTGTACGGCTGGCAACTGATTTTACATCGTTCAGCTGGCCGTCAATGCCCATATTTAATTCATTATTCTTCCAGGTCTTTCTTCCATCAATGGTGAATCCAAATACTTTGACATGTTCACTGCGGCTGTCAAAGCGGTCATAGCGGCGATATTCTCTCTGCTGACGGCTTTCTTTGATGTCCTGGTAATTCAGGTTTATTCTCAACTCATTTAAAAAACCAGCATCAGCAACGTTCAACTCATAAGCTGTAAGAAGCCTTGTTTGCGGACCGTAAAACCATTCGGCATAGCGTAAAGTTGTGCCAATACTGCCGCCGAAATTTCTTGTGTCCTGCAAACGATCATACCTGGGCACATCACCTGAATTTGAATATTGGAAATTAAGTTTGTGCGATACCTTATCGCTTTGTTTAAAAAGCAGTTTTTGTGTAATATCCCATTGACGATACCCGGAGTGGCGTTGTATCCTGTCATCATCATTTGTAACAACGGAATCAATACCGTTTATCCGGGTTATATACTGGGAACGTCTTCCGAAATTCGGATACTTGTCAGTATAGTTATCACCCATTTTCATATCACCAAAATCGCTGTAGGTATACGATTGTAGCCAGGCGATTTTTTTTCCACCAAGACTTACATCAGCATGACCGGTTTTTTCTTCATTGGCCGAACTATAACGAACAAAAGCCGTCCCGGTTACATGCATTTTACCTGTTTGTGATAATACAGGAGACTTTGTTCTCAGGTGAATAACACCACCGAGACCGTCGCTGCCATAGATGGTAGAGGCAGGGCCATACAAAACCTCGACTCTTTCCAACATATTCTGGTCTACTGTAATAACATTTTGAAGATGGCCGGCACGGTAAACCGCATTATTCATGCGGATGCCGTCTATTACTAATAAAACCCGACTGGCTTCAAAGCCCCGGATAACCGGGCTGCTGCCGCCTTGCTGGCTTTTTTGTACAAAAACATTACCTGTATTGATCAGCAGATCGCCGGTATTCTGGCTGTTAAATTTTGCAATTGTTTTTGCGGAAATAACATCTATTTTTTGAGCCAGGTTCTTTTTCTTTTCTGCGAATTTGTTTGAATATACCACCACTTCATCAAGATTTTTTTCATCGGTGCTGTCTTGCTGTGCTGTTGCACAGACAGATATATAGAGCAATGCCGAAAGCAATGCAATCTTTCTCATAATAATAAATTTTGGATTACAGAATTAATTGGTCAATCATCGAAAATATAATCAACCCTGGGGTGGTGGAGTGGGAATATCTTCGGACTGGCTCAATAGCCCGGGAATTAATGAAAAAAATAAGTAATGCTGGTTTTTGGACAATAGCCAGATTTCGTCAGATTGAGTAAAATAAACACCCTGCAGGGATTGGAACAACCTGGCAAGTAGCTGATTTTGCTCAGACATGTTCTTTTTTCGGCCTTCATCGAAGTTTTTTTTCAGGACGGTTTCATCATCGTCATAAAGGCCATGAAAAATTGTTATCCCATCTCTATGCTCTGCAGATTTTATATCAAACATTTTACCGTGTATCCAAATCTCTTTTCCTTCCTTTACCCAGTGGATCTCATTATCAGCCACTGAAATCGTATGTAATAGAGATACCTCCATTTTCTCTTTCATGCGATGGCGGATGGACTGCTGCTTCAATGTATAACATAAGGAAAACAGCAGAGGAGTAAACCCAAGCAGGATGAATAAAAAACCGGATATTTTTCTTACTATGGCTTTCAAAGTTGAAGTCAGATGAACAAAGTAAGACTATTTTTTGCGGATAAGACTGTCTATCGGGTACATTGCCTTCATGGTGTCCATCACCGATTGGGCCCAGCCAGTAATCTTTGCTTTTTCTTGTGTAGTGAGTTTTGCATCTTTATGTGTCCAGGTGTAGGAGTTTAAAGGCATTTCACCTTCTTTCACCATTTCAATGGTTTCCTCCATTTTGTGGTATTGATAACGAAGGGGTTTATTGGTGTATTCATCGTAATTGATGTGTTTCTTTCCGCTGACGATGTGTTTGTTCAGCCACCAATGTATTGGCTGGAGTTTTGCATACCATGGATACCGTGTATTGTTGCTATGGCAGTCATTACAGGCTTTGGCTAAAATAGTTTTTACATCTGCAGGAATATTAAATGTATTGCCGATATAGTTTGGCTGTGGCCCTTCTGCTTTATTCTTCTTAGGGTGTATGAACTGAATTACCACCAGGGCGGCTAATAGTACAAGCATTATTTTTTTGAACATAAAATATATGTTATTGATAAAATTAAGGATTAGCTATTAAAACTTCACCGGTCATTTCCCGGGGTATTTCTAACCCCATTATCGCTAAAATAGTAGGAGCTATATCACCCAGTTTGCCGGGTTTAATACTGCCCCTCCAGCTATTATCAATAATGAAAAGAGGAACAGGATTTAGTGTATGTGCAGTATTCGGTGATCCATCTTCATTGATCATATAATCAGAGTTGCCATGGTCAGCAGTAAGAAAAATAGTGTACCCGTTTTCCAGGCCCGTAGTTACGATTTTTTCAACACATTTGTCAACGGTTTCAGCAGCTTTAATAGCGGCTTCCCAGACACCAGTATGACCAACCATATCAGCATTGGCATAATTTAAACAAATGAAATCGGCTGTTTGATTTTGTATTTCGGGTAATAATGCCTCCGTAAGTTCATAGGCACTCATTTCGGGTTTTAAATCATAGGTGGCCACTTTGGGAGATGGGGCCATAATACGTTTCTCACCTTCAAACACTTTTTCACGACCACCACTAAAGAAGAAGGTAACATGAGGGTATTTTTCTGTTTCAGCAGCCCTTATTTGTTTCAGGCCGTTTTTCTCCAAAATTTCTCCAAGAGTATTGTTTAGGTTGTCATTATCGAAAACCACATGTACATTCTTATACGTTTGATCGTACTCGGTCATTGTGGTGTAGTGGAGTGACAATTTCCGCATCTCATACTCAGGAAAATCCATTTGCGTCAGCACCTGGGTTATTTCCCGGCACCTGTCTGTCCGAAAATTGAAACAGATAGCCACATCTCCGTCCTGAATGCTTGCCAAGGGTTGCTGACCTTCATCTATTATTACAGTTGGTTTGATGAACTCATCTGTAATATTATTTGCGTAAGAATTTTCTACTGCGGCAATAGCATCTGTTGCCTTTTCTCCAATCCCATTTACCAACGCATCATAAGCCAGTTTTACTCTTTCCCAGCGTTTGTCACGGTCCATAGCAAAATACCGGCCGCAAACTGTAGCAATTTTACCAACAGATGTGTTCAGATGTTGCTGCAATTCTGTAATGAATCCTAATCCGCTTTTGGGGTCACAGTCTCTTCCGTCTGTAAAAGCATGAATGTAAACTTCTTTCAACCCCTCTGCTTTGCAAGTATCTACAATCGCTTTTAAATGACTGATATGTGAATGAACACCGCCATCGCTTACCAAACCAAGAAGATGAAGAGGCTTATTATTGTTTTTGGCAAAGCCGATAGCATTATTCAGGGTTTCATTTTTGGCGAAAGAACCGTCCCTGACAGCTACATTTATGCGTTGTAATTCCTGATAAACGACCCTGCCTGCACCCAGGTTCAAGTGTCCCACTTCTGAGTTACCCATCTGCCCGTCTGGCAGGCCAACTGCTTCGCCACAAGTGATCAGTGTTGTGTTAGGGTATTTTGAATAAAGCGACTTTGTAAATGGAACATCGGCGTTTTGAATAGCATCAGCAGAAGCAACTTTTCCTAATCCCCACCCGTCCATGATCACCAGAATGACTTTTTTTTGTGACATTTTTATCAACAGTTTATAGTTAGGATAAATACATTCAGTTTCAAGGGGCAATTGCCCGTCCGTACCCTGTAAAACTACATTCAAATCCTCTATTTGCCAGACAGAATGCGGAAAAACTACTGATTTTTAGTACTTTAGTATCTGATGAAATGCCATATTTATGTGGCATGTTTTTAGATTAATACACCTGTGAAAACCTGTTTTGTTATGAAACAATTATTTTCAGCTTTACTTTTAGGTTCTGTTTTGATGCTATCTTCTTTTACGGCGCAGAATGGAATAGATGAGGTTATCAGCGCATTAAAAACTGGTAATGCGGCGCAGTTGTCAATCTACTTTGATGACAATGTTGAACTTACGTTGCCTGATAAAAGTGATAGTTACAGTAAAGCACAGGCACAATTAATAGTAAAAGATTTTTTCAGTAATAACGGGGTAAAGGGGTTTGAGTTAAAACATAAGGGAGATTCTCCGGGTGGGCATTTTTGTATTGGCAATCTTCAAACAAATGCAGGTAATTTCCGGACCCATGTGTTTATGAAAGTTAAGAATGGCAGAGAGGTGGTGAAAGAGATCCGTTTTCTTGCCGAGTAATCTGCTTAAAATATTATACAGCCAGTCTATTACAAAGATTGGCTTTTTTTATGCCTGTAAGTACCTGATTACGAAATGCTATTTTTGTAGCTATGAGCTTTGACGAACAATTACAACACCTGATAGACGAGGCTTTAAAAGAAGACATCGGCGATGGTGATCATTCCACACTTTCAAGTATTGAGACTATTGCAAAAGGCAAAGCTGTTCTAAAAATAAAACAGGGTGGCGTATTGGCCGGTATGCAGGTGGCCGAGAATATCTTTTATTTTAAAGAGCCTTCATCTGTTTTTACACCATTTAAGAAGGATGGGGATGAAATGAAGTACGGAGAAAAAGCTTTCGAAGTAGAAGCTTCGGTTCACACCATATTACAATGCGAGAGATTGGTGTTGAACTGTATGCAGCGGATGAGCGGAATCGCAACACTTACGAAACAATACACGGATAAATTGAAAAAGTACAGAACCAAATTGCTTGATACAAGAAAGACAACACCCAATTTCCGGTTGCTGGAAAAGGAAGCAGTAAGAATCGGCGGCGGTGTTAATCACCGGTTTGGCTTGTATGATATGATAATGTTGAAGGATAATCATATTGATTACTGCGGTGGAATTGAAAAAGCGATTGAAAAAGCTGCTGAATATGTCCGGGCTGTTAAACCAGGGTTGAAAATAGAAGTAGAGACAAGAAGTATTGAGGATGTTAAGAAAGTGATAGCTGTGGGCAAGGGTAAAGTATTCCGCATTATGCTGGATAATTTTAAACCAGAGCAAGCAGCAGAGGCAGTAAAGCTGATTGGCGGAGGCTTTGAAACGGAGGCCAGCGGCGGAATCAACCTGGATAATATCGAAAACTATGCAAAAACAGGAGTGGATTATGTAAGTGTTGGTGCATTGATACACCAGGCAAGAAGCCTGGATTTAAGTTTGAAAGCTGTAATTGTATAAACATGTCAAAAAAGAATAAACCGGATACAAGAGGGTTTGTATATAGCACTGACCCAAATTTCTCATTTGAAGAAGAGCAATATGCTGCTGAAACACTTCTGCCTGCTCAGCAAAAACTGAAAATAAAGCTTGATACCAAACACAGAGCCGGTAAGGCTGTTACGCAGGTTGTTGGTTTTGTTGGTAAGGAAGAAGATCTCGAAGATTTAGGCAAGAAGCTAAAATCATTTTGCGGCACCGGTGGCTCTGTAAAGGACGGGGAAATTATTGTGCAGGGCGATCAACGGGAGAAAGTTATTCAGTGGTTATTGAAGAATGGATATAAGCTGGCTAAAAAGATTTAGAATACCTCTCCTTGTATTTTTCTTAATTATTATTTCTGTGGCTGATTCCAATAAAAAGCAGGTAAATCTTAGTTCTTTTATTGCCCCTGTGCCAATGAATATGCTTTCTTATTCCCCCACATATTCAGTAATTCGAATGAACATATCTTGAAGTTGCCACTCATGCTGACGTACAGGCCAATCACATCCTGCTGGTTCAGCGGCTCATCACCAATACTCTCGAAACGTACATTGTATTGATTCACCAGGTTGGTATAAACAGAGCCTGTTGGCCACACTTGTGTGCCGCGGTTACTGATATTAATAAGATTGAATTTTACTCCTGCATGCCGTTTGCATTTTTCGGCAATCGCAACCGGCTGTTCACTACTTTCAATAAACAGGTCCACACCAACTATTGTTTCACCTTCTCCTTCTTTAGAAATCATCATTGGGTTGGTTTCTAATTTCAACGGTGTGGGAGTGCCGGGTTTGTTAGGAATGATTTCCCGGGCACCTATTTCCGGCTTTTTACCAAAATTGCTGATGATGGCATCTGCGAACTGTGTGGTGTTGACAGAAGGTTTTGTCTTGTCTCCAAAATCGCCGGTATGCACACCGTTTTCCAACGTATAAAGCAAAGCATTTTCAATGATGGCTGCATTTTCAGTAAGACCGACATGGCGGAGCATAGCCAGTCCGCTTAGCAATAGTGCTGTCGGGTTGGCAATATTCTTTCCCGCAATATCGGGAGCTGTACCATGTACTGCTTCAAATATGGAAATATGGTCGCCGATATTTGCTGAAGGGGCAAAGCCAAGTCCGCCAACTAACCCGGCGCAGAGATCTGAAACGATATCTCCCTGCAGATTTGTAAGCACTAACACATCAAAAGTATCGGGTCTTGTTACCAGTTTCATACAGAGATCATCCACAATTATGTCATCTGCTTTCAGCTCCGGATATTCTTTCGCTACTTCCTGGAAACATTCAAGGAATAAACCATCTGTAATCTTCATAATGTTTGCCTTATGAACACAAGTGATGCGTTTTGCCATTTTTTGTTTTGCCATTTCAAACGCATAGCGGATGACCTGCATACTTCCCGGCCGGGTGATGAAGCGGCGGCTCAAAGCCACATCATGTGTAAGCATATGCTCAATACCACCATAAGTATCTTCAATATTTTCCCGGACAACGGTAATATCGATTGGAATGCCGGCTTTACTAAAAACAGTGTCTACTCCGTGGAGTGTTCTGAAATCTCTTTTATTGGCAAAAGTGTTCCATGTTTTTCTGGCTGTTACATTAATACTCTTTACACCTTTTCCTTTTGGAGTTTCCATTGGCCCTTTAAAAAGCAGGCCCAATGCCTCAATAGTTTGTTTGGCTTCCGGCGTCATACCGTTATTAAAACCTTTGTCAAATACCCATTTACCCATATCTACAAAATCATATTCAAGCGGTACTTTATTGGCTGTAAAAATTTTCAGTACAGCCTCCATAATTTCCGGACCTATTCCATCGCCTTTTGCAACAGCTATCTTCATGTTAAACCCTTTTTTTGTTTTGTGCGGCAAAATTAAGCCTCATTGGCCTATTTAAGCGTTAAATAAACAGGCAGTTTTATTCTGGCCTCTTTTGATTATTTTTACTGTATGACCAGTTTGATATCCGAAGGAGTGAAAGTGAGTGTAGAAACGTTCTACCAGGCCGATTACAGCAACCCGCTGCAATCGGAATTCATGTTTGCTTACCGCATCGTACTGGAAAATCATAACTCATTTCCTGTAAAACTTCATCGCCGTCACTGGTATATTTTTGATAGTAATGGAAGCCACCGGGAAGTGGAAGGGGAAGGAGTGGTAGGAGTTCAACCAACTCTGCAGCCCGGAGAAAATTATCAATATGTCAGTGGCTGTAATCTTCGTACCGAAATGGGCCGGATGTACGGCACTTACCAGATGGAAAACCTGCACAATAAGAAAATGTTTGATGTAAGCATCCCTTCTTTTGAGATGATTGTTCCGATGAAGAATAATTAAACAGCTATTTTTTTCGTCCTCTCCTTCATCAATGCTATAGCTTCTTCTGTCGACTGAAACATATTGCCGTTAATGTTAACGAGATTGTCAGCCAGTTTATCATACCGCTTGGTCAGCAGCCAGGTAAAAATGTGCAGGTAATGAATGCCATCAAACACAATGGCTTTATTAGCGGCGAATTCATCCTTTCTTTTTAAAAACTCTTCCGGCATTTCGGTGTAATGCATTCCGGGTCTTAAATGGTGAACAATGTGGTAGCCATCATTCCAGCAGGTTTTGTTGTAAACAGTATTGATACAGTTAATAGAACTGGTGTAAAGATTCCCAGGGTCTTTGGCATCAACAAAAGAATGTTGTGTCCAGTTGCCCAGCATCATTACCAATCTTGCAAACAATAATGGTACAATGAAGACAACGAGGGTTGCTTTCAGATTCACAAAACACATAGCAATACAAAAAGCCATGTAGATATACTCACCGGCAGTCAGGCGTTGGTATAATTTTTTTCTTTTCCGGTTGAACAGGTAGCGGATGGTATTAATAACACCAACGAAAATGAATTTGAAAAAATAAGCAAGGAAACCCCTCAGGCTGTCCCGCTGGTAGGCCATGGTGCTGCTGGTGTCATCCGGCATATTGTTTTCAATGTGATGCATGCCCATGTGATGGCTGAAATATCCTTCCGGGGCATGCCCGAACAACGGGCAAAGTATCCAGGTAATGTAAATGTGAAAAGGCTTTTGGTAAGGAGCTTTAAATATTTTCCGGTGACAAAGGCAGTGAAACATCAGGCCAAACCTGCCCTTGAAATAAAGCTGCGAAACATAGAAGTAAGGAACAGCAACTGCCCACCACCACCAACCAGTTAGCACCGGCGTAAATAAAAGTATGGCAACCGGAAAAACAAGAATATGAATCTTTGTAAGCAAATAGATAAAAGGCAGGTCTCTTTTGTCATTCATGATGGGCAACCACATCTTGTCATAAAGGCTGTACTTTTCTTTCGGTACATATACAGGATCTGTAAGTGTGGTGGCCAGTGATTTCATGATTCCGGTAAAAGTATGGAAATTATTATCCGGAAATGATGACTGTAGAGTAGCTAAAGCAAAAAAGTAGTTGTAATTGAAACGATTAAAAAAAACAATTTACTTAGGCTTATACTTAGCTTCTGATAATATCTTACTTGCGGCTGTGTTCATTATTTCTTCCGGTTTCATACCCGGGTTTTTACTAACAAACTTTTGTACGATCTGCCATCCGATCCATTGGCCCATATTACCGGGAGAGAGTTCCTGAGAAAATCCCTGTGTGAAAGGTGCCTCACCAATATAAATCTGAATGACTGCCGGATTAAGGGAGTACAGGTCTTCATTTTTTACTATGTAGGTCCATATCAGGCCTTCATTTTCCTTGCACCAGTTCAATTGTTGCCGGGTATATCCGGTCTTGATAGAATCAGGAGTAGCAGGTAAAAATTTATCCAGCAGGTACCATTGCTTCCCTTTTTCCACCATCTGCTCAATTAATGGTTTGCCGCCACTTTTATCGGGAAACATGTCACTTACAACCAGTTGCATCGCATCAGCAATAATATATTCTTTGCTGAAGCGGCGACTGCGATAACCCGGGGCTACATTCTCAATGAAGAAGGGGTCGTTATAAACGGAAAATTTTTTACCGAGATAAAACTGAAGACTGATGCCCAGGAAATCCGGTCCGAGAAAATTGGGAGTTGGCCCGGAGGCAGATTGTGCCATTGCATCAACCGGTCCGGTGATAGTAATGATGGAAGGCACTTTGTATTGCGGGAAATAGTATTTGACAAACTGGAAACCTTTTGTAAAATCTTTCTTAATGTCGTCTGTATTCTTAAAAACAGTATTTACCGTGTCATACAGATTGCCGCTCAAGCTGATAAAACGTTTAACTCCCGGAAGGGCTGAGGCGCTATCAAGACCAAGTATATTCTGAAGAAAAATGCCGGTGATTAGCGGGTATTTTTTATTGAGCTTGGTAAGACCTGCCCAGATGTCATTTGTATCAATAGCAAAGAATTCCCTGTCAAACCGTTCCAGTTTGATATCCACTTTTATATCAGAGACATCCGGAATGCCTTTCTTTTTTTTGCAGGCAAATAAACATACGGTAAGTAATAAGGCGAAAGCGGTTTTTTTCATAGCAATTGTAAACGTTAACAGGTTATAATTGTTGTGGCAACGAAATTACTGGATTAAAAATAACCGTTAAATCGCCGCTCATTGGCGTAAATTTGAAGGATGAAAATTGCTTTAGCACAGCAGAACTATCATATCGGGAATTTTGAAGACAATACCCGTAAGATCATTGAGGGTATTGAATGGGCAAAGAAGCAGGGAGCCGACCTGGTCTTGTTTTCTGAACTCTGTATTTGTGGTTATCCGCCAAGAGATTTTTTGGAATTTGATGATTTTATCTGCAAATGCAAAAAGGCCATTGATGAAATAAAACAACATGCGGATACTATCGCTGTGCTGGTTGGGGCTCCGGATAAAAACCCTGTAAGAGAAGGTAAAGACCTCTTCAACGCCGCTTACTTCCTGTATGAAAAAGAAGTGAAAGCTGTTGCCCACAAAACCTGCCTGCCAAATTATGATGTGTTTGATGAATACCGCTATTTTGAACCAGCATATAATTGGAACGTTATTGATTTCAAAGGGAAAAAACTGGCAGTAACGATTTGTGAAGACATCTGGAACCTTGGTGACAATCCATTATACCGCAACTGCCCAATGGATGAACTGATGAAGCAGCAACCGGATATTATGCTGAATCTGTCGGCTTCACCATTTGACTATACTCATGTGGAAGACAGAAAGGCAATTGTAAAACTGAATACGGCCAAGTATAAGCTACCGATGCTGTACTGCAATTGTACAGGCAGCCAGACAGAAATTGTCTTTGACGGAGCTTCACTAGTGTTCGATAAAAATGCTAATCTTATTAAACAACTTCCTTTGTTTGAAGAAGCAATGGAGGTTTTTGAATTGAAAGATGATGGCACTTTTGTTCAGGCCATAACAATAAAAGCAAAAGATTTGCCGGATGCTGAGTTTAATCCTGCTGAACTGGATCATAATTTATGCACGGCTGAAATTTACAATGCTATTGTAATGGCCATCAGGGATTATTTCAAGAAAATGGGATTCACAAAAGCCATTCTTGGCAGCAGTGGCGGAATAGACAGCGCAGTAACACTGGCCCTTGCCTGTGAAGCACTGGGTAAAGAGAATGTAAGGGCTATCCTGATGCCTTCACAATATTCAACGGAACATTCTGTAAGCGATGCGGAACAACTGAGTAAGAACCTCGGCAATCCTTATGATATCGTTCCAATTAAAAATATATATGAAAACTTTCTGGCTGAGCTGAAACCTATTTACAAGGATTTGCCATTTGGTTTAGCTGAAGAAAACATTCAGGCCAGAACAAGGGGAAATTTGTTGATGGCGATTGCCAATAAGTTCGGATATATTTTACTGAATACATCCAACAAAAGCGAACTGGCAACTGGCTATGGCACTTTATATGGCGATATGGCCGGTGGGTTAGGAGTACTGGGAGATTGCTATAAAATGCAGGTGTATGCGTTGGCAAAGTATATAAACCGGAATAAGGAGTTAATTCCCAATAACATTATTATCAAGCCACCTTCGGCAGAACTAAGACCGGGTCAGAAAGATTCGGATTCTTTACCTGAATATTCTATTCTTGACAGGGTCCTTTATCAATACATCGAAAGGCGACAGGGGCCAAAAGAGATCAAAGCACAGGGCTTCGATGAGGCAGTGGTGGACAGGGTATTGAAAATGGTAAATGTCAACGAGTATAAACGCAACCAGTTTTGCCCCATTATCCGCATTTCCCCAAAAGCCTTCGGGGTAGGGCGAAGGGTGCCAATAGTAGGCAAATACCTTAGCTGATGAGGAAGATAATTGTTCCTGTAATATTAGCTATAACTCTTTCATCCTGCTTTAAAATATATGAAGGCGTAAGTGATCTGTTAACGAAGGATAAAAACTGCTGGATCGATACCCGGTCCATGACATTGTATTATGACGGAAGAGAAAAGATGACCGGGCTTAGTATCTGGATTGGGGAAAAAGATTCTGCTATCAGGTATGAAAGTGTGCCGGGACAAAAAGGCATTGAAAAAGTTGAGTTAGCAGCTTTAAAAGATTCATTGATCAATAATTCCGTAAGCATTTGGATTTACCGGGATAGTGTTCATTGGAGAGATCATATCAGCTTCGATATACAACCAGGCGATTGGAAAAGAAAAAGGACGATCGTATCCAATCACAGATATCATTAAGCACAAAAGCATCCCCAAGAGATGCTTTTGTGAAGTATAAGTTGAATTCGTTTTAATGAAGAAATGTAACTACTGCATTTTGTGGAGTACCACCAACTGTAATGGTTTGAGATAATACCAACTGTGATTCGTTCAAAGCGATGATATTAAAGGTATTACTCCCTCCTGTAAACAGGATGGTGGATATGTTCAACACTGTTTCGTTAGTAGCAAAACTCCAGGTAAAAGGATTTGTTTGCGGGTCCCCGGCATTGCATTTCGTCGGGCCTTCATCTACCGTACCGGTGCCGGCTGTTGTAAAAGTCATGATATTATCTTTCTGGCAGGTGGGTAATGATGCAGAAACATCTGTGCCGCCAACAGTGGCTGTCCCAAATTTCCAGGTGAAAGAAGTGATCAACTCAGTTTTTGTTTTAATAACCGGATCTTCATCCTTTTCACAAGACGATAAAATAAACAGGCTAAGGAAGGTAAATAAGAGGGTAAGTGTTTTTTTCATATAAAATGGATTGATAGCACAAAATACACATTCTTTTCCTGGAATAAAACGGTAAAATACACTGAAATAGTGCGGTATTTCCGACCGTTCATAATAACGGCAAATTATTTGCATACAGCAAGTTCGTATTTTGTGACTCTATAAAACTTCCCCATGCTTAAAACCGCAGAAGATATCCGGCAGTTGAATGAACGAATCAGTCATGCCGGGCAGTTTACCGACAAATTAAGAGAAGAGATCAGTCATGTAATAGTTGGACAAAGTCATATGCTGGACCGGTTGCTGATTGGTCTGCTAAGTAATGGTCATGTGCTGCTGGAGGGTGTTCCCGGTTTGGCAAAAACCCTCACTATTAAATCGCTGGCGCAGGCTATTCATGCAAAATTCAGTCGTATTCAATTTACCCCGGATCTGTTACCGGCTGATGTAATCGGAACTTTGATTTATAACCAGCAAAAAAATGAATTTGTGGTTCGTAAGGGCCCCGTCTTCGCCAATTTCATTTTAGCGGATGAAATAAACCGGGCACCGGCAAAAGTGCAGAGTGCCCTGCTGGAAGCGATGCAGGAACGGCAGGTGACAATTGGCGACAGTACATACAAATTAGATGAGCCCTTTCTGGTATTAGCCACACAAAATCCGCTGGAACAGGAAGGCACCTATCCATTACCTGAAGCACAGGTGGACAGATTCATCATGAAAGTGGTGGTAGATTATCCAAAAATGAGTGAAGAGCAGTTAATACTGCGACAAAATATACAAGGCGATTATACTACTATCAAACAAGTGGTTTCTATCCAGGAGGTCATTAATGCAAAAGACCTGACCCGGCAGATATACATGGATGAAAAAATAGAACAGTATATTCTTGATATAGTTTTCGCTACCCGAACCCCGGACTTGTACAAACTGGAAAAATTGAAGCCATTGATTTCTTATGGTGCATCACCAAGAGGGAGTATTAATCTGGGTCTGGCATCAAAAGCCCAGGCATTTTTAAATAAACGGGGTTTTGTAATTCCGGAAGATGTACGAAGTATTTGCAAAGATGTGCTTCGTCATCGTATCGGCCTAACCTATGAAGCCGAGGCAGAAAATGTGAGAGTGGAAGATGTTATTGAAGATGTGTTGAGACAAATCAATGTACCATAATGCTTACTACCACCGAAATATTAAAAAAGGTAAGAGAGCTTGAAATCAAAAGCAAGAAACTCACCAGTGATCTGTTTACCGGGGAGTATCATAGTGCTTTTAAAGGAAAAGGCATGTCATTCAAGGAAGTAAGGGAATATGCAGCCGGGGATGATATCCGCTTTATTGACTGGAATGTATCAGCAAGATTTGGCCATCCTTATAGTAAAGTGTTCGAGGAGGAAAGGGAACTGACGGTGATGTTGCTGGTAGATATCAGCGGCAGCTCGGAATTTGGGACAATTCATGCCATAAAGAAAGATATTATTACGGAGATAGCCGCAGTGCTGAGTTTTTCTGCCGTGAATAATGCAGATAAGATAGGGGTGATATTCTTATAGCGATACAGTAGAAGCATATATCCCACCCAAAAAAGGAAAGCAGCATGCTTTGTATATTGTCAGGGAATTACTGAGTAAAGAACCAAAAGGAAAGGGAACTGCTGTCAGTAAGGCTCTGCGATATTTTAATAATTCAACCAAACAGAAGAGTATTGCTTTTGTACTCAGCGATTTCATTGATGCTAACTATGAAGATGCGCTGCGAATTGCCGGCAAGAAGCATGATGTGATCGGTATTAAGGTGTATGATAATATGGATCAGCTATTACCCGATGCCGGCCTGATGCAAGTTGAGGATGCAGAAAGCGGACAAACAAAATGGGTGGATAGCAGTAGCAGTTTTGTAAGATATAGTTACGAACAGGAGTTTTTCAGGGTGGCAGCATACAGTACCCAAACATTTAAGAAAGCCGGATGCGACCTGCTGCATGTGAAAACCGGTGAAGACTATGTAAAAGTGCTGCAACGATTCTTTCTCAGCCGCAACAGATAATCAACATGATTTTTTTGAGATCAATACTTTTTTCATCCGCAATACTTTTTTCAAGTATTGGAATTGGTCAAAATGGTATCACAATTCAGTCCCGGGTGGATAAGAACAGCATCTATATAGGGGAGCAGATACACTTAACAATAGAAATGAAATTGCCGGGAGAACCGGCTATTTCATCTTTTAAGCTGGATTCAATCAATCATTTTGAAATACTGGAACCTCCCGTTATTGATACAAGCAACAAAGATGGTAATACAATTATCAAAGCGGTATACAAAATTACCAGCTTCGATTCCGGCAGATGGGTTATTCCATCTTATTTTCTTCCCGGTGGTGCAAGAACGGACTCAATCCCGGTAAATGTTGTTTTTTCTGAATTTGATCCCAATCAGCCCTATCATGATATTAAGGACATTCTTGAGATAAAGGATGCCAAAAAAAAGATAGCCTGGTGGTGGTATGCCGCAGGTGCTGCATTATTGCTGGTATTATTATTACTGTATGTATTCAGAAAGAAAAAGCCCCTGCCTGTTATTATTGCCAAGAGTGTAATTGATCCTTACGAGGAGGCATTAAAGCAACTGGAGCAATTAAAAAGGGATACCCCGGAATCAAAACTTTATCATACAAGGCTGGTTGATATTTTCAGGTTGTATATTTTCAAAAAGAAAGGAATACTGTCTTTGCAAAAAACAACAGATGACCTGGTGATTCAATTAAAGAGTCTGAATTTGAATAAAGAACAATTTGACAGGCTTTCACAATCGTTGCGGTTAAGTGACCTGGTGAAGTTTGCAAAATATATTCCTTCAGATGAGGATAGCAAGAATTGCCTTACAGAAATTAAGAATGCAATAATAGACATCGAAAAACCAGAGGCCAAAGCCCCCCTTTAGGAACTGGAGATTTATGCTGTACAACTATATTAAAAATATGGATTTTGCTTACCCGTTAGCGTTCGGGTTATTTTTATTATTGCCCTTATTGACCTGGTGGTATGTTAAAAAGCTTAATAAACAACAGGCAACTTTCCGGGTGTCGACAGCTCATGCATTTACAGTTTCATCATGGAAGAACCGTTTTCGTCACTTGCCATTTGTTTTACGATTACTGGCTTTAAGTTGTTTGATAATTGCACTGGCTCGTCCGCAAAAAAGAAATACTGAACAACGTTCAGAAGGAGAAGGCATTGATATTATGCTTTGCATGGATGTAAGCGGTAGTATGGGTTCAACAGACATTCCACCTTCCCGGATGGATGTGGCAAAAGAAGTGGCGGAGGAATTTGTCCGCAGCCGCCCGGTTGACAGGATAGGACTGGTAATTTTCTCCGGGGAAAGTTTTTCACAATGTCCGCTTACAAATGACAGAAACAACCTTATTACCCAGATTCAAACTTTAGAAAGCAGGGCTTTGCTGAAAGACGGAACGGTGATAGGAGAAGGCCTTGCAACTGCTGTTGACAGGTTGACCAAAAGCCCTTCAAAAAGTAAAGTCATCATCCTGATAACAGATGGTAAAGAAGATGCACCCGACACCAGGCTGATTGACCCCCTGACTGCACTGGAGATTGCTAAATCAAAAGGAGTGAAAGTTTATACTATCGGAATGGGGGCTATGCCTTCTACTATAACGGAGATCACTGGTAATAAACCCAGGCCAAAGAATCCCAATATTGATTTTATTGATGAAGAACTGCTGCGGAAGATAGCTGCGGAAACAGGCGGGCAATATTTCCGGGCCAGGGATAAACAAGGTTTAAAGGATACATACAACCAGATTGACCAACTTGAAAAATCAAAGATTGATATTACATCGTTTAAAAGGTCTGAGGAAAGATTCTTGCCCTTCGTACTTGCAGCGTTGGCCTTTCTGTTTTTAGAAATAGTTCTGCGATTTACAGTATTCCGGAAATTTCCCTGAAAAATTATTCTGTTATCTTGCAAGCCATGAAGGCCACCGTTTACAAATCAACCGGAAGCTGGTACACCGTAAAGGATGAGACCGGGAAATTCTGGAATGCCCGGATGAAAGGCGTGATGAAGATGGACGATATTACTTCTACCAACCCGGTGGCGGTGGGTGATATTGTAGAAATAGAATCACAGGCTGATACAGATAACTCTGCCATTATTGATGAAATTCATGAACGGCGTAATTATATTAATCGCCAGTCGCCGAGGCATAAACACCAGCATCATATTGTAGCGGCCAACCTGGATCAATCCATGCTGGTGGCAACATTGAAAGAACCAAAAACATCACAGGGTTTTATTGACCGTTTCCTGGTGGCATCTGAAATGTACCATGTAACTCCTTTTATTGTTTTTAATAAAGCTGACCTGTACAAGGCAAAGGAGATGGAGAAATATGAACAATTGAAAGCTATGTATGAGGCTGTAGGGTATAAGGTCTTTTTGATCAGCGCTGAAAAGAAAGAAGGTATTGATGAAGTAATGGAGCTGTTGAAAGATAAAACCACATTGATAAGTGGTCATAGTGGTGTTGGTAAATCATCGTTTCTGAATGTAGTATTTCCTGATATCAATTTAAAAACCCAGGACGTAAGTGGCTGGAGTGGTAAAGGGCAACATACCACAACATTCGCTGAAATGTTTGATCTGCCTTTTGGCGGAAGAATAATTGATACACCCGGCATGAGAGAATTTGGACTGGTGGATATAACCAAGCAGGAAGTGTCGCATTATTTTCCTGAAATGAGGGACAGGCTGAATGATTGCCAGTTCAATAACTGCCTGCATTACAATGAACCGGGTTGTGCTATTAAAGAAGCAGTAAATAACGGATTAATTCATGAAGACAGGTATGTGAGCTACCTGGGAATTATGGAATCTATTGAAGAGAAATCGTATTAGGCAATATTCCTCTGCCCGCCGTTAAACATTCTTGATTCAATCACATTGGCCAGTTCCACCACAGCTTTATTGTCTTTACTGAGGGCATCCTTAGTTTTTGTCGGGAATAGCGAAACACCGTTATAAATGCTGTAATGAAGGGTGATGTTGTGGCCTTTGAACCGGAATTCCCAGTCAATGGTATCAAAATCATCTTCTTTGTGGGAGAAGTTTACATCAAGGTCCTGGCTGAGAATATTGGCGACACGGTAGAATTCTTTTAATCCGCCGTCATCGGCAATAACGGCTTCGGTACAGCCGAGGGTGGTTCGTAGGGTGAGGCTCATGGTTAAGGTGTTTAAGTTTGTTCATAAGACTGGATATAGTGGATATTAGCTGCACATTGCAATTAATTAACTGCGGAATTTTTTTGCCTTCTTGGCATCTTTTGTGGCTTTTGGATCGCCACTCAGGATCTTTTCAGCTCCTACATTTTTACCGTTTGTAGGGCAGCCGGTCTTACGTTTGAATAAGTTACTGAACATGCCACAGGATGACAGCAACACAGTGATGCTTAAGGCGATAGTAAAAAATCGAAGGTTTTTCATTGTTGACAGCTTATTGTGAATAACGAATTTAATCAGAAATAATTGCTTTTGCCAGAGTAAATATACTAACCGGCAATTGCACCAGGCCAGGGATAAATTGGTTCCATTTACCTTATTGACAGTTGTTTATTGTCTATTTCTCTCTGAACCAATCTGCATAGCCCACATAATTATCAGCAATCCGGTGTATCTCCCCGTTGATCATATCCTGGGGAATATCTTTTACTTTTCTGGCAGGAACCCCGGCATAAATGCTGCCTGCTTCACAAACAGTGTTTTCTAATACCACCGCCCCGGCCGCTATAATGGTATTGCTGTGTACTACTGCATTGTCCATCACAATAGCACCCATGCCGATCAGTACATTATCATGCAGGGTGCAGCCATGAACTATGGCATTGTGCCCGATGGAAACATTGTCGCCGATTGTGGTCCCGCATTTCTGGTATGTACAGTGAATACAGGCTCCGTCCTGCACATTTACTTTATTACCCATCTTTATAAAATTGACATCACCCCGGACAACAGTATTAAACCAGAAACTGCAATCATCGCCGGTAATCACATCGCCAACGATGGTAGCATTGGGGGCGATAAAACAATTATCACCAAATTGCGGAAGCTTGCCTTCTACCGGTAGTATAACGGGCATAGTTTTATAGTTTGTTGTTTATAGTTGTCGTGTAAAATTGGGAAATCTTTGCGTCCTTTGCCTGAAATAAAATTACTTGAATCAACGGGAACTTTTTCTTCGTCATGTTGCCCAGACTTCGTCAGTTCCGCTTGCACTGGAGATTGTAAAGGCAGACTGCTGTACATTGTACGATGCAGGGGGGAAAGAATACATTGATCTTATTGGCGGTATCAGTGTGGCCAATGTGGGCCACCGCCACCCTAAAGTAATAGAAGCCATACAAAAACAATTAGATGCTTATTTGCACATTATGGTGTATGGTGAGTTTGTTGAAGCACCGCAGGTGCAATATGCAAAAATGCTGACAGATCATTTACCCGCATCTCTCAATTCCGTTTATTTCACCAACTCCGGGGCTGAAGCTGTAGAAGGGGCCATGAAATTGGCTAAACGGGTTACGGGCAGAACACAGATCATTGCGTTCAATAATTCATATCACGGTTCTACACAGGGTGCTTTGAGTGTAATGGGTGATGAATACTGGAGAAATGCTTATCGCCCCCTGCTGCCCGATGTGCTGCACCTTGAATACAATTCATTTGAATCATTAAATGAAATAACTGTGCAAACTGCTTGTGTGATCGCAGAAACAGTGCAGGCAGAAGCCGGGATAATTGCCCCGGAAAAGGAATGGATACAGGCATTAAGGAAAAAATGCACTGAAACAGGAACATTATTAATTCTTGATGAGATACAAACCGGTTTTGGCAGAACCGGTAAGCTCTGGGGCTTTGAACATTTTGATATTGTCCCGGATGTTCTCTTGCTTGGCAAAGCCCTTGGTGGCGGAATGCCTCTCGGCGCATTTATTGCGGGCAAAAACTTGTTGGATACTTTTACCGAAAACCCGGTACTCGGCCACATTACTACTTTTGGAGGACACCCGGTTTGCTGTGCTGCCGGAATGGCTGCTTTGAAAGCTTTGCTGGAAGAAGGATGGATTGACACCGTAAAAAGCAAAGAAGAATTGTTCAGGTCTTTACTGATTCATCCGGACATAAAAGCAGTTCGTTCTTTTGGTTTATGGATGGCTGTGGAATTCGATTCGTTTGAAACGAACAAGAAAGTAATAGACACTTGCATTGCAAATGGATTGCTGACGGATTGGTTCCTGTTTGCTCCCGGCTGCCTTCGTATTTCTCCGCCATTATTGATTGCTGAAAAGCAGATTGAAAAAGCAGCCGGCATTATCTTACAATCTTTAAACTAATCTTGTAATTCAAAACCCTGATATGAGAAAACTCATACTTACAATAACGATACTTTTTTCTGGCCTGTTAACCTTTGGACAGGATACAAAACTGGCCAACACACTGCTGTGGCGTATTTCGGGTAATGGACTTGCCAGGCCTTCCTACCTGTATGGCACCATGCACCTTACTGATAAAAGGGTTTTTCAGCTGGGTGATTCTGTATACAAAGCGTTGGAACAAACGGAAGGTTTTGCAGCGGAGCTTGACATGAACCGCCTCGGCACACAAATGATGAACCAGTTTCTTAATGAAGAAGAACAGAAAAATGCAACTGAACCCCCGAAAGTAAAAGAAAGGGTAAGCGGGGAAGTATGGAATAAATACAAAGCACTGCTCGAGAAAAAAATCGGGAAGAAGGCAGACAAGATAACAGTTGACGACCTTGATAAAATTGAATCAAGACTTCAATTAGATTTATTTAAGAAAGGTGATATGCCCACTTTCCTCGATGCCTGGCTCTCCGGCCAGGCAAGAAAGCAGGGCAAGTGGGTAGGTGGTATTGAAGACATAGAAGACCAGCTGGAACATATGGATGGTTTCGGCGACATTGAGGAAAAGATACAACTGGCATTGTTTGATGATAACTATTACCGGGGCAGCCTGGAATGGTTTATTAAGGTATACACTAACCAGCAATTGGATACCATAGATGCATTTATGTACCGGGAAGAAGACGGGAGGAAGGATTACATCATGATAAAGCGTAACCTGAAAATGGCACGCCGCATGGATAGTCTTTCTGCTATACGCAGTACTCTTTTTGCAGTAGGTGCCGCTCATTTACCCGGCGATTCAGGAGTGATCACATTACTACGCAGCAGGGGTTTTACCGTAACACCGGTCATCTCTTCAAAGAAGATAAACCCGGATAAGTATGTTTCGAAAACAGTTGAAGCTTCCTGGATACAGGTTGCTGTTAAAGACAACGTTTATGCTTTGCAGATGCCCGGTGTGGCAGAAGGCATTGAAATGTTCGAATCCATGGGGCTGGAAATGAAAATATATTTCGATATTTCTTTTATGAAGATGTATATGACAATGGGTATCGAAATTCCGGAAGAGAGAAAAAAGCTTGGTGCCGACAGTCTCTACAACGGGCTGCGAAGCCGGTATGCATCAAAAGGAGAAGTGCTGAAAGAAAAACCGGTTACTGTTAATGGAGTTGAAGGCCGGGAATACCGCATCAGTACTTATGAAGGGGAGATGAAGATGCAGATATTCATTCCTGCCACGGAACGGGTTATTTTAAATATGGTGTATGGGTTTACAGAGAAATCGCTGAGCGATAAGGAAACAGAAAAATTCTTTCAATCATTTGTCCTTAACAAGGATATTATTGAACCCAAAGTAACTACTCAAAAAACATGGTCGCTGCTTGAATATCCTGTTCAGTCTTTTTCGGTGGAGATGCCGGTAAAACCAAGGGAGAAAAAAGATGTGGTGACAGAGGAAGGAAAAATTACCTACGACTGGCAGGCTATCGATATCAAAGAGCAGATATTTTATGGCATGAGTGTTTCAACCATGAAGGAGGGCATGTATGATGCCGGTGATGATTCTTCCTATTTTGTTGCCATCAAAGAAAGATTAAAGGAAAGTTTTGAAGAGGCGACAGTACTGGATTCTTCTTTTATTACTGTCAGTACATACCCGGGTTACAGGCTTACGGTAACTGGTAAAACAGAAGGCGAATTATTAGAAACGAGGATACTGGCTGTGTCAAGAGGCGGTATCAGTTATTATTTATATGCAGTCAGCGGTCCCGGGGATAATAGTAAAAGAACGGCAGAACGTTTTTTGAATTCATTCAAATTGCTCCCTTTTAAATATCCCGAATGGAAAACGGTTACCGCTCCTGACAGATCATTTTCCACCACAGCACCTTTCTCTTTGAAAACAAAAGAGCTGGATGAAGAGGATACCGGTAAGGGGCTTGAACGGTACCTTGTCTACGATTCGCTGGCCTATGTTACCGGCTTTGTGGACAGAACCGTATTGCCTTCCTGGTTTTGGTACAGCAGCGATACCGCATTTTTAAGATTAAGGGCCGGCATGTATTCTTCCTGGGGCGATTCAATGGTGGATTATAAACTAACAACTGTCGGCAAACTGAAAACTGCCAGTGTAAAGATCATGCAGCCCGGCGATAACCTGCTGAAGAAAGTACTTGTGGTATTGAACGGGGACGAGATATATGAAGTGTTTGGCAATTTTGCTACGCAGGACCTTCCCGGCAAATACAACCGTTTCTTTGATGACTTTAAAGTGATGAGTGAAAAACCGGGATGGAACAAATCGCAGCCAAAAGTTGAAGAGCTGGCAGCCACATTAAAAGACGCTGACGGGAAAACAGTAGCCATAGTGAAGCAATGGTGGGATGCCCTTGAATTTACCGGGGCGGATATACCATCACTGCAAAAGATGTTGCTGCAGTTGTACCCTGATTTTGATACAACGTATTATGCAAACCTGAATAAAAAGCTTTTTGAAAAGATACAGTTCCTTGACAGCACCCATACCACGGTGGCTTACATTAAAAATAACTATGCTTCCATACAGCAAAAGGATGAATATGTAAAGGGATATATCATTTCGTACCTCGCCGGTATTTCAACAGCAGAATCCTATAGTGTGCTAAAAGATTGCCTGGTAAAGTATCCTCTTACCATCAAATCGGCACCTTACTTTGGTTACATGTTATATGATTCGCTGAAACTAACAGCCACCTTATTCCCGGAAGTAATGAAACAGGTGGGATCGGAAGCGATATGGGAACAAATTGCAGGAGTGGCAACTTCATTGCTGGACAGCAACCTGCTGTCAAAAACAGCCATCAAAGAGTATGGCAGTTATTTTATTGGGACCGCAAAGAAGGAACTGGAAAAAGAGAAAACTGAGATAGAAGATAATAACTACGGATACAGCGACCTCATCAGAATGCTGGGTGTTATCGGAACACCGGAAGCAATTGCGTTGCTGAAACGCTTTGCAAAGTTTGATGCCCGGGAAATAAAGTTCAGGACACTGATCGCATTACTCGAAAGCGGCCAGCCGGCAGATACCAAAAACATCTATACAATGGCCACTACGGACCAGTACCGCCACCAGCTTTATGATGAATTGAAACGGCTGAACAAACTGAAACTTTTTCCTGCCAGCTACCTGTCGCAAAAGGAGCTGGGCAAAAGTAAAGTATATGAATATTCAGTAATGGATGAGACCGAACCGGGGTATATAGCTGATGCAGGAGTGAGAACGGTATTATACAAAGGAAAACAACAAAAGTTTTACCTGTACAAGGTCTCTTTTGCAAATGATATAGGAAAGTACCACCTTGGGGTAGCAGGTCCTTATTCTGCCAATTTAAATGATTATACCAGCCCCGATAATGTAGCAGGTATTTACTGGGCAGAAGAGTTTGATGCTAAAGCACTGGATAAGCACCTGAAGGAATATCTTAAGTCGCTGGAAGAAGAAGAGGAGGATGTTGAGTTGCCGCCGCCACCGCCGATGGAGATCAGGAAGTAGCGAGATGGTATAACGGGCAGGCTTTATGCAGGTTGGGTATTAGTATTCGTCCGCCGGGCCGCTGCTGATTGATTTTTTTGAAGTTTATTACTAATGTTCAACATTGTTTTTCAGGCTCACTTGCATAAAACAGTTCATGTTTTGTGTAGTTTTTCTATACTTCATATCCCGCCAATCCTTGTTCCTTCAGCAATTCTTTTAGCTTATGATAGTCGTTATACTCACTTAAATTATCTGTCAGGTATTCTGGCATTGTCAGGAGTCCGCTAAAACCGTCTTTTCGTAAATTCCAGTCATCAGTCAGGTAATAAAGAAAATCCTGTAACCTGTCATTCCCATTTTCGAAGTCTGAATATTGAAAATATTCAGTCAGTTCTTTTTCAATATCCATCCATAAAGTTGGGTTACTGATAAGATATTTCTTATAATAACTCAAAATAAGGTTTCTTATTTCCCTGTCATTATAATTCCAAACGACCTTTCCGGACAGTACTTCAATTATTTTATTTTTAGTTTCCGCAGTAGCGAGGTCAGAAAATACAGCGTCATAAGTTTGCTCATTTATTTTTTTGTAAGCCCAGCCGGTTATAACGTTTGTTGTCATTTTGCGGAACGAAAGCCCAAAACGAATCAGGTGCGATATTTTTTCAAAGTCTGTCAAATTTGTTGGGACATTTACAATTACACATAAAGGGCAGGTTTGCCGATTGTGGGGAATTTTATATTCGTCCGCCCGCAACTGCTGCTTGACCTGCCTGCCAGCAGGCTGAAATATAAGAACTAAAGTTGAAAGTTGTTTGTCTTGCCCGAACCACAGCCTGTATCAGCCAAACTATTGTTCAGCAAAACCGGAAAAATCAGAACTTGCTTGTTTTTTACACAGTTCATGTTATGTCGTAGCTTACTAATTCTGTAGTATGGTATTTTCATACCTGCTGAATGATTTTTAGTTTCTAAACCGTTAACATTATCCTTTTTGACAAAGATTATATAAAGAGAATTATAATTTTCCGGCTTTGCTAGATGAGTCTTTGTTATAGATAAAGCTATTCCTTTTAATTGGTTGACATTACCGTTCACATTGATCACCCGAGTGGCACTTTATTACTATTTGATTAAGTCAAACAGTCAAACAGGAGTCGGTTGCATCATTGTCTTCCCAGTTGTTATATTCAATGCTTTCGTCAATTATATACTTTTATTAAGCTGTCCACGGTTTTGCCATTGTCAACAAAATCGGGTTGTCAATGTTGCTTTATAAATTCTTTACTTTTTGTGCCGTTATTGGAGCAATTGTAAAAGCAAAGTGAAACAGTTAAAAGGAAAAAAAGTCTAATAGTTAATTTCATAAAAATAAGATTGCTTGTTAAGTTGCACATAACGGTAGGGCTTTGCGTTCGGCGGGGCATTTGGAAAACGTCCAGCCCGGAACCGCAGCCGATGTAAGTTACAAAAGTTGAAAATATATTCTGTTGCTCATCCGTGTTCGGTCAGCCCGATATGCAGATGATAGTAGCACTAAGATGAGGATTTATTCGTCGCCCCTGCTGACGCAAAACTGAATGTTGGGCGCAGTTTATTTAGTAGTAAATGTATTCGTAGACCGTCACAAAAGGCGTTTCGTTGTTATATGAGACTTCTTCCCTGTTAATGTCTCCAGATTCGTTGTAATAGTACTTTGTCTGACTGTCCTTGTACTTATTACCTTTAGTGGTTACAAGCAATATTTTCCCATTGCTATCGTACTCGAAAGTTGTCTTCATTGTTCCGTTGTCTTGTGACAAGACTCTGCCTTTATCATCATATGAGAACTCAATTGTACGCTTGTCTCCTGTTAAGTTAGATTCCATTTTCGTTACTCGACCTCTCTCGTCATAAACCCACTGGTCTTTCAATTTCATGACTCCATATGGTGGATGTTCCGTTTCAATGAGCCGATTATCCTTGTCATACTTGTATGTAACAGTCCATGACCTTTCGTTTGTAATACGTTGCATCCAAACCGTAATTTTCTGCTTCTCTCACACTATCAAATGCGGTGTAAGTGTATTGATGGATTTTGTTTTCAGTTAATGTTGAGTACTCTCGATTTTGGCTGATACCCATTGTCCATTTTCATACTCTTTGGAGTCAGTCTCAAAATTGTAGGTTAACTCTCTTTTCTCAACTAGTCGTTTATCTGTTGTCAAACTACATACTCATGAAAATGCCTTGTAGACAGGTAATGAATCGCAATGACCAGAATGACTTGCAGAATCAATCTTTGAGTCTTTATAAGTTAGAATCTATCCCTTTTAACGCTGTAGAGCTTTAAAAGTCTTATTGTAGGGGCAACAAATGGAGTCTTTACAAGCTTCAATTTCAGAAATAACTTCACCTTCAATAGAATACCTTGTCGTCTTAACCAACCTGTTTAATTGCAAACACCGTTCCCTTGAACCTCGACTTTATATTCTCTTTTCTCCCTCTTGGGTTTCTCTTTGTCGACCGGTCGTACTCTCGATCAGTAATGTCGTCAGTATAAAAGTTAAGTACTTCGATTGTCGGGTGTCAACTAAAATTGCGCCCAACTCTCCGCTTTGCGTAGTTTCTTGTTCACAATTTAATTGATTTTCAAAATAAAACTGAACAAGGAAATCATAATAACTGGAACACCCATGCAGCTACTAAAGCACCTGCAATTGGCCCCAGCACCGGTATCCAGCTATAACTCCAGTCGCTATCTCTTTTCCCGGGTATTGGTAAAAAGAAATGAGCAATACGAGGGCCCAAATCCCTGGCAGGATTAATGGCATATCCTGTTGGCCCGCCAAGCGAAAGGCCAATGCCTAAAACCAGTAAGCCAACCGGCAATGCATCTAAGGTGCCCATTGATGCAGCCGGCTTCGACATGGTCAATGCTCCAAATGTCAGAATAAAGGTTCCGATGATCTCGGTGATAAGATTATAACCAACATTACGAATGGCAGGTGAATTGCAAAAGACGGCCATTTTTAAATCAGCATCACTTGTTACATCAAAATGTTGTTTGTAAGCCAGCCATGCAATAGTTGCACCGGTAATAGCTCCGGCAAATTGTGCGATAATGTAAGGTTGCAGTAAGGAAGAATCAAAATCGCCAAAAGCAGTAAGGGCAATAGTAATGGCCGGGTTTAAATGACCACTGCCACCCAGTTTTGTGGACGCATACACCCCAAGGAACACAGCCATGGCCCAGCCGAATGTAATAACTATCCATCCGCTGTTCTGCCCTTTTGAGTTGGTTAAAAGTACATTGGCCACCACGCCACAACCCATAATGATGAGTAAAGCAGTACCGGCAAATTCACCGAGGAATGGAGACATAAGCAATCAGTTTGAGTTTATAATTGTTGGGTTACAGTTGGGCGTAGTTTTTTGCTA
Organism: Chitinophagaceae bacterium; assembly: GCA_037045605.1. GTDB lineage: Bacteria > Bacteroidota > Bacteroidia > Chitinophagales > Chitinophagaceae > JJ008. The sequence continues at coordinate 563,702 of JBAOHK010000011.1, read as the reverse complement.
TCGCATTAAAGTTATTGATTTGTTCTTTTATCCAAACCTCATCTTTATTCATTTCTTCCGCCATCAGTTTAGCCACCAGCGGAGCTGCTTTAATGGCTTCGTTTGCATCCAGCAATAATTGCCTTGTTCTTCTTGATAAAAAATCTTCTGCGGTCATGCACATTTCTTCTTCCACTGATTTTTTTATAACTGCTTTTAATTCCAGGGGGCTTAATGAAGTTATTGCAGCCGGCATAACTGCTTTGTCATGCCCGTTCAGTTTTAATTCTTTGGTAACGCAGGGTTTACCATGCAGATCGTAAGTTTCTGCTGGCAATGTCAATCACATCTTCCGCCATCTTTCTGTAAGTGGTCCACTTACCGCCAGTAATGGTTATCATTCCCGAATCAGCAATACTGATCAGGTGGTCTCTTGATAAAGCCGCTGTCTTCTTGCTTTTTCCTTTTACCAATGGCCGTAGCCCGGCAAACATGCTTCTTACATCACTTAACTGCGGGTCTTTGGTGAGATAGCGGCCGATATGTTTTAATATGAACTCTGTTTCCTGTTGTAACGGAACCGGTTCAGCAGAAATTTCATCTACGGGAGTATCTGTTGTTCCCAGTACGATCTTATTATGCCAGGGTACGGCGAACAATACCCGGCCATCATCTGTCCTCGGTATCATAATGGCGACTTCGCCGGGAAGAAAATCCTTATCCACCACCAAATGTATTCCCTGGCTTGGGCTGATGATGCTTTCATGTTTCGCATCATTCATTTTCATTACTGCATCAGTAAATACACCGGTGGCATTAATGACAACTTTACTTTTCACTTCATATTCCTTTCCGGCCAGGCTGTCTTTTACCCAAACACCACAAACCTTGTTATTCATTTTCAGCAAACCGTTTACCGGAAAATAATTCAGGACCGCAGCTCCATACTGTGCTGCTGTTTGTGCAATGTTGATGGCCAGCCTTGCATCATCAAACTGCCCGTCATGATAGAGTACTCCACCTTTCAGCTCCTCCGGGTCGAGGGTAGGGGCTAATTGCAGCGTTTCTTCTTTCGATAAGAATTGCGATGGGCCGAGGCCTAATTTACCCGCCATCTTATCATAGATCTTCAGGCCGATGCCATAAAATGTCTTTTCCCACCATTTGTAATTAGGTACAATGAATTTTTGATTATGTACCAGGTGGGGGGCATTCTTCAGCAGTAAACCTCTTTCTCTTAATGCCTCCATCACTAATTTGATATTGCCCTGCTGTAAATAGCGAACGCCGCCATGCACCAGCTTGGTACTGCGGGATGATGTGCCTTTGGCAAAATCATATTGTTCGAATAAAATGGTCTTTAGTCCTCTTGAGGCGGCATCCAGGGCTGTGCCCAGACCGGTAGCGCCACCGCCAATGATACAAATGTCCCATTCGGGCTGGGATTCTAATTGTTGTATCATTTCGCTGCGGTTCAAAGAATAGTTATTTAGAATTAGCCCAGGCTATAGAGGCCCTTACTGCTCTTTCCCATCCGTTCACCAGTTCATTTCTTGTTGTATCATTCATTTCAGCAGCAAATGATTTATCCACCTGCCACTGCTGCTGTATCTCGCTGATATTTTTCCAATAACCTACAGCAAGCCCTGCTAAATAGGCAGCGCCAAGTGCCGTGGTCTCTGTTACTTTTGGCCGTACCACTTTCGTATTTAATATATCACTCTGGAATTGCATCAGCTTGTTATTAACGGTAGCACCTCCATCCACTCTCAATTCCGCAATGCTGATGCCCGCATCGGCTTCCATCGCTTTCAATACATCATAGGTTTGATAAGCGATGCTGTCCAATGCAGCTCTTGCAATATGTGCATTGCTGCTGCCTCTTGTTAAACCGAAGATGGTTCCCCTTGCATATTGGTTCCAGTGTGGCGCACCAAGCCCCGCAAAGGCCGGAACGAGATATACACCATCAGTGTCCTGCACCTGTGCGGCTAATTTTTCCACTTCAGCCGAAGTGCGGATTATTTTTAACTCATCTCTCAGCCATTGTACTACAGCACCGGCAATAAACACACTTCCTTCGAGGGCATATTCTGTTTTGCCATCAATCTGCCAGGCGATAGTGGTCAGTAAATTGTTTTTTGAACTGATGGCTTTTTCTCCTGTATTCATCAGCATAAAACAACCGGTGCCATAAGTGTTCTTTACCATGCCCGGCTGGGTACACATTTGACCGAATAATGCGGCTTGCTGGTCACCGGCAATACCTGCGATGGGAATTCTTGAGTCCGGGATGATATTGCCGGTTACACCATAAATTTTACTGCTTGGTTTTACTTCCGGTAAAACCGTTGCAGGAATATTAAACAGCTTCAGCAATTCTTCATCCCATTGCAGCGAATGAATGTTGAACAACATGGTCCGGGATGCATTGGACACATCGGTTACATGCACTTCACCATTGGTAAGTTTCCAGGTGAGCCATGTGTCAATTGTACCAAAGGCCAGTTCTCCGTTTTCTGCTTTTGCCCTTGCCCCTTCCACATTATCTAATATCCATCTGAGTTTTGTGGCGGAGAAATAAGCATCAATGATCAATCCTGTTTTTTGCTGGATGGTTCCTGCATGGCCGGCAGCTTTTAATTCATCGCAATAGGCTGCGGTTCTTCTGTCCTGCCAAACTATCGCATGATAAATCGGCTGACTTGTTTTTCTGTCCCACACTACAGTTGTTTCCCGTTGGTTGGTAATACCGATACCCGCATACCTGCTTCATATTGATACCGGCTTGGGCTACGGCTTCGGCCATCGTTCCAAACTGGGTACTCCATATTTCATTAGCATCATGTTCTACCCAGCCGGGCTGGGGAAAAATCTGTTTAAATTCTTTTTGTGCCACACTGGTAATGTTCCCCTGTTTATCAAACAACATACTGCGGCTGCTGGTAGTGCCCTGGTCGAGGGCCAGAATGTAATGAGATGACATGCAATTGTATTTAGTGAAAGGAAGTTAGTGAAAATGGAACACTGGCAGCACAGATTGAAAGGATTTGCACTGATTATTTTAAAGTTAAGCTGTATAGAAATACTATTATTAAAATGCAACCCTGAAACTTCCGAATATGCCGAAGTTCTTATCATTTACCCTGGGTAAGAGATGATGGCAGTACCCGCCAGACAAAATCTATCCGGAATACATGGAAGATATTATCAATGCCGGTGCCCAGTTCGAGATATGTTTTGCCATCGAGTGTTTGAAAATTGTGGCCCTCTTTAAAATTGAGTGACCTGTTGGCAGGAGAGAGGCTGCCCCATAAGGTTTTTGCTGTCCAGAACTGGCGGAAGCGGAGTTTGGGAAACCACCGGAAGATACCGTTACCAATATTATGTTCAATGTTGATACCGGCATATTCATCATGAATGAACTCCCAGCGGTTCATCATGTTGAAAGCATACTTATTATAATAGTATAGTTCATTGCCCGGTGCAATATCAAGCAGGATATATGGCAGAGTGCCAAAAGTTTTTCCGCCATATACATACCATGATATATTACCGAATGGTGGTATTTTGATGTAATCAGAAACACTGGCAGATACTTTAGTGTAGCTGTAACTGCTTTTCAGAATACCGGCAAAGCCCTGTGCTGATATTGATCTCTCCAATAGGATAGACGCTGCCAAGGCTGCTGCGGTAAAAATGGCTTTCTAAAAACCTTTCCAAGCCAGGCAAAACGTAACCGGACGGACACTTCAAAATTGGTAAAAGGTTTTCCGCTGCCAGCAAGTCTTAAATGAATCTGCCGGTATAAGGTTTCGCAGTGGTAATGTGGATCTTATGAGTGATAGTTAGCAGGTTTGACATCCACGGCAGTGTTTCATTAAAAAATTCAAACCTTTTTTCATTCACCTTAATATTCTTTATCGGCACATTCTTTTTTACGGATAGCCAGTGCAAAAACATTATCCTGATGAAACTTCGCCATAATAGTTCTGTCCAAAATCAAGATCATTGGTAAAAGAAGCATAGAGGTAAGTCCGGGGATCTTTTGTTGGGAAGAAAAAAAACTTCTCCCATGCCTTTCAGTTTTTTGTCACCAAAACCATAAGCGAGGTAAGCTATGAAACTTGAATTTCTTATTGAAATATTTATTGGTGGCCAGGTCGAACCTTACACGGAAACCTTCCCATCCATTTGATGTGATCCAGTTAAACCATGGGCCGATTTGCATAATTACCGGTCGTCTTTATATCCTGTGCCGATAAAGGCCATTGTCCGGGTGAATTTTTGAAAGACAGGGGCATTTGTCAGCGTATCAATCATTTTGATAATACTGCCTTCCGTTTTTGTAAGAGGTTCATGCCTGGCGGTTGTCCAGAACTCTTTTGGTTTTTCGACGGCGGCAGGCAGGGTAATTATTTCTTCCAGTATTTTGTTTTTGCTCAGTTCAGTCACAACAGAACTGTCATTAACGATCACATTCCTGTAGGTGGTTGTTTTGCGGGCAATAAAACCCGGTCTGTCTTTCCCAACAGGTGAAAGGTCAACAACAAATTTATCTTTCGACAAGAACCAGGTAGAATCATTCAGCAGTTTGTATTCCTGTATCAGGCTGAGGTTCTCCAGGAAATTTATATTGGCTTCTTTGCCCAACCCGTAGGTTCATCCGCTGAACGGCGAAATGTGCCGACATGCACCCAGCAGTCACCTTCAAACGTATCACCACCCTGGCGGCGCGGGGTAAATACAAGATGAAAAAAACGCTGATTGCTGATGACCTGTGTATCCACCACCCGGTAATTATAATAGTAATCACCATTATCGCTGACAGGGCTTACAAACTGTTTGTCAAACACCGGAATGAAATTGTTATAAACATTTATCACCTGGTCCATGCCGCCAAGAAGTTTTAATACACTTTCATTTCTTACTCCGTTAAGTATTGGCAGCTTTTATTATCTCTCTTCTTTTCAGTGGTTTTTTTTGGTAGTAATAATCAGACAGGGCCTCGGTAAGGTAAGTTGGAAGATATTTTATGCCTTCTGCCGTATCAATGTTCTCGTTGATAAGGTCGCTGATAGGTTTGAGCGGTTTGAACCTGCCAAACTTTTGAAAATTGATATTCTTCAGGTCAAGTTCCAGTTTATTATAAAGTTCATAAGAAAAGTTATCAAACCGGTAACGGTCATTTTCTGGTTTGTGCTGAACAATCTTTCTCCATACTAATAACCCTTTGTTCACTTTTACTTTCAGCTGTGCTCCATCATTAAAAGTGCCTCTTTCCATATTGATGGTAAGAGAAACCGTATCCTTTCGTTTATCAATTATGTATTGAAAAGGCTGGTAGCCGACACAGGTAATCTCAAGAGTGTCTGCCGGCCAGTCGTTAAAATAAAAAGAAAAAGTGCCGGATGAATCTGTCAGTTTACCAACAGTTGTGTTTTTAAAGCTGACGGAAGCAAAGGGAATCCTCTCTTCACTGTGTGAGTCCTGTGCAATGCCCCTGATGATTTTGCCCTGGCTGATGGCCGTTTGTACTGTTAAAAGGGAGAATAGCAGCAATAATATGGAGCGGTATAGTTTCAAGGGGAACATAAGGTCTAAAAATACTGCGTCATTGGGACAAAGAGAGTTAAATGATCTGTTAGATGCATCTGTTAGTAAAAAGTCTCCCGGCCGGGAGACTTTTTATATTGAAACATTTGGTTGTTTAAAAGTCCAGGCCCATTGCAAAGTAGTATTGGGGCTTTCCTTTGAATAAACCGTTCATTTCCCAGGCGGCATCAAAGCGGAGGAAATAACCAAGTAATGTACTCCTTGCTCCAAATCCGTAACCACCGGCAAATGGCCCGATACCACCTGCCCTTACTTTAACAGTAATAGGCGGAGCCCCGTAAACAACATTGGGTCTTTCTAATTTATCATACTTACCATTCCATGCAGTGCCCAGGTCAATGAACTGTACCACCTGGAAATTTCTCAGGAATGCATTATTGATAGGCTTATTAAAAAAAGAAGTAAATACAGGAGCCCTGACCTCACTGTTTATTACAAGTGCATTATTACCATTTGCAATATTTTGTTTGAAACCTCTCATATTAACTGCCAGCGACTGGTAAGCATAAGCGGCATCGGGGTCGGGTTTGTTTGTGGGGTTAAAATAACGATAGGTCCCGTCGTCCCGCAGATTGTTGCCAAACATCAGCCAGTTGTCAACACCGCCAAGGAAGTAGATGAACTTTTCATTACCCCATGAAAAATCTCCGGCGGCACGAACTGCCCAGATGATATTTCGATAGATAGGCAGGTAATGTCTTGCATCAAATCCAAAATTAAAGGTGGTGGGATGATCTCCCCCGGTTGTTCCTTTTGGATTTGTTTTAGCTATGCGGGCATTAAAATCCATATAAGCTTTCCAGCGGAGACCGAACCAGATATTGGTGGCAGGGCTGATGGCATCATCATGCACATATTCGATATGCGCCAGTGCATAAGTTTGCCTTTCATCCTTTCCTCTTAGTGATTGGTCAGGGAAAAATTCATTGGCCAGCTTTACATATTTATCGCTGCGGTAAGCTACATTAAAGCGCAGGCTTTTTATCCTGTTAAAAGGATAAGTGACCGACACCTGGTACATATTTGTGTATTGCCTTACATTAAAGAAAGCTGAATCATCATACAGCGGCGGATTCAAAACAGTATTACGGTAATAAGTAAGCCCGTAGTCAATTCTTTTTTTCAGGTATTGGGTGCTCAGTACATATTCGTTGTTATCCAGGTTGGGGCTGATGCGGAAACCACCGGCAAATTTCCAGTCTTCAAACAGATCGGAAGTACCAACACGGAGAATGCCGTTAAACGGATCACCATTACTTAATTGTATTGGCCCATTACCGCCCTGGTACGGTTGAAAACGGCTCACCAATACATTATTATTAAATCCGCTTACAACGTAATCATTAAAGAATTTCGGCGGACGGTATTCATACACTTTGGCTTTTTTAAGTATGGGTTCTTTTGCTGCAATGTCTGCAGGCACTACCTGCCCGGTTTTATTTGTACTGTCTGTTTTTTCATCTTCAAAGCCAGTGTTAAAGAAATCGTTTTGTTTTTTAGTAACAGAATCCGGTCTGCTGGCCTGTACGGCTGCCTCCTTCCTTGCTTCTTTCTTTTCTTCTTCAATTACTTTGCGGATGTATTCTGTTGGCCTTGCATTAATGTTACGGCGGCGGAGGTTCATTTCATCCACTTTCAGGCGGTATAGTAATTTCATATCGCCCAATTTCACCACTTCACTCACCTGCTGGTTATCGCCGGCAGTTCTTGTTTCAAGCAGACTGCTTTGATAATTTGTCAACGGGAAAACATAAGAAGAATCATTGGTAACAGAAACATAACCTACGGAATCAATATCATTCTTGTTCCACTCTTTCAGCAGGCTGTCAACATCTTTTTGGGCCGGATTGCGGAGTACTTCATCTCCGATGAATATTAGTGTATCTAAACCGGCTCTTTCTGTTGTAAAGAAACCAGCATAGCGGTTATTAATGCCGTTCTCATCACTTACAAATGTAAAATGCGATTGATTGTATTGTGATGGGAAACGGGCATTGCCGTGTTTCAGGTCAGTCAGTTTAGAAAGTTGTTTAAAATCAGACTTATTCCAATTGTCAACCAAATAAATGTTGAAATGACTGCCGGGCAATGAATCATCACTGCTGGCAGCCTGGGCGGTTGGCCGGTTACTTGAGTAAAGGATACCTGTCTTATTTGGAAAGGCAACAAATGACGGATCAAGGTCATCATAGACATCGTTCGTTACCTGGTCAAATGTTTTCTTATCAATTTTATAAACATAGATATCAGTCTGACCGCTTCGTACACCACTAAAGAGCAGAGTGTTATTATCCAGCATGTATTTCATATCCTGTATCTGGTCAAACTTCTCTATCTCATGTTGCCAGAGCTTACTGTGGTTGGCCACATCATATACAAAGAATTTTGTCTTGCCTTCATCGTTATACAACACCGCCAGCCGGGTTCCTTTACCATCCCATGCCAGGATAGGATAGTTAGGATGTTTCATGTCTTCCCTTGACCGCACACCCAGCTTCAGCAACACTTTTTTGTTGACAAAATTTTCCATCAGTACCACCTGGTAGCGGCCCTGTTTGAATTCCACATACGCATAAGTGAAACTTCTTGGAGTTGGGTTTGCATTAAAGCGGATGAAATCTTTTTTACCGATCTCTTCTGAAACAGACAATTGACCCTTGGGTGTATTACGGCGGCCACGGATGTCTTTGAAGTATTGCTGCTGGACTTCCACCATAAAATCTTCCAGCAGTTTCTTGAATTTCTTCTTGGCTATTTTGTTGGAAGCATTATTCAGGTTACGATAGATACGGGCCAGGTACAGGAAATAAGTGGTTTTGCTTTTTCCATACTTATCTGCAATGTATTTCCAGAAAGAATGGCCGGCCAGCAATGGTTTTGCAAAAGCGAAATGATAAAAGGTTTTATAATCACCGGCAAGCATAGCGGAACGGAGGTCATCATCCAAAACAGTATTCCAGTTTTCAGCAGCATATTCAATGTAGCCATCTGTCAGCCATTTGGGCAGATCAAGCAAAGCCTGGTTGGCAGCAAACTCACCAAGGTCATCACCAAACAATACGTTATCAACTAAAATTTTTGCAATGCCCTGTCTTAGCTGCCGGCGGAGATTGTCATGATTGCCGTCGAAGTACAGGATCATTTTGTTATTTACCAGTTTGGTCACACCACCAGTGTTTTGCCAGTCAATTCCTAACCCGATGTTGGATTGCTGCATTTCATCGTAGTTATTATATACTACAATGTTGATGCGGCGCTGTAAGCCATATTCCACAAACTCTTCAATAGATGGAAGCTCCAGTTCGGCAATTTGAGCCACATATTTACCCAGCCCCAAACCATCCTGGCTGAAGTAGGTGTTGAAATTTTCTGTCTGGTAATATTTCCACTTGAATTTCTGGTATTGAACCCGGTTCTTTCCGAATTCCACTGTGTTCACTTGTGCTGCAGTTTCCATAGTCAGGAAAACGGAAAGGCAGGCAATCAGGCTTAATACTTTCTTCATAGACTCTTTGCTGTTTCTAATAACTAATTAATCGGTCTTTTTTATTATTTGGCAGCCAGTTAAAATATTATATGTGCAATGTGCTCCGGGCAGTAAAGACAGTATCTTTATCAGCCCGAAATCCGGCTAAATCCGGTAAATCTTAGTTCTAAATTAAAAGTACGAAAAAACCATCCATGTTAGCTGTTAAGTCATTCACTTTTAGCCCTGTTCAGGAGAATACCTATGTTTTATATAACGAACAGAAGCAATGCTGCATTATAGACCCGGGGTGCTATTTCCCGGAGGAAAGGGACGAATTAAAAACGGGTATCGAAAAGACAGGCCTTACACCGGTTCTGCTGCTTAACACTCACTGCCACCTTGACCATGTTTTTGGCAATAAATTCGTTCATGACACCTGGGGCCTGCCCCTGCACCTGCATCCAAAAGAGAAACTGGTGCTGGATTTTGCCCCCCAATCAGGCCAGATGTGGCAACTTCCTTTCGACAATTATGATGGCCCGTTGGTTTACCTGAAAGAAGGAAATAGTATAAAAATCGGCGATGATGAACTGGAAATCCGGTTCACACCCGGCCATTCACCCGGCAGCATCTCTTTTTACCATGAAACCGGTGGTTTTATTATCGGGGGAGATGTGTTGTTCAGCGGCAGTGTTGGCAGAACCGATTTACCCGGTGGGGATTTTGCAACACTGGTAAACAGTATCCAGACCCAATTCTTCACCCTACCGGATGAAACAAAAGTGTATTCGGGACATGGGCCGGTGACAACAGTGGGGTTTGAGAAAATGAATAACCCTTTTGTGAAATTGTATTGATATGAACCTGCTTGGAATAATTCTTATGATCGTTTTTATAGCAATGGCTATCTCTTCTTTTTATTTCTGGTCAAAAGGGCAGGAGATACTAAGAAGGTACATAACATGGAAGGACGCTTTTATGTTTTGGGGCATTAAGGTGAAAGTGCCGGAGCATGAATGGAGATTGTTTAAAAAATATACCCGCTATCAATTTTTATGTTTTTTTAGCGGAATAATCCTGATAATATTTTTATATATTTTGCAGTGGAACTTTCATCTTTTTATAAAAGACACTAAACAGCCTTAGGTTTCAAAAACCTCCCTATCACCGGCATCTTCTCAAACTCTTTCCTTTCTACACTTAAAACAAGCAAAGCAAAAAGTACAATAAATCCAGCTGCAACCCCACGGTTCACCCACCTGTTTAATTCAAGAAGAAGAAAGGCCTGGTGTAAACCAAACATCAGCAAACAGGTTCCGATATAAGCCAGTATTTTTTTCCAGGCATAAGGAACAGGATAATGCTTTTGCCCGAGTACATAACTTACCACCATCATAAAACCGTAGCAAAGAATGGTGGCAATGGCACAGGCCATATAGCCAAGTATGGGAATAAATATCCAGTTGAACAAAATAGTGATGGCCGCACCGCCCAATGTGATCCAGGCACCGGTGAGATTTCGTTCTTTGATTTTATACCAGATGGAAAGATTATAATAGATACCAAGAAATATCTTGGCTGTCATCAATAGCGGTACCACTTTCAAACCAGTGTAATATTCCTTGTGGGCAGTCCCCATAAAGTATTTCCAGATGTCCAGAAAAAGAGTAACACCCAGGAAACAGAAACAGCAGGCAATCACAAAGAATTTCATAATCCGGGCATAGGTCCGCTGTGCATTCTCGCTGGTGGATTGTTTGAAGAAAAATGGTTCAGCTCCCATTCGGAATGCCTGTATAAATAATACTATGAGTACCGCCAGTTTGTAATTGGCAGAATAAATTCCCGATTGTGAAAATGCCTCTTCTGTAGTGCCCGGATATAGTTTCAGCAACATGATGCGGTCAATCGTTTCATTAATCATTCCGCCAAATCCTACAATGATCAGCGGCCAGCTGTATTTCATCATTTGTTTCCAGAAGCCGGGATTTAGCCGTAACCTGAATTGCAAAAATTCTTTTGCCAGTAATAGCAATGTAATTCCACTTGCGATCAGGTTGGCAAGTATTACATACCCAAGACCAATTTTAGGGTCGTAAAGCGATGCAAAGAAATTGCCGGCATTTTTTTCATAGGCATTTTTGCAAACAACTAGGAAGAAAACAACTAACCCCACATTGATAAGGATATTCAGTATCCGGATGGCGGCAAACTTTCTCGGTCTTCCTTCATACCGGAGTTTAGCAAAGGGCATCACACTCAGTGTATCCAATGCCACTATCAATATTACCCATGAAATGTATTCAGGATGGTCAGGTATTTCCAGAAAAGCAGCAAGGCCTTGCGTTGATAGTAATAAAAGGCCTGTAAAAAGAATAGTTGTCAGAATGATTGAAGAAGAGCATGTATTGTAAACCTTGCTTTCGGGTTGCAGCGCTGAAAAACGGAAATAGGATGTTTCGAGTCCGTAAGTATAAACAATATTGAGAAAAGCGGCGATGGTGAACAGAGTGCTTATTTTGCCGTATTCATCAGACGCAAAAATGGTAACCAGCAGTGGCGTCAGCAGGTAATTAAGAAACCTGCCGAAAATACTGCTTGCGCCGTACCACAATGTTTGCCCTGCCAGTTTTTTTATACTACTCAAAGGATTGGAAAATTTCTGGACAAAAGTAGTCGTTAGCCAGTCAAAAAACGAATATGACCGGATCAGCCGTCTTTTATTTAAGACAATTGCAACGCTTTTATAGCTTACTGTATCTTTATCGCCAAAAAATAAAGCACATGAAGAAGATAAGTTTACTCATTATCAGTTTGCTGAGTCTTTCTGCAGCAACACTGGCGCAGGCTTACGAAGACAATGTTCAGTATGATAAGAAAAAACAACCTGCTATCGCTATTGACTATTCATACCCGGCACAGGCAGTAGAAAATGCTATCGTTCAGCGAATGGAAAAACTCGGTTACCGGGCAAAAGAAGAAAAGGGGATATTAAACAGGGACAAAGGCTTTCTGGTCTTCAAGAATGCATATGTAACTGATATCAGCAAGGAAAAGATGGACTACATCATTAAAGTGGAACGAAAGAGCCGCAAGGAAAGCGATGAAGCTGTTTTGTATTTGATAATGCATAAAGATGGTGCAAATGCAATGGATAAGCTGGAAGCAAATGATATTGGCAACGCCAAAGTCTACCTGAACAATATGTTGCCGGATATAGAAGCTGCCAATCTTGAATTGCAGATAAAAGCCCAGGAAGAAGTGGTGGCGAAAGCAGAAAAAAAACTGAAAGGTTTGCAGGATGATAAGATAGAACTGGAAAACAAACTGGCAGAAAACGCAAAATCACAGGACGATACCATAAAGGATATTGAAGCTCAGAAAGCAAGTCTTGAAACACTCCGCGGAAAAAGAAAGAAAGGATAAATTTTACTGCGGTTGCTGAAACCGTGGGTCTTTCAGGAATGCGGAATCGGTTAAAGTGCGGAGAAACACAGTAAGGTCATTAGCTTCAGCATTGGTTAATGTAATTCCACTTGTCAATAACGGATCAAGCGTAGTACTCTGCTGCACGCCGCTCCGGTAGTGGTTGATGCATTGCAGAAGTGTATTAAATCTTCCGTCATGCATATAGTTAGAAGAGATGTAAGTATTTCGCAGCGTCGGCACTTTGAATTTAAGCGAATCTTCCTTCTTGCCGGTGATTCTAATCCGGCCGTAGTCTTTCAGAAAATTATCTACGGGCAAACCAATATTTCGGATGCTGTAATCAGTAAACATCGGTTCAGGATGACAGGTGGCACATTTTGCTTTGTACAACTGATAACCTCTGTCTTCCTGCACAGTAAAAATATCCGTTCCTTTTTTAAAACGATCGTATTTTGAATTAGCAGAAACCATGTAACCTGTAAACTGAGCCAATGCTTTTAAGATATATTCAGGCCGTATAAAAGGATAGCGAAAAACTTTCTTGAAACGTTCCTGGTAATCCTTATCGTCTTTTATCTTATTAATAACACCTTCAAATGACTCTCCCATTTCAATATGTCCATTGATGGGTTGTGCAGCAGCATCAAATAAAGAACTGAATTCTCCATCCCAATGAAAATTGTTGTTCCATGCAAGATTGAACAATACCGGAGCATTACGCAATGTATGCGAATCAAAAACGCCATGACTGCGATCATGTTCATAAGTACCAAAGGCAGCTATTTGCTGGTGACAGGATGAGCAAGGGTGAAGGTTGTCAATGGAAAGGCGGCCATCGTAAAATAATTTTCTGCCTAACTCAAAACCTTCCTGGCTTAATGGATTATCCTGGAATGTATAAACTGGTTGTGGAAAGCTGGCCGGTATTTCCTGTTGAAGCAGGTTAAGACCATCTGTATTCTGATCTTTTTTACAAGAACCTAATAAATAAGAAGAGAGAACGACAAAAAGGGAAATGAATAGTATCGTCAGGATGCTTTTTCGCACAGGGTTCAATTGAATAGCTAATTTACGATATACTTTCGGCTAATAACTACCCGGTCTGAATTTTTGCCGGCCTGATTTGATATCAGCATTTCTTTTTTTCCATTCCAGCCTTTTTTCTTTTGAAGCTTTGCTGGCCTTGGTGGCAATGCGGGCCTTTTTCTTTTCCAGGGCCTTTTTTATCAACTCGTTTATTTTTTCAACGGATTCTTCTTTATTGGCCAGTTGTGTCCGGTGGGTTTGCGATTTTACCTGCAGATACCCTTCGCTGTTTACACGGTTCGATAATTTTTCTTTCAACAACGCTTTTTGTTCATCAGACAGTAATGCGGATGAATCAATATGAAAGGAGGCAATGACAGCCGTTTCCACTTTGTTTACATTCTGCCCGCCTTTGCCGCCGCTACGGGTTGTTTGAAAAGATATTTCTTTACTGATGTCAATCATTTGCCAGCTATTACATTTGTAAAACAAAATTACGGACAATGCGGGCAGTTATTCAACGGGTGTCAAAAGCAAGTGTAACCATTGATGGAAAAATCCATTCGAAGATTGGTATGGGATTACTGGTATTATTAGGCATTGAGGATGCCGATACAGCAGAAGATATTGAATGGCTCTCGGGCAAAATTGTCAATCTCCGCATTTTTGATGACGGGAATGGGGTGATGAATGAATCAGTAATTGATAAGAACGGGGATATTATACTGGTAAGCCAGTTTACCCTGCATGCTTCTACTAAAAAAGGTAACCGCCCTTCTTACATCAAAGCCAGTAAGCCGGAGATCGCTGTTCCACTGTATGAAAAAATGATTCAGCAACTGTCAATTGACTTAGGCCGGAAAATCGGAACCGGTATTTTTGGGGCAGATATGAAAGTGGAATTATTAAATGATGGCCCGGTTACCATTGTAATTGATACAAAGAATAAAGAGTAACTAACTGCTATTGTATTCCAATTTTTTCTGTATAAACCTTCCCATCGCTTAACCCGATCATCAGGAAAAAGGCTTTCTGGTTAACCGGAATATTAATTACAAATGAATTATTGTTGATATCTTTTTGCTCCACCACCCTGTAGCCGCTGGTGGTCCAAACCATCACATGCCGGATATTCTTACTGCATTTAATAGTGATTTGCCTGCCCGATGTCAGGAGTTTATAGGGTCTAGTCTCATTTATGTTTGTTTCATTGCCTGTCGGTTGTGCCTGCGAAGCAATCACTAAAACGGACAGAGATGCAGCGGCCAGTAGCCTGCGGATAGCACTCATCATAGAATACATTTAATCTTTTAAAGGAATTGGTTTGTATTTCCAGTGGGGACGGGAAGTGCTAAACGGCAAGAATCATGCTATATTGCAATTTATACTACAAAATATTTGTTATGACAATTCAGCAAGCCCAGCAGCAAGTGGACGGATGGATAAAAACTGTCGGTGTCCGTTACTTCAGCGAACTGACTAATATGGCCATTCTTACAGAAGAAGTAGGAGAACTGGCCCGTATTATGGCCCGCAAATACGGCGACCAGAGTTTTAAGGAATCTGATAAAGATAAAAACATGGCGGATGAAATGGCCGATGTTTTATGGGTACTGATCTGCCTCGCTAATCAAACCGGGGTTAACCTCACCGATGCGTTACAGAAGAATTTTGAAAAGAAAAATAGCCGAGATGCCCACAGGCATCAGAATAATGAAAAATTGAAATAAGAAAAAAGCTTTTAATTCTTCTTTTTAGGCATATATGCCTCGGGGTCTTTTACGAATTCCGCTTTGCAATGTTTAGAGCAAAAAGCAAACACTTTATTTTTATAGTGAACAGTGTCTTTCTTTTCATCGTCAGCCATCATACCACAAATCGGGTCTTTCCGCAGCGTATCGGCAGAGGCGAGATACCCCTGGTTCATTTGTAAACAAACAGGGGACTGGTCAGAAAAGGATTTGTTTGTATTGGCAGGCTGGCCAAAAACAAATAATGCAGCAATTAAAGTTGCCGGAATGGCCATGAAAAATGCAGATTTCTTCATAAAGTTTTTTTAAGAGAAAGCAAAGGTAAAGAAAACAGTAAGTCATCTTTTGGACTTATTTTTGCCGCCTATGGCAAACGATTCGAATAAGTTCCAGGCGATAATCTCTCATTGCAAAGAGTACGGCTTTATTTTCCCCAGCAGCGAAATATATGATGGCCTGCAGGCGGTGTATGACTACGGCCAGATGGGATCTGAACTGAAAAAGAATATCAAAGATTATTGGTGGAAAAGCATGACCCAGTTGGAGGATAATATCGTAGGTATTGACGCAGCTATATTTATGCATCCCACTACCTGGAAGGCCAGTGGCCACGTTGATAATTTCAACGACCCAATGATTGATAATAAGGATAGTAAGAAAAGGTATAGAGTTGATCACTTGATTGAAGGGCATGCTGAAATATTGAAGAACGATGGAAAAGAGACGGAAGCTGAAACTCTGTTGACATATATGGAGGCTCTATTGGCGAAGGATGATTTTGCGGGATTAAAGAAGCTTATTGAAGAAAACAAAATAATCTGTGCCATCAGCGGCACCTGCAACTGGACAGATATCCGCCAGTTCAACCTGATGTTCTCTACCGAATTTGGTTCCACTGTTTCATCGGATGATGAAGACAACAAGGTTTATCTGAGACCAGAAACTGCACAAGGCATTTTCGTCAACTTTTTAAATGTGCAGAAAACCGGAAGGATGAAGATCCCTTTTGGTATTGCACAAATAGGTAAAGCATTCAGGAATGAAATTGTTGCAAGACAATTTATTTTTAGGATGAGAGAGTTTGAACAAATGGAGATGCAGTTCTTTATCCGCCCCGGCACACAAAAAGAATGGTATGAGAAATGGAAAGCAACAAGACTCGCATGGCATGAAAGCCTGGGAATACCAGGGTATAAATATCGTTACCATGACCATGTGAAACTGGCGCACTATGCAGATGCTGCCTGCGATATCGAATTTGAATTTCCCATCGGCTTTAAAGAGCTGGAAGGTATCCATAGCCGTACCGACTTCGACCTGAAACAACACCAGGAATACAGCAAAAAGAAAATGCAGTATTTCGATAATGATATCGACCCCGCTACCGGCAAGCCTTACGGTAATTATATTCCGTATGTAATTGAAACGTCTATTGGTTTGGACAGGATGTTCCTTGCAGTCATCAGTAATGCCTATGAAGAGCAGGACCTGAGTACAGCCGATAAACAGGACAGCCGTGTGGTATTAAAATTTCCGGCAAAATTGGCCCCCATTAAACTGGCTGTTTTGCCATTAACCAAGAAAGATGGTTTGCCGGAAATTGCGGAGAAGATCATGGCTGATTGTAAACCGCATTTCCGTTGTTTTTACGAAGAAAAGGATTCCATCGGCAAACGTTACCGCCGCATGGATGCTTTGGGAACTCCTTTCTGCGTAACTGTTGATCATCAGAGTAAAGAAGATAATACGGTTACCATCCGCTATAGAGATTCAATGGAACAGGAGAGAGTGCCGATTGAAAAACTGAAAGAGATCGTACGAAACGCTGTTTCTTAATTCCATATTATTTTTTCCAAAGCCCGGCAATATAGTTGCCGGGCTTTTTTTTATTGCTCAATTCCTCCCAAGCATGTTGTTCTTCAATATGATAGGAATCATTTTTCCTCTTGAACTAAGTCACCCTTACCCTTCGATACAGGTTCTACTTTGCTGAGGTTATTTCACTTACCAGGTGGCCGGTTGGCCATTCAGTCAAAACTATTAACATGTCTGCATCCGACATTACCAAACCGGTTGACCTTTCGATACATGCGGAAGGCACCGGCCCCAAGCGATTCCGCCGGCCAGTTTACGTTGATTTTATGCCTCCTTGCAACAGTGCCTGTCCTGCCGGGGAAAATATACAGGCATGGCTGTCCCAGGCACAGGCGGGTCATTATTTTGAAGCCTTCCAAACAATATTGGAGGATAATCCTTTCCCTGCCATCATGGGCCGGGTTTGTGTGAAGCCTTGCGAAACAGGTTGCAACCGGAATCATATTGACACAACTGTCAATATTCATGCAGTAGAAAGATATATTGGTGATGAGGCCATCAATCATAAGTGGCAGGTGAATTACTCTACTAAGTTTTCCGGAAAAAGAGTATTAGTGGTTGGAGCTGGCCCCGGTGGTTTATCTGCTGCTTATCATCTTGCCCGTATGGGTCATGTGGTAGAAATAGTTGAAGCCGGCGGTCACCCTGGCGGTTTGTTGTGGAGTGGTGTTCCGGAATATCGTTTACCAAAAGAAATACTGGATGCAGAAATTGAAAGGATCGTAAGAATGGGAGTAAAGATCCGCCTGAATTATAAAGTAGAAGATGTGTTAAGGGAAAAGGAGTCAGGCAATTTTGATGCTGTTTATCTTTCCATTGGTGCTCAGTTAATTCACAAGGAAGAATTTGAATATGATGACTCTGTGTATATCACTGATGCTTTTTCTTTTTTCAATGAAGCGAAATCAAATACATCACCATATATACAAAAGAAAGTGGTTGTTTATGGTGGCGGTAAACTGGCCCTCTACTTATCCCGTATGATAAAACGATTTGGTTCTGAAGTATCCGTTTATTTTCCCGGCGATAAAAAAATGATGCCTGCCTATGATTACGAAACAGAAGATGCACTGGCGGAAGGGGTGGATGTGCAGTTGCTGAAAAGCATCTGCAAGATTGAAAAGAACCAGATCACACTGGAGAAAATGAAAGTAGAAAAAGGAAAAGCTGTTGGTACAGGGGAATTTGAAACCATTGAAGCAGATGTATTGATCAATGCCAACAAGCAAGAATCAGATTCTGGTTTCCTTCGTTCTGTTTCCGGAATTACTATCAGTGAGGATGGAACAGTTACCATTAATGCGGAACGAATGACAGGGCATGAGGGGATTTTTGCTGGAGGTGATATGCTCCCCGGTGAGAACAGGAGTTCAACCATCGCAATCGGTCATGGTAAAAAGGCCGCAAAGTATATCAATGGGTTTTTAATGAAGGATGCTTATCAGAAACCTGATAAACACCCTACTGCCGGTTATCGTAAACTGCACATGTGGTACAAAACAGATGCGCCGCAAAAAGAACAGGATAAACTGACTCCGGCTATAGCCGTACAAAATTTTGATGAAGTAATTGCGGGCTTTTCTGAGCCGGAAGCAAGATTTGAATCACAGCGTTGCTTAAGTTGTGGTAACTGTTTCGAATGTGATGGGTGTTTTGGAGCCTGTCCTGAAGATGCCATTATTAAATTAGGAAAGGGTAATCGTTATAAGTTCAACTACAATGCCTGCACCGGCTGTGCGGTTTGTTATGAGCAATGCCCCTGTCATGCAATAGAAATGATTCCAGAACCTGTTAATTCAACTACTGATGTCAAGTAAAAATAAATTAGTCGCAACGATAGATGGAAATGAGGCCGCTGCATATGTAGCGTACAGGGTGAATGAAGTCTGTGCTATCTATCCCATCACACCGTCATCTACCATGGCCGAGCTGGCCGATGAATGGGCTGCAAAAGGAACAAAGAATATCTGGGGCAATGTACCCGATGTAATAGAAATGCAGAGTGAAGGCGGTGCCGCAGGTACCGTTCATGGTGCATTACAAACCGGTTCGCTTACGACAACCTTTACTGCATCGCAAGGCCTGATGTTGATGTTGCCGAATATGTACAAGATCGCCGGTGAGTTGACACCTGCCGTATTTCATGTAGCGGCACGGTCATTAGCAGCACAGGGCTTATCCATCTTTGGAGATCACCAGGATGTAATGGCAGCAAGAACAACAGGTTTTGCTATGTTGAGTTCTGCCAGTGTGCAGGAAGCACATGATTTCGCATTGATAGCACAGGCAGTAACTTTGAAATCGAGAATACCAATAGTGCATTTCTTTGATGGATTCCGTACATCACATGAAGTGAATAAACTGGAACTGTTGAGTGATGAACAGATCAAATCGATGATACCGGATGAACTGGTAATTGCCCATCGCAAAAGAGGCTTAAATCCTGAGCATCCGTTCATCAGGGGAACAGCACAAAACCCCGATGTGTATTTCCAGGGGAGAGAAACGGTGAACCAGTTTTACAACAATATGCCGGGCATAGTGGAAGAAGTGATGAAAGACTTTGAAAAACTAACTGGCAGAAAATATGAACTTTTTGAATATACCGGAGCCGCTGATGCAGAGGAAGTAACTATCATCATGGGTTCTGGTGGAGAGACTGTTGAAGAAACGGTAAAAGCTTTAAATAAATCAGGAAGAAAAACCGGGGTAATTGCGGTTCGTTTGTACAGACCATTTTCCCTGGAGCATTTGATAAAAGTATTGCCTGCCTCTGTTAAATCTATTGGAGTATTAGACAGAACAAAAGAATCAGGCGCAGCAGGCGAACCGATGTACCAGGATATTTTGGCTACACTGGTAGAAGCTTTACAACAAGGTAAGCTGAAAAAATTACCAAACATTGTAGGCGGACGTTACGGACTCTCATCTAAAGAGTTTACCCCGGCCATGGTGAAAGCGGTGTATGATGAACTGAAAAAAGAACACCCAAAAAATGGCTTTACACTTGGTATTAATGATGACGTTACTTTCACCAGCCTGGAATACGATCCAGAGTACAAATTGGATGAAAGTGAATGGCGGCAGGGTTTGTTCTTTGGATTGGGAGCGGATGGTACTGTAGGTGCCAATAAAAATACAATTAAGATCATTGGTGAGAATACAGACTTGTATGCTCAGGGATATTTTGTATACGATTCCAAGAAATCAGGTGCAAGAACAGTATCGCATTTGCGTTTTGGACCCAAACCGATCAGGGCACCTTATTTAATTTCAAAAGCTGATTTTATCGCCTGCCACCAGTTCAATTTCACAGAGAAGGTGGAAATGCTGGAATTCGCCAGTGATGGAGCGACTTTTTTGCTGAATAGTCCTTATGATAAGGATGAAGTATGGGGGAAACTGACAGGGCAGGTGCAGAAGAGCATTATTGATAAAAAGCTAAAACTATATGTGATTGATGCGACAACCGTCGCAAGAGAAACCGGCATGAGTGGCCGTATCAACACTATCATGCAGACCTGCTATTTTGCTCTTTCGGGAGTTTTACCAAGAGAAGAGGCTATTAAGCAAATCAAAAAGGCGATTGAAAAAACATATTTCAAGAAAGGGCAAAAAGTAATTGATCAGAACTTTAAAGCAGTGGATGCTACACTGGCCCATCTGTATGAAGTGAATTATCCAAAAAAAGTTTCTGCAGCTGAAAATGAATTATTGACCGTTTCTGATAAAGCTCCGGGTTTTGTAAAAGAAGTAACAGCGGTTATGATGGCTGGTCATGGGGATGATCTGCCGGTAAGTAAAATGACAATAGATGGCACTTATCCCAGCGGCACTACGCAATGGGAAAAAAGAAATATTTCTGACCTGGTTCCTGTTTGGGAGCCGGATACTTGTATCCAATGTGGTAACTGTGCTTATGTGTGTCCGCATAGTGTGATCAGGGCTAAGTTTTATCACAAGGACCATTTGAAAAAAGCTCCTGATAGTTTCAAGTCAGCTCCGATAAATGCAAGAGGTTTTCCTGAAACGCAATATTCACTACAGGTTTACCTGGAGGATTGCACCGGTTGCAATTTATGTGTTGAGGTTTGCCCGGCCACTGACCCTCTCAACCGTTCCCGTAAAGCTATCAATATGGGCGAGAAAGAGCCAATATTGAAAACAGAGCAGAAAGGTATTGAATTCTTTGAGAATATTCCATGGAACGACCGTTCAAAAATTGATTTCTCTACTGTACATGGAGCTCAGTTCCTCGAACCGTTATTTGAATTCTCCGGCGCCTGTGCTGGTTGTGGTGAAACGCCATATTTGAAATTATTATCGCAATTATTTGGTGACAGGCTGCTGGTAGCTAATGCTACAGGTTGTTCATCTATCTATGGCGGTAATCTTCCAACCACACCATGGGCTGTCAATAAAGAAGGCCGTGGGCCAGCATGGTCTAATTCATTATTTGAAGACAATGCTGAATTTGGATTGGGTATGCGTATCACTGCCGATAAGCAACTGGCAGTAGCAAAACAATTGATATCAGAATTGAAAGACGAACTGGGAGTTGATTTTGTAAAACAAATACTGGATGCGCCGCAGGTTCATGAATCTGAACTGGCCGAACAACAACAAAGGGTGATGCAGTTGAAAGAGAAATTGAAAACAATGACTTCTTCTGCAGCTAATCATTTATTATCAGTAGCTGACCAACTGGTGCGCCGCAGTGTATGGCTGGTGGGTGGTGATGGATGGGCTTATGATATTGGATATGGGGGCCTTGACCACGCCTTAGCCAGCGGAAGAAATGTGAAAATACTTGTACTGGATACAGAAGTCTATTCCAATACGGGTGGTCAGAGTTCCAAATCAACACCAACAGCAGCTACTGCAAAATTTGCTGCCGGTGGAAAATCAGGTGGCAAAAAAGATCTTGCCATGCAGGCCATTTCATATGGTAATGTATATGTCGCAAGAGTGGCCTTTGGTGCTAACCCGCAGCAAACATTATTGGCCATGCGGGAAGCAGAGGCCTACGAAGGCCCGGCTTTGATACTGGCATATAGTCATTGTATTGCACACGGCTATGATCTGAAGGATGGATTGAATCAGCAGAATAAGGCCGTTTCCAGTGGGCACTGGCCGTTGTTGAGATATAATCCTGATGTTAAGAAAGAAAAATCAGAATCCGTTTGTGCTGGATTCGCCACGACCAACAATGCCACTTAAGGATTATGCATATAACGAGTTACGATATAAAGTACTTACAATAACTAACCCTGAAGCAGCAGACACACTCATGAAACATGCACAGGAGCTTGTAAACCTGAAATGGAAAACATATGAAGAACTGGCTACCAAAAAAGCAAGTGATTTTGTTCCGGTAGCATAAAACACAGTAATATGAAAATGCATTCCACTTATATGGGGATGAAACTTGATTCCCCGATCATCGTTTCGGCCTGCACTTTGTCTGAGCAGGTTGATAATATTGTGAAGATGGAAGATAATGGCGCCGGTGCTGTAGTGATGTTCTCTTTATTTGAAGAACAGATAAGAAAGGAGGAAGCAAGATTTAAGGGAGTGATGTCTGAGACCACCTATGCTTTTCCTGAAGCATTGGATTATTTCCCGGACCTGGATGATTTTAATGTGGGAGTGGATGAATACCTGGAAAATATCCGGAAGGCAAAAGAACGGGTAAAAATTCCCATCATTGGCAGTCTGAATGGAATCACTACGGAAGGCTGGATCGATTACTCTAAACTGATGGAGCAGGCCGGTGCAGATGCTATAGAAGTGAATATCTTCTTCATTCCTGGTGATATTGCTATGTCATCTTCCGAAGTGGAGCACCGCTATCTGAATATTATTGAGACGATCAAACAAACGGTGAAAATTCCTGTAGCAGTAAAGTTGAATCCTTATTTCAGCGCTACAGGTAATATGGCTCTCCGAATGAAGAATGCCGGTGCTGATGCGCTGGTATTATTCAATCGGTTCTATCAACCCGATTTTGATATCAACGAACTGGTTATAAAAACCGATCTGCATTATAGTGAATCCAGCGAAATCAGATTGCCGCTTTTGTGGATTGCTTTACTTTATGGAAAAATAAAATTATCACTGGCTGCTACCACAGGAGTGCAGAGTGCAATTGAAGTGATCAAGTACATCCTTGCCGGGGCTGATGTAGTGATGACGGCATCTTCTCTGTATAAGAATGGTATTCCTTATTTGAAAACCATGAATAAAGAGCTGCAGGACTGGATGTATATGATGGGCTTTGACAATATTGATGCTTTTAAAGGCAGTATGAGCCAGCAGCATATCTCTGACCCAACTGCTTACGAAAGAGCAAATTATATTAAGATACTGGAAGGGGTGAAGTAAATCAGTTTTATTGTACAGGCTCCAGCTTAGCTGTAAAATGCCTCAGCATCGGTGTTTCTTCAATAATAGTTAATCCTTTTATTTCAGTTCTCTTGTTGAATACATCAATAATTACTTCAGCCACATAATCAATATGGCTTTGTGTATATACTCTTCTTGGTATGGCGAGCCTTACCAACTCCATTTGTGCAGGTATTAATTTTCCTGTAGTATCATATTTGCCAAACATCAGTGAGCCGATCTCCACACTGCGGATGCCACCTTCTTCATACAATGCACAAACCAATGCCTGTCCCGGGTATTGCTCAACAGGAATATGCCGTAAGAAAGCTTTTGCATCAATGTAAACTGCATGGCCACCTGCAGGCTGCATCACCGGTACACCAGCGGCAATCAATTTATTAGTGAGGTATTCTATACTGCGGATGCGGTACTGTAAATAATTCTCATCCAATACTTCCTGTAATCCGATAGCAATTGCTTCGAGGTCACGACCAGCCAGGCCACCATATGTTGTGAAGCCTTCTGTAATGATGAGTAAATTCCTGCAACGTATAGCAAGATCCAGATCTCTCATGGCAAGGAAGCCACCGATATTAGCAAAAGCATCTTTCTTGGCACTCATCGTGCAACCATCAGCATAAGAGAAAATTTCATTGGCAATTTCCAAAATTGATTTATTGCCATAACCTTCTTCCCTCAATTTGATGAAATACGAATTTTCTGCAAAACGGCAGGCATCAATAAACAATGGGATATGATGTTCTGTGCAAATCTGCCGTACATCTTTAATATTCTGCATACTCACTGGCTGACCACCACCGGAGTTATTGGTAATAGTGATAATCACCATGGGGATGTTTTCAGCACCCTTCTCTTTGATCATTTTTTTAAGGGCTTCAACATCCATATTCCCCTTAAAAGGTGCCGGAACGGCTGGGTGCTTACCTTCTTCACATAATAGATCTATCCCCTCTGCACCGGAGAACTCAATGTTTGCTCTTGTGGTGTCAAACAATGTATTGCTGATAAAATATTTTCCTTTACCACCAAGAATTGTAAAAATGATCTTCTCTGCTGCCCGGCCTTGGTGAGTCGGTATCACCAACGGCATCCCTGTAATTTTTTTTACTGATTCTTCGAACCGGAAAAAACTGGTACTGCCGGCGTAAGATTCATCTCCTTGCATAATGCCGGCCCACTGGTTGCTACTCATGGCACTGGTCCCACTGTCAGTTAAAAGATCGATTAGCACATCTTTGGCATGGATGCGAAAAGGATTATAACAGGCTTTTTCTAAAATAGATTTTCGTTCTTTTTTACTGGTAAAATAGATTGGCTCTACTGATTTTATCCGAAAGGGTTCAATAATTGTTTTCATGCATGAAATTTTGCTCAGTATTGCTACTGATGGTTGGAAAAATAAATTGAAGGATTGAATGAAATTCCGGGAGAGAAATTCAGGTAGGTTTCCTGATGATATTTTTCCAGATGCGCATAATTAAAAGCCTGCCCAAAAGTAGATGGGGCAGGCTTAATGAACTATGACTTTAATCAATGATATTGATCAGATACCAAATTGTTTCAGGTGATGGTCAATGTGTTTCCAGGTGGCCTTGCTCCATTGCTCTTTTGTGAGTTTGCCAAAAACAGGATGCTTCTCATTAATCATATTACTTTCGGTAAAACGGGTGATATTATCGAGTAGCTGGTTCTTTTCTTTATCAAAATCTTTGGATTGACCTGTCATGATAAAGGATTTATCAGTAGGTAAGCCTTGTTTCCAGGGTTTTTCATCATACAGGGCTTTTTTGAATAAAGGCAGTATCATTTTCATCAGCCAATTTCCTTTTACTGTACTTGTCCCTAAAGCAACACCAATCGGCACCTGCACATGTGCCAGCATTTGTGACACATCCATTTTGCCCCATTGCCTTTGTGATTGTGGTGTCAGTTTATTTATACGTTCAATAATTTCCTGTTTTACTGCCGGGTCAAACAAATTTTTTATTTCCATAATTTTATTAATTGGCAGCAAGGTCGTTTTTATTCCTAAAATAAAAAAGCCTGGAACAAGAATGTACCAGGCTCCAGTTTTTGAAGGATAATTATTTTCTGGGTGATTCTAAAGCTGCTTGTGCGGCTGCTAGCCTAGCGATGGGCACCCGGAATGGTGAGCAGCTTACATAGTTCATTCCTATACGGTGGCAGAACTTCACACTCTCAGGGTCACCTCCATGTTCACCACAAATACCAACTTTTAATTTTGGTTTGGTTTGTCTTCCTCTTTCCACGCCAATTTTAATTAATTCACCAACACCAGCCTGGTCAATGGTCTGGAAAGGATCAGAAGGCAGTAATTTAAGATCAAGATATTTTGGAAGGAATCCGCCAATATCATCCCTGCTAAAACCAAAACTCATTTGTGTCAGGTCGTTTGTGCCAAAACTGAAAAAATCAGCTTCTTCTGCCATGCTGTTTGCTTTTAATGCGGCTCTTGGGATTTCTATCATCGTTCCATACAGGTATGGTATTTTTTTCACCTTCATCTTTTCACATGTTTCCTTATACACTGCATTTACGATAGCTCTCTGGTGTCTTAGTTCATGTTTGCCGCAGGTTACTGGTATCATTATCTCGGGCATTGCCTTTTTTCCACTTCTGATCAGTTCAACAGTTGCCTCAAAAATTGCCCTTATCTGCATTTCTGTTATTTCAGGATAGCTGATACCTAAGCGAACACCTCTGTGACCGAGCATCGGATTGTTTTCATGTAAAGCCAGCACTCTTCTTTTCAATACACTCATGCTGATCCCCAGTTCTTTACTCAACTGATGTAATTTCTCAGAATCATGCGGTACAAACTCATGCAGCGGAGGATCCAGCAGCCTGATCGTAACCGGATGTCCATTCATTACCTTCAACGTATCCTTGATGTCTTTTTTGACGTACCTGAACAACCCATTCAAGGCTTCCCTTCTTTCTTTTTCAGTTTTACTGACGATCATTTTACGGAGGAGGAACAATGGCTGCTCGCTTCCTTCACCATAGAACATATGTTCTGTGCGGAACAGGCCGATGCCTTCTGCCCCGAACTTTAATCCCTGTGCTGCATCCTGAGGTGTTTCAGCATTGGTACGTACACCCATCACTTTTATTTTGTCTACCAGCTTCATCAGGTCCTTGTATGATTGGTTTTTGTCAAGGTCGATATCCACCAGGCCCATGCTACCTTCATATACCAATCCTTTTGTACCGTTCAGGCTTAACCAATCACCTTCATTGAATGATAGTTCCGTCTTTGGCTTTGAAATGTTTTTGTTTCGCTGTGAATTTCAATATCACCACAACCAACGATACAGCATTTACCCCAGCCTCTTGCTACCAATGCAGCATGTGATGTCATTCCGCCTTTGGTTGTTAGGATGGCCTGTGATTTATGCATACCGTCCACATCTTCGGGAGATGTTTCTTCTCTTACTAAGATTACTTTTTCGCCTTTTGATGCCCATTCCACAGCTTCATTAGAGGAAAATACCACTCGGCCTTTTGCCCCACCGGGTCCGGCTGGTAGTCCTTTGGCAATCGGTTTAGTAACCAGTTCGACTTTTGGATCAAGCATCGGGAGTAATAACTCAACTAACTGGTTGGGTGCAACCCGCATAATGGCAGTTTGGGCGTCAATCAGTTTTTCTTTATGCATTTCAGTTGCCATGCGAACAGCGGCAATACCATTGCGTTTACCAACACGGCATTGCAACATATAGAGTTTCCCTTTTTCAATAGTGAACTCAATATCCTGCATGTCTTTGTAATGTTGTTCTAGCCTTTTCTGATAGCTGAACAGTTCTTTATAAAGTGATGGCATTAATTTTTCCAGCGAAGTGAAATGTTTGCTTTGATCATTCATCGAATATTCATTCACAGGTGCCGGTGTTCTGATGCCAGCTACCACATCTTCTCCCTGTGCATTAACAAGATACTCCCCATAAAATTTATTTTCACCGCTGCCTGGGTTTCTTGTAAAGGCAACACCAGTACAACTATCATTACCCATATTGCCAAATACCATTGCCTGCACATTTACGGCAGTTCCCCATTCATCTGGGATTTTTTCAATACGGCGGTATTCAATGGCCCTTTTCCCATTCCAGCTGCTGAACACTGCGCCGATACCACCCCACAGTTGTTTCCAGGGGTCATCAGGGAAATCCGTGCCTAATACTTTCTTTACTGTTTTTTTATAATCTTTTACCAGTTCTTTCAGCTCATCAACGGTCAGGTCTGTATCACTTGCATAACCTTGCTTATGTTTGATATGTTCCAGCTTTTCATCCAGCATTTTACGGATGCCTTTGCCATTTTTTATTTCAATGCCACCACCTTTTTCCATCACTACATCAGCATACATCATGATCAGGCGGCGGTAAGCATCATAAGCAAAACGTTCATCACCGCTCTGGGCAATGACACCTTTAATGGTATTGTCATTCAGACCGATGTTCAGTACTGTTTCCATCATACCGGGCATGCTTCGCCTTGCACCGGAACGAACTGACACAAGAAGCGGATTTGTTGCATCACCGAACTTCTTGCCGGTGAGCTTTTCCATTTTGCCCAAAGCTTCTTCAGCCTGTGTTTTCAGGGTCTTAGGATATGTTTTTTTATGATTGTAATAATAGGTACAGACCTCTGTAGTAACTGTAAAACCCGGAGGAACAGGTAAACGCAGTTTAGGATGACCTGCCATTTCAGCAAGATTGGCACCCTTACCGCCTAAAAGATTTTTCATTGATTCGTTCCCATCGGCCTTGCCGCCGCCGAAGAAGTAAACATACTTTCCGGCCTGTGTTTTTGTTGCCATAATATAGAGCTTTTATGCTCTGCATAGTTATGGCCGGATACAGGAAAATATAAAAACACAGGTCAGAGACGACCTTGATTCTTATCATTTTAAAGGGGCTGATTACGGGTGAGAATCAGGTATGTTCGTAATAAGGTATCTCGTCGTGACTTGAAACCTCTTTCTGTTGCCAGTATGCCTGGGTAACAATATGGCCATCTTTGGTTTTCAGCATTCTTCCAAAAATGGCATTAATAGTATTGAAAGTATAATCAGTGACGCCAACTGTGAAGGTTTCAGGAGCTGGAGGTGGTGGGGGAAGTGGAGCAGCAGCCTCTCCCTCTTTAGGTGCAGGAGCTGCCGGTGCTTTTGGAGCAGGGGTTGGAACTGTTACAACGGTATATCCATTATATTCCAGCAATTCTTTAATGAATGTAACTCTTTCAGGTTTTACGTTTCTTTCCACGATGCCGCATTTAACACCGTCCAGCTCTTCAAACTCATGATTTTTATTAAGTGCCATCACAGATTAGATTAATGTTTTGATATAATCAAATATCCAGCTCAATAAACCTGTTAAGATGATACCTGCGCCGCAAATAATCAATGCAAATTTTACTATTGAGTTGATTTTTATTTTTTCCACAGGCATTTCATTTTTGTCCATGAACATGGCCCTTATCACCCTCAGGTAATAATAAAGAGAGATTATCATATTGAGAGCAGCAATGATAATAAACCAATAGTCAGCTTTTGAGCCACCGGCGGTCAGCAGGAACAATTTACCAAAGAAACCAGCTGTCGGAGGAATGCCAGCCAGAGAGAATAATGCCAATGCCATTATCCAGCACAGGAATGGATTGGTTTTGTATAATCCTTTGTAATCGTCAATATTTTCTTTCCCGGCATGTTCTGAAATGACCGATGCGACACCAAAAGCTGCAAGATTGGAGAAAACATAGATCAGTATGAAATAAACTACTGATGTAACACCCATAGCGTCGTTGCTGCTGATGCCGACTAAAATAAAACCAACCTGTGCGATGGAAGAGAAAGCAAGAAATCGTTTGATATTCTGCTGGCGCATGGCAAACAGGTTTCCGGTCACCATTGTTGCTATTGCAAGTATTATCAGCATCATATACCATATGTCATGCATGGGTTGGAAAACCCGGTATAACATGGTCATGAAAATAAAAGCAACCGAACCTTTAGAGATGACGGAAAGAAATGAAGTTACAGCAACAGGCGAACCTTCATAAACATCTGCTGTCCATAAATGGAAGGGCACAATAGATAATTTGAAGGCAAAAGCAGTGAAGAAAAATACGAAAGCAAGTATTTGTAAAGATGAACCATCAAGCCGGTAGGTTATTTCAGGAAGACTGATAGTGCCGGTGGCTCCATATATCAGCGATATGCCAAAAAGCAAAATGCCGGAAGAAAAAGCAGAAGACAGGATCATCTTCATGGCTCCTTCGGAAGAACGTTTCTTATCAAGGTCAAAATTGGCCATCGCCGCCACTGGTATAGTGGCCAGTTCAAGTGACAAATAAAATATTAAAAGGTTTCCACTGGAGATCATCAGGAACATTCCGAGTAATGCAGACAGCATCAGCATGAAAAATTCAGGAAGGTGCTGAGTTTTCTTCAGCCAGTCGGCACACAACAATGAGATAAGATAAACGCCAAGGTTCAGAATGCTTTTCTGAAAACTGATCAGCGATGTGGTATAAAACATATCACCGAAGAGGTTACCTTCTTTATTAAAAAAGAAACCAATGATGAAATTAACCAGCAACAGCACCTGTACGATGGGCAGCAGCATTTCATTCTTCATTCCTTTACCGATCTTTACGAACAACAACAGGAAGATGATAGCAGTTATCACCAGTTCACTTTTCATCAATGTCAGAAACTCATTCATCCGGTCAAATTTATTTTCCAGCAATCTTATTCATGATCTCTTCTGCAGCTGGTCGCAGTAAGTCATTCAGCCAGCCCGGAGCAATACCTATTGCTAAAATTCCAACTACTAATAATATAGCCGCCAGCCTTTCATTCCAGCTGGCATCTTTTAACTGTAAATGACTCTCGTTTCTTACAGGGCCCATCGCAGTATTACCTATTGCCCGTAAAATATATACCGCCGTAACTACTATGGACATGGCAGCTGCAATGGTGGCAATGCGATGGAAAGTATCATCGTTTTGCCAGGATCCCATGAATACCGTCATTTCCGCTACAAAGCCACTCAGCCCCGGCAAGCCTAAAGAACAAAGCCCAACAATAAAAAATACAGTGGTGATAAATGGCATCACTTTCATTAGTCCGCCCATTTCATTTACCATCCGGGTATGTGTTCTGTCATAGATCATCCCGATAACGGCGAAGAAGAGAGCTGTCATCAAGCCATGCGACACCATCTGCATCAATGCCCCGGTAATAGCTGTTTGTGTAAGCATACCGATACCCAATAAACTGAACCCTACATGGCTTACTGATGAATATGCGTTGATATATTTCAGGTCTTTCTGCATCATCGTAGCGAAAGCACCATATAAAATAGCAATAGCAGAGAGAATAATTATTATGTCAGCATATTGTTTTGCTCCTTCAGGTAATAGATAAGTAGCTACCCGTAAACAGCCATAACCTCCTAATTTCATTGAAATGCCGGCGAGGAACATAGAACCTGCTGTAGGTGCAGAAGAGTGACCATCAGGCACCCAAGTGTGTAAAGGAAATAATGCAGTAAAGACACCAAACCCTAAGAACAATAAGGGGAATATAATATGCTGCACATCAGACGGAATCTTTGTTTTTGACAAAGCCATTATATCAAAGCTGTTTCCGGCAGTAAAATACAGACCGAGCATTCCGACAAGGATCAATGCAGAACCACCCATCAGCATTAAGGCAAGTTTGTTGGCACTGTATTCTTTTTTGCCGCTTCCCCAAATGCCGATCAGCAGATATTTGGGAATCACAGAAATTTCTAAGAAGAAGAAAAGTATGAAAAGATCAAGTGAAATAAAGAACCCATAGGCACCAAGTGCAAGAAGAAGAAGCAGGAAGTAAAATTCTTTGGTCATCTTTTCTATATTCCATGAGACCAATACCCCTGCTACCAATACAAATGAGGTAAGCAGTATCATGGCTACTGAAATGCCATCTACTCCGAAATGAAGATTAATGTTCAGGGAAGTAAATAATTTGTTGTTCTGTTCAAATAACATCTGGGCTGCGTTGCCGGCTTCCCTTTCTTTATTGAAGGCAAGCAGCAAAGCGAAGGCCAGTCCCAGTTGTATGACTGAGCCAGCCAGTGAGATCCATTTTACCTGTTGCTTATTGCGGGAAAACAATACCGCCACAGCAGTCAGTAACGGAGCGCCTATGAGTAATAAAAGATTCATCAATTCTTATTTATCAAAATATCCTATCTCCATACATAAATAAACAATGCTGCCAGCACAATAACACCTGCCAAAAAATAAATAGCATATTGCTGCACTTTTCCAGATTGTATTTTTTTTATTTTTTCTGAAACCGCCTGAGTCGCTGAACCGGTCAGGTTCACCATTCCATCCACTACATTCCTGTCGAACCAGGCAGCCGGCCTTCCCACCAGGTTGAACAATATTTTTTTGGTAACGAACAGATATAGCTCATCAATATAAAATTTATGATAAGCCGCTTTGTATAACCCGTTTAATGATGTTGCCAGTTTATCAGGCCGGCTGTTTTGTTTTTTGTACAACCACATGGCGGCAAAAATTCCTGCTAGCCCTAATGCAACGGGTGCAATAGAAAATTGCAGGTGAAAATGTGATTCCAGTGCTTTCCCATCTGTGCTGACAAACTCACCAAAAGGAATGAAACCGGCTGCCGCAGCGCCAATTGCAAGTAAGACAAGTGGCAGCATCATTACAAAACCACCTTCACCATGTTTTTCGCCATGCACTTCATGCGGTTTATTCCAGAAAATACTGAAGTATAAACGGAACATATAAAAAGCCGTAAGACCGGATGTGATCAATGCGATCCAGTAAATTGTCATATTATTCTGATAGGCAGCCAATAGAATTTCTTCTTTACTGAAGAATCCGGCAAATGGTGGCACACCTGCAATAGCCAGACAGGCTATTAAGAAAGTGATATGCGTAATGGGTAAATATTTTCTCAATCCGCCCATGTCTTTCATATCATTGCTATGTACATAGTGTATCACTGCACCGGCACCAAGGAATAACAATGCTTTGAACATGGCGTGGGTAAACAAATGAAACATAGAAGCAGTGTATCCCAGTCCGGCTTCGCCGCCATATTTTGAAACACCTAATGCAAACATCATATACCCGATCTGCGACATGGTTGAATATGCAAGTATCCTTTTAATATCTGTTTGTGTACAGGCAATGATGGCTGCGATGATGGCTGATACAGCACCAACCCACCCAACAATCTCCAGTACACCCGGTGTGGTAAGAGCAAACACCGGGAATAATCTTGCAACAAGATAAACACCGGCCACAACCATTGTTGCAGCATGAATTAAGGCGGAAACAGGAGTGGGGCCTTCCATTGCATCCGGCAACCAGATATGCAGGGGAAACATTGCACTCTTACCGGCACCTCCGATAAAGACCAGTGCCGCTCCCCATGACAAAGCAGATACACCAAGGAATGAATAAGTAACAGCTGTTTTGATCTCATTTGACTCGGGTGAAGTTAGCCGCTGAATGAGGGTGGCAAAATCGAGTGTTCCTGAGCTGAATGATAATATTAAGATGCCTATCAAGAAACCCAAATCTGCAAAACGGGTAACGATGAATGCTTTTTTACAGGCGGCTACTGCAGTTGGCTTATCATAGTAATAACCGATCAGCAGGAATGATGATACACCAACCAGTTCCCAGAAAATATAGATCTGGAAAATATTGCTGGCCAGCACTAACCCAAGCATGGAAAAAGTGAACAGTCCGAGAAACGAATAGTAAGTGGGGAATCTCTCTTCACCTTTCAGATAACCAAGACTGTAAATGTGTACCATTAATGAAACAAAAGTCACAACCACCAGCATCATCGCAGAAATGGAGTCAATCGTCAATCCAATATCAATTGATACCCCGGGAGAAAATTCCAGCCAGGTCAGCTTCATCGGGATGAACTGCTGGTATACACCATCAACTTTACCGTAAACAAAAAAATATTCGTAAGCTGTGTACAGGGCAAGGATGGTGGAAGCAAGTAAAAGGACAGTTCCGATAAGGCCGGAGCTGTTTTTAAAAATCTTTCTGCCGAATAAACCCAGCAATAAGAACCCGGCAAGCGGCAACAAAGGAATAAGTGCTATAATAGTTGCGTTGGGCATATTGGTTTAATACTTTAAGTCTTCGGCATTCTCCACATCAATGGACTGGTGACTGCGGTATAAATTAATAATGATGGCTATGGCTACAGCAGCTTCAGCCGCAGCAATAGCGATGATGAATAAGGTAAAGAACAACCCGTCCAGTTTTCCGGGCCACAGGTATTTATTGAATGCAATGAAATTCAGATTCACACTGTTTAGTATCAGCTCAATACTCATCAGCATGGTAATAAGATTTCTCCGGGTAAGAAAACCATACACACCGATAAAGAACAGTGCTGCACTGATAAATAAAATATGATATAGTCCGGGCTCCATCATTTTGTTTCAGGTTTACTTCGTAAGGCAATTACAATACATCCAATCATGGCGGCCAGTAATAACATCGAAATCACTTCAAATGGCAAGGCATATCCGCCTTCTTTAGTACTGAGCATAGTTTGTCCTATATTGGATACTGAAGGATATACCAATGCCTTATCAAAATCAAATTCATGCTGGTACACCTGTACCATTGTTAATGCAAAGCCGCAGAAAACAGCCAGTGCCGAAAATATCTTTCTGCCCAATTTTTGTTTAGGTAATTTCTCTCCCGCCTGTTGCGTAAGGAATATGGAGAAGATGATCAGTACTACAATTCCTCCCACATACACTACTATTTGTACTGCAGCGATAAATTCATATTGTAACCAGAAATAAATACCGGCAATGCCAATCAGGGAAAACAATAAATAAATTGCTGCACGGAATATTTGCCTTGTGGAAACAGACAATATTCCGCAAGTCAGCGTTAATGCTGCCAGTAAGTAAAATATTATAGTTGAGCCAGTAATCATTCTACGCCTTCCATTATTTTAGATCCGGGGTTATTTAAAATTTTTGTCAGTTCATTCCTGTCAAACACACTGTGTTCAAATGTCTGTGCCATTTTAATAGCATCTGAAGGGCAGGCTTCAATGCAGAGGTTGCACATGGTGCACAATTCCAGGTGATACACCAGTTTATCAATCGCTTTTTTCTTCTTGCCTTCGGGTGTTATATCGTTTTTGAATATCACTTTAATGGTACCGTTGGGACAGGCCAGTTCACAGGCCTGGCAACCAGTGCAACGATGTTCATTGTTCTCGTTATGCGGCATCACCACTTCCCCCTTGAACCGTTCTGGCAAAATCAACGTATCCCGGTTGTCAGGATATTGCTGGGTGATGATCTCTTTGTGATGGGTAAAATAATACAAGGTTCGCTTCATGCCGATAAGCAATGACCTTACTCCCTTATAAACATCTTTTATGTACTTCGTAATAAACATGCTCCTGATCCGCCTGTAGCGGAGGATTTAGATTCAAATTAATTTATATTTTCAATCAGCCACCATCCTCCCCTTCAGGGGAATGGGGGCTAAAAATGCCATTCCAATATCGCCATCGCTGTTACTATCAATAAGTTTATCATACTTATTGGCAACAGGTATTTCCATTCCAGGTTAAGTAGCTGGTCAATCCGTAATCTCGGAAATGTCCACCTGAACCACATGATAACGAATATCAGGAAAAACGTTTTTCCAAAGAACCATACACTTGATGGAATATAATCCATCACATGGTTGAAATCAGTCCAGTTGCCGATATGGAATGGCATCCAGCCACCGAGAAACAGCGTTGCTCCGATTGCACAAACGATAAATACATTCACATATTCAGCCAGGAAAAACAAAGCGAATTTCATTCCTGAATATTCAGTATGGAAACCAGCTGTTAATTCAGATTCTGCTTCTGCCAAATCAAATGGCGCCCTGTTGGTTTCTGCTGTAACAGCAATAATAAAGGTGACAAATGCGATGATCATGCAGGAATATGTCCTTTAAATATCCACCAGCCATCAGCCTGCGAATGAATGATGTCGGACACTTGCAGGCTGCCCGTCATTACGACTACAGCCAGCACAGATAAACCGGCAGATAATTCGTAGCTGACAATCTGGGCACCACTTCGCATCGCACCCATAAGGGAATATTTATTGTTACTTGCCCATCCCGCCATCAGTATACTGATTACCATAATGGATGAAACAGCAGAAACATACAGTACACCAATATTTAGATCCCACAACTGAAAGTCTTTCGCAAAAGCAATAGGTGCCATCAACAGCATGGCAACGATCATGGCGATAAAAGGAGCCAGGTTGAATAATAATTTATCGGCACCATTCGGTGTCAATCCTTCTTTCACTAATAGTTTTAATGTGTCAGCTAAGGATTGAAGTAACCCTTTCGGGCCAACACGGTTTGGACCAAGTCGTATCTGCATCCAGGCAGATACTTTTCTTTCCATGATGACCAGCACCAATCCCAAAGCTGCAAACAAACCAATCACTGCAACACCGGCAAGAACCATTTCAATGATCAATGTCATTGTCGGATTA
The DNA here is from genome assembly GCA_037045605.1 of Chitinophagaceae bacterium. Classification (GTDB taxonomy): domain Bacteria; phylum Bacteroidota; class Bacteroidia; order Chitinophagales; family Chitinophagaceae; genus JJ008. The sequence goes on along the minus strand of JBAOHK010000011.1, from coordinate 527,535 downwards.
AACGTTTTGCTTAACCATTCATGCAATGTTGTTCGCTATGTTAGAAAAACTCCACATTATCTGTCTATATCAGGTATTACTAAATCTAATGTTCCCATCATCGCTACCAGATCGCCCAGCTTACTGCCCCTGGCAATATGGTCCAGTACTGAAAGGTTAGAGAATCCGGGTGAACGGAATTTTATCCTGTACGGAGTTGTACCACCTTCACTTACAATATATACACCCAGTTCGCCACGGGCCGTTTCCACTCTTGTATAAAATTCTCCTTTTGGTAATTTCAATACGGCTTTTGTCTTTGCCTGGAAATCTCCTTCAGGAATATTATCAATCAGTTGTTCAATGATACGGATGGATTGCTGCATTTCCCGGATACGTACCATATAACGGGCAAATGAGTCACCGCCAGTTTCCAGTACTTCATCAAACTCCAGCTTATCATATATTTCGTAAGGATATACTTTTCTTATATCACAACTAACACCGCTGCCTCTTGCCGCAGGGCCTGAACATCCGTAAGAAACAGCATCTTCTGCAGACAAATAACCAACACCTCTTCATCCTGTTCTGAAAAATGATATTACCGGTTACCAGTTCATCATATTCATGGATCTTACGTTTGTATAATTGCATGAATTCTTTCACCTTCTTCTGGAAATTTGGATGCAGGTCCTGCATCACACCACCGGGTACCATATAGTTCATTGTCAATCTTGCACCACAGGTTTCTTCCATTATATCATTGATGCTTTCTCTTTCCCTGAAAGCATGGAAAAAAGGAGTGAATGCACCAAGATCCATCGCCATAGCTCCCCACCAAAGTTCATGGGAGGCAATTCTTGTGAGTTCGTCCATCAGCACTCTTATCACCTGTGCTCTTGGCGGAACTTCTACCTGCAACCCTTTCTCAACGCATAAAGCACAGGCATGATTATTAATATGCGAAGAGAGATAATCCATCCGGCTGGTGACATAGATGAATTGCCGGTAACTGAGGCTCTCACACATTTTTTCGATAGATCGGTGTATGTATCCCAGGTGAGGCTCAACCTTTTTGATCGTTTCGCCATTCAATGTAATGACCAGGTGCAATACACCGTGTGTGGCAGGATGTTGTGGTCCTACATTTATGATGATGTCGCCTTCAGTCGTTGTGCCTACTTCTTCAAACATATCAGAGTTTGATCATATTAATAGGGTCTTCAAAATCTTTCCTTAAGGGATTCTTTCCTTCCCATCCGTCAGGTAATATCAGTAATCTCAGGTCGGGATGGTTCAGGAAATTCACTCCAAACATTTCATATACTTCTCTTTCATGAAATTCAGCAGTTCTCCAGATATGGGAAACTGTTTCAATTTCAGGTTTACTTCTGTCCAGTTTTGATTTGATAACTATATTATGCCTGTATTTGGTAGAAGATAAGTGATACACCATGGTAAGATGTGTCTTCCAGTCAATACAGGTCAGGCAAAAAAGATAATCGAAATATAAGGAATCTTCATTGCGAAGTTGTTGTGCCAGCGGTAACCAGTCTTTCGGCTCAATATTAATAGTGAGCCATTCGCCACCTTCTTCAAAAGTGGCTGCTGGCAGCAATTCGGTTATTTTGGTTTTCAATTCTTCGTTCGACATAACTAATCTTTGTCCTTTCTTATCTGTTCCCTTGTTAGTCCGCTTTTTATCTTTTCCTGCAATTTTATCAATGCATGAAGCAAAGCTTCGGGCCTTGGCGGGCAGCCGGCCACATACACATCCACCGGTATCACATGATCGGCACCTTTTACAACAGAATAAGTATTATAGAAAAATGGGCCGCCGCTGATGGCACAGGCTCCCATAGCAATCACATATTTCGGGTCTGCCATCTGGTCGTACAATCTTTTTAATACAGGGGCCATTTTATTTACAATGGTACCGGCAATGATGATAACATCGGCCTGGCGGGGTGTTGCTCTTGCTACTTCAAAACCAAAACGGGAGAAATCATATTTCGCACCGGCTACCGCCATGTATTCAATGCCACAGCAGCTGGTAGCGAAGGTCAGCGGCCATAAAGAATTTGATCTTGCCCAGTTGATGACATCATCCAGTTTGCTGAGGACGATGCCGCCACCCGGCGTTTCATGTATCTGCCCCGGAAAATCACTTTTGGCTGTTTGTTGCTTTACATCCATTTCAATGCACCTTTCTTGTGGGCATATAAAAAGCCCATGAATAAAATGAAAAAGAAAATGACAATTTCAATCAATGCCACCCAGCCCATATTCTTTGCCACTACTGCCCAGGGGTATAAAAAAACAAGCTCTACATCAAAAATCAGAAAGATGAGGGCAAAAAGATAATAACCCACATTTAATTGTATCCATGTCTTACCCTGAGTAGGTATACCACATTCGTAAGGCTCACCTTTTTGTTTATTAGTAGTGGCTTTCAGTACAAATTTTGAAAGAAGGATGGCTATGCCGGAAAAGGCAATAGCAGCAATGATCAGTACAATAAGCGATGAAGCACCCATGTGCAGATTGGTTTGGTACGAATATAGTAACTATGCGTTAAAATTAAATATGACACTTATCAACGCCGGGGTTGCTGAATATCATCCGTAAAGTTCCAGGTGGATTACTTTTTTATCATATCCCATTTCGAGAATATGTTTTTGGGCTTCATCAACCATATGTTTCCATCCGCAAAGGAAAAAAAGAGCTTCCTGTTTGTTTTTACAAAGCTCCATATATATAGGATGTACATATCCATAATTCCCTTCCCAATGTTCACGGGACAGGGTGGGATGGTAGTGGAAGCCGGTTAGTTTTTGTTCCAGTTCTTTTAGCTCACTATAGTAGAGCAGGTCTTCTTTTTTACGGCACCCAAATACAAGGTGGATATTTTTAATTGGAACATTGTGCAGACGAATATAATTGACCATACTTCTGAATGGTGCTATGCCAGTACCTGTGCAAATAAGAAAAATATCTTTTTCAATTTTTGCAGGCAATGTAAAGACCCCCTGTGCTCCCCGTAAAGTCAGCTCACTGCCCACTTTTATTTCATTAAAGAGATAGGTTGTTCCCAGGCCACCTTGTGCCTGTACGATCAACAGTTCAAAAACATTGCTGCCGTCCGGCCATGAAGAGATGGAATAGCTGCGCCAGCGTTTATTAGGTTTTTCATGAATGGGCAGGTCTAATGTAACAAACTGGCCGGGAATAAAATCAAACCTGTCAAGCTCCGGCACCTCGATCCAGAACCGTTTCGTATTATGCGTATAATCTTCTATCCGTATTACTTTGCCTTTGCGCCAGGGTTGTAGGGCCATTCTTGTTGATTTGGATAAAGGTAAAACCAATACTATGTTTATATGTTCTGAAAAGAGGAAATTATTGTGCTGTAACTTTTAAAGATGGTTTATCTTTGCGCCTCTCATGAGTGTAAAGGATTTGCTGGAACAGTATCAAAACACCCCCCGCCTTTTTCAACTGGCGGACAGGCTTTCTTTTGCACAATCGCAGAAAATCTACCTTAAAAATTTACAGGGAAGTTCGTCGCAGTTTGTAGTTGCAGCAGCTTTTATGCATCCGTCCTGTTCTCAGCTTAACCATCTTATTGTTTTGAATGATGCTGAGGAGGCGGCCTATTTCCATAATACACTTGAAAACCTGACTGAGGCACTGGATATTTTTTATTTCCCTTCTTCTTTCAAAAACAGGAAGAACTACCAATTGCTGAATTCATCACATGTTATGCTTCGTACTGAAGCATTAACAAAGATTGCGACTGGCGGTAATAAGAAAGTGCTGGTAACGTATCCGGAAGCGTTGTTCGAAAAAGTAGTGTTACCGTCAACCCTATCTTCTAACATCATTCATATTAAATCAGGCGACAGGCTGAATGTTGAGGAATTGTTATTGAAATTGGCAGATTATGGATTTGAAAGAACAGATTTTGTTTATGAACCGGGACAATTTGCTATAAGAGGAGGTATTCTTGATATTTATTCTTTTGGTAATGAAAAGCCTTACCGGGTCGAGCTGTATGGCAATGATGTGGATTCCATCCGTATTGTTGACCCGGAAACACAACTGAGCGAAAGAAAACTGCTGCAGGTTAGCATTATCCCAAATGTTGATACGCAATTTGAAAATGAAGACCGGGTTTCCTTGTTTGATTTTTTGCCGGAGAATACGATCGTTTGGATGCAGGATTATAAACTTTGCAAAGAACACCTTGCTGACAGCGAAGCAGATCTTCATGCTTTTCTAAGGATGATGAATGAATCAGGTTCGACTACAAGGGAACTGGATGCTGATAAAATAGAAAAGAAGAATGTAACAGCAGATGATTTTATTAGTGCTGATTGTTTAAAAGAGGAGTTTGGCAAAAAACATTTGGTTGAATTTGGCTACCAGTCTCACCTCGCTGATTTTGAATTAGAATTTAATACAAAGGAGCAACCGGCATTTAACCGGCAGTTTGATCTCCTGATAAGGGATTTAAAAAGTTGGGAAGCAAAAAAATTCCAGTTATACATTTTTGCGGAAAACCCAAAGCAGCTGGAACGGTTGCAAAGTATTTTTGATGACCTGAAGGCTGAGATTGCTTTTAATCCTATTGCTACTTCCATTCATGAAGGATTTATTGATGAAGACCTTCAACTTGTTTGCTACACAGACCACCAGGTTTTTCAGCGGTACCATAAGTATAAAGTCAAGCAGGCTTATAATAAGAACAAGGCCTTAACACTAAGAACACTCCGTGAATTACAACCGGGAGATTTTGTTACGCATATTGATCATGGTGTTGGAATTTTCAGTGGTTTGCAGAAACTCGAAGTGAACGGAAGATTACAAGAGGCGGTCCGGCTGATCTATAAAGACACTGATATTTTATATGTCAATATCAATAGCCTGCATAAGATTGCTAAGTACACCGGTAAGGATGGCAGTGTGCCGAAAGTAAATAAACTTGGTAGCGATGTATGGAATAAGTTAAAGGAGAAAACAAAGACTAAGGTTAAGGAAATTGCTTTTGACCTGATAAAGCTCTACGCCAAAAGAAAAGCACAGCAGGGCTTTCAGCATACGCCGGATAATTATATGCAAACGGAGCTGGAAGCTTCTTTTATTTATGAAGATACTCCCGACCAAAGCAAGGCGACTGCCGATGTAAAAAAAGATATGGAATCTCCTGCTCCGATGGACAGGTTAGTGTGCGGTGATGTAGGTTTTGGCAAAACAGAAGTAGCCATCCGGGCTGCGTTCAAAACCTGTGTGGATGGAAAGCAGGCTGCCGTACTGGTGCCAACAACGATCTTAGCTTTTCAACACTATCAGACTTTCAAGGAAAGATTGAAGGATTTTCCTGTTACGGTTGATTATATTAATCGTTTCAAATCGGCGAAAGAAAAAAAGGAAACATTGAAGCGGTTAGAAGAAGGGAAAATTGATATTATCATCGGCACTCATGGTTTGCTGGGAAAGGAAGTAAAGTTCAAGGACCTTGGCCTGCTGGTAGTGGATGAAGAGCAGAAGTTTGGGGTAGCTCATAAAGAAAAGATTAAAACCCTTCGTACTGCTGTTGATTGCCTGACATTAACAGCTACTCCAATACCAAGAACATTGCAATTCTCTTTGATGGGCGCCAGGGATCTGAGTATTATGAATACGCCACCGCCGAACCGTCAGCCGATCCAAACTGAAGTGCAGGTGTATAATGAAGATTTTATCCGTGAAGCCATTTATTTTGAAACAGAAAGAGGCGGACAGATATTCTTTATTTATAACAGGATTGCCGGTTTACCAGAAATGGCAGCCATCATTCAGGCCCTTTGTCCCGACTTAAGCATTGGCTATGCTCACGGACAAATGGAAGGCCATATACTCGAAGAAAGGATCTTCGATTTTATTGACAGAAAGTATGATGTGCTGATCTGTACCAACATTGTAGAAAGTGGGGTAGATATACCCAATGTGAATACTATCATTGTTAATAATGCACATCAGTTTGGATTAAGTGATTTGCACCAGTTAAGAGGAAGGGTTGGCAGAAGTAATAAGAAAGCATTCTGTTATTTACTTGCTCCGCCAATGAGTACTTTGCCAAATGATTCAAAGAAACGATTGCAAACACTGGAACAGCACAGCGAACTGGGAAGCGGCTTTCAGATAGCTATGAGGGATCTTGATATTAGAGGTGCTGGAAATATGCTGGGTGGAGAGCAAAGCGGATTTATGGCTGAGATCGGCTTTGAAATGTACCAGAAAATTCTTGACGAAGCTATCAAAGAATTAAAGCGGACAGAGTTTAAAGAATTATTCAAGGAAGAAATTGCAAAACAGGATGATTTTGTTTCAGACTGCACTATTGATACAGACCTGGAGATATTAATACCGGATGATTATGTGGAAAGTATTACTGAGCGGTTATCCCTGTATCAACGATTGGATAGTTGCGAGACAGAAGAAGACCTGGCGGTCATGAAAACAGAAATGGAAGACCGGTTTGGTGATCTGCCGCAACAGGTAGAAGATTTGTTTATCACAGTTCGCTGCCGTAAACTGGCAGTTGACCTTGGGTTTGAGAAAATGAGTTTGAAAGACAATACACTTCGTTGTTTCTTTATCAACCGGCCCGATTCTCCTTACTTTGAATCCGCCACATTCCAGAAAATAATTCAGTTTCTGCAAACCGGAACCAATAAAGCCAAACTAAAACAGACCGGAAAATTATTTATGCTTATCGGTGACAATATGAAAAATATGGATGAGATGCACCGGTTTCTGCAATCCATGCATTCTTACTGTTTTTCTGCTCCCAAAATCCCTGCTTAGGAAATTTTACGTAGTTGCTTCAAATCCTGTACGGTATTGGCTTTTCTCAGGTATTTGTATTATTTTTAGTATTCTTAAAAGTCGCTATGAGATCCAATCCAATTCCCCTGATAACTATCTGCCTGCTTGTGAGTTTTTCCTCATTGGCACAGGATGATTCCCGGTATAACCTGCTGCTCAAGACAGGGACAATTACTCCTCCAAAAAATATTACTGAAGAAAAACTGAATCAGTTTAACCGCAACGCAGCAAGAACTGACGAAAAGACTTTTGCAATTATTCAGTTTGAACAATTGCCAACAGAAAATGAAAAAGATCAATTGAAGCAAGCCGGAATAGAGTTGCTGGATTACATACCCAACAACGCATATACTGTTACGATTACAGGTTTATTGGATGAATCAATTCTATTGCGAACAAAAGCAAGGTCTGTTGTTGAACTGACCCCTTCGCAAAAGATGCATGGCTCTATCTCATCCGGACTTTTCCCTGCATGGGCAGTAAAAACTCCCGGCACTGTTGATGTATGGATAAGTTTTCCTAAAACCTTTTCTTTTGAAACTGTACGAAAAGAATTCTTATCCAAAAATATTGATATCACAAATGATCTTTATAAAGATTACAATATTCTCTCTCTCAGGATTGCAGCACAAAGAGTTTTTGAACTGGCATCTTTTCCATTTGTGGAATATGTACAACCAGCACCTGGCGAGGACAAACCATTGAACGGCTGGACCAACTGGAACCGTGACGGCTCTAAAGCAACGTTACTGAACGCACCATTAAGTGTTGGTGGCCGCGACCTGAAAGGAACTGGTGTAGTGATTGGTGTGGGGGACAATTCGGACCCGCAGCGGCATCCGGATTTTACCGGCAGATTAATTGACCGGTCTGCTATCACTTACAATAATATGCATGGACAGCATGTGGCAGGCACTATCGGTGGTGCCGGCATCCGTGATGAATTAAGGACTGGTTTTGCACCAAAATCAACCGTCATTTCCCAGGTATTTGCCGGAATCATTAATAATGCCCCTGCTTATGTGACAGATTACGGCATGGTCATCACTAATAACTCTTACGGTAATATTGATGAATGCAGTTATCATGGTTTGTATGATCTGTATTCAAGGATATTGGATCAGCAGGCATTTAGCTTACCAAACCTGGAAAATATTTTTGCGGCAGGTAACAGCGGCTCCAACACCTGTTCACCTTATCCAAATGGATTCAGGACAGTTTATGGCGGTTACCAGTCTGCCAAGAATGTCCTTACTGTTGGAAATGCGCCACCCAACGGAGATCTGTTTGCTACCTCAAGTAAAGGCCCGGTAAGGGATGGAAGAATAAAACCGGAAGTGATAACAATTGGATCATACATCATGTCCTGTGCACCGTATCCTGTCTATGATTATTATACAGAGAACACTGGTACGAGTATGGCCTCACCGGCTGTGGCTGGAGGTGCAGGTTTATTATATCAAAGATTCCGTCAGTTAACCGGGAAAGATCCTAAAAATGCCCTCGTAAAAGCTTTGATCTGCAATGGTGCTGATGACAGAGGTAATGATGGACCAGATTTCAGACATGGCTTTGGATTTATGAATCTGTGGCGTTCTGTAAATATGATGGAAAACAATCACATTGATTCTGCTACTATTACTACTGCAGTTACAAATTCATTTGTTATCAATGTTCCGGCCGGCTTGTCAAAACTAAAAGTAATGTTGGTATGGAACGATCCTGCTGCTGCAGTAATTGCCAGCCAGGCATTAGTGAACGATCTTGATCTTGAGGTAGAAACGCCGGTACCGGTAACAACCGTTTTACCAAGAATACTTGATACTATTCCTGCAAATGTAAATCTTACAGCAGGCTCTGGTGCGGACCATATCAATAATATTGAGCAGGTAACTATTGATAATCCTGCTGCCGGTGACTATACAGTGAAGGTAAAAGGAACAGCTGTTCCGCAAAATTCGCCGCAACAATACTTTGTGGTATATGATTATGTGCCCGTAGATATTAAGCTGGTGGCACCTGTCGGCGGCGATACTTATATTCCAGGAGAAAGGATTTTGATACAGTGGGATTCGCATGGTGATGCGGCCAGTACTTTCACCCTGGAGTATTCGCTTAACAACGGCGCATCATGGACGCTGCTGGACAATGCAGTTCCTGCGAACATTCGCTACTGGACAGGCGGCCCTGATTTTGGATTCCTTGTTGGAAATACACCCACTACAGAAGCTTTGATAAGAGTAACGAAGAACGCAACAGGTGCAAGCAGTACCAGCTTTCCATTCACTATTCTTGCACAACCAGTTGTTACTTTAGCCCCCGATATTAACCAGTGCGAAGGCTACATCACTATCAACTGGACAAGTGTAACAGCAGCCACTGACTATGAAGTGATGATGTTGCAGGGCGATGAAATGATTTCAGTTGCTACAACAGCAGGAAATACTTACACTTTCAGTGGTTTATCAAAAGATACAACCTATTGGGTAACCGTAAGGGCAAGGATGAATAGTAATCCCGGAAGAAGAGCTATTGCTATTTCCCGCAAACCCGATACGGGTAGCTGTAACGGTACAATATCGGATGGGGATATTAAGCTGGATGCAATTGTATCTCCGGCATCAAATGGCCGGTTGCTGACATCAACCGCATTGGGAAACAATGTGCCGGTAACTGTTCGGATTAAAAATCTTGATGATGCTCCTACTGTTGGCAATATTACTGTAAGTTATACGCTGAATGCAGGAGCACCTGTGAACGAGGTTATTACTAATCCCAACATACCAGGGGGAAGCACATTGGACTATACATTCCTTGCCGGCACTATTAATATGGCATCTGTTGGCAGTTATGAAATAGCGGCCAGTGCATCTGTTGCCGGTGATCCGGTTCCGGTAAATAATTCTCTGACAAAAACATTCAGGCAATTAGATAATCCGGCTATTACGGCTATTGTTTACCCGGCTGTGTTCAATGATAATTATGATGCAGTCCCGGTTCAATCTTATAACAGAAGACAAGTTGGTCTAACCGGCCTGGACCGTTACGATTTTGTAACCAGTAATGATACAGGAAGGATCAGGACATTTATTAATACGGGTATGGCTTTCTCAGGCAATAGGGCATTGACATTGGATGCAGAAATACTAAATAGCGGCAATACAGACTCCCTGACAGGTACCTTTAACCTTAATACATTTAATTCTTCTGCTGACGACATCCGGCTTGATTTCCGTTATAAAAATCATGGGCAGGATAATAATGCTGCAAACAAAGTATGGGTGCGAGGGGGAGATACGTTGAACTGGGTAGAAGCCTATGACCTTTCTGCCAATCAAAACGAAGTGGATGGCACTTACAAGTTATCAGCAAGTATAGAAGTAGGCGATCTGTTATTTAATGCTGCTCCTTCGCAAAACTTTGCTACCAGTTTTCAGGTTCGCTGGGGCCAATACGGAAATCAGCAGGCTGCCGATAATGATGGGGCAGCCGGTTATACATTTGATAATGTCAGGTTGTATAAAGTAACAGATGATATGCAAATGATAAGTATTGATGCACCGCTTTCTTCCAGCTGTGCATTAACTGCCACAACACCTGTTACAATAACTGTTCGCAATAGTGCAAATACAAATGTCAGCAATGTTCCGGTCCGTTTCCGGGTGGATGGTGGTGCATTTGTTCCTGATGAGCTTGTTCCGTTCATAGCAGCGAATTCGACAGCTCAGTTTACGTTTACTGCCACAGCTGATCTTTCTGTATTGGGTTCGCATCTTGTTGAAGTGAGAGTGGCGTATCCTACTGATACTTACCCGGATAATGATACATTGAGTTTAACACTTGTTAACTCCCCGGTCATCACTGTTACCAATTCTGTACCGCATCTGCAAAACTTTGAATCAGGTACTGGAAACTGGTATACCGGAGGAAAGAATAATTCATGGGAGTACGGAACACCGGCGTCAACAAAAATCAACAGGGCTGCAAGTGGCAGTAAAGCCTGGAAGACAAGAGTGATTGGAAATTATAATGATGTAGAAAAGTCTTACCTCTATTCTCCCTGCTACGATATTTCAACAGTTACGTCTCCCACATTAAGCTTTAGTGTTGCTTTAGACCTGGAGGATTGTGGTGGTAGTGTTGCCTGCGATGGTGCTTATGTGGAGTATTCTTCTGATGGAGTTACATGGACACGGCTTGGCGCATCAGGACAGGGAACCAATTGGTACAACCGGGCCTATGCAGGCAATAATATGTGGAGTGTGGAGAACTATCATCGCTGGCATGTGGCTACTATTCCTTTACCAGCGGGGTTGAGCCGGTTACGACTTCGGATTGTTATGGCATCTGACCAGTCAGTGAACCGGGATGGCATAGCTGTTGATGATATACATATCTATAGTAATGTAAATGGCATTTATGATGTAACAGGAACCAGCCCCGTAGCGAATCAACCAGCGGTGAACGGCTCTAACTGGATTAACTTTATTGATATTGGTACTAATAAAGTGATAGCCTCTGTAAATCCCAACGGCCAGAACCTTGGTAACACTAATGTTCAATCTTACATAAACACAGGGGGAGTAAGAAGTACCAACGGTCAATATTATCATGACCGGAATATCACCATTAAGCCGGCTACTATTGCCCTCGCTGATTCTGCAACGGTTCGTTTTTATTTCCTGGATACTGAAACTGAAGCCCTGATAAATGCCGCTGGCTGCGGCAGCTGTTATAAACCAACCACGGCATATGAGTTGGGTGTTTCCAAATACAGTGACCCGGATGATAATTTTGAGAACGGAACTGTAATTGATGATCTGCAGGGAAACTGGTTATTTATCAATTCTGGTAAAGCCATAAAAGTTCCTTTTGATAAAGGCTATTATGCGGAATTCAAAGTAAAAGACTTCTCAGAGTTTTGGCTGAACAATGGCGGATTTAATAACAGCCAGGCATTACCTGTACAGCTTATTAGTTTTACTGCCAGGAAAAAGAATGGTAAAGATGTGCTTACCGAATGGGTAACAGCATCTGAGAATAATGTGAACCGCTTTGAAATAGAAGTGGCCAAAGGGAACAGCAGTTACCAGCAAAGCCAGTTTGTAAAAATAGGAGAGGTAAGGAGCCAGGGAAATTCTGTGCTAGAGCAGCGATACAGTTTTACTGATATTGAATCAGGAAAAACCGGGGTTCGTTATTATCGTTTAAAAATTATTGAAAACGATGGTAGTTCAAGGTATTCGGCCATCCGGCCAGTTGTGTTTGATGAAGCGATAGTATGGCAGGTTTATCCAAATCCTTCGGGAGGCATCTTCAACTTAAGTTTTCAGGCAAATGACGGGGTGTTGATCACAACGAAAATCTATGATCTGGCTGGTAAAATGGTTCAGCAGCAGCAGGTATCAGCCAACGGGTTTGTACAAAAAATCAACATCGACCTGCAAAACTCAAAATTTGTCAGCGGTTTATACCTTCTGGAAGCCTCGGTTGGCGACCAAAAACAATCGTTCCGGTTGATTAAGCAATAATAAAAGAAACTCCGCCCTGTTTAAAAAGGGGCGGAGTTTCCTGATATTCTCCTAATCAGTTTAGTTGTTGTGCGGATGCTCTTTTACCAACCTTGCTTGGCAATGCCGGCTTTAATGGCTGCCATGGCCTTTTCTTCGCCCATCAATGTGGTGAGCTTATTGCCTTTCCCATCATTACCCTGGGCCATATAGGCACCTTTTGCTGTTTTTGTGATCACAGCATCAAACATCTCTACTCCTTTTTCTTTGGTCTTTACGTTGTAAGCGGTGATTTTTACGTCTGACATGGTCAATAGTTTTTGAGTTAGTAATCCTTGAAATTAAGCAATCCGGCCGGTTTTAAAGGGGAAAAGTTGCAAACAGGCATAAAAAAGCCCCGAAATAACGGGGCTAAATATCTTATTTTCAACCGTTTAGATTTTTAAATATCAAGCTTTGCATACTTGGCATGTCTCTCAATAAATTCTCTTCTTGGAGCTACTTCATCCCCCATCAGCATACTGAAAACCCTATCAGCTTCAGCGGCACTTTCAATGGTTACCCGTTTCAGGGTCCGGGTGTCGGGGTTCATGGTGGTATCCCAAAGCTGGTTAGCATTCATTTCCCCCAAACCTTTGTATCGCTGAATATTAACTGAATCGTCCTTGCCTCCGCCCAGCTTTTCAATTAAAGCTTTACGCTGGTTTTCGTTGTAAGCATAAGCTTGTTCCTTTCCTTTTTTGACCAGGTAAAGTGGCGGCTGGGCAATGTAAACGTAACCCTGTTCCACCAGTTCAGTCATATAACGATAAACGAAAGTCAGGATGAGTGTAGCGATGTGTGAACCGTCTACATCAGCATCCGTCATAATGATAAGCTTGTGATAACGGAGTTTGCTGAGGTCAAGTGCCTTTGGGTCTTCAGGTGTTCCCATTTTTACTCCCAGGGCTGTAAACATGTTTCTTATCTCCTCATTATCGTAAATCTTATGCTCCATCGCTTTTTCTACGTTCAGAATCTTACCTCTGAGCGGAAGAATGGCCTGGAAGCTTCTGTCTCTTCCTTGTTTGGCGGTACCACCAGCCGAATCTCCCTCAACCAGGAACAATTCGCAACGTTCCGGGTCACGGTCAGAACAATCGGCCAGTTTGCCGGGCAATACCGCCACCGGTTAGTACAGACTTACGCTGTACCAGTTCCCTTGCTTTTCTGGCGGCAGCCCTTGCCTGCGCTGCAAGGATTACTTTAGCCACAATATTCTTTGCTTCCTTTGGATTTTCTTCAAGATATGCTTCCAGTGCTTTTGATACAGTGGAATCTACCACACCCATAACTTCATTGTTACCCAAGTTTGGTTTTAGTTTGTCCTTCAAATTGTGGTTCGGGGACTTTTACTGAAATGATAGTACTTAATCCTTCACGAAAGTCATCCCCCTCAATCTCAACTTTAGCTTTTTCAAATAAACCATTCTTATCACCATAGCTTTTAAATACCCTTGTTAATGCACGGCGAAAACCGGATACATGGGTACCACCTTCAATAGTGTTGATATTGTTAACGTAAGAATATATGTGTTCGTTGTAGCTGTCATTATAGCTTAAGAGCTACTTCTACTGCCACATTAGTAGTTCTCATCTTTTCCTTCTACAAAAATCACTTTTGGAATAAGTGAATTGCGGCCGGCACTACTATCCAGCATTTCGACAAACTCCACAATGCCGCCTTCGCTGTAGAAACTTTTGGTATAAGTTACTCCCATCTTCTTCTTTTTCCCGCAGATCAGTCAAGTATGATGCGGACACCCCGGTTCAGGAAAGAAAGTTCTCTCAATCTTCCTTCGAGAATGTCTTTATTATAAGCAGTAGTGATGAAGATGCTGTCATCGGGCCAGAAATGAACTTTGGTACCGGTAGTTTCGCTGACACCAGCTTCCCTAACCGGGTACTGCGGAACACCAATCTTATACTCCTGTTCAAATATTTTACCATCACGGTTTACGGTTACATGCAGTGTTTGAGCTCAATGCATTAACACAACTTACACCGACACCATGTAAACCACCTGATACTTTGTAAGAGCCTTTATCGAATTTACCACCGGCATGGAGAACTGTCATTACAACTTCCAATGCCGAACGTTTTTCTTTAGAGTGCATGGCTGTAGGAATACCTCGGCCATCATCTTCTACGGAAATGGAATTATCTTCATGAATGGTAACATTGATATTTTTACAATATCCTGCTAAGGCTTCATCAATAGAATTGTCTACTACTTCATATACCAGATGGTGCAAACCCTTTACTCCGATGTCGCCGATGTACATCGCCGGACGTTTACGAACGGCCTCTAAACCTTCTAAAACCTGGATACTATCTGCACTGTAACCGGCTGATATTGCGGCTGCTTTTTCTTTAGCTTCTGTGGTCATAAAAATGGTAAAAAACTGTTGTGAGAAATGAAAAAATGAATACTGACAAATGTACGAAAATAAGCCCTGCTGACCCGGATTTCAGCCCCTTTTTTGTACCAATTTTGGCCGTTTGTGGATAAAAGAAAATGCCCGGCTAACCGGGCATTTCAGAAGAAAATAAGATTGGAGAATGAATGGCATTTTATCGCTTGATGATCTGTGCCACCAAATCGGCTTCAGCACAAACTTTATTACCTACATAAGTTGTTCCTTTCATTTCACAAATACCGCGGCGGATAGGGGCTGATAGCTCCATTTTAAGGATAAGAGTATCACCCGGCCTCACCATGTGCTTGAATTTGCAATTGTCAATTTTGAGAAAGTAAGTGTCATATTGACCATCACCACTGAGGTTAATAGCAAGAATACCGCCGCATTGGGCTAATGCCTCAATTTGAAGTACACCAGGCATTACCGGGTTGCCGGGGAAATGGCCCTGGAAGAACCATTCGTTAAAAGTTACATTCTTAATACCGACAATATGTGCATCGCCTAATTCAATGATCTTGTCAACCAGTGCAAAAGGGAAGCGGTGTGGCAACCTTTTTTCGATGAACTGCTGGTCATACACCGGAGGCTGGTTAGGGTCATATACAGGAACGCCTTTGGTGTGTTTATTCTTCTTGATGTACTGTTTTATTTTCTTGGCAAATTCTACATTGGTGCTATGGCCGGGGCGGTTAGCAATGATTCGGCCCTTGATGGGATAGCCGATCAAGGCAAGGTCACCAATAACATCTAAGAGTTTATGTCTTGCAGGCTCGTTCGGAAACCGGAGTTCAAGGTTGTTTAGGTAACCTTCACTCTTCACTTCAATATTCTCTTTGTTGAATATTTTCTTTAGCCTGTCCATCTCCTTTTTCATCAACCGGTTTGTCAACGATAACGATGGCATTGTTGATATCGCCACCCTTGATGAGGTTATTATCAAGCAACATTTCCAGTTCATGTAAAAAACAGAAAGTGCGGCAGGGAGCAATTTCTTCTTTGAATTCTTTCATCGATTTTAACCCCGCATGCTGGGTTCCTAATACAGGAGAATTAAAATCGATCAAAGTAGTTACCTGGTAGTCCATGGCCGGCATTGCTACCAGTTCCACTCTTTTTACTTCATCATAATGATAAATATTCTCATCAATGCTATACCAGACTTTAGCAGCATCCTGTTCCATAACACCGGCTTCTTCTATCAGTTCAACAAAAGGTTCCGAACTGCCATCCATGATAGGCATTTCGGGTCCGTTTATTTCAAGAAGGCAATTATCTATTCCCATACCTACTAGCGCAGCCAGCACATGTTCCACTGTGCTTACTTTGGCTCCATTGGCTTCTAAAGTAGTACCGCGGCTCACATCTGTTACGAGGTCGCAATCTGCTTTAATAATAGGCTGGCCGGGTAAATCCACTCTCTGAAACTGGTAGCCGAAATCCAGGATTCGCAGGTTTCATTGTCAGGTCGGCCATTACACCAGTGTGCAGGCCCTGTACCTGAAATGCTAACTGTTGATTTCAGCGTATGTTGTTTATCGGGGTTAAAATTGGGAGCCATTATACCCTCAATATTAGCTTTATTTTCTGTGGAAGAAATCATGCCGGCAAAGATAATTATTCATTTTCAATGCCTTGAATTAAGGCTGTGAGGCTTAAATAACCTTATAATTTCTGTACGAAAAGAGTCTTTTCCCGGTTATTTTTTCTACCCGGTATAAAATGCGGTCTTTAATTGAAAAATTTTTCTTACTTGTATCAAACCGGGCATCCCAATTTTTTTCTTCGATTCTTTTTTTCATAACTGCCGGGTGTGTGCCTTTAAAAAGGGCTACAGAATCCACATCTTTTGAAAAATCAAACTGCTCTTTCTCTTCCGGTTTGTAGGGTACATATTCTTTTCCGTTCCAGAGGCTATAAAAGTTGGTGAGTTTTTCTAACTGCTTATGAGGATGACGAACCCACCCGTAATGATATATCTCCGCATCAATCTCTTTCACTCTAAGTTTTTTATTTTCCTTTGTCCGGAAGCCCTGTGCATCCCTGTAAGAAAGTACATTGTTATTGTTTTTGATCATTCGTATTTCATGGCTGTACCAGCGGCGGGAATCACCCAGGTAATCGTAACTGCCATAAAAGTGTACATATTTAAAAAGCAGGCCTTCTACTTTTTTATCGGCAGCATATTTTTTTGCGGCTGAAACAATACTATCCAGGTGTTTTTCATGCACCACTTCATCTGCCTGCAGGTAAAATGCCCAGTCATAATCTGCAGGAACATTGGCCAACGCTTTGTCGGTTTCAACAGCCAGTACCCTGCCACCTTCTTTCAATGAATCATCCCAAACAGATTGAAAT
This sequence comes from Chitinophagaceae bacterium, assembly GCA_037045605.1. Taxonomy (GTDB): domain Bacteria; phylum Bacteroidota; class Bacteroidia; order Chitinophagales; family Chitinophagaceae; genus JJ008. The sequence goes on along the minus strand of JBAOHK010000011.1, from coordinate 510,359 downwards.
ATCTTTATTTTGGGCGAATTAATAGATTGAATTAACTCCAGCGTTCCGTCATCACAATTGCCAACACTTACAATAAATTCATCAACGATGGGAAGGATGGAGGTAATGGATGCCACTACCGGATAATCAAATTTTACTGCATTTCGAACAAAAGTGAATCCACAGATTTTCATGAAGAGTTGATAGCAGGGTTATGATACTTTTTCTGAAAGCAATTGTTTTACTAATGCTTCCAGCTCTTTAATTCTTTTCTCCATTTCTGGCAGGTTACGGGCAATGGCCTGGCTGCGGATAGCCTGGTTATAATCATAGGCGGGAGAACCGGTAACTGCAGAACCCGGTGTTTTTAATGATTTACCTAAGACCTGCCTGTGCATTAATTTTTGAACCATCAGCTATTTGTATATGCCCAACAATACCAGCCTGCCCACCAATCATTACCCCGTTTCCGATTTTGGTGCTGCCGCTTACACCCGCCTGTGCAGCAATGACAGTGAAATTGCCTACTTCCACATTATGGGCTATTTGAATGAGGTTATCCAATTTGGCACCTGATCGTATAATAGTAGAACCGATCGTAGCTCTGTCAATAGTACTGTTAGCTCCAATTTCCACATTATCTTCTACGACTACATTTCCAATCTGTGGTACTTTTTTCAAAGTGCCATCAGCCTGTGGCGCAAATCCAAACCCATCACTTCCGATAACTGTGCCGGCATGGATGATAACATTATTGCCAATAACACAATTATGATAAATTTTAACCCCGGCATGGATAACAGAATTATTGCCAATAGTGACATTATCACCAATAAAAGCATTGGGATGGATCTTTGAATTGTTTCCCACTTTCACATTTTCACCCAAATAGGCAAAGGCACCAATGAACACTTTTTCGCCGTATGATGCTGAAGCGGAAATGTAGACCGGTTGTTGTATTCCTGTAAGCTGTTGCTGAACAATTTCCTGGTATTTGCCGAGCAGGGTAGCAAAAGCAGTGTAGGCATCTGCAACTCGGATAAGTGTGGCAGCAATAGGTTGTTTCAACTCATATGCATCGTTGATGATAATCACAGACGCTTTTGTACTGTATAAAAAATCTTCATACTTAGGATTGGCAAAAAAAGTAAGCTGTCCTTCTTTGGCCTCTTCAATCTTTCCAAAAGAAGCAACCATAGCTTGCGGGTCGCCTTCCAGCCTGCCATTGATAAGCAGTGCTATTTGTGCAGCAGGAAATTGCATAAGTGCTTTTAATTTCAGGTCTGATGCTGCTATAGGACAGGAACATCAGACCCTCAGGTAACAAATGTAATATTTTTTCACAGTGCCGCTCAGGTTATGCTGAATCAGCGCATTGTCCACTTTTGATATGTCTTTTATTGTTCCATCCTTGAATAAAATATTGATCCGCTCATCACCCGGGTTGTAGGTTGTATTACTGGCTTCGCCGGTAAATACAAAATACTCCGGATTCTTTTTCGCTGATACCAAGTTTCTCACAGGCTTCTTTTGTTTTTTCTTTTACAAAAGCTTCGTCAAAAGGTTCGGCCTGCAGTTTTACTTTTAGCAAGTTTCGTTCCACTAATGAACGGCAAAGTGTCGCTAATATTTTATCCGGGTGATGGCTCCAGTTTTTAATCGTGGCCATCACATCATGGTCATCAAGACGGCAAAACGTTTCCAAATGCTGCTCAATAAAGGCATTGCTGTCAGAGTTCTTTAAAAAGAAACTAAGTTCGTCTGTCGCAGCAATAAGGGTTTGCCCGGTGGCAATAAGTTCTTTTGCCCGGCGGATAATTTTCACTAACATCATTTCTGCACTCAGTACAGTTTTGTGCAGGTACACCTGCCAGTACATGAGGCGACGGGACACTAAAAATTTCTCAATAGAATAGATTGCCTTTTCTTCCACCAGCAGGTTGCCATCTTTTACAGTCAGCATTTTAAGAATACGGTCATAGCCAATCACTCCTTCAGCTACACCGGTAAAAAAGCTATCCCTGTTCAGGTAATCCATCCTGTCCACATCTAATTGTCCGGAAACTAACTGGTACAAAAATTTTTTTGGATGTTTATTGGTGAAAATATCAATAGCTGTTTTCAATTGCCCGGCCAGCTCATTATTTAGCTTTTCCATCAGTAAAATGGAAATAGCTTCGTGGTGTACATCTTTTACCAGCTCATTTTCCAAGGCATGAGAAAACGGGCCATGGCCTACGTCATGTAAAAGAATGGCCACTTTTGCCCCCAATTCTTCTTCGGGTGTTATCTCAATTCCTTTACTCTTTAATTCACTTAACGCTGTACACATCAGGTGATAAGCACCGAGAGAATGATGCAGCCTTGAATGTACCGCACCTGGGTAAACCAAATGGGCAAAAGCCATCTGATGGATGTTTCTCAGACGCTGATAAACGGGATGAGAGATTATTTGGAGTATCAACGGGTGGTCAATAGTAATAAAACCATATACCGGGTCGTTGATGATTTTGCGGACAGTGGGCATTGTTGCTGTTTTGTTAAAGGCAAGACGGCAAAAGTACAAAGGCAGGGTTTAAAAAGCTATTTTTACTCATACCGTAACTTCACGGGCAAATCAGTTTAAACTATCAGAATGGCAGTAGCAAAAATTATTTGGGTTGACGATGAAATAGAAAGCTTGCAGTCTCAGAAAATGTTCCTTGAAAATAAGGGATACGAGGTTCAAACCTTTACCAACGGTTTTGATGCTATAGATTATGTAAAGGATAACCCTGTGGATGTAGTGCTGATCGATGAAAGTATGCCCGGTATTACCGGTTTGGAAACACTTGCCAAGATCAAAGAAATAAAGCAATCACTGCCGGTAGTGCTGATCACTAAAAACGAAACCGAGAACCTGATGGATGATGCAATCGGGTCGCAGATAAGTGATTACCTCATTAAACCTGTTAACCCGAACCAGGTTTGGCTCAGCCTGAAAAAAATAATCGATAACAGGAGATTAGTTGCAGAAAAAACAACAACGGCTTACCAGCAGCAGTTCCGTCATCTTTTTACTGCACTCAACAGCAACCCGGATTATAATGAATGGATGGATATTTATAAAAAACTGGTGTATTGGGAGTTGGAAATGGAAAAAAGCGACAGCCCTGAAATGCAGGAAATTTTGCAGAATCAGAAGAGTGAGGCTAATACAGAATTTTTCAAGTTCGTTTCAAGGAATTACGGTACCTGGGTAAGCCCAAAGAGTACCGACGGCCCGGTGATGAGCCATTCGCTGATGAAATTTAAAGTGTTGCCTCACCTGGAAAAAGGAACTCCTTTGTTTTTTGTGTTAATAGACAATTTGCGTTTCGACCAGTGGAAGGCTATCCAGCCAATTTTCTCTGAGAGCTTCCGCATTTTGGAAGAAGATAGTTTTTACAGCATTCTCCCTACTGCCACACAATATTGCAGGAATGCCATTTTCGCCGGACTGATGCCGGTGGAAATTGAGAAACAGTTTCCACTTCAATGGAAAAATGATGAAGAGGAAGGAGGAAAGAATTTGCATGAAGAGGAATTTTTCCGGGCACAATTAAAAAGATTGGGAAAAAATGACCTGAGGGTTTCTTATACCAAAGTAGTGAACAACCAGGCGGGGCTGGATTTGGTCAATAACATTCACAATTTGCTTAATAATGATCTGAATGTTATCGTTTACAATTTTGTGGATATGCTTAGTCATGCCAGAACAGAAATGGAAGTGTTGAAAGAACTGGCTGGAGATGAAATGAGCTATCGCAGTATTACTGCTTCGTGGTTTGAACATTCGCCGCTGCACCAGGCCTTGAAAAAAATTGCTGATAAGAACATCAAGATCGTATTAGCAACTGACCACGGTAGTGTGAGGGTAAAAACGCCATACAAAGTGGTTGGAGATAAACAGACCACCACCAACCTTCGTTACAAACATGGCCGCAACCTGAATTATGAACCCAAAGAAGTACTGGCTTTCCGTGACCCGAGAGAGGCAGGTTTGCCGGTACCAACAATCAATTCTTCATTCATATTTGCAAAGGAGGACAGTTTCCTTTGTTATCCCAACAACTACAACTATTACGTTAACTATTACCGGAACACATTCCAGCATGGTGGAGTTAGTTTGGAAGAGATGATCGTGCCGGTAATAAAGATGCAGAGCAAATAATTAACAGGAGAAGATGAATAGTGAATGGGTTGTGGAAAATAATAACTGATTTTGCCAGTTTACCGGGCAGATAATTTTACATTTGCATCAATAACTCATTTTCTTACTATCACATGAAGTATACACAAACAACTCTTGATAAATTAGAAGCCATTCCCGAAGAAGCAGGCTATGTACTGCGGTATGAAAGAGGAACTTTTCAGAGTGGTTATTGTATCCTGGAATCTAAAAAGGTGGTGGTACTTAATAAGTTTTTACAAACAGAAGGCCGTATTAACACCTTAATGGATTTAATTCCTCAATTGGAAATCCATGCGGAACAGTTAACAGATGAATCTAAAAAGCTGTATGCCGGAATCATTTCGAAACTGGAGACAGAGGAAAACGGCAAGTAAATCTTCTATATTTCATATTCTACATTTTGCCCTTTACATTTGTTGAGTGAGTTATCCATCTCTCAAAATAACTTTTCTTGGCACCGGCACCAGCAGTGGTGTGCCTATGATCGGCTGCGGATGCGAAGTATGTACATCCACAGACAAAAAAGACAATCGTCTCCGGTCAAGCATACTGGTGCAATCTGCTAACACTACCTTGGTAGTGGATGCAGGCCCGGATTTTCGCTACCAGATGTTGCGACAAAAAGTAAAACACCTGGATGCCATAGTATTTACTCATCCCCACAAAGATCATATGGCAGGGCTTGATGATGTGAAGGCATTTAATTTCCTGCATAAAAAGCCAATGAACATTTATGCTGATTCATTGACAGAAGAAGCCTTACGAAGAGATTTTTACTATGCGTTTAGTGACACAAAGTACCCAGGCATTCCGGAATTGAATCTTAATACAATTACGCTGGAGCCATTTGTTGTTGGAGATATTCCCGTGGTTCCGATACTGGTCTGGCATTTAAAAATGCCGGTGCTGGGTTTCCGCTTTGGAAAATTTACCTACATCACCGATGCCAACCGAATTGATGAACCGGAAAAGAATAAGATAAGAGGCTCAGAAGTGCTAGTATTGAATGCTCTCAGGAAACAAAAGCATATTTCTCATTTTACTCTGGATGAAGCCATTGACCTTGCAGAGGAATTGAAAATTCCGTCCGCTTATTTCACCCATATTTCCCACCAGTTAGGCCGCCACGCCGATATTGAAGCCGAACTTTCTGACGAAGTTCACCTGGCCTTCGATGGGCTAGTGCTTGAATTTAAATAAGATTCAAACCGTTTAAAATTTTCCTACGCTAACACTTGTTAGTTTCAAATGAATTTCCCTTAACTTGCACCCGCCTTTAATGATTGCTTCGTAGTGAGCTTGTCGAACTGCGATTGCTTGCCCTCGTTCGAAGGCCCAAGACTGTGCCACCCCTTAACCTGGAGTGGCACAGTTATTACAACAACCAACGATTTATATTTTTATGAATTTTCAATCTGCTGAGCTTACCCAACAGGTAGCTCAAACCGCCAGGGACTTTGCACAACAACATATCAAGCCACATGTGATGGAGTGGGACGAAAGCCAGGAATTTCCAGTTCATATTTTTAAGGAAATGGGAAAGCTTGGTTTGATGGGAGTTTTGGTACCGGAGGAATATGGCGGTGCAGGACTTTCCTATTTCGAATATAAATCGGTGATTGAAGAAGTTGCCAAAGTTTGCGGTTCGATTGGGTTGAGCCTCGCAGCACATAATTCGCTTTGTACAGGACACATTATGATGTTCGGAAACGAAGAACAAAAGAAAAAATGGTTGCCCAAACTGGCAACAGCAGAGTGGATTGGTGCCTGGGGACTGACAGAAGCCAATACCGGCAGCGATGCCGGCAATATGAAATGTACTGCTGTAAAAGATGGAAACGATTGGATCATCAATGGAACAAAGAACTGGATCACTCATGGAAAAAGCGGTGATGTTGCAGTAGTGATCTGCCGGACGGGTGAGCCAAGAACAAAAAATAATTCAACTGCTTTTGTAATTGAAAAGGGAACAGCAGGATTTAGTGCCGGGAAAAAGGAAAACAAACTCGGAATGCGGGCCAGCGAAACTGCAGAGATGATATTTGATAACTGCCGCATCCCTGATGCTAACCGTTTGGGAGAAGTGGGAGATGGTTTTAAGCAAGCCATGAAAATATTGGATGGGGGACGAATTTCAATAGCATCTCTTTCCCTTGGAATTGCCAAAGGAGCTTATGAAGCCGCTTTACAATATTCGCAGGAACGTTACCAGTTTGATCAGCCTATTTCTAATTTCCAGGGTATTTCATTTAAACTGGCAGATATGGCGACAGAAATAATGGCGGCTGATTTATTAACACTACAGGCTTGTGATTTAAAAGAAAGAAAACAACCAATGACCAAAGAAGCTGCCATGGCAAAATATTATGCCAGCGAGGTGGCCGTAAAAGTAGCCAACGATGCGGTGCAGGTATTTGGTGGTTATGGTTACACCAAAGATTTTCCTGTGGAAAAATTCTATAGAGATGCTAAACTTTGTACAATTGGTGAGGGAACCAGTGAGATACAGAAACTGGTGATAAGCCGGGAGGTATTGAGGAATTAAAAAACCAACAGATAAAATATAAAAGTGAATCCTGCTTCGGCAGGATTTTTACTTCACCTCCTGCATCTCAACCAATTTCCTGTAAAAACCATTTTGTGACAGCAGTTCCTCATGGTTTCCTCTTTCAACAATTTTCCCTTTTTGCAGAACGATGATTTCATCTGCATGACGAATGGTGGAAAGCCGGTGTGCAATCACAATGCTGGTACGGTTCTGCATCATATTGTTGATTGCATCTTGCACCAATCTCTCACTTTCAGTATCCAGCGATGAAGTAGCTTCATCGAGTATAAGTATCGGCGGGTTTTTTAGTACGGCCCTTGCTATTGTCAAACGTTGCCTTTCACCACCGCTTAATTTACTGCCCCGGTCACCGATATTGCTTTTATAGCCGCCTTCTTTTTTAATGATAAACTCATGAGCATTGGCAATTTTAGCTGCTTCAGTTATCTGCTCATCAGTTGCTCCCTGGAAACCTAATGCAATGTTATTGCCGATAGTATCATTGAAAAGTATTGGTTCCTGTGTTACAATACTCATCAGGCTGCGAACGGAGTGCAGGGAATAATCCTTGATATTTACTCCGTCAATCAGCACCTCGCCACCAGTCACATCATGAAACCTGGGTACCATATCAGCCAGTGTTGATTTACCGGCACCTGATGATCCTACAAGGGCAATTGTTTGTCCCTTTTTTACGATCAGGTTAATATTATCGAGAATCACAGCATCATCATAAGCAAAGCGTACATTTCTGAATTCGATCTTGTCATTGAAGGAAAGCAGTTGTTTCCCGTTGGGGTTATCATCAACTGTAATCGGTGTTTTTAGTATCTCTTCAATACGATTGATAGCAGCAGCTCCTTTCCGCATATTGCTGAACGAAGTGGAAAGTGCTTTGGCGGGGTTGATGATGTTATAAAAAATGCCAAGAAAACCAAGGAAGGCTGATGCATCCAGCAATTCACCCCGCAACACTAACCGGCCTCCATAGTATAATACAATAGTAAACATCAATACACCGAGTACCTCAGAAAGCGGGGAGGCCAGGTCACGGCGATAAGCGATCCTGTTTTTAGCTGCCAGTAATTCATCACTTGTTGTTAAGAACTTATTCCGGAGCAGTTTTTCAATATTAAAAGCTTTGATGACCCGTAAGCCGCCGAGTGTTTCATCAATGATAGAAAAGGTTTCACCATTCTTTTGTGATACTTCCTGCGAATGTCTTTTCAGCGATTTTGTAATCCGGCCAATAACCAATCCCAATACCGGGATGAGAATAAGGATGAACAATGTAAGTTTTGCACTGATAAGGAATAAAACAGAAAGTGTTACAATAATAGTCATCGGATCCCTGATCCAGCCTTCAAGTGTTCCTACAACAGATCCTTCCACTTCACCTACATCATTTGACATACGGCTCATCAGGTCCCCCTTTCTTTTTTCATTAAAAAAGCCGATAGGAAGTCTTAATATTTTGTCATAAAGATCTTCCCGGAGATGGTTGACCACCCGGTTCTTTAAGGGGTTAAGGATGTAATAAGACAGGTAGAGAAAAAGATTTTTCAGCAAAATGAAAATGATCATCAGTACACAGATGTATCCAAGCGTTGGAATTTTGCCCCGTGTCGCCAGCGAATTATTCAGGAAATCGTTTACAGATTGTACAATAACGTTGCTGCTGCTGCCGGGTGGTTTTGTGCCCACAAATATCAGTTGTAAAAAAGGCATCAGCATGCCTATTGAAATGATTGAAAAGATGATGCTGAGTAAAATGAACAGGAAATAAAGAATAATCTTCCCTTTATAGGCTTTGAGGTAGTCGAAAATCCTTGAGTATTGTTTCATTGAAAATGCTTCTGCTGCAAAGCCGCAAAGTAACTAATTTTACCGTGTCTGCGGTGCTTTGCCAAAGGCGGAAATGTAAAAAGAGATAACTATGGAAGAAGGTAAAAGGCAGAAACAGATAGCCGGCTTGCTGAATGAGGAGTTGAACACCATTTTTCAGCGGTTGGGGTTAAGTATGATTGGTGGGGGTATGGTATCCATTTCATCAGTAAAAGTGACTCCGGATCTGCTGGAAGCCAGGTTTTACCTGAGTTTTTTCCAGGTAAAGGATGTAAAAGCAGCCCTCCAAAAAATCGAAGACCGTCATCATGAAATAAAAAAAGAGCTGGCAGCAAAAGTGCGGCACCAGCTTCGCAGCATACCCGTATTGAAATTTTTCCAGGATGATACACTGGACCAGGTTTTCAAGATGGAAGAGATATTTAAGAAGATTGAACAGGAAAAACCTCCAGCTTCAAAAGGAGAGTGAGGGAATGGATTGCGATATAACAATAATATTGAATCACTAAAATCCCTCATCAGGAGACAAGGATAATATGCATTTCTTATTTGCCTGGCGATATTTTAAAGCACAAAAATCCACCAATGCTATTAATGTCATTGCCTGGATAAGTATTACTGCTATTATCATCGGCACTACCGCTTTGATATTGGTACTAAGTGTGTTTAATGGTTTTGAAGGGCTTGTTAAATCATTATATTCTTCTTTCTATACTGACCTGAAGGTTACTCCAACTACTGGAAAAGTGATGACGGTAACTCATGAACAACTAGAAAAATTAAAAGGGATTAGCGGCATAAAAAATTACTCATTGGTAGTAGAAGAAAAAGCCTTGGTAAAAAATGGAGAATATCAATCCATTGTTTACTTAAAAGGGGTTGATGAAAATTACCGCTATGTATCTGGCGTTGCTGACAACCTGGTGAATGGTGCTTATGACCTGGGGAATGAAGAAACTCCAAAATTGATATTGGGTGCCGGTGTAGAAGGAGCGTTGGGTATCCAGGCAGACATGAATATCTATACTTTAAAAATTCATCTGCCCCGCAAAACAGAAACAGAACAGTTTGATGAGCTAAACGGAATCAGCAACGATGATATAAGATCTTCTGCTGCCTTTCGTATTCAACAGGACTTTGATAACAAATATGGTATTACCAATATTGATTTCGTAAAAAAATCGCTGCAACTTGGTGTAAATGACTTTAGCGGCCTCGAGATTGCCCTGAAAGACCCGACGGCATCAGGCGATATAAAAAAAGAGATCAAAGAAATTTTTGGGAAAGCTTACCTGGTGCAAAATAAATATGAGCAGAACCGAAGCCTTTATTCCATTATGAATGTGGAGCGATGGGTTATTTACGGGGTCTTGTGCCTTATTCTGGTAGTAGCGGCCTTTAATATGATCGGGGCATTAACCATGCTTGTGTTGGAAAAACAAAAGGACATTAGTGTGCTTCATGCTCTTGGTGGTAACAAACGGTTTATTCAACGGATTTTTTTGAGCGAAGGAATGTTGCTGGCACTAATTGGTGGAGGCATTGGAATGTTGCTGGCACTACTGATCGCATGGCTGCAAATGAAATTTCATCTTATACCATTAACCGGGGGCTCTTTCCTTATTAATTATTTTCCTGTAAAACTCCGCCTGATGGATTTTCTCCTGGTGGGAGCCACTGTTTTTGTCATCGCATTAATTGCCTCCTGGCTACCATCAAGGAAAGCTGCTGCTCAGGATTTTTCATTACGGAGTGAGTAAAGAACTACGATAGAATGGATCTTAAACGATTATCAGGAAATCAAGCCTTAAGTTTCCCTTAAATCCATATAATCATGAAAATCTGAGTTCTAATAATCTCCCAATGTTTCCGGTAGTTGTGCGAGTGCTTTTGCTAATTGCTCATCGTTCGGAGCAATTCCATGCCATTCATGAGTGCCTTCCATAAAATCAATTCCTTTGCCCATGGCTGTGTGCATCATAATGCCAATGGGTTTGCCCTGGCCGGTTAACGTCTTTGCTTTTTCTAAAATGGCCACTACATCATCCATGTCGTTACCATTCATTTCTAAAGTGGTCCATCCAAAGGCATCGAATTTCTGGCGGATATTTCCGAGTCCCATTACTTTATCAGTTGGGCCATCAATCTGTTGCCCGTTCCAATCAATAGTCGAGATAATATTATCAACTTTATGATGTGCTGCAAATATTACCGCTTCCCAAATTTGTCCCTCATCCAGTTCGCCATCACCATGCAATGAGAAAACAAGATTTTTCTCACCATTTAATTTTTTGGTCAAAGCTGCGCCGATCGCTACACTCATACCCTGACCTAATGAACCAGAAGCAATGCGGACACCGGGTAAATGTTCATGAGTGGCGGGATGGCCCTGTAATCTTGTATTTAGTTTACGAAAAGTAGCCAGTTCTTTTACATCGAAATAACCAGAACGGGCCAGAGTGGAATAAAAAACCGGTGATATATGACCGTTGGATAGGATAAATACGTCTTCATTTACTGCATCCATATTAAATGAAGGATTATGCTTCATTACTTTGAAATACAAGGCAGTAAAAAAATCTGCACAACCTAATGACCCACCCGGATGGCCACTGCTGGCGCCATGTACCATTCGTACAATGTCTCGTCTTATCTGGGATGCTATTGCGGTTAGTTCAGCCATAAAAAATAGGTTCTTTTTAAACTTTTTGTATCTTGTCGGTTCAAATCCGGGTTGCGCTGCAAAAGTGCAATCTTTTTGAATACAAAATCTATCCGGATTAATCTATCTGTCAACAAATTCAAGTCATCCTGTGGTTTACGTAAAATTAATGTCGCTTTGCATTAAATAATGCAGGCATATTGATGAAAACCAAGAGGGTTACGCCTATTTTTGTACCATTATTAAAAGCTGCTTAGATGCTTGACGTTTTATTGACAGCCTCTGTATCGTTTATCATCACTTTTCTGGCTATTCCGGTGGTGTTGCAAGTGGCGGAGAAGAAGAAATTATATGATATTCCTGATGAAAGAAAGGTCCATACCCGGCTGGTGGCTTCTTTGGGGGGTGTAGGCATATTTGGAGGCTTTATCCTCGCTTCACTTTTGTCCATTCAGGGACAATTCAATTTTGAGTTTCAGTACTTTTTTGCGGCCGCAATAGTAATTTTCTTTCTTGGCCTTAAGGATGACCTGATGATTTTGTCAGCCAGTAAGAAGTTCATCGGGCAAATAATAGCAGCATCAATTCTAATTCATTTAGGGGGCATACGACTCGACAGTATGTATGGTCTTTTCGGGTTTGAACAAGTTCCTGAAAGCTTTGGATTGGCTTTATCTTACCTGACCATCATAGTAGTTATTAACTCCTTTAACCTAATTGATGGGGTAGATGGCCTTGCAGCCAGCCTGGGAATTCTTACTATGATTGTATTTGGTTCCTATTTCTTCGCAATTAATATGCAGGCTTACGCCTTATTGTCTTTTTCAATGGCAGGCAGCCTGATTGCTTTCATGATATTTAATCATCACCCTGCCAAGATTTTTATGGGTGATTCTGGTTCCCTGATGATTGGATTGGTGAACTCGATCCTGGTTATCAAATTCATTAATGTGGCCCACGAACCTTCGGTGGCTATACCTATCACTTCATCTGTGGCTATTGGCTTTTCTGTATTAATAGTGCCTCTTCTTGATACATTACGGGTGTTTAGCGTACGGATTTTAAACGGCAGATCCCCTTTTACGCCTGACCGTAACCATGTTCATCACTTGTTGCTGGACAGGGGCCTTGGTCATGCAGCTGTTACACTAACCTGTGTGGGTGTCAATGTAGGGTTTATTTTATTGGCCTGGTTTGGCCGGTCTCTCGGTTCCACATTGTTATTGTCTATTATGCTGGTGCTGGCTTTTTCTGGCCTGGGGCTTCTGTATTATTATCGCAAACGCCGCACTATGGTAATCGCCAGGCGTATTGACGGGGCTACTGAATTAAAAACCACATCAAAAGTGTTGACGCTAACAAAAGAAGCGAAGGCAGCCGAAAAAAACTAAGTCAGATTATAAGTTGCTGTTAATAAGCTCCGGTAAAAATCGGGGCATTTTTTTTGAATACTACTGTTTCATTAGATTTGCCGTCCGGTTTACAGTATGACCTGAAACCGTTGTTAAACTAAAGATTATGACAGAGGATATTGCATCAATTATTTCAGTGGCAGATGACCACATGAAAAAAGCCATTAACCATCTGGAAGCAGAACTGCTGAAGATAAGAGCCGGAAAGGCAAATCCGCAAATGCTTGATGGCATCCCGGTAGATTACTATGGCTCACCAATGCCTATAAATCAGGTGGCGAACATCAGTGTGATGGATGCCCGCACTCTCAGCATACAGCCCTGGGAAAAGAATATGCTGCAACCAATAGAAAGAGCCATCATTGCAGCTAATATTGGTATCAACCCCCAAAACGACGGGGCCTTGATACGCATATTTCTGCCGCCCCTTACAGAAGAAAGAAGAAAAGAATTGGTAAAAAGATGCCAGGGTGAGGGAGAGCATTCAAAAGTGGCCATTCGTAACATCCGCCGGGATGCTATCGAACATATCAAAAGATTGCAAAAAAATGGATTGAGTGAGGATGCCGCTAAAGATGCTGAAGCAGATGTGCAACAAGTAACTGATAAATATACTGCAGCTGTTGAAAAACATCTGACGTCAAAAGAAAAAGAGATTATGTCGGTATAGCAATAAATAGAAATTATTTTTTCAGGAGCAACATCAAACGGTGTTGCTTTCTTTTTTATCAGGCCTGTTGGCCAGGTAAACTCCCAAAAGTATAATGCCCAGGCCAACAACTTGTATCCAGGTTATTTCCTCATGGTCATAAACCCCCCAGGCAACAGCTACAAAAGGAATTCCGTAAGTAACCAGTGATGCGAAAAGGCCGCCGGCTCTTTGTACCAGCACATAAAACAGAGCCGTAGCAATGGCACTTCCTGCTACTCCAAGTGCTATAGAATTAAACACAGCATTCCGGATTACCGTATCGTTAAAATCGAGATGCAAGAATCCTTGCTGCCATAAAACAATGCCTGAAGGAATGGTCATAAAGGCGAGGGAAACCGTGGCGGCATGAATCGGGTTGACACCTTTCAGATAATGGCTTACCATGTTTACATTGATGCCATATAATAGTGTTGCGGCCAATATCATCAACATGTAGCCAAGATTATTAAAAGCGATGGTTTTTTCCCCAAGTAATGCCGGACCAATTGTAAGCAGCACCAGACCAGAGAAACCTATCAATACCCCAATTATCTTCTGCCTTTTTATTTTGTCTTTAAAAAATACAATACCTATAACCGCAACACAAATTGGGGTGAGAGAATTAAGAATGCCGCCAAGGGAACCGTCTATCTTCGTCATGGCGACTGCAAATAAAAAGGCAGGTAACAAGTTTCCAAAAACCGCACTCAGTATTACCAGCCCTGTTTTTTGCCGCGGGATCTTTGAAAAATAAAATAAGGCAAACGGTACAAACACCAACCCTGCAGAAAATATCCGTAATGCAGCTATTTGCATTGCATTAAGCCCGATGCTGCTGTCTTTCATCAATTTGAAAGAACTGCCCCAAATGATACAGAGAATAATGAATATAGACCAGCGGATGAAATTGTTGTTCATAGAAGGTAGCGGTAAAGATCATAAAACGAAATCACACAACAGCATTTTTTTTATATTGTGCCATCAAACGTTTAATCAATAATTTATGACTCCCATCAAACTAAGTGAAATTTCCACCCGGGCACCCAAGGATCTTGATAAGGCCGAAATCAAAAGGAAAACTGAAAAAATGCTTGTAGAGCTGGATGAATTACAAAACCTTCTTTTTGCTGAAGGCAAGCATTCGGTGCTGGTGGTAATACAAGGTATGGATGGCAGCGGCAAAGATGGGGTAATAAGAAATGTCTTGGGTAATATGAATCCGCAGGGAGTAACGGTAAAATCATATAAGGCACCAACTCCGGAAGAGTTATCACATGATTTTTTGTGGCGTATTCATCATGCCGTTCCCGCAAAAGGAATGATACAGATTTTCAACCGGTCGCATTATGAAGATATTTTGGTTACAAGGGTGCATAAATGGTGTGATGATGAAACAGCAACAAGAAGAATGAAGGCAATAAATGATTTTGAGCAATTGCTGTCTGAGCATAATAATACTCACATACTTAAATTCTACCTGCATATTTCACCCGAGGAGCAGCATGAGAGACTAAGCGAAAGAATGAAAGACCCGGCCAAAATGTGGAAATACAACGAAAAGGATTTTGAAGAGGCAAAACTCTGGGATATTTATATGCAGATGTATGAGGATTGTTTTAATAATTGTAATGACCCCGCCTGGACAATCGTACCCGCCGATCAGAACTGGTACAAAGAATATATTATTGCTTCACAATTGCATGAATTATTGAAGGGACTGAATATGCAATTTCCAGGATTGAAAAAGTGACAGAATAAATCACTACTTTCATGATAGTACTCAGGGAATAAAATCTATCTATAAATCAAAAAATGAATTTTTATGGGAATGCTCAGGGAATTTAAAGAATTTGCCATGAAAGGCAATATAGTTGACCTTGCTGTTGCTGTTATAATTGGCGGAGCTTTTGGAAAGATCATCAGTTCACTGGTAGATGATATAATAATGCCAATTCTCGGAAAAATAGTTGGTGATCCTAATTATTTTGCCACTATGAATGCGGGAGGCATACCGGTTGGGCGTTTTATACAGGCTGTGATAAACTTCTTGCTGATAGCTTTTGTCCTGTTCCTGATTATCAAGGCTATGAATTCTATGAAGAAAAAGGAAGAGGCGGTTCCTGCTGCAACACCTGAAGATATTCAGTTGCTGAGGGAGATCAGGGATGCTTTAAAGAAATAAACGTGGAAAACAGAGGCTTAGCCTCAATGTCAAATTCCCTTACTTTTGTAAAGTCCTGTTTTACTAGCAGGACTTTATTTTTCTCTCATTAACAAGATATTGAAGTGAACAATACCTCGTACCAGATAAAATTACCGCAGTTTGAAGGTCCTTTCGACCTGTTACTTTTTTTCATTGAAAGGGATGAACTGGATATTTATAACATACCCATTACCGGCATCATCAACGATTTTCTTGACTACATCCACAAAAGTGAAGAGTTGAACATTGAGCTGAGCAGTGAGTTTATTCTTTTTATTTCTACGCTAATGCGTATTAAAGCAAAAATGTTATTGCCGAGGAAAGAACTGGATGCTCAGGGCAATGAAATTGACCCCCGTCAGGAGCTTGTTAATAAGATTTTAGAGTATAAGAGATTCAAAGAAGCATCTGCCCAGATGGCTGAAATGGAGGCTATGAGGATGCTGATGGTGAAAAGAGGAAACATTCAAAAAGAACTATCACAAATAGGAGAAGAGGACAGCGAAGGAACAGAAATACAGAACATAACGCTTTTTAAACTGATGCGGGCCTTTGAAAGGGCTATGCAAAAATACAGCGACCGGTTGAACAAACCTGTTCACACGGTCGTTCAATATAATTATACAATGGAATCCAGCCGTGACCAGATGCTGACGCAGGCAAGGGAGCAGCGGAACATGTCATTTGAAAGAATATTTGATAAATGTGAGAATAGGGTTCATGCCATCTTCCTTTTCCTCTCCTTACTGGAACTGGTACAGCAGAAATTTTTAAAGATCATAATAGGCGAAGGCAAGAATAATTTTATCATTGAATACAACGAACCAGAAAACCGCCTTGCGGAACTGGACGAAGCAAACCAACTACCTTAATCTAAAAAATTAAATGTATGAAACGTTCGGCAACTGCCAATTGGAAAGGCACAGGCAAAGAAGGAATGGGAAAAGTATCTACCCAGTCCGGAGTATTAAAAAATAAAAAATATGACTTTAGAAGCCGCTTTGATGACGGTTCCTACACCAACCCGGAAGAATTGGTCGCAGCTGCACATGCTGGTTGTTTTTCTATGAAATTGAGCTTTGTATTAGGAGCTGCTGGTTACACTCCCCGTAAGATTGATACTGTTTGTACAATTACTCTTGAAAACGGTGCTATTACCCAGGCTCATCTGGAGGTAAAGGCTAAAGTGCCAAGAATGAAGGCAGATAAGTTTGCAGAATGTGCTTTAGAAGCTAAAGAAAATTGTCCTATCAGTAAATTACTCAACACTAATATTACAATGGATGCTTCACTGGCCTAAGTGAGTAAAAGTATCCGGATAATATCAAGCTGTAACTACTGAGGTTGATATTATAGGCGATAAGCCCCTCAAAACTAAAAGCCATCCTGGTTATCCGGGATGGCTTTTAGAATTTTCAAAAGCAGTTGGTGTTGGTTAACTGATCATCTGTTGTTGAATTTTCGGTTTAATGGTAAATGGTCTTTGATCAGAAATATTTTTCAAGAACTTTTGTTATCACTTTGACAGCATAAATCTAAGCCGGCTTTCAGGCCTGATTTTTTTTAATTTCATCAATAATTTGGTCTGATAAATAAGATTCTTATCTATTATTTGTTTTATGTGGTTGAAAATCATATAGATAATTCATTTTGGGAGAGGAGAAAATTTGGAGAAGAAATGGGTAAATTGCTTTTAGTATTTGTAATATTTGAAGTTGTAAATAATACCTTTTCACCATAATGAATACGTCTACATCAGTTTTGTGGCAATTGATACAAAGTATGACCAGAAGTGAAAAGCTTTATTTTAAGCGGAAAAGTATTGAAACAGGAAGTGCGGCACTCCCTCTTTACATGAAACTGTTTGATGTGATTGTAAAACAGAAAGAATATAACGAGGAAGCGATATTAAAAAAACTATCTCCTAAGATCACAAAAAAGAATATCGCCTTTCAAAAACACTACCTGCATAACCAGTTAAATGAAAACCTGATTGAATATAACAACCGGAATAGCAAAGAACAGGAGATTTACAAGAACATTCAACTTATACGTATTAACCGGAAAAAAGGATTGTTGAATGAAGCACTGGTATTATGGGAGAAAACGATCAATAAAGCAAGAAAGGTAGAATTGTTTTCAATGGTGCAACTCTTGAAAAAGGAGTTTGAAAAAATGATCCTTTTCAGCAGTGTGCAGGTAAAGTATGATGAATTGCACACCCTTTTCAGGTCAAACATCATGTCTTATGATGAGTATGCTGAAATGATCACTTTCCGGGATTTATATACTGAAATTTTAATGCTGAGGCGAAAAGCTCACTTTGATTTTGATGATGACTTGAAGAATGACATTATTCATTTGTCCGAGAAGGTCAGTAAAAGAAAGATGGGCTTAGAAAGCCGTTCATTTTGGTACCGGCATTATAGCAGGATGTGTCATGCTACTTTATCTTATTTGTCTTATGATACTGCTTCTTCCCTTCCGTTAATACAGGATGCGATAAAGGATTGGTGGGCGCATAAAGATTTTATGGAGACTGATACGGAGCATTATATTGAGTTGTTGTATATGGTGAACTATGCCGGTGTAATGCATGGAGCCTATGATTATGTAGAATTTATATTTAATCATAAAGCCAATGACCTGATAAAGGATGAAGTCCAAAAGGCCAACTTTGAGGCGGTGAAATACCTGGCCCTTAATAAAGTGTATAACAAGACAGCCAGGTATAGCGAAGTTGCAAAACTGGTGGAGAATATGAAAGCAAAGTACACTGAGTGGGAACCATTGTTGAACGCAGAGCTGAACAGGACGGTGTGTTTTTCGTTAGGCATTGCCTGTTTTGTGCTTGATAACTATACCGAATCGTTACAGTTTATTAAGAGGGGGGTTACTTATTTTAAAGACGGCACCCGGGAAGAGCAATTTATCTTTGCCAATCTTTTCTTGCTTCTTATCCTGTATAACATGAACAATGCGAAGCTGTTTGATGCACAGTATAAATCTACTTATGCCTACTTCTATAAAAAAGGTCGCCCACACAAACGGTCATCCCCGGGGGAAACTCATTCATTTGAAAAAATACTGATGCATTGTTTTCATGATACTTTTTATCTCACATCTTTTAATGAAAAAAATGAGTTATTGCAAAAGGCTATAGAAAAATCTGAACCTAACTCAGAATAGCGATGTTCAAAAACAAACCATGAACATTTTTAATTTTCATGGATGGCTTCAAAGCCAGGCTCAACGAATATCTTATAAAGAATATGTAAAACGAAAGTACCTGGCTAAGGCAAATCCGGGAAAGAAGCCAGCGACTGTTTAATAACTAATCATAAATCCATAATAGTAATGGCTTTTTTGAATTATTAATAATGGCTTTTAATTTCAACAGCATTCCTGGTGAAACGGTCGGACATCCATTGCTCTGACAAATCTCATCAATCGTTTCAGCTTCTGGCACACAACTATGAGAATGTAATACTACTGTTCGTTCAAAGGCATTGCTGTTAGTAGTGTCAAGCCCATGTAGTTTGTAAGAATAGCCCCATTTTCCGGTGTAAGAATTGCCGACTTTGTATTTACCCAATGAAGTGCAGCCGCTACCCACTACATTACTGTACCTTCTTCCCTCCAGCCAGTATTCAAAACAATTACCATGGGCTACGGGACCAGTAGCTTGTATCGAGTCTTTTTTTAAGTCATAGATAAAAAAACGACTTTGTCCGGATGGGAGGCTCATATCAACCAAAAAGCAGGTCGTTTCGTTGAATCCTTTTTTTTCAGCAAATTGCTTAACAACGGTGGCTTTTTGCTCAAGCTTTTCCATTGTTTTATTTGAATAAGAACTACGGATTTCATTTCTGGAAACATGCGTAGATGCTTTTTTCTCCGCAGGGGTACTGGCAGAGAACCAGGCAACAGCAACAATAACGATACCCGAAAGTAACAGAAGGCGGACAATTTTCATGTAACAGCGGTTGAGTTTGGTGAGATACCAACTCAACGAAAATCCACAAAACTAATTTTTAGGACTTCGTTAAAGGTTTCTGAAAGCTCATCAAAACCGCCAGCCAGTATACAGCTGCACTACATTGTTTTTAGTATCAAGGCGGGGAATAAAATTCGGCCAGTTTCCGCCAAGGGGAGCTTCTTCGTTTACATTATTAAGACTTATATTAATTCTCGCCCCGATAAAAAAGCCTTTGAAAGGAAAAATTTCAGCACCACCAACAACACCATAGTCAAACCTTTTGAAATAATCGAAAAGACTGCCACTGCCCGAGCCTGTACTATCAACGTTGGCATTTAAAAGGAATGCGGCTTGGGCTCCTGCATGAACCTGAACCAGTTTTGAAAACTTAATAGTAAACAGCTGAGGGAGTAATAAATAGTCAAGATTTACATTTCCGGTATTGCTGGCGGTTTTGTAGTTATAGCCCTGGCGGGAAAGAATAAATTCAGACCTGAAACCAATGATTTTTTTTACTCCCGGCGCAAAATATCCGCCAATCATATACCCTGTCCGATTATTGTTATTAAACCCTGCTACATCAGAGATATTGGCAAAATTAAGCCCGGCTTTTAGGCCGATTCCTAT
This sequence comes from Chitinophagaceae bacterium, assembly GCA_037045605.1. Classification (GTDB taxonomy): domain Bacteria; phylum Bacteroidota; class Bacteroidia; order Chitinophagales; family Chitinophagaceae; genus JJ008. The sequence continues at coordinate 490,200 of JBAOHK010000011.1, read as the reverse complement.
TTGTCCATGAGCTAACAGTCCAGAAAGGAATAAGAAACAAAAAAAAAGTATAGTAACGAGTTTTCTCACTAGAAGAATCTTTATAGACCATTTAAAGATAGAATGATTTTTTACTCTTTAATAAAGTATTTATGGGAAATTCAGGATGAACAAAACTGATTAATAATAAACTGGCTTATGGCAGCACCTAGTATTGAACGCTTATGTTATTCAGATAAAACACATCTTTGGGATTATCACTATACTTCCCTTTGTAGCGGCTAAAAGTGTACAGGTTGTAGCGGACCGTGGTTAAAAACACACCCGGAAGATCGGCCACTGTTTTACCATCGATCACTACTGCAATGCCATTTTCTTTTCGCTGCAGTTTTACCTGGTGTTTGTTCTTGTCTTTATAAAAATCGGGCAAGGTGATACGCTTATTGAATTTCAGTGATTCCCTGTTGTCGTAAGAATAGATAGTAAGGGTGCCGCCACCATTCCAGTAGGGATCAAACCACAGGATGACACGATTGAAGTTGCCTGCATACCCATCATACAAGCTCCAGTACATTTCCTGGTTATCATCCAGGCGGTAGCGTTCGCCAATATTATCATACGCAATATCGCCCAGTGTTACCGTAAAGGAACCGCTGTTGTAAGCAATGTCTTCATTCCATTGCAGATCGAAGGAAAGAGAGAAATTGTCTTTTATTTCTTTATTGAATTGCCGGGGATACCAGTAGCCGTCTTTGGTCATGGCCAGCCATTTATTATTGCTGACAGATTGCACCATAATATTTTTCATACCCAGCCATCCGGCAGGGAACTGACCATCGGCGGTAGACGAAAAACCAATGGTAACAGGCCCGCTGTTTTGTTGCTCCGTTTTGGTAATAGCTTTGGTTTGGGATATGGAACCATTCAGCGTATTGAGCCCGGCAGGATTGGCCGGCGCTTCACCCACCATTTTGCGCAGCACATCCAGGTTGAACTGGCTGAAAAAAAGATCCATGAAATTCTTTTTGGGTAGGTCATCATCCTGTCTTCTAACAAAGAAAGCGATGCACTGCGGCTGGTCTTTGGGTTTTGTTTTGTCAAAGAAGTCAAGGTTGTCCACCCAGGCATTGTATCCGTTGCCGGAGACAGCTACTAATCTTTCGGGATAAAAATGAGATTCGTTAACACTGGTTACGTAGGCTATTGCATTTATGCTGGGCAGTTGCATGGCAGTATTATACCAGTCCGTTATTCTTTGTTGCTCATCTTTATGTTTTTTCAATGTTTCTTTATTCTTCCTGATGATATCGGGCCAATAATTTTGCTGTTGCTTTTCGGTGGCAGAAAGGCCATTGTATTTTTTTTCATCATCCGCTACCAACTTCTCAAACCTGGCTATTTCCTGCTTTACCCTTTTTTCGTGGTGCATCTTATAGGCCGTGAATAATTCTTTGTTGGTCATTTTTCGCCAGGGCAAATCTTGCCTGGGCGAAAAGTAATAGCAATGCTTTATTGTTTCATCTGTTCTGTAGTTGCTGTATAGTATTTTATTACCTGCGGCATCTGCCTGAATTTCAATATTGGTAACTCTTATTCTTGATTCATTATAAATAATCCCGGTTCCCTGTTCGGGCAATGGAAATTTTTCCCCTTCTATTTGATTGACAGAAAAATAAACCCAACAGCCTGTTTCACCCTCAGGCTGTAAAATATTATATCCTTTCAGGCATTCATATTTTTTCAGCATCAGGTAGTTTTCATAAGTGGCAGGGCTTGACAGGCTGTACCAAAATACTTTCCCTTTTGGAAACGCAATGCTATTGGTGGCATGCAAACCATCTAATGCAATGGGCATGATGCGTTGCAGTTCTTTTCGAATGGGTTCGCAATACTTCCATTGGCTGGCGGGGATTGGATCCTGGAATGATGGAGCCACATTTTGCCATATCCATTTGCCGGGCACTTTGTTTACATCCAGTGTATTGCAATCCACTTTTTGGGCAAAAAGGGCAGGCATTAACAGCCATAACAAAGGGGTCATTGTATATTTCATGTGCAGGGGTGCTATTTCTTTTTATATAAAATATATTTCAGCGGCTCATAGTCGCTGTCGGTAAGTACCAGTATGAAACCGCCTTTTACCGCTTCCAGCTGGCACCAGAATTTTTTTGTTTTGCCGCCCACCCGGTTGGTGGCCATCAGCTCCCAGTTGCTCACCGAAAATTTGCCGTTGTATTTCAGTGCTGAGAATTGTGTATTTCCACTATTTGTGTTGGCACTATTATGAACACTCTGGTATGTATTGTTGGTATTGAAGGTGAATTCATCCGTTGTTGATATGGCACTCATACCGGTATAGCCTCCGGTATAGGCATTATAATATTCCACACCGCCACCACCGGCTTTGTTCCAGGTGCCAATGATATCTTTGGCCGCTACGGCAAACTTGTTATAGATCGTCATCTTATTAATATCATTAGGATGCGGGAACTGCTGCTGGTAAGTATTTGCATCAGGTGTAATAACGACCACTACCCGGGCGCCTCCTTCATAGATCACTTTCATAGCTACGTAGCAGGATTTACCAGTTTGTTTATTCACGGCATTGCCCTGCATAAAATAAATGACGGGATATTCCACTCCGCTCCATTTTTGAGGTGACGAAACAGTAAAGGCTGGTTGCACAATATGGCTCCAGTAAAACTCCGGCGCATCAATGGTATTGGGGCGACTGTCATCTAACCGGCTGTTGATATAATGCAATCGTACTTCAGTACCGGCTTTGGTTACCTGTACATAATCACTGGTTGGGGTAGCTTTCCAGCCATCATCAAAATTGGTGGTAGAAATGGTGATGCCGGTATTGTTAGCAGCCGGATTGGCATTAATTACAGGTTCTGTTTTTGACCGGGTGAATTTTTTGCTATCGGCTTTTATATTCAGCAGAAACTGGTCAATGACCGGCACATACTTCTCTTCATTGAAAATGGTGATGGCACACCAGCTGATATTGTTTTGGGTAAAAGTGGAAACGGCCACTATAAAATTGGTGCCGTCTTTTGTCACAGGACCTACACCGGTTACTACATCCCATCCGTTTTGTTTCTCTGTTTGCTTGTCCGGTTCATTGGCAAGATTGTAAGGTTTGGCAGCAAAATAATCCCAGTCGGTCTTGAAGTTTGCATCCGGATCATTGGAGCCTTGCTGAGCAGGCCATACATAAAGCTGGCAAAAGGAATTGCCTTCTGTCTTTTCATACAGCAGCCGTTGCTTTTGTTCTTTTAAAACAAAACCTGTTGGTGGGGTATAGGTGAAGATATCGTACTGTTTGGTTTGCGCCTTCAGCAGTAAGCCAGAGGTGAGCAGTGTAATAAACAGGCCGATATGTTTCATGTGCATGAATGGTTTATGTTATCAATTCGGATAGATCTGCCAGGTAAGAATGCCTTCCTGCTGACGGCCATACACGGTGGCGGCACCATAAATGGAGGGGCCGATGGATATTTTATAGGAGTATGTTCCTGCCGGCAGATCAACTACAATAGGTCCGGAAACCCCATCAGCAATTTCCTGGTTGGGTGTGTAAACGGTGGTGGTAGCAATATCGGTGGTGCCACCGATGATGTTTTGCACCAGGTAAATAAAAGTGCGCCTGTCGCCGCAGGCAACGCAGCCACGGTTGGCAATTGACAACTTGAAATTGAACAATACCTGCGAGGGGGCCGTCAATGTAAAATTGGCCACCATGCCTGGTATATCCACCCTGGCGCCACCATGGAAAAGATCGGGTGAGTTAGCGGTAGGGCGGGCCACGAACGGAGTGCCGCCACCTGCGCCCTGCCAGTAGGGAGCGCCGGCAGTACCATTGCTGGTGAGTACCTGTCCCGGCTGACCGGGATTGCCGCCAATAGATATGGCACCGGTTTGTGTGTTCATTAAAAGCCCCCAGCCCCCGGCCCCGCTGCCAAAAAAGCCAACCTGGTTATCCGATTGCAAACCTATGAAAGCAGGGATGGCATTATTGGCTTCGTTATTCAGCCAAATACCTGCTGTAAAACCAGTTGCGCCCCTGATACGCATTCGGCCACCAATGTCTAACAGATAGGCTGGGTCGGTGATGCCGATACCTATATTGCCATCAGGCTTTATATCGATCGCAGTTTTATAGGTGCCGATATTTCCTCCAGTATTACTTTGTGATGAAACTAACAATTGTATACCGCCTGCCACCGGGTTTAGCCCAATATAGCCACTGTAGCCCGTTGCTATTGTTTTGCGGCCACTATTGTAATAACTGTTAAGCCCGATGCCAGGATAATCTGACTCAATGGCCACACCAGTGGTATTACCACCAAAGAGAGCATGTACCGCCCCTGCTTTTTTGTTAACTGTCAAACCGGCGAGAGTGGTTGAATTAGTACCAATACTTACACCACCATTGCCGGCAATTCGCATGTTTTCGGTAAAGCTGTTGCTGGGGCCATAGCCAAATACAATGCTGGAATTATTATGTGGTGTCATCAATTGCATGGTGGAGTTACCGATACCCAAGCCATAATAATTACTGTTACCGTCACGAAATAGGGAGATCTTATCGCCACTTGTATTTTCAAAAGAAAGGGGGTATTTAGGATCCCTGTTACGAATACCAAGCCTTCCGTTACTCCCGTTTGCTACCAGGAACCAGCCATTACTATTAAGTTCACTGTAAAAACCAACAGCGGTATCGCTTTCCATCCCGACGAAAATCCGGTTGGTGGCTGAATCAACGCCAGTACCACCCAGCCATATCCCTGCTGACGCAAATTCGTTAGCGCCTCCTCTTATCCGGGCACGGCCACTGAGATCGAGCCGGTAAGAAGGGTCGGTATTGCCGATACCGATATTTTGCGCTGCTGCTTCCATCATCCATATACAGCAGGCGAATGCCAGTAGCCACTTCATAAATTGTTTTTATAAAGGTGCGGCAGATAAGCAGTGTGCACAATATAACCTTTGTTAGAGGCGGGAGCTTTGTATTATTTACGAAGCATCTTATTGATGGCTTCTGTTTTGTTACCTACATGCAGCTTTTCATAAATGCGGTGGATATGCTGCTTAACGGTGCCGGGGGTGATGGAGAGTTTGTCGGCGATCTCTTTGTATAATAATCCTTCGGAAAGCAGGGATAGTATTTCTTTTTCTTTAGGTGTCAATAGTTCAAGTTCTTCATTTCGTTTCACTGGTTTTTGATAGTGCTGCACCAGCTTACGGGCTATCAATGCACTCATTGGTGAGCCTCCTGCATATAATTCTTTTAAGGCTTCGGCTATCTGCGGCATGCTGGACTTCTTTAGCAGGTAACCGCTGGCGCCGGCCTCCAGGGCGGTAAAGATGTTCTCATCATTTTCATAAATGGTAAATATCATGAACTGCGTATCGGGGCATTGGGGCTTTACCCGCTGAATACATTCAATACCGCTGATGCCGGGCAGGTTGATGTCCATGATCACCACATCAGGTTGCAGGGCAGGGATGGTATCCAGCGCTTCTTCCGCCCGGCTGAAGGTGAACACCAATTCAAATGCTTCATCCCATAGCAGCAGGGCCGCCACGGCATTGCGTATCTCTTCTCTATCTTCTACTATACCGACCCTTATTTTGGACATATACACAAATGTAGTTTTTACCGCTGCCTGCCGGGTATAACTTTTGTTAGAGCGGAATGGTAAAGCGCTGTACCGTTCCGTCATCAAATTCTGTTTCCATCTTTCCCTGTATGGCCTTCATTCTTTTCTGCATATTAAGGAGACCGTTGCCGCTTACCATTTTCTGTATGTCAAACCCTTTGCCGTCATCACGGATGGTGATCTGCAACTGATCATCAGCCGTGGTAATGGAGAGCCATATATTTTTTGCTTCCGCATGTTTGATGATATTATGCAGGCTTTCTTTTACACAAAGAAAGACATGTTGCCGCTTTTCTCCCCGGATGATGATGGAAGGAATAACGGGCGGCAGGGTAAAATGCGATTGCAACTGGTGCTGCTGAGTATAGTTGGCCACCCAGGCCTTGGTATAAAAGATAAGGTTGTCCAGGGAGTCATTCTTTTCATTCATGGCCCAAACGATATCATTCATACTGTCCACCAGTTCATCGGCCTGTGCAGCGATCTTCAGGTTGTTTTGCTTTTGTTGTTCCAACGGGATATAAGGGGCGGACTGGCTCAGGTATTTAATGGTGGAGATGCCGGCGCCCAGGTCATCATGCATGTCGGTGGCAATGCGGGTACGTTCCAGCGCCACGGCTTGTTGCTTTTCCAATTCAATACGCTGGCGCAAAAGTTTCCTGCGCAGCAATGCTTTAAAGATCATATAACTGAGCAGGCCGGCTAATACAAGCATAGTCAGCAGGAAGGCGGTGGTTTTCCAAAAAGGTTTTTTAATGATAAAAGAATAAGTAAGGGTTTTGCTTACCGGGGTATCGCCGGGAAAGATGGATGTTACCGTAAGGGTGTATTTACCCGGCAGTAGATTGGAATATTCAAAATCAGCCGACCGGGAGTTTTGTATAACAGTAGTGGCTGGTCCGTTCAGCCGGAAAATGAAACGGATATTTTTCTCATCAATAAAACTGGGTGCACTTACGGCAAAGCGAAAATTATTTTTAGTAAAAGGGAAACTGTTGTTCCCGGCTTCCACCCCACTGCCATTTACTGTAATGGAATTGAAAAAGAAAGAGGGACTGACAGGTGAATTGATTTGTGACTTCAGGTAAACGTTATAAGGAGTCCCATTGTCTGTAAATGCAATAATAGTGGAATCATTCTTTTGCACAGCACTGGTAACGCCGGTGAATAAACCTATGCGGGAAAACAATTGCTCTACTGATGTATCAGGTGTATTGAAATGCACAATATCCAGCCCGGCAACAGTGGTGGCAAGCAGTTTTTTATCACCCAGGCGAATGAGACAGGAAACAAAATTGTTACTCAGACCTTTTTCAATGCCGGAGGTGCTAACCAGTTTGTAGGTGCTGGAATTGGCAACAGCAAATACGATCCCTTTATTGCGGGTGCCAATGCAGAAACTGTCTTTGTTCCAATGTACTGCGTAGCGGGGGCTATAGCTTTTATCGGTATAAGCCGCCCGGCGTTCCAGTTTTTTATCAGCCAGGGTATATTTCAATATATCGCCATTGCGGGCAAAACACCAGTAATTGTTTTCCTGGTCTGTAACAATATTATCGGTGAAGTAGGGGAGCTCAATGGTGGTAAAGCTGAGGTCAGTATTGATAAGGGCCATATAATTGCCGGCAATGATCAGGCGTTCTTCTTTATCAAAAGATACCAGTGGCGATATTTGTTTTGTTCCAGGAGTAAAAGAGGCAAAGGAAATGATTTTACCCGATTTGCTTTGCAATGAACCAGTATTGTATAAAGTCCAGAGATCCTTATTCCAGTAAAAGGTTTGCAGGGCACCTGCATTTGTCTGAACGATCTCCTGCGAATGAGTATCTCCTTTAATAAGATGAATGCTATTTCCTTTTTTAAGAGTGATTGTTCCGTCAGGTGAAATATTTGCAGACTCAATTTGCTTTATTGTCTCACCTCCGGGCAGTGAGAGAGGTGTCACTTTGCTTTGCACCAGTTTGCATATTCCCTTGCCGGTAAGGGTGAACCAATAATTGCTTTCAGCATCCTGGAACAGGCTGGCGGCAGATTCCGGCAAGCCATCTGCGGAGGAATAACAGGTTACCTGTTTTGACAATGGCTCAAGCAGACAAACCTGCTTGTTGGTAGTGAAAAGCCAAACCTGTTTTCGGTTATCTATAAAAAAATGACTGACTGCTTTACCGGCAGGAATAAGTGTTGCAAAGGATAATGATTCTGGATAAAGTAATCCCTTTTGCAGCGCCTGATCGTTCAATTGCATCCAGTTGTTGTTGATAAAGATGTAAACGGTATTATAGAATTGGAGAATGTCAACCGGCTTGTCTGCCACCAGTTCGGTAACGGACTGTTGCAGCTTCCAATTGTACAGGCTTAGTTTATACTGACCATTTGCTGGCGAAAAGGAGGTCCCAATCAGCCAGTTTTTGTTGCATACAGCTTTGTCAAACAGCAAAGGTGATCGCTGGTTGTTCTCTTTTGTTGTAAGTAAAGGGGTGATTCCTTTTTCGTTATATAAGACCACCCCGGAATTGGCCAATATTATTTTTTCGCTGGTGCTGCCGGTAAGAATATTGCCCGGCTCCTGCAGCGATCTGAACAATTGTGTATCTTTTTCCAGCTTGTCGCCCTGCAAATAATAAATGCCGGAAAGTGCGGAGATAAGCAAGCGGCCATTTTTATCTTCTGTAATATCATTGATGACGGACAAGGGCTGGTCCATATAATGAGAATAGTTTTGAAACCGCTGACCGTCAAAACTGCTGAAACCATCACGGGTGAGAAAATACAATATACCCCGTTTATCCTGGTATATTTTCTGAACTCTTGCATCAGTAAGTCCATCTGCGGGAGTATAGATATTGAATGTAAGCGACTGGCTGCCGGCAACAAAAGATAAAAAAAGAAGGAAAATAAGCTTCACCAATTTCATGTCCTTAAAAATAGAATAAAGATTTGGGTATAAAAAAACACCGGTGGTTCCGGTGTTTTTTTATTATTTATCAGGGCAGTATTTATCCGAGCAACTGGCTCACATTTACTTTTTCTTTTAGCATTTCTCTTACTGTATCAGCAATAGCCAGTGCATCATAACCACATTCACTGTGAAGTTCTTTGGGTGTGCCGTGTTCTACCAGCCTGTCGGGAATGCCAAGTATCTTAATATCATTTTTATAACCATGCAGTGCCATGAATTCAAGGATAGCAGAACCAATACCACCTTCAATGGTACCGTCTTCCACAGTGATCAGTTTTTCGTAGTGCTGGCAGGCTTCGTGCAGCAATGCTTCGTCCAGGGGTTTTGCGAAACGCATATCATAATGCCCTGGATTCAATCCGTCATTTTTTAATTCCCGGATTGCTGCTGCGGCAAAATTGCCGGGGTGACCGAAAGAAAGAATAGCAATATCTTTTCCATCTTTCAATTTTCTGCCGGTGCCGATTTTTATTTCTTTCATCTCTGTTTTCCATTCCGGCATTACACCTTCACCTCTTGGATAGCGGATAACAAATGGAAGTGTGGTTGATTCTAATTGTGCAGTATACATCAGACTTCTCAACTCACTTTCATTCATCGGTGCACTGATGATCATATTGGGAATGCAACGGAAATAAGCAATATCATAACAACCATGATGAGTAGGGCCATCGTCGCCTACAACCCCGGCCCTGTCAAGGCAGAATATCACTGGTAGTTTTTGTATGGCTACATCATGCACTACCTGGTCATAAGCTCTTTGCATGAAAGAAGAATAAATGTTGCAGAACACCTTCATACCTTGTGTGACCATGCCGGCACTTACCGTTACAGCATGCTGTTCAGCAATACCGACATCAAAAGCCCTGTCCGGCATTTTCTCCATCATGAATTTTAATGAAGAGCCAGAAGGCATTGCGGGGGTAACACCAAATATTTTATTATTTTGTTCCGCTAATTCAATAATTGTAAGTCCAAATACATCCTGGTATTTAGGTGGTTGTGGCAGGTCGAATTTCTTCTTTTGTATTTCGCCGGTTATTTTATCAAACAGGCCGGGTGCATGCCATTTGGTTTGGTCTTTTTCTGCCAATGCATACCCTTTTCCTTTTGTAGTAACAATGTGGAGGATCTTTGGTCCGGGGATGCTGCGTAAATCTTTTAATGTATCAACAAGTTTTGCAACATTATGCCCATCAATCGGTCCAAAATAGCGAAGTTTCAGTGCTTCAAAAAGGTTGGCATGGCTACTCATCATTCCTTTCAGCCCATCACTTAGTTTGTGTGCCATGGCCCTGCTGAAATTTTTACCAACAGGTAATTTGCCAAGCAGGTTCCACACATCATCTTTTACTTTATTATAAGTAGGCGAAGTGGTGATGTCTGTCAAGTATTCTTTTAGTGCACCAACATTTGGATCAATACCCATACAATTGTCATTTAAGACAATCAGCATATCTGCATCAGCCACACCGGCATGATTCATCCCTTCAAAAGCCAGGCCTGCCGTCATGGCCCCGTCACCAATCACTGCAACAACCTTTCTGTCTTTTTCGCCTTTGTATTTTGCTGCCATGGCCATGCCAAGTGCTGCAGAAATGGAAGTGGAGGAATGTCCCACACCAAATGTGTCATATTCACTTTCACTTCTTTTTGGAAAACCACTAAGGCCTTTGTATTTGCGGTTGGTAGGAAAATTATCCCGGCGCCCGGTCAGTATTTTATGGCCGTAGGCCTGATGGCCCACGTCCCAAACCAGCTGGTCATAAGGGGTGTTGTAAACATAGTGCAGGGCCGTGGTCAGCTCCACTACACCAAGGCTGGCTCCAAAATGTCCGCCATGCACACTTACTACATCAATGATATACTGACGCAATTCATCACATACCTGGTGAAGCTTTTCACGGGGTAATTTCTTCAGGTCAGCAGGGGAATCAATTGTTTTTAAAAGAGGTCCTGGTGAAATTTCCATTTATCCAATTTAAGCGGTGTAAAAGTAGGATTTTCCGTTCAGCCTTTTTTGCTAAAGATTGTGTAACAATATACTAAAAGGAAAGTTCTGTAATACAGGGTTTACAGCAATAGGGGGTGTAATAATCTGACCCATTTGTAAAACTTTTATGCCACTGGTACATTTACGGAACCCGGCTGGGCCGGGATTGATTAGATTTGCTCCTATGTGGCTCGGTAAACCAAGATATTGGATATTTCAGGCATTAGGATGGGGAAGCTTCTTCCTGCTGTATACTTTCTTTGCTTTTTCGTTTTCTACCCTCGAACTTGTTTTTTTTGAGCGACTTGGAACCTTTGTGGTATTTGGTGTCATCTTTTCTCATTTGATGCGGTTGGTAATTCTCCGATTCGGGCTTTTGCAAAAAAATCTTACCAAGCAGATATTTCAGTTTTTTGCTATAACTATTGTTGCTTCACTGATTGCTTCTTTTGCGTATATAGAAATATTAATCACATCAGATATACTGAAAAAAGTGGATAAGGAATTGATGACGGAAAAGAATTATACTTATTGGTTTGCTATCTGGCTGGTGGTGTTGAATAATGCCTTTTTGTATTTCCTGCTTTTCTTTATCTGGAACCTGATCTACTTTGTTTATCATTATGTGGATAAAAGCCGTAAGCAGCAGTTGGATACCCTTCATCTCGAATCACTGGTAAAGGAATTGGAGTTGCAAACGATTAAGGCACATATCAATCCGCATTTTATTTTTAATTCATTGAACAGCATCCGGGCTTTGGTAGATGAAAACCCTCAACGGGCAAGAAAGGCAGTGACGGAATTGAGCAATATTCTCCGCAGCAGCCTACAGTCGGATAAAATGGAAACTGTGACCCTGGAAAAAGAGTTGGGTATAGTAAAAGATTACCTGGCACTGGAGAATATGAGGTTTGAAGACCGGTTAAAAATTGAATATGATATTGATGAAGACACCCTCGACCAGCCGGTGCCTCCCATGATGCTGCAAACACTGGTGGAAAATGCTATAAAACATGGAATTGGAAAACAAATTAATGGAGGTATTGTAAAAGTTATTTCCGATTTTAAAGATGATTATCATGAACTGGCCGTACAAAACACAGGCGTTTTAAATGGATACAAGTGTGGAGAAGAAGGATTTGGACTATCAAGTACTACCAACAGATTGAATTTATTGTACGGGAATAAAGCAAAATTTGAAATAAAACAAGTGAACCCTTCACTGGTAGAAGCTAAAGTAATGATACCGGTGTCAACCAACTAAATAAACTTACATGAAAGCAATCATTATAGATGACGAACGGCTTGCCAGGACCGAATTGAAAAAATTATTACAGGAATTTCCTGAAGTAGAAGTAATCGATGAAGCCGCCAATGCTGAAGAAGGCCTTAATAAAATTGAGAGCCAGCAGCCTGATCTTATTTTTCTCGATATTCAAATGCCCGGGAAGACGGGGTTTGATATGTTATCACAATTGGAAAGAACTCCACAGGTGATATTTACTACGGCATACGATGAGTTTGCGCTAAAAGCATTTGAAGTGAATGCACTGGATTACCTGCTGAAACCTGTTGAGCCGAAGCGCCTTGCTGATGCTATGCAAAAACTACATTTTACGGAACATAAGGATATAAAACCAGAAGGCGAGAATTTCAATAACAGCATACTGACAGAGAGTGACCAGGTGTTTGTAAAAGATGGCGAACGCTGCTGGTTTGTGAAACTGAGTGATATACGTTTGTTTGAAAGTGTGGGTAATTATGCAAAAGTTTTTTTCGGTCCCAACAAACCCCTTATTCTAAAATCGCTGAATGCACTGGAAGAAAGGCTGGATGAAAAAACATTCTTCAGGGCCAATCGTAAACATATTGTCAACCTGAGGATGATTGATAAAATAGAACCCTATTTTAACGGAGGCTTGCTACTGGAATTAAAAGGGGGTGAAAAAATAGAAGTGAGCCGCCGGCAAACGGTGAAATTTAAAGAAATGATGAGCCTCTAAGCTTTATTTCTTTATAAAAACAAATTCACCGCCTTCGTCACCTACATTCCTGATGGCTGCATATTGAGGCAGGTTCTCAGAATTGCTCAGGATAGCTTTATAAAAACTATCGAACAATTCTTTCGCCGTTAAATACTTCTCAGTGTTTTGACCCAGCTTTTGTTTCAGGTAGTAAATGAATTTACTGTTATCCGGTACTGGTTCCAGGTTACCACTGGCCATTACTTTACGACTTGTTACTGAATATTGTTTCTTGATCTCTTTTGAAGCTTCAGCAGGTAATTCCCGGGTAAAGGCGCCGCTAAAACAGGCGTCGGCAATTACCAGTATGTGTTTTGCATTACTCCGCTTGATAGCCTTATTAATATCATCAGCGGAAATATAGCTTGCGTTCAACCCTTTTTTTGCAGAAGAGGGAATCCAATAGCCATCGACATCTCCAAACTTATCTTTTTCTGCAATACCATGGCCGGCATAAAAGATTATCAGGTTATCATTTTCTGTAAGTGAGTTACACCGTTGAACAATAGCCTGCATTATATCTTCACGGCTTCGGTTAAATAATGTTTCAATATTGGCCGCATCAAATGTGTATTTACTTTCCAAAATGGTTTTTAATTCCTGTGCATCCTTTACCGGGTTTTGCAAATCGGGAATATTCGGATCGTCATAATCTTTTGCTGCGATCAGCAAGGCAAAATATTTTGGTGAACTGCCGGGAACAAGAGATTGATCAGGCTTAATATCTGGTGTAGCTGCCCCGGCCGAAGTGTTTACGATAAATGATTTGTTGGTGGTATTACCTTGTTTATCGGTGGCAGAAATAGTTAATGTGTTAGCACCGGATTTTAAAACAGCCGAGGAAATAAAAAGCCCGTCTTCTTCTAACCTGGCAGCTACATTGTTAATTTTTACAGACGTAATTCCTGCGGGGTCTTTTGCTTTGCCAATTATCTGTGTCTTGGCATCATCTGTTTCTATATCGAAACCCCTTGTCGGGGACGGACTGATCAACGTAATCTCAGGGCCGGTATTATCAAGGGCCCTTGTGGCGGTCAGTTTTTGCTCCAACCGTTGCAGGGCAGCTTCAACATCAGGTTGTTTGGGGTCAATCACCAGCGACTGTTCATACATGATCTTGGCCTCTCCTGGTTGCTCCGTTTTTTCCAGGATATAAGCACCCAGGAACATCATATCAATATAACCCCGTTTGGTTTCTGTTTTTATTTCAGTACCATATTCCTCTGCTGCTAATTGCAGTGATGCATATGCTTCTTTTAATTTTCCATCTGCCAATTGTGCAATAGCGGAAATAAAGGAAGTATAAAACTGGTAGGGCTCAGATTCAAGATAGGAGGATAGTTTTTTTTGCTTGTACTGATCGTAATAGCTTTTTGCTTCGGCAAACCTGTATAACCGGATCAGTGGCGAAATAATATTTATATAAGCAAGACTGTAACCAGGATCTTTTTCCAGGCAAGATTTAAAATCAGCGGCCGCCTCAGCAAAATTTCCAAGTTCATTGTTGCAATGTCCCCTGTTATTATAGTTTCCTGCATTATCAGGATCAAGGCTGATGGCTTTAGTAATATCCGCCATGGCAAGTTCAGGCTGATTATTGTTGTAATAGGCCATGTGCCTGTTTGTATAATTACTGGCATTGCCGGGATCTCCTATAATTGCTTTTGTATAATCCGGAATCGCCAGGTCATACTGACCTGTCATGTAATAGGCAATCCCCCGGCTTACAAATAAATATGTATTAGTATCATCAAGCCTGATCGCTTCGCTGTAATCTTTAATAGCCTGGAAATACTTTTCAATTTTGGAATAAGTATCACCCCGTCCAATATATGCCTCTGTATAGCCAGGATCCAGGCTAATTGCTTTTGTAAAATCCTGTATGGCCAGGTCGGCCTGTTCTTTTCCATCATAAGCTCTGCCCCTTCCGGTATAAGCATAAGCAATGTTCTCCGGGTTCAGTTTAATAGCTGCTGAATAGTTGCTGATGGCAAGATCATAATTCCCATTATTAAGATGTTCATCAGCTTTGTTGATATACCAGGCTGCATCTTGTCCTGAAGCGACAGAGAAACAAATGGTTAGCAGAACACAGAAAAAAGGCTTTAAAAAAATATTTGATTTACTCATAGCATTCTATTTACTTCTTTTTTCAAAAATAAACTGTCCGCCAAAATCCCCGGCCTTATCAAGAGCTCCATATTGGGCAAGAGTTGATTTTATTTTTCCGGAAATATCTTCCCATACATCTTTTGCACTGACATATCTTTCCTTGTCGTTTTCTTTCAGGTATTTTGTCAGGTAATACAGGAACTCGCTGTTGTCGGGCACTTCTTCCACATTCCCGCTGGCCATTACTTTCCGGCTGTCCAGTTTATATTGCTTTTCAATATCATTCGGCACAACAGGCGATAGTGTTCGGGTAAAAGTACCGCTGTAACAGGCATCCAGCAGCAACAAAATATGCTTTGCATGGCTTTTCATCAGGGCTTTAAATATTTCCTCCGATGTTATATAATAGGAGGTAAGATCATTTTTGGCTGAGCTTGGAACCAGATACCCGTCTACGTTTCCTATCTTATCAAGGGAGGTATCACCATGACCGGCATAAAAGATGAGCAGGTTATCCTTATCGGTCATTTTTTTGCAGCGGGCAATAATGGTTTCAAGGATATCTTCCCGGCTGCGGTTGTAAAGTGTGTCAACATCGGTTGAATCAAAAGTATACTGGCTTATCAATATCTCTCTGAGTTGGTTGGCATCCCTTATTGGTGTTTTCAGATCGGGGATGGTCGGATCTGAGTAATCTTTTTCTGCAATCAGTACAGCGTAATATTTTCCGGCAGATGGAGTGGCAGATGCTTTGGCGACCAGTCCATTGTTGCCGGAAAGCTCATTTATATCAAGTGTTTTCGTAGTGCTGTCACGTTGTTTATTATAGGCTGTTATCGCTAAAGAACTTACATCGGACTTTAATGAAAGGTCGGCAAAAAATGTACTGCCGTTCACAATAGCTGCCATGCCATTTATTTTTATGGAGTCAATCCCTGAATCATCTTTTGCTTCACCTATCAGGTATGCCTTTATAACATTGTTTTTTGCACTGTCTGCTTCAATCGTAAAGCCACGGGTCGGTTTTTGGATATTAGCAGTTAATATTTTTATTTCAACAGGCTTTTTATTTAAACTCCGGGTAAGGGATTGTTTTTTTTGTAAAGCGGCTAACGCTTCACCAAGGTCCGGTTGCCTCGGGTCAATTACTAAGGATTGTTGATAGTTGGCCTTTGCGTCTTCATACCGTTCCAGCTTCTCTAAAACAAAGCCGCTTAAAGAAAGGACATCAACATAAAGCCTTTTCGTATCGTCTTTTGGCTCTGTACCATATACTTTTGAGGCCGTATCCAGGCTTGCAATCGCATCATTCCATTTTGATTCTGCTACTTGTGTAACTGCCTTTAAATAGTAATTGTAAAATTTATACTTATCAAGATTGAGAAAAGAATCAAATTTCTTATCACCAAATTTTGCATTTTTTTCTTTGTATGATTTCTTTTCTGAATACAGGTTGTAAAAAAGTGCGGCTTCGCTAAATCTTTTCAGGCGGACCAAAGGAGATATGATGTTGATATATGGATTGCCGTGGTCTGGCATTTTAAGGATGTAGGTAAGAAAATCAAGTACAGAAAGTTCATATTCTCCGAGGCTGTTGTAGCACAAGCCCCTGTAGTTGTTATTCATGTAATTAGCGGAATCAATACGGAAAACATGGGCAATATCTTTTATTGCCGAATCAACCTGGTTGATATAAAAATAAGCTTTGCACCTGTTCCTGTAAATATCTGCCCGGGTAGAATCCATACTGATCAGTTGTGTGTAATCCACAATGGTTTCGTAATACATTTTTTTTTGCTGATAGATATCCGCCCGACTCTCATAAAAATCAACCAGGCTCCGGTAGTTGATGGCGGATGTATCTGTTTCAAGACTGATGGCTTTTGTAAGGTCAAGTATGGCAGAGTCGGCAAGTTTCTTCCTGTTATAGGCCTGCGCCCTGTAATAATAGAAGTTGGATGAATCCGGTTGCAGGCTGATAGCAAATGAACAATCCTGGATTGCTTTATTAAGCTGTTTGATATAGGCTTCCTGGTTCTGGTTGAAGTCAGCCACATACGCATACCCACGGTAAGCATAAGCTACAGCATATTTATCATCTTTGCTGATGGCTGCGGAATAGCTTGAAATGGCATCCTTGTATTTCTGCTTCGCAAAAAAATCATCGCCCCGTGCAGAATAATATTTTGCGTCTTTATCCTGTGCGGCTGCATTATAAAAACAGAATATCAGCAGTAAACTGACAGAGAAACTTTTTAAGCGTTGCCGGTACAACATAGAAAAATGTTTTGGTAAGAACAAAGTATAAGCTTTATTATATGAAGTTACTTATGATCCATCTCAACGAAAAAGCATAATACTGACTGGTCATTAGCCGGTGCCTGAAAGCTGATCCTGTCATCCCGAAACTCGGTTTTTTTTATCAACCGTGTTCCTAATCTCTCTTTTACTCCCTGGGCGATATTTATTCTTTTTTCTTTGATATAGTTCATGAGGCCTTCAAAGTCTATTTTGGACTTACAGTATAAGATGCAGAAATTTTCTTTACCCACTGTTTTGTCAAGCCTTGCATGGGTTGAGTCGGAAGGGAGATAATAAGTAGCATTCGAAGAGTTGATGGCGGCGCTGTAATATGACTCCACCGGGAAAAGTAATGATATTTTTTTTCTGGGATCTTCTGCAAAAATATAGATGTAACCGGGGGCGGTAGTACTGAACTTAATTTTAAACTGGTCGCCACTGTTTAAAGCTTCAGTAAGCTTATAAAGGCTATAATCTGCTTTTCCTTTCCCTTGTACGGGGTCATTATTGCTGTTTATTACAGACCTGGTTACTTTTAATGGAATATCAGAGCCGTTTACCAGTTTGATAAACTCCAGGTCGCCGGAAAGCTTTGTTCTGCCAACTTCAAAATCCATTAACTCTACAGCATAAACACCATCTTTCATTACCTGTTTATAACTCAGCCAGAAAAAACCTTTGTTGCCCCAGGTGGCTCCCCAACTGTTCATTACTTCAAACGAACCGCCGCCAATTTTATCGTCATATCCGGTAATGCACATTGCATGGCTGGCAGGTATTTTCATATCATCGGGGCCCACGGTCAGCAGACCGGAAGCAGGCACTCTTTCATATGAGTCATAAATTTTCATACTGATGACAACCGGTTTTTTTTCATACAGGCTTTTCTTGATCTTCAGGATATCATTCTTGCTGATGGAATCAAAAGTTTTATTCAACGCAAGAAAATCTTTGATCTTGTAGGGAGGGGCTTTTTGCTGTTCAGTAGTTTCTGGTATAATGGTTGCACAATCAACCAGCCCTTCCTTTTTCAAGATGGCGCCGGTAGTGGTCATCACTTGCATGGCCTTTAATATGGAAGCTCCTTCTTTACACTCAGCGTCGGTTGCATCCTTGACTTTGTAATAAAGATACCCGGGGGAAAAAGCATATTTCTTTATACTGTCCGGCTGGGTCATGTTCCTTTTTATTGCATAACTGATGGTGCGGGCCGCATAAGCAGAACTCCATGCCACACAGGTACTATATGGTATTTGATTTTGTGGTGGCGGAGCGTATTTTTTCATGGAAAAGGAAGGAGGCAGGTCGGTAAGGTCACGGGTAGATCGTTCAGCTGCTTTTAAAATGGCTTCGAACTCAGCAGCAGAAGTTTTATCACCCGTGGAGTATTGGGCAATTGCCCCATACATGACCAGGAACCCTGTCGCCAGCAGCAATATTTTTTTCATCATCATTTGGTGTTAAAAACAGACAGAACCTTAATAAACAATAAGTTTTTACAGGGGACTGGTTGACAGATAAACAAGTCGCTTATCCAAACACCTAATTTAACCTGAATATTCAGGAATTGCAAATATTAATCTTCCTGTTAAATGACCAATAGTCACTATTCCTCTTCAGACGGTATAATATATCAGCCGCATTTCAATAGTTTTGAACTTCAATCATGTAATGATGAAGAATTTTTTTGTAAAAGGGTTATCGCTTTCCATAGCGTCTTTTCTATTGTTTGCCACTTGCAAAACGCCGGAAAAAACACAAACTGCATCCGGCGATATAAATGCAATGATCAACACCGGAGAAGTAGAACGTATCGAAAGGGTGTTGGCTGCAGATAATATGCGGGGCAGAAGAGCCTTTACTCCTGATATAGATAGGGCTGCCGATTTCATAGCCGCCGAATTTAAAGCAGCAGAGCTGGGAACCTGGAATAACAGCGGAACTTACAGGCAGGAATTTTCGATTGTGCGTCCCAAACTCATCAGTGCTTCAGCTACACTGGACGGAGTAACTGTTGATGAAAAAAGCATCATGGCAGTAACCACAAAGCCGGAGTTGAAGATCAGCCAGGTATCCGGGTTTGAAAAAATATTTATTAAGCCCGGGACTAACCTGCAAACAGAAGCAAGAAAACTTGCCCGGGGTAATAGGAATTTACTGGTACTGGTTGATAAAAGCTTCTCCAACAGTTTTGGTAACCTGTCAAGGCTCAAATCATCATTATTCACTTCCGCCACAAGTGTGGTATTTATATTATCGGACACCGACCCTGCCTCTTATGAGATAAATGTAAAGCAGGAAATAACAGAACAAAAATTGGCGAATGTAGTGGCAGTATTGCCGGGAAAAAGCAGGATTGATGAGTATGTGATCTTCTCGGGTCATTATGACCATCTCGGTGTTGGCAAACCAGTTAATGGCGATTCCATTTACAATGGAGCAAATGATGATGCCGCAGGAACAACCGGTGTTATTATGCTGGCAAAATATTTTAAGGAATTAAAGAACAATGAGAGAACCATTGTCTTTGCTGCTTTTACCGCAGAAGAAGTGGGAGGCTTTGGCTCACAATATTTCTCCCGCCAGTTTGATGCAGATAAAGTAGTGGCCATGTTCAATATTGAAATGATCGGTACTGAAAGTAAATGGGGCAAGAATTCTGCCTATATCACCGGGTATGAAAAAACCAATATGGGAGAGATATTGAAAAAAGACCTGGAAGGAACAGCCTTTACTTTTTATCCGGACCCATATCCGCAGCAGCAGCTATTTTACCGCTCTGATAATGCAACATTAGCAAGATTGGGAGTACCTGCACATACTATTTCAACTTCTAAGATGGATATAGAGCCGCACTATCACAAACTTACCGACCATGTAGAAACACTGGACCTGGCTAATATGACAGAAATAATAAAAGCAATTGCATTAAGCTCTAAAAGTATTATTGCCGGAAAAGAGACACCTGCAAGGGTGAAGGTGGACGAATTACGGTAATATTTTTTTCAGGACTTCTTCTTTCATGTATTTACTTACAGGAACCTGATATACCGATATGTTAAGGATATTTCCTTCAATGGATTTAATGGCATTTTTGTTTACGATATATGATTTATGACTCTGTATGAAATCATTGGCAGGCAATGACTCCAGTATGCCCTTTAAAGTGGAATAAATCACTATTTTTTTACCCGTTAAATAGATAGCTACATAATTCTCCATAGCTTCCACAAAAAGTATCTCGCTGAAATTTACTTTCTCCAGCCTGTTACCAGCTTTTACGAAAAAATAAGTTTCGGCTTTCCTTTCAACCGCATTAAAATAATCAAATGCTTTATTGGAGGCTTTCAGAAACCGTTCAAAAGGAATCGGCTTCAGCAAATAATCCAGTACATCCAGTTCATATCCGGCAATGGCGTATTTTTCATAGGCTGTGGTGAAGATAACCTTGGGCGGATTGGATACATTTTTTAAGAAATCAATACCCGAAACACCGGGCATTTCAATGTCCAGGAAAATCAGGTCTGTATCTTTTTCTTTTAACGCAGCATTCAACTGGATGGCGTCTTCACAAACAGCCACCAATTCAAGAAAATCAATTTTCCCCACATAACCCTGCAGCCCTTTGCGGGCTATGGGTTCATCATCGGTAATAATGCATTTAATTTTCATGGACTGACCGGGATTTTGACAAATGCAGTAAAATGGTTGTTTTCTTTTTTGATTGTTAGTTCATGCTTTCCGGGGTAGAGTAATGCCAGCCGCCGCTTTAAATTTTCCAGCCCTATACCGGTTTGTTTTTCCGGCATTACCTGCTGCGGCAATGAATTGGTTACTGAAAATTCTATTTGCCCCTTTTTTGCTGCCGCATTGATTTCAATTTTAAACTCACCACCGGCATATTTAAACGCATTTTCCACCAGTGGCAAAAACAGCAGCGGGTAAACCTGCTGATCTCTCAGTGATGTGTCAAAATTTGTTATCAGCTGCAATCGTTCTGATGCCCTTACTTTCTGGATGTCAATAAAATTCTGCAGATAATGGATCTCCTGGCTCACCGGTACGGTTTGCTGCTGATCATACAGCTGGTAGCGGAGCAGTTCAGAAAATTTTTCTATTGTTTTCCTGGCTTCATCTTTATTCTCATCCATCTGAAAATAAATCGTATTCAGTGCATTGAATAAAAAATGCGGGTGATACTGGGCTTTTAAAAATTTAAGTTCGGTTTGCAGCTGGTCGTTGGTTATTTTTTCCAGCTGTACTTTCTGGTTTACATAACTTTTCAGGTATTCGTTGCCCCGTACCGCAGCAAAGTATAACATTACGAACAGGGTGGGAATGATGTTTGCAATTACATAGTCATTCAGCTGAAGGCCGTTATCAGTAAGGGCAATCATTGGAATTATGGTGGTATGTATGATCAGCAAAGTAAGTAACAGCGCCAGCCCAAATTCTTTCAGTATTTTTTTTGGCTGAATGTATTCGGTTTCCTTTCGCCGGAAATAACGCATCAGGCTGTCAATGGCCCAGTGAATAATGAAACTCACCAGCACCACACCGGCAATTTCCACGGCATTGGTTTGCCAGGGCCGCTCCCAGAATTTTGTATTAGCCGTAGTATCATTTACCAGCCGTATGCTGGTGTAAATCAGCAGGCCGAATATGACCGGGAATATATAACGCCAGAAAAATTTCATATCATATGAAAGTTACAACAATTATACAGCTGCTGCCATTTGCTTTTCAGTCCCTGCTTCTTTCTTTTGCATTGCGGTGTCGTTTTTTTTCTTTGGCTTCATGCCGAATAATACCCGCATCATATTGTATGGTTTTATCAGAGTGTGATAAATGAAAAAGCAAAGCACCAATGCGACTATAACGATAAACAGGTATTTTGTCAGCACCGGTTCCTCTGTTTTTACCACATAAAAAGCAAGAATAACAATAATGGTCTGATGCAGGATATAATAAGGATAGATAGCCTGGTTCATATACTGATGAATACGGTGAGGACGGTCAATATATTTTTTGGCATAGCCCACCAGCATCATTATCCAGCTCCATGCGATGAGCGGATAAACAGCAAGGTAGAGGTAAGTGAGAGGATGCTGTTGCCAGTCCTCACCCAGGATTTGCGATGGCCGGAGATCATTCCAGCGAATTACGTTCATAAGAACCAGGGAGCCGAATGCAAGCAGCATGGAGAACCTTCTGTTGCGTACCATACTTTCCACCAACTGCTGGTTGCACATAATGAGATAACCAAGAATCACAAACAGGTACCAGTATATCAGCATGCACCAGTCTCCAACCAGCGCATTGGTGCCGGGATATTTTAAAGTTAATGAGGCGAATATAAATATGCTTGGAATCATCAGCAGGTAAATATTTTTCCCTTTGGCCACCCACCCCAGTTTTTCTTCAGTAAATTTTTTTCCTTTTCCAAAGAGCAACCATTTGAACAAAGGCACACTGATTAAATCATAAACGAACAGGTAAAGTATAAACCAGAGATGATGCCAGCTTGTATTGCCTTCCGGATAAGGTATGCCCTCAAAGATGGTTGTGTAGAATTGCCAGTACGAACCGGTGAATCCCTGGTTCACTCTTTCAAGGTATATCTGCGGCGGCACTATTACAAGCATGCCAAATAACAAAGGAATTAACAGCCGCAGAAAACGTTGTTTGATAAAATATTTACCATTGTATTTTATCAGCATGTAATAACTCACGGCGCCCGAAATAAAAAACAACAAGGGCATACGGAAGCGGGCCAGCCAGAAATTGAATTCAGAAAAAAGGTCACTTCTTTCTTTATTGTAAATGTGCCAGTTTTCATCCTGTACAAAAGGCATCGCAGCATGAAAGAAAAACACACCAAGGATAGCGGCAATACGCAGCCAGTCCAGGTAAGACTGACGGGCGGGGGGTGAGGCAATTTGCATAAATCTGAATTTCCTCAAACTTATGACTACGGGCAGGTGATGCGAAATATGTTTGACCTATGGACAGTTTGGAAGGGTGAATAGAAAAAGATAACAAGATCTATGACTGGCCTTATCCTTCCCTTTTATCTGATCATCGCCTCGTCATCGGGTCTTCATTATTACTCATCCGCAATATTGGAGGGCTTTGATTTCTTAAATCACACTCAGTTCCCAGGAATGCAATTTTTATCTTTCTTCCATCTGAATAGCTGAATGTAATGGTATAATCTTTCACTTCATAAGTACCTGAACCCGGGGTTATGGCCGGGTTGATGCAATCATTGTATTCATGGTATAAAACCCTTATCGCTCCATTGTCTGTAAATCTTCCATCTGCCGCAAATGAAATGGAAGGAATCTTTCCATATGCTTCAGTCATTACATAAGTCCCATTAAACCTTGCACCATCAACAGAAGGCAATTGATAAAACCTGTGATCAGTATTATTTGCAGTAATGATAAGCGTATTTCCTTCCATGCGTAATGGAATATTGCCATAAGGCATTTTCAGTATTCCTCTTCCATTGCTGAAAGCATAAGTCCCCCAGTCTCTCTGGTATAGCTCTGCCAATACCCGTGTATCTGTTTCATCCAACCCTTCAGAAGGGAATTTGGGGCCGAAATAAGCCTGCCCGTTGGATAAGAACACCGGTGTATAAACATTATACCGTAACCCGGATGATGCAGATGCCTGCATAGAAATGCCCTGCCATACTCCTTTAATGCCTCCTCCCTCTATACTTTTAGCTCCGGGAATGAGTGGTTCCGGTCCGTCAATAAACTGAATGGAGAATAGTAAATTGTTTATGACATTTTTGTACTGCTGCCTGTCATCAGCATAAAAAGATGACATGCTGCAACTCCTGTTTATTGTTTTTGATTTTAAAACAGCCACCCGTTCAAAGCGGTTGCTGACCTTAATTACAAACAGATCCAATCCATACTCGGGCGGGTAATCACCGCCGCCGATGCGAATGCCTCCATTGCAGTGGATATACTCCCAGCCCTGGAATGATCTTTTCGCCTGCTCTTTTTTATAGTTCCCCTCCCCGAGGTAGTTCATTTTTGTGCCATTGTACATAGCAGCTGCTTCATCAAAACTTTGCTGCAAGGCCTGCTCCATGCTGCCGGCAAAATTTAATGGCTGCATTATTTGTATGGCGAGGTGTTCACCCTGCGGCAGATTCGGTGGTTTAAATACAACACCATCTGAAAATACCTGGTGGCTCCATCCCTGCGGGGCGGTATATGTCATTGATCTGAATTTTCCGGCAGCATTATTAGTTTGCTCTTTTATGGCATTGTTCAATGGAGGCTGTGTATTGTTATTTGCCACAGGCGATTTTGTTTTATCCAGATCAATCGTTTCTAAGAAAGAAGCTATTTGTGTCAGATAAGCTTCATCATTCAGGCTGCTGCGGATGCTTACCGTTTTGCCAAAACCGCTGATCACCGTCAGGAAAATATATACTTCTGCACCATCTACTTTGGCAGGTGCGGCAGCAGCCACGATATGCCATCCATCTGCGGTGCTTTGTGTTTCGGGTGTTGGTGTTTCTTCCACTTTATAAGGTGTGGCCACCAGTTCATTCCATTCACGGGTAAAATCCTTTTGTTCATCGCCGGTACTTTGCTTACTTGCAAACAGTACAATAATGCAAAAGCCGCCGTTGCTTTTATTTATATCCATAAAATTCATAACACCCGGTTTGGCCTCCTTCTTCCATTCTTTAGGCGGGGTATAAGTAATGATGTCAAATGTTTCGGTTTGAGCAACAGCCTGTGCTGATAACAGCAAGAACAAAACTATTTTTACCGGTTGTTTAATCCACTTCTTCATACTGACTTGTTTTAGGATTCCATTCATGTTTGCAAAATGTTGTTACCATGCCATCCGGCGAAAGTTTGCGGATATAACTGTTATTGGAATTGCTGCGGTCAATGATAAACAGGTTGCCGTTTCTGTCAAAAGCAATACCATTGGGTGAATCAAACCGGGCAGTCAGTGCTTTTCCATCTGCATAACCCGGTTCTGCGGCACCGGCCGGGTTACTTGAAAAATTCACTTTACCTGTACCTGCCACCGTCGTTACTTTATTGCCACCGATCTTTATGATCCGTTGTAATCTGGAGTCGGTAATATATATATCGCCGTTTTGTGCAACAGCCATACCGCTGGGACAGGTAAGCACTGCCGTTTTTAAATCTCCTTCCTTATACACAGAATTAAACTTTGTTTTATCGCATTGCCCGGCTACGGTAGTAATGACACCCGATAGAGAAATTTTTTTGATGCAATGGCTTACGCTGGCGTTTATATACAGGTTACCAGCCGAATCGCAGGCAATACCTCTTGGATATTTTAGTACAAGCATGCTGTCGCCATTCTTTATGGTGGTAACAAAACCATCTGCAGTGATCTTGCGGATACAAAACTCCCCGGTACCGGCACCGGCCTGTGCATAGTCAGTAACATAAATATTTCCCCTATTGTCCAGTGCAATATTCTCCGTATTCCAGAAAGCAGCGGTTTGCCGGTTGCCGTCCCTTATACCGGCATTTCTTGTTCCTGCAATGGTGGTAACTACCGCATCCGGCGTTATCTTCCTGATGCAGGGGCCATCGGCTATATATAAATTATCTTCTGCATCAATAGCAATGCCTTCAGGATTAGTAAACCCGGCCTGGGTTGCTTTTCCATCTTTGCCCAAACGGGCGCCTCCTGCAAACAACTCTGCTTTTCCTTCAGGGCTTACTTTAATAATCTTATTGTTGTTGCCGGTTATAAACAGGTTTCCTTTACTGTCTGTCACAATACCAAACGAAGCAGCAAAAGCGCCGGTGAGTTTGGGAGTTTGTGCTGGTATCAGTTGTGTAAATGATAAGACCAATAGATGAAGGAGAAAAATTCTTTTCATGTTTAAGTATTTATTGTGGTATCACAATGATCATCATCCGTGTACCGTATCTCGGATTTGCACTATGAACGCTTATAGGTGCGCCGGGGCGGTGCAATGCGACCAGGGTAAAATTGTGTACTCCGGGTGGTAGTGTAAACATTCGCATACCTGAGTCGGCAGAAAAGGATGCCCCATTCGGAACTTTTGCAGAGAGTTCTAAGAAATAAGAGGTATTATACTTGTCAAGTGGATGTGTCTCATCAATAAAGAGCAAGAAATTTATCGTGGCATCCACACAGGTGATGCAGCCCTCATTCCGGCCAGACGCTTGTATTGATACAATGACCTTTGATGTTTTTGCTAACGTGATATTCTGGTTTAAACCTGGTAAATTATAAGCAATATGATCACCGCTCGTAATGATAGCTGTCGTCAATCCAAATTCATACGTATTATCAAAAAGAGAATTGGAAACAACTGTATTGCCAACATTATCATCCGCAGGATACCAGGAAGAGCCGCCCCATTTCAAAACCTGTCCAACTTTTGGAGGAGTGGTCAAGATGTCTCTGCCCAGTATTTGAAAAGCATTCCAGATAGGTGTGGCAGCAGCAGCGCTGATCTCGTTATTTGTAATATCAATTCCTAATCCGGGTGTGTAAACATTGCCAGTACCTGTGTTAGCATTAGTAACTAAAAGATCTTCGGATGGCGCCCATTCAGTTCCATTCCATTTTAATGTTTGTCCAATTACAGGCGAAGTATTGGACAAAGGTCTGTTCAGGATCTTTGTCACCATTGGGTTCGGATACATACCAGCGAGGTCGCCGGTAGCCTGCCCGTTTGGCGGCAGTGAGGCCGGACAATTACATGAACCAACAGGTGGATTAGTACCGGGTTCTGTACTTGACGAACCAGTTGCTGATAACACCACAATATTATACGCACAACCCTTCTGCATCAGTTGCCCGTTGATATTGGTGATATACCATTTACCGTTGGAAGCATTGTATGCAGCTTTCGCTTCATGCGGATTCAGCCATGAGCCGGCACGAACTTCAGGAGAGTGATTGGGGAAAATAGCAAATTGCACATTGGGTTTATTGTTGAGAACAGGGTTATCAATATAGGAACCTTCAGCACCGAGGTTCTGCTGTGTCACCAAATGCAAAAATTGATTAACTCCGGGAGTTAGAAAATACTGCACTTTATAACTAAGGCCAACAGGCATTGGTGCAAAATCACAATTAAAGATGTTCCATTTACCTGAGTAGTACCATGCACCGGTGGGATGGGGGTTCATCGTTTTTGTATTACCCATAGGCGTGGCTATAATGATAGCACTGGTATTTCCTGAAAGTCCCGGCAAATCAATCAATGCTTTGGCTGAACTGATGTTAGCAGCGGTCGTCGTCAGGGTATATTCCTGCTGTGCATGGCTGCAAAAGGTAATGATGATACAGGTGATTACTAAAAAGCACTTATGTATTTTTCTCATGGCGTATTTCATTTCAGTTTTTTTCAACAATCTTTTTTAATTCATCAATCTGTTTTTGTTGCTCTTTAATGGCTTCCACCAATACGGAAGATCCACTTGCTTTATTAGCTAAAAAGCCCGAACCGCACGGACATGGGCCGTGCCGCTCTTGCCGTAGGGGCTCTGGTCGCCACTGATGAATGCGCCAAAGTCCTGGCCCCAGGCGTCGGCACTGCCGAACTCCGAGGAACTCCAGTAGCCGGCAAAGGCAAAACTGCCAACCGCTCCACGATTAATATACAATTTATTCAACTCGTCCTTTGACGGTAAATACCAATCGCTATATCCGTTCAGCACCAGGTCGCCACAAAGCCTTGCGGCTATTCCTGCCGTTGCGCAACCTGCCATTATATCAATGGTATTTTGATTACCCGTTCCAAGGGCTGTACCATCGGCTCCTGGTATTACTGTTCCATTACAGCCCCATGCGTCATAACCTTGGTCGGAGGCAGCGGCTATTAAGCCATGGGTTTGACCGGCAATATAGCCGGGGTCGCCGGGTTGTAAAATATAGGCCACTATTCCGCCCTGATAAGGATCGCCAACGCCAAATGCTGCGGTGAAACTAAATTCAGCTCCATAAGATGTACCAGCAGTATTGGTTGCATAGGCCCTTACATAATAAGTGATTCCTAATGTAAGCCCGGTAATATTGCTTACAAAAATTCCCATACCTGATCCATTATTGGTTTTTGTAGGTAGCGCTACTGTGGGGTTTGGTGCGATATCCCAGCATACACCACGTACAGTGACAGCAGGATATCCAGAGGTTATATTGCCCCCACTTACAGCAGATGTAGAATTTATGCTGCTTATCGCTGTAGTGATAACCGTTGGCAGCTCGCTGGCTGGATTTCCTATCATATTTGTCCATATGGTTCCGTTATATACATTTAACTCACCGGTGGCTGTGCAACTGGAGCACCATATAATTAATCCCGCAACCGGATTTGAAATGGCATTGCGTTGTGACGCCGTCATTCGTGGCGGTAAAAATCCTTTGGCGGTAGAACTTACATCTAACAGCGCTGAAGGATTGGGCGGGGAACTGCCAATACCAACATTACCATTAGTTCCAATATACATTAGCTGATAACCATTAGGCGCAAAAGTTATTGGCAGATTGCTACCGGTTGCAGAACCTACTTCAATGCTGTTGGGGCTAATCCAAAAATATCCTTTATACACACCAGCACTTGTAGAGTGATAAATATGGATTGTCTGCATCAAGCCTTATCGCTTCATTGCTGCCGGAAATATGTAGTCTTGTCTGCGGGCTGTTAGTACCAATGCCCACATTAACTCCTGATGTAGCCCCGTTTATTCCACTTACAGAACCCAACACCAGGCAATTGTCGCAATCAACTCTTGCATTGGCGCCGACAACCGTTGCATTGGTAAGTGCATCTGTATTTACATTGGCATTGTAACCAAGGGCTGTATTCAGTGTTCCAATTGTATTGGTGGTCAAAGAAGCATTCCCAATGGCCGTGTTGTAATTACCGCTGGTGTTGGCGTAAGCAGCAGACCGGCCAAAAAAAGAATTGGAAGATCCGGTGGTATTGCCAAAACCTGTAGCCCGGCCAAAAAAAGAATTATGATCACCTGAAGAATTAGTGTAACCGGCAGCCTGACCAAAAAAAGAATTGGAGTTGCCTGTTGTGTTTGACGAACCGGCCAGTTCTCCGCTAAAAGTATTGTAAGAACTAGTATTGATCATGCCTGCATCTCTGCCAATAAAAAGATTACCGGTTCCTGGCACGGCAAGAACTGTTATTGCGCCGATCCGGTAAACCGAATCTGTATTAATACTTCCGTTTCTTACATCCAGTTTAAATACAGGAGTGGTGGTGCCGATGCCTATATTTTGTGCCTCCAGTGTTTGCGAAGCAGCAATAATAAACAGGAGGAGTGTTTTTTTCATATGATGGTAAATGAATTATCAAATATGCGGCAAGGCTGGCAGAAGACTCTCACCCGAAACAGTGATTCAATGAATTGAAAGCAAGAATCACCCGAAACTGGTATTTTAAAGAGATTGTTTGATTTTATGAAGGAGAAAGTGAACCTTTATGAAGAACTTTTTTAAGTACTGCATTTGAGATTCTTCAACATACATATTATTTACGCATTGCTTTTACTATTGTTGAGTAACGGCAATATGATTTCTGCACAGCAGGTTCCTGACAGCTTATTAAAAAAACTCAATACGGTAACCAACGATTCAACAAAAGGAATTACCCTGCTGGAAATTGGTGAATCAATTGAACAAACAGCTCCCGAAAAAAGTATGAAGTATTACAGGGAGGCATTAGCAACAGGCCAACGAATAAAAAATAACAAGGTTATTCAATCCTCTTATTATGATATTGGAGTTTGCTTTATCAACCTGAACAAAATGGACAGTGCTATTCATTTCCTGGAAACAGCTATTCCTTTTGCCCGGTTATTGAATGATACGCTGGGTGAAGCAAAACTTTTGGGAAATATTGGAAACGTATGGTTGCATAAAAAAGACCGGGCCACAGCTATTGAATACTACTTACGGTCAGCGAGAATCTGGGAAACCTGCAGTGACCAGCGATACCTGACCATGCTCTATTCAAATATCAATGCATTATTAGATGAACAAAAAGAACACAACCGGGCTCTTGAGTTTGGCAACAAGGCTATTGCATTGGCGAGAAAGATTGGTGACGATTATTCCCTGGTAAACGGACTGGTAAATCTTTCCACCACCTATAGTCATCTGGGGCAGCATGAAAAGGAATATGAACTGCTGGAGCAGGCCTTGCCACTGGCAAAAAAGAATGAAGACCTTGACCAGATTGCTACCACGTATCATAACATGGGAGATTATTTTTTTAAACAGGAGAAATTTTCATCTGCACTGGAAAAATACCTGGAGTCGCTCAGCTATGTAAAACAAATGGGTAACAAGTATCACCTGTGCGAGATAAGTACGGTGCTTGCACTGACTTATCATAAACTGAACCAAGATGGCAAGTCGCTGCAATATATTTTACAGGCGGAACAATTAGCAGATGAAGTGGGGGTAAGAACCAAGCTGAAAGAGATATACCTGACAAGGGCTGAGATAGAGCAAAAGGCAGGCAACTATAAATTGGCCAGTGAATATTATTCAAAAACAATAACTGTCAGCGATTCATTATTTAAAACGGGAACAAGTGAAAAAGTGGCGGAAGTGGAAGCTCAATACCAGAATGAAAAAAAGCAACAGGAGATTGAAAGGCTGGAAAAGGATACACAGATAAAGTCCCTCACCATTAAGCAAAAATCAACGCTGAACTATTTTCTGATTGCATCTGTTGCCGCCTTATTGCTGGTTGGTTTTTTGATCTACAGAAACCTGCGGCACCGCAACCTTTTGGCAAAACAGCAGGATGAAATACAACAGCAGCGCATCCGTGAACTGGAAAAAGATAAACAATTGGTGGCAGTGGATTCATTATTAAAGGGACAGGAAGAAGAAAGAAGCAGGTTGGCCAAAGATTTGCATGATGGATTGGGTGGTTTATTATCAGGTGTCAAATTTTCTTTAAGAAATATGAAAGACAATTTAATTATAACCCCGGAGAACATGACTGTATTTGAACGGTCATTGGATATGATTGATACTTCCATCAAAGAACTGCGGCGGGTGGCCCATAATATGATGCCGGAAATGCTTACCAAGTTTGGACTGGATGAAGCTGTAAAAGAATATTGTAACACTATCAATGCTACAAAGCTGCTTGTTGTGAAATATCAGTCGCATGGAATGGCTGCAAGAATTGATAAGTCAGCAGAAATAATTATTTACCGTATCATACAGGAATTACTCAATAATACACTAAAACATGCAGTGGCAACGGAAGCAATGGTTCAGCTGATAAAAGAGGATGGCCGATTGAGTATTATTGCAGAAGATAATGGGAAAGGATTTGATTATGTCGCCGGGAAAGATAATAAAGGGGCCGGGCTTACAAGCATACAATCGAGGGTTGATTATTTAAAAGGCCGGTTGGACATTCATTCTGAACCGGGAAAGGGAACGTTGGTAAATATTGAATTAAATCTCTAGTTATGATCCGGGTTTTTATAGTGGATGACCATCCGGTTGTCATTGAGGGAATCCATTCATTATTGCAAAATGAAAAAGATATTGAGTGGGTGGGGCAGGCTATGAATGCCCAATCTTGTCTTGGATTTTTTGTAAACAACACGGCCGATGTAATATTAATGGACATCAGTATACCCGGTATGGACGGGGTGGAACTATGTGCCGTGATGAAAGAAAAATACCCGGGAATTATGATACTTGGCCTCAGCACTTTTAACCAGGGCTTGTATATCAAAAAAATGGTAGAGAACGGTGCGTCAGGCTATATTTTAAAAAATTCCTCCAAAGAAGAATTAATAAAAGCTATACATGCTGTATACGAAGGACATATTTATTTCAGTGGTGAGGTGGGAATAGCTTTGCAGGAATATCAGAAATCTTCTTCAATTGAATTGCCGGAATTAAGCAACAGGGAAAAAGAAATTCTTGGGCTAATCGCAGAAGGGTACACTAACCCGCAAATCGCAGAAAAAATATTTCTCAGCTCTTTTACGGTAGATAGTCATCGAAAAAACATACTCGCAAAATTAAATGTGAAAAACACAGCCAGCCTGGTTCGATTGGCTGTAGAGAAAAAACTTATTTAATGTTAAGCCTTCACAGGCACCGAGTGCACCGCATCACTCATTTCTTTGATCAATGAAGCGTCTTTTTCGATGGCATTGCCAACTACGATTACATCGGCACCGGCTTTGCAGTTCAGGTAGGCTTTTTCAGGTTGTATGATACCGCCGCCGATAATAAGGGGGGCTTCGATGTGTTTGGCAACAGCTTCGATCATACTTTCGGTAATAGGACGTTTGGCACCGCTTCCCGCATCCATGTAGATAAGTTTCATGCCGAGCATTTCGCCGGCCATTGCTGTACACATCGCTATTTCATTTTTATCGGCAGGCACAGGGGCAGCATTACTGATATACGAAACAGTTGTTGGCGCACCGCCATCCACAACGATATAACCGGTTGGCATTATTTCTAACCCGCTTAGTTTAACAAACGGGGCAGAAACGACATGTTGACCAATCAGCAACTCCGGGTTACGGCCGGATATTAAAGAGAGGTATAGCAAAGCATCAGCATACTTGCTCACTTGCGATGGGCTGCCAGGAAAAAGAATGACCGGGATATCACAATTCTGTTTGATGTGCTGCACACATTCATCCAGGTGATTGGAAATAACCAGGCTGCCACCAACCAGCAAGTAGTCTACTTTGGCAGAGGTGGAAAGTTCAATCAGTTCATCAAGCACCGATGTGTTGACCTTATCAGGGTCAATAAGAACTGCAAAGGATTTCTTCCCTTGTTTCTTCTTCTCGGCCAATGCGTTATAAATTGTTGACTTCATCCGGTACCGGTTGATTAGTGCAAAAATGCGAAAAACTTCCGGTATTGCCCACTTGAAAAGCAAATATCCTTTTTCGCAAAAAACGGTTGTAACTTCCCTTTAAAACTAATTATTATGCGAATCATTTCAGCTTTTATCATTGCACTGTTAATAATGGCATGTAATAATTCGGCTAAGAAAAAAGAAGATATAAAAGATACGGCTAAACAGGTGAAACAGATGCCTGTGACGCCAGCCGTTCCTGATACTGTTTTTACCGGGTTTGGTACAGAACCGTTTTGGTTAGTATATGTAGTGCAAAACAACAAGATTGTTTTTCATCCTGCTGATGGCGCTGATGTGGAAGTGCCGTTTGTTGTAGCTGCAACCCCAGATAACATCACCAGAACATATAATTCAGTTAGTGGTAGTTCAGCAATTGAATTAACTATCATCAAAAAAAGTTGCAGCGATGGTATGAGTGAGCAAACACATCCGTATGAAGTGAGGTTAGCGGTCAATAAAATGAAGTATGCCGGTTGTGGAAGAGATGGTAAGTGAGCAGGAAAACAGGAAGTCAGGCCGAAATAATGCTGCCGGATTTCTTACGTCAGGTACAAACGAAAATCCCGGCAGTTATTTTATAACTGATGTTTTTATTAGTATAAAAAAACTGTAATGCTTTTCTGTAAAGGCTTTGCGGCTACATGATTTCTGAAAGCCGCTACCCTCAACGGTTTCAGGGAGTAATATCGTAAAAACCCTTGCCTGTTTTGCCTTTCAGTTAACATTACGGTAACATTGTTTTTTTTAGGATAGCGGAACTAATTTTCCAAAAAAAATTTACCCTAAAACCCGGTACCCACTGTGAAGAAATGCCGGGATGCAATACAGGCTTGCGTTAGCGGTTTTGGAACCACCCTTATCCACAGAATGTGAATATCTCTGGCTATGAATTACAGATACTTAAAAATATTTTCGGTGAATAGTTAATAGTTACTTAACCCGTTAGAAATTCTTTTAGTTATGGCTACCAAAACCAAAGCATCCGCTAAGGGCGGCTTGCAATTTCCCCGTCGCTTTACCCGTGACGATGTGAGTGTATTTGATATGTTCGAATATGATTACCGGACATCGGTTATTCGTAACCCGAGTGGTGAGGTGGTGTTCGAGATGAACAATGTGGAAGTACCTAAACAGTGGAGTCAGATCGCAACTGATATACTTGCCCAAAAATATTTTCGCAAAGCCGGGGTTCCCCAGCCTGATGGAAGTTTAGGAAGAGAAACTTCTGCTAAACAAGTAGCGCACCGTTTAGCCAATTGCTGGAAAGCATGGGGCGAACGTTATGGATACTTCGCATCAGAGAACGATGCAAAAGTTTTTTACGAAGAGCTGGTGTATTCAATACTGAATCAGATGTGTGTGCCTAACTCACCACAGTGGTTCAATACAGGTTTGTATGAAAGCTATGGCATTGCCGGTAAACCACAGGGGCATTATTATGTTGATCCAGGCCGACGGGCAATTAAAAAAATCACAGAATGCATACGAACGTCCCCAGCCACATGCCTGCTTTATCCTGAGTGTGAATGATGACCTGGTGAATGAAGGAGGTATCATGGATCTCTGGGTTAGGGAAGCAAGAATTTTTAAATACGGTTCGGGAGTTGGTACTAACTATTCAAATCTTCGTGGTGCCGGTGAAAAATTAAGTGGTGGTGGCACATCATCCGGCTTAATGAGTTTCCTGAAAATAGGTGACAGGGCTGCCGGTGCTATCAAATCGGGTGGTACTACCCGCCGGGCAGCTAAAATGGTTTGCCTGGATCTTGATCATCCTGAAATTGTTGAGTTCATCAACTGGAAAGTGGAAGAAGAGAAAAAAGTTGGGGCTTTGATTGCAGCCGGTTATCCATCCGGCTATGAGGATGAAGCATACAGAACGGTAAGCGGACAAAACTCTAATAACTCTATTCGCATACCGAATTCATTCTTTAAAGTATTGGAAGAAGATGGCGATTGGGAATTGAAAGGAAGAATGGATGGAAGAGTAATGAAGAAGATACCTGCAAGAGAATTATGGAACCAGATATCTTATGCAGCATGGCGTTGTGCAGACCCCGGAACGCAATACAACACTACCATCAACGAATGGCACACTTGTCCCGAAGGTGGCGAGATAAGGGCCTCTAACCCTTGCTCTGAATACATGTTCCTGGATAACACGGCTTGTAACCTTGCATCAGCCAACCTGATGAAATTCTTTGACACAGAAACCAACCAGTTTGATGTGGAAGGATATGAATACAATTGCCGCTTATGGACAGTTGTATTGGAAATATCAGTGTTAATGGCACAGTTCCCTTCTAAGGAAGTGGCACAACTGAGTTATGAATACAGAACACTGGGATTAGGTTATGCTAATCTGGGGACAATGCTGATGGTTAGCGGTATTCCTTACGACAGCGAAGAAGCAAGAGGAATTGCTGGAGCTATCACGGCCATCATGACTGGTATTTCTTATAAAACATCAGCAGAAATGGCGCAGACCCTGGGTGCATTTCCAAGATATGAAGAGAACAAAGCCCATATGATGAGGGTAATGCGTAACCATCGCCTTGCTGCTTATGATGCAGATGAATATGAAGGACTGAGCCTGAAGCCAATGGGCATCAAAGCAAAGTATTGCCCTGATTATTTACTGAAAGCTGCCTGCAAAGCATGGGATGATGCAGTGGAAATGGGAGAGAAATATGGTTACAGAAATGCCCAGGCCACTGTTATTGCACCGACCGGTACAATCGGCCTGGTAATGGATTGTGATACAACAGGAGTTGAACCTGATTTTGCCCTGGTGAAATTTAAAAAATTATCTGGCGGTGGTTATTTCAAGATCATCAACCAGTCAGTACCAGCCGCATTGAAAAACCTGGGTTATTCTGAAAAGGAATCAGAGGCGATCATTAAATATGCTACAGGTTCTGCTTCATTCGCAGGAGCTCCTTTTATCAATCATCAGATCGTTAAGTGAAAAAGGATTTATTGCTGATGAAATAAAGCGTTTAGATGCAGCTGCATTAACTGCTTTTGAAATTGGTTTTGTATTTAATAAATATACATTAGGTGAGGAGTGTCTGCAACGACTTGGCTTTACACCTGAACAATACAATGATTTTGAATGGAGCCTGCTGGAAGCATTAGGCTATACTGATGAGCAAATTGAAGCCGCCAACGATTACGTATGCGGTACGATGATGCTTGAAGGTGCCCCGTTATTGAAAGAAGAACATCTGCCCGTTTTTGACTGTGCCAATAAATGCGGAGCAAAAGGCCAGCGATATATCCATGCACATGGCCACATCCGCATGATGGGAGCTACGCAACCGTTTATCAGCGGTGCTATCTCCAAAACCATAAACCTGCCTCATGAAGCGAAAGTGGAAGAGATAGCAGATGCTTACTACCTGAGCTGGAAGCTGGGTCTGAAAGCAAATGCTTTGTACCGTGACGGTTCTAAATTATCACAGCCACTCAGCAACAAATCTGATAAGAAGAAGAAAGCAGACACAACTGTTGCTGAGGAAGAACAGCCTGTAACAAGTAATCAGCAACCGGAATCCAACATCGTTGACCTGGGCAAGCTGACTGTTGAAGAATTGCTGGAAGAGGTGCAGAAAAGGGTACAGGCTTCTCCCGATACCAAACTGAAAAGAAAACTGGCCAGCATTGTTGAACGCCGTGCATTACCAGCCAAACGCCGGGGCTTTACACAAAAAGCAAAGATCAACGGACAAGCTATCTTCCTCCGCACCGGTGAGTATGGTGATGGAACACTGGGAGAAATTTTCATTGATATGGCAAAAGAAGGTGCCACTATGCGTAGTATGATGAACTGTTTTGCCATTTCTATTTCCATTGGGTTGCAATATGGCGTGCCGCTGGAAGAATTCGTTGACAAATTTGCCTTCACAAGATTTGACCCTTCCGGTTTTGTAGAACATCCGAACATCAAATCAACCACTTCAATAGTTGACTTTATATTCCGTGTACTGGGTTATGAATATTTAGGCCGTACAGACCTGGTGCATGTACTGGACAAACCGGAAGTACTGAATACCGGTGCTGATGACTGGGATGAAGTGCCTTCTAATCCGCTGGAATATGTAGAGCCGGAACTATCAAGTGTACGGGTAACCCCCTCATCAGGAACAGTGGCACCTCAACCGGTGAAGAACCAGCGGACAGCACAAACAGTGAAAGCAGAAAGCGGACTGGATGCGTTGAATGCAGCCACCAAGAGTATGCAGAGTGATGCACCCGCCTGTAATGTTTGCGGCCACATCATGATGCGCAGCGGCACCTGCTACAAATGCCTTAACTGTGGCAACCAGGGCGGTTGCAGTTAACCAACCAAGTTTGGACTGAAAAACCAAATAAAGAGTGTACCCATTAATTCCACATCCCGGCCACCAGCCGGGATGTTTGTTTTAGTAAAGTTGCTATAAGAGACGGCCGGAAAATTCAGGCAACAAAAGAACTTTTCAGTAGTAATTCTTTATCGCTTTTCTGAAATGCGGTCATTAATTTCATGCCTTAATCTGCTAACTATGAAAACCAGGATCATTCTTGTATTACTGATTGCCGTTGTATTTCTTGAAAGTTGTGCCCGCAGTTTTACGCCCTACCAGGCGGCCAATAGTCCAAGGGGAAAAAAATGTGGTGTTATCAAGTAAGCTGAACTTTTCCGGTTGCTGCCGGGGCGGGGTTCAGTTATGCAGCAATGTTTAATTGTCCCCGCCAAATATTATACTTCATTGATCAGGCGCAGGTAAAGTCTCCTATTGCTATACGCAAAGTTTAGCTGTAAGGAACTTCTTCATAAAACACAGCCCTTGCAATTTGATGGTTAAATCAAATTGCAAGGGCTGTAGGTTAAAACCTATATAAAGAAATTAATACAGTTTGTGCTGTATAGAGTGACGTCCTCCAACCCCTCTGAAACATTGAACATTAAAAGTCTGTGAAGCAGTAGAAACATCGCCAGATTTATTTTTAGCAGTAAGCGTTATTGTTACTTCCTGCATGCATGGAATCATATAGATATTTACAGGCTCAGCCTTATCAGAATATCTCATTGGCTGATCTACCACGCCGTCAGAAAAATTAGCCCCGGTGCTTAAATCCCAGCTATAGGAAACGGCGTTAGTAGAAGTGTTTTGAAAAACAAGTGTCCGGAGTTCTAACAAATTATTGTCACTTGCATTGGCTATTTTAAATGAAGCTGATGGTTTTGCTTCTGGTGTTGGAGCAGGAGCAGTATTTTCTTTACTCTTGCCACAGCCAGCCATAATAAGGGCAGCAACAACCGACAAGGTTAGTATCTTTTTCATAATTTTTATTTTAAAGTTATGATTATTTTGATCTAATTCAATTAACGATTGTAAACAAGTGTGATTGAATTGAGAGTTTTCAAAAAAGACAAAGAAATCTCTTAATAAAAATGCTAAATAATATTATGATCCTAAGAGATTTATGGGTGCGTGGAATGCAGGGTAACAGAATCGACTTTTTTTTAAATACTGAAAAGCTTTTCTAATTAACCGGAATTTTAGCTTATAAAATTCTCAATCATTCCCAAATACATTATTCACTGCGCCTTCCAGCATAGGGAATTTTTCTACCACAAAATTCTTAATGGTTGCAATGGCTTGCTTTGCCTGCTCATCAGTAAGGCCGGCTTCGGCTTTCAGTTTATCAATTAGTTCCTGCATATTGGGTTTAATTATTTACTCAAATCTATGCACATTGGCCCAGATAATTTTAGCAGGTCTTGTTGTATGATAGTGGAGAGATATGCTTTCTTCAGGGATATCAAATTGGGGTCCTGTCTCCCGAAAATTAAAACCTAATTTGATCTCATCCGAAGGTTGCAGGATCTTTATACTGACCGTAAAATCAAGTTTACCCTGAGGCGGTATTTTCAGAATGATAGGCCAGGAAACGTTGCACAGAATCCCGGGTGCATTATCAAATCTTTGCCGGTCGAATTCAAGATCATATTGTATGCCGTCACAGGAAGTGCTTAGGAAATAAACAGTATCAGTGTTGGGATTGTATAGTGTAGCATATATCCTTGCGGCATTGCCGGTGCTTTTCGGTAGTGTAGCCCGGAAGTCAAAAGTGATGTTATCATGCTTTGTAACCTGTGATTTTCCGGCAAAAGAAAACAATAGACCAACCGCCAGGCAAATGAGTGTCCTGTTCATAGTTTAAATGTTTATAGCCGGTTGGAGATAATGTTATGCCACTTTCAAAAGGCTCAGCTTGCTTTTATCAAACTTACGTTTGGCATATTCCAGGTCAAGCACAAACTGTGTTTCTTTGGAAGAAGGCAGCTCATACATCGCATCGGTAAGGATGCCCTCACAAATGCTTCTGAGGCCCCTGGCGCCGAGTTTATATTCCATCGCTTTCTCTACCATGAAGTTCAGCACATCTTCTTCAATGGTCAGCTGAATGCCTTCCAGTTCAAATAACTTCTTGTATTGTTTCACCAGTGCATTCTTAGGCTCGGTAAGAATAGAACGGAGTGTCGCGGCATCCAATGGATCAAGATGGGTGACTACGGGCAAACGACCCAATAACTCCGGTATCAACCCAAATGATTTCAGGTCCTGCGGGTTTACATAACGCAGCAGGTTCTTCTTCATGTCTTCCTGCAGTTCTTTATCTACATTAAAACCAATTGTATTGGTTTGTACCCGGCGGGCTATTACACGGTCAATACCGTCAAATGCACCACCGCAGATAAAGAGGATATTTTGCGTATTGATCTTTACTAATTTTTGTTCAGGATGCTTACGGCCACCCTGTGGTGGTACCAGCACCTCAGAGCCTTCGAGCAATTTCAGCAATCCTTGTTGAACACCCTCACCGCTAACATCCCGGGTTATGGAAGGATTGTCACCTTTACGGGCAATTTTATCTATCTCATCAATAAATACAATACCTCTTTCTGCTGCCGCTACATCATAGTTACAAACCTGCAACAAACGGGAAAGAATACTTTCTACATCTTCACCTACATATCCCGATTCTGTAAATACGGTAGCATCAACAATGGTGAAAGGGACATTCAGCAAACGGGCAATACTTTTTGCCAGTAATGTTTTACCGGTACCTGTTTCACCCACCATAATGATATTGCTTTTTTCAATTTCAACTTCATTGTTGGCCGAAACAGACTCATTGTTTCTTTGTTGTAAACGTTTGTAGTGATTGTACACCGCTACCGCCAGAGTTTTCTTGGCTTCATCCTGGCCAATTACATATTCGTCTAAGAATTTTTTAACCTCGATCGGTTTCTTAACGGTAAGCTTAAAAGAAGAAGTGCCTTTATCATCTTTTACGGTCAGTTCCTGGTCAATGATCTCCCGGGCATGTTCTACGCAGTTTTCACAGATATGTCCTTCCTGGCCGGCTATAAGGATCTTAACCTCATCTCTGCTGCGGCCACAAAAAGAACAGTGTAAAGGATTTTTTGCCATATTTTATTAGAGTATAACGGGTTATAAACGGATTCGTAACTCACAAAATTATAAAACCGTCCCGATTAGGACGGCTTTATTTATAGTTTTAGCCTAAATGCCTCGTTTCGAGAGGATTATAGTTTCTCTACCATCTTATCTGCAATACCATATTCAATGGCCTGTTTGGCATTCATCCAGTAATCCCGGTCAAAGTCCTTCATGATCTGCTCCACCGTTTTGCCACAGTTATTGGCAAGAATGGTAGCGCCTATCTCCTTTACTCTCCGGGTTTGTTCGGCCTGTATCTCCAGGTCGGCACTTACACCCTGAATATATCCGCCAAGTGACGGCTGGTGTATCATCACCTCACCATGAGGGAAAATATAACGGCTGCCTTTTTTACCACCACTAAGCAGGATGCTGCCCATGGAAGCTGCCAGACCCATGCAAATAGTGCTGACAGGACTTTTTATCATCTGCATGGTATCGTACATCACCATGCCGCTTGTTACCACTCCGCCCGGGCTGTTGATGTAAAATTTGATCTCCTCACCGGGTTTGTCTGCATCCAGTAAAAGTAACTTGCTTACCACATCCTTTGCACTCTTATCATCTACCACACCCCAGAGATATACAGCTCTTTTTTCAAAGAAGTAACGTTCCAGTTTTTTGCTGAACATACCCATATCACTCTTGGGCTGTTCTTCTTCCTTTTCATCATCATCTTCAGCTTTCCAGTTGTTGTATAAAAATTGATTGCGGTTCATGTAATTATTTTTAAGATTTATTCTTTGCTTAATCTTTCTTCAGTTTCCTTGGATTTGTTAATAATACTTCATCCACTAATCCATATTCTTTGGCCTCAGCAGCTGTCATCCAGTTATCCCTGTCAAAATCTTTTTCAATTTGTTCAATGGATTTGTCGGTATGAACATTCACCACTTCATATAATTCTCTTTTCAGCTTGCGGATCTCATTAACCGTAATTTCAATATCACTTGCCTGCCCGCCGATGGCACCGCTTGGCTGGTGCATCATGATGCGGGAGTGTTTTAGCGCAGCCCTTTTGCCTTTAGTACCCGCCCCCAGTAATACACAGGCCATAGATGCTGCCACACCGATACAGATAGTGGCAATATCAGGACTTACATATTGCATCGTATCATACACACCTAAACCGGAATACACACTGCCGCCCGGGCTGTTAATATACATATTGATATCCCTCGATCTGTCGCTTGAATCAAGGAACAGCAATTGTGCTGTTACAATATTGGCTATCTCATCATTGATCGGATAACCCAAAAAGATGATACGGTCCATCATCAAGCGGCTGTATACATCCATCACAGCCACATTGAGGGAACGTTCTTCTATGATATTTGGCGTCATGGCCGTTACCATGTGAGACGCATAGCTGTGCAGGGTGTTACTGGAAAGGCCACGGTGTTTCACCGCATATTTTTCGAACTCGGAATTAAAAGTCATAGATAATTATTTAGTTCTGAACAGGTTCAGTGCATCAAATATCCGTCCAAATGCCAAAACCACAAAATGTGTGACATGTTATCATAAATTATTTAAAATAAGGCGAATCCATATCGGCTAATCTGGCAGCTTTAATATGGTGGAATTAAAAAACCCCGCAAAAGCGAGGTTTGAAATAATTGGTGAATCATGTACCTAAGTTCCCTTGAGGGACAGGGTTTAATGATGATGGTGCTGATGTGCCTCCACCATCTTCGTAAACTCTTCTGCACTGATATCCTTGTCAGTTGGTTTTACCTGTGTGGCAGACCACTCAAATATCTTTTGGGTCTGTATGCGATTGTACGCATCTTCCACATACTTCCTGTCTTTCATCATCTTTTCTACGTAATCTGTTACCCAGGGCTGGTCGTCGCTCAGGTTGGCACCACCCATATAGCTGAACAATTGCTGTTTGGCAAAAACCCTTATTTCGTCAGGATTTACTACGATCGCATTATCCTGAACAATTTTGTCAGAGATGAGTGTCCATTTTAACTGGCTGATAAAAGTGGGGAATTCTTTTTCTACCTCTTCATCAGTTTTAGCGGTCTCACCTTGTGTCTTTACCCACTTCTTCAAAAATCCTTCCGGGAACTCGATCCTGGTATGGTCAACCAATTGGTGAAACACCTGGTCATGGATCTGGTTCATCGCCTGCCCATTCCAATAATTCTGGATTTCAGTTTTTACCTTATCCCTGAAATCAGCTTCTGTTTTCACCTCCTGGCCAGGATAAAGCTGGTTGAAGAAGTCCTCATTCAGTTCCCTTTTTTCCAGCAAACCAACTTTAGTGATCTCTATTTTGAAATATCTATCAGCAGCAGCTGCATCATCTTTATTGAATCCCAGGTCGCCCAATGATCCACTCCCTTTCTTTTTCGTCAAAAGCATTTTTCAGTTGCACTGTTGCCGCATCACCTGCTTTTTTACCCATCCAGTTTTTGCGGTAGCCTTCTGCAAAATATTTTACCAGGATAGAATTATCTTTTTTAGCACCGCCTTCCACTTCATTGCCATCAGCATCTGTTTCAACAAAAGTTACATTCAGCACATTGTCTTCAGTCGTCACGGTCTCCTCATCTTTCATATTGCCGTAGCGGTTCTGCAAACGGTCCACTTCGTTGTTCACCATTTCATCGGTAACGGTAACAACATAACGGGTTGTTTTTGCTTTTGCCAGGTCAGGCAAACTGAAGTCGGGCTTCATACCTACTTCAAACTCGAACGAATAATCAGAGGGATTATTTACATCTAATTGTTTAAAATCTGATTCCAATGGAAGTGGCTGGGCAAAAATATCCAGCTTGTCATTTTGCAGGTAACCGATCAGTTCCCGGTCAACGGTTTTCAGCACCTCATCAGTAAACAGGGAAGGGCCGTACATTTTCTTGATCAATCCCGCCGGCACCATTCCTTTTCTGAAGCCGGGGATATTTGCCTTTTTACTGTATTCTTTCAACGCCTTTTCAAAAGAAGGCAGGTAATCGGTCTTTTCCAGTTTCACTGTCAGC
This sequence comes from Chitinophagaceae bacterium, assembly GCA_037045605.1. Lineage (GTDB taxonomy): Bacteria > Bacteroidota > Bacteroidia > Chitinophagales > Chitinophagaceae > JJ008. Next base: position 446,719 of record JBAOHK010000011.1, on the reverse strand, counting down.
TTTTCATGCAGCAGGCCGATATTTTCTTTGGTAACTGTAGCCATATACTTTATTTTTTGTCCCCCATCTCCGCCAGCAGGCGGAGGGTAAAGAAATTTTCAAAAGATAAAAAACAGCTGCAAGAAGCAACTGTTTTTTATTCCCCTTCAGGGGTTAGGGGTTTTTTGTGCGGGTGGAGGGACTCGAACCCCCATGCCTCACGGCGCCAGATCCTAAGTCTGGTACGTCTACCAATTTCGCCACACCCGCAATTTTGGGCTGCAAATGTAGGGCATTTTAGCTTCCGGGAATGACAGGGATTAAGATAAAATGGACCGGCGGCAAAATCCTGCAAAATTGTTTTCGCTAATCATTTAATTATTGTACGTTTGACCAGTTCCCCGTTTTCTATCCGGTATCTTCTCGAATATCCATTTGACGGCTCTGTTTCCATTGAAAATTCCATTTTGAAAGACTGGCAGAACTATTCTGCAACAAATTTTTTTGCAACCAAACCTAATTGCTGATGAGAAAGATTATTTTACTCTTGCTCGGCGGATGCTGTGTTTTCCTTGCTGACGCCCAAAACCCGGCCACTGTATTTACCATCGCCAACAGAACTATCACATTGCCTTGCGGCACCTCCTGTACTTCTATTTCGGCGCAGGTACCGCATATCAAGCAAACGAATAGCTATGTTATAACCAACCCGGCCTATGTTCCGTTTGCTTATACCACACCCGGCGGTACAGTAGTGTCATCTATCTACATTGATGACACATGGAGCCCGATAATCAACCCCGGTTTCAATTTTTGTTACTACGGGTCAACTTATTCTTCATTATTGATGGGCTCAAACTCAGCAATAACATTTGATATTTCAAGGGCGGGCAACGGAAGCGGTTATTCTATTGCAGCGAATGGAACCATCCCAAGTACAACATATGCTCCATCCATGATCTTTGGGCCGTATCATGATATTGACCCGGGATTGACTTCTGCCAATAAAAAAATTGAATGGAGGGTAGAGGGGGCTGCACCACAGAGAAGGTTTATCGGAAGTTATAATGATATGCCTTATTTCGGTTCAAGTTGTACTGCTCCAAGAGCAACACACCAGATGGTGTTGTATGAAGGAACAGGTGTAGTGGAAGTCTATATACATGACAAGCCGTTTTGTACAGGCTGGAATGGTGGCCGTACTATCCTGGGAATGCAGGATCAAACCCGGACAAATGCTGTTGCCGCCAATGGAAAAAATGCTACTGTTTGGGGTTCTGCCGGTATGGACTCTTGTTTTCGTTTTATTCCATCAGCAGGTATTTCAAGATTGAAAAGTGCACAACTGGTAGTGAATGGAACAGTGGTCGCCAATGCTGATACCAGCACTTTGGCGGCAGGTGTTTTAAACCTGAACTTCCCCAACGTTTGCCCTACTGCCGACAGTACTGCCTACGTTTTAAGAGTAACTTATAATGATTGCATCGGCGACCCACCACAGGATATTGTTTTTACTGATACAGTTTTTGTGAAAAGGAATGCAGCCCCGGCATTGACTGCTGCAAAAACGGATGCATCCTGCTCAGGCGGTGGCTCAATTACCGTAACCGGTTCTGGTGGTACTGTTCCCTATGAGTATAGTATTGACAACGGGACTACCTGGCAATCGTCTAACTTGTTTACAGGATTAGCAGCGGGTACATATAATGTACGGATACGTACAGTTGGTTCTACCTGTATTTCATCAGCACAGGTAGTTAATGTGATATTTAATAATAATCTTACTGTAGGTACCATCAATGGTGGCAGCATATGCCGTGGCGCATCGTTTACTCCACAGGTAACCGGTAATGCTACCTCTTATAGCTGGACACCAACAACCGGTGTCAGCAATCCGAATATTGCCAACCCGACATTGACGCCTGATGCTACAACAACCTATACGGTTACAGCAACATTGGGAACATGTACCACTCAGCGTGCCGTTACAGTTAATGTGTTCCCCGGTGCTGCTGCTAATGCCGGACAAGATGCAATACTGATTGCAGGAGATACTTACCAGATGCAGGCAACAGGTTCTGCCGGTACTTATTTATGGACTCCGTCAACCGGTCTTAGTTCTGCTACTATTCTTAATCCGCTTGCCAGCCCTGCTGTTACCACCACTTATACACTCAGGACAACAACACCGCAAGGCTGTTTCGCAACAGACGATGTTACACTTACTGTGATTCCGTACTGTATTAAAGTGATGGAAGCTTTCACACCCAATGGTGATGGTATTAATGAAAGATGGCTGATCACAAACGGCAACTGCCTGTTATATGCCAAAGCACAGGTGTTCAACCGCTATGGCTCTAAAGTTTTTGAATCCAATGATTATAAGAATACATGGGATGGAACCTACGAAGGCAAACCATTGCCTGATGGTACTTATTACTATGTCATTTCGTTCCAGTTGTTAAATGGAAAATTAGTGGTACTGAAAGGCAACCTGACAATTCTGAGATAATCATTAAAACAAAAAAGTTATGAAACGTTATATATTTCTTTTATGCTGTCTCGGCGCTGTCACCTTTTCTTCGGCACAGCAATTAATGACTGCTTCATTATTTGACCAGCACGGTAACCTGCATAACCCCGCTACTGCAGGGGCAGACAAGCATGGCAGCATCGGCGCCTCTTACCGCAAAATGTGGGATGGTATCGCCGGTGGCCCGCAAACGACCATTGTATTTGGTTCAGGTTACCTCGGCGGCTCAAAACTGGGGATCGGTGGTTATGTATACAATGATGTGACCGGTCCCACTAAAAGAATGGGAGTGCAGGCTGCGGTTGCGTATCACATTCCATTAGCAAATGATGCCACTTTTTCATTAGGACTTGAAGGAAGGTTTCAGCAGTTCTCTATTGATAAAGTGAAACTGCAGGAATCACTGGGCAATGACCCCGTGCTGGGTGCTCAGGACAGCCGCTTTAAAGGCGATGCCGGTTTTGGGGTTGCTTATAATGGAAAAAAATTACAAGTAGGTGCATCCGTAAGCCAGCTGATACAATCAAAACTGGATTTTTACAGTGGCAACCTTACAAGAACAGAAGAGGCAAGATTGTACCGCCACTTTTACCTGCATGGTAAATATGTTATCAATGCAGACGGCAGCACTAAACTCATCCCGAATATCCTGTTCATTTACCTGCCCAATGCACCAACAGAATTTCAGGGTGGTGTGCGGGTAGAGCACAAAGATATTTTCTGGTGGGGAGTTGCACTACGGGCAAGACAAAGCTGGATGCTCTCTGCCGGTGTAAAGGTTCAGAAGAAATTCACCATCGGTTATTGCTTCGACATTTTCAGCACACCATTGAGTGTTTACGACAAAGGATCAAACGGACATGAGATCTTATTGAAGTATGATTTCCTGAAATAGAGGGATAAGAGTTAAAGAAGAAAAAGAGGTAATGAGTAATAAAAAGACTCATTACCTCTTTTTTTTGCTTCAAATCAACATCCGGGAACGTTAGATGAGTTTAGTAATTGACCAGGTCTCTCTTTCCCTCTTTCTCCTCTTGGCTAAATTCAGTAAATTCGTAGACAATGGAAACCGTAGCACAGATACCTAAATATAACTTAAACGAAGAAGAAGAGAAAAAACTCATCCTCAGGGAGTACCGTTCTTTGCTGAAAACGCTGAAGACCAAACTAAAACCCGGCGACAAAGACCTTATCCGTACCGCTTTCGAAATGTCTGCCGAAGCCCACAAAACCATGCGCCGCAAAAGCGGTGAGCCCTATATTCTTCATCCGATTGCTGTAGCGAAAATTTGTGCTGATGAAATTGGGCTTGGTGTCCGTTCCACTATCTGTGCTTTATTACACGATACGGTGGAGGACACTGATATCTCTCTCGAAGATGTAAAAAGAGAATTTGGCGAAGAGATAACCCGCATCGTTGACGGGCTGACGAAAATTTCCAACGTTATTGATGTTAATGCTTCGAAGCAGGCTGAGAATTTCAAAAAGATATTACTCACCCTCACGGACGACCCGAGGGTGATCCTTATCAAACTGGCGGACCGCCTGCACAATATGCGGACACTCGACAGTATGAAACGGGAGAAACAACTCAAGATATCTTCCGAAACCGTGTATGTATATGCACCGCTGGCACACCGCATGGGATTGTACAATATCAAGACGGAGATGGAAGACCTTGCCATGAAGTACATGGAGCCGGATGTGTACAAGGACATTGCAAGAAAACTGGCTGAAACAAAAAAGGAGAGAAGTAAATACATCAACGAATTCATCAAGCCCATAAAAGAAAAGATTGACAAGGCACAACTGAATGCCGAAATATACGGCAGGCCAAAAAGTATTCACTCCATCTGGAACAAGATGAAAAAGAAAGGGGTGGAGTTTGAAGAAGTGTACGATCTCTTTGCTATCCGTGTTATTTTGGATTCGCCAACAGAAAAAGAAAAAGAAGATTGCTGGAAAGTATATTCCATGATCACCGATGAATACACTCCTTCGCCGGAACGGCTGAGGGACTGGCTCAGTAATCCTAAAGCAAACGGGTATGAAGCGTTGCACACAACAGTGATGGGGCCGCAGGGCCGCTGGGTGGAAGTGCAGATACGGACCAAACGGATGAATGAAATTGCAGAGAAAGGCCTTGCTGCCCACTGGAAGTACAAGGAAGAAACCAACGACGAAAGCCGGTTTGATAAATGGTTTCAGCAGATACGGGAAGTCATCACCAACCAGGAAACAGACAGTATAGATTTCCTGCAGGATTTTAAAACCAGCTTCCTTGCAGAAGAAATATATGTTTATACACCCAAGGGTGATGTAAAGATGTTACCTGTTGGTTCTACTGCCCTGGACTTCGCTTTTTCCATTCACAGTGCTATCGGCGTAAAAACGATCGGTGCAAAAGTGAATCATAAACTGGTTCCCATCAGTCATAAACTCCACAGCGGCGACCAGGTGGAGATCATCACCAGCAATAAACAAAAAGCATCAGAGGACTGGCTGGGTTTTGTGGTCACTTCTAAAGCGAAGGGAAGGATACGGGATGCCCTTAAAGAAGAGAAAAGAAAAGTGGCCGACGAAGGTAAGTACACATTGCAGCGGAAATTGGAAGGCCTGGGTGTATCCATGTCGCAACACAACATTGATGAACTGGTGCAATGGTACAAATTACCATCTAACCTTGACCTGTTTTACCAGGTATCGGTAAAGAACATTGACCTGAAAGACCTGAAGGATTTCAAAGTGCATGGAGACAAGATCGAAGCGCCGAAACCTTTAAGGATAGTACCCGATAAACCGGAGTATATCCCCGGGCAGGGTACCGGTAAAAAAGATGCAGAACTCATCATATTTGGCGAAAGCAGTGATAAGATTGTTTACAACCTGGCCAATTGCTGCAAACCTATTCCGGGTGATGATGTGTTTGGATTTGTAACCACGGGAAAAGGATTGACCATTCACCGCACCAATTGCCCTAATGCTGCCAAGCTGCTCGCCAACTATGGACACCGGGTAGTAAAAACAAAATGGGCCAAGAATAAAGAGATATCGTTTCTTACCGGTATCAGGATCGTTGGTATGGATGATGTGGGAGTGGTGAACAAGATCACCATGCTTATCTCCGGCGAACTGAAAATTAATATTGCTGCATTGACCATTGAGGCGAAAGAAGGATTGTTTGAAGGCAACATCAAATTGTATGTGCATGACAAAGAGGAATTAGATAAACTGGTGCAAAGCCTGCTGGCCCTCCCCGGCATCGAATCGGTTGAACGCTATGATATGGAAGACATTCCTTCCTGATTTGCAATAGATAAGTAGTTATATAAAAATACTCTTCCCCGATAATTTCTTATCCGGGGATTTCCTGCCCCACCATTTTCGTCAGAAGGAAACTAAAACCTAAAAACAGATGATAATTTCGCATAAATCTGGAAAATCAGGAATTTGTGCAGAATCAAGCCACAGGTACTCTCCGGAACCAATATTTTGTTTAACTTGTTGCCTTCTTTTAAAGGGCCCTGATTATCATTTAAACAACTGCTAATAGTATGAGATTTAACCGGCTGCAACTTGTTATCTTATTGTTGCTTTTTTCTGCTAATGTTTCTGCCCAATATTGGTTTAACTGCGCCAGGGACACGGTGTTGCCGGGATGTCCGCCTGCAGGTTGTTTTTCTATTAAGGCAAGAGTACCTGACCCTCAGCGGGGAGCTACCACTTACGCTGTGAACAGCCCCGTTGTTAATCCGGCCTGTTTACTGGCGGCTTATGACCCGGCTGTTCCTCAATCACCTACAATGCTGAATGTTGATGACAGGTACACAAATCCTATAAACATTGGTTTTCCATTTGTGTTTTTTGGCAATGTTCGTACACAGCTTTTGGCAAGCAGTAACGGCTATGTCTGTTTCGATCTGGCTGAGGCCAATCAATTTTCGCATTGGAGTATACTCAATGGAGGAGTGCCGCAGGATCTTCCCAGTACTTTTTATGACAGGGAAATCATCATGGGGCCCTACCATGATATTGACGTTAGTATTACTACATCTCCCAATCGCCTGATTTCTTATGTTGGCTCAGGAATTTCGCCTTACAGGACCTGGACTTTATCTTATTATAAAATTCCGCTGTTCTCAGGAGCATGTAATAACCTGATAGAAAATACCCATACTATAACCCTTTACGAATCGAATGGTATCATTGATGTGGCCTTGTATGATATGCAGATTTGCCCAACATGGAATCAGGGCAGGTCAATGGTGGGTTTACAGAACTTCGGCCAGAATATCGGTGTAATGGTACCTGGCCGCCGTGCTTCTGATCCGCCATGGGGTTCTGTGGGTATGTCTGAAAAATATCGTTTCGTACCAATTGGAGGAGTACCACTTTTCAGAAGAGCAGAATTATATGATATGGCCGGAACGCTTGTTGCTACCGGTACTTCTGTGCCTTTGGCAAATGGTGACAGGGAAGTTACTTTTCCCAATATTTGCCCCCCTCCGGGAACCTCTACACAGTACGAAGTGAGAGCCTTCTATGATAAAATTGATGACATCACTGTGGAAGTGATGGGAAGAGATACCATCCGTGTAGATCGTCAACAGGGACTCGCTGCCAGCACTGCCACAACTGATGCCAATTGTGGTGTTCCTGATGGTACTATTACTGTTTCTACGGTTTCAGGTGGTAATGGTGGGCCTTACGAATATTCTTTAGATGGTATTACCTGGCAGTCATCCAATATATTTACCGGGTTGTTGGCGGGTACTTATACTGTATATATAAGAGACATCGGCGGTGTGTGTACAGGTAACTACTCAGCAACTGTTGGTGTGATAGGTAATTTAGCTGCTGTCACGGCCAATACTGCCGCTTCATGTACAGGAGTGAATAATGGAACGATCACTGTCAATTCCTCAACGGGCACAGCTCCGTTTACTTTTTCTTTAGATGGAGGAGCATTTACGGCTGGTACATTGCCATACACATTCACTAACCTTGCTCCGGGTAATCATACAGTGGTTGTACGGGATGTCAATAACTGTGTTACCAATACAATTACTATCAATATTACTACCGGAACTGGTGTTACAGCATCCACTTCATTTACACAGGCCACATGTGCAGGAGTAAATAATGGCACAATAACAGTGAATGTAACTGCAGGAACAGCGCCGTTTACATATCAGCTAGGTGCAAATCCTCCCCAGGCCTCCAACGTATTTACAGGCCTTGCGCCGGGTACTTATAGTATTATCGTAACAGATGCGGCGGGTTGTACCCGTACACTTAGCCGTACTGTAACTGCTGGTTCGGGTATAAATGCTAACGCAGTGCCTTCCGCCACCTCATGTAATGGCGCCGCCAATGGGTCTATAACAGTTACACCAACCAGCGGAACCGCTCCTTACACCTTTACATTGGATGGCGGTACTCCGGTAGCAGGTGCTGCTCCTTTTACCTTCAGTAATCTTAGTGCAGGTGCTCATACTATACGGGTAACAGACGCAGCAGGATGTGTTACTAATATCATCAATGTAAACATACCTGCCGGGCCAGCATTGGCAGCTACTGCTGCTGCTAACGCAACAAGCTGCAACGGCGCAACAAACGGAACAATCACCGTTACCCCAACAAACGGTAATGCCCCTTATACTTTTGCTTTAGATGGCGCTGCGCCGGTAACAGGTGCTGCCCCTTATACATTTACTAATGTGACGGCAGGTCCGCATACCGTCGTAATGACAGATGCGGCTGGTTGTGTTACAGGAACTATTAATGTGAATGTAACTGCCGGCCCTGCATTAATTACTACCGCTTCAAAAACGGATGTGTTGTGTAATGCCGGGGCAACGGGAACTATAACGGTAACTCAGCCAACTATCGGTGCCGCTCCGTACGAATATTCACTGGATGGAATAACATGGCAATCCTCTAATAATTTCACCGGGCTTATTGCAGGAACTTATACTGTTTACTACCGTGAAGCAAATGGTTGCCAGGGAACTTTGTCCATCACAGTTAATGAACCAACAGCATTAACAGCATCGGCCGCTATGGTACCTGTTGTTTGTAATGGCCAGAACAATGGTATCATTACCGTAACCTCAGGTGGAGGAGTAACGCCGTATGATTATTCAATTGACGGTGGCGCAACATGGCAGACAAGTAATGTGTTCAACGTTGTTGCGGGCAGCCATACGGTTATTATCCGTGATGCCAATAACTGTACCACTACGCAGACCATCAGTGTAACAGAGCCGGCAGCATTGACTGCAATCTCTGCTAACGGACCTGCCAGTTGCGATGGTGGTAATGATGGGGTGATAACCGTTACCGCTAATGGTGGTAACAGCGGGTATCAATATTCAATAGACGGAACCACCTTCCAGTCCTCGAATGTATTTAATGTGGCACCCGGCAACTATACTGTTACAGTAAAAGACAACCTTGGATGTATCACCACCTTTAATACAACAGTTGTATTGGGCAGCAATTTTACATTGACCCCGCAAACCGATCCCACTATTTGCGAAGGAACTTCCACACAATTACAATTGACATCGAATGCGACACAATATGCATGGACGCCTTCAACAGGGCTTAGTTCAACAACTATTTCAAATCCTGTTGCAAATCCAACAGCAACAACCACCTACTATGTAACAGCTACTCTCGGCCGTTGCAGCGGAGAAGACACTGTCATTGTGAATGTAAATGCAGCGCCAATCCCCGATGCCGGGGCGGATGGATTTATTTGTTACGGGCAGACCTACCAGTTGCAGGCATCCGGTGGTACACAATACTCATGGACGCCAAACACCTACCTGGATAATCCCAATATTGCCAACCCGGTTTCAACGCCAGCCAAAGACGTAACATATACATTATCCATTTTATCAGATATCAACGGTTGTGCATCATTGACAACAGACCAGATAAGAATAGATGTGACACCACCAATAAAAATAAAAACATTCCCTTATGATACAGTAATGCATAACGGGGATATGATACAGCTGCTGGCGGTACCATCTGATACTGATGTCATCAACTATGTATGGTCACCATCCACCGGTCTCAGCGACCCGAACATTGCTAACCCAATCGTTACTGCAGGTGCTGTTGGTGATGTGGCCCATTACCAGGTTATAGCTTCTACTATTGCCGGCTGTAAAGGTGAGGGGTACGTTACAGTAAGGGTTTACAAAGGCCCTGAAATTTATATGCCAACCGGCTTTACACCAAACGGCGATGGTAAGAATGATAAATTCACTCCGTTCCCGGTTGGTATCAAGAGTTACAAATACTTCAGGGTGTTTAACCGTTGGGGCCAGTTAGTATTCTCCACCACCAAAATGCATGATGGCTGGGATGGAAAACTGGGTGGCAGGGATCAGCCAAGCGGTGTTTACGTCTGGATGATAGAAGGCATGACAAAAGATGACAGGGCGATAACCAAAAAAGGAACAGTTACATTGATCAGGTAAACCTGTCGGTCATAAACAGTTTAAAGCCCCGGTATAGTATGACCGGGGCTTTTTTATATTAGTCCTATACCGGGTATATGGCAGCGGCATAGTACAGGTATGGCTTAAGTATGGGGAGTGTATGGATAGAGTATGAGAGGTGGTTCCGGCGTAATCCCCGCCTCAGGGTACGATTCTTGCTTTGTAAACGGGGCAACTTCCTCCTGCCCGGTATTTTATGTACCTTGTATGCTGGTTCGAGACCCATTAAAACCTTATTTATCTTATTATTCTGATATGAGAAGCAAGCTGACGAAGTTCCTGGCTCTCTTGTCCCTTATCATAGCTGCATATGTACCCGTCAGTGCACAAAGCTTTACGTTTAATTGTACAAGGGATACGTTGATTCCCCGCTGTGTCCCTGCTTCATGCTTTACGCTGAAAGCTAAAATACCAGACATTCATGCTCAAACAGGTTCTTATACCGTAAACCCGGTCGGAGAGACCCCCACAAGTTGTTTCCCAATCTATGTGCAGCCCAATGACCCGGCCGGAACTTCTGCCAATTTGTTGATTGATGACTTTTATAGTTCGGTCATTAATATCGGCTTCCCTTTCCCATTTTATGGACTAACTTATAATACGCTTATCGCCAGTCCTAATGGTGTTGTTTCGTTTGATATTTCAAATGCCGGCCTGATAACACATTACGGTATTCTTAGAGACATTTTTGGACTGAGTGCATTGGCCGGAGTACCGGAAGATCTTCCCAGCAGTTTATATGACAGGTCAATTATTATGGGCCCTTACCACGACCTGAATTTCCAGGAACCAACTTCACCCGGCCGTCGTATTCAATACCAAACGGTAGGTGTCGCCCCACACAGGAAATGGGTATTAAGTTATTACATGATGCCATTGTATTATAATACCGGTGGATGCAATCTGTTAATTGAAAACACCCACCAGATCGTATTGTATGAATCAACCGGCATCATCGAAGTGTTGATGTTTAGTAAGCAGCCCTGCACTCCCTGGAACCAGGGTCGTGGTATGATTGGAATTCAAAACAGCTCCCGCAACCAGGCCGTAATGGTTAATGGCAGAAAGGCATCCGATCCGCCATGGGGCACACCGGGTATGCAGGAAGCTTATCGTTTTGTCCCTTCTGCCGGTGCGTCACTATTCAAACGGGTTGAGCTTTGTGATTTAAGTGGTACAATTCTGCAGACAGGTACTGTATCAAATTTGGGTAATGGCAAACTCGAAGCATCCTTTCCAAATATCTGCCCTGTCGTTGGTTCAACCGTTACTTATATTGTCAGGTCAGTATATACCAAGTTTGATGATCCAGCCACAGAAGTGTTCGGAACTGATACAGTAAGGATAACCAAGAGTGCTGACCCCGATTTACATGCCACAGCATCAGCAACCAATACCGATTGCTATTCACCAACAGGTACTATTACAATAAATGTTCCTGTCACTACCTCTCCGCCACCATACCTGTTTCAGTTGGATGGCGGTACACCGGTTAGCGGTTCAAGTCCTTACACATTTACGAATATCGGCCCCGGACCTCATACTATTCTGGTGACTGACCCGACTGGCACTTGCTCCAGTACAATTAACTTAACTGTACCAAGAAACAATTCTGTTACAGCAAATACTTCATCAACTGCTACAGCCTGTCTGGCTGTTTCTACTGGTACTATCACCGTAACAGCTACAAATGGTGTGGGTCCTTATATGTTCCAACTGGATGGATTTATTCCGGTACCCGGTCCTAATCCGTATACATTCACAAATGTCAACAGTGGTATTCATAATGTAATTGTTTATGATGCTACCGGATGCCAGACCAATATCCTGAATGTAACAGTGGCAGCAGGAGCCGGAGTGAATGGTAATACTTCCGCTTTAGCTTCATCCTGCTCTGCGGTGGCGAATGGTTCTGTCATCGCAACGGCTACAGCCGGAATAGCACCGTTTACATGGCAGTTGGATGGCGGCCCGATAGTAAGCGGTGCCAACCCTCACACATTTACTAATGTTTTATCAGGCGCCCATACGGTTACTATTTATGACAACGTTGGTTGCAGCAGGACAATTAATGTGAATGTGGCAGCGGGACCCGGAGTTAGCGGAACAACAAGCTCTACACCTGCGGCCTGCCAGGGGATCAATGATGGAACAATTACAGCTACTGCAACGTTTGGCATTGCTCCCTTTACTTTCCAGTTAGATGGTGGCCCACTTCAAACCGGAACGAATCCTTATACATTTACCAGTGTGTCTGCAGGTGCTCATACGGTTGTAATAACAGATAATGTCGGTTGTTCAAGAACGATTAACCTGAATGTTGGCTCAGGACCGATACCTGCGGCTAATACCAGTTCTGCTGCTACAACTTGCAGTGGTGCTTCCAACGGAACAATAACAGTAACGCCAACAGCAGGGGTAGCTCCATTTCGTTATTCATTGGATGGGGCACCTTCAGTAGCCGGGGGAACACCTTACACTTTTACTAATGTTAGTTCTGGCCCTCATAGCATTGTTGTTACGGATGCACCCGGTTGTATATCTAATGTGATTAATGTAAATGTTGCCTCCGGCCCTGTTATAACAACAACAGTCAGTAAAACCAATGCACTTTGTAATGGCAGCGCCACCGGAACGATCACAATTTTCCAACCGGTTTTAGGCACTGCACCTTTCCAGTATTCATTAGACGGGATTACATGGCAGGCCAGTAATAATTTTACCGGTCTTACAGCGGGTACTTATACCGCATATTATCGTTCTGCCAATGGTTGCCAGGGTTCACAGCCGGTTATTATCACAGAGCCAACAGCACTTACTGCAGCAACTTCCACAGTTCCGGTAAGATGTAATGGTGAAAACAATGGCGTCATCACCGTTACACCATCTGGTGGGGTAGGCCCATACCAGTATTCAATTAATGGGGGTGCTTCATGGCAAAGTACTAACAGCTTTACAGGACCTACGGGTAATTACACCATTACTATCAGGGATGCGAATAATTGCATAACCACAAGGCCGGTATTGCTGACACAACCAGCTGTTCTTGCTGCTGTTTCAACGAATGCCAATGCAAGTTGTGATGGAGGAAATGATGGCAGGATAACGGTGAATGCATCAGGAGGTAATTCAGGCTACAGCTATTCAATGGATGGATTAAATTTCCAGGCATCTAATGTGTTTCTTGTGGCCCCCGGCACATATACTATACATGTAAAAGATTTTCTCGGTTGTGCCACCACATTCAATACTACTGTTGGACTAACAGTAAATCTTTTCCTGGCACCATTAGCAGATATTTCAATTTGCGATGGCAATTCCATACAGTTGAATGCGGCTTCCAACGCAACGATATATTCATGGACCCCCGCAACAGGCCTGAGCAATCCAAATATTTCTAATCCCATTGCAAATCCGGCAGATACCACCACATACTATCTTACCGCAACATTGGGCCGTTGCACTACTTACGATACAATGATCTTAAATGTGAACGATGCACCGATACCTGATGCAGGTCCTGATGGAGATATTTGTTATGGGCAGAGTTATACCCTGCAGGGGTCAGGCGGTTATCAATATAATTGGACACCGGCTATCTACCTGAATACGACGACAGGAGCGAACCCTGTTTCAACACCTTCCAAAACGACGACTTACACATTATCTGTAACTGATAATATAGGATGCCATTCATTGATTACTGATGAAGTAAAGGTGGTCACATCAAGGCCGATGCGGATATATACTTACCCGTTTGATACCGTTGCCCATGCCGGCGACCAGTTTCAGTTACTGGCTGCTTCCGCAGGTATCACTTATACCTGGTTGCCTGTTCAGGGATTAAGTAATCCCAACATTGCTAACCCGATCGTTACAGTGGGTAATATTGGAGACGAGATCACTTACCAGGTTGTTGGGGTAACAGAAGAAGGCTGCAAGGGAGAGGGATATGTGAAAATAAGAGTATATAAAGGGCCTGAGATCTATGTTCCAACCGGGTTCACCCCTAATAATGATGGGAAAAATGACAAATTCACTCCTTTCCCGGTTGGTATTAAAAACTATAAATACTTCCGGGTGTTCAACCGATGGGGACAGGTGATTTTCTCCACCACCCGGCTAAATGATGGCTGGGACGGAACATTAAGCGGAAAAGAGCAGCCATCCGGCGTTTATGTCTGGATGATCGAAGGATTGACCAAAGACAATAAAATCATTACAAAGAAAGGAACTGTCACACTGATACGATGACAGGTTAACAAGTCTGTTTTATTTGGGTATAAAAATTATAGCAAGCCGCCGGATTTAATGAGGCGGCTTTTTAGTGAAGCCTTATTTTTGCCCCGCACATAATTTAATATCCAGCAAATGGTAGATGTAATACTCGGCCTCCAGTGGGGCGATGAAGGAAAAGGAAAAATAGTTGATTTTTTTGCCAAAGACTATGATGTGGTGGCCCGGTTCCAGGGTGGCCCTAATGCTGGTCACACTTTATATGTAAATGATATGAAAGTAGTGTTGCACCAGATTCCTTCAGGTGTTTTTAGGAGTGGTATAATAAACCTGATAGGTAATGGTGTAGTGCTTGACCCGGTTACATTAAGAAGAGAATGTGATACGGTGGCCTCATTTGGTATTGACCTGAAGAAAAATCTTTTTATAGCAGAACGGACACATCTCATTCTGCCTACACACCGTGCATTAGACAAAGCCGCCGAACTATCAAAAGGAAATCAGAAGATCGGCTCTACCTTAAAAGGCATTGGCCCGACCTACATGGATAAAACCGGTCGCAATGGCTTACGGGTTGGTGACCTGCTGGATAAAAACTTTACAACTTCTTACATTAAACTTCGATTGAAGCACCAACGTTTGTTAGATAACTATAATTTCCAGGAAGACATAACAGCATGGGAGGAAGAATTCTTTGAGGCCCTCGAATTCCTGAAACAACTGAACATTGTGAACGGGGAGTATTTCATCAACAACCAGATCAAAGCCGGAAAAAAAATATTAGCGGAAGGAGCCCAGGGAAGTATGCTTGATATTGACTTTGGAACTTTTCCTTATGTGACTTCTTCCAGCACAATCTCTGCCGGAGTGTGCAGTGGGCTGGGAATTGCACCGCAACATATTAAAGATGTAATTGGAGTGACAAAAGCTTACTGTACAAGAGTTGGTGGTGGCCCGTTCCCTACAGAACTGGAAAACGAAACAGGTGAGGAACTAAGAAAGATTGGTAATGAATTTGGTGCAACCACCGGTCGCCCCCGTCGTTGCGGCTGGATTGACCTTGTAGCCCTGAATTTTGCCTGTATGATAAACGGGGTGACTAAGATTGTTATGACCAAGGCAGATGTTCTGGATGCGTTTAAGGAGCTTCAGGTATGTACTGCTTATAACTTAAACGGTAAAGAAAGCCGGGAAATCCCCTTTCAGATGGACAGGCAAAAGCCGGAACCGCAGTATAAAACATTTACCGGCTGGAATACTGATACCAGTGCAGCGAAATCCGATAAGGAGTTGCCTGATAGCATGATGACCTATGTTAAGTTCATTAATGAGTACCTTGGGGTAAATATTCACTTTATTTCCAATGGACCGGGCAGGGAGCAAATTGTAGAGGTTGGTTGATGCCGGTAAGAGTAGCTAAAAAAAATATTTTAAAAATTTGGCTAATTAAAAACTTCGCTGAAATTTTACAGCAATAATCCTGTAAAGACTATGGCAGTAAAACCCAATAAAGGAAAAAGCACCCCGGCGAAAACTAACTCTGCTTCAGAGAAGGCGGCCGCAAAGAAACCATCATCAAAACCTACTAAAAAAGAGGAAGAAGATGATGACGATGATGATTTTGAAGATGATGAAGATGTGAAGTCTGCAAAGAAAACCGGAAAGGCAACGGCAACTAAGAAAAAAGACGAAGATGACGACGATGATGATGCCGGCGAAGATGAACCAGATGATTGGGAAAAACCCGAAGAGGAAGAAGAGTGGGATCCGGATTTCGAGGAATTCGACATTCCAAAATCAAAAGGTAAAAAAGCCGGTGCTGTCGGTGGCAAAAAAGCTGCTGATGACGATGATGATTTCAAAGTGGATGATGAATTCAAGGATATGTTTAACGACAAAGATTTTGATGATGACGAGGATGACGATTATTAATTGTACTTTTCAGTATATTGAGTAATACAACTTTAACTAACCGCACTTTTCCAATAAGTGATTTTGAATTGGTGAAAGAAAAAGTGTTGAACTGGATACAACAGTTCAACACTTTTTCTTTTTTAGACAACCACCAGTACCAGATAGAGCCACACTCTGTGGAATGCCTTTTGGCGGCAGGGGTAAGGCGGCAACTGAAAGTCAATACAGGGGATGCATTAAATCAATTACAAAACTTTCTGGATGAAAAGGAAAGCTGGTTATTTGGCCATCTCAGCTATGATTTAAAGAATGAAATAGAAAGACTTTCTTCTGACAAACCGGATAGTATTCATTTTCCCGATCTGTTCTTTTTTGAACCGGAAGTTATCATCCGGCTTTCTTCAACTGCAATGGTGATTGAAGCAACGGATCCCCGTTCAGTTTATACAGCAATTTCTGAGACTTCACCAATGCCAGGTGTTGCAGTTCAAATGCCTGTCCTTGTTCAAAGCAGGTTTTCACAGCAAGAGTATATTACTGTTATTAACCAGTTGAAACAACATATCCTTCGGGGTGATTGTTATGAAATAAATTTCTGCCAGGAATTTTTTGCAGAACAGGCAGCCATAAATCCTCTCGAAGTTTATAAAAAACTTGCAGCCATTTCTCCAAACCCATTCTCTGCTTTATACAGGATAAATGATCAATGGCTTCTTTGTGCAAGCCCGGAACGTTTTTTAAAAAAACAGGGAGACAAGGTTTTATCACAACCAATAAAAGGAACAGCGAAAAGAATACCCGAAGACCGGACAGAAGATGATAAAAAGAAAAATGAGCTTAAGCATAGTGCCAAAGACAGGTCTGAGAATGTAATGGTAGTGGATCTTGTCAGGAATGATCTGGCCAAAGTTTGTGAAGAAGGAACAGTAAAAGCAGATGAGCTCTATGGAATATATTCTTTTCCTCAGGTGCATCAAATGATCTCTACAATTAGCGGAAAGTTGAAAAAAGGCATAACGTTCACAGAGATCATCAGGGCTACGTTCCCAATGGGCTCCATGACCGGAGCACCAAAGAAACGGGTAATGGAACTGATTGAGCAATATGAGCAGACAAAGCGGGGTATTTTCTCCGGAGCTGTTGGCTATATTTCATCCGGTGGCGACTTCGATTTTAATGTAGTGATAAGAAGCATCATGTACAATGCTGTATCCAACTATCTTTCTTTCCAGGCAGGATCAGGGATTACTTTTTACAGCGAGGCTGAAAAGGAATGGGAAGAGTGCCTGATGAAAGCCGAAGCAATAAAAAAAGTGCTTGAAGAAAATAAGAAAGATTAATTGGTTCCGGAGTTTGCGGATTTTAATAATAACTGCAAACTCTCATCCAGTATCTCATATCGTTTCGACACAAAAGCATTCATCTTTTGTGTTGGAAGCCTCAGCTCATATTTCCCTTCAAGGGCTATCTTATTATCAAACCCCGGATTATAACGGTCGAAGGTAGCTTTGTCTATTTCTACATATTTGATAATGACAGTGGAGTTAAAACGCCCCGTAATATTATAAGCTGTGGAATTAGCCATTTCCTCTTCTTTCAGGTTAGTATTACCGACATTCACCAGCAGATCTTTCATCTCTGTTTTTGTAACAGTAGTAATTCCACCCTCACCTTCAAATATGTAATGCGTACCAATGAATTTTTTCACATGGTTCATTGATTCCACGGGCAAATAATATTGTAGTGTCCAAAAGTCTTTACTGCCGCCACTTTTTTTAATGGCTTTGTTCACATTGCCAGGTCCACCATTGTATGCGGCTAGTACCAGTAACCAATCCCCATATTTCTGATAAAGGTCGGTAAGCAACCTTGCCGCAGCATGGGTGCTTTTATAATAATCTAACCTTTCATCATTGTGTTTGGTCATTTTCAGGCCGTACTCTTTGGCAGCGGCTGGCATAAATGCCCAGGGACCAACAGCTCCGCTCCAGGAGTTAGCATTGTATTTCAAGCCAGATTCGATTACAGCTAGATACTTTAGTTCTTTAGGCAGGCCATGCTGGGTAAGAACCTCATCCATCATGTCAAAATAAGGCTTAGCCCACTCCTTCATGGCTAAGAAGCCTTTCCGGTTTTTGGAAATGTAGTTTTGAACAAACCCAATGGCCATAGGGTTCAATTTTGCTCCATTAACTCCATCACCTGTTACTGCAGTAGTAAATAAATTAGTAAATCCCAGTTTGGGGTCATTAACTGATAAAGTCAACGAGTCATTTTTAATAGTCGTGTCAGAAATAACTGTTCTGCTTCTCCAGTCAGTTTGGATACCCGTAGCTTTCGAGGCTTGAACCAGCGAAAAGCCCAGAATACCCATTATTGATATATGTTTGAATTTTCTCAAAATCTTTGAATATTAATGCTTTAGAGGGTTTATTTTCCCAAAAGCAGCTTTGAAACCTGCAGCAAAGATACTTCATCAAAGCGGTTTGCCATCACCTGTAGACCGAATGGCATGCCGTTACTATGCCTGAAAAGCGGAAGAGAAATGGCGGGGATTCCAACCAAATTGGCCATTACTGTATAGATATCAGCGAGATACATAGCGATGGGGTCATCCATTTTTTCACCAGCCTTGAAGGCCGGTACGGGTGAGGTAGGTAACAGAATAAAGTCGAAGTCGTTGAAAATCAATTGGGTTTTTTCTGTTAAAATTTTTCTCACTTTTTGAGCTCTTGTAAAATAAGCATCATAGTACCCAGCACTTAAAACGAATGTGCCAAGCATGATTCGCCGCTTTACTTCCTTACCAAAGCCGGCTGACCGGGACTGCTTGTAGAAATCCGTCAATTCAACTCCGGGGGTTTGTGTACGGTAACCATATTTTATTCCGTCAAATCTTGAGAGGTTAGAAGAGGCTTCAGCAGTAGTAAGGACATAATAAGCCGGAACGATATAGTCAAGCAGGTCAAACTGAACCGATGCAACCCGGTGCCCGTCTTTTCTGAGTTCTTCAACCTGCTTCTTAATAGTTGATGAAATTTCCGGATCGATGCCTGGGTGATTAAGGGCTTCCTCAAAATAAGCGAAGCGGAATTTTTTATCGGATGATAGTTGTTTTGAATAAAAAGGAACTTCTTTATGCGAAACAGTACTGTCATAATCATCGGCACCGGCCATTACTTCCAGCATAACAGCTACATCAGAAATAGTGTTTCCAAAAATTCCAATCTGATCAAATGATGAGGCATAAGCGATCAAACCATAGCGGGAAATTCTTCCATAGGTTGGTTTCAGCCCGACAATGCCGCAAAAATCTGCCGGTTGACGAACAGATCCTCCGGTATCGCTGCCTAATGATGTCATACAAAGGCCGGCCTGTACCGCAACAGCCGAGCCGCCTGAAGAACCACCGGGAACCCTTGTTTCATCCAGTGCATTCAGCACTTTCCCGTAAGCAGAATTCTCATTGGTGGAGCCCATGGCAAATTCATCACAGTTGAGATTGCCGATGATGATGGCGTCTTCTGCCAGTAACCTTTCAACTACTGTGGCAGAATAAATAGAAGTAAAACCTTTTAGAATATTTGAGGAGGCGGATATCTTGTGGTCTTTATAACAGATAACATCTTTCAGACCAATAACTACACCATGCAGTTTCCCCGAAAGCTTGCCATTTTTTCTTTTTTTATCAAGTTCTTTAGCTCTATGGATTGCTTCATCCGCATACACTTCAATAAAAGCATTGAGATGTTTTGTAGCATCAATACGTTTAAGGTAATGCTCTGCTGCCTGTAAGCATGTTACATTTCCTTCCTGCAATTGGGCATGGTATTGCTCAATGGAAGAGAACTCAAACAAATGAGATGGCTTTAGTGTAAGGAAAATTTGTTAGAAGGATTACTCTTTTACAGAGTTCTTTACATCACTGGCACTTTCTTCGATTTCCTTCTTCACATTGCTTTTGGCATCGTTAAATTCACGGACACCTTTTCCTAATCCACGCATCAGTTCGGGTATTTTGCGACCTCCGAATAACAACAAAACGATAACCAGGATGATGATTATTTCGTTGGTGCCAAGCATTCCCAATAATGTAGGTTGTATCATAATCATGAAAAATTAGAATTCAAAGATAGTAAGTACTGAAAAATAAAGGAACAATTAGTTATAAAAGCTGGTAAACAATGAAAAAGCCCCGGTAAGTACGGGGCTTTTCAAATTATATATCGAAATATTACTCTGCAGTTTCAACAGCCTGGCGTTTTTCACGGATCCTTGCACTCTTACCGCTGCGGGTACGCTGATAGAACAATTTGGCACGGCGAACATTACCTGTCTTATTCAGAACGATTGACTCTACGTTGGGTGAAAAGAATGGGAAAACCCTTTCAACACCCACACCGTCAGATATCTTGCGAACCGTGAAGCTGGCAGTAGCACCGTTTCCCTGCTTCTTGATAACATCGCCCTTGAAAGACTGAATCCTCTCTTTGTTCCCTTCAATGATCTTGTAGTTAACAGTAATGTTATCACCGGCTTTAAATTTCGGGAATTCTTTCTTGCCGGTCAGCTGCTCATGTACATATGCTATAGCGTTCATAATCCTTATTTTTAGGGAGGGCAAAGGTAGGGGGAAAAGTTCAAAATTTGAAGTTTAAGCTTTATTGTTTTTTTCTAATTTAAAAGGTCCTGCTTTTCAGCAGAACCTTAAACGTTAAACTCTTTACAATTAGACAATTACCTCGCAACATTCACAGCTCTTTTTTCCCGTATTACTGTCACTTTAATCTGGCCGGGGAAGGTCATTTCGGTCTGTATCTTCTGGGCTATTTCGAATGAAAGCTTATCTGATTCCTGATCAGTTACTTTATCTGCTTCTACAATCACCCTTAGCTCACGGCCGGCCTGGATGGCATAGGCTTTTTCAACGCCGTTGTAGGCCATTGCCAGGTTCTCAAGGTCTTTAATACGCTGTAGATATTGTTGCATGATCTCCCTTCTGGCACCGGGCCTTGCACCACTGATGGCATCACAAGCCTGAACGATAGGAGAAATAACATACTGCATCTCCATTTCATCATGGTGGGCCCCGATGGCATTTACCACGGCAGGGTTTTCACCATATTTCTCGGCAAGTTTAGCACCTAAGAGAGCATGGCTCAATTCACTTTCTTCGTCGGGCACTTTGCCAATATCGTGTAGCAAGCCGGCCCTTTTGGCCAGTTTTGCATTCAATCCTAATTCGGCGGCCATGGTGGCGCAGAGGTTGGCAGTTTCCCGGCTGTGCATCAGCAGGTTTTGACCATAAGAAGAGCGGAACCTCATCCTTCCCACCATTCTTACCAGTTCTTTGTGCAGACCGTGGATACCCATTTCAATCACTGTTCTTTCGCCAATCTCCATTACCTGTTCTTCGATCTGTTTCTTGGTTTTCTCCACCACTTCCTCAATCCTTGCAGGGTGAATACGGCCGTCAGCCACCAGTCTTTGTAAACTTAAACGGGCTATTTCACGTCGGAGTGGGTCGAAGGAAGAGAGAAGAATTGCTTCCGGGGTATCATCTACAATCAGGTCGACACCGGTGGCGGCTTCGATGGCTCTGATATTCCGGCCTTCACGACCGATGATCTGTCCTTTTATCTCATCGCTTTCAAGATTAAATACGGTGATAGTGTTTTCAATTGCTTGTTCGGCAGCGGTACGCTGAATGGTCTGGATGATGATCTTTCTTGCTTCCTTGTTAGCTTTCTGCTTGGCATCATCAATGATCTCCTGCTGAATACCTAGGGCCTGTGTATGTGCTTCTTTGGTAAGGCTTTCAATCAACTGTGACTTTGCTTCTTCGGCAGTAAGGGTGGCTATCTTTTCCAGGCGGCGTATATGCTCTTCCTGGTGCTTTTCCAACTCGGTCCTTTTGATGTTCACCAACTCTATCTGACGGTTCAGGTTTTCTTTGATGGCCTCATTTTCTTTTACCTGCTTGTCGAGATTGGATTCTTTCTGATTGATGGATTGTTCTTTCTGGCGAATACGGTTCTCGGTATCGTTTATCTTTTTGTTCTTTTCGAAAACCTCTTTGTCGTGTGCCGACTTCATCTGCACAAAACGTTCTTTGGCTTCCAGCTCCTTCTCCTTTCGGATGGTTTCGGCTCTAAGCTCGGCTTCTTTGAGAATTGTTTGTGACTGGATCTCGGCTTCTTCTACTTTTCTGCCGGTGTTTTTGGCAAATATCAGCTTACCCGCTACAAGGCCCACAATGAGGGCGGCAGCACCGATGATGATGTATAATATATTCGGGTCCATTAATGTTTTTGTTTAATTGTTGCACAATGCTATTTCTTAATGATAATGTCATACTGCTAAAAGTATGTAGTTGGCGAAGATACAAAACAGAGGCTAATCCCGGAAGTAGCCTGAGAAATTGGTTTAAGCGACCATTTTTGGAAAACAGGTGTGAAAAACGATCATTTTTCACCTATTTGAGTATCCAGTAGTTTTTCGAGATTGGTGAGCTGCTCTGCGAGGTTATCGTTTTGGATGCCGGCGGCGGCGCCTTCATGCTGCTCGGTGGCGTACCAGATGAGCACCATGGCGATGTAGTCCTGCATGTCTTTACCGGCGAACATGGTTTTGAACTCGATGATCTTATCGTTAATGGTCTTGAGGGTCTTTCTAACCACCTCTTCATCTTCAGGGGTGATCTTGATGCGATAGCTTCGGTCGGCAATAAGGGCGGAGATAGCAATTAATTCACTCATTTTATTGGAGTTTTCGATATCATTTGATTACATTCGGCATCCCTTACTACCCCCCGGGCCATTATCCAGGCAAAAACCAGCGTTAAGGATACCTGCGGAAACGATTTAAACTTTTAAACGTTTGCCATGTTTGCTAAAGTTAAGTCATCAGTTTTTATTGATGCATTGCAACTTCAACTGAACGCCCCCAAAGGTAATTGCCTTCGTGGTGTTTTGAAGGATGATAAGGGAAGTATTTGCCGCACTATTGAAAAAGATATTGCTACCGGGCGGGACATACTAAACTGGGAGGGGCTGAATGACCTGCCTTACGGACGATACACCCTTGAATTATCACAGGGAGATGATGAGATGAAAATGAACCTGGTGAAGAGGGTGTAGTTATTGCCCGAGCATCGTTATACAACGGTCGATCTCTTTTAAGTAGCCGTTGATTCTTTTTTCAAATTCCTTCTTGTCCGCCTCATTCATATCGCCGGCACTTACTTTTAAAATACTTACCTGTTGTTTTAGTTCATCAGCATTTTTTTGCTGTGCTGTAATTTTTTGCTGTGCTGATCCCAATTCTTCTTTAAGCTTACTGTTCTCTTTTTGCAAAGCAGCATGCTGCTTCAGCAGTTGCTGGAGTTTATCCTGTATGCGTTTAAGATGTTGTTCGGTGTTGCTCATTTCCTGATCTCTGCTTGTAAATCTTTTTCGAGGGTGGTCATTATCTTGCTCATCCAGCCGTCGATCTCTTTATCGGTCAGTGTTTTTTCTTCGTCTAAGAAAGTAAAGTTAACAGCTACTGATTTTTTACCGGCGCCAAGTTTTTCACTTTCAAAAATATCGAAGAGTTTGATGTCCTGCAGCTTGCTCAGTTTTATCTTTTGCACGGTTTGCTGTACCTGTTCCCAGGCCAGTTCTTTGGCCACTATCATGGCGAGGTCCCGCTGCACAGCAGGGTACTTCGGTAATTCTTTTACGGCCTTGGTTTGTTTAGCGGCAATATCAGCCAGCATAGTCCAGTTAAGGCCGGCAAAGAAAACCGGCTGTTTGATGCCAAATTTATCGAGGATGTTTTTCTTTACTTCACCGGCCCCGGCGATGATCTGGTTGTTCAGTTTGTAAACAATATGGTTATCCAGTTTAGGTACTGGCAGTATTTCGATGGAATCAGGAGCGATGCCGAGTGATTTTAACGCAGCATCTACTGTTCCTTTCAGGGAATAGAAATCCGATGAAATACTTTTTTGTTTCCAGCTGTCTTCATTTTTATTTCCGGTGATGACAATGCAAAGCTTTTCTGTTTCGGTGTATTTAGCAGAACCGGAAGTGCTGTAGGCTTTTCCGAATTCAAATAAACGGAGTGAGTTGTTCTTATGATTGAGGTTACGGGCCACCACTTCCAGTGCTGTTTCAAAAAGTGAACTGCGGAGAACATTCAACTCTGAGCTAAGGCTGTTCAGCATTTTTACCATGCTTTGTAGTTCCTCTTCGGAGAAATAAGCAGCATTGGTAATGGAGTTGGTCATCATTTCGTTGAAGCCCTGTCCGACGAGGTAATCAGCCACTTTTTCCCGGTACACTTCTGTGGCATAGTTTTCTTCTACAGCCGGAGTAATAGTGATGGCTTCGGGAATTTCGATATTATCGAGTCCATCAATCCTTACAATTTCTTCCACCAAGTCAGCTGGCAGGCTGATGTCTGGCTTGTGATAGGGGACAGCCACCCGTAACTCGTCAATCCCTTCTTTCAGTGTTTCAAAGCCGAGACTGTTGAGAATATCCTTCACTGCATCGGGATGATAATTCTTACCGCTGAGTTTTTTTATGAAATGCCATTTGATGGCGACCTCTGCTTTGGGTTTTTGTTTTGGATATACATCAACAATGTCAGATGCAATTTCGCCACCGCCGATCTCTTTGATGAGATTCGCTGCTCTTTTCAGCACATTTACCGTGGCCGAAATATCAGTTCCTTTTTCAAATCTTGATGCAGCATCTGTTCTTAATCCATGACGGAAAGAAGTTTTGCGGGTAACTATCGCATCGAAGCAAGCACTTTCGAGGAATATGTTTGTTGTTTTAACCGATACACCGCTATGCAAGCCACCAAAAACACCTGCAATACAAATACCCCCGTTTGCATCACATATCATCAGGTCTTCTGCACTGAGTTTTCTTACTTTTTCATCAAGTGCAACGAAGGGAGTTCCTTCGGGCAGGTTTTTTACAAGAATTTTCTTTCCGGCAAGCTGGTCTGCATCGAAAGCATGCAAGCGGCTGACCTGTCTCATGCTGGATGAAGTTAGTGATGTCGACAATATTATTGATGGGACGAAGACCAATGGATTTCAGCTTTTGCTGTAACCATTTTGGGGATTCTTTGACCGTTACATTGGCAATACTGATACCTGAGTAACGGGGACAGGCCGCTTCGTTCTCTACTTTTACATCGATGCTGAGAGAAGTATTGTCAATTTTGAAACCATTACCGTTTGGCAGTTTTGGTTTAATGTCTTTTTTGTCATGATGACTTAAATAGGCACAAACATCCCTTGCTACACCCCAATGACTCATTGCGTCCATACGGTTGGGAGTAAGGCCAATCTCATACACCACATCTTCATACGGTTTAAAATAATCAACGGCAGAAGTTCCCACTTGTACATCGGCAGGCAATACCATGATGCCTTCATGAGATGTGCCCATACCTATCTCATCTTCAGCACAGATCATTCCCTGGCTTTCGCTGCCTCTTATCTTACGTTGCGACATGGTTAGTGGCTCGCCGGCAGACGGATAAATGGTTGCCCCAACAGGAGCCACCACAACTTTTTGCCCAGCAGCTACATTGGGTGCACCACAAACAATGTTGAGCGGTGTATCGGTGCCAATATTTACTGTGGTCAGTGTTAGTTTATCAGCATTAGGGTGTTTTTCAGTAGTCAATACTTCGCCAATTACCAAACCCCGCAAACCACCTTTTACTTCTTCATATTTATCCATGCTCTCCACTTCCAGCCCTATGGAAGTAAGGATGCGGCTCAGCCTTTCCGGTTCAACAGTTGCGGGGAGATATTCGCTCAGCCATTTATAGGAAATCGTCATGTCCTGTATCTTCTTTTAATTGCTGCGAAGATATATTAAACGCATCAGACAGCTGAAGGGGTTCAGATACGGTAGCAAACCGCATTGATGTTCATGCCGGCACCGACAGAGGCGAAGAGGACGATATCACCGGTCTGAAGCTGATGATCACTCATTTTTCCTTTCTTAACCAGGTCAAACAAAGTAGGGATAGTGGCAACAGAGCTGTTGCCAAATTTATGAATGCTCATTGGCATGATGTGTTCAGGTATTTCCTTTAAGCCGCACAGTTTGAAAAGCCGACGGATTATTCCTTCATCCATTTTTTCATTGGCCTGGTGGATGAAAACTTTTTTTACTTCCTGTATCGATATACCGGCTTTGTCAATGCAATCTTTCATAGCCGCAGGCACATGCTGCATAGCATATTCATATACCTTTCTTCCTTTCATTTTGATAAACCGTACCCGGGAATCTGCATCGGGAAAATTGCTTTTGCCCAGATACAAATAATAAGCTTCATCCAGACAATGGCTTTGCACCGACCAGGAAAGGATACCGCTTTTTGTTTCGGCATCCTGTTTTGCTTCCAATACAGATGCTCCGGCACCGTCAGAAAAGATCATACTGTCCCGGTCATACATATCAATTACCCGGCTCAGTGTTTCGGTGCCGATTACCAAAGCTTTTTTAGCAACACCTGCTTTGAAATATGTATCGGCCTGTATAACTCCCTGGACCCAGCCGGGGCAACCAAACAGAATATCATATGCAACACAGTTTGGGTTTTTTATGCCAAGATCATGTTTTACTCTTGAAGCCAATGCCGGTAATACATCCGTTTGAATGGTATTTTTTATCACATTGCCGAAGTTGTGAGCCAGAATTATTTGATCTAATTGTTCGGGGTCAATACCGCTTTCTTCAATAGCCAACCTTGCTGCAATAGTGGCCATGTCGGATGAATTCATATCATCATTGATATATCGTCGCTCTTCAATACCGGTGATATCCTGGAATTTATCAACTATTTCCTGCGAAGGAGTTGGGATGAGTTGTGCATCCTCTGCATAAAAATCCTGTTTACTGAAATCCTGGTTTGTTTTTATTATTTCAGGAATGTAACATCCTGTTCCGGTAATAACAGTCTTTATACCCATGCTTGCGATTTAAAGGAGTAAACGAGGCTGGAACGATGCAAAGGTAAATATGAAATAAGCAGGTTGTGTTTGAACGGCCAATTAAAATAGTCTTTTTAGCAAAATTTGCATATAGCGGCAGGGCTGTATATTCGTTGCGAATGAAACTAAAAGCTGTTGCGATATTACTGATCATTGTTTTTTCGCTGATGCCAATGTATATGCTGTATCAATACCTGCAAAGGATAATGCTGCCACGGAAATCAATGCGAAGGTTTCTTTTGTGGATGCTGGCAGTGTTTGTTTTGATATTTGTGTACACATTTTTACTGGTCTTCTCTATCAAAATGCTGTTTCCGGGAGCTTAGAAATATCTCCTTATTTTTACCGCAATAAAATCAATTGTTATGGCTTATAATCTTTTAAAGGGGAAAAGAGGAATCATTACCGGGGCACTGGACGAGAATTCAATTGCCTGGAAAGTAGCGGAGAAGGCCCATGAGGAAGGGGCATCTATTGTGCTGACCAATGCTCCTATTGCGATGCGGATGGGCGAGATCAATAAACTGGCAGAGAAAACAAAGTCAGAGATTATTCCGGCGGATGCGACGAATGTGGATGAACTAACCAATCTCTTTATCAAATCACAGGAAGTGCTGGGGGGTAAGATCGATTTTGTACTTCACTCTATTGGTATGAGTGTAAACATCAGGAAGAAGATACCTTATACCGAATCCAATTATGACTATTTCATGAAAGGGATCGATGTGTCTGCGATGTCATTTCATAAAATGCTGGCAGTTGCCAAAAAACTGGATGCGATAAATGAGTGGGGCAGTGTAGTGGCTTTAACTTATATGGCTGCTCAGCGTACTTACCCTTTTTATACTGATATGGCTGATATTAAAGCCATGCTGGAGTCAATTGCCCGCAGTTTTGGCTATCATTATGGAGTAGAAAAGAAAGTTCGTATCAATACTGTTTCTCAATCACCAACAAAAACAACGGCCGGGACCGGCATCAAAGGATTTGGTGATTTCTTTGATTATGCTAATTCCATTGCACCACTAGGTAATGCAACTGCGGAAGATTGTGCTAACTATTGTATCACCCTTTTCTCAGACCTTACAAGAATGGTAACGATGCAGAATTTATTCCATGATGGTGGCTATTCTACCACGGGTGTAAGCAATGAAGTGATGCAGAAGCTGGGGGTGACTGAATAAACTACTCTAGACTATATTAAAAAAGCCTCCACTTTGGAGGCTTTTTTAATATAGCGAACTCATTATTTTAATACTCATCCTCATTAAAGAGGAAGTCTTCCTGGGTGGGATAATCAGGCCAGATGTCTTCGATGGTCTCATATACATCACCTTCATCTTCCAGTTCCTGCAGGTTTTCCACTACTTCAATAGGTGCGCCGGAACGGATAGAATAGTCTATCAGCTCATCTTTAGTAGCCGGCCAGGGTGCATCTTCGAGGTACGAGGCTAATTCTAAGGTCCAAAACATCTTCGCAGGGGTTTAATTTTAAATGGGGTTTCCACCCTAATTTTCGGCAAATGTAGCCCTATTAACGAATTTTCCAAATCCTTAGTTGTACACGGTTTTTTAAAGGATTTCTTAAAAAAACGGTTCAGGGAACAGATATGGTTTTGTGGTCGGGTGCTATTTGCAGATATTTGATTTTCAAAATACATGAATGGCTGCATGATAACCGGAAAAAATATTTATAAGCGATACGGAACGGTGGAAGTACTGAAAGGCGTTGATCTGGAAATCAGCAAGGGAGAGGTGGTTGCCATTGCCGGGCCTTCCGGTTCCGGAAAAAGTACCCTGTTGCATATTCTCGGTACGTTGGATAAAGCAGATTCAGGTACGGTGAGTATGAACAATACGGTTCTCAATTCACTCAGCGGTAATAAACTGGCGGCTTTCCGGAATAAACATATTGGTTTTGTTTTTCAATTTCATCACCTGCTGCCTGAGTTTACAGCATGGGAAAATGTTTGCATCCCCGGCTGGCTGGCTGGCGGAAAGAAAGCTGAAGTAAAAGAAAAGGCTGAAGCACTGCTGAAAATGCTGGGCCTTTCCCATCGCATGGAAAACAAGCCAAATGAAATGAGTGGTGGCGAGCAGCAACGGGTGGCAGTGGCAAGGGCATTGATAAATAACCCTGATATAGTTTTTGCGGATGAGCCAACCGGCAATCTTGATTCAGCTAATGCAAAAGAACTGCATCAATTGTTTTTTGACCTGCGGGATAAATTCAATCAAACCTTTCTCATCGTTACTCACAACGAAGAACTGGCCAAACTCAGCGACAGGGTGTTGTATATGAAGGACGGGAAGATAGTTTGATGTGCTGATTAGCTAATCAGCACATTATCAAATTGCAAATTCTAAGGATGCCCGTTGAACCAGTTTTTCAATTCTTCCATTGTATTTGCCGTTTTTGTGGCATCTGTCCACCAGTCATGAAATACCAATGGATATGTAACAATTCTTCTGTCTACGCCTAAGGTTCCCAGCTTTGCATGCATGCTGCTGCTCTGGTCAGGTGTTATCACAATATCCAGTTCACCATGAATGAAAATTGTAGCAGGCACAGTAGCTGTAGCCTGGTACTGGGGGCTGCAATCTTTATATCGTTGTGTTGCCGCCGGGGTAGAAGGGAAAAGCGGAACACCTAAAAACGGTTGCAGAATAGGATTGTAAATATTGAAATTGTAATAAGACATGGCAAAAAGATCTGTAGGTCCGGCTAATGAACCGGCGGCTTTTACTTTGCCACTTGCATTCCTTGTATAGGCATAACATAATGAGAGATGCCCTCCTGCACTGTGCCCGACAATATAAAGTTTCTGCCCGTTGAAAGTATAAACTGATGACTGCCTTAAAGTAAATTGAACAGCACTGTCAAGATCATCCAGTTGCATTTTATAATTATCGGGTTGATTTAAAGTAAGCCGGTAATTAATATTGGCTACTGCAAAGCCTCTTTGTTTTAACCCGGTTAATAACCAGATGAGTTCATTTTTATCTCCGGTTGACCAACCGCCACCGTGTACCACGACAACAAGCGGTGTGTTAACTGTTCTTCCACCAGGCAGGCCAAGGTCTAACTTCTGGCTTGCATTGGCACCATAAGAAATATTATTGATGGTTGTATCCGTCAACGGTCCGGGAGGCGGAGGTGGAGGATTGATAATATCATCCGGCTGGCAACCAGTTAATGACAATAGTAAAATTGAGATAGCAAGGAGATTAATCCTCATAGGTAGTAGTTTAGTAATAAAGTTATAACGGTTCAATGACGGATTAAGTCTGAAAACCGTTAGGAGTAATTGCTGTAAAATAGGAAATAAATCCGGGGATATTAAACTCTTGGCTTCCAGGAGGTTTCTTCCACATTCATCTGGTGGCCGGTGTAACGGCTCAGTACAAACAGGTAATCACTCAGGCGATTAAGGTATTTGATGATGATAGTTTCTGCTTCCGGGCTTTCCTGTTCTAAACGGACGCAACATCTTTCCGCCCTGCGGCAAACACAACGGGCAATATGTAATTGTGACAGCGTAGTATGACCACCGGGGAGAATGAAACTTTTCATCGTGGGAACGGTTTCATTCATCCGGTCCATTTCTTTTTCGAGGAGTTCTACATCAGTTTCTTTCAGATCAGGTATCCGCATTTTTGGTTCTTTGATGGGGTCGCAGGCCAATGATGAACCAATGGTGAAGAGCCTGTCCTGTACTTCGAGTAATATCTTTTTCCCCGGTTCGTCTGTAAGCAGGTCTTTGCAGAGACCGACATGAGAATTCAGTTCATCCACTGTTCCATACGCTTCAATACGTAAATGTGATTTCGGCACTTTAGTACCACCAATTAAAGATGTGGTGCCATTGTCTCCGGTCTTAGTATATATTTTCATTGCCATGGCAGGAAAGTTCAGTGTTAATGGTTCAGCGTTCAATATTGAACCGGAACAGCGATTGAAGATGTAACAAAAGTAGAAAGTCTATGGTTGTAAATTAAATAAAGAAAATAGTATGTAGAAGAGCCTATGCACTGTATACTGTTACCTTCTCATTTTTCTTATCAGTTTCAATCACACCATCCCTCAGCCTTACGATCCTGCGGGCATGATTGGCAATATCCTCTTCATGGGTAACGGTTATTATAGTATTGCCCTTACTATATATTTCATCAAAAATCCCCATTATCTCGTATGATGTTTTTGTATCGAGGTTACCGGTGGGTTCGTCTGCCAGTATTATAGAGGGATCATTTACTAATGCTCTTGCAATGGCGACCCGCTGGCACTGGCCACCTGAAAGTTCATTCGGTTTGTGATGGCTCCTGTCGGTCAGGCTTACCATTTCCATAACATGCATGGCTTTTTCAGTACGGAGTTTTTTGCTCATACCAGCATAGACTAATGGCAAAGCAACATTTTCCAATGCTGTTAATCTTGGTAACAAATTGAATTGTTGGAATACAAAACCGATTTCTTTGTTACGGACCTCTGCCAGGGCATTATCTTCCATCTGGCTTACATCCCGTTCATTCAGGATATAAGTGCCACCGCTGGGAGTATCCAGGCATCCTATAATGTTCATCAGGGTGCTTTTTCCGGAACCTGATGGCCCCATCAGCGCCACATATTCATTTTTATAAATATCCAGTGAGATGCCTTTCAGCACCTGCAACTCCTGTTTGCCCATGAAGTAGCTTTTCAGAATATTTTCAAGATGAATGATTCCCTGGGCCATATTATTTCTTTATCACTTTGGGTACTTTAAAAAAATGGTCATCATGTAATGGTGCATTTTTCAAGGCTTCTTCACGGCTTACTGAGCCTTTTATTTCATCTTCCCGCAGCACATTTACTTCATCACTCATAAAAAGCAAAGGCTCAACCCCGTCAAGATCCAGTTCGTTCAGTTTTTCCACAAAACCTATCATACGCTGAAGGTCATTCCTGATCTCCGCCTTTTCTGTTTCATTAAACTGCAGCCGGGAAAGATGGGCCAGTTTCTCCACCATTGCATCATTTACTTCCATATATCAAAGATACGGCAGAGGGCACAAGGTGCAAGGAACAAGGTGCCCCTGCGGGAGTTGACTTTCTTATGGCTTGTATCCTGATACTTATGCCTTTTCATTATTATCTTCGCCGCCTCATGGATATGCAGAAGAAAATAGTAATGAGCGGCATCCGGCCTACTGGTTTTTTACATCTTGGTAACTACTTTGGTGCAGTAAAGAATTATGTACGGATGCAGCAGGAATTTGAATGTTATTTTATGGTGGCTGACCTTCATTCACTTACCACCCACCCCGATACAAAAGAATTAAAAGAGAATGTTCACCGGGTATTGTCGGAAAATATTGCCTGCGGCCTTGATCCTGATAAGGCAGCATTATATTGCCAGAGCCATGTTTACGAAACATCAGAATTATATCTCTACCTGAATATGCTGGCCTATAAAGGAGAGCTGGAAAAAACAGTTACATTTAAAGATAAAGTTCGGCAGCATCCTGATAATGTGAATGCCGGATTACTAACCTATCCGGTTTTACAAACAGCAGATATTATTTTGCACCGGGCATCTTATGTTCCTGTAGGTAAAGACCAGGAACAGCATTTGGAAATGGCCCGCAATTTTGCCAATCGTTTTAACCACCGGTATGGCGATGTATTTCCGGAGCCGCAGGCTTTTAACTATGGTGATGAACTGGTAAAAGTGCCCAGCCTGGATGGAACAGGCAAAATGAGTAAGAGTGAGAATCAGAACGCCACACTTTATTTGTCTGATGATGATGAATCGATTCGAAAAAAAGTCATGAAAGCAAAGACTGACAATGGCCCGGCAACACCCAATTCTGCAAAACCAGACTATATAGAGAATATCTTTTTGCTGATGAACCTCGTAAGTTCTCCCGAAGTGGTCGCAAAGTTTGAAGCAGATTATAATAATTGTATTATCCGTTATGGCGATATGAAAAAGCAATTGGGTGAGGATATGGTGAGGTTCATTTCGCCTATCCGGGGAAAAGCTGAAAGTATCCGGAATAACCCGGCCTATCTTAAAGAAGTAATGGAAAAAGGGGCTGAGAAAGCCCGGAAAAGTGCCAGGGCCACAATGGAATTAGTACGACAGGCTATGGGGCTTAATTATTTTGCCCCCAACCCCTAAAGGGGGGAGAAAGAAAACCAGAACAATTCTTTAGGGTATAAAAAGATTTTCTATATTCAGTTTTTCAAATAGGGATTATTAACTATAAAACTAAGTTCCCCTTTAGGGGACAGGGGCATGGCAAAAGCAAAAAAACCAAAGCATATCGCAGTAGCCGGAAATATCGGTGCAGGAAAAACTACGTTGACAGAAATGCTGAGCAAGCATTACAAATGGATCCCCAATTTTGAGGATGTTGATCATAATCCATACCTCATGGATTTTTACGAGGATATGCCCCGGTGGAGCTTCAACCTGCAGATATTTTTTTTAAACAGCCGTCTTCGCCAATTAGTAGAGATACAAAAAGGAACAGAAACTGTTATACAGGACAGAACCATCTACGAAGATGCTAACATATTTGCTCCAAACCTTCATGAAATGGGATTGATGAGCAAACGGGATTTCGATAACTACTTTCACTTTTTCCAGACATTAAAAACATTGGTGCAACCGCCGGACCTGCTGATATACCTGAATGCTTCTGTACCTACGCTGGTAGGTCAGATTCAGAAAAGGGGCCGGGAATATGAAGAGAATATCCGCCTGGATTATCTCAAGAAGCTGAACGAATACTACAATAAATGGATCGCTGATTATAAAGAAGGCCCGTTGCTTATTATTGATGTTGATAAAAACAAGTTCGGCGAAAAGGATGAAGACTTTGGCGAGATCATCCGCAAAGTAGATGGCCAGTTGTATGGCTTGTTTTAAATAAACAGTTATGAGGAAATTATTTTTACTGCTTTCCTTATTCTTCGCTTTACAAACTTATTCACAAGAGTTCAAAGACACTACTTTTTCTGCAAGGGAATATACCTGCCAGTGCAAATACAATATCAATGTAGAAGATGATAACAAGATATTTGACCGTTCTGCAAAACCAGCTCAATATCCCGGGGGGGAGGAGGAGTGGAAAAAGTTTGTAAAGAAAAATATGGACAAGGGTTTTAAGGGCAATCATCCTGTCGAAGTGCGGTTTGAAGTGGATAAGAATGGCGACCTTTCTAATTTCCTTTTATTAAACAAAGCCCCTAATCAGAAGTATGAAGAAGTGTTGCGGTTACTAAAATCGTCAGGTAAATGGTTCCCTTCGGTGCAAAGCGGTTTTTGTGTAAAGTCCTACGTCAGGCTTTCTTTTGAGCTTTAGTAATCAGCCCAGTCAGCATATTCTTCCAGCATAGCTGCTATTTTCTTTAACCACTCAGCCTGTTTCTCTTTATTAATACTGTGCCTGGTTTCTTTATCGTATTGATTTTGAGTTTCTGTTTTTTCCTTTGTCACATCCTCATAAATTTTCTTCAGTTCTTTTTCGTAAGTCCTTTTATCAAACTTGTATTCACTCATTTTCTTGTTCAGCTTTCTGGCAAATATTTCAGCAATATCAAAGTGGCCCTGTTCATGGCTCAGGATATAATCGGTTTTGTGCGAACCCCAGGAATGGGTTTTTGAAAACCGGGATTCTATTTTATAACTGAAGCTGGTACTGGTGATGTTGTAATCAATACCAAGATAGGTAGTGGTAGAAGCTGCGGCGTCACTGTCCGGGTCAGGCGCTGCCTTGTAATCTGCCCAGGTAAGTTTTCGGGAGGCACTCCATTCAAGCAACTCCTCATTATTGCTTTGAGCCAGCAATGCAGAAGGTATTGCGGGGAGTAAAAAAAGAAAAAGCTTTACAGTGAATTTCATGGCTAATAATCAACGTAAAGTCGGTATAAAAATTTTACCAGCTGCATTGATGTCAGTTAAAAAAATGAAAAACCCCGGTAACTATACTGGGGCTCAAAACCGTCCTGTTTATTAGCTTATACTTTGGGTGCTGCTGATAATATTTCATCAGACACTCCATCAGCATATTTCTCAAAATTCTTTACAAACAAACCTGCCAGGTATTTTGCCTTTTCAGTAAAGGCGGTCCTGTCGGTCCAGGTGTTGATCGGGTTCAGCACTTCAGCAGGAACATCAGAACATTCCTTTGGAATAGCCACTCCGAATATCGGGTCTGTTTCAAATTCAACATCATTCAGTTTTCCTTCCAGCGCAGCGGTGATCATTGCTCTTGTATATTTCAGTTTCATACGGTTGCCAACGCCATACGGGCCACCTGTCCAGCCGGTGTTGATCATCCATACATTTACTTTATGTTCCTGCATTTTATCGCCCAGCATATGGGCATATTTACCCGGATGCAATGGAAGAAATGGTGCTCCGAAGCAGGCACTAAAAGTTGGTTTTGGTTCTGTTACCCCCAATTCTGTTCCGGCTACTTTAGCAGTATAGCCAGAAATGAACTGATACATGGCCTGGCCAGGTGTTAGTTTAGAAATAGGAGGTAGTACACCAAATGCATCACAGGTAAGAAAGAAAATGTTCTTTGGTAAACCACCAATGGAAGGCTCCAGCGCATTACTGATAAAATCCAATGGATAGGAGACTCTTGTATTCTCAGTTATCGAACCGTCATCAAAATTTATCTTATTAGTCCCGGGATGAAAAGTCACATTTTCAACCAATGCACCGGGGCGAATAGCATTGAATATCTCAGGTTCTTTTTCTTCAGTCAGGTTTATTGTTTTTGCATAGCAACCGCCTTCAAAGTTGAAGATATTGTCAGAAGTCCAGGCATGTTCATCATCACCGATGAGTTTGCGGTTAGGATCAGCACTTAATGTTGTTTTTCCGGTGCCGCTTAAGCCAAAGAAAATAGCGGTATCGCCATCGTTGCCCATATTGGCACTGCAGTGCATACTCAGCACATTTTTTTCATGAGGTAAGATGTAGTTAAGAATAGTGAAGATGCCTTTCTTGGTTTCGCCGGTGTAACCAGTTCCGGCAATCAGTATCATTTTATGTTTGAAAGAAACAATAGCTCCATTATGCTGACGGGTGCCGCATTCTTTTGGGTCAAGCTGTAAGCCCGGTACACTTAATATTTGCCACTCAGGTTCAAAATTTTCCAATTCTTCTTCGGTTAGCCGGAGGAACATATTATAAGCAAACAGGTTGTTCCAGGGTTTTTCGTTTATCACCCGGATATTTAACCGGTAGCGGGGATCAGCACAGGCATAACAATCCCTCACCCATATCTCAGGTAGTTTGTCTAAATAGTCAGTTACTTTTTTAAAGACGATATCGAAATATTTCGGTTCAATGGGGATATTGAAATCGTTCCAATGAACAGTGTCGGTCGTGGTCTCATCTTTTACCGTGAATTTGTCTTTTGGTGACCGGCCGGTGAACTCTCCAGTGCGG
Source organism: Chitinophagaceae bacterium (assembly GCA_037045605.1). Taxonomy (GTDB): domain Bacteria; phylum Bacteroidota; class Bacteroidia; order Chitinophagales; family Chitinophagaceae; genus JJ008. The sequence continues at coordinate 410,074 of JBAOHK010000011.1, read as the reverse complement.
ATGACCAGGGCACCTGTATCATTCAAAACACCTTCGCCAATACGAATGGTGTCTTGTACTAATTCTTCCGGGGTTGATTGATAACGAATTGATTCTGTGTTTTTTAATCCCAGTTTCAGGAGGTTCTTCACAGGGATGGTAATGATAGGCACTGACATATTTTACAATCGTAATTTGTTGAAGGCACAAAGGTAAGTATGAAACCTATTTCAATACAAACAAGTGTTAGCCATACACATTAAAATGAAGCTAAATTTTTCAGCGGCTGATTGGTAACCGTTTATTTTGTCCGTTTAGTATTAAAATATCTTAAAGGAGATTTGATAAATCTTGGAAATCCTTCAATTCTGTTTCACTTTTCCATTTTTGTGATGAAAGATATTTGGTAGATATGTTTGCTCATTATCTTTAACTGTAATATGCGTAACTGATTTTATTAACTGCTATCAAATCAAACCTTAGACTTATGAAATATTTACCTCTCAACAAAGACATCTTTATTGAAAACCGGAGACGGTTTGTCAGCCAGATGCAGAAAAACTCCATCGCCATTTTTGTAAGCAATGATGAAGTGGCTTCTAACGGAGATGCTATTTATGGTTTCAAACAAAACAGCGACCTGTTCTGGTTGAGTGGAATAACACAGGAGGATAGCATGGTTATCCTTTTTCCGGATAATCCAGATCCTAAATATCGTGAGGTTTTGGTATTGGTTCGTCCCAACGAACTGAAGGAAAAATGGGATGGAAAAAGATTAAGGGTGAACGAAGCACAGGAGACCAGCGGTATCAAAACTATTGTGTGGTTAGATAGTTTGGATGGTTTGTTGCAGCCATGGATTCACCTGGCTGATAGTATTTATCTTGATAGTAATGAGAATGACCGTAAAGCCAACTTGCTGCGTACAAGAGAGTATCGTTTTGTCGATGAAATGAGAAGCAGGTATCCTCTGCACAATTATTTGCGGGCAGCAAAGATCATGAAAGAGCTTCGGGGAATTAAAACTGCCCTGGAGGTAGAAGTGCTGCAGAAGGCAATTGATATAACTGATAATACATTCCGCCGGTTGCTGAAGTTCATTAAGCCTGGTGTAATGGAATATGAAATAGAAGCAGAGATATTTCACTCATTCCTTAGTCAACGGGCAACAGGGCCTGCTTACGGCAGCATCATTGCCAGCGGCGACAGGGCAAGAACATTGCACTATGTAAGTAATAATGAAGAATGTAAAGACGGTGAATTGATACTGATGGATTTTGGGGCTGAGTATGGGGGTTATTGCGCCGATCTTACAAGAACCGTTCCGGTGAACGGGAAATTCAGCCGTCGTCAAAAAACAGTTTACAATGCTTGCCTGCATCTGCATGATTATGCAAAAAGTATTCTAAAACCGGGCATCAGCATTATTGATTACACAGAAAAAGTGGGTGAGGAAGCAACGCAGCAATTCCTGAAGATCGGGTTGTTGAGAAAAAGTGATGTAAAAAATGAAGACCCTGAGAACAGGGCTTACCGCAAATATTTATATCATGGTATTTCTCATCACCTTGGTATTGATGTACATGACCTTGGCACAAGAACAGAACCCATCAAAGCAGGAATGGTCTTTACCGTAGAACCGGGAATTTATATTGAAGAAGAGCAAATGGGTATCCGTATAGAAAACAATCTTTGGATAACAAGGAATGGTAACAAGGACCTGATGAAAAATATCCCCATTACTGTAGAAGACATCGAGGCTCTCATGAAAAAATAAATTTATCTTGCCAGCATGAAGCAAATTCCGAATGTCTTTACGTTACTGAACCTTGTTTTCGGCTGTTTGGCTATTGTTTTTATCCTCCAGAATGGCATCATGATAACCGTGAATGCCGAGGGAACTGAATTGCTTTACATTCCTGAAAAAATATGGATGGCATCGCTGTTCATTGGTCTGGCTGCAATAGTTGATTTCCTGGATGGTTTTGTAGCCCGTTTTTTCAAAGCTACTTCTGATATGGGAAAACAACTCGATTCTTTATCAGACCTGGTAAGTTTTGGAGTTGCTCCGGGCATGATCCTCTACCAGTTCCTCCGGTTAAGTTTTGCGCAGGAAGAAGGTGGGCTGGATGTTTCAATACTCTGGTTATTGCCAGCTTTTATTTTGCCTTGTGCGGCTGCATGGCGGTTGGCCAGGTTTAATCTTGACAGCAGCCAGTCTTATTCTTTTAAAGGCATGCCGGTTCCGGCTGTCGGGATTTTTGTTGCCTCGCTTCCATTGATCTTCTGGAATGTGAATGAAGAAAGCATAAGAAACTTGTTGTTGAACAAATGGGTTTTATATGGATTGCTGCTCCTGCTTTCATGGCTGATGGTTTCCACTTTACCGTTAATGGCCCTAAAGTTTAAAGATTTCAGCCTAAAAAATAATTTGCCGAAATACCTGCTGGTAGCAATTGCCATAGCCACCATATTAATTCTTAAATGGCTGGCAGCTCCTGTAATAGTACTAGCCTATGTTCTTATATCTTTGCTATTCAAAAACAAAACAGCATGACCTATACAGTTCAGATAAAAGTGATGCCGCTCAAGGAATTATTAGACCCACAGGGAAAAGCGGTGATGGGTGGCCTGGAAAATCTTGGTCTTAGCGGAGTAGAAGATGTGCGAATAGGAAAGAATATCACTTTACAGGTAAATGCAGATTCTCCGGATAAAGCAAAACAAATTGCTGAAGAAGCCAGTAAAAAACTATTGGCAAATCCTGTGATGGAATATTTTGAAATAAGTACAACCCCCAACCCCTAAAGGGGTGCTAGGAAGCTTCAATTACACTAACAATGCCTTTCAATATTGAGTAGCTCTCCAAAAAACGAAGGAAACAATAATCTAAATATCCCCTTTAGGGGGACAGGGGGCCTTCTCTATTTAGTTCCCACACCAATCGGCAATCTCAAAGACATTACCCTGAGGGCTATTGAAGTATTAAAGGATGTTGACCTGATCTTGGCAGAAGACACCAGAACGACATCGCACCTTCTTAATCATTACCAGATAATTAAACAACTTTCTCCTTATCATCAGCACAATGAACATAAAGTGCTGCAACACCTCGTTAGTCAATTGCTCGAAGGAAAGAAGATGGCCGTAGTTACTGACGCAGGCACACCCGGTATTTCCGATCCGGCTTTCTTATTGGTAAGAGAATGTATTAAAGTAGGAGTGAAAGTGGAGTGTCTGCCCGGTGCCACGGCATTTGTTCCTGCATTGGTCAATAGCGGCGTTCCTGCTAACCGGTTTTGTTTTGAAGGCTTTCTGCCGCTAAAAAAAGGACGCCAAACATTATTGAAGCAATTAGCAGAAGAGGAGAGAACCCTCATTTTTTATGAATCCCCGTTAAGGCTGGTAAAAACTTTAGAGGATTTCATCACTAATTTTGGTGAAGAAAGACAATGCTGTGTAAGCCGTGAACTGACAAAAATGTTTGAAGAGAACAAGAGAGGGTCTTTGAGGGAAGTGGCAGATTATTTCAAGGAGAAAACAGTGAAAGGAGAGATTGTGATTGTGGTGGCGGGTAAAAACTAATAGCATTTTATTATAAAAAACTGGCACTATTTTTTCGAATAAAACAATTCATTAAAAAACCACCTATCATGAAACCGATTCGATTGTTCGTAATCCTTGTTAGTCTTCTGGTAAGCTCTTCACAAGTGCACTCACAGGTCACTTCTATTCCCGAACAGGCAAAAGAGAATTTTTTCAAGCAATACCCGGATGCTAAAAATGTGCAATGGGAGAACGATGTGGTTAATGTAAATGTGCGGTTTGAACAGGACAGTAATAAGATGAATGCTGAATACAACAATAAGGGAATCTGGAAAAGGACTCTTAAGGACTGGACTTACGATAAACTAACTGAAGATGTGAAAGATGGTTTCAAAAAAAGCAAATATGCCGGCAAACAGGTACTGGATGTAAAGGTTTTATATTTTCCGGGATATGTGATTCAATACAGGATAAAGGTGGAGAAGAATAATGTTGAGAATAAATTTCTTTTTTTCAATACTGAAGGCAGGCTGATCAGGACTACAGTTGCAATCTAAAGGCTTATCACTTTAAAATAGTAAAGCCGCCCTTTTTGAGAGCGGCTTTACTATTTTCATTATTTCAACTCAATATTATTTCTTTCCTTTTCCGAGTATGTGAACTTGCAATCCCACATTTACCGGGATGTAAAATCTTGAATACTCACTGGTGTAATCATAACCAGTACCTGTTGATGGTCTGTATTCATACATGGTTTTGCTTTTTCCATAGTTAAACCCAATGGAACCATAGAAGCCTACGTTTGGGGTAATGAAATGCTCATAACCAAAGCTTACACCTGTATTCCAGTCACCTTTTGGTTTAGTAGTTGTTTCGCTGCTGCTGCCGGTACTGGTTTTACTTTCACTTTTACCACCATAAATTCCGATTTGGAAATTTACCTGTGCAAAAGGCATCCCCTTTGAACTGCCGCCAAAATAGTAACGGGCCAGTGGGCCGATATAAAATGAAGGCTGGGTGGATTTGCTTTCACTGGTAGTAGAGGAAGAAGTGTTACTGCTGTTACTTTTTGAACTGTAGAAAGAAATACTGACACCACCACCAATAGCCAGGTTATCATTTACAAACCAGGCAACATTTGGGTTAACGCTGATGCTGAAAGAATTACCATCGCTATTATACTCAGTTGGAGTATTACTGTATGTTGTTTTGCTATCGCTGTTGGTATAGCTGATACTGCCGATACCAACACCTACCAGTTTATCGCCTTTTTTTGTCTGGCTAAAAACAGAAAGGGACAAAGCAACACCCACAAAGGCAAAAAATACTTTTTTCATAAATAAATAGGTTTAATTGTTAAATTATGGGGCAAAGGAAAATCAAAATCAGTTAGAGAACAATACCACTTACAGGTATTTCACATTTTTAGAGGGGATGTGCATAAAAACCGCAGTAAAACCCAGCAGTAAACATTCCTTTGATACTAAACCCCTGTAGCAAGATGGTTGAAATAAACCCTTGCCGCCGGTCATTTTCACTTTTTGTATCCACCTCTTTTGCCGAATTTTACCCGAATAAATAGGAATGAATGAAACGAATCAACCTGGCACTTACCTTTTCACTTTTTTCGCTTTTGTCCTTCGCCCAGCCGGACCGCTGGCAGCAACGTGTAAAGTACACTATGAACATAGACATGAATGTACTTACTAACCAGTTTACAGGCAAACAGAAGCTGGAATACTGGAACAACTCACCGGACACACTCACAAAAGTATTCTATCATCTTTATTTTAATGCTTTTCAGCCGGGCAGTATGATGGATACAAGGAGCCGCAGGCAGGGAACCATCAGCAGCGGCCGTGGCCAGGACTGGGATGCCAGGGTTAAAGACAGGATATTAAATCTGAAACCTGATGAGATTGGCTACCAAAAGATCCTTTCACTGAAAATGAATGGCCGGCCACAGAATTTCAAAATGCTTGAAACTATTTTAGAAGTAAAACTGGATAAGCCCATTCCGCCAAAGGCAAAAGTTACATTTGATATGGAGTTTGAGGCACAGGTACCACTGCAGGTACGCCGAAGTGGCCGGGATAATCCGACTTCGAAAGTCCGTTATTCAATGAGTCAATGGTATCCTAAACTTTGCGAATATGATTATGAAGGATGGCATCCCACTCCTTATGTTGGCCGTGAATTTTATGGAGTGTGGGGAGATTTTGATGTTAGCATATCAATCGACAAAAAATATATTCTAGGCGGAACAGGTTATTTGCAAAACCCTAACCAGGTCGGTTATGGCTATGAAGATAATAAGACTATAGTACGCAGGCCTGCCGGTGAAAAAATGACCTGGCGGTTTATAGCACCGAATGTGCATGACTTTATGTGGGCAGCCGATCCGGAATATATTCATGTGTCAAGAAAGATTAAAGACAGTCTTACGATCCATGTATTATATAAACCAACTAATACTCCCGCCAAACAATGGGAAGATTTGCTGGATATGGCACAAAAGGCATTGCCGTTTATTGAAAAAACATTTGGTGTATATCCTTACAAGCAATTTTCATTTATTCATGGCGGTGATGGAGGTATGGAATACCCGATGGCGACTTTGTGCATCGGACCCGGTGCAGCATTACATGAGTGGATGCACAGCTGGTATTATGGTCTGCTTGGAACAAATGAGTCTTTATACTCCTGGATGGACGAAGGCTTTACTCAATATGCGGAGGAAAGGATTGCTGCATTTCTGAATAACAGTACTGGTTTTACACAGGCGGATGCCTATGCAGGATATTATTCATTGGTAAAAAGCGGCAAAGAAGAACCACTTACAACACATGCAGACCATTATAACACCAATTCAGCCTACGGTGCAGCTTCTTATCTAAAAGGTGCTGTGTTTGTAGAGCAGCTAGGGTATGTTGTTGGTGCACCCGTCCGGGATAAAATTTTGCTGGAGTATTATAAGCAGTGGCGTTTCAAACATCCCAATGCTGCTGACTTTGTCCGCATTGCTGAAAAAGTAAGCGGTATGAAACTGGATTGGTATAAAGAGTATTGGGTCAATTCAACCAAGACCATTGACTATAATATAGACAGCCTGTGGGAAGATGCTGGTAAAACAAAAGTAAGGCTAAGCCGTATCGGGTTAATGCCAATGCCAATCGACCTGCAGATAACTTTTAAAGATGGCAGTAAGGAAATGCATTACATACCAATGAACCTTATGTATGGTGAAAAGCCGGATGAATATCCTTCCATTCCCCGCAAAGTGTATGAGCCATGGAAATGGACACATAGCACCTATACAATTGAAACGGTTCGTAAGCTTGCCGATTTTACAGTGGTTGAAATAGATCCCTCACTAAGGCTGGCAGATGTGGACCGAAAGAATAATAAGCTCGAGCTGAAGTGGTAAATAGTAAGCAATCAAATAATACAAAAGCTCCCTGTTGCTGATAAACAGAGAGCTTTTTTTGACGGTTTTCGATCAAGGGCCCCTTTTATGCTTACGATATAGGTTAATGGTTAATAGTCGGGGTCGAAATTTCTTGATTTACTATACCAAATGTATAGAGAGAACAGCATGGCAGCAATACCCCATTTGTGGTATTTTTGATTCTAACAGCAGGGGTTGCCCGCAAAAAACTGCAAAAATTATCTTCCGTAGTATCTATTAACTGCAGCCACCCGGTTATTTACATGAAGTTTTTCATAAATGTGGTAAACATGTTTTCTTACTGTTTCCGGGCTCAGAAATAATTGCGAAGCAATTTCTTTATACATCAACCCACGGGAAAGAAATTCCAGTATTTCTTTTTCCCTGTTGGTAAGTATATCAAGGTCTTCGCCTTCAGAATTGCTGACGGTTTTCTGCTGAAAAGCTATCACAACTTTCCGGGCTATCTGACTGCTCATTGGAGCTCCACCTTCATACAATTCACGGATGGCTTCAAGCATCCTGGCGGGGTCGGTCTTCTTTAAAATATAACCGCTGGCACCTGCTGTTAGTGCCTGGAAGATCTTTTCATCTTCTTCATACACTGTACACATCATGAAGTTGGTGTCAGGTATGCGGGGTTTTAACACTCTTACCACATCAATTCCGCTTTCTTCTGTTCCCAGGTTAATATCCATGAGTACAACATCGGGTCGCAAGATGGGGATTTGATTCACAGCATCTTCAGCTGTGCCAATGGTTCCGATACACTTATAACCTTCGGACATAGTGATAATTTCTTCAAGGGCATTTCTCAGTTCTTTATTATCATCAACTATGCAAACAGATATTTCCTTCATATTTATTAAAGTTCGGATTTCAAACGGATACCGGCAATACCACAAAGTGGTAATTCTTTTACCGGCAAGTATATAATAAGTATTTCTCTTTAAAGTATTCTTCGTGGAAAATACCATTAATCTCCATCATCTTCGGACGGACGCCACTTTCCTGTATTTCTGCGGCAAGGTCGCCGCCCTTCAGGCATATAAGGCCGGGAGAAAATTCAGTTTGCGTTTTAATTTTTAGAAGCGGTTTACTCCACCTCCACAGGTCTTTTAACGGGGCTACGGCCCTGGAAACAACAAAATCAAATTTTCGGTTTTTAATGTCTTCTATCCTGCTGTGTTGGGTAGTTACATTCTTTAAACCAATACCTTCTGCTACAGCTTCCACCACTTTCAGTTTTTTGGCAATACTGTCCACCAGGTGAAACTTTACTGCCGGGAAAAAAATAGCCAGCGGAATACCGGGAAAACCACCGCCAGTTCCAAGGTCAAGTATTTCCATACCATCGGAAAATTCAAAAGCGGCAGCGATGCTTAATGAATGCAATATATGTTTCTCGTAAAGACTGTCGATGTCTTTGCGGGAAATAACATTGATCTTTTCATTCCATTCCTTATATAATGGTTCAAGCCGCCTGAACTGATTGAGCTGCCCGGGTGTAAAATCAGAAAAATATTTGAGTATAATTTCCATTTAAGCCCTCATTTACCAGCCCTTTCTTGGCCTTCTCCACAGCGCCGGGGCAAAGATGATATAATAAAAGAACATCCACATGTCAAGGAAAATGAACCATGGCCACAGATCTTTTTCTCCCATCTTCTTCATGGATTTGTACAATACAAAAGCTTGCAAGAGGAACCTGATACCGAAAACAATCAAAGCAAACTGCCAGCCATAAAAGATAATGGTGGCAGCAAGCAATGGATAAAAAACAAATTGCGTTGCAAAGTACAGGCCTAGCAGGAACTTATGTTTTGGCTTATAGTATTTAGCAGTCGTATAATGCCTCGATTTTTGCCGCAACCATCCGCCCCAGGTAGTTTTGGGAATGGAACGGGTTATTGCATCCGGGTCAATGACAACAGCCGTATTATGTTTTGTAGCAGTCTTATTAATGAAGAGGTCATCATCACCACTCGGAATATGATTGATAGATGAAAAGCCTTTGCTGCGAAAGAATAAACTTTTCTTGTACGACAAATTCCTGCCCACACCCATATAAGGAAGACCTGCCAGTGCATACGACAGGTATTGCAGCGCTGTATGAAAAGTCTCAAACCGGATCAGTTTATTCAGCAGTCCTTTTTTCTTGTGATAAGCACCATAACCTAAAACAATTTCAATTCCTTCATCATACCCGTTCTGCATCTTTTCCACCCAATGTTCGCTGGCGGGAACACAGTCTGCATCCGTGAGCAACAGCACTTCATGTTTCGCTTCTCTTATACCAATTGACAAAGGATATTTTTTCCCGGAGATGTGAACAGCTTCCTGTGTAAGCTCCACTACATTCAGCGACTTGAATGTTTTCTTCAGTTCCTGTAAAATGTATTTTGAATCATCCAGTGAATTATCATTTACCGCCACCACTTCATATGTGCTGGGATAAGATTGTACCAATACTCCCGGCAGATTGCGGGCCAGGTTCTCGTCTTCATCTCTTGCACATATAATAACAGATACCGGGTGGTGCTGTGTCTTTGCTTTTTGTTTGGGTTTATAAAAATGCAATGCGGCTGAAAAACCAGGCATAATAAAATACCTGGACAGCAGTAATGGCGGCGAAGCTGTAGAAAATGATTTCTCTCCAGTCAATTGGTGGCATAGCGGCGAAGGTAGATTTCAACAGTCAATAGGCAATAGGTAACGGGTAAAAGCTTTCCACAGTTCAATGCCTGATTGTCAATTGCCTATTGTTTATCTTGCGCATCGATATGGCGGATTTACAATTTCAATTACAACATACCGACAGCAATTCAAAAGCAAGGGCTGGTAAGATAACCACTGATCATGGTGAGATATTGACTCCCATCTTTATGCCGGTGGGAACGGTGGGCAGTGTAAAAGCAGTAACACAACAGCAATTATTATGTGATGTAAAAGCACAGATCATCTTAGGTAATACATATCATTTGTATTTACGTCCGGGTCTTGAAGTGCTGGAAGCAGCCGGTGGCCTTCACCAATTCAATGGCTGGCCTAAACCAATACTCACCGACAGCGGCGGTTACCAGGTCTTTTCGCTGGCCGGAACAAGAAAGATAAAAGAAGAAGGCGTCACCTTTCAATCGCATATTGATGGCAGCAAACATTTATTCAGCCCTGAAAATGTGATGGACATACAGCGGATCATCGGTGGCGACATCATCATGGCATTTGATGAATGTCCTCCCGGTGGCAGCGAGTATAAATATGCAAAGACATCGATGGAGATGACACACCGCTGGCTTGACAGATGCTTTACCCAATTCAATTCCACGCAACCAAAATACGGGTACTCACAAAATTTGTTTCCAATCGTTCAGGGCGGAACCTTCAAAGACCTGCGGAAACAATCCTGCGAGTACATTGCATCAAAAGAAGCAACAGGCAATGCCATCGGCGGCCTGAGTGTGGGTGAACCCGAACCGGTGATGTATGAAATATGCGACTGGTGCTGCGATCATCTGCCAGCCGATAAACCAAGATACCTGATGGGTGTTGGCACTCCCTGGAACATTTTGGAATGTATTAGTATGGGTATTGACATGTTTGACTGTGTGATGCCAACCCGCAATGGACGTAATGCCATGCTCTTTACCAGTAAAGGAGTTATCAATATTGACAATAAGAAATGGGAACATGATTTTTCCCCGATAGATGATGGGTTTGATTGTGAAGTAAGTAATTATTACAGCAAAGCGTATCTCCGGCATTTGATGAAAGCCAAAGAGTTTCTGGGCTACACCATTGCCAGCATCCATAACCTTGCATTTTATTTATGGCTGGTAACTGAGGCAAGAAAACACATTCAGCAGGGAGATTTTGCCAGCTGGAAAAATGAGATGACCGAAGTGGTAAAGACAAAGCTCTGACAACATCTTTCACAACCCCGCAACGTTTTTTCTTCTACTTTTGAGCCCGATGAAGAAAATTGACTGGTACATACTGAAGAAGTTCCTTGTCACCTTTATTTTCTGCCTGCTCATGTTCACTGTTATCGCTGTGGCTGTTGACAGCAGCGAGAAAGCAGATGATTTTGTAAAGGCCAATCTTGGCACCATGGGCATCATCAAAAAATATTATCTCGGTTTTGTGCCGTGGATATGGAGCCTGTTGTTTCCCCTGTTTGTTTTCATTGCCGTTATTTTCTTTACCAGCAAAATGGCCACAAAGTCGGAGATCATTGCAGTGCTGGCCAGCGGCACCAGTTACAACCGTTTCTTAAGAGCCTATGTTGTTGGTGGTTTGTTACTGGCCGTTTTATTATGGGTCGGCAGCCGCTACTGGATACCCAAGGCCAACCTGATACGCAGTAATTTCCAAAGCAGGTTCGTAGATAAAAATGACCCCAACAAAAACCGGGAATTCGGTTGCTTCAGTTGTTATTATCTCCGTATCGACAGCAACACATTTATCGGCATCAGGGATTTTGATACCAGCACAAAAGTGGGAAGGGGATTTTTTCTGGAACGGGTAAAAGACAACCGTGTTATTTATAACCTCCGTGCAGAATCCATGCAATGGGATACGGCGATAAACAAATGGCAGCTCACCAATGCGGCGGAACGATATGTTGACAGTATGGGAGAAAGGATGACACAGCACCAGCAATTTGCTGTGGCATTGAACCTGCGGCCGCATGAACTGCGCAAAGACCTTTACCTGAAAGACAAGCTTACCACACCGGAGCTGATAGCATTCATCAACCAGGAATCAGAACGGGGCACTGAAGGATTAAGCGTTTACCGGGTGGAACGGTACCGGCGGACAGCCACACCTGCTGCTGTGTTGCTGCTCACCATCATCGGTGCAGTAATTGCCAGCCGGAAAACAAGAGGTGGCAGTGGTATGCACCTTGCCCTTGGTATTGTTATCGCTGCCATGTTCATCATGTCCGACAGGTTCTCCACTGTGTTTGCAACCAAAGGAAATTTTCCGCCGATGCTGGCTGCCTGGTTGCCCAATATTGTTTTTACCGGGGTGGCTTACTGGCTTTATCGCAGAACTCCCAAGTAGCAAAATCCTGCAACGATTTTACCGGTTTCGTAACCCAACTTTCATCCCGTTTTTTTGTTGAGGCAGGGGGCATTGCCTACCTTTACGCATTGAATATTTCATTCAAAAGATCCTGAAAAATAAGCTGTCATGGGTATTATAAAAGACCGGTTCAAAGCCAAAGCAGACAAGGTTTCTGTTGAGATAAAAGAAATGCTGAAAGAGCATGGCAACAAAGTCATCGGCGAAGTGCAGCTATCACAGATATACCAGGGTATGCGGGGCATTACCGGGCTTGTATCCGAAACATCTTTGCTGGATGCACAGGAAGGCATCCGCTTCCGTGGTTATTCCATTCCCGAACTGCGTGAAAAACTGGCCAAGGCTCCTGATGGGTCTGAGCCATTGCCCGAAGGATTGTTTTACCTGATGCTGGTGGGAGAGTTGCCTTCTGAAGAAGATGCACACCATATCAGTTCTGTATGGCAGCGCAGAAGCCATGTGCCCAATCATGTATTTGCAACAATAGAGGCATTGCCGCTGAACACTCACCCGATGACGCAGTTTGTGGTAGCGGTGATGGCCCTGCAAACCGAAAGCCAGTTCGCCAAAAAATATGCAGCCGGGTTGAATAAAAAAGATTACTGGGAGGCCGTGTTTGATGATACTATGGACCTGATTGCCCGGTTGCCGAGGGTGGCTGCTTATATCTACAGGAGGAAATATAAATTCGGCGACCATATACAACCCAACGGACTATTAGACTGGGCGGGCAACTTTGCCCACATGATGGGTTTTGAAGATGAAAGTTTTAAAGAACTGATGCGGTTGTATATGACGATACATGCCGACCATGAAAGCGGCAATGTATCTGCACACACTACACACTTAGTTGGTTCTGCATTAAGCGACCCGTACTTAAGTTATGCTGCCGGTATGAACGGCCTCGCCGGTCCTTTGCATGGCCTCGCCAACCAGGAAGTGATAAAATGGGTGTTTGAAATGCAGGAAGAACTGCAAACCAACCTGCCCACTAAAGAACAGATTGCCGAGTATGTAAAGAAAACATTGAGTGAAGGGAAAGTGGTGCCGGGCTATGGCCATGCGGTGCTGCGCAAAACGGACCCCCGCTTTGAAGCACAGATGGAGTTTGGTAAAAAACATATGCCCGATGATCCGCTGGTGCAAACCATCTGGAACATTTATGAAACAGTGCCGCCTATTTTACAATCTCTCGGAAAGATAAAGAACCCCTGGCCCAATGTGGATGCACACAGCGGCGCCTTACTGGTACACTACGGAATGAAGGAATATGAATTCTATACCGTGTTGTTTGCCGTAAGCCGTGCATTGGGTGTACTGGCCAACCTGTGCTGGTCAAGAGCACTCAACTTCCCGCTGGAAAGGCCGAAGTCTGTAACAACAGACCTGGTAAAGTTGTGGCTGGCTGGTAAGGATAATATATGGGGAGAGTAAGTAGGGTAAGTAATAAATAATTCAAACTCCTTCGTTCTACGGGGGAGTTTTTTATTGTACAGGTAAACTATGCGGTGTTGCTTATTTAAGCGATTTATAATGGTGAGTGGTAAAACGGTTCCAGCCTTTTTTGGTTTTTGATTCAACAGCCCAGTTAAAACCGCCTTCAGGGTTGGGCCAGTAGATCATCCGGGCAAGCCCGGCCGGCATTTGTGCTTCAAAGCAGATGGCTTCCGCATGAATATCGGTTCCGTTGGCAATAACACCCCGTGAGTTTTTTCCATCCGAAGTAAATGACCAGAATGAAAGTACACCATCCTGCATACCGATAATGGCATGTTCACGATATACATACTTCGAAAAATCCCATGCAGCTGTTAATTGAATGTAATGGCCGCCCAGGATGGGTTCAAAAATTCTCGTACACTTTAATTTACCCATCGGGGAGTCTGCTCCGGCAACCCATGAACCGATCAGGGGAGACAGTACCCCTAATTTTCCACGGCCTTTTTTCCAGGCAGGTTTTTGTTTAGCCATTGTTTAAAATTACTGGTTATGGTAATTGAGCCTAAAATTGTTTTTTACGGTTCAAGTCAGCGGTTGTTTTTCTTTTTAAGTTCTTTTGCCATCCGTAAAGAATGTTTCAGCGAATTTATATTTTTCCAATCGCTATGTGCTATGATAATAAACATTGGTTTCCGGCATTTTTTCTGAACCCTTTTCAGCGCAGATGCATATTCCTTTACATTTCCATCATCCAGGTAGCCCAGATCTTCAGCATCAGCACCTTTTATTAAGCAACCACCGTAGAGAATCCTTTCTTTTTTAAACCAGATCACAATATTATCCTCTGTATGTCCCTGCCCTGGGTAATACGTCTCAAAAGAATATTGTCCGGCATTGAAAACGGTGTCATTTGCCATTAAGAATTCAGCTCTTTTTTTGTTATTCTTTTTACTTAATTCATCTGTAAGTACAGTGGTGTAGGTTTTAATTCCCAGTTGCCTGTAATATTCAAGCCCGGCAGTTTTGTCGCTATGCCAATGTGTTGCAAAACACATTACCACCTTTTTGTTATGTTTTAATTTTATGCTGTCAAGCAATGGTTGAAATTGTGTGGTGTCCCAGGGGGTGTCAAACATAACAACACCGCTATCAGTTACAAGGTACATGCCGTTTGCCGGCAGCTGGTATTCTTTGTAAAGATTGTATGTTGTATAGATATAAAAATCACCTGCCAGGCGGGATATTTTAAGTTTTGCATTTTCTCCCTGTCCGAAAATACTGGTCATTGAAAAAATTACTGCTATTGCCAGGATAGTTTTCCGCATAAAGTATTTGTAGATTATTGGATGATGGTCTGCAACGAGCAGGGCTTGTTGCTGTGCTGGTATTCTATTGAATGTCCAGCCCGGAACCGCTGCCGATTTGAAAAACTGAAGTTGAAGTTAACAACAAAAAGCTAAATAGAAATTCGTCAGCCGGATATTAGCTGATAGCGATATGCAGCTCATTGTTACTACGTCTGCCAGCATAGCATAAAACCCCCTGTTATGTGTTCGCCCTTCTTCTCGGTCTGCTATAATTGTAGGTCTGTGTCCACCGTGGCAGAGTGTTGTCCTGGATGCGTTGGCACAAGGCAGGCTCTTTTGCAAGGTTGGCTTTTGTGTGTCGGCTTTGTGTGCCTTGCAAATGTGCCTGACTTGGTGCGTCGGCTATTTTTTTGC
This sequence comes from Chitinophagaceae bacterium, assembly GCA_037045605.1. Classification (GTDB taxonomy): domain Bacteria; phylum Bacteroidota; class Bacteroidia; order Chitinophagales; family Chitinophagaceae; genus JJ008. The sequence goes on along the minus strand of JBAOHK010000011.1, from coordinate 394,852 downwards.
TTTTATTAGGTTGAAAATTTTATCAAACTGTTCAACTTCTTCTTTTAGCTTTTTTTGAAAATTGAAATTTTGATTTTGTAAAAGCTCCTTAATGTCAGAGTATTCTGCTCTGTCATCAAGTGCTTCAAGTTCTTCTCTTCTTGCCAAATAGTTAATCCAAAATTCTTTAATAGCTTTGTCATCAAATGAACCAATGGTGTTTTTGAAAAGAAACTCAATGTCTTTAATCGTGAATTTGTTCTGAAGATTTTTCAAATTTAAATAAGCAATCACTACTGCTGAAATCAAAAGTATTCTCATGTTGTGCAAGTCATTCGCATCTTTCAACATATCCTCTGCTGCACTTCTTTTGTTTGAATACATCAATGCAACAACAGCACTCATTCCTTTTCTAACTAAACGATGACTGGCTTCAACCGTAATTGAATTTTCAATTGCTTGTCGTATTGAATTTGGATTGATAACAGTGTCCTCTGTTGGAGATTTAATTTCGGCTGGCATTACAAATGGTTCAACAACAATGGCATCATATCTCCATTGAGTATCGCCACTTTTACCAACTTTCGCTTTCACACCTAAAGTCCGAAGTAGGTTGCGTACAAGAGGATAGAATTCATCCTTCTTTAGCGTCTGAACTTTATTGAAAAAGTTTGTCAGTGCTTTAAGTATTAAATCATTGTCAAGAGAATAGTCAAGTTCAATATCAAACTTTTGAAAATGCTTTATTGCTTCTGATTCAGCAGACGAATGGGTTACTAAATTCTTTTTTGACAAATGTTGAGTGATTACAAGTTTGTCGCTTTGATAATTGATTGCTCCTGTAGTTGCAACGTGAAATGCAAATGCCGCAGTCAACACACTTGTTGTAATCCAGTTCGGGAAACAAGTTGCTGTTAAAGCTGATTGCGTTTACTGGACAAACTTGTTCAGGATTTTTGTCAGGAATTTCTTGAAGTGTCTTGTCGCTGCATTTCAATTCTTCTTCGGAATATTCAAAACATCTTGCAGGACGGCAATTAACACATCCAAATTTCACTTTGGGGGTTGAAACGGGAAATGAATTCAAGGCAGCAGAAATGTTTACTTTCTTCTTTTTCCAAGAGTAGTATTCAATCGTTTCATCTTTGCTGCTAAATGGTTGAAGCAAAGTTAATTCGCAAAGATTGTTTAAGTCGTCAAGGTGTTTTTCAAATTCCTCAACTTCGTTGCCTAATAAGAGTTGGTAAGGGAAAGCGAAATTTTTTTTATTTCCTTTTTTTCTCTTTTGGAAATGTTTTTGCAAAATATTTCTCGGCTGTTTCAGATTCGTCGTAATAATCTGCCAAAGATTTCAAGGCAGCAAAAAGACGTTTCTCTTTCTCTTCTGCTTCAAGTTCTTTGAACTTGACGTTTACTGCCAATGAAAGATTTGCTAAAACAGTTTTACCCGAATCACCAACAACATAAATTTCTGTTGCCTTGCTTGGCTTTTCTCCATTGATGAATTTGTTTGGCTCTGTCAAATATGAACTCAGTTCAGGAATGTCTTTCAGGCTCTTCTTTTTCAAGCAACCCAAATGATTTGAAAAATGCCATTGGGATTCTTGTATAGTTACTGGCTGTGTTTTCAGAAATTGCTCCTAAAACCCTTTTCTTGTTTGACTGAAATTTATTCTTTGTTGTTCTTGTAGATAAAATTTCTGTTGCAGTGTCCTTTAGAGAAGAATCGCTATCATCTTCCAAGGAAAGAATATAAAAGTTGAATTCATCTTTTGTGATAAAGTTTTCAATCAACGATAAAATCCTTAGAGTCGCTAAAAATGGTTTTACAGTCAGAGAATCGTTGGCAATAATTTGTGGATGCTTATAATTAACATTCAAAAAAGAATGTGCAATGAGTTTGAGAATTTGATTTTTGAAATCATCTCTTGGAGTTGCAGAATATGAAGCGGCGAACTTTCCGAACTTGGTAATTCTAAATGTGTGTTGATTGTTGTCTGAAACGATTAAGCCCAGCAATCTCAAAACTTCTGAAAGTGCTTTTGATTGATTGAAAACGGCATCCAAGCTTTTATCATCTCTGAAGCTGGCTTCCATTGCTTTTGAACCGAAAGCTTTTTGTGATGAGATGTTCCCAATAGAAGTCAAACTTTTTGAAATGTCGTCAAAGTTGAAATTAGGTGAGCCGTTTTGCTCAACATAAGCGTTAATCACCGAAATGATTTTGATATACTCTTGTATATCGGACTTTGGATTAGGCAATCTTATCATAATGGATATTAGAAAAAATTCGGTTGTTAGCGATGTCTATGTAGTCAGGATTAATTTCAGTTGCTAAAAATTTGCGTTTGTTATTTACCGCTACTTACACACTCTGAGCCGCTACCTGCAAACGGAATGAACACAATGTCTTTTGGATTACTGAAATGTTTTACGATTCTATCGCAAAGTGCAAGCGGTTTTTGGGTTGGATGCTCTACTTTTTCGTTTTCAAATCGCTTGCCCGCAAGTGTCGGGAAACGCCAAACATCACCAGCCAATCTTCCTTCTGGATTTGGCTTCCATTCTTTTCCGTTCTTAATAATCTTGTTCTTGATTCTCTCCTGACTTTTGTAAGGTTCACGAATTTCATGGAAGGTGAAATCATCTGTTTTGCTGAACCATAAAATTGGTTCGTAAAAAGCGTTAAGAGTTTTGTAACCTGAAAATCCGTTCTCGTAATTCCAAATTATCTGTTTCTGTAACGCAAGTTCTTTTCGTATAAGATAGCACTGAATGTAGCATAGGTAATGATGAATTCCATAAATGAAAATGTTTCCTGTTGGTCGGAAAATACGAATACTTTCATCAATCCACTCTTTGCTCCACTTCATCCAGTCGTGAACATTTTCCCAATGGTCGCTTCTGTTTCCAAAATCTTTTTTCAGATTGTAAGGTGGGTCTAGCAATAATCAAGTCAACCGATTCGGCTTCCAATGTCTCGCATAAATGTTACGCAGTCCTGTAAGATAAATTGTATTTAGCTCTTTCATACCTTTTGGCTTTTGTAAGGATGAGAACGTATTGGTGATGGATGTTCTCTACATAGGAAAATGGATAACCGTATGGAAACAAGCTTTTTAGCATTTTGAATTAAAACTTTAATCCCTTTCAAGTTGAAAGCGTTTCTTTAATTCTCTGTCAGTCAGTTTATTCATAAGGTCTGAATGAAAAGAATAAAATTCCGATTTGTGTCTAAAGTCGCTAACTATAATACACATATATTTTCCTGCTTTTAAAAGGTCGTGGCAACTCAAGAAAATTTTTGAAAGTTCAGTCAAGAACTTTTCATAATCATCAATATTTCCCAAGTCGTTTTCATCTTCACTGTATTTGGTTTCGTGTCCATTGAGCAACTCTTTCATTTGCTTTGTGGTCTTTCTTTTCAAGTATGTTCCAATATGGTGGAGAAGTAACAATGAAGTCAAAATGATTTTTTGGAAAGAACTTTTTCAAGTCTCTGCTGTCTCCGCAAATTAGATGTTCCTTATCTAATTTTACTTTTGATTCAGCTAAAAGTCTTTGTTGCGTAATCTTACACCAATTGGAGGAAAGTTCAACCCCGAAACCTTCTCTTTCAAGTTCTACACAAGCTTTGATTGTTGAGCCAACACCAGAAAACGGGTCTAAGAACTTTTCCGTCTTTCTTTGTGAAAAACCTGATGAGCTTCGTTACGTCTGTAAATGAAAAGGGTGCAGGGTGCATTTTTTCATATTTCGTTTCAGGGTTTGACGCACCAAGTCCTTTTTGGTAGAAAAAACTTTTAGTTTCCTGAATCCATTCGGATGCATGTCAAATCATTTAATTCATTTCTTTTATCAACTAAAGTGTCTTAATTGATTTTTCTATTGCTAAAGTTTCAGCCATTCTTTTTCTGTTTTTAAGTATTCAATTTTATCTTCTGCAAGGTGTAATGCTTCTGAACCGAATTCTTCATCTAACAACTCATAAGCGACTTTGTCGCTTCAGAAAATGTATTTGTAAATCCTTTTTTTCAACCTTAAATATTTTGGTCAGTTTGTCAATGATATCAGTGTTGGCTTTTCGTTCATTTCGTTCAATCTTACTTAGTGTTGATTGGTCAATGTCCAGCAAAGCTGCCAACTTTCTCAATGGCATATCATTGTGTTCCCGAAGTTTGCGAATTGTCTCGCCAAATGTTTGTATTTTCTGCATAGACAAATTTTGTTCTTGACAAGAATTGTCCAAATATAGTGCTTTGCTCATTTGTTTAGCAAAAATCTTTAGCAAAAGTTTTCAACAGCGTGTTGATAGCTGTTCATCTGCTTAAATGTTGCCGTGAAGTTGAGTAGATATTCCGTCAGCCGGGGTGGGTGGGCTGTGCGTTGGCATTTTTAGCTCTTGGCAAGGTTGGCTTTTGTGTCGGGGTTTTGTGTGCCTTGCAATGTGCTAAAAATAGCGTGGGGCAGCATGGCAAAGTCTTGGGTGTTTAAATATGTATGGAATGTTCAAATAGGGTGACACATAACACATAAATTTATGATATAAGACGCACCCTTCAAAAAAAACAGGCATTGAAAATCAACTGATTGATGTTATACATTTTGTACCTGCCTGCCGGCAGGCAGGTTGTCGTTAGGACAATCCACTCTTCCAATCCGGGTATTTACTTAAAGCATCACTTCACCAACAGCAACCATCCCCAACCCTCCAGCTTCACTTCATCATCCCCCTTCAATTCATATTTTGTTCCGCTAAACCAATCCGTATAGGTTCCTGCATAATGTTTGGAGTTCAGTTTTACCGTAACCGGTTTGCCTGTAAAGTTTATAATGGGGATTACCCGGTTGCCATTCTTTTCCCGTGAGAAAGAAACCACTTCCTGCATCTTATTACTATAGATGCGGACCATTTCGCCGCCCCAGGCGCCATTCCATAAAGCCTGGTTATTATGTTTCAGTTCAAACAGTTTTTTATACAGGTCGTAAAAAGGGTGGGGCTTCCAGGTAATGCTGTCCTTATCAAAAAACTTTAATGATTTGTCAAGCCCCGCTTCCTGTCCGCCATAGACCAATGGCATTCCGTTCACCACACTGCAGAAGACCATGCAGGTTTTTAACCCATCCCCAAAATTGGAGAACTGGGTTCCATTCCAGCTATTCATATCATGGTTATCGGTAAAGGTCATCCGGTAAGCATCTTTTGGCACAGAGCCAACATCATGCGCCATATATTCTATTAATGCCCCGGCCCCTTTTTTATGGAGAGTGGCATCCTTCATTTTCTCAAAGAGTGTCCAGGAGTAGGTCATGTCAAATGCTTTTTTGTAGAGGTCCCTCGATTCCCATTCCGCCAGCATGAATACCGGCTTAATGGCATCCAGTTCTTTTCTTACATTGTCCCAAAAGTCAACCGGGATGAAACCGGCCACATCACAACGGTAGCCATCAATGTCTGCTTCCTTCACCCAATACTTCAATGCATCCGTCATATACTTCCGCATACCGGGAACATTGTAATCAAAGTCGATCACATCATCCCAGTCGTACCACGGCGTGGGTTGAAAATTCCCTTCCAGCGATTTGGTGTACCAGTCCGGGTGTTCAGTCGCCAGTTTATTATCCCATGCAGAGTGGTTGGCCACCCAGTCAAGAATGACATGCATACCCATGCTGTGTATCTTTTTTACCAGTGCTTTAAAATCATCAAGGTTGCCATACTCAGCATTTACGCCGTAATAATCTTTTACTGAATATTCACTGCCGAGTGTGCCCTTCCTGTTCTTTTCACCGATAGGATGGATGGGCATGAGCCAGATGATATCAATACCCATTTCTTTTATCCGTGGCAGGTGTGCTTCAAATGCTTTGAAGGTTCCTTCGGGTGTGAACTGCCTTACATTCACTTCATAGATGGTGGCGTTCTTGCTCCACTCCGGGTGTTTCAGCTCCACATAAGGTTTAGGTGTGTAGGCAGATTCATTATTACTGTTGTTAGTTTCTTTTTTGCTGTCTTTGCAACCGGCAATAAAAAGGGTGATTGCAGCAAAGGCAGTCAGCAGGAGATTTGTTTTCATTGGAAACAATTGAATGAAGATTCAGTATATGTACTTACTAAAGTTAAAAAGATGACGCTAAATAAAGGGCAGATGGTTGTTGTTTATTTTCTGATCTTCAGGCCGTATGTAAGAATGAGCTTGCCGTTATACATCACATGAAGTTTTTCTGCATTGGCCGACTGTATCTCATAGGTGTAAGTAACCTTGCTGCCGTTTACTTTGTATTTTGGTTTGTATAATTCTTCCAGCTCTGTATCCGTCAAAGTGTCAACAGAAACCGTTTTGCTCTCCGCATAAGGGCTTTCATAAACGTACATATCCTTTGTTACCTCGTTCGTTTCCATTTCGATGACCACTTTTTTATTCCGTACGGTTACTTCAATATGTCCTGTTACCGGGCTGAGAGAAAGGATTTTGAATTTGTAAAAAGCGGGATAATAGAACGGAAAATTGTAAAACTGGTACAGGGTGGGAGTGTTAGGCAGCAGCGACCATTTTTTATCATCGGGGAAATGGTCGTTGAAAAAATGAACCGGGTTGGTGAAAAAGAAAAACTCATCATAGAATTTTGTGAACTCAGTAACACCGGCATTACAATAACCACTGGCCCAGGTGGCATCTATCAATTTCCAGCTGTTGTTAATAAATACGGCATTCCATGCATGTGCCCTGTTAGTGGCAACGCCGACAGGGTCTGATGACCAGCGTATAAAGCCGGTGATGATAACTGATTGTATACCGGCATGGTCGCAAAGCGTTTTAAATAACCTTGAATAGCCATCGCAGATAGCTCTTTTTTCGGTCATCACTTTTTGAACGATCCGGTTGTTATAATCTTTTTTAATAACTGAATCATCTAATGAGATATCGGGTCTCCATAAACCTTCATAGATTTTTTCAACATTATGATACCCTTTTGTATCGTAAGCAATGTTTTCTGTTATCCATTTAAAAATGGCCCTGGTTTTTTCGGTCTCAGTTTTATACGGTGCGGTGAGCTTTTTCGATAATTCTTCAGCAGTGGAGGCCTGGATCGTTTTTACTCTTTTATCTATTAGTGCGAAGGAAGTTGTCTTTGTTTGTGCTAAAGATTGCTGGAAGACCAGTACGCATATAAGAATTGATATTGCCTTCATGCAGTTCGGGTATACATAAAACTTAAAAGTACAATTCTGACATTTGCCCGGCAAGGGAAAGCTCATTATTAAAAGTTAAAACAACCTGGCATGCGGGGAGTTTTAAATATCAGGTAGTCTGAAAATTATATTACAGATCTGTAATTGGTTTATACTTTGGTACCAGTGATTTCATAACTGTCCAGGCTATTAAATAAGCAACAGCTTTCGGGATGGGAGAGATATCCATGGGACTTTTATTGCAATTGATCGAGAGTAAGAGGCCGGTCACGGAGTTTGAAACGAGAGTCCTTTCTACGGAATTACTGATCAGGGATTCAACCAGGAAACTAAAGAATAAGGCTAAGGGAATTGCCTGATACCAATGACTTGCAACTCCGGATCCCCGGAGTTTTTGTTTTGGAACGGAGGGGAGCAGCCTCTATATTTGCAATCCCAAATGAGGGGGTTTAGCTCAGCTGGCTAGAGCGTTTGCATGGCATGCAAAAGGTCACCGGTTCGACTCCGGTAACCTCCACCAACAAGCCCCGGAAAGGGGCTTGTTATTTTGAACCAACGTACGAGTAGTTTGTAATAATAACAATGGGAGTCTGGAAACAAATATCAGAATACCTCTACCTGCGGAAAAAAGACCCGAACCGTCCAAAAGATAAGTGGATTGGTTATATGCATGGGATCAACCGCATCAGTTTGTTTGTGTTTATCCTCTGCCTGATCATTCTCGCTATTAAGTTGCTGAGTTAAGGAATTGTGAGACGGATGCTGCGGCTTTTGCTGATGCATTTCCGCCTTCGCTCAATTTATTTATCAATGAAGAATAATCTTCCTTCAACTCCTTTCTCCTTGTTTCATTTGTCAGCAGTTCTTCCAGTTCATTCTTAAGGTTTTCTGCAGTGAGATCGTTTTGTATCAGTTCTTTTACCACCAGTTTATTCATGATAAGATTGACCAGTGAAATGTATTTTACATTCACTAATCGTTTGCCGATCTGGTAACTTAACCAGGAACCTTTATAACAAACCACCTCCGGTACTTCAAACAAAGCAGTCTCTAATGTTGCTGTGCCGGATGTTACCAATGCGGCTTTTGCCTGCAACAGGAGATCGTAGGTCCTGTTATTTACATAGGAGACGTTGGAGTAAGGTTGTAACAGGGCATCATAAAAACTTTCTTCGAGACCGGGAGCTTTAGCAACAATGAACTGGTAAGAAGGAAATGACTGGCTTACTTTCAGCATCACCGGAAGTTTCTTTACTATTTCCTGTTTTCGGCTGCCGGGTAATAATGCAATGATTGGTTTGCCTGCAAATTTCTCTCTTATTCCCTGTGCTTTATGTTTTGCTATTACTTCAGCCAGCGGATGTCCCACATATTCTGTTTCCCAGTTCCATTTATTTTTATAATAATCTTTTTCGAAAGGGAGAATGACGAGCATCTTATCAATGCATTGTTTCATACTTTTTACCCTGTTCTCTTTCCATGCCCACACCTGTGGTGAGATGTAGTAAATAACTTTCAATCCCTGTTGCTTTGCCCATTTTGCTATTCTCAGGTTGAAGCCGGGATAATCAATTAATATTAATGCATCGGGTTTGTATTGCAGTATATCCTCTTTGCAAAATTTCAGGTTGCGAAAAATAGTCCGGAGGTTCATCAATACTTCGAGAAACCCCATAAAGGCCAGTTCCCTGTAATGTTTTACCAAATCTCCGCCGGCTTCCTGCATTTTATCACCTCCCCAGCAACGGAAAGTTGAGGAGGAATCCAATTGTTTTAATTCTTTAATAAGACTGGAACCGTGCAGATCCCCGGATGCTTCGCCGGCTATAATGTAGTATTTCATACCACCGGGGTATTAATTAAAAAGCTTTAATATCAAAATACCAATGCCATAAAAAAGGGTAACGATAAAAATGCCTTTGAATGTCTGTGACTTGTCAAAATGTACATAGATAGCAAAGAGAAGTGCATTCGCCAGCAAAGAGAAGGTGCCTACGTTAGTGATCACTTTATTGTCATGCATAAAGTAATCAAGAAATTCTTTGAAACTGAGAGAAGGGAATTTAACGAGGTACACAATTGTCAGTCCTATCAAAGGCCCGATAAGCCCTAAAAATAAGCCAAGCCTGAGATTGTCTTTTGCTAATATCATGTGGGGGTTTGATTGGTAGTTGTAAGGTTTATTTCCAGATTTTTTCCAGTTTAGCTTTTAAAACGTAATTCGTCAGGTCAAATTGTACAGGCACTACACTCACATAATTATTAGCCAATGCCCACACATCGGTGTCTTTACCTTTATCAAAGTTCACAAACTCTCCTGTGAGCCAGTAATAGTGACGGCCATGCGGGTCATTACGTTCAATAAAATCCTCTTCGTATTTGGCATAAGCCTGTTTACATATCTTAAAGCCTTTGAGTAATTCAACAGCGATGGCCGGAATATTTACATTCAGAACAGTATGCTTGTCGAGTTTAGTGGCCAGCATTTTCTCCACTATCATGCGTACATACTTTCTGGCACCGGTAAAATCTGCATCGATCCTGTAATCCAGTAAGGAGAAGCCGGCAGACGGGATACTTTCAATGGCAGCTTCCACTGCAGCAGACATAGTACCGGAATAAATAACATTGATACTGTGGTTGGCGCCATGATTAATACCACTGAGGCAGAGGTCCGGCTTGCGATGAAGTACTTTGTCAACGGCCAGTTTTACACAATCAACCGGGGTACCGGTGCAGGACCAGGTTTCCACATTATCAATAGAGTGTATCTTATGCAATCTTAATGGCTGGCCGATAGTGATAGCATGACCCATACCTGATTGTGGTTTATCGGGAGCCACCACCACAATTTTTCCAAGATCCTTTACTGCTTCCACCAGGTTCATAATGCCGGGGGCTGTAACACCATCGTCGTTAGTAATGAGGATAACGGGTTTTTCTTTTTTTACAGCAGCAGTGTTTTTCTTCGTTGAAGCCGGAGTATTTTTTTCAGGACGGGGATTCTTTTTTGTTGCCATACGCTAACAAAAATCCCAGTTTTTTCGGTGCTAACCAAAACAGCTGCAGAAAAGGTTTTGTAATTCTAAATAAATTAGTATTTTGCAGCTAATTAAATTAGTTGGTTATGGCAATCTCCAATCAAAACCTCAAGTATCTGCGCAAACTCCGTGGCTGGACACAGGAAGAGTTTGCCAACAAACTCCGCATTAAACGTTCTTTACTGGGAGCTTATGAAGAAGAAAGGGCAGAGCCAAGAATAGATGTGCTGGAAGTAGTGTGTGATATTTTCAAACTTACTTTAGATGATATACTCCGTAAAGACCTGAGTGATAATAAAGGGAATTACCTGGCGAAGCGCCGTGCTATGAAGCTGGCAGGTGGCCGGCCGGATATTCCGTTTGTGCCGGTAAAAGCTGCGGCTGGTTATCTTGCCGGTTATGCCGATCCTGAGTTCATTGATGAACTGAATACGTTTACTCTTCCGATGCTGTCAGGTGGTAACTACCGGGCTTTTGAGATCATTGGTGATTCGATGTTACCAACACCCAGCGGCTCTGTAATAGTTGGTGAGAAAGTAGATAATCTTGAAGAAGTAAAGAACAATGCAGCTTGTATTGTAGTGTCACGCAATGAAGGAGTGGTGTATAAAAGGGTACAGAAGAACGGACGTCAAAAGAATAAAGTCACCCTTGTCAGTGATAATCCATCTTTCCATCCGTATACGGTGAATGCAGATGAAATCCTGGAAATGTGGCAGGCCCAGATGGTTATTTCAAGGGCAAATACGCAGCATCGGTGGGATATGAACCAATTAAGCAATATAGTCAGCGATCTTCAGGAACAGGTAATTACCCTGAAGAAGCGAATGAACTAATTGTTTTTCAGGTTTTTGCGTCCTTCTGCGTTTTTTTGCAGCAGCCTTCCTGCCTTGGTTTTTGTCTATTATATTTGCAGACTGCTAAAGCCAGGACATGACGCTGAGAAAACTTATCTGTTTACCCCTTTTACTGGTTTGTACTTATATTTTTCCGCAAGAAAAATCTTTACAGGCTACAAAGACCGGCCAGGTGCCAAAAATTGATGGTAACCTGCGCTGATGAAGTGTGGACGAATGTTCCTGTTGCTACTGACTTTGTACAAAACTACCCGGCTACGGGGCAACCAGCTTCCCAGAAGACAAGCATTAAAGTGATATATGATGACGCTGCCATTTATGTGGGAGCTTACCTGTATGATAACCCGGCACTAATCCGGAAACAGATAACGGCGAGGGATGCGGAACAGTTAAAAGATGTTGATTTCTTCTCAGTTTTCTTTGATACATACAATGACAACCAGAATGGTTTTCAGTTCCTCGTAACTTCTGCGAATGTGCAGTCTGATTCAAGGCTGGGCCCAAATCTTGGCGGAAACTTTGGAGATTATGGTGACCGCACCTGGGATGCTGTTTGGGAAAGCAAAGTGCAAATGCAGCCAGACGGGTGGACTGTGGAGATGAAAATCCCTTATATCTCATTGCGGTTTTCCAAAAAAGACCTGCAGGACTGGGGCATTCAGTTCCTGCGATTAATAAGGCGGACCAATGAATCCTGTTTCTGGAGCCCGGTGAAACCCGAAGTGAATGGCTTTGTGAACCAGTTTGGAAATTATACCGGCCTGAAAGACCTGCAGCCGCCGCTTCGTCTTAGTTTTTCACCATATGTTTCCACTGGTTACCGGAGGTCGCCGCAGAACAATGGTTATTCCAAAACATGGTTAGGCAGTGGCGGTATGGATGTAAAGTATGGCGTTAATGAAAGCTTTACACTGGATGCCACACTGATACCTGATTTTGGACAAGTGGTCTCCGATAATGTGGTGAACAATCTTTCGCCGTATGAAATAAAGTTCCAGGAAAACAGGCAATTCTTTACAGAGGGCACAGAAATATTTAATAAGGCAGGATTATTTTATTCAAGAAGAGTGGGGGCCATGCCATCCGGTTATTATAATGTAAGGAATTATGTTTCTGCCAACAGTGATTGGGAAATTGTAAAGAACCCTTCCATAACGCAGCTGTACAATGCAGCCAAATTCTCCGGCCGCAACAATAACAAACTGGGTATTGGTATTTTTAATGCCATTGCTGCACCTGCAGACGCCAGGATTCATAATAAGATAACAGGGAAAGACTCCACTATCAGAACATCAGGACTTACCAATTATAATATCCTTGTTTTTGACCAGGCATTGAAAGGACGATCCTTCATCACACTTACCAATACGAATGTAATACGGAATGGTGAAGGCCGTGATGCGAATGTGACAGCATTCGATGTTGCTTTATATAATAAAGCCAATACATATGCCTTCAACGGAACGGCCCGTTACAGCAAGATATGGTCTTCCAGCCCTTATGATGGTTATAACACAACGCTGAAGTTTGGAAAAGTAAGCGGCAACTGGCGATTCTATGTGCTGGGTAATGTGGAATCCCAAAAGTATGATCCTAATGACCTGGGGATCCTTACAGCACCGAATGAACTTACTTACCGTGTCAATGTCAGTTACAACCAGTTCAAACCAACAGATAAGTTTATTCAATACAGCTATTCGTTGGAGAACAGGTTGTCGTATTTATACAAGCCATACGGTTACAGCCGGTATGACATAACCGGCACAGGGTTCTGGATATTCAAGAACTTCTGGGATGTTTCGGTCAAAGCACAGCTTAGCCCCGTGCCTATACATGATTACTTTGAGCTGCGCACAGATGGCCGTTATCTGAAATACCCGTTAAATTATATTGCTGATTTTAGCGGAAGCACTGACAGCCGTAAGAAGTTGTATGTACGGTTCAGCGGAATATTTGCCCGGGCTCCCAAGTTTGATAATACCTATTACGGAGGCGGCCTTGGTTTCCGTTTTCGTTTCAGCAATAAGTTTACACTTGATCTGCAAATGGATGGTCATAAGGAAACCAATAACGTTGGCTATGCATTTACCAGGGAAAGTAACGGAGAGCCAATTGTTGGTTTCAGGGATGTGAAAGAACGAATCAATGTATTATCCGGCATCTACAATTTTACTCCCCGTCTTAACCTGACCCTCCGTGCCCGTCACTACTGGAACGAGGTTACTTACCTGAGTTTTCATAATGTAACTAATGATGGCAACCTTACTAACCGGTCATTTATTAATAACAGGAATGACAATGTCAACATATTTAACCTTGATGCATTTCTTACCTGGGATTTCAGACTCGGTAGCCGGTTGATTGTTGGTTACAAGAACTGGTTAGGCGACCAGGAGTATGTTGCACTCTCTTCCGGTAAGAACAGTTACCTGCATAACCTGGGTGAAGTATTTGACCTTCGGCATGGCAATGAACTTACAGTCCGCTTTGTTTATTTTTTAGATTATAACCAGCTGCGGCGAAAGCATTAAGGCAGTTGGATTATTGAATTCTCCACCAAAGCAAAAACAGTTTCTCCTTTTGCAGGCCTTACTTTAAAGGTGCCGGTGAAACGGCTGAAAGCAGGTAATACACAATATTCTTTTGTGAAATAGAAGCAGGGAAACTTCAGGGTTTGTTTTCCCTGGCCTTTAATAGTAATGCCGGGATGGAGGTGACCGGTAAAGCGGTAGAGTTTCTTTTCTTCTTCTGTTAATTGTTTCTCAGCTTTAATATCATGCAGGAAAATGCAAGGTGATTCGGCCAGTTTCCAGCTGTGTATTTTAATGTTTGCGTCAGCGTACCAGTTGTCTGCAAGGATATCATGATTGCCTTTAACGAGGTCAATGTGTAGTAAGGAGAAATCCTTTCGCCATTTGATGAAGAGGTCCAGTTCTTTATTGGCGGTGCTGTGGGTAAGGTCGCCGGCGATGATGAGCCTGTCTGCTTTATACAAATACAATTGTGCCATCAGCCGCTGCAGGTCTGCTTTATAGATACCCTGTGGTACTGCGATGCCTGACTTGCGGAAATGGCCCGTCTTACCCAGGTGCATATCGGCAATAATGAGGGTATTCTGTTCTTCCCAGTAGAGAGAACGTTCCGGTGATACCCAGAATGTATTATTATGGATTATATGCGGGACTGGATTCTGCATAAAGGTGTGCAAAGATATGTAAGGTGTGGAATGAGTGACCGGGAATACAGTGCCATACTATTGCAGCAGCTGCTGCATCTTCCTTACCCTGTCTTCTAACTTTTCTGAAGATAGGTCTTCCCGCATACTGTCCACTTTGATGGGGAAACAGAAGGGAGTAAGCTGCTGCGGAAAAGTGATGATGATAGCGGACCGCTGAATCCTTTCCAGCATATCCCGTAAACGTACTTCTTCCATCTGCTGGTCGAGCACTTCCTGGTAAGACTGACGCAGCAAAAGATTACCGGGTTCATACTCTGCCAATACTTTAAAAAGGAGTGAAGCAGATGACTGGAGGTGCCTTGCTTTCTTCTTTTCTCCCGGCATACCCTGGAAGATGAGGCCGCCAATGACGGCCACATCCCGGAACTTTCGTTTGGCCATCTCTGTACTGTTGACGCTTCGTTGTATATCATTCAGCAGGTCATCGGGAGAGAATAATTCATACACATTACTGTCGTCAACAGGAACGGGCTGGTCACTCAGCAGTTCGAAGCCATAATCATTCATGGCGAAGGAGAAGGTGATGGGGGTGATGCGACTGAGACGATAAGCCAGTATCGCTGCCATTGCTTCATGCACTAACCTTCCTTCGAAGGGATAGACGAATAAATGAAAACCATCTTTGGTCTCTATCTGTTCTATGAGCAATTCGTTTTGCTTTGGCACATGGGATAATTCCCGTTGCAGGTCAAAGAGCGGAGCCAATACTTTCATTTCGGGTGCTGCATCATCGTTGGCAGTAATTGCAGCACTGTCAAGCGTCTCCCGCAGTTTCTTTCCGAGGTTGGCACTGAGGGGCATGCGGCCACCGTTCCAACTGGGGACGATAGATTTCTTTGCATTGGACTTTCTTACCAATGCCGTCATATCCTTTATCAATACAAACTCGAGGTTTCTTCCGGCCAATGTAAATACATCACCCGGTTCGAGGCGGGAGATAAAGTATTCCTCTATCACACCGATGTAGCCGCCGGTCATGAACTTTACTTTCATCATGGAATCGCTGACGATAGTGCCGATGTGGAGACGGTGACGCATGGCCACTTTCCTGCTGGTTATCTTATACAGGCCCTCTTCAATCTCTATCTTCTTATAGTCATCATACTGATGCAGGGCATCGCCGCCTTCAGTGAGGAAATACAATACCTGTTGCCATTCTTCTTCAGTAAGGTCCCTGTAACAAAAGGTTGATGTGATCTCTTTATATAAGTCGCCGGGGATAAAACCGTCCGAGATAGCCAGTGTATTGAGGTACTGGAGCAGTACATCATAACAGAGCAGCATGGGCACACGGCTTTCAATAAGTTGTTCCTTCATGGCGGACTTTAATGCAGCGGCTTCCATGAGTTCGAGGGAGTGGGTGGGAAGGAAGTATATCTTACTGACCGCATCGGGGCTATGACCACTGCGGCCGGCCCGTTGTAAAAACCTTGCGACACCCTTGGGTGAGCCTACCTGTATAACGGTCCCGACGGGGCGAAAATCCACGCCGAGATCAAGACTGGCTGTGCAGACAACTGCTTTGAGATTACCTGTGTGCAGGTTGTCTTCTATCCATGTCCGTAATTCCATATCGATAGAGCCATGATGCAGGGCGATGGAACCGGCGAGGTCGGGGCAGACGTTCAATAGTGCCTGGTACCAGGTTTCACTCATGCCCCTTGTGTTGATGAAGATGAGGGTGGTCCTGCTTTGCTGAATTATCGGGATGATCTTATGTGCCAGCTTTGATACCAAGATGACCGGCCCAGGGATATTTCTCTATCTCATCGGGGAGGATGGATTCCACTTCTATCTTTTTTGACAGGCTGGCCCGTACTATCACCCCTTCCTGTTTTATGGGGGAGAGTAAAACTTCCCTGGCTTCATCAAGGTTGCCGATAGTAGCAGAGATGCCCCAGACGGACAATGAGCCTTTCTTCAGCGCTACGATACGGCTGATGGCCAGTTCCACCTGCACCCCTCTTTTGCTGCCGAGGAGTTCATGCCATTCGTCGACTGCTATTATCTTCAATGACCGGAACAGGTCCTCATATCCTTTTTGTGCTAACAGGAGATGCAAACTCTCCGGGGTGATGATGAGCACTTCGGGCATTTGTCTTTTCTGCCTGGCCCTTTCTGCGGTATCTGTATCGCCGTTGCGGATACCTATCTTCCATGTCATTCCCAGTTCTTCTATCACTTCTTCCATGGCCCGGCCGATGTCTTTGGCGAGGGCCCTGAGCGGAGTGATCCATACTAACTGCAGGCCGTTGTTCTTTTTTGTTTTGTAATCAGCGGGATGGTTGTCTATATATTGAATGAGTGCCCCGAGAAATACGGAGAAGGTCTTGCCGCAGCCGGTGGGTGCATTGACGAGACCACTTTGACCGTTGCTGATATGTTCCCATGTTTGGGACTGGAATGTGAAGGGCTGGTGGCCTTTTTGTGCCAGCCAGTCCGTGATGACCTTATATCCTGTTGAACGGGTGAGTGCCATGGGGTGAAGGGGAGTAAAGATAAATCTTATCGGTGTGTGGGGAACAGTTTTCATACACTCTCCATACACTACCTATGCTCTTACTATGCTGTTGCCATACTTATGGCATACTTACCTGATGCTTACCTTCATACTGTTCTCATGCTGTGCTGATACTGTTCTGATGCTTAGCTGATGCTGGCGGCAGGGTGAATACAAATGGAACACGGATGACACTGAAGGAACGCCTGCCTGACGGCAGACAGGGATAAGGACGGATTGATTGCCTGCGGCAATGGGAATACAGAAAGGCTAAAGGCAAGGAATGAAGGAAAGCGGAAGGTAAAAGGCAATGAATATCGAACAAGGAATAATGAACAAGGAATGAAGAAAGGCTGAAAGGGTGAATAGTGAATAGTCAATAGTGAATCGTTCGCCGGGACGGAACGTTTATGAAAGATTCCGGGTCAAGCCCGGAATGACATTATGTTAGTCCGGGATGATAAGTTTATGAAAGATTCCGGGGCAAGCCCGGAATGACATCTTCTTGCCGGAGTGACGTTTGCCGGAGCGGGACGTTTATGAAAGATGCCGGCTCGGGGGCCGGCATGACAGTTCGTTTGGTTGGCCGGAATGACATTACGTTAGTCCGGAATGATAAGTTTATGAAAGATTCCGGGTCAAGCCCGGAATGACATTACGTTAGTCCGGCATGACATTCGTTAGTCCGGAATGATAAGTTTATGAAAGATGCCGGCTCGGGGGCCGGCATGACAGTTCGTTTGGTTGGCCGGAATGACATTACGTTAGTCCGGCATGACATTCGTTAGTCCGGCATGATAAGTTTATGAAAGATTCCGGGTCAAGCCCGGAATGACATTACGTTAGCCCGGCATGACAGCGGAGAAGCCGGGGGTGTTTTCACCCTTTTTTTAAAAAATAACTTTTGGGTAATGTATCAAGAGGCCGGAGTCATTATTTTTATTTCAGTAATTGTTCATTGAGAAAAAAGACATGTGCTCATGAATAAGCTGTGCATTTTTGGGTATAATCCGGGAGGGTTACCCCAAAATAATTTGCATAGTAAATCTACGAAGTACTTGTTTGTTCGGAAAAACACGACTACATTAGTTGTCCGGCAAAAAGCTGCATTGTGTTTTTTGCTTTTATAATCCATCCAACCATCTCCTGAAAAATTGTTTTTTATCGAAGAGAAACAATCGTTTTGAAAGCTGACAGCATTGCTGTCTTTATTAATAAGTTCAGTCTTTTATCCACCGAAACTCCGTCTGCCAATTTCCTTTGTGAGACCAGGATCATTCCACCATCACGAAGACTGAAACGAACTATGAGGAAATTTTTTACGCCGGGAGAAGCCAATAGCTGTTCTGGCCAATCCGCAGAAAACAGGCCGGGTCATTCACTGACCGTAGCGCATTGCAATAAAAATATTGCGACCAGCGGCAGAACAACCAGTACTTACATAGTGAATAATGATATTATTGATGCAGCCCCTGAGCCTGTATCATTTTTTTTATTGCCTGACCCGTATGCGGGTCACAGCTCTGCGGATGAATATTATACTCATCCCGATGACTATTACTGTGATGAATAACCAGTGAAAGGAGAACTTTAAGCAGCAACCAACAAAGAAGACCATCAACCAATAATCATGAACCAGCTCACCTGCTTACTTAAACAGCCGCACAGCAAGACAACTGCCGTAGCAAACCTTCGAACAGGTATTGTACGAGAGCGGAAGATGATGGTACAGAAAGCAGGTGCCCTGGTGACCGTTCTATTGCTGGTGAATCTTTTTTTCATCAACAGCGCTGCTGCCCAATCCATCACGGTAACGAATGTATCCCCCTCACCGGTGTGTGCAGGAAGTAATGTAACTGTTACGTTTGATGCAACGAATGGTGTGGATGAAACAGACTGGTATAATAATTCCACTGTTTATACCATTTACCTGAGCAACAGTTCCGGTGCCAGTTTCACTTCGCAGGGAACATTCAGCACTACGGGAGTAAGTTATGCAGGAAGCGGCGGTGCCACCACTACCGGTATCACAGCTGTATTCACGATTCCGGGAGCTACGCCAGCCGGAACAGGTTATAAAATTGCATTGGGTTCTTCGGCCCCCGCTTACAATAACGCAGCGGGCAATAATGCATCACCTGCATTCAGTGTTGTAACTACGCCGGTGTTCACCCCAACAGTAAGCATTGCCGCATCGCCATCGGGTCCGGTATGTGCAGGAAGCCCCGGTAACATTTACCGCCACAGCTTCCGGAACAGGAGGTGGTACTATTAACTATGATTTTAAAGTGAACGGAGGCAGTGTGCAGAGCAGCGCTTCCAATACATATACAAGCACCAGCTTAACGAATGGCAATACGGTTACCTGTGAAATAACAGTGACCGGTGGTTGCCTGACAACGAATACAGCCACA
Source organism: Chitinophagaceae bacterium (assembly GCA_037045605.1). Taxonomy (GTDB): domain Bacteria; phylum Bacteroidota; class Bacteroidia; order Chitinophagales; family Chitinophagaceae; genus JJ008. Next base: position 375,628 of record JBAOHK010000011.1, on the reverse strand, counting down.
TCGAATACGATAACGATGACGGTAAACTCATTACCCATCTGTGCCATATCCGGACCGGCAGGACCGGTGTGCCCGTCATCAGGCGGCATCGTATATACTTATGCAGCACCGGTGATGAGTTCTTATTCATGGAGCATCAGCGGTAATGGTTCTATTTCGGGCAGCAACAGCGGTTCCAGTGTAACAGTGGTCGCCGGCCCGGCCTGTAACCTGAGCTATACACTTACGCTGACCATTACGAATGCGAATGGCTGCCAGTCGGTTTGTTCGAAGACAGTGATGGTGGCAGCACCAACGCTGACCGTTAACTGCCCGGCCGATATGACCGAGGGAGCCTGTTTCAATCAATCAGCCATTGATGCAGCATTTGCGGCCTGGAAATCACAGTTCGGATTTACCGGGGGATGCAATACCACCGGAACAGACCTGAGCATTTACACTGCACCACCGGCCTGCGGCGGCAGTGTGACCATTACTTATGTTGCTTTTGATCTTTGCGGACAGACACAAAGTTGTACGAAAACATTTACCGTGCAGGCACCACCTGCGAGGATCGTCAATGTGCCGCCGGTTAGTACTACTTCCGCCTGTATGTACCCGACACAGGCAGCAGCCAATGCAGCATTTGCCGCATGGCTTCAACTCTTTAGTGTGAATGGCGGATGTAATCCATCCTTCAGCACATTACCATCGATACCCACAGCACCGAATCTCTGCGGTGGTTCCACCACTGTAACATGGACCGTAACCGATTATTGCGGTACGACCTCCACACATAGTTCCACTTTCACTATAGATGCAGCTGCACCCGTAGTGGTAACACCGGTGAGCAATTCAACCACATCGGCCTGTATCTACCCGTCACAGACAGCAGCCGATGCAGCGTTTGCATCATGGCTTGGTGGTTTCAGTGTAAGCGGCGGTTGTTCACCCACCTTCACTACATCACCGGTAACACCTGTTGCACCGAATGTATGTGGCGGTTCAACCACGGTAACATGGACCGTAACCGATCATTGTTATACGACATCAACTCATTCAGCAACGTTCACTATTACTCCGGCACCTGCGGTAACGGTAACACCGGTGAGTAATTCAATCACATCGGCATGTATCTACCCGTCACAGACAGCGGCCGATGCTGCGTTTGCAGTGCATGGTTAAGCGGATTTCAGCTGTAAGCGGCGGTTGTTCACCCACCTTCACTACATCACCTGTAACACCTGTTGCACCGAATGTATGTGGCGGTTCAACAACGGTAACATGGACCGTAACCGATCATTGTTATACGACATCAACTCATTCAGCAACGTTCACTATTACTCCGGCACCTGCGGTAACAATAACACCGGTGAGTAATTCCATCACATCGGCCTGCATATATGCTGACCAGGCAGCAGCCAATGCTGCGTTTGCATCATGGTTAGGCGGATTTGGTGTAAGCGGTGGTTGTTCACCCACCTTCACTACATCACCTGTAACACCAACTGCACCGAATTTCTGTGGTGGTTCAACAACCGTAACATGGACGGTGACCGATCATTGCTATACGACAACAACGCATACGGCCACTTTCACTATCACTGCACCATCAACGGTGAATGTGACCCCGGTAACTAATTCAATCACTTCAGCCTGTATCTATCCGTCACAGACAGCAGCCAATGCAGCATTTGCATCATGGTTAAGCGGATTTGGTGTAAGCGGCGGTTGTTCGCCAACCTTCACCACATCACCTGTAACACCAACTGCACCGAATTTCTGCGGTGGTTCAACCACCGTAACATGGACAGTGACCGATCATTGCTATACGACAACAACCCATACAGCCACGTTCACCATCACTGCACCATGCAACAGTGAATGTGACCCCGGTAACCAGTTCAACAACATCGGCCTGTATCTATCCGTCACAGACAGCGGCAGATGCAGCTTTCAGTGCATGGTTAAGCGGATTTGGTGTAAGCGGCGGCTGTTCGCCAACCTTCACCACATCACCGGCTAGCACCCACAGCGCCGAACTATCTGCGGTGGAAGTCAACCACCGTAACATGGACAGTGACCGATCATTGCTATACGACAACAACACATTCAGCAACGTTCACCATCACTGCACCTGCAACAGTGAATGTGACACCGGTAACCAGTTCAACAACATCGGCCTGTATCTATCCTTCACAAACAGCAGCTGATGCTGCTTTCAGTTCATGGTTAAGCGGATTTAGTGTAAGCGGTGGTTGTTCACCCACATTCAGCACATTGCCATCCATACCAACAGCACCGAATTTCTGTGGTGGTTCAACAACCGTAACATGGACAGTGACCGATCATTGTTATACGACAACAACGCATTCAGCAACGTTCACTATTACTCCGGCACCTGCGGTAACGGTAACACCGGTAACTAATTCCACCACCTCTGCCTGTACATATATTGACCAGGCAGCAGCAGATGCAGCGTTTAGCATCATGGTTAAGCGGTTTTGGTGTAAGCGGAGGTTGTTCACCCACATTCAGTACGTTGCCATCAACACCAACTGCACCGAACTATTGCGGTGGCAGCACTACTGTAACATGGACCGTAACCGATCATTGTTATACCACATCAACTCATTCAGCAACGTTCACTATCACGGCGCCACCTGCGGTGATCGTAACACCGGTAACCAACTCAACAACATCGGCCTGTATCTATGCAGACCAGGCAGCAGCCAATACAGCATTCAATACATGGTTAAGCGGCTTTGCTGTAAGCGGTGGATGTAATCCGCAGTTCATTGCATCGAGAATCTCTGTTCCGGCAGCCCCGCCATTCTGCGGTGGTTCCACCACGGTAACATGGACCGTAACCGACCGTTGCTATACATCAACCCATACAGCAACGTTCACTATCACTGCGCCGCCTGCGGTGAATGTGACAGCAGTAACTAATTTCAGCACATCGCCCTGCACTTATACTTCGCAGACAGCAGCCGATGCAGCATTTGCATCATGGCTGACCGGCTTTAGTGTAAGCGGCGGTTGTTCACCAGCGTTCAGCTATTTACCATCCACTCCAACGGCACCGCCGGTCTGTGGTGGTTCAACAACCGTAACATGGACGGTGACCGATCATTGCTATTCCACATCAACACATACGGCAACATTTACCATACAGCCGAACACGGCACCGGTGATCACCGGCAGCCTTACACAAACTGTACTGGTGGGATGCAGCAGCCCGACACCGCCGGCTGCCACCACTGTAGCGCAGTTAGAGACCATGGGCATACTTGTTACGGATGACTGCACCGCCGATGCGAACTTAACGGTGACGAGCAGCGATGTGGTAACAGGCACCTGTCCGAAACTGCTGACAAGAACCTATACCATTACCGACCCATGCAATAACAGCAGCACGGCTGTACATCTTATCTACTTCAAGATACCGGTGTTAGCAGACCCTGCACTGGTGGATGTGAACATCACCGATCTTTCTGATGTATTACTGAATGCAAACCTGCTGCCGCTGAACTCGGTGAACAGGGTGCATGTACCGATACTGAATCTTGACCAGGACCCTGCGCATATCGTACCAGGCGGCACGACGAAGATCCGTCTTGACCTCGGTGATAAAATGATACTGGATCCATCATTCAACCTTGCCACTGCACCACTGAGTGCCTTCTTTACCTGGACGAAAGTGGTAGAGAGTGGTCATGATGTTATCTATGGCGACCAGATCGCCGACCTGTCGCACAACTTTGTCGGTGATGCCTATTTCCAGACCATTGCGGTAACACCGGGAACATCGAGAGATACAGCGACCTTCCAGGTAACCAATCATAACAACCCTTCTTATTTCCTTATTGATGTAGTAACCATCAATAATGCAACGGGATTAAAATATGTAGTGCTGGATGCATTTACTGTAACCTTCGATAGCAAAACAGATGTAACCTGCTTTGGCGGCAATGATGGAAGCATCACTGTACATTCCAACGGCGGGGCAGCACCTTATCAATACAGTGTGGATGGCGGAACAACATGGCTGCCTGCCGGAGGAACAGCAGCGCCATACACTATCGGCGGACTGACAGCAGGCACTTATACCGTAATGGCAAAAGATTTTGTGAGCCAGGTCATCACCCTGGTGCCGAATGTAACCATCAGCCAGCCGGTTGTATTAAGTGCAACGGTGGCTTCCACCAATGTAACCTGCTTTGGCGCCAGCAACGGAACCATTACCATCAGCTCACCTGCGGGTGGCTATGGTACTTATGAGTACAGCATTAACGGCGGCGGTGCATGGCAAACCAGCGGCAACTTTACCGGACTGGCACCGGGCTTTTATAATGTACAGATAAGAGATGCGGCGCATACCGGATGTGTGATCATCCTGAATGCAGCACTTGAAATAACAGGACCTGCTGTATTGAATGCAACAGTAAGTTCCACCAATGTAACCTGCAATGGTGCAGCCGACGGAACCATAACCGTGAGTGCAGCAACAGGAGGATATGGCACTTATGAATACCGCTTAGATGCAGGTGCATGGCAAACCAGCGGCAGCTTTACCGGTCTTGCCCCTGCCGCTTACAGTGTGCAGATAAGAGATGCGGCTTACCCGGCCTGCTTTATCACACTCACCACTGTTACCATTACAGAACCACCTGTACTGAATGCAGCGGTAACCGCCATTACCCATGTGGCCTGTGCCGGTAACAGCACCGGTGCGGTAACTGTTACTGCAACGGGTGGCACACCGGGATATGAATACAGCCTGGATGGTGGCACCTACCAGGTAAGCGGAACCTTTACCGGGTTAGCAGCAGGGCCGCACAGTGTAACAGCGAAGGATGCGAACGGATGCCTGAAGCTGGTGAACTTTACCATCAACGAAGCGGCGAACCCTGACCTTACATTAGGTTCTGTGTTCGACAATAATATTTTCTTCAGCAACGGCGACCAGATAACCGTGGTGTATAATATCGCCGAGATAAAAGGCAAGGCAGCAACGCCGGCCAGGCTGAGGATCTTTAAACCGGCGGGTTACAATGTGCTGTTCAATAATACACTGACCAGCTCACTGAGTCTTACGGTTGACAACCCGAAATGGCAGCTGACCACTTCGAACAGCCTGTATTATGAATTTTCGAGAACCGGACCGGGCGGCAACAACACCATCAACTGTAATGAACTGGTGCGGATCAGCTTTACGGTGCAGCGGGCAACGTTCAACGTTTCTACGTTCAACCTGAATGCGGTGGTGATACTGGCAACCGGTGAGATCATTGCGGTGAATAATTCGAATTCGATCTTGTTGGTTGGGGAATAAATAAACAGCCAATTTGAAAATGTGACAGTGTGAAAATTTGAAAATTCGACAATTGAACAATTGCAGGACCTAATGGATGAATTAATGATTCGATAACAGGACTGGCAATAGTAAGTAACAGGGATTTATTTGATTTGACAGGGAAAAATGGGTGAATAAGATTTGGAGGGGTAAAAGGGAAAGACTATTTTTTCTGTCCCGTATTAGTTTTTTAGTAAGAAGAACTGATCCTTTTCTGCGAAATACCACTTTAAAAACCAGGCCCCGTATGGATGGGTGCTATCCGCAGCGAAAGCTGCAATGATGACCACTTAAAATTTACTGACAAAGTGAACTGATGGCGTACAGCCCATGCTGTATCCATTCGCTATATTTTTTTAAACCGAACGATTGTTTTATGATACGGACCAACCTGACTGCTGCCCATGGCGGTAACACGAACCAAACCATTACCGCCCGTGGCGGAACAAACCAAAACACTAATTGCATGAAAACTGCTATGATGAAAAGGCCCGCCCCGGCGGCTGCCGCTGCTGCGCAACGTAAAAGTTTTGTACAGCTTTTTTACCGCCAGTTATTGCTGGGGGTTTTTGTACTCTTAGGATTGGGTGTGGGGCAGAGTTGGGGACAAGCAAACCCAACTCGCAATCCTTGCCATTCGGAATTTTTCAAGTCTATTACGTACATCTACACTTATCCTGCAGGTTCAGGGATGCAATCAATTTTGCTGAACGTCGGAAGCTATCAATACTGCAGGCATACAGCAACAGAGCTTGCAAGTGCTAATGTTCAACTGCCGCAACTGGAATATAGCAATGGGGCTCTAGTGTATCTACAACTGGCAACATCGGTGCTACTAGATGGTCGGTGGAGTTGGTTAATTATGCTTCATTCGGCACTTAGCTATAATCAGCCAATGTTTGTTAATTACAATTTACAGTACAGGAAACTCATGATATTAAGAGTTCTCATAGATCATTATGATGCGTTGGAATATAGAATTCGGCATACAAATGCTACAGTGATTGCTTCAATATCAGATTAGTGACATATGGAAGCTTTATGGTATTACAACTTTACAGGCTTTCGTAATATCTTACAAGCGATGCAACGTGGACCCAGATGACTATCAGCAATAACTGCTTTACAAAATGCTTACTTCGTCACAGAAGTTACTTCTAGATATTGCTTCCAGCTATAGTGCATCTAGTGCAACAGGTATCATTTTATATTTACGATGGGGTTACTCGTACAGGTAAGTGGAGCTGGCTCAATGACACAAGTGTTAGCATTGATAATATTTCAATACAGACTGCATGTACCCCACCCTCCATCACATCAGCAACAGCAGGCAACCAACCCGATCTGTTCCAATGCAACAACAACATTAACCGCTAACGGGGTAGCCGGTACCAATGCCACTGTAACCTGGTGGACAGGCACAGGCGGTACAGGTACACCAGTAGGAACTGGTAATGTATCCAACCCTGTTGGCCCGGGTACCTACTATGCGTATGTAACGGGAGATTGTTTACCGGCAGCCGAAGCATCTGTAACAGTAACAGGACAGGCGCCTCCGAATGCGGGCATAGATGGTAACTTAACGATCTGTGCAGGCAGCACAGTAACAGCACCGCAATTATTTGCAGCATTAACCGGCGGACCGGATGCAGGTGGTTCATGGAGCCCGGCATTAGCCGGGGCAGGAGTATATACTTACACAGTAAACGCTATTGCACCGTGTACAGGAACGGATGTATCAACAGTAACTGTAACTGAACAGGCACAACCCAATGCGGGTATAGATGGTAACTTAACGATCTGTGCAGGCAGCACGGTAACAGCACCACAATTATTTGGAGCATTAACCGGCGGACCGGATGCAGGTGGTTCATGGAGCCCGGCATTAGCAGGGGCAGGAGTGTATACTTACACTGTCAATGCAATTGCACCGTGTACAGGAACGGATGTATCAACAGTAACCGTAACTGAACAGGCACAACCAAATGCGGGTATAGATGGTAACTTAACGATCTGTGCAGGCAGCACTGTAACAGCACCACAATTATTTGCAGCATTAACCGGCGGACCGGATGCAGGTGGTTCATGGAGCCCGGCATTGGCCGGGGCAGGAGTGTATACTTACACAGTAAACGCTATTGCACCATGCACAGGAACGGATGTATCAACAGTAACCGTAACTGAACAGGCACAACCAAATGCGGGTATAGATGGTAACTTAACGATCTGTGCAGGCAGCACTGTAACAGCACCACAATTATTTGCAGCATTAACCGGCGGACCGGATGCAGGTGGTTCATGGAGCCCGGCATTGGCTGGGGCAGGAGTGTATACTTACACTGTCAATGCAATTGCACCATGTACAGGAACGGATGTATCAACAGTAACGGTAACCGAGCAGGCACAACCGAATGCCGGAACAAATGGTGCATTAACCATTTGCTCAAGCACTACGTTAACAACAGGATTATTATCCGGAGCGTTGGGTGGTTCACCCGATCCGGGAGGTTCATGGAGTCCTGTACCAGCAGGGGCCGGAGTGTACACTTACACGGTTAATGCAACAGCACCTTGTACAGTACCTGCATCAGCAACAGTAACAGTAACTGTGCAGGCAGCACCAACCGCAACGATAGCTTATTCAGCAGCAACCTATACAACAGCAGACCCTGTACAGTCAGTTACCATTACCGGTACACCGAATACAGGAACATTCTCTGCGCCGGCAGGTCTTAGCATCAATGCGGCGAATGGTGATATCACACCTTCGACCAGCACGGCGCCGGGTACCTATTTAGTTACCTATACTGTTCCGGCATCAGGGGTTTGTCCTGTTTATACAGCAACAACAACTGTAACGATCAACCCGTTTGTTGTATCAGTACTGAACTGTTCAACACCGCTTGATTTCAGCAGTCCTGTATCGCTGTCACCAACACAGGCACCGGGAGTATGGTATACTGACCGGTATGCACCATTCGGATTTGCTATTTCCGGTGATCTTGGCGGAAGCACACTGAAGCACAGCATCAATGCAGCGGATGGTGAAGTAAGCCGTCCTCCTGCCTATGTAAGTACCTTCTATAATACACAGGGCCGTAAGTATGACCTTGAGGCGGGTACAACAACACTTAAAATAAAATTATATGTTCCATTATCATGGGCAACATCCGGCAAACGGATGGCGGGCCTGTGGGGAACAGCGTTTGACAATACAAATGCAGTATCGGCGTTACCCGATCATTGAGTTCACCAGCGGAGCGGATGGTACAGGCTTACCAAGGTTCCGTGGCTGGGAAACAGTAATCCCGGATACTGGGTTGATATGGGATCTGCCATCAGGATTTGCTTATGACACATGGGTTGACCTGAGCATCAAACTCCGTGCAGATGGTGAGTTCCAATACAAGGCCGGTAACCTTACCTATACAACAACTACCAGTGCACCGGATGCTTCTGTAAAAATTGCGAACACTATTTTACAAGGACATAATAATAACGCCGGTGTTACTTATGATATCTATTGGGATGATCTTGCTTCAAACACAGTAAGCCTGATCATAACCAATCCTGTTGGAGCATGTCCTTCAGTTAACCTGACATTACCTGCGGTAACAGCAGGTTCTGTATTACCTCCGGGCACTACATTAGGTTACTTCAGCAATCCTGCTGCTACAATTGCGGTACCGGATCCGACACAGGTGGGTACAGGTACATATTATATCAAGGCCACTGCACCGGGCGGATGCTTTGATGTGCAGCCGGTAACAGTAAGCATACCGGGAACAGTACATAACGTAACACAGTTAACCGACCATTGCACCATACAGGCAGCGATAGATGCTGCTAACCCCGGCGACCATATCAAAGTGGATGCGGGTACTTATTTTGAAAGTGCATCGAACCGTTATGTGTTTGGTGTTGTGAACGGTCCTCATAAGTTCGGTCTGTTCATTGATAAGGACAACCTGATCATTGAAGGTCTGGATGCCGGCAACAGCACGGTAACCAATGCATCCCTTGCAGCCGCCGTGGTAACAACCAATGCCACCAACAACTTTGGTGCATCGGGCATCTTTGTACAGGCGAATGGTGTAACCATCAAGGGCCTGAAGATCGGCGACAACTATAATGATGCGAACGTAAGAGACAATAACAAGACGATAGAAGTGGTGGGTAACAACTTCACCTTAGATAAAACATGGATCAGCACAGCCACCAATGAAGGAGCTGTGTATATGGGCAGATGGGATGCGGCGCACCCGATCACTGCTTACAGTCTTACCGATAACCGGTTTGAGAACACATTAGTGTCCATCAACAACGGTGTTGGTTTGAGTGGCCCGAGGGCAGGCCGTGTGATAACCGGCAATACATTTGTTGGTGTAGCGACACCATACCTCATTGGTTTCCGTGGCTGGAACGGTGCCGGTCCTGTACAGGGCTGGATCGTTGACCCTGTCGGCGGAGCGGTGGTAACAGGTAATACATTCAACACAACAGGAGTAGGTAAATTACATAGTGGCCCGTGGTAATGCCGGTGGTTATGTGAACAGTGAGTTAGACTGGTCGGAGATGTGGAATATGAATACGTATGGCAACCATGTGGTAACCGTAACGAACTACCCGGGCTGGGATGTACGTACCTACCTTGACGGAGCAGGCTATCCTGAAACAAGAAGGATATCACCGGCGATACAGGAGAACATCACCATCGCTGCTGCAGGAGATGCGGTGCTGGTGGGTGATGGTACTTACAATGAAGCAGTAACCATTGACAAATCACTTACACTGAAAGGGTATTCAGGCAACAAAGCTCTTCATATCCTCAATGGTACCGGTCTTGGTATAAACAACGGTATCACCATCAATGCCGGTATTGCCAATGTTACTATTGAAGACCTGACGGTTCAGAACTACACAGGAGCAAGTGGTAATGCGAATGCAGGTATCTATGGTATCGGTGCGAACAACAACCTGACCATTGATAATGTGGCCTTGCTGAACAACCCGACCGCATCCGGTTTCTATGCGAACGGACCGGTATCGAATGTTGCGATCAGTAATTCAACTGTATCGAACAACGGCGGCGGTGCAAGGGGTATCGTAATCTGGAACGGATTAAAACAAAATATCAGCATCACCAATAATATCGTTATCAATAATTCCTGCTGCGGTATCGAACTGCAGGACGGAGATGCTTCTGCGGTGAACGTAAGCGGCAATACGATTGATATCGGCAGTGGTGATAATGCGATAGGATTGGTTGGCCTGAACCCGTCTGTGGGCGCCAACACGGTCAATAATAATATCATCACCGGCGGTGGCCGCTTTGGCATCGAGATCAAGAACCCTGCGGGTGGTGTAACTGTATCGGGCAACCAGGTGAACATGACGGTACAGAACGGTGACCTGAGAGACAGGGCCGGTATAGCGGCCTTCAGGAGAGGCGTAACCGGTGGTAATGTGAACATACCGAATGGTGTGAGCATTACCGGTAATACAGTGACCGGGTACCAGCAGACATCGGTGAGTGAAGGATTTGGTATCGTTATCGAAGGAACGAACCATACTGTAACCGGTAATACGGTAACGGGTTGCGATGTGGGCATATTGCAACAGCAAAACCCATCGAACTACCCGGGTGATGCAGACCAGAGCAACCTGGCCGATATTTATTTTGGCCGTGGTAACTCACCCACCACCTGTGGTAATACCATCAGTGGTAATACCCTGTCGAATACGCTGAATACAAGAGATGCGAATATCAGCGGTGGTGTGGTAACAAATACCACTACGCTGAAAACCTACTGTTCAATACAGCCAGCGATCGATGACCCGCTGACATTGGATGGTCATACGCTGACGGTACAGGCAGGAACTTATAATGAATCTTTGAACATCAATAAATCGCTGACCCTTGAGGGAACACAGGCGAATGTATGTGCACCGGCAAGAAGCGGTACAGAGACCATCATCAATTGTGTGAATGGTATCGGTATCAATGCCAGCGGCGTAACGCTGAACGGCTTTACGATACAGGGTCAGACAACAGCAGCCGGTCCGGGCTTTGGCTATGCGGTGTATATGGCACCGGGCAATACCGGAACGAAGTTGCTGAACAATATCATCAAGGATAATGTAATCGGCAGCAGCCTGTCAAACCAGGGAGCATCACCGGCACAGGTACAGATCACCTGCAACTGGTTTAAGGATAATAACAATCCAGGCGCAGCAACTGGTAGTGGTATCTATACGGATGAGTATGTAAGCGGCGGTATCTTCTCCAATGTGCTTATCAATAACAATAAGTTCAGCGGAAATAACAGTGCCGGTATCGACATTTCAACCACACAGGCAATAATGGCCAGCACCGGTGTTACCATTGACGGTAATGAATTCAGTAATAATAACCGTGCAGCCTTCCTGTACAATGTGACGAATTCATCCTTCACCAATAATGAAGTGAGCGGTTCATTCTTTACCACTTCAGGTGATGTAAGGATCTATGGCGGTGTGAATAATTTCAATATTGCAAATAACAAGTTTGCAGCAGGTACGGATGTCCGTGCTATCCGCATCACAACAGATGGCGTGGTGAATAACAGCGGTATAACAGTTTATCAAAACAGCTTTACCGGTTATACTGCATCGAACAAAGCGATCGAGATCGTATCGGGATACCCGGGTACACTGGCAGCTACCTGTAACTGGTTTGGAACAACCGTAGCAGCGACAGTAGCCGCACAGGTATCAGCAACAGTGAACCATGTGCCCTACCTGACAAGCGGAGTTGATGCATCAGCTTCTATCGGCTTCCAGACAACGGAGGTTTGTACAGCCTGTGCATTAGTGGCGACACCGTCATCAACAAATGTTACCTGTCCTACACAGGCAGACGGAACAGCCAGTGTAACCTTAACCGGTGGTACAGGTCCTTATACTTATGACTGGGGAGTGTACGGAAGTACGGCAACCATTACCGGTCTTGCAGCCGGCAGCTATCCTGTAACTGTAACCGACATCAACGGATGTACAGCGACAGCGACTGCCGTGGTGGGTGGCATCATAACCGGTCCTGTGCAGAACCTGAACACTTTACTTTACTATTGTACGATACAGGCAGCGATTGATGATCCGCTGACACTGAATACACATACCATTGCCGTATCAGCCGGTACTTATTATGAAGATGTGGTGGTGAACAAATCAGTAACCATCCAGGGAGCCGGAGCCGGAACGACAACCGTAAGCGGCCCGATCGGCGGTGGTGGTGCAGCCTTCCAGGTACAAACAACCGGTGTAGTGATCGATGGCTTTACCATTACCCGTGACGGTAATAACCTTGCTGACTGGAACAACCCGGGACTGAATACAGCCGGTGTGGCGATACAGGGACAGACAGCCGCAGCGGAAGTGAAGAACTGTATCATTACCGGAAACAGAACCGGTATCGATGTCAATAACAGTAATGGAAACAATATCCATAACAACACTATTGATAATAACAGAACCGGTCTGATCTTCCGTAACCAGACAGACAATACGAACTTCCAGGAGAACTTTGTAACGAATAACTGGACAGCAGGTATATTGTTCTTAGATGGCAGCGTTGGTACCAATACACCTCCGCAGTCAGCAGCGGCCAGTACGTTCAACAACAATAATATCAGTGGTAACTGGTATGGAGAAGTGGTGGAACGCCAGAGTGGTGGTTCATTACCAGCACCGGGAACGAACCTGAAGAACTTCACCTGTAACTGGTATGGAACAACCAGCCCGATCGTTACAACTGCCAACAGCACAGAACCGGGCTATGCAGCCCTGATACCTGTGGCATTTGGTGGTGGAGCAACAGCACCGGGTGGCCAGCCGGATATAGCAGGACCAGCTTCCGCTAATATCGTTTACCAGCAGTTCTTAACGAACGGAACAGACGATGCGGGTACGAATGGCTTCCAGCCTGTACCGGGAAGCTGCAACGGATGTTCTGGTGGCGGATTAGTAACCAATACAACCACTCTTGAAACATTCTGTACGATACAGGCAGCTATCGATGACCCGCAAACATTGAATGGTCATACGCTGCAGGTAGCAGCCGGCTTGTATAAGGAGAATGTGGTGGTGAGCAAATCCGTATTGATACTTGGTCCGAATGCGGCGGTGAATGCCTGCAGTGGTACAAGGGTGGCAGAAGCCATCGTGGTACCTGCGGGAGCAGCGATCAGCAGCGGCGAGATCTTCCATGTAGCGGCGAGCAATGTTACGATCTCCGGTCTGACCATTGACGGTGATAACACATCTGTACTAAGCGGATTTACCAGCACCAACGGCGCTGATATTGATGCGGCAGAAGGTATCACGGTGTATGAGACAGGAGTGAATAACCTGACCGTTACGAATAATATCATCAGGAACCTGTCTTACTTTGGTGTGACGCTGTATGATTACCCGGCAGCGGTACCATCGAGCGGACATGTTATTTCAAATAATAAGATACAAGACCTGGGTACCTATGATGCAGGTTCGGGTATTGCCTACTGGGGTGGTGGTGTGTTGTTGTACAACAACCAATACGCTGCCGTTACCAATAACTGCATGACCAATGTGAGAATTGGTGTGCAGACCGGTAATTTCCATTTAGCGAACCCAGGCTCAACCGCATCGCAGGTGATATCGGGTAACACTATCGAGGCCCGCAGAAGAGGTATCTTCCATAACCTGTTCTATGGTTCGGCCTCATCGTACACATTAAGTGGTAATATTATCACCGGTGCGATGAATGCAAACGAATCGGTATGGGATGGTATCTTAATCGGTTCACAGGCCGTGGCTTCGACAGCAACGAATAATATTGTGAACGGAGCCGGCATCACTAATCCTTCAGAAGGTATTGAAGTGTGGAACTCACTGCCTGCGCCAACTGTATCAGGAGGCAATATCAGCGGTGTGAACATCGGGGTTTCTGTCAATAACTATGAGGGTTATGTTTCCAATGCCAACAACACAGCGGCTGTTATTGATGGTGTAACCATCAGCAGTGTGACCACTGCGGGTATCAAAGTACATGACAACCCGCTGAACACTAACGGAGCGACCGTGTTTGCAGAGGTGAAGAATACAACCATTACCGGTGGTGCCACAGGTATATTGGTAAGTGGTGCAGATGCCACTGCTGATATCCATAACAACCCATCGACCATTACCCTGAGCGGTATCGGTATCGATGCGGATGGTGGTACAGCGACTGTTTACCGTAACAACCTTACGGCGAATGGTATTGGTATCCGGGCCACTAATGGTGGTAAGCTGACCTCTGTAACAGAGAACTTTATTACGAACAGTACCAGTGACGGTATACGTATAACGCCGACAGCCGGAGTAATTGGCAATATCAATGTCAATGACCTTAGCGGCAGCGGCAGCAAGGCGATCAATAACCAATCGGCAGCGACGCTTGCTGCAACCTGTAACTGGTATGGTGCCACATTGCCTGCAACGGTAGCGACGAAGATCGCCGGACCGGTAACCTATATCAACTACCTGACAACAGGAGTGGATGAGCAACCGGGAACTGACGGTTTCCAGAATACCAGTTGTAAGACAGTGGTATTTGCAGACCCTGCACTGGTGGATGTGAACATTACTGACCTTTCGGATGTACTGGTGAATGCGAACCTGCTGCCACTGAACTCAGTGAACAGGGTGCATGTGCCGGTACTGAACCTTGACCAGGATCCGTTACATATTATACCTGCAGGTACGACGAAGATCCGTCTTGACCTGGGTAATAAGATGATACTTGACCCATCGTTTGTCTTAGCGACGGCGCCGTTGAGTGCTTACTTTACCTGGAGTAAAGTGGTTGAGAGCGGCAATGATGTGATATATGGAGACCAGATCGCCGATCTTCCACCAAGCTTTGTGGGTGATGCATACTTCCAGACCATTGCCACTATACCGGGTACATCGAAGGATACGGCAACGTTCCAGGTAACAAACCATAACAACCCGACGTTGTTCCTGATCGATGCGGTAGTCAATAATAATGGTGCGAGGGTTAATTATACTGTGCTGAATGCATTCACTATCACTCATGATAACACAAGCGATGTAACCTGCTTCGGTGGCAGCGATGGTAGTATAACTGTTCATGCCAACGGAGGTGCAGTTCCTTATCAATACAGTATTGATGGTGGTACAACATGGGTGCCTGCTGTTCCGACAGCCGGCGGCCATACGTTCAACGGATTAACCGCCGGAACGTACACTATCAAGGCGAGAGACTTCCTGTCACAGATCGTAACATTGGTTCCGAATGTGACGGTGAACCAACCGGTTGTATTGAGTGCAACTGTGGCCTCAACCAATGTAACCTGCTTTGGTGCGAATGATGGTACCATTACCATTACATTACCGCTTGGCGGACATGGAAACTATCAATACAGCATCAATGGCGGTGGTGCATGGAGCAACAGCGGCAGCTTCACCGGCCTTACACCGAATACTTATAATGTACAGATACGGGATGCAGACTACCCGGGTTGTGTGATCGTACTGGATGCAGCACTGACAATAACAGAGCCAGCTGTACTGAGTGCAAGTGTAACATCAACCAATGTAACCTGCTTTGGTTCCAATAACGGTACTATCACTGTTAACGGAGCAAGCGGTGGTTACGGAACATATGAATACCGCTTAGATGCCGGAACATGGCAGACAGGCAATACATTCACCGGTCTTGCACCAGCGACATACAGTGTGCAGATAAGAGATGCAGCACACCCAACCTGTACAATAGTACTGGGTAGTGTGACGATTACCCAGCCACCTGTACTGAGTGCAACTGTGAACTCCACGAATGTAACCTGCAATGGTGCGAACAATGGAACCATCACCATCAGTGCTCCAACAGGCGGTTACGGAACATATGAGTACAGACTGGATGCAGGAGCATGGCAGGGAAGCGGAAGCTTTACCGGTCTTGCACCAGCGACATACAGTGTGCAGATAAGAGATGCAGCGCATACAAGTTGTGTGATCGTACTGGGTAATGTGACCATCACAGAGCCGGGTGTACTGAGTGCAACAGTGAACTCCACGAATGTAACCTGCAATGGTGCGAACAATGGAACCATCACCATCAGTGCTCCAACAGGCGGTTACGGAACATATGAGTACAGACTGGATGCAGGAGCATGGCAGGGAAGCGGAAGCTTTACCGGTCTTGCACCAGCGACATACAGTGTGCAGATAAGAGATGCGGCGCATACAAGTTGTGTGATCGTACTGGGTAATGTGACCATCACAGAGCCGGGTGTACTGAGTGCAACTGTAACATCAACGAATGTGTTGTGTAACGGTGCAAACAATGGAACCATCACGGTCAATGGAGCATCAGGCGGCTACGGAACATATGAGTATCGTTTGGATGCCGGAACATGGCAGACAAGCAATACGTTCACAGGTCTTGCACCTGCCACTTACAGTGTGCAGATACGGGATGCCGCTTACCCGGCTTGTGCACAGACACTGGGCAGTGTGACCATTACCGAGCCTTCTGTACTAAATGCAAGTGTGACAGCGATCAACCATGTATTGTGTGCAGGCAGCAGTTCGGGCAGTGTAACGGTGACAGCCACAGGTGGTACACCGGGTTATACCTATAATCTAGATGGTGGTCCGTTCCTGAACAATGGCGGATCATTCACCGGACTGGCGGCAGGCGCCCATACTGTTGTGGCCAAGGATGCGAATGGATGTACGCAATCTGTTCCATTCACCATCACTGAACCGCTGAATACGGATATCACTTTAGGTTCTGCGTTTGATAATAATATATTCGCTGCCAATGGCGATGAGATCACCGTGGTGTATAATATCACGGAGATAGCAGGTAAGGCTGCAACACCGGCGGTGCTGCGGATATTTAAACCAGCAGGATATACGGTGATCTTTGATAACTCACAGACGACGATGATGAGCCTTGCGGTGGATAACCAGAAATGGTTAATGACAACATCGAACAGCCTGTATTATGAATTCAGCAGAACAGGACCTGGTGGTAACAATACCATCAACTGCAGTGAGTTCCTGCGGCTGGGCTTCAAGGTGAAGAGAAATACGTTCAACGTATCGACCTTTAACCTGAATGCGCAGTTCAGGGCGGCGACGAGTGAATTGTTACTGAGTAATAACAATAACTCACTGGTGCTGGTGGGAGAATAGTTAATTGGACAATTGACCAATTTGAAAATGAGACAATGAAGAACAGACAATAAACAAAGAGGAATGGACCTTCCGCAGCGGAAGCTGCGGAAGGTGAGTTCCTTCCGGATGATCAAAAATGATAAACATTAAAAAAACGGAACAATGAAGAAATATCTATTAGTACTGATGGCGGCCGCAGCACTGACTGCACAGGGCCAGCAACAACGGATCAGCAATAAGCCTTCGTATTGTGACCCTGCACTGAGCAGCCTCCGGTTCACAGATGCACAAAGTGCTTCAGTGAACATGAACCGGTTAGCGATCGGCAGCCCGGTGAACATGGAGTTCACCCTCAGTAATAACGATGCGCTGAATGCGGTGCCGCAGGGCACCTGCCAGGTGAAGATCACCCTGGGTTCGAAGTTCAGGCTGGCGACAGACCTGACGTCGTTGAATTTGCCGTTGCGTGAATATATCAACTGGAGCATGGCGCCGGCACCCCGTGGTACACAGCAGATCATTACGGGAGAATTGTACCGTGACCTGCCGCCCCGTTTTTCGGGACAGGTGAGATTTTCACTGATGCCTTTCATGGAAGGCGGCTCCACCACTACCTGCCAGGTGCTGGTGAGCAATCATAACAATGACAGGATAATATTGTCGGACCTGGCGCCGGGCAACAACTATGTATCTGCCTGCCTATAAAAATGCAAAACCCATCGGTATAAAATTCACCCAGTTTGATGCGACAGCCCGTGGCTGTGCACTGGAACTGAACTGGGCCGTGTTTGATGATGAGAAGCTGGCAAGGAAATACAGCATCGAAGTTTCTTATGATGGTATCAACTTCCAGCCTGCCAGGACCGTATTGTCAACAGGCGGCAACTCTTATACAATACTGCTGGAAGGACTGAACAGGAAAGAGGTAACGGTTCGGATCAAAGCGGAGACAGCGGATGGTGATTTTGTGTATTCGGGCAATGTGTACAAAGGCAATTTGTGTAACGGTAAGTTTGAGATCGGGTTGTTCCCGAACCCTGTTGCCACCGATGTAACGGAAGTGATGCTGCAGGCGAAGGCGGGCATTTTCAATGGCAAGTACAGCATTGTGATGACGGATGCGATGGGTAAGGAAGTGAAGAGAACGGAGGCCAACTATGCGAACCAGGTACAGGTGAGTTTCAAGACCGGGTTTATTACCAGCGGAGCCTATATGCTAACAGTGACAGGAGAGGATGGTGTATCGACCGTGGTGAGGTTTGTGAAGCAGTGATAATTGGACAATTTGAAAATGGGACAATGTGAAAATTTGCTAATGTGATGATGAGATAATGTGCTAATGTGCTGATGAGAGATGAATGTTGAATGGTGAATGATGAAAGATTCCGGGTCAAGCCCGGAATGACATTACGTTAGCCCGGAATGACATTGTTTCGCCGGATGATGTTCACCGGGACGGAGCGGTTATGAAAGATTCCGGGTCAAGCCCGGAATGACATTACGTTAGCCCGGAATGACATTGTTTCGCCGGATGACGTTCACCGGGACGGAGCGGTTATGAAAGATTCCGGGTCAAGCCCGGAATGACATTACGTTAGCCCGGAATGACATTGTTTCGCCGGATGATGTTCACCGGGACGGAGCGGTTATGAAAGATTCCGGGACAAGCCCGGAATGACATTACGTTAGTCCGGAATGACAGTGGGGAAGCGGAAGGCGGAAAGCGAAAAGCATAAAGCGAAAAGCATAAGGCGGAAAGCTGAAAGAGCATAAAATATAGGTCCTTTCGTTAGGACATACGGGATTTTCTGTTTATTTTTCGAACCCGGTTGTCCTGAACGGAGGCCGGTTTCAATCCATTTCCGGGAAAAATCGTCCCCAATTCCTCTCTAAACCGTTGTGTTTTAATTCCTGATCCCCTGAAACCAAGTTTTCAAATCCGGTGACATTGTCACTTACACCTGTTGTTAAAACCAATTGGTTTGCCGTAAAGGCATCCGGATATATTAATTTTTGAGCAAGTATCAGTATATCAATCATACTCCAGAGAAAACTAATTAAAATTTAAACGAGAGACCATGAAAAAGTTTTACCAACTAACTCACCGGAAGTTTTCCCTGTTCCTGCTGGCATTGTTTTTATTTCTAAGCCGCAGTCATGCGCAAGTGCCTGTTTCTGCGGACCCGGGAGTAGGTTCATTTGACATTACCACGATGGCCGGAGTACCGGTGAATGCGAATGCTCTTGTAAAAAACATTGTGTACAAGCTGAAACTGTTCATCCTGAATGGTGACCAGGTAAATGCTATTCCACCCAATACTGTGGAGATCAGAATAGGGCTTGGCAGCAAAATGATACTGAACCCCAGTTTTAACCTGGCGACGGCGCCTTTCTTTAATTATTTTACCTGGACCTCCTCAACTGTGGGCAGCCAGGTACAGATATCCGGTGTTTTGCATACCGCATTGCCGCCCAATTTTGCAGAGGAGCTTGAATTTGAGGTGAAACCTTCTTTACAGGGAAACTCTACTGTATCGGGTAATTTCCTCGTGGTGAATAATAACCCCAATTTTATTTTATCTGATTATAACAGCAACAACTTTGCAAGCATGTCTTACTCGGTAGCACCGGAAGGCAACCTTCCTGTATCTGTCTCCAAGTTTGCAGCAGTGAATAAGGATTGCAAGATACAGGTGAGCTGGACGAGTGAGCAGGAACAGAACCTGGCCCGGTATGAAATAGAAGGCAGCAAGGATGGTGTCAATTTCTTTAAGCTAGGTGAAGTATCTGCACAGGGCAACAGGGATTACAGTCAACAGATACTGCTGACAGAAGCCATCAAAGCACCTGTATTATTAATACGACTGAAAAGTGTTGACCTGGATAATTCATTCAAGTACACCAATATCGTAGCAGTGTCCGGAACCTGTAAAACCGGAACACAGCAGGTTTTCTTTGCTTACCCCAACCCTGTACGCAGTAACGATCATATCACTATTGCCGCAAGGGGAGATCAATTCAGCGGTACATATCAATTCACACTGACTGATGTGGCGGGAAGAGTTTATGCAGTAAAGGATGCAATACTGAATGCACCTTCTTACCGGTTCGACCTGTCGCCATCACTGGCGGCCGGTAAATATTTTATCAGCATCCGCAAGGCGGATGGTTCTGATAAATCGGTAGTGCAGTTTGAAAAATTATAATGAGAACGATGAGTAACTTTATCATAAATACTTTGAAAACAGCTATCCTGTAACGGGTGGCCATCTTTGATGTTCGTATTGAAACCTCCACCAACCGCTATGTAATTCGGTGCTCCATCATCCTACCAAGATCCACCCTTATCACCAGTAGCCATTGAACCAACATTCAATCATGGTATCCTTTCCAAAACCGTCGAACCTATTTTAATACACCGTTAACCACCAAACGTGTAGTATGTTTTATTTTGTACCCCATTTGCGAAGGGCCTTGTGTGTCTTAGTAATACTTCTATTGTCTAATGTGTCATCTGGCATAAATCCGATAGTCGCCGAAAATGCCTTACCCGGAAACCCATCGTCTGAATGGGATATCAGCGGAGCCGGTGATATAACGATACAGGGTTTTGCTTCCCCGCTCAGTGTGAATACGGGTGGGTCTATTGATTTTAGAATTGACGTACAGGGGGCCGCTACCAGCTATACCGTAAAAATATACCGGCTTGGTTATTATAATGGAGATGGTGCAAGGCTGATTGCCAACCTGGGATCTTTTCCCGGTGTTGCCCAGCCCAGCCCACTTTACGAAACTGCTACAGGAAAAACTGATTGCAGTAACTGGAGTGTGTCTGCGAGCTGGAACAGCAGTGGTGCGGTATCGGGAGTTTATATTGCCAAACTTACCCGTGCTGATAATAACGGGTCAAGTCATATTGCGTTTATTGTACGCAATGACGGGAGTAATTCTGCCATGCTATTTAAAACTTCTGATGCTACATGGCAGGCCTATAACGGTTATGGTGGCAACAGCCTTTATGTAAATAATTCAGGAATCCCTGTTCCGGGTTTTAACCATGCGACGAAGGTGAGTTATAACCGGCCATTCTATACCCGTGCAGGCGGGGGAGGCAGCAGTGCTTCTGAGGACTGGTTATTCCATTCAGAATACCCGATGATACGCTGGTTAGAGAGAAACGGATATGATGTCAGTTATACCACTGATATGGACATGGACCGTGATGCATCAGTTATCACCCCTTCCATTCACAAAATATTATTGTCTGCCGGGCATGATGAATACTGGAGTGCAGCAGAACGACTGAAATTTGAAACGGCGAGAAACAATGGGGTACATCTTGCTTTTTTCAGTGGCAATGAAGTATACTGGAAGACAAGATGGGAGGACAGTCATGGTACACTGGTTTGCTATAAGGAAGGAACGCAGGGGGAAAATATATGTGGCGGTAAATGTGACCCGATGCCGAATGTATGGACAGGATTGTGGCGGGATGGGTGTGCTTTCCCTTCGGCCGATGGGTGTAACCCTGAGAATACACTAACAGGACAGCTCAGCTGGCAGGGGAGCACCGGTGCCATACTGGTTCCTGATAGCTATAAGCAATTAAGATTCTGGAGAAATACAACTGTTGCCACACTCGGCAGCGGGCAGACAGCTACGCTTAGTTCAAACACTCTTGGTTATGAATGGGACCCGGAAACAAATAACGGGAAGTATCCATCGGGGCGTATAAAAATGTCGAGTACTTTATTTTCCGGGAAAACACATCACCTGTCCCTTTACCGGCATAGCAGCGGGGCATTGGTTTTTGGGGCGGGTACGGTGCAATGGAGCTGGGGGCTGGATGGAGTGCATGATGGCGGCGGCTCAACAGAAGATGCCCGAATGCAACAAGCCACTATTAATTTATTAGCAGATATGGGGGTGCTGCCGGAAACCTTGCAGGGAGGAATGGTGGCGAATTCACCAGTTGATGTAACTGCACCCACTTCAACAATCAGTTCACCCCTGAACGGTGCATTTTTACCGAGTGGTAACACTGTTATTATTTCAGGTACGGCCTCCGATGTGGATGGAGTTGTGGCCGGTGTGGAAATATCTTTTGACGGCGGTGTCAGCTGGACACCAGCGAGTGGTACCAGCAACTGGAGTTTTTCCTGGGTACCTACAACCACCGGGGCTGCGACCATTCATTGCAGGGCTTATGATGATAATGGTAATATGGAAGCTACCGGTACTGCACCTGCTCCGAATGCCATCAACATCAGTATAGCGGCACCGGTCAGCCTGCCTTGCCCGTGCAGTGTTTTTCAGCCTACAGCGACTCCTGCACTTCTGAATAATAATGACGGGCAGGCAATCGAAGTGGGAATGAAATTCAAATCCAGTAATGACGGATATATCACCGGCGTACGTTTTTATAAAGCTACCGGGGATAATGGTACACACATTGGTCATTTGTGGAGCAGTAGCGGAACATTATTGGCGTCAGTTACGTTTACGGGAGAATCTGCCAGCGGCTGGCAACAAATGAGTTTTCCGACACCAGTTGCCATTGAAGAAGATGATACGTATATCATATCTTATCACAGCAGTGCTAATTTTTATACGGCCACTTATAATTATTTCAGCAATGCTGTTGTCAACGGTGACCTTCGGGCATTAGCAGATGGTGAAGACGGACCGAATGGCGTTTATATTTATTCGGCCACCCCGGCATTTCCGACCAGTACGTATCAACAAAGCAATTACTGGGTGGATGTAGTATATGAGACAACTACCGGCCCGGATGTTACGGCGCCAACGGTGAGTTCAGTTAGCCCGGCCAACAATGCCACTGGTGCCCCTATCAATGCTGCGATGAGTGCTGTTTTCAGTGAAGCGATCGATCCGCTGACTATCAACGGCACAACTTTTGAGTTGCGTGATGCTTCCAATGTATTAGTGGGAGGATCTGTTTCTTATAACAGTGGTACAAGAACTGCAACGTTCACTCCTTCTTCTGTGTTGGCATATTCAACTTTGTACACAGCAACACTGACCGGAGGCGGAACCGATCCAAGAATAAAGGATATGGCCGGTAATGCACTGGCGGCGAATTATTCCTGGTCGTTCACGACAACATCAGCACCACCGCCGCCTCCAACAGAAGGGCCGGGTGGCCCGATATTGGTCATCAGCACTTCTGCGAACCCCTTCAGCCGTTACCCGGTGGAGATATTACGAGCCGAAGGGCTGAATGAATTCACGGCTATGGATATTTCACTGGTGAATGCCTCTGTGCTTAACAGTTATGATGTGGTGATACTGGGAGAGATGCCGGTGAATGGTGCACAGGTAACGATGCTGAGTGACTGGGTGAATGCAGGCGGAACACTGATCGCCTTGCGGCCGCATGCTTTATTATCACCGCTACTGGGTGTCAGTTCTGCAGGCGGCACTTTAACTGATCAATATTTACTTTTCAATACCGGCAGCGGACCGGGTGCCGGATTAGTGAACCAAACGATACAATTTCACGGAACTGCAGATAATTATACACTAAATGGCGCCACTGCTTTAGCGATGTTGTACTCCGGTGCGACCACTGCAACAACCTACCCGGCAGTTACAACCATTGATGTTGGCGGGAATGGCGGCAAGGCCATTGCCTTCACTTATGATCTTGCGAGGTCAATTGTCTATACCCGGCAGGGAAACCCGGCCTGGGCAGGACAGAGCAGGGATGGACAGGCCGGACCTATCCGTTCGGATAATCTTTATTTTGGCAATGCAGCAGGTGACCCACAGCCGGACTGGATCGATTTTAATAAAGTTGCCATACCACAGGCAGATGAACAGCAACATTTGCTCAGTAATATAATCGCACTGGGTAACCTTCACCGTAAGCCATTGCCAAGGTTCTGGTTTTTACCCCGCAAACTGAAAGCTGCTATTGTAATGACGGGTGATGATCATGCCAATGGAGGAACTATAGGACGATTCAACCAATACCTTGGATTCGGTAATAATACTCCACAGGATGTACTGGACTGGAAAGCCATCCGGGGAACATCCTATATCTATACGAGTACGAACAACGGCAGTACTATCACCAATGCACAGGCTGCCGCTTTTGAAGCACAGGGTTTTGAAATTGCTGCTCATATCACTACCAATTGTGGAAACTGGACATCACAGTCACAGTTAGATAATACTTATTTCACTCCCCAGCTTGCTGAGTTTGCATCGAAATGGCCCGGGGTGCCGGCACCATCAACCAATCGTACACATTGTATTGCGTGGAGTGACTGGGTATCACAACCAAAAGTGCAGGCCGCAAAAGGAATCAGACTGGATTGTAATTATTACTACTGGCCGGGATCATGGATACAAAACAGGGCAGGTATGTTCACCGGCTCGGGTATGCCGATGCGTTTTGCCGACCTGGACGGAACGCTTATAGATTGTTACCAGGTTACAACACAGATGCCGGATGAATCAGGAATTACCTGGCCCGGGTTCATCAATACTTTATTAGATAATGCAACCGGCCCGAACGGATACTATGGTGTTTTTTGTGCCAATATGCATACGGATAATAATAACCCGGGTGACCAGTCGGTAGTTGGCAGTGATGCCATCATTGCTGCTGCGCAGGCGAGACAGATACCGGTAATCAGTGCGAGACAAATGCTGACCTGGTTAGACGGAAGAAATGCTTCCTATTTCAGCAGCATCAGCTGGAGTGGTAATAACCTGAGTTTCGCTATCTCTGTTGCTACGGGTGCCCACCAGTTGCAAGGTATGGTTCCTGTAAATGCTGTTGCCGGCCAGCTTACCGGTATCACCAGGAATGGTTCACCGGTGAGTTACACCACGGAAGTCATCAAAGGAGTCAATTACGCTTTTTTTGATGCTGCTGCAGGAAATTATGTTGCAACTTATTTAGTTGATAATACAGGACCAGTTATTACCAATATTATAGCCACTCCTCATACTGACGGAACAGCCACTATTACCTGGACGACAAATGAAAGTGCTGATTCAAGGGTTGACTACGGGGCCAACAGCGGCAATTTAAATCTCAACAGTTCAAGCAGTACATTATTAACGAGTCATTCTATCGTACTAACCGGATTGAGTTCCGGTATGACTTATTATTTCAGAGTGACATCTGCAGATGCATCCAGTAACTGCACTACAGAACCAGTGTCACCTGCCACTCTCAACTTTACGATGCCGGCTGGTCCCTGCGCCAGTGATATCATTGCAGCTGATTTTACTGCAGGAACAGCTGATGCGAATACAATGGTAATTTCTGAAGGAGACGGAGCAGTGAGTCTGAAGCCATCGCTGTATGAAGAATTTTCCGGAGCCGGTGTTCCAGCCGGGTGGACGGATGCAGTATGGGACGGGCAAGGCGGTGCTGTTACTACTTACAGTGCCGGACAGGTGACAGTAAATGGTACTCACCTGAGTTATAACACGGCAGCCGGGCCGGGTACATCGCTTGAATTTACAGCCACTTTCACGGCGGGTAATTTTCAGAATGTCGGTTTTTCAGCTGATGCTTCTTTCAATAACCCGTGGGTTGTTATCGGAAGGGGCGGAGCCGGCGATAATAATGTGTATGCAAGAAACTCGAACCTCGAATCTGTGTCACTTGGTTCAACTTTATTGGGCAGTCCCCATGTTTACCGAATTCAATGGAAGACGGATGGCAGTTTTGCATTCTATGTAGATGGTGTGCTGATGGCCACACCAGGCATAACACAAACTGTGCTGACCAATATGGTCATTCAAATCAGTGATTACCCATCGGGTGGTGCTGCTCTTAGTGTTGACCGGATCTCCGCCACTCCTTATTCCACACCGGGTATTTTTATTTCCCGGGTGTTCGATGCCGGCAGTATAAAGAACTGGGGTGTTGCATCATGGACCGAGACGGTGCCAGTGGGAACCACCCTTGAGTTATACCAACGGCAGGCGGCTACTGCCGGTGCTATCGGCAGTGCTCCATGGGTATCCATACCATCCAACGGTGCTATCATTGGCGGTACCTCACAATTTATCCAATACAAGGCGGTTTTTGCAACATCCAATAGTGCATTGACACCTGTATTAAAAGATATTAGTTTTTACTGCAGTAACCCAGCTACCGAAATGCCGGTGGTGACAACCCACCCGGTTTCACAAACTGTTTGTACCGGCAGCCCGGCTACATTTATTTCAGCCGCCAGCGGCAATCCTGTACCGACGGTGCAATGGCAGGTAAGTACGGATAATGGCAATACCTGGAATGATATTCTCTCTGCCACCAATCCAACTTATTCATTCACTACCAGCACCGGGGATAACAGCAAACAATACAAGGCGATATGGACGAGTTCTGCGGGGTCGGCAAGCTCCAATCCTGCCAGCCTTATGGTCAATCCACTTCCTACAGGCACCATCAGTGCAGTAACGAACCCGGTATGCCCGGGTGGCCAGATAGCTTTGCAATTAACCAGTGCCAGCGGCGCATCACCCTACACGTTAGTTGTAAACGGCATTACGTATAGTAACGTCAACGCCGGCCAGACATTTGCAACATTCAATACATCAGAGCAAAGTATCTGGGGCAGCGGCGGATCACCGGTGAGCCCCAGTGTGACCGATAATCAACCTATTGAAGTCGGTACAAAGTTCAGATCCATCCTTAGCGGTTATATCACGGGGATACGTTTCTATAAAGGTGTAACAAATACAGGCAGTCATACAGCTAACCTGTGGACATCCGGAGGAACATTGTTAGCCAGTGCTCCGTTCACCAGTGAAACGGCCAGCGGCTGGCAGGAAGTACGATTTACAACACCGGTTGCGGTACAGGCGAACACCACTTATATCGCTTCTTATTTTTCACAAGGGGGCTATTTTGCCATCAGCCCTGGTTTTTTCGCCAGTGCCGGTGTAACGAACGGACCACTTACAGCATTGCAGGCTGGTATTGATGGGCCAAATGGTGTTTACAGGTATGGCGGCGGTTTTCCTAACGGAGGAAATACGGCCAATTACTGGGTGGATGTATTATTTTCCCAGACAAACACAGCTACGACAACTTTTGATCTGACAAGTATCACAGATGCCAATTTATGTACCAGTACAGGAAGCCCGTTGAGCAGTGTAACTGTTACGACCAGCCCGTTACCTGCAGGAACTATTTCTGCATCACCAACCACTGTTTGTGAAGGAAGCCCCGTTAACCTGACATTTACTTCCACGTCAGGCAGCGGGCCATTTTCGCTGGTCATCAACGGGAATAATTATCCGGCTATCAGCAGCGGTGTTCCATTTATTGCGGGAGCGGCGGCTTATTCGCCCAGCCCCGTCAGTACCTGGAATGCCGGAACCACAGGTGGTTCACAGGGTGTAGATAATGCAGCAACGGAATTAGGAGTTAAGATCAAATCATCTGTGGCAGGAACGATCAGTGGTATCCGTTTTTATAAGACCGGAACTGGTGTACTGAACTTTACCGGCTCGTTATGGGCCGTTGGTAATACAACGACCCCATTGGCTACGGCTAATTATACCAGTGATAATACAACAGGATGGAAACAGATCAATTTCACAACGCCTGTTCCCATTATGGCCAATACTTCTTATATCGCTTCTTATTTTTCTCCATCGCCTAATTATTATGCTTATACGGCTAACGGACTTGCTTCACCAGTGGTCAACGGACCATTAACAGCAGAGGCGAGTTCGTACCAGCAACCCGGTCCAGGATACCCTGGCACAGGAAGTACGGCTAATTATTGGGTGGATGTTGTTTTTAATGCGATAACGGGTACCAGTGTATATAACCTGACAAGTATCACCAACGGATCGGGATGTGTTACAACGGGCAGCCCTATCAGTACGGCTTCAGTGAGTGTTAATCCATCCCCTGCTGTAACAATCGGTTCTTATGGACCTGTATGTGCTGATGCAGCCGATATTACACTGGCTGGTTCACCAGGCGGAGGAACATTCTCCGGTGTTGGTGTAACGGGTAATCTGTTCGACCCATCAGTTGGAACGCAGACGATCACTTATACTTATACAGATGGAAATGGCTGCAGCAGTTCAGCAACAACTGTTATCACAGTTAATCCGTTGCCGGTGGTGAGTGCAGGTACATACGGTCCTGTGTGTATTGATGCAGCCGATATTACACTGGCTGGTTCACCAGGCGGGGGAACATTCTCCGGTGTTGGTGTAACGGGTAATCTGTTTGACCCATCAGTTGGAACGCAGACGATTACTTATGCTTATACAGATGGAAATGGTTGCAGCAGTTCTGCAACGACAACAATAACTGTAAATCCGTTGCCGGTGGTGAGTGCAGGTACATACGGCCCTGTGTGTATTGATGCAGCCGATATTACACTGGCTGGTTCACCAGGCGGAGGAACATTCTCCGGTGTTGGTGTAACGGGTAATCTGTTCGACCCATCAGTTGGAACGCAGACGATCACTTATACTTATACAGATGGTAATGGCTGTACCAATTCAGCAACAACTGTTATCACAGTTAATCCGTTGACAGTAGTGAGTGCAGGTACATACGGCCCTGTGTGTATTGATGCGGCCGATATTACACTGGCTGGTTCACCAGGCGGAGGAACATTCTCCGGTGTTGGTGTAACGGGTAATCTGTTCGACCCATCAGTTGGAACGCAGACGATCACTTATGCTTATACAGATGGTAATGGCTGCAGCAATTCAGCAACAACTGTTATCACAGTTAATCCGTTGCCGGTGGTCAACGGAACACAGATGAACGTTTTATGTAACGGGGGAACTACCGGGTCAATCGATTTGACTGTAAGTGGTGGCAACGGCCCTTATTCTTATTTATGGAGCAATGGTACAACCAGCGAGGATGTCAGCGGCCTTGCTGCAGGTAGTTACAGTGTGACTGTAACCAATTCTGCCGGATGTACGGCTTCGGCAAGCTTTACGATAACGGAACCGCCTGTGCTTAATGCTATGGTGAGTTCTGTTATTCATGTTGAATGTGCAGGCGAGAGTACCGGTGGTGTTACTGTTATTGCATCGGGTGGCATACCGTTAGCCTCTCTTTCTCCGTACTATGAGTATAGTGTTGATGGAGGCAGCTGGCAGAACCATGGTAATTTCACCGGACTTTCTTCAGGCAATCACAGTGTGACAGTACGAGATGCTAACGGTTGTACCAGTACAACGAACTTTATCATTACTGAAGCGACGAATACAGATGTGTCTTTAGGGTCTGTATTCAGCGATAATATTTTCACCTCTAACGGCAATGAGATCACTGTAGTGTATAATATCACTGAGTTGGCGGGGAAGGGTGCAACTCCCGGAACACTGCGTATCTATAAGCCGGCGGGATATGACATCCTGTTCAATAATACACTTACCAGTTCACTCGGCTTTGCGGTTGATAACCCGAAGTGGTTACAAACAGCATCCAGCTCATTATACTATGAGTTCTCCAGAACCGGACCAGGTGGAAACCAAACATTGGGTTGTCATGAATTCATACGACTGAGCTTTACCATTAAGCGATCAACCTTCAATGTGTCGATCTTTAACCTTAATGCGTTATTCAGAATTGCAACCGGAGAACTGATATTAAGCAATAACAGTAATTCATTGCTGCTGACAGGGGAGTAGTAATGACGAATCGATACAGTGCTTATGAAGATACTACTGTAGATATAAAAGGCCATTCTGTAACGAATGGCCTTTTATTATTGAGTTATAATTATGAATACCGGTTAATAAACCCCTTTCATTATACCATCCTGCCATTTAAGGAAGTATAATTTTTTGTTCTCGAAATAATCAAGTGTCATATTTTGTTTGCTCAGTACCGGCTGGATGTCGAAGTCGGTGAATAGTTTCACCTGCCTGTTAGCAAGATTGGAAGCAATGTCTTTTCCGTAGAGTAATAAGAGTTTTACATATCTCCATGTTACCTCGTATCCCCGGAATACCATATCGCTGGGGCGGGCAAACATTGTTTTATTAAAACTGGCGACAATGCTCATACTTACCTTATCAATCTTTGCATTGTAAAAAGGAGTGCTGTAAATAATCTCAATGCCTTTGAATTCAGGTTTTGTAAAGCCAAATCCATCCCAGGTAGGCATGCCCATTACGGTGGCGAGGTATTTTTGTTTTTTCAGTGCCGCCAACTGCAGTATCAACCGTTTACCAAAATTCTCATCCAGGCTGCCGGCAATACAAAGGGTTTGTTCTGTTGTATCAAGGTGTTCTTTTAATTGGTTTACCGTAAAGCTGTCGGGGAGTTCAACGTATTTGAATTTGAGCGGAACTGCCACTGTATTCTTTGTAAAATCTTCAAAGTAGGTTTTAATACGGTCTTCCAGTTGTCCTTTCCTGCGAAAAACGACAACGGGGTCCAATGAATAATATTTTTGTATGTATTTATAAATCCCTTCGCATTGTGTCCTTAGAGTGGGATTAAGCACCACAAAGAAGGGATTGGCCGAAGCACCACCTTCATTCGGAAGATTCGCATTGATGACGGGAATATTTCTTTTAAGTCCTGCTTCGGCAAAGAATTTTACTTCGGCACTGCTGCAATGAACGATCATTAAATCAACACTGTCCAGTTCAGGATCGTTCAATTGCTGTGTAAGGGTTTCTTTGGCCGACCTTGTATCGTATACAAAAACTTCCAGCGGAATTTTTTCTTTATTCATTGAATCCAAAGCCAGCTGGGCGCCTTCATAAAATTCCAGACCCGGGTTGATGAATTTCGGAAAAGTGTTTTTTGCATAGCGGTATTCATCATTGCCGTCAAATGCTGAGTCAAGGTACAGTGGTGCAAAGATGGCAATCTTGTGTTTGGGGGCTTCTGTTTGTGCTGCAAGTTTTGTTGTTTGCAACAGGTTGCCGAGCAATAATGAGAGAATGATGCCGTGAATTTTATTCATAGTATGATAAATCTTTTGTGATGCAGCGATCAGCTATCTTTTTTTATTCCCACTCGATCGTAGCCGGTGGTTTGCTGCTGATATCATAGACCACCCGGTTGATGCCCCTTACATTATTAATGATCTCGTTAGAGATATTCGCTAAAAATTCATAAGGGAGGTGTGCCCAGTCCGCCGTCATTCCATCCACACTTGTCACTGCCCTGAGTGCCACTGTAAATTCATAGGTCCTTTCATCACCCATTACCCCCACACTTTTTACAGGAAGTAAGATAGCACCTGCCTGCCAAACCGTTGCATACAAACCGCTATCCTTTAGCGCCTTAATATATAAGTGATCTGCTTCCTGCAACAACCGTACCTTATCTTCTGTAATTTCTCCTAAAATGCGGATGGCAAGGCCCGGACCGGGGAAAGGGTGGCGGTCAATCATTTCAGCCGGAATGCCCAGTTCCCTGCCTACTTTTCGTACTTCATCTTTAAAGAGAGAACGGAGTGGCTCCACCAGTTCGAGATGCAGATGATCGGGTAGTCCGCCGACATTATGATGTGATTTTATTGTTACGGAGGGTCCGTGTACGGAAACACTTTCGATGACATCAGGATAGATGGTTCCCTGCCCGAGCAGTTCCACCCCTTCGATCTTTTTGGATTCTTCCTGGAAGACATCTATGAACATACTGCCAATCACTTTTCTTTTTTCTTCAGGTTCTGTTTTGCCGGCTAGTTTGGTGTAGAAATGTTCCCTTGCATCAATGCCTTTTACATTCAGGCCAAGTTCATTGTATGTTTTAATAACGGATTCAAATTCATTTTTGCGAAGCACACCGTTGTCAACGAAAATACCGTAGAGGTTTTTGCCAATGGCCCGGTGGATGAGTGTTGCGGCCACGGTGGAATCGACTCCGCCGCTTAAAGCCATGATCACTTTCCTGTCGCCGATCTGTTTTTTTAATGCGGCCACTGTATCGGTGATGAAATGTGCCGGTGTCCAATCCTGTGAGCAACCGCAGATGCTGACAAGGAAGTTATTGAGTATCTTCTTTCCTTCTTTAGAATGGTATACTTCGGGGTGGAACTGCACGCCGTACAGTGAATGGTGAATGCCCAATGGTGAACCTGTACCATCATTGCTTATTTTTCTAAAGGCTGCTACGGGTATGCTTTCGGTTGTTGCTAATAATTCAAATCCTTCCGGTAATTCTTTGATGGTGTCGCTGTGGCTCATCCAAACCTGTGATTCTTTTGACACATTATTGAACAGTACATCTTCTTTTTGTGTACTGAGAATGGCCCGGCCATATTCCCGTTTATTGCTTTTTGCCACGAGTCCTCCGAAACGTTTGGCCGTTAACTGGGCACCATAGCAAATACCGAGTACCGGCACTTTATTGATGAAGTCCTGCACATTTACATCGGGAGCATTTTCTTCATTTACTGAGCAGGGTGAACCGGAAAGGATGATGCCTTTGAGGCCGGGTTCAAATTCAAAAGGCTTATGATAGGGGATAATCTCACAGTAGACATTGGCTTCCCTGACGGCACGGGCAATTAACTGGGTGTACTGGGAGCCAAAATCTAGAATCAGTATCTTTTCAGTCATGTTGCTGCGAAGGTAAAAAAAGGTTTGTAGTTTGTGGTTGGTAGTTTAGAGTGCCGGCCTGCAGCGGATTTCACGGATCTATATCAGTAATGCCGAACTGTAACCTTTGAAAGTTCCGAATCGTCCTATTTGCCGGAGATTTGCTAATGAAGCCTGATCTTATTATCACAAACCAATCAATATGAAACGTTTTTTTGTATTACCTGTATTTACAGCAATGGTCATTTCTTCCTGTCACTATATTAACCGTGACAAGATCAACGGGAGCGGCAAAGTGATCACCCAGAACAGGAGTTTCTCCGGGTTTACTGATGTTGATGTAAGCAATTCGATCGTATTGTATGTACGACAGGATTCTGTTTTCTCTGTAAGGGTGGAAACCGACGATAACCTGCAGCAGTATATCATTACCCGGCAGGATGGAAACACACTGCATATTGAGCAGAAGGATAATACCCATCTTGATGCGACTGGGAAAATAAAAGTGTATGTGAGTGCACCGGCATTCAAAAACCTTGATGCATCCGGGGCCTGTCATATCAAAGGGGAAACCCTGCTTACAGCAACAGATGAAATTGATGTGGATGTAAGCGGCGCCAGCAGCGCAGAGCTTGAACTGAAAGCTCCCAGGATATATGGTGAAATGACCGGTGCCAGTCATTTGAAACTAAAAGGACAAACAAAGGATCTTCGTATTGAAGGGACTGGTGCTTCTCATGCCCATTGTTTTGACCTGTTATCTGAAAATACAGATGTTGATGTGACGGGTGCCAGCAGCGCTGAAGTATTTGCCAGTGTGAAATTGAATGCAGGCGCCAGCGGTGCCAGTGATGTGCGGTATAAGGGTAATGCGGAAGTAGGACAGAATGTGAGTGGTGCAGCGAGTGTAAAGAAGGCTGAGTGAAAGAGGTGAATGGTGAATAAGGTGTCCGAATCTAAGTTCCTTACAGGTTCACATACTTCACTGTAATCTTAATATCCCTGTTTCGTCCTTTATCATCGGTGCAGGAAATCTTTACCGGCCCTTCCCCGGGAACAAAGAATTGTTTTTCGCCGGCATTACTGCTTTTATAGAACTTGTTATTGATGTACCAATATACTTTGGTGACATCATTGGCTGTTTTGCAAATGAGTTGCAGCGGTTCAGGGTCTTTCTTGCTGATCAAATACTCTGTTCCGTTAACAGGAGAGGTGATGGATGGGGCGGCGCCTTTAAATATGAGTTCGCAATCGGGATTGTGAGGCGGTATCTTTTGATAAGCTATCCGGTTCTCTTCAAACCAGGCCTGCATATCCGGCTCCACAATTTTGTACCATTTCTTTTTATATCCTGTTTCCGGCGCACAGCTTTTGCAATACGAGATCTTTTCATTGGCACTGATCATTATCTCCTGCCAGTTGCTGCAGGGTTTGGCAGAAGAGATCAACGGAATGAAATAATCTGTCACTATACTGGTACAATGTTCAGAAGGAGGTAAACCCGTTTCGCTGCAAACCTGCCGTATGTCGCAATCTTCCGGCTGGGTGAACCATTCCTCATCACTATCATAATCGATGGTGTTGAAAATCCTGAACAATAAAGGGGTGGCAATGTTTGCACCGCTAAGATCGGCTGCGCCAACACCGGAGAAGTTCCCTGTCCAGATACCGACCGTGAAGTTCTTGTTGTAACCGATACTCCAGGCGTCTTTCTTGCCGTAGCTGGTACCGGTCTTCCAGGCGATCTTTGGCATTTTTTCTGTGGCGGCCCAGTTCAATGGAAAGTCGGGGCGATTTACTTTAGACAGTATCTCATTGATCATGTAATTGGCAGCGGGGCTCATTACATTTATTTTGTTGTGTACCGTGTCGCCCTGCGTATATGACGGCATGATATAAATACCGTCATTTGCGAAGGAAGAAAATAAGCCTGTGAGCTCTTCCAGTGTGGTGCCACAGCCGCCGAGTATCAGTGAGAGCCCAAGTTTTCTCCTGTCCTTTTGTATTTGCCTGAAATTGCAGTTGGATAGTTTCTGTATCATCTTTTCATGGCCGAGCATCTTTAGTCCTTTAACGGCGGGAATATTCAGTGAATGTTCCAATGCTGTTTCCACGGTAACATAGCCGTTGAATTTTTCATCATAGTTCTCGGGTGCATAACCATCGTAACTGACGGCCACATCTGTCATTACTGTTTTAGGTGTGAGCAAACCTTCGTCAAAACACATTCCGTACAACAGCGGTTTCAATGTGCTGCCGGGTTGCCGCACTGCATGGGCACCGTTCACCTGCCCGCCGTCTGTTGTATCAAAGAAACCGGAAGAGCCGACATAGGTGATGACCTTATATGTTTTATTATCGATGATGACAACAGCAGCATTTTTTATATTCTTTAAGCGCTGCGCCCTGATATAATCTTCCACCAGCTTTTCTGTTTTTAACTGGGTGTTCAGGTCAATGTTCGTCTTAATAATATCGCCGCCCTGTTTCTTTAGTTTATAAGAAAGATGAGGAATATAATGTGGTACGGTTCCCCTGGTGGCATTCAAAGGTTCTGCTAATGCATCTTCAATTTCTTTTTGTGTGAATACTTTTCTGTCAGCAAATTTTTGCAGCCAGCGGTTGCGTTCCTTCACGATAAAATCATTGTTGCGGCCGGGAACCATCAGACCCGGTTTGTTGGGGATGATGCTAAGCGATGTTATTTCGGCCAGGGAGAGATGGTCGGGGTTCTTTTTAAAGTAGAGCAGGGAGGCGGCTTTGACGCCCTGGATATTACCGCCGTAAGGAACGAGGTTCAGGTACATCTGTAAGATCTCTTTCTTACTGTACTTCAGTTCCAACTGGAAGGCCCGGAACATTTCCCGGAATTTGCTCCAGATATTCCGCTTGCCGGGTTCGAGCATTTTCGCCACCTGCATGGTGATGGTGCTGGCGCCGGACATCCTTCGCATATGAAACAGGTTACTGAAGAAAGCCCTTATGACAGCAACGGGATTGACACCGGGATGGGAATAGAAATGCCGGTCCTCCTTGGCAATGATGGTCTTTTGTAACAATGGCGATATCTCGTCCAGTTCTGTTTTCATCCGCCATTGCTGGTCTTTGGTAAGGTATGCATTCACCACTTCGCCTTTGTTGTCAGTGATGATGGTGGAGTATCCGATCTTATCAGGCAAAGGGAATATCCAGTTAAGCAGGAAGAATACAACAATCAAACCGAGGAAGCCGATGCCGAGGCGTTTGAAAAAACGCAGTATGCCTTTTCGGGTAAAGTACCGGCGGGGCGCAGCGACCACACTCTTTTTAAACCAGGGCATATGTATTTTGAAACGTTTGTTCATCAGATAGTATCAGTTATCAATTGCGTTGCTGCTTAACAAATATTTATCTTCTAAAATTTGCAACTACTCTTCTATGCTGTGTATCTTTCATAGCAAATTCATTTGTTCCTTTATGGACTCCTCAGACTCGTCCCGCCCCACCCGGGATATTCCCCCTTAGCTTTTTGCACTGCTAAATTCTGTTATTTCCACCACAGGCGGACGAACGTTTTGTGTGAAAGAAATGTACAGCTTAATTTTTTACTCAATCAAACTTCTTTAACTTCTCCTTCATAACCGACCATTTAACCTACACCTTTATGCGTATCAAATTCTATTTAGTTCCGCTGATAGCAGCCGGGGCTATTTTTTTATCATCCTGTAAAAAAAATGCCGTCAGCATTTCATTTACGAATGCCAAAGGCGAAGTACCGCAGCTTGGCAACCTTGTTTTCCGTTTCAGCCATTCACTGGCCAAAGATTCCATGCTTAACGCCTGGGACTCGACGGAGTATGTTTCATTTGAACCAACAATTGCCGGTAAGTTCCGCTGGGAAAGCCCGGATGAATTGGTGTTCTCTCCATCACAGCCACTGAATCCTGCCACCACTTATAAGGCGAAGATCAAGAGTGCTGTACTGAAGTTCAGTAAATACAATTCTGTAAAGAACGGGGATAAGATCAGCTTTCACACCCCTGAGCTTACGTTAGATAATTCACAGATCATCTGGATCGGCGAGAGCAGTACGACCGCCGTGCCGCAGGTTGACCTGCTCTTTAATTATCGGGTAAACCCGGAAGACCTGAAAGGCAAACTGACGATAGAAGTGGAAGGTAAGAAGGCCGATTTCAATATGATCACTATTTCACCGGACAATAAAATATCTGTCCGTATCAACGGACTAAAAGCAGAAGACAAAGACATTGATGCGAAAGTGACGATCGAAAAGGGATTGAAACCCGAGAAAGGCAATACTTCGACTGCAGATGCCATTGCCAGTTCGCTGACCATTCCTTCTCCTTATGTACTGACAGTGCAGAATGTGGAATCTGAGCATGATGGTATGGAAGGTGTGGTGAGGGTGACCACCAGCCAGCAACTGACGGGGGAAAGCTTAAAGCCATTCCTGAAATTCGATCCTGATCTTGCATTTACTGTTGAAGCAAATGATTTTGGGTTTACCCTCCGCAGCGACAAGTTTGATGTGGAGAAGAGTTATGCACTGACCATTGTGAAAGGGTTGCGGGGAAAGATCGGCGGCGTAATGAAGGAAGATTATAATGGCGGTGTTGCTTTTGGTGAATTAGAATCCGGTATCAGTTTTACGAACAGCAAAGCCGTTTATCTTTCTAAAAAGGGCGGTAAAAATATTGAGGTGCAGATCACCAATGTGCCGAAAGTAAAACTCATTATTTCCAAAATATATGAGAACAACCTGTTACTGGCGCAACGGTATGGTTATTCACCACAGGAAAACAGCAACGGACCCAGCTATGCCAGTTATGATGGTGAGTATGAGGGCGACTATTATATTGATGAATACGGCGGCGGTGATGCCATGCTGGGTGATGTGATCTATGAAAAAGAAATAGATACCCGTTCATTACCCAAAAGCGGAGCCGGACGTATATTAAACTTCGCACAGTTTGAAGACAGGCTGCCTGATTTCAAAGGTGTGTACCATGTCGTTATCCGTTCTTCGGAAGATTACTGGGTGAAGGACAGCCGTTATATCTCTTTGTCTGACCTTGGACTGATCGCCAAAGAAGGGCAGGATAAGATCTATGTATTCACCAATTCGCTGAAGTCTGCGGAGCCGGTGAACGGGGTGAATGTATCTGTTTATTCCACCAACAACCAACTGATCGGCAGTGGCTCCACTGATAAGGATGGAGTGGCCACTATTGCCTACAGTAAAAAAGATTTCAGTGGTTTCAAACCGGCGATGGTCATTGCAAAGACGGCTGATGATTTCAACTACCTGCCATTTAATAATACGAGGGTGAACACTTCCAGGTTTGAAGTGGGTGGTAAAAGGAATAACCCATCCGGGTTTGATGCTTTTGTTTATGCAGAAAGAGATGTGTATCGTCCCGGTGAAAAGATCAATTTCTCTGTCATTCTCCGTGATGCACAATGGAAGAACCCCGGTGATGTGCCTTTGAAGATGAAATTCCTGATGCCGAATGGTAAGGAGCTGAAATCATTCCGGAAAAGCCTGAATGAGGAAGGGTCGGTGGAAGGAAGATATTGATATTGCCACTGCTGCCATCACCGGCAGCTATACACTGGAGGTGTATACTTCCACTGATATATTACTGGCCTCGAAGAATTTTTCTGTAGAGGAGTTTGTGCCGGACCGTATCCGTGTGAATGTGAAACTGGATAAAGCATTCTTACGTTCGGGGGATTTATCCAGGCTTAACTATCAATGCGATGAATTTCTTTGGTCCGCCGGCTGCCAACCGTAAATATGAAACAGAGATACAGGTGAAGCAGAAAGTATTTTTCTTCACCCAAATACGATGGCTATGATTTCAGCCTGGCGAATCAGAATACTTTCTTTGATAAAGAAGTGAAAGAAGGAACCACTGATGAAGCCGGTAATGCCAGCATTGACTACGACGGTGCCGGAGACGTATGCCAATATGGGTGCTTTACAAACCAGTTTCTATTACAACCGTGTTTGATGAAACGGGAAGGCCGGTGAGCCGTGCCACTACGGTGGATGTGTTTACACAAGATATTTTCTTTGGCATCAAACAGGACTGGTTCTATTATTACCCGCTTGAACCAGCCGGTGAAATTTAATCTTGCAGCAGTAAATAAAGATGGTAATGCGACCAGTGGTACGGCCCGGAGTAGAAGTGATAAAACATGAATACAGAACGGTGCTGACGAAGAGCGGCAGCTATTTCCGCTATGAGTCACAGCGGGAGGATAAGCTGATGGTTGAGCAGCAGATCACCATTGGTGGCAAATACTGTGTTACAGTTATGTGCCCAGAAGTCCCGGCGACTACGAAGTGAAAGTGTATCTGTCCCGGTGCGAATAATTATGTAAGCCGCAGTTTCTACAGTTACGGAAGCTATGGCGGTAACAATAATTCCTTTGAAGTGAACAACGAAGGAAATATTGAGATAGAGGTGGACAAGAAATCGTATACCTATCCGGTGAAAGTGTGAAGGCATTATTCAAAACACCCTTCAGCGGCCGGATGCTGGTGACGATGGAAACCGATCATGTGATCTCTCATCAGTATGTGGAAGTGAGTAACAGGACAGCCAGTGTTGACCTGAAAGTGAATGCGTGACCATGTACCCAATGTTTACATCACTGCCACTCTGATTAAACCACATGAGGTATCAGATATTCCGCTGACAGTGGCACATGGCTTTAAGAATGTAACGGTAGAAGACAAAGGCCGTAAAGATCGAATGTAGAAGTAGATAGCACAGAAAACCGTTCGTTCCAAAACACACCAGAAGGTGACAGTGAAAGCAGCTCCCGGCAGTTTTGTAACACTGTCTGCTGTTGATAATGGTGTGTTGCAGGTGAGTGATTTTAAAACACCGAACCCTTACGATTATTTCTACCAGAAGAAGGCGTTGCAGGTTTCAGCATTTGATCTGTACCCATTATTGTTTGCGGAAGTAAGGGCTAAGCTGAGCAGCACCGGTGGTGATGCTTATGAATGGAGTGCTAATGGAAAAGAGAGTAAACCCATTGCCTGCAAAACGGATAAAAGTGGTGAGTTACTGGGGAGGAATCAAGAAAGCCAATGGCAGCGGGGTGGCAGAATTTGAATTTGATATTCCGCAGTTCAGTGGTGAGTTAAGGTTAATGGCTGTTTCTTATAAGGGACAAAGTTTTGGTGCTGCTGATAATACCATGACGGTTGCTGACCCAATCGTTGTGAGTACAGCATTGCCAAGATTCTTAAGCCCGGGTGATACGGTGAATGTACCGGTGACCTTAACCAACACGACCGACAAAGTCTTCCAATGTTACTGCAACTATTGCGGTGGAAGGTCCGATGAAAGTAATAGGTGGCAACAATCAATCCGTAAGTCTTGCTGCAAAAAGTGAGGGCCGTGCCATATTCAAAGTAGTAGCCGACCCAACCATCAATGTTGGTAAAGTAACTGTAACGGTAAGCGGTATGGGAGAGAAGTTCACCGATGCAACGGAAATCTCCGTTCGTCCGCCTTCAACCTTACAAAAAGTCAACCGGAAGCGGTTCAATAGCCGGTGGCAATACACAGAAAGTGAGTATCGGTCTGAGTGATTTTATGCCGGGCAGTGTAAATTATAATCTGGTGGTGAGCCGTTCACCTGCATTAGAGTTGGGTGAGCAATTAAAATACCTGGTGCAGTACCCGTATGGTTGTACCGAGCAAACCGTGTCGGCTGCTTTTCCGCAATTGTATTATGGTGACCTGTCTGACCTGATGCAATTGAACAAGCAACAGAATAAAGCAAACGCCAATACGAATATCATGGAAGCCATCCGCAAGATAAAAATGCGGCAGTTGTACAATGGTGCGGTTACGTTGTGGGATGGTGAGGGCAAGGAAGACTGGTGGGCCACTATTTATGCGGCACATTTCTTACTGGAAGCCAGGAAGGCCGGTTTTGATGTGGACAACAGTTTACTGGAAACGATGCTGAACTATATCAACAACCGGTTAAAGAATAAGGAGACCATCATCTATTATTACAACCGTGACCAGAATAAGAAGATAGCACCAAAGGAAGTTGCCTATGGTTTATATGTGCTGGCCCTTGCCGGAAGAACCAATGTGCCGGCGATGAACTACTATAAGGCCAATACGGCATTGCTTGCATTGGACAGCCGATATTTATTAGCGGCAGCGTATGCAACGGCCGGCGACAGAAAATCTTTCAACAGTATGCTGCCTGCATCTTTCACCGGTGAGGAATCTGTTGCACAAACCGGCGGCAGTTATTATTCTGATGTGCGGGATGAAGCCATTGCCCTGAACGCTTTGATCGATGCTGATCCTGGTAATGCACAGGTCGGAACAATGGTAAAACATGTGGCTGATAAATTGAAGGCCAGAAGATACCTGAGTACCCAGGAAAGGGCCTTTGCATTTCTTGCATTGGGTAAACATGCCAGGGCTGCGAACAATTCGACAGCCACAGCGGAAATAAAAGTGAACGGAAAAGTAATTGCAAAAGTGGATGGCGGCCAGTGGACCGGTGATATGAAAGCACTGGGCAGTAACAATGTAGAGATAACTACAAAAGGTAATGGCCGGTTGTATTATTTCTGGCAGGCCGAGGGTATCAGTAGCAGCGGCGCTTATAGGGAAGAAGACAGTTATTTGAAAGTAAGGAGACGTTTCTTTGACAGGAACGGTAAGCCGGTTACGACCAATACGTTCAAACAAAATGACCTTATCATTATTGGTGTAACACTTGAACGTTCATTCAATACGCCGGTAGAGAATGTTGTAATTACTGATCTGTTACCTGCCGGTTTTGAAATTGAAAACCCAAGGACCAAGGAGATACCGGGTATGGACTGGATCAAAGATGCGATGACGCCGACTGCATTAGATGTAAGGGATGACCGTATCCATTTCTTTGTGGATGCCAGCAGTACCAAGCAAACGTATTATTATGCTGTCCGGGCCGTGTCGCCGGGTAATTATAAAATGGGGCCTGTGAGTGCCGATGCGATGTATAACGGGGAGTACCATTCTTATAACGGGGCTGGTGTGGTGAGGGTGGTGCAGTAAGAATAAAAACTATTAGATTTATAGTCCTGCTATCAGCAGGACTATTTTTTTGTCCGATGCAAGCCAATGCCAAGCATATCGCCATTGTCAGTAATGTACTTGCAGGAGCAGGAAGGGCAATAACATTAGCCCAAAAAATTGCAGAGGAATTATCCAATAAACAAATCTTTCATTCTTTCTTCAAAGAAAACTGGCCTGCTGATTTCAACGAATTTACAGATATATGGATCGTTGGTGGTGATGGAACACTGAATTATTTTGTGAACCAGTACCATGATATAAAATTGCCACTGGTTATTTTTAATGGGGGTACCGGCAATGATTTTCACTGGCTGCTCTATGGGAAAATAAGTTTTGAAGAACAACTGCAACTTGCTTTATCTGCGGAACCGAAGCCAATTGACCTTGGCAGGTGTAATGAATTTTTTTTTATTAACGGAGTTGGCGTTGGTTTTGAAGGGGAAGTGGCCAGAAGTTTAACAGGCAAAAAGAAACGAGCCGGCAAAGCTTCGTTTATGGCGATGATACTGCAGAAAATATTTTCTTACCGTTCAACATCGTACCGTATTTCAACAGCGGAGCAATCCATTGCTTTAAAGAAATACCTGATCATTGATGTCAGTAATGGGAGCAGAGCCGGCGGAGGCTTTCATGTTGCCCCCCATGCAAAGGCGAATGATGGCTTATTTGATATCACATTGATCGATGCGCTTCATCCGCTGCGGCGTTTAAGATGGTTGCCTGTCATTGAAAAAGGAAAGCACCTGAACCTTTCGTTTGTTCATCATTTCACCAGCAAACAAATTTTAATTGAAAGTGATGAGAGCATTTTATTTCATTTAGATGGTGAGTATTATGAAGCCCCACAGCTTAATGTAAGTATGCTACCAAGGCAATTATTATTCAGGTATTAACAAAAAAAAAGTCCGGCTTTTTCGAACCAGACTTATTAAAGCTTCTTCAATATCGTTATTGATTAATAATCGTTATTGTATCCACCACGGTCACGGTTGTAGCCGCCGCCACCGCCGCTTTTGCCTTTGTAGCCGCCACCGCCGCCGCCACCTTTGTAGCCGCCGCCACCGCCGCCGTTACCGAAGCTTCTTTTTTTGAAGCCACCACCGCCGCCACCTTCTGGTTTTGGACGACTTTCGTTAACAACGATGTTACGACCGTCAACTTCGGTACCATTCAAAGCAGCGATAGCCGCTTGTGCCTGGTCGTCGTTGGGCATTTCCACGAAACCAAAGCCTTTGCTGCGGTTAGTGAATTTGTCGGTAACAATTTTAGCTGATGCCACTTCACCATGTGAAGCAAAAAGATTGGACAGGTCCTGATCTTTCAGGTTCCAACTGAGGTTTCCTACGTAAATGTTCATTTTGAGAGGTTTTAAAAAAAATAAAAGTGTCAACAGTAAACAGTACCCTAAGAACATTCTACGGTTTTTCGAAACGTTCAGGACTTGTGAAACTGAAAGAGCACCAAATGCAAGACAAAATAACGGATTTTTCACGGAGATATTGCCAAATTATTTGATGCCTTTCGAAATAGACCCTTGCATGTAGTTTTGGCGACTGCCTTATGTGGCCGATTCCCGTTCTTAATGTAACAATATCAGTTATTTAGAGCAGCTGCCGTTTTTTGCGGCAATAAAAAAAGCCTCTCCAAAAGGAGAGGCTTCTGCCATACTTTTTGATGTTTTATTCGGCTACCACTTCAAACTCAACCTCAGTGCTTTTACCATTGCCAAAATCAATAGCGGCTTTGTAAGTACCAAGTTCTTTCACTTCATCAGGCAAAGTGATCTTTTTGCGGTCGATCACATAGCCTTTTTGCTCACGGATAGCACGGCTCAGTTGCAGCGATGTAATGCTACCGAAGATCTTTCCGCTGGTACCGGTTTTGGCACCCAGTTTCAAAGGAGCTTCGCCTAATTTAGCGATCACACTGTTTACTTCGGCCAGCATTTTATCCTCTTTCTTTTTCACCTGTTTCATCCTCTCTTCGAGTTGCTTCTTATTGCTGGGGCTGTTCTC
Source organism: Chitinophagaceae bacterium (assembly GCA_037045605.1). Classification (GTDB taxonomy): domain Bacteria; phylum Bacteroidota; class Bacteroidia; order Chitinophagales; family Chitinophagaceae; genus JJ008. The sequence goes on along the minus strand of JBAOHK010000011.1, from coordinate 331,415 downwards.
TACTGCCAGCTGACGGGGTAACAAATAATTACGGGCATAGCCGTTCTTTACTTTTACCACTTCGTTTACACCACCGAGATTATCTACGTCTTGAATTAATATTACTTCCATTGTTCTCTTTTTGTTCACCAACCCAGTTTCATATTTTGCTAAACTGTCTTTCCGCCGTAGCGGAAGTTAGGGTGAGGTTATTTTAAAAGGTCTGTTACATAAGGCAATAATGCCATCTGACGGGCTTTTTTCACCGCATCAGAAACTTTGCGCTGGTATTTCAGGCTGTTTCCGGAGAGGCGGCGTGGCAACAGTTTGCCCTGCTCGTTCAGAAATTTTTTGAGGAACTCCACATCTTTATAATCAATGTAGCGGATTCCATATTTTTTAAAGCGGCAGAATTTTTTAACCCTTTTGTCGCTTTTAATGGCGGTCAGATATTTTATTTCATTTTTTGCCATGGCTTATACCTCCGCTAATTTTTCAGTTCCGGTTTTAACACCACTTCTCTTTCTTGCATTATACTCGACGGCGTATTTATCGAGTTTAGTGCACAGGTGACGAAGTACTGTTTCGTCACGCAACATTTGAATTTTCAATTTCTCGTTGAAGTCAGATGCCGCAGTGTATTCGAGCACCCAGTACAATCCCGTTGTTTTTTTCTGGATCGGGTAAGCCAGTGATTTCAATCCCCAGGCATTTTCAGCAACGACAGCTCCGCCGGCATCCGTCACCATCCTGGTGTACTTCTTTTGCTCGGCTTTGAATTCATCATCGCTCAAAACAGGGGTAAAAATCACCATCAATTCGTAGTTGTTCATTTTACCTTTTTTGTTTTTAAAATTCGATTTATCCCATTGGACATTCCCCGCAGCGGCGGAAAAAGAATCTGCGAACACAGATTTGGGGCGGCAAAGATAGGGGAATGCAGCCAGAAGGAAATGGATGTTTGGAAGATTTTTAGCTACCAAACCCTCTCCAGAATGCGGATCTAAAATGCTGATTTTTAAATCAAAATGGTTAGAAACCTTTCTTAACGGGGTTTAGTTTTTTCAAAAAAACCAAGTAAGTGGGGAAGTGGTCGCTGTACCCGCCTCTATATGTATTGCCATCCCAGGTCCTCATCGGGTAGCCTTTATAGCGTCCTGTGTTTTCTACCATGTATTCTTTGTTGAATATATGTTGCTGGTAATAAAAATAACCGTTCTGGTCTTTATTTAACCATGGATAAGCGATCAATATCTGGTCAAATAAGCCCCAGGCATCCTGGTAGGCCAATGTGCCGATTCCTTTTTTGTATAATTCAGTCCAGGGATTGAACATTCCGCCTTTCATTACATCTTTCAGCCGGCCTTTTGCATTGATGATTCCGCTTACACTGTTATTGGTCGGGTCATCATTAAGATCACCCATAACCACAAATTTTGCATTGGGGTCCAGTTTGGAAATGGAGTCCATGTGGTTCCTGCAAACCTGTGCAGCTGCTTCTCTTCCGGGTGCACTCCGTTCCTCTCCACCGCTCCGGCTGGGCCAGTGGTTTACATAAACATGGATAGTTTCTCCATCAAACTGCCCTTTTACCCATAAGATATCCCGGGTATAATAAGCATCTTTAGAACCGCTGGGAAGCTGTACGAAAAGTTTGTTGCTTGCTTCAACAGTAAAATATTTTGGATTGTACAACAGCCCCACATCAATACCACGGGCATCCTTAGAGTCGTAATGGACTATTTTATAATTTCTTTTTTCGATGAGTTTATGCCTGACAAGGTCTTTCAAAACAGTGTCATTTTCCACTTCGGCCACTCCTAATATAGCAGGGCCATCGGGAGATTTATCTGCCCCCATTTGTGAAATAACGGTAGCAAGTTTGTTCAATTTGTCCAGGTAGATAGTTGAGTTATAATTCCTGGGACCATTCGGAGTAAACTCTTCATCATTAACGGAAGGATTGTCAATCGTATCAAAAAGATTCTCCAGGTTATAAAAACCGATGATCGCTAATTTATACTCCTGCTTAGTGTCCTGTGCACACAAGTTATAACCCAGAACCAGCAACGAGAGTGCTATAAAAATTTTTTTCATATTCAGAAAGTAAGGTGCAAACATACTGAAACAAAAGACGCTGTCAATTCTGTGAAAGATGGCTGGTATTATTAAAATATTATGTGCCTAATTTTTTTGTTCCGGTACGGATAAAGTCGCTAAGTTTGCCCCTTTGTCAAAAAAAAATACCATGCTTAGAAAGAAATTGCTGTTAGTGCTGCTTTTATGTGCCGGAACTACTGCTATGGCGCAAGTTGATACAACGGCTAAAAGGGACACTATTATTGAAGAGATAAAAGAAGGGGTACTGGATAATATCCCTGTTGTTTCCCTGGACGAAAACGATCTGGGTGATGGCGGCAGTCAGAATACCTCTTCATTATTAACTGCAGGCAGGGAACCCTTTTACTCTGCTGCATCGTTTAATTTCAGTGCGGCCCGTTTTAAGATCCGGGGTTATGACAACGACCTGTTCAGTACATTTATGAATGGCATTCCCATGGATAATCTTGACAATGGGTTTACTCCTTTCGGATTATGGGGAGGGCTGAATGATGTGATGCGAAACCGGGATGTATCCTGGGGACTCCGGTACAACACATTCACTTTTGGTGATATAGGCAGTAATACGAATATTGACTCCCGTGCCAGCAAGCAACGGGTACAGACGAGTATCAGTTATGCTTCTTCCAATAGGAATTATAACAACAGGATCATGCTGACCCATTCAACCGGGTTAAGCAGGAAAGGCTGGGCCTTTACTGTAAGCGGCAGCCGTCGTTGGGCGGATGAAGGATATGTGCCGGGTACTTATTATAATGGCTGGGGTTATTTTGCTGCCATTGATAAAAGAATAGGACAGAAACACCTGCTGTCATTAACAGCATTTGGAGCACCTACCGAAAATGGCAGGCAGGGAGCTTCAGTTACCGAAATGATTGATCTGGCCGGAACCAATTATTATAATCCTAACTGGGGTTACCAAAATGGTGTGAAAAGGAATGCCAGTATTGCCAGAAGCCATCAGCCTGTAATTATACTCACCCATGATTTCCGGATAAATAACAATACCTCTGTTACAACTGCAGCAGGTTACTCTTTTGGCAACCGTAGTGTAACGGCTCTCGATTGGTATAATGCAGCTGACCCAAGACCTGACTATTACCGGTACTTACCAAGTTACACTTCTACCTGGGCCAGTACTACTGACCCTGTTCAGGGACAGTTGCTTTATGACCTGATGAAAAGCGATATTAATTACAGACAGATTAACTGGCAGAGATTATATGATGTTAACAGGGCCAGTTTTGCCACTATCAATGATGCAGATGGCATAACAGGTAATACTGTAAGCGGCCACCGTTCCCGTTATATCATTGAAGAAAGAATCATCAATACACAACGCTTTAACGCTAATTCAGTCATCAATACCAAGTTTGGCGATAACATTGATTTTACGGCAGGGGCTTCCTACCAGCTTCAGAAAAACCACTATTATAAAGAAGTGGATGATCTGCTGGGTGGCGAGTTTTATGTGAATGTGAACCAGTTTGCGGAAAGAGACTTCCCTGTTGATAATGTTGCCAACCAGTTTGATCTTGATAAGCCCAACCGTATATTGCATGTTGGCGATAAGTTCGGATACGATTACAATATTAATATCAACAAGGCAGCTGCCTGGGCGCAGGGTGTTTTCAAATTCGGTAAAGTGGATTTCTTTTTAGCAGGAACAGTTTCCCGCACACAATTCTACCGGGAAGGGAATGCAAGAAACGGTCTTTTCCCCACCAACTCATTTGGAAAAGGAACGATTAATGAGTTTACCAATTACGGTGGGAAAGGAGGTGTGACCTACAAGATAAATGGCCGTAATTATGTTTATGCCAATGCTTCTTACCAAACCCGGGCTCCTTATTTCGAGAATGTTTATATCTCACCCCGTACAAGAAATGCACAGCAGGATAATATAAAAAGCGAAACCATTCAAACAGGTGAAGCGGGTTATATTCTGAACTCACCTAAGCTTAAAGTAAGGCTGGGCGGATATTATACCCGTTTCCAGGATGGTATGGATGTGATGTCGTTCTACCATGATTCTTACCAGAACTTTGTAAACTATGCAATAAACGGTATCGACAAGTTGCATTTTGGTGGTGAATTTGGTGTTGAAGCAAAAGTTACTTCCACCCTTACCATCAATGCAGCAGCTGCAGTAGGCCGTTATTACTATGACAGCAAGCAAAATGCTGTCATTACTGTTGATAACAGTGCTTCGGTGCTGGGACAGCAGATCATTTATGCAGAAAATTTCCGGATACCTTCCACTCCGATGGAAGCATACAGCATGGGTGCTACTTACCGTTCGCCCAAGTTCTGGTTCATCAGCCTTACCGGAAATTATTTTGATCAGGCATATTTAAGTTTTAACCCATTGCGCCGTACTTATGATGCGCTGAAATTTGTAACACCGGGTACAGCAGGTTATAGCGAAATATTTGATCAGACGAGATTTGATGAACAATACACCGTTGATTTCTTTGGCGGGTATTCATGGAAAATGCCAAAAGATTTTGAGATTAATCACAAACCGACTTTCCTTGTATTCAATGTTGGGGTCAATAATATTTTAAACAATAAGAATATTGTTACCGGTGGTTTTGAGCAGTTACGTTATGATGCGCAAACAGCAGTCAGCGATCCAATCAGTGCCGGAAAGTTCCCTGCAAAATTGTACTATGCTTATGGGCTGAACTTTTTTGCCAGTATGACACTACGGTTCTAATGAAGAATAATAGCTATTAAAAATATATTTATGCGAGTTCAAAAAAATAACAACCCACTCATCGCTGCGATCGCTTTTATGACGATGAGTATCCTTTCATTTTCCTGCGAGAAGCAACCGATCGGGCCAACTGGTCCAGACCCGGTGGGGCCGCCTGCACCAGGAACCTATATGAGCTTTACAGACTTCAGGGCTTTGCATACGGGTGGGGGTGATGTAACCATTCCGGCCGGAACAAAAAAGATCCGGGGTGTGGTCATTTCCAACAGCATCAATGAAGCGGCAGGTAATTACCGTTTGCAGGATGAAAGCGGCTCGGGGGTTTATTTCTACTCTGTAGTGGGTTCACCTATTTACAGCATGGGAAGTGTGCTGGAAATTAATCCAACAGGTGGTGGTATACTGACCTTGTACAATGGCGATCTTGAATTGAAAAGTGTACCACAAGCCAATGTAGTACCCGTAGGCGGAACGATTCCGGTAACTCCCCGTGTGGCCACTATTGCGCAGATCATTGCCAATAAGAATGCCTGGGCTTCATCGCTGGTGAAGATCAACAACATTACATCCATCACCCAGGCCTCATCCAATGCTACCGGTGTAACTTATAATATCACTGATGCCACCGGTACCTTGTCAACATTTGTGCGGGTTGCTTCCGGAATCACCGTTAACCTAAGTGGTAGTTCTTTAACAGGATATGTATCCATTTTTAATACCACGACACAGGTGCAGATACGGACGGCGGCCGACATTCAATAGTGCGTTGTTAATCATTAAACGAATTGAGCGTATTTGATAAAATAATAGAATGAATATGAACAGGAAAAATATTTGGATAAGCCTGGCGGTGATGGTTTTGATCACCAGCCTGTCAGTTACTTCGTGCAAGAAAAAATACACTGACCCGCCGGTTACCGGTGCACCTGATATTGTAGCCAATATCACTATCAAGGATGTGAAGACAAGATATACATCCGGCGCACCTGTAGCTATTACTGATGATGCCATTATCGAGGGAATTGTTTCCTGTGACGACAAAAGCGGTAACTATTACCAGCAGATAGCCATCCAGGATGCAACAGGTGGCGTATTGCTTCGCCTGGCAGGGAACAATCATTACAATAACTACCCGGTTGGCCGCAAGCTATTTGTAAAACTAAAAGGGTTGTACCTGGGCCAGTATAATGGCACACTGCAATTTGGCGGTGGTATAGACCAGGCCTATGTGAACCAGGGTGGTGTAACGTTGCTGGCTTCCAACCTGCAGGACCAACATATCATTAAAGGTCCCTTGAACCAGCCGCTTGTTCCGCAAGTAGTTACTGTATCACAATTGAGTACCAATATCCAGGACAAGTATGTAAGCACTTTAATTAAGCTTGCTGACTTTGAATTTGCTCCCAGTGAATTGGGAAAAAATTATGCTGACGATGCTGCATCCGGTAACAGGATCATACAGGCTTGTACAAGTCCATCAACGAACAGGATAACATTGCGCACCAGTAACTATTGTAATTTTGCTACGCTGCCTGTGGCACAGGGTAACGGAGAAATCATTGGCGTATATTCTTTCTTTGGGTCAACCAAACAATTTACGATCCGGGATACAACAGATGTAAGATTTTATAATCCCCGGTGTCCGACGGCAGCAGGAAATGGAAGCGTTAACCTGGGAACTACATCGCCTTTCATCATCAACTTTGATAATTTAGGAAACACTACTAATATAGGAATCGGCAGCCTGCCAACAGGTGTTTATTTAAAAGAGAGTGCAACCAGTCTCGACCTGGGCAATGAAGGAACTGTCTATACCGGCACTTACAGCACAGGTACTGCGTGGACCGGCACCGGCGCCGGGTTTAAAAATTTTGCTTCAGCAGCCATTGGCTCAGGGGCTAATCAAGCCACTCAAAACGCAGCAACAAACAGGGCTTTAGGTTTCAGGCAAACAGGTTCTGTCGGGGATCCCGGTGCTGCATTTGCTTTTCAACTGGCTAACACAACCGGAAAATCAAATCTGCAACTGCAGTTTAATTTACAGTCATTAGATGGAGTAACAGGTTCGAGAACGACAACCTGGAAGGTTGATTATGGAATTGGGCTAAGCCCTTCTGCTTTTTCACCTGTTACGACAAGCCCTGCAACGTTGACGACAACAAACGGTGTTTTTGCCAATACAACTGTTACCGTAAACTTTGGTGCGGCTTTAAATAATATCAGCCAGCCGATATGGATCAGGATTGTTACACTGACCAGTACCAGTGGTAGTGGCAGCAGGGCTTCCACTGCTTTGGATGATGTGAGGTTCTCGTGGAATTAATAATATTTATCAGCAGCGTTGTTAAGCGATGCTGCTGATGTTTTTGCTAAATGATCTTACAAACAGTTATAGTATGAAAAAGTTTTACTTTTTGATTTGCCTGAGTTTTGTGGTGATAAAAGGCCAGGGGCAATTAATGTATGAGCCGTTCAATTATACACCTCATGCCACACTTGGATTAGCAGCGCAAAGCTCCAGTGTATGGCTGATTGTAAATACCGGCGACTCAATTCTTGTGAATAGTGGCAGTTTATCATATACCGGATTGCCGGCGTCAACAGGTAATAAAGCAATGTATAATGGTGCCGGAACTGATTATTACCGTGTCTTTACTGCTCAGACCTCAGGGAAAATTTACTACTCATTTATTTTGAACCTGTCTTCCTTAGGCCTTTTAGATGCTACTGGCGGATATTTTACTACGTTGATGCAAACAGGCAGTACTACAGCGTTCGGTGCCTCTGTCTGGACAAGGTTGAGCACAACTCCCGGAAAATATAATGTAGGAGTATCAACAAGAAGTAACTCGGCAGTAAGCTGGGTTGCCACCGATCTTGATCCAGGCACTTCTTATTTTGTTGTTGCAGATTATGAGATCATTGCAGGAAGCGCCAATGATATTTCAAAAATATGGCTTAACCCTGGTTTAGGAGGTGCAGAACCTGCAGCCAGTGCAACAGCAGTTGCCGGTACAGATCTAAGCGCTGCCGGTGTTGAGAGAGTTTTACTAAGACAAGATAGTGATCCCGAGACAGCGTTTACGGAGGTAGACGAACTGAGGGTAGGAACTACATGGACAGATGTTACACCTTCTGCAGCAGTACCTGTATTAAGCTTATCTTCTCTTACTGCATTTGGAAACGTTTGTATCAATACAACGGCAGGCCCGAATTCATTTACAATAACCGGTTCTAACCTTTCCACAGCAAATGTTACGGTGGCCGCTTTAGCCGGTTTTTCTTATTCGACTGCATCCGGGGGTCCTTATACATCTACATTAAGTATAACACAACCGGGGGGAGCTTTTTCACAGCAAGTATTTGTACAGTTCACCCCGACAGCAGTGCAATCCTACAACGGTAACATAGCAGTTGCCGGAGGCGGTGTAAGCACCCCTGTGAATGCCGCAGCAAGCGGAGCAGGAGTGAACACCCTTCCAACTGTTACTACGGGAGCAGCCAGTGCCATTACCCAAACTTCAGCAACGGCTGCGGGTTCAATACCTTCTATTGGCTGTTCGGCCCTTACGGCTAATTACGGAATCGAATACAGCACTATCAGCGGATTTGCGAACGGAACAGGTACACCGGTTCTTTCTACTAATCTTTCCGGCGGTAATTTTACATCAGCATTAAGCGGACTGGTCTCTGCCACCCCTTATTACTATCATGCTTTTGCCACTAATGCAGGCGGTACGGCTTATGGTGCGGAGCAGTCATTTACCACTGCAAGCCCTAACCCAACTATTAATGTAAGTTCCCTTACAGCTTTTGGTAATATTTGTATCAATACAACAGCCGGGCCTAATTCATTTACTATTACAGGAACCAACCTTACCACGGCAAACGTTACGGTAGGTGCTTTAGCGGGATATACTTATTCAACAACTTCAGGAGGTACTTACACTACTACGCTTAGTTTAACGCAGGCGGGTGGTTCATATTCGCAACAAATATTCGTCAGGTTTACACCAACTGCCGTTCAATCATACAATGGCAATATCCCTGTAGCCGGGGGTGGTGTTGCTTCTGCGGTGAACGTTGCGGCATCGGGAGCCGGTGTCAATACCATCGCTTCTGTTACAACCGGTGCGGCGAGTGCTATTACACAGACGACCGCCACAGCCGCAGGTACAATATCAGCCACGGGTTGTTCGAGTGTAACAGCTTATGGTATCGAGTACAGTACAACGAATGGCTTTCCAAACGGATCAGGCACACAAGTGGCTTCCACAAACCTTGCTGCCGGAAATTTCAGTTCTGCATTAAGCGGACTGGTTCCAAGCACCACCTATTATTATAAAGCTTATGCCACCAATGCCGGCGGAACAGCTTATGGCGCACAGCAATCTTTTACCACCGCCTCTCCATTGCTGAGTGCAACAGCTCTTACTCCTTTTGGTACAGCTTGTATTGGTACAACAGCAGGACTTAATTCATTTACCCTTACCGGTGTCGGCCTTTCAACTGCCAATATCGTTGTGGGTCCTTTGACAGGATATACATTTTCAACCACTTCCGGAGGTACTTATACCGCATCGCTGACCCTTACGCAGCCAGGCGGAGCATACAGCCAAACAATATTTGTAAAGTTCAGCCCAATACTTGTTCAGTCTTACAATGGAAACATTCCTGTAAGTGGTGGCGGTGCAGCAGCCATCAATGCAGCTGCGGTTGGAAGCGGTGTTAATACATTAGCTACTGTAACAACAGGGGCTGCAAGCAGCCTGACCAATCATTCTGCCACACTGGCCGGATCCATTGCTGCAATTGGTTGTTCAAATGTTACAGTATATGGTATCGAGTATAGCGGTATCAACGGTTTTGCAAATGCAACGGGTACCCAGGTGCCGTCAACTAATCTTGCCAGCGGCAGTTTCTCTTCTTCCATTTCCGGCCTTGTGCAAGGAGCTACTTACTATTACAAAGCCTATGCTACTAATGCCGGTGGTACATCATATGGTCTGCAACAATCATTTACTGTTCCTTCAATAGGGCAGGGGCTTCATTTGTATCCAAGCCCGGTTGTAAGAGGAACGGATATAAGGGTAACTATGGATGGACTTACCCCGGGATATTATGGTCTGCTATTGTATAATAACGATGGTCAGCTGGTATTTCAAAAGGATATGAATATCCAGGTTCAGTTCATTAACCAGGTATTTACAATACCGGCCGGTATACCTATCGGTATTTACCGTGCCAGCCTGGTGAATTATAAAGAGACCATCACGACAACAACTATCATGATACAATAACCGTCTTTGATTATCATTAAAAAGCCCCGGAGAAAATGATTTCCGGGGCTTTTTAATTCGTTGCTATTTTCAGAAATGAGTTAGTTTAATAATGGTTTTGAATTGCTTTGTTTCTACCTGTAAGAAATAGATGCCTCCTGCAAGAACAGGTATTGATGGTTTAACGGTGGTACCTGTACTAATGATCCCATATGATTGGGTGCTGACAACCTGCCCCTGCATATTAAGTAACCGTACCTGAACATTGCTTAATGTTTTTGTCGCGGTAATATTTATTTCCTGCATGTAAGGATTTGGAAAAACCCGGATGCCTAATTCATTTGGAGTGATTGTGGGCACATTAGTAATGATCCCCGCCAGGCTGTATTGTGAAAAAACAGGGTAGTGATCTGATGTATTATGAGCTGTTATATAGTCTGGTATAACGGTCGTAACATCCGTTCTGACCTTTGCTGAGTTCAGCACATAAAAAGGAACCACTTCGTTTGAGATAACATGGTTGTCAATAACGTTAGGAAAATTGATCATAGTGGTTTGGCCTGCATAAGCCAATGGCAGCGTAATTGATTTATAATGATCGGCATCTGTAGAATCAACGACAATAGGCTGGTAAGAGCTTTGTGGTCCGGATCCTACTGAGATCGTTTGATTCAGTGCATCATTATAATCACCAATAATAAAAGTGATAGCGGTTGAAAATTGTGCGTCAAGGGTATCTTTTAATTCCTGGGCACCCGCAAGACGGCGGGTGTAATCAGATGCTGTGCTGCCCGACTTGCCATGCAGCACAATGATGTTCACTGTTTTTGTAATACCATTAATTGTAGCATCGGCCCGGAATAAGAAGGGAACCCTTCCGCTGGCCCAATTAGATACTGCAGTCGGGCTGGTAAGCATGAGTCCTCTTGTAGTAATATTGGAGAAAATACTTTTTTTGTATAAGAAAGCCAGTTTCTGGCTTTGTCTCCAACCATTTGTACCGATGTTACCATCTGTGCTATAGGGGGCAATAATGTATTCGTAATTTGCCCCTAATGAGTCCCTGAGTTTTCTCAGGTGAACGGTATCAACGATCTCAATGAGGCCATAAATGTCGGCATCAAAATACCGCATTAATTTCTTTGCGTTGGCTTCCTGCAAATCTTTGTCTGTTGGGCCACTATTGTAAGGTGCGCCAAAATATTCAAGGTTCCAGCTGATTACGTCCAGCGTTAATGTACTGCTCTGGGCCTGCAGTACCTGGTTGTTCATAAAAAAACAAATGAGGAATAAGAGGGGGATAATTTTTTTCATACATCAATTTGGGATATCAAAAGTAAGGCAGAAAGGAGGGTAAAAGCTGAACTATTACCCGGAGAGCTGAAAATCAATTACTCTTATTTGTAATGAAGATGTACCATTCCATTCATTAATATCTATCGTAAAAACAATATCAACGGGTTGTTTCTGTGTTAATAAATGAAATTTATCGGCCATACCGAATCCAATACCTGTTATTGTAACATTATCCTGCTGAACGGAGAAGCGAATATGCTGTTCTTTCACCACTTTCGACCAGCCGGTGTCAGTTACTTTTTTTGCAATGAATACAGGACGGAGATTTTCTGGTCCGTAAGGTTCCATTTGTGAAATGATATCGTAGAACGGCTGCTTTATATCTTTCAGTGAAATTTCAGCATCTATAATTATTTCAGGAATCAGTTGTTCCGGTTTTATCGCAGCGGAAACAACCTGTTCAAATTTTTCACGGAAGGCATTCACCTGATCCAATTCCAATGTCATTCCTGCTGCGGCAAAGTGGCCGCCGTAGCCGAGCAAATGTTCTTTGCAGGCATGAATGGCTTCATATAAATTAAAACCGGGCACACTCCGGGCACTGCCGGCAGCATATTCACCGGATTGTGTCAGCACAATAGTGGGGCGATAGTAATGTTCGATCAACCTGGATGCCACAATGCCCACAACCCCCTTATGCCAATGCGGCTGAAATACCACAGTTGATTTTCGTTTTTTCCAGTCTTCATTCCTGTTTATCTGGTCAAGGGCTTCTTCTGTAATCGTTTTATCGGCTTCCTTCCTGTCAGTATTATCGCTGTGCAGGAGTTCTGCATATTGCAGTGCTTCTTCTTCACTTTCTGCCACAAACATCTGTACTGCTTTTCTTGCATCATCCATCCTTCCTGCTGCGTTAACCCGTGGGGCGATCATGAATACCAGGTTAGTGATATGCAGTTCTTTGACAAGGCCGCTGAGTTTTGCCAGTGCTTTAATGCCGTAGTTGGGATTTTTATTGACCTTTTCAATGCCATGAAAGGCCATGATCCTGTTTTCCCCGGTCATGGGAACAATGTCTGCGGCAATTGCCGTTGCCACCAGGTCGAGGTATTGTAATGCGGTTTCTGCGGGCAGGTTCAACCTTTCGGCCAATGCGGACATTAGTTTAAAGCCAACTCCACAACCGCAGAGCTCTTTATACGGATAACTGCAATCTTTTTGTTTTGGGTTTAGAATGGCGACAGCCGGGGGTAGTATCTCATCAGGTAAGTGATGGTCACATACTACAAAATCAATTTCCTGCTCTTTTGCATAGCCAATGAGCTCAGCGGATTTAATGCCACAATCCAATGAAATGATCAGGGTGAACCCGTTTTCTTTTGCAAAATCGATCCCGGCCTTGCTCACCCCATAGCCTTCCCTGTAGCGGTGAGGTATATAAAAATCAAGATTGGAATATATGTTTTTCAGGAACTGGTACATACAGGCGACAGCTGTTGTACCATCTACATCATAATCACCAAATACTAAAACTTTTTCGTTGTTATTGATGGCGGTAGTAATTCTTTCAACCGCTATTTTCATGTCTTTCATCAACCAGGGGCTGTGCAGTTCCGTTAGTTGGGGACGAAAGAAATCTTTAGCCTGATCATATGTTTCAATTCCCCGCTGAACTAAAATTTTGCAGAGTACCGGGTGCACTTTAAGTGACTGGTTCAATGCATTTATTTTCTCTTCGTCAGCAGATAATATTTTCCATCTTTTCTGCATTAGGTATTGCAGTTGTTAATATTTACGGTCAGTAACAAAAAGTACCATGTCTTCAAGCCCTTGCCTGGAGGGGTTTTCCGGAAACTGATGAAGTATTTCAAGCGCCTCATTTTTGAAAGCATTCATTTTTTCTTTTGCATAAGCAATACCCCCGGCTGCCTCTACCTGGTCAATGACCCATTGAACTTTTTTCTTATCCCGGTTATTATTTTTTACAATGTAAATGATTTTGCGGCGGGTGGCTTTGTCTGTATTATTCAGGGTGTAGATTAGTGGTAGTGTAAGTTTTTTTTCTTTGATATCATTACCAGTTGGTTTGCCTACATTTTCACTGGTATAGTCGAACAGGTCATCCTTTATCTGAAAGGCCATTCCTGTTTTTTCGCCAAACAGTCTCATTTTTTCTGCCACCGTTTCATCCCTGCTGGTGCTCCAGGCACCTGCGGAACAGGCGGAGGCAAGCAATGAAGCTGTCTTATTTCGGATAATCTCGTAGTATACTTCTTCGTCCAGGTTCAGGCTCCTGGATTTTTGCATCTGTAGTAATTCGCCTTCACTCATTTTTCTAACTGCATCAGAGAGAATGTGCAATACCCGATAGTCGTTGTTGCCCAGCGAAAGCAACAGACCTTTTGCAAGTAGGTAATCGCCTATCAAAACGTTTGCCTTAGCTTTCCAAATGGCAAAAGTTGAGAAAAACCCCCTCCTTTCAAGTGAGTCGTCCACCACATCATCATGCACCAGGGTAGCGGTATGAAGAAGTTCTACAAGTGAGGCTGCCCGGTATGCTTCATCGTTAATTTCACCGCCGAGTTTGGCAGAGAGTAATACAAACATAGGCCTCAGTTGCTTTCCCTTACGCTTAACTATATAGCGTAGAATATGCTTTAAAACAGGGACTTCCCCACGCATAGCTTCCTTGAAACGGGTTTCAAAGACTTTCAGTTCTTCGTTTATTAGGTCCGTGGGTAATTTCATGTAAAGAGCGGCAATTTACGCCGCAAAAAAATAATTAGACCCTCAGGCAGCAAAATGAACCCTTTTACTGACTAAGTGATTGAAAAATAATACGCAAATAGAACCAAATTATTAACATAAAAATTTGGTAATTAATCTTCAATCTCTATTTTTGCTTATTATTAGGACATTGTTTTTCAAATCTTAATCCTTAGTTATGGCAAGCAAAAAGTATTTATTACTGGCAGGTATATTCTGCCTGTTGGCGTCTACTGGTTTTTCACAAAGAGTTGGAGCCAGTTATGACGTAAAAGATTCTTCTCTTGTTCCGGGCAAAAGAATGCCTCAGCATTCTGAGTTTTTAAACGGAACATATAACTTTCCTGCAAAGCCCCGCAATCAGTGGGAAATCGGTATTAAAGCCGGTTTGTTCCAGGTAAGTGGTGATTTACCTGCAAAATTTGTATCTCCAGGTTTCGGACTGCATGTGAGAAAAGCCTTCGGCTACATCTTCTCTATGCGTTTGGAGTACATCTATGGTATCGGTAAAGGCCAGGCATGGCGTTTTGCTGAGAACTATGCAAAAAACCCGGCATGGGGAACTGCTATAGTAGATCCTGGTCAAAGGTATTCTGCTCCAAAAGCAATTACCGGCCCGGGAGCTTTCCGTCAAATTGTTTCTTCTGTAACAGGATTAACGACTACCGGGTTTGAGTATGTTTATTACAATTATAAAACTAAAGTACAGGACCTGTCATTACAAGGTGTGGTTACTTTAAATAATATCCGCTTCCACAAAGCGAAAACAGGATTTAACGTATATGGTTTTGCTGGTATCGGAGGAACTGTATATGATACAAAAGTGAATGCATTGAATGGTGCTAGCAAATATAACTTCATGACAATCGCCCAGTCTCCTTACGATAACCGTAAGTCAAAACTGGATGAGCTGAAAAATCTGATGGATGATTCTTATGAAACTCCTGCTGAAAATCATGGAGAACGTCGTCCAAAATTGTTTGATAATACTTTCAAGCCTTCTGGTACAGTTGGTATGGGTATGGCCTTCAAACTTGGTAACAGAGTTAACCTGGCACTTGAAGACAGGTGGACATTCATTAAGGATGACTTACTGGATGGCCAACGCTGGCAAGAGCATGCCTGGGGTGATGCTGTGTTAACCCGTGATTTCGATTCTTATAACTATTTAAGTCTTGGTTTAAATATTAACTTGGGTGCAAAATCAGTTGAACCTCTTTGGTGGCTCAACCCACTGGATTATGCATACAGCGAGATCCGCAATCCTCGTTTGATGCGTCTTCCAAAGCCAGTTCTTCCTGATAGCGATGGCGACGGTGTAACAGACCAGTTCGACCAGGAGCAAACTCCTGCCGGTTGCCCGGTTGACAGCCATGGTGTAACTAAAGATACTGATGGTGATGGTGTACCTGATTGTAAGGATAAAGAACTGATCACTCCAACATATTGCCAGCCTGTTGATGCAGACGGTATAGGTAAATGCCCATGCCCAGAAGGTTGTGTTGGCGTACCTCCTGTTGAAACAAAAACTTGTTCTGAATTGATGGGTTCATTACCAAGCATTGCTTTCAAAGCTGGTTCTAACAAACTGGATGATGATGCAAAAGCTGCTTTGTCTACTGTAGCCGGCAGAATGCGCAACAATCCTGGTTGTAAAGTAGTGGTAATGGGTTATTGCAACTCTACCAAGAAAGAACAGCAATTAAGCTGGGATCATGTAAATGCAGTTATCAATTATATGGTTGATAAAGAGGGTATCAGTGCTGATCGTTTCTTCTTTAACTATGGTAAAGAAGGCGGCGATTGCAATACTGTTGACCTCCGTGCTGCTGCTGAAGGTGAAACTGGTGATAACACCGTTGATCCTCCGCATCCAAATCTTCGTAAGAATTAATAGTTGATACTTTTTGCTGATAAACCCTCCCGACTCTTCGGGAGGGTTTTTTATTCTCTCCGGAAGCCAGGGCCCCAGCCCATTTTTTGCCTAAAAGCCCCTTTATCAAAACCTTAACTGCCTGACTTTACAGCCCTATCTTTTTTCCGCATAATTTGCCGGTATCTGTTAACTTTGCACACCTTTTATGAAATTTAGCTGGATCGTAATAGCAGGCCTCATTATATTA
The DNA here is from genome assembly GCA_037045605.1 of Chitinophagaceae bacterium. Lineage (GTDB taxonomy): Bacteria > Bacteroidota > Bacteroidia > Chitinophagales > Chitinophagaceae > JJ008. The sequence continues at coordinate 315,132 of JBAOHK010000011.1, read as the reverse complement.
AGTAGTTGCAGCAGCAAGGGCATCGGTAAGCTTTTAAAAAATCCGGACCCTGCCTATAAACTGCGTATGGCTGAGCAGTATTTTGTAAAGAAAAAGTACACCCTGGCGCAACAGGTTTATGAGGATGTAATGCCCTACTTCAAGGCAAGTAAGGAGTTTGAAGACATCTATTATAAATATGCCTATTGTGCCTATTATATGGGTGATTATATGAATGCTGAGAACCTGTTCAAGAGCTACCTGGAAATATTCCCAAACAGCCTGAAAGCAGAGGAGGTGGACTATATGAGAGCTTATTCTTTTTATAAGCAATCACCCAAACCGGAGCTTGACCAGACCAATACAATAAAAGCCATGGGTATGATGCAGACATTCATCAATACCCATCCAGGCTCTGCAAGGAACAAGGATGCGACAGAAATTATTGACATCTGCAGGGGAAAACTGGAAACGAAGGATTTTAAAAGTGCACAATTGTATTATGATATGGGTCAGTTCAGGGCTGCAGGGGTAGCTTTCAGTACCTTATTGAACACATATCCTGAGTCCCTCAAGGCTGATGAGTATAAACTGATGATCATAAAGTCTTATTATCGTTTCGCAGAGTTAAGTATTGAAGACAAAAAGATTGAAAGGTTTGAGCAGGTCATTACCGAGTGTGCCGAATTCACCAATCGGTTTCCTGATAGCAAACTAAAGAGGGAAGCAGAAGAATTTTTGAACTTATCGCAAACCAATATTAAAAATTTAAGCAATGAGCAAATTAAGACGTCAGCTTAGTGCCGGCATTACTAACAATGTGGAAACCCGTAACCTTGATGATATCAAGGGAAAAACCGGCAACCTGTACGAGTCTATCTCTATTGTAGGGAAAAGGGCTAACCAGATCAATATCTCTTTGAAAGAAGAGTTGCACAACAAGTTGGAGGAGTTTGCGAGTCATACCGACAGCCTGGAAGAGATCCATGAGAATAAAGAGCAGATCGAGATATCAAGGGCTTATGAAAGAATGCCCAATCCTGCCTTACTGGCTACACAAGAATTCCTGGAGGACAAAGTATATTTCCGTAAGGGAGAAGATGAGCTTTTCAGTTAAGCTATCTCACTTAAAAGTAAAATATTTTACAGCGATGGGAAACCGTCGCTTTTTTGCTTTTAAAGGAATTTGCTTGCCGGTTATGGCCTTTCTGCAGTAAATGGTATTTTTGAGACAGCATGTTAGAAGGTAAAAAAATATTACTAGGGATCACAGGCAGCATTGCAGCCTATAAGTCTATTTATCTCGTAAGATCGCTGGTGAAAGCCGGTGCAGAAGTGAGGGTTATCATTACCCCATCTGCAAAGGATTTTGTTTCCTCTCTCACTTTATCAACACTCAGCCGCAATCCTGTACTGACTGACCTCTTTGATGAAGAAAGCTGGTCTAATCATGTTATGCTGGGCCGATGGGCCGATCTGATGATCATTGCACCCCTGAGCTGTAATACGCTGTCAAAAATGGCCAATGGCCAGTGTGATAACCTGCTCCTTGCCACTTACCTTTCGGCTACCTGCCCGGTGGTAATGGCCCCTGCAATGGATGAGGATATGTGGCGCCATCCTGCCACGAAGGAAAATCTTAAGAAACTTGAGTCTTTCGGCAATACAGTAATACCTGTTGAAAAAGGCGACCTGGCAAGTGGGCTTACCGGCGAGGGACGGATGGCTGAGCCGGAGCAAATCCTTGATTTTGTAATTAACCGTTTTTTTTTGACCCGCCCACTAACCGGTAAAAAAGCCATGGTAACTGCAGGCCCAACATACGAACCTATTGACCCGGTTCGTTTTATTGGAAATCATTCCACTGGTAAAATGGGCCTGGCTATTGCGACGGAATTGCATCACCGCGGGGCGGATGTGATATTGATAATGGGGCCATCCCAGGTTGATGATTTGGGTAGCAACGGAATTTCAATGATAAAAGTTAAAACAGCCGATGAAATGTACCGGGCATCTAACGAAGTCTTTGAAAAGACCGATATTGCTGTAATGGCGGCAGCTGTAGCGGACTATGCTCCGGTTGCCATTGCCAAAGAAAAAATCAAGAAGAAAGAAGATAAACTTGTGCTTGAACTGGCCAGGACAAAAGATATCCTGAAAAGCCTTGGGGAAAAGAAAAAAAATGGCCAGGTACTTGTGGGGTTTGCATTGGAAACAAACGATGAGGAACGGAATGCAGCAGATAAGCTGCAAAAGAAAAATGCAGATATGATAATTTTGAATTCATTAAATGATCCGGGTGCCGGGTTTGGGCATGATACAAATAAGATCACTATTTTCGAAAAAGGTGGACAGCAATTCAGTTTTGATACCAAATCAAAAAATGAGGTGGCGAAAGATATTGTTGATACTATAATCCGACTTTATTATGCATAAAAAAATCATTGTTGTTGCTGCTTTTGTATTTCTGGCCGGTACCGTAAGGGGCCAGGAGATACAGGCCCGTTTGACGGTAATGGCTGTAAAGGTTAGTACACAGATCGATAAGAAGGTATTTCAGACACTTCAATCAGCACTGACTAACTTCCTGAATAACCGCCGTTGGACAGGTGACGGGTTTCAATCAGGCGAAAAAATTCAATGTAATTTTCTATTGAATATTGAGCAGGATCTTGGTAATAATGTTTTTAAAGGCAAGCTGACAGTTCAGGCTGCCCGGCCGGTGTACAATACAAGCTATGATTCACCGATAATGAATTTCCTTGATGATAATATCACTTTCCGTTATGTGGAGTTTCAGCCGATCGAGTTCAATGAAAACAGGGTCCAGGGCAATGATCCGCTGGCAGCCAATATCACAGCTGTACTGGCTTATTATGTCAACCTGATCCTTGGGTTTGATTATGATTCATTTTCTCTCAGGGGTGGGGATGCATATTTTCAAAAGGCATGGAATATTGTGAATAACGCACCTGAGAATAAGGATATCACCGGCTGGAAATCATTTGAAAGCCTCCGAAATCGTTACTGGCTGGCCGAAAACCTGAACAGCAACCGGTTCGCTCTAATACATGATGCTTTATATTCTTATTACCGCACAGGAATGGACCTTTTTTATGAGAATGAAGATGCCGGACGTAACGGTATACTGAATTCATTGAACTTCCTTAATACCATCAATAGTGAGAACCCTAACTCTATGATCATGCAGTTTTTTTTTCAGGGGAAAAGCAATGAATTGGTCAAAGTGTTCAGCAAAGCCAATGCGGAACAGAAGGGCAGGGCAAGGGAATTGCTGACCCGTCTTGATATTACCAATGGAGCTGCATATAAAGAACTAAAATGAGAAGCTCTTTTTTACTTCTTGTATTATTTTTTGCTATCGCCTGCAAAAATAAAAGCAGCGTTCCCAGTGGCATTTTGCCTCAAAAAAAAATGCAAACAATACTATGGGATATAATGAGAGCCGATCAGTTTTTAAGTGATTATGTACTGAATAAGGATTCATCATTGAATGCAACAACGGAAAGCCTGAAGTATTACCAACATATATTTATCCTGCATAAGGTGAGCAGGGAGGAGTTTCAGCATAGCTTTTCTTTTTATAAATCGAAGCCGGCTTTACTTAAAGCGATAATGGATTCAATCAGTACTCTACAGGTAAATAGCACCCCTGCAAAGGAAATAGAGCCTGTAAGCATTACTGCCCCGATTAATGATCAACCCGATACTTTGGTCGTCGGTCCCAGGATTCAAAAAGACAGTATAAGGAAAAGAAAAAGACCATTGCCTGCTGATTAAACAAGCTATCTCTATTGATAAAAACAACTTCCCTAATTTTACCGACTAATTATTAATTACATGAACAAGGTTGTTAGTTCTGCTGATGAAGCTATCCGGGACATACAGGATGGAAATACCCTGATGCTTGGGGGATTTGGATTGTGCGGTATACCTGAGAATTGTATTGCGGCATTGGTAACGAAAGGTGTAAAACAGCTTACCTGTATATCCAATAATGCTGGTGTAGATGATTTTGGAATTGGCCTGATGCTGAGACAGAAACAAGTTAAGAAAATGATATCCTCTTATGTGGGAGAGAATGCGGAGTTTGAGAGGCAATTGCTCAGCGGCGAGTTAGAGGTAGAGTTAATTCCACAAGGAACATTAGCAACCCGTTGCATGGCTGCTGGTTATGGCATGCCTGCTGTGTTTACACCTGCCGGAGTGGGAACTGAAGTAGCTAATGGAAAAGAAGTGAGAGAATTCAACGGAAAAGAATATTTGCTTGAATATGCCTTTGAGGCTGATTTTGCCATAGTAAAAGCCTGGAAAGGAGATACAGATGGTAATCTTCTTTTCAAAGAGACAGCCAGGAATTTCAATCCATTAATGGCGATGGCTGGAAAAATAACAATTGCTGAAGTGGAAGTACTTGTACCGGCGGGAGAACTTGACCCCAACACAATCCATACACCGGGCATTTATGTACACAGGATATTCCAGGGAGCTCACTATGAAAAAAGAATCGAGCAATTAACCACCCGAAAGAAAGCTTAAAATCTATCACATGGCATTGATAAAAGAGCAAATAGCACAACGTATCGCTAAAGAACTGCGAGATGGCTACTATGTAAATCTTGGAATTGGGATACCAACATTAGTGGCTAACTATATTCCTGCGGGAATGAATGTGGTGTTACAAAGTGAGAACGGACTACTGGGTATGGGGCCGTTTCCATTTGAAGGTGAACAGGACCCTGATCTGATCAATGCAGGCAAACAAACTATAACTACAGTGCCGGGTTCTGCATTCTTTGATTCCGCCATGAGTTTTGGCATGATAAGGGCAGGCAAAGTTGATCTAACCGTTCTGGGTGCAATGGAAGTAAGTGAGAAAGGTGATATAGCGAACTGGAAAATACCCGGTAAAATGGTAAAAGGAATGGGTGGTGCAATGGATCTTGTGGCCAGTGCAAAGAATATCATAGTTGCAATGATGCACAGTAATCCTAAAGGGGAGTCAAAGCTGCTGCCTGAATGCACTCTGCCCCTTACGGGAGTGAGGTGTGTAAAGAAAATAGTTTCAGATATTGCTGTTTTAGATGTTACTGATGATGGCTTTCGCTTATTAGAAAGGGCGCCCGGTGTAACGGTTGAAGAAATTAAATCAAAAACAGCCGGAAAACTGATTATTGAAGGAGAGATACCAGAAATGCAATTTTAAAAAGCCGATTTTTATTCAATAAGATTGTTCTTTACGGCAAAGAATACCAGTCCTGCTGTATTCTTACTGCCAAATCGTTCCATCAGCCTGTCTTTGATTGCCTCAACTGTTCTTGGGCTGATCTCCATTTTCTGGGCAATTTCCTGGGCTGTAAATTCCATACAGATAAAACGGAGTACATCTTTCTCCTTATCGCTAAGAGTAATCTCACTGTTTAAAGAAGGCACTACTTTCTGCCGGGAATGAGATTTTTTTAGTAAGATGCGATTGACAAAATTGTTCAGGTAATAGCCTTTTTCATATACTTCCATAATAGCCCTGCGTATCTCCTGTGGTTCCGCATTTTTCAGCAGGTAACCGTTGGCACCATTCTCCATAAGGTGATAAACGAACCGTTCATCTTCATACATGCTTAGTATCAGCACTTTTATCTGTGGAAATTGCTTACTGATGGCTTTTGTAGCCTCGATACCGTCTTTCCCGGGCATCCGCAGGTCCATAAGTACCACATCGGGCTCAGCAGCCGGTAAGCCGTTCAGCAGTTCATCTCCATTTTCTGCTTCCAGTACAAACTTGATATTGGTGAAAGGGCGAAGTGAAAGGATGACACCTTTCCTGAATATTTTATGATCGTCAGCAATAGCTACCTTAATGGGTCCCATAGTTATCAGATAAGGGATAAAATTAGCGAATTTGATTCATTTGGCGGCTTACTGGTATGGTTCATCTTTTGGTAACTCGATCGTTACTTTATAATATGTCTGTGAAATATCCTTTTCAAAATTGATATTACCCTGCACCACCCGCAGGCGGCTGCTGATATTCTTAAGGCCGAGGCCCACATTACTTTTATTCAGTTTGTCAAAATCAGATTGTACGATGCCCCTTCCATCATGATGGATACGGAGATAGAATTTATCGGCATGCACATTCTGCGTCAGGTGGATAAAACTGGCACTGCTATGCTTTAGAATGTTATTAATAAGCTCTTGTACGATACGAAATATGATAAGCTCCTTCTCACCCTTCAGCCGTTCTTTGTATTCGTGGAAGCGGCTGCTGGCATTAATGGTACCTGAACCGCTTATTTTCTGGAACAAGTCGTTAATAGCAGATTCCAGTCCAAAGTTCTTCAATGTAGGTGGCATCAGGCTATGGCTGATATTACGGACCAGCTGGATCGTATCATCAATGATCTGCCGTGCCTGGAAGATGGACTGCAACTGGGTTGCCTTGTCCTGGTTCACCAGGTTTTCGTTCAGGTAAAGACGGGCTGTAGCCAGCAGTGGGCCTGCGTCATCATGTAGGTCGGCAGCAAGACGCTGACGTTCTTCTTCCTGCAATTTGATAGAAGCATTCAGTAAAATCTTTTGCTGCTCCTGTTCCATCTGGTTGATCTTATTCTGAAAGCGAAGTACCCTTCGCTGGTGCAGGATGATAAAGATGATGAGGCTGACGGTAAGCACCACCATGCCCAATGTGCCTAAGAAAAGCACAGTAGATACTCCGGATGAATTGGTGGCTTGCAGGAAAAACATAGTGGTTTAGTGGTTGCTTGGTTTAAATCATATCGAGATAAGGTACAGATGGCGATTTTTCTTTAGGCTTAAACGGATATCGGACGTAGATGAAAATGGCTGAAGTAAAGAGAGCATTCTTAATGATCTCTGCGAGATAGGTAAGATTACCAAATGCTTCTATCTGATCTTTACTTAAGTGATTAATCAATATATAAAAGAAGAAGGACCCTCCAAGATATATCAGGATACCGACCGATATCCAGAAACAATAATGATTATAAATGTATGAACCAGTTAAAGTTTTTGAAAACTCGTAAAAGAAGAAAAAGATATAGATCAATATGAGGATCGTCTCAATCCCTATTGGTACCGAGTCAAGGCGGTTTTTCTTGGCTGTCGTTGCATAAATAATTTGAAAAATGAAGAATATTACTGAGGCAAGGATGATGAAATTCTTTAGCTTCCGGAAGCGAATGTTTCTCCAAAAAACAAATGCGAAAACTGAATATTCAAGGAAGGTATAAGCACTCTGGTAATAGTGTATTAAGTTCTTTGGAACGCTTTTATAAAAAAACAGCAACCAAAAAAATAAGAACCCGTACGCTGCAATGGTGATAGGTATTATCTCCTTCCTGTTGTTTTTCTTTGCAACCAGGAATCCGGCAGGAAGTAATAAGTAAGAGTAGGTTACAATATCAAAAAAAAGCTTTTCTATAACTTTGGATTTCTCCAAAAATAGAAAAACTTTTTTTAAGATTTACAAATCTCTGGATGGAACTACTTGTCTGGTTATTCTTCCCAAACAGTGATAGTAACATCAACTTCCCATCCACGGTTCATTTTCTTTTTCATAACAGTAACGTTTTTAAGCCTTTCTCAAATCTGATTTGAAATGTAAAAATTGATTATACCACTATTTAAAGCAATCTAGGGGTGAAGGGTAAAAACCTCTATTCGGCCCTAAAATGCAGTGGGAGTAAGGGTTTCAACGATTTTTGGATAGTAGCCATACTTGTATAAAATGCGTAGTATTTCTAAGTAAAAACCGTATTTTTACGAGTATAAAAATAGTAAACTTACCGGGGAAATTTCCGGTTATCAACAGCTGTGGATAAGAAAGGGGAGAAATTTTGGGCTATGCCAGGAACTGGATAAATGCCTAAACTGGAGTCTTTACAAAAAGAAAAAGAAGTTGATTGACATTGGATTTCGCTTATGGCATTCAAAGGATTTGGAAATTCACTTCAGGACGGTTTCAACAGGACATTGGGTGATTTGAGGGGCTCTATCTTCTGTCAATCAACTTGCATCAAAAGTATATCCACAGCGGCGTGTGTACAAGAGCAAATGCACGGCTTTTGAAACCTTCGGTATTTACTGACCGGTTCGTACTATTCCGGTCATGAAATGAAAATATACAGCTAATCACATTGGAGAATTACGAATTGGCTGTTTTTAAGTTATATTTTCAAATTTTGACAGCACAGGAAACTACAAGACTAAATGCATTATAAACTGATTTATTAATTGAAGGAAGGAGAAGACTGTAATGATATAATGCAGGGATTCTAAAAAAGAGTATTTTTACGTTATATCTATTACCCATTAAATAAAACTGCTAAACCAATACCTGATGTCTACTCAACAAATTAAAGTAGCGATTGCTGATGACCATAAGATATTCCGTGACGGGATCCGCATGGCTCTTAAGGACAAAGAATACCTGAAAATTCTTTGGGAGGCCGAAGATGGCAAAGACCTTCAGCACAAACTTCAGCTAAAACTTCCAGATGTCATATTAATGGATATCCGTATGCCGGAAGTGGATGGCATCAATGCCATCAGCCTTATCCGTAAGGAGTATGAGGCATTAAAGATCATTGTGCTAACCATGTATGATGACCAGGAAATGATTACCAAGATGATGGAGATGGGCGCCAATGCTTATCTGACCAAAACCACTGACCCCGAGGAGATCTACCAGGCTATACTAACCTGCATGAACGATGATTTTTATTTTAATGACCTGGTAAATAAGGCGGTGTTGCTGAAACTGCAGCATAAAAAAACGGTCCGCCAGTTTTACCCCAACCCTGTAAAGCTTTCTGAAAAGGAAATAAAGATCCTGAAATTAATAGCTGAGGATAAAACAACGGAAGAGATCTCAAAAGAAGTATTTCTGAGTCCCCGCACCATTGAGACCATCCGCCAAAATATGAAACAGAAAGTGGGAGCTAAAACAATTGCAGGCCTGGTGATGTATGCCATGCGTAATAAATTGTTAGAATAAAGGCGGTATATGAGTAATATCAACGATACTTTTTTTGATGGCCATTATAAGGAAATATGGAGAAGTTTGATTCCTGAGGAGCTGACCGTGAAAGAAGTTGATTTTATGCTCCCCTATTTTAACCTTCAGGCGGGCAGCAAGGTGCTTGACCTGATGTGTGGTTACGGAAGACATGCTATTGCCCTTGCAAGAAAGGGCATCGCTGTCACCGCTGTTGATAATCTTGGCGATTATACCAACGAGATAGCTGAAATAGCAGAGAAAGAGCAACTACCACTGAAAGTGGTAAAGGAAGATGTTATCAGATATAAAACCGATGATGACTTTGACCTGGCCATCTGCATGGGTAACAGTCTCAATTTTTTTGCAGCGCCTGATGTGGTGAAATTGCTGACTAATGTTACTAAACACCTGAAACCGGGCGGACACCTGTTGATCAACAGCTGGTCTATCGCTGAGATCATATTGAAAAATTTCAAAGAGAAGGGATGGAGTAAGATTGGTGATGTGAAGTTTCTCACCGACAGTAAACTCCTCTTTCATCCTACACGGATGGAAACAGAAAGCCTCACCATCTTCCCCGATGGCAGATCAGAAACAAAAGCCGGTATTGATTATATATTTTCCATTAATGAGATGGAAACCTTGCTTCAGGAAGCCGGTCTGACTCTTAAAGAAGTTTACAGTATTCCAGGCAGAAAGAAATTCTCATTGGGGGAACCCCGGGCATATATCGTTGCCGGGAAAGCATAACACCAACTCCATTTATATTATACATCTGCAAATTGAAACTCCTGTAATGGGTGTACAAAAAGAAACCCCGGTGTTATGAGGACCGGGGTTCAACGTTACTGTTATGAAAAGAAAAAGATTTTTAAGCGTTGCTTTTCATAGAGACAGGGTTTAATGGTTGCACGGTTTTGGTTTTTTCAAAAGGATTGGATCTGCAAAAACGGGACTACAAATTCAAAAAAGAGAAAGTTGACTGGCAGGTAGAGTGTCTCCCGATAAAGATCGGGTTTGGTTTTTCAAGGGATCGTTGGAAATTCTTTCTGGACGGTTATGGACATTTGGATGAGTAGGAAAAGACAGTCATCCGTGTCAATCAACTTTCTGAGACAAAAGTATATGCACATTGATATGTTAACAAGAGCATAACTGCCCTATTTGCAACATTCGGTATTTACTGATGCAATCGTAGAATCTCTATTTTCATTTCGTATAGTTTCGTTAATCGCTTTCAGTAGCGGTACTTTCCGCAAATACTAAATCAAGTACTTTCACTATGGTATATGTTGCGGGATTTTTCCATCTTGCATACCTGATTTATACCAAACGAATTATTTTTTTACTAATAATCCTAAAGATGAAAAACCCCGAAACAAACTCAGTAATTAAAGTTGCGATTGCCGATGATCATGCACTCTTCCGCACCGGCGTAAAAACATCGCTGCAAAGCCGTAAAGACATACAGATGGTAGCTGAAGCCGAAAACGGTATGCAGTTGCTGAACCTGTTACGTCACATTCAGCCCGATGTAGTATTACTTGACATCCAGATGCCGATCATGGATGGGTTAACTACGTTGCCCGAGATAAAGAAATTATACCCGAATGTGAAAGTGATTATGCTATCCATGCATAATGATCATTCGGTTATTTCCAAAATGATGGAGATAGGAGCTAACTCTTACCTCACCAAAGAATCCGGATCAGAGATGATCTATGAAGCAGTAAGAGCTGTTTATGAGAACGACTTCTTCTTTAATGAACTTACTAATAAAGCATTACTGAGCGGTTTGCGTACAAAACGCACTACTGAGTCATCTATGCCACAGGATGTTCAGTTAACAGATAAAGAAATCACCATCCTGAAACTTATGTGTGATGAAAAGAGTACCAAGGAAATCGCTGATATTGTTGACCTGAGCCCCAGGACGGTGGAAGCCATCCGTGATAAACTGAAAACAAAGACTGGCACCAAATCAATGGCCGGCCTGGTGATGTATGCAGTGAAAGCTGGTTTGGTAGAACAAGCATAATCTTTAACAGCAAGCATATTAAGCCGTTCCTTTAACTTGGAACGGCTTTTTTATTTTACTTTGGCGGAATGAACAGTATTTGTTTCAACGGAAAAATAATTCCGGCAGATGAGCCGGTACTGCTTGCGTCCAATCGGGGCTATCGTTATGGAGATGGTCTTTTCGAAACCATGAAAGTGATAGAAGGGAAAATTTTACTTTCCAATTATCATTTTAAAAGATTGTTTGCAGGACTTGCCCTGCTGCAGTTTGAAATACCCCACCTGTTTCTCCGGCAGAAAACTGAAAATGAAATATTGAACCTTTGTAAAAAAAACAACTGTGAAGGTCTTGCCAGGGTAAGGCTGTCTGTTTTCAGGGGTAACGGAGGATTGTATGATGAAGATAAAGGACTGCAATACCTGATCGAATGCTGGCCTTTAACTGAATCTGTAAACAAGCTGAATGAAAACGGGCTGATAATTGATGTTTTTCCTGCTGCAGAGAAAAGCTGTGATAAATTTTCCAACCTGAAATCAGCAAACTTTTTGCCTTATTCAATGGCGGCATTGTATGCCAAAGAAAAGAAACTGAATGATTGCCTGGTATTAAATACTACAGGAGGCATTGCTGATTCGACAATAGCCAACCTGTTTATTATTAAAAATGGAATTGTTCTTACCCCGGGGCTGGAGGAAGGTTGTGTGAACGGAGTGATGCGGCAGTACCTGCTTAAAGAAATGCAGGAAGCAGGGTTTTCTGTTCAGGAGACAACTGTATCGGTAAATGATATTATACAGTCAGATGAGATTTTCTTAACCAATGCCATCAACGGAATCCGCTGGATACGACAATTCAGAAATAAGACTTTTATAAATACAGTGACGGTGGAAATTTATAACCGCTTCATCAAAACAATTCATGCTTAAACTTGTTTCCAGTCTGCATGAAGCCCGCCATTAATATATTCTGGTTTCGCCGTGACCTTCGCCTGCATGACAATGCCGGCCTCTACCATGCCTTAAAGGACGGCAACCCGGTGCTTCCCATCTTTATTTTTGACAGGAACATACTGGATGAACTGGAAGATAAAAATGACCGGAGAGTTGAGTTCATTCATCTTGCGGTGCAGGATATACAACAACAATTGGTGAAAATGGGTTCGTCACTGGATGTTCGTTACGGAACACCTGTTGAAGTCTATAATGAGTTATTGAGCGAATTCAATGTTAAAAAGGTTTTTGCCAACCACGACTATGAACCATATGCAAAACAACGGGATGCTGCTATTGAGAAATTAGTAAAGGGGCATGGAGCAACATTTCATACTTTCAAAGACCAGGTGATACTTGAGAAAGACGAAGTGCTGAAGGATGATGGGAAACCATATACTGTATTTACGCCTTATTCCAGGAAATGGAAGGCGGTACTGACTGATTTCCATTTGAAACCTTATTCTAGTAAAAAGTATTTCGAAAACTTTTATAAGCAACGGGAACAAAAACTGATTCCACTTGAACAAATGGGTTTTGTTGCTTTGGGGCAACCATTTCCCGGGAAGGAATGGCTGGGACAGATCATCAGGAATTATAAAGAGCAAAGAGACATTCCCTCAATACAAGGCACTTCAAGACTAAGTGTTCATCTTCGGTTTGGTACCATCAGCATAAGAACTCTTGCCGCTGAGGCTGGCGCATTAAATGAAACTTTTTTGAATGAACTTATCTGGCGGGATTTTTATCATATGATACTATGGCATTTTCCTAATGTAGTTGGCCATGCTTTCAAATCTGAGTATGATGCTATTAAATGGAGAAATAACGAAAAAGAATTTGAAGCCTGGTGCAATGGACAAACCGGCTACCCGATTGTGGATGCCGGAATGAGAGAGTTGAATACTACTTGTTTTATGCACAACCGGGTACGGATGATCGTTGCTTCCTTTCTTACCAAACATTTACTGATCGACTGGCGTTGGGGTGAAGCCTATTTTGCTAAAAAACTTTTGGACTTTGACTTAGCTGCTAACAATGGTGGCTGGCAATGGGCTGCAGGGAGTGGTTGTGATGCGGCACCTTATTTCAGAGTTTTCAATCCTTACTTACAAACACAAAAATTTGACCCGGAACTGAAGTATGTCCGTAACTGGGTACCAGAGCTGGAAGAATTTATTTATCCCCAACCTATTGTGGTGCATAAGGCGGCAAGAAAAAGATGCCTCGAGGTTTATGCAGCAGCATTAAAGAAATAAAACATCTTCATCGTCTGCTTCATCATTATTCAATTCAAGAAATACTTCGTGTAATGCTTCGATAGCCTGCCGGCCCTCCTCCCCGAGGTCAAGGCTGTAGTTGTTTACATACAGGTCAATATGCTGCCTCATCACTTCTTCACTCATTTCCTGTGAATGTTGTTTGACATAACCCGGAATAGCAGGATAGTTTTTGAATGCAAATTCAAGGCTTTTACGGATCAGCTCATTTACTTTCAGTGCAACCGATCTTTTTACTGACTGATTGATCGCAATACCTCCCAAAGGAAGCGGCAGTTCCATTCTTTGTTCCCAATACTCGCCGAGGTCTTTCACTTTATACAATCCCCTTTGCTGATAAGTGAAACGATTCTCATGAATGATGACACCAAGATCAGTTTGCTTATTCAATAAAGCATCTTCAATGGCTGAGAAGACCATGAATTTTTTATCCTTAGCATCCGGAAAGGCAAAACTGAATAAAAGGTTGGCAGTTGTATTGGCGCCGGGCAGTGCAATGGATGCCTGGTTTATTTCCTCCGGGGTTATTTCCTGTGCTGAATCGGTTATCAGCAAAGGGCCGACACCTTTACCCAATGCACTGCCGGCATTCAGCAGTGTATAATTATTCAGCGATCTAAAAAAAGCCGGAAAACTTAGTTTGGTTATATCCAGCTTCCCTTCCATGGCCCATTGATTGAGAGTTTCCACATCTGCGAGCACCACATCAAACTCAAATTCCCCGGTATCAATTTTTTTATTGACCAGTGCGTCAAATATAAAAGTGTCGTTAGGACAGGGGGAAAATCCGAGGGTAAGTTTCATAGTTTATGTAACAAAGTGATCAGTTCATTGTTCAGGTTCGTAATGGATTCTTTCATATTCCATTTCTTCTTATTTCTTTCTGCTATATAATTTGACACACTTCTGATTTGCAGAAAGGGTATTTTCTCCATCAGGCAAACATAATGCAAAGCCGCTCCTTCCATCGATTCTACCACAGGGCTAAAAGACTGTTTGTAAAATTTTACTTTTTGTGCTGAAGTGGTGATCTCATTTACAGAAACAGCTTTCACTTTTTTCAATTTTACTTTCTTCAAAACCTCGCTTTTATTCATCAACCAGCCGTTTGAAAATGGATATTGATTCTGAGGCACCAACTTAAGATCAAACAATGTTTTCAACTTATCGAGTTCAATCACACTCTGGTCGGCGATTGCTTCCTGTTTGATAGCGAGAACTGAACCCAGCGGTATTGTTGTATCAAAACAACCTCCAACGCCAGCCTGTATTATTATATCGGGTCGTTTTACCTGTAGTTGCCTGGTGAGTGAATAGGTTGTTGCAGTTAATCCTATACCTGTTACTAGTAAATCGATATTAATGGCTGCAGGAATCGGCATCCCGTTCCTGTATTTTTCCAGGAAAGGAGTGATCTCTAAGACCGTAGCGGCAACCACTAAACAATTCATAACAAAGAGATTGTTCACAAAAAAATGAGTCTGCAAGGTAACATAAACTTCTCCTTTTTCAAGTCTTGCCAAAAGCTGTTTTGCCTTACCTTTGCCGCCTGCCAGCCGAATGGTATGGTTTCACAATTCCTTCCGCCCAAACTGCTGTGAAGGAACAAAAAAGTAAAGCATGGTTTACTTAACAAGGATAGAGCATTTTAATGCTGCACACAAGCTCTACAATCCCAACTGGACCAAAGAGAAGAACAATGAAGTTTTTGGAAAATGTGCAAACGAGAACTGGCATGGTCACAACTTTGAGTTGTATGTTACCATCAAAGGAGAACCAGATCCGGATACCGGCTTCATTTACGATGCAAAGAAACTGGGAGCAATTATCCAGGAGAAAGTGGTGGAAAAGCTTGACCACCGCAACCTGAATGTGGATGTCGACTTTATGCAAGGGAAACTCTGTTCGATCGAAAACCTGGTAGTGGGTATCTGGAATGAACTGGAGCCACATCTTCCGTCAAGTATTCAATTACATTGTCTTAAACTGGTGGAAACAGCAAAGATCTATGTTGAATATTATGGTGGAAACTAATTTAAGAACAATTTTCTTTCTTAATTGTTTTTGTATTCACCCGGGGCAGATATATTTCATACATTGTATAATGAGTAAAAAAGTTGCAGTATTCAGAAAGGAAAGCTTTAATGCGGCCCACCGGTTATTTAACCCGGCCTGGGATGATATTACCAACGAAAAGGTGTTTGGAAAATGCGCCCTGCCTAACTATCATGGTCACAATTATGATCTTATTGTAAAAGTTACGGGCAAGCCGGATAAACAAACAGGATATGTGATGGATATGAAAGTGCTTAGCGATCTTATCAAAAGCGAAGTAGTTGAAAAATTCGATCACCGTAACCTGAACCTTGATGTGGCAGAGTTCAAAGAACTGAACCCAACGGCTGAGAATATTGCAGTGGTTATTTATAAAATATTGCGACCACATATTGACGAAAAACTGGATATGCAGGTAAGATTGTATGAAACGCCAAGGAATTTCGTAGAGTACCCGGTTGATTAAACTTTAATATTTTTTGTATGGCATATAGAAAGATCGAACAGTATGATGAGAAGGTAACTTCCGGCCTGATGAGTAACTATAAGGAAGTATTAGATCTGTTAGGCGAGAACTCAGACAGGGAAGGGTTGTTGAAAACACCTGAACGGCTGGCAAAAGCTATGCAATATCTTACCCAGGGGTATCATCTTGATGCAAAGGCGATCATCAATTCTGCCAAATTTCATGAGCCGGTCAGCGAAATGATCGTAGTAAAGGATATTGAAGTTTACAGTATGTGTGAGCATCATATGCTGCCCTTTTTTGGCAAAGCACATATTGCTTATATACCCAACGGATGGATAACCGGATTAAGTAAAATGGCAAGGGTGGTAGATGTATATGCAAGGAGGCTGCAGGTGCAGGAAAGGCTGACTGTCGAGATCATGAATGCCATTAAAGAAACATTGAATCCACTGGGTGTGGCTGTGGTCATCGAAGCCAAACATTTGTGTATGATGATGCGGGGGGTGCAAAAACAAAATTCTGTCACTACTACCTCCGCTTTTGACGGGGAGTTTCAAAAGAATTCGAGCCGTAGTGAGTTCCTGAAACTAATCACTGCAGATTTACACTAAACAGTATATTTGCAATTGCAAAAAAGTTTGGTTGTTGTTCAATCAGACTTTTTTTATGGGCGGGGGGTAAAACACTAGTTTATGAATCATGCATTTATATTTCCGGGCCAGGGTTCACAATTTCCGGGAATGGGAAAGGAACACTACGAAAACAGTGCCTTTGCAAAAAAATTATTTGAACAGGCGAATGAAGTATTGGGTTTTCGTATTTCAGATGTAATGTTCAACGGTACTGAGGCAGACCTGAAGCAAACCAATGTGACCCAGCCAGCCGTATTTCTCCATTCTATCATTGCGTATAAGAGTATTGAAAATGCTTCACCTGATATGGTGGCAGGCCATTCGTTAGGTGAATTCTCTGCGTTGGTTGCCAATGGTACATTGAGTTTTGATGATGCTTTGTTACTGGTCTCAATCCGGGCAAAAGCGATGCAAAAGGCCTGTGAGATCGTGCCATCAACAATGGCAGCCGTATTAAACCTTGCTGATGAAAAAGTAGAAGCTATTTGTGCAGAGGTACAAAATGAGACCGGCGAAGTGGTAGTCGCTGCTAATTATAATTGTCCAGGTCAGTTGGTCATAAGTGGTACTGTAAAAGGCATCGATATTGCCTGCGAAAGAATGAAAGCAGCCGGAGCCAAAAGGGCATTAGTATTACCCGTTGGCGGAGCTTTTCACTCACCATTAATGCTTCCTGCAAAAGAAGAATTGGCTGCAGCCATTGAAGCAACCAAATTTCATTCACCTACTTGTGCAGTATACCAAAACGTAGCAGCAAAAGGTGTGATGGACAAAGAAGAGATAAAGCAAAACCTGATCGACCAGCTAACCGGTGCCGTTCGCTGGACACAAAGTGTGCAGGCCATGATTGCTGACGGAGCTTATAAATTTACAGAAGCTGGTCCCGGTAAAGTTTTGCAGGGATTGATATTAAAGATCAATAAAGAAATGCAGACAGACGGGGTTAGTTGATCCCGGGTTATCAGGCTACCATTTTTCGCAACACATTTTTCTTTCTTTTACTGATCTGCAACTGCTCGCCATTTGCCAGTGTAAGTATTTTGTTGTAGGAAATGCCTGCGATGAATTTCCTGTTTACAATATGCCCCCTGTGGATGCGGTAAAACCTGTCATTCGGCAGCTTTTCTTCAAACCATAACAGCACTTTTGCCACTGTAAGCGGATATTCATTGTCAAAATAAATTTTGCAATAGTTGCTGCTGGCTTGTATGCGGATAATGTTGTCAGCCATTACTGATTTCATCCCTTTATTGGTGGGAATGATAAACTGGTTCATATAAATTTTTTAAGGGCTGCTGCATTGTTCAGATGCAGCAGCCGTTGAATTACTTTATAATAGTGAGTGTAAAGCCTGAGTTAACCTGGCCGGTAGCACCCGGGTTCATTTTGAGAGTACGGATCGTTACGTTCGAATTGATCTGAGGATAATTCGGTTTTCCACTATTTATAGTAACATCCGTATTTGCATCCGGCAAACTGTTACAACTCCAGTTGGCAGGATTTTCCCATACATTGCTAGCAGTTCCTTCCCAGGTCATTCCAAATTTCAGCAGGAATATAATGCTGTAAGTAGTGCCATTGACCAGGCATCTGAATTGATAACCATACATCGATGTTGGTGCACTGATGATATTGAGTACTGAAGTACTGGTTCCGTTGTACATTCCTCCATCTGTAATGTCTGTAAAACCTGAGCCTGTGTCCACCTGCCATTGGTAAGTTGCACCGGTAAGTTTGGAATCAAGAGATACACCTCCATCAGGGCAAATTATATGCTCGCCATCCTTAACGAAAATACTATCCACTAATTTCATTATTTCTACATTGCCGGTGCTGTCAGTTGCAGTTACATAGAACCTGTACATGTGATTTTCCACACCGATGAATGTGGTATCGGTGCCACGGAAATTGGCTGTATATAATTCAGGGACCCCACCGTTGTCAGACACAAAGAGGGAATACCATTTCACTCCTGAACCATTCAGATCATCGGCACCGGTGTAGATGATGGTTATTTCTGTATTGATAGTACTGTCAGCCAGATTGCTGATGCTGCTGACAGGAGGGAATGCATCAATCGTATTCTTTTCTATATTGGTAGGGATGGTATCATTGATATCAAACATGATGTCTGCCCGGGCCAGTATTGAATCCAGTGTTTGTGCAGTAGTAACAGGTTTGATACTGAAGTTGACAAAACCATGTCCTGATGTATTATTCAAGCTATCCTGTAGCAGCAGGAAACCTTTCAATGGATCGGAAGGTGGCAGCAGTGTAACCGGATCAATGGATTGAAACTCCCAAAAAGCCTGGTTGTTCAGAACGTCGTAGCCGGCGGTAATATCCACATACAACCCGAGAGAATCCCTGCAATCAAGCCGCTGATAGTAAGAAGCGGTGGCTGGTGGTACGGCAAACGTAAGGCTGTTGAAACCAAAGCTTCCCAGCTGGAAGGTAGCGGCATCCATTTTTTCATGTGCAGGGGATACGATCTTTACATATTTAGCCGGTGCCGATGCGATTCTGGCATTTTCAAATAAGATGGTATAAGGCAACCTGTCCTTGATACTCACCCAACTTTTGTCAGGCACACCATCCGGTCCTATGATCTCATTAGGGTCCAGAGAACTTATGGCTTCGGCGGTTGCAGCTATTGCTGCACCTATTGCACCGGCAGCGTTTTGTGTACCGCCACCATTGTTTTGCGGGCAGTCGGGTTTTCTTGGTCTTGAATATACTTTATTCTCAAGACTCCTTCTGATACGCATAAACCTTTGGTTGCGTTGCCATGACATTCCTGATTCAGTTCTTTCTTCAGGAATAGCTTTACTATCCTGGTTATCCCACCAGTTCCAATACATCTCTCCATAAAATTGCCCGGCATATTCTGCATTATCATTCATACTTTGTCCGTTGCCGCCTGTCAATGCACTTGTTGCTTTTTCCTGGGTAAAATCAAAGAGATTATAAAGACCTCCGGCTGGTGTCAAACCCAAACCGCTTTGAGCCATATTGCCACCTGATTTTATTAGTTGGGCTCCATCAATTGTTCCATTGTTGTAGTCGTTCAGCGCACCTCCAAACTTGTAGCTTTTAATACCCAAATCTAAAAGGTTAAGACCAGTTCCAAGTTTACCTAAGCCACTTACCCATTTTCCCATCTTGCTATTTTTCATGGCGTCAATCTTGTTCGAATTTTTTAACCAGGTATCGAATAATTGTTGTGATTCTTTCCACATATTTTGACTTTTGAGCACATCATGCATGATATCAAGGTCATGCTCAAATTTCAACAGGGCCTCCAGTTCATTTTTAAATTTAGTGGCTGTAATCACATCTGTCCATGACCCGATACCATTCACCCACGATTCAACTGTTTCAGTTTGGTCAACTATCCCCTTCTCTTTTTCAGGACAGTCATTTAATCCTAAAATATCAATCCCATTTGCCGGATTATTGTGTACATATTGATACATGCCCATGCCATCTGCATAGCCGATCAGGTCCCGTTGGTTAAATAAACCAGTTTCAGGGTTGTACTCCCTGAAGAAGAATTTGTAGTTGCCGGTGGCGCTGTCATATACCTGCCCGGTAAATCCAAACCGGTTTCCTGTCAATGAACCAGTCAATGGATTATTCAGGGAATCATAAATACTCATCTTTCCATATACATCATACTCATATTTTTCCAGCAACCGTCCTTGTTGATTTGTAATGGCTTCAACAGAATTCAGCTCATTCTGGTGATAGTAGTATAGGCTGTTGTTTTTTTCGTTTGCAACTGGTGTTAGAAAATTGGAAAAGATCGTTTTGTTTTGAATCATTCCGGTTCCGCCATCTCTTTCTTCAATCAGTTCCATTCCGGCAAAGCTGTATTTGAGCATATTCCCATTCAGGGTTTTACGTACCCTGCGGCCCAGCGCATCATATTGGTAGGTTAAAACAGATCCTGGCGCTGAAGAATCTTTTACCAGTCTTCCTTCCGGGTCATAGAATTTATGAAAAAGGCCATCGAAGCTAAGGTTGCCATTATCGTTGTAAGTATAGGTGATGGTTTGCGAACCACTGCGGCTAATAAGCTGATTCAGGTTATTAGGAGTGTAGATAGTGGCCACACCATTCAGGTTTGCGGCAACCCTGTTTCCTAAGGCATCATAAGTATAGCTGTTCTGGATAACGGGTGAGCCTCCGATAGGGCCACGTTTGTAATTGGTGATGCGGTAGCTATTATCATAGGTAAACTGTTCAGATTTTGCCGGTGTATTGAAACGGTTGATGACTGTTTTGTTGCCTTGATTGTCGTACGAGAAACCGGTGTTTTGAATAGTGCTGCTGGCGGAAGTGAGATTGGTCAGGCGGCCTGCAATATCATACTGTCTGTTGCCGGAAACACCATTGGCAAATGTTTGTCCTGTCACCTGGTCATTATTATTGTATTGGTAGCTTGCCAGCACAGAATTATCTTTTACAATGCCGGTAAGCCTGTTCCGGGTATCATAGGTTTTTGTTATCACCGTGCTGTCCGGATAAATGGTAGTTTGTGTACGGCCAGCTGTGTTATAATTGTACTGAACTGTTCGTCCATCAAATGTTTCTGACAAAATCCGGTTAAGTGCATCATAGGTAATGGAAACAGTGCCGGCGTTATTGGTGGCAGAAATAATCCTTCCCAAGTTGTCATATGAGTAAGAATAAGTGTGTCCATCAGGTAATGTTTTGCTGGAAACACGGTTGAGTGAATCATAAACAAAGTTTACAAGGGTGCCATCTGCCTGTAACTTACTTATTACATTTCCTTTGCTATCATAGCTATATTCGATGAACCTGCTATCGGGGTAAGTCACCCTCCTGGGCCTGTTCAGGTTGTCGTACGTGTAGTTAGTGGTATTGTTGTTCTGATCTTTTACAGATATGATATTCCCGGTCGCATCATATCCAAATGTTACAACAAAGCCATTATTATCCGTTATGGTCTTTACCCTGTCAAGGCTGTCATAAGTGTAACCTGTAGTCTTATTGTTGCGGTCTGTTACAGATATTATCCTATTGTTCTTGTCGTAAATGAGTATTGCGAAATTGCCAAGTGCATCTGTAACTTTTTTTATCCGGTTCAGGCTGTCATAGTCAGCATCATAAGTAATGCCTGTTCCTTTTGAAAGCCTGGTGATATTGCTGTTTGCATCATAGGTTAGATTATAGATAGGCCCTGTAGCATCTGTAATTGTAGTAATGCGGTTCAATGCATCATAGTTGTAATTGACCGCTTCACCGTTTGGAAAGCTTACAGAAGTAATGTTGCCATTTGCATCGTAGTTCACAGCAGTATTGTTCCCCAGCGGATCTTTTAAGCCTGTTATCCTGTTACGGGTGTCGTAGCTGAATTCCATTTTATTGCCAAGCTGGTTGGTGGCGCTGGTAAGATTGTCCATGGCATCATAGGCAGCGGTAACATTATTTCCCTTGGCGTCAGTAAAACGTACTATCCGGTTCGAAGCATCATAACCCATTGTGCTGGTTTCGTTATTCTCGTTGATAACAGAAATGTTATTTCCTTCGGCATCGTAAGAGAAATTTATATTATTATTGATCGGGTCAGTTATTTTTTTGAGCCTGTCCAGGATATCATACTCCATATCAGTGGTGTTTCCCCTTGCGTCTGTAAAAGAGAGCAGGTTTCCCCTCGCATCATGTCCCAAAACTGCCTGGTAGCCATTGGGGCCTGTTACGGATAAAGGATTTCCATTAGCGTCGTATGAATAAGTGAATGTATTCCCTTTAGGGTCGGTGCTGCTGGTTATGTCGCCATTGCTGTTATAAACGGCGGAATAAACCAGGTTTCCCGGTTCAACCATTTGTGTGAGATTGCCGGCTGCATCATAGGTCATTGTTGTAACAAATCCTTTTTCATCAGTAAATGAAGTAACCCGGCTGAAATTCGAAGAGTAGGTATAGGTGGTGGTTTGACCAAGCGGATCTGTCATGGTAAGCATATTCCCCTTGCTGTCATAGGTAAAATTGGTGATGTTTCCGTTGGCATCTGTTTCCTTTATCTTATTACCATTAGCATCATACTCAAATTTCATATTGAACCCGCAACAGTTTCCGGAAAGGGAGCTGAGCCATGTTTTGCCTTCCAGTTTTTTAAAGATATATTGTGTTACCTGGTTTGAGCCATTGGTTTGATGATCTGTTACAAAGGAAGTATGTGCAGCAGTATCGAATGAAAAACTTATCCGTTTATTACAGCCAACAAGTTCACTGATGCTTAAATCAAAATAGTAAACAATATCCACCTTGTTGTTGTTTTTATCTGAAATCCCTTTCATCGGGCCATTCACTAAATAGCTGTATTTGTTGGTACCGTTCAGGGGATCTTTTACTTGTGTAAGGTTTCCGGCGCCGTCATAAGTATAGGTAATGGTACGGGTGGGAGAAGTTACCGCATCGGTAATGCCGGTAAGTTTCCCGTTTGTATAATTCAAAGAAATGCTTTGTCCGGCAGTGTTTGTAACAGCGGTAAGCAGGCTGTCTGTGTAAGCCATTGTAAGGAAGTTGCCATTTGGCTCTTCCATCTTTGTTATTTTTTTGTGGGTGGCATTGTCGAAATAAAATTTGGCCCCGGTTGGTTCAACCAGCATAAATTTCCCTGGCTGATATTCTGATAATGTACTGAAAAAACCTTTTGGTGTATTAAATACACCGCCTCCGGCAGAAGTATATGTATCTTCCCGTCCATCGCTCCAGTTTATGATTTTAGATCCGGCAGAGTCGTTTTTATATTTTATATAATAATTGAAACTCCAGCCTTTGCCAAAACCATTATTCCTGGTATAGTTAAAACTGTTGTAGAAGAAAGTAACATCCAGTGGAAAACCTCTACCCGGAATATAAAGATCTGTCCTGGAGAAAAATAAATTGCCGGTAAGCGTATTTACCTCCAGGCCCATTGGCCCTGTTTTATTAGGGATGTTGATGTTTTGTGCAGTAAGGGAAATTGCTGCGTTAATCATCAGCAGTAAACAAAGCAAATGGCGGCAGCCTTTATTTTTCATAACCTTTATTTGAAATAGATGATTCATAGTTTCTTTTTATCTCAGCGTGAAATTAATCATGGTGTGACCAGGCATATTAACAGGTGTTTTGCCATACACAGTAATTGATCCGCTGCCACCTGCCCGTATGATGCCCGGAGGCCCACCCGGCTCTGTAAGCTCAAGATGCAATGATGTATTACCTGCAATAAGTTCAGGAATTGTTTTAGCCAGCATTACTTCTTTATTGTTGTATAATATTCTCACCTGGGCTGGTATATCATTGTTCGAAGGATTAGTGTAGTTGATTTGTATTACAAATGGCCAGCCTACAAATACTATATTGGGCACTACTACTTCAGTAACCAATTGACTGTTCAACCCGGAAGGTGTGCCGGGGTCGCAACCCGGCTGATTACCACTTCCTGTCTGGCCGGTATTAGGTCCACCACCTGTCAGTATTCCGCCATTGTTCGCATTGGCTACCGTGAAACTATTTATGAGTGTTGCAACAGTTGAATCGACTTTGTGCAGTGATACATCATATACACCCAATGGTTTTCCCTGCAAATTGAAAGTGGCAAAGACAGTTGCACTATTGACAAAATACACAGACGATGAGTAAATCGTAGTACCCGGTTTTACCAGTTTTGCAACCATAGTGTTATTGAATAATGAACCACTGATTTTTACCGTTACGTTTCCAATGTTACCTCCTGAGTTTGATTGAACGGCTAGTACGGCAAATGGAAGCTTCACTGCTTTCAGCGTAATATTCTGAACCAGCGGATTCGATGATACGCATCGGAAAGCAATGTAATACACCGAATCAACCACTGAAGTCATAACGATCTGCTGGTTGCCGTAATTAGCCGTTTCAAACCGGTAATCGAATAATGAAGGGGTTGGCACATACCCAAGGCCGATGTACATTTCATTTCGCATGGTGAGAGAGTCGTTGGTCTTCAGCGTGACAAGAATCGTTGACCCACGAAGGGAATCCGGTATCTGTAATTTATAATATCGGGTAATAGTATGCAGGGTGTTATTTTCAGGAATATTGAGCAATAATTCTTTCGCCTTTACATACAGGCTGCTGACAGATACTCCGACATTATTACTCTTATTGGATTCTGTAATATTATTCAGCAGGTCTGTTTTTACCAGTACATTATAATTGCCTTCAACAACTCCAGTAACCAAAGGTTGTAAGCTGATGGTGTCTCTTCCGAGAGGTGGAAGATTAATGATCTTGTTTTTAATTCCCAGCAGCACAGCTGTTGAATCAAGCAACATATTCTTTGATAAATAGATTCCATCGGAAGAGGCGCCCGCTGCATTGTTGACTGAGATATTGCCAACTACCCATTTCGCTGTATCAATCGTGTATCCGAGGTAGGCTGTATCCGGTTTCATAATGTTATGAATAACCAGGTCTGATGGAGCAGGTGAATAAACAGTAATATATCCGAAAGCCACATTATTGGTGTCATTGCTTTCAAACACAGCATTGTTTACATCTGCCTTGGAGAGGAGAATATAATTTCCAGGAGGAGTAAAGATGTTTAAAGTGGTTGTGACAGTGTCAGTATCGGATTGTCCCGGGAGCAGATTGCCGGAATGATTTACAGAGGTCAGTAATATATCACCGGTATTGCCTGGAATAAAATCAGTTGATAGCCATGTGCTGTTACTCCAACCGGACGGGAAAGTACCACCAACGCCGTTGTTAGTCACTTTATGAATAATTGTAAGAGGCTGCCCGATAGCAGCAAACACCGGTATGGAAAGTATCGTATCGACCAGATCAGGCAATGGTGGTTGGATGACATGAATTTTTTTCGCTGCTCCGGATCCGTTGCGGATAAGGTTGGTATTATTATTTAATGCTTTTTCAGCGAATATGTAAGAATTGTAGTTTGTTTTTACAAATACATAATAATCACCGGTCGGAATATTGGGAACTGTTGCAGTTTTTGTTTCAGAGTAAGTTTGATTCCGTTCAAGCCTGCTAGTGGCAGCGAAATTACTTGCCGGTACAGCATTGTTGTTAAAGACAGAGTCTGGAGAAAAGTAAACTGCATCATACCAAAATGAATAGTAGTAATTATTATTGGGGTTATAACCAATGTTTTTTACAGTCCAGGTGGTTGGATAGAGCCTTCCTGCAATTGTAGTATCAGCCCCGGAAACTGTAGTTACAATATGGTCAACTAAAGGGTTGACTAATACTCTTGCACCAGAGCCGGTCACATTGTTATTTATGTTGGTGCCTTCATACACACCGGAACCGGCATTTGTTTTAACAAAGAAGTAAGCTGTAGAATAGGCTGTTTCCGGGAAACAGGAGTTTATAAGAAAGCCATAAGGCATGGCGACAGCAAACGAATCCGTATAAGTGCTACCGGAAGAAAGTATCCCATTATGTATTCTCTTGCCAATATAATAGCTGGAGGAGAGACTAAAGGTCGGGTTGCAACTGATGTAAATACTATCTGTCCAGCTACCATAAGTACTTCCCGGACCGTTGTTAGCTACTGTATATTTTATTTGCGATGGATAAAGAGTGAATAATGAATCAGTGAATGGGACGGATGTCACCACCAGGTCAACAGGTGTGGCATTGCCGACCAACGTAGCGGCACTGTTGATATTATTATTGCTATTTGTTTCCCTGAATGTACTGTCAAAGTTGGTATGCACATAAAAGTACCTGTTGCCGGTAAGTCCGGCGGTGAAAGTATGACTGACTGAATGAACAACCGGTGTACCCACAGGCAGGTTTTCAGTGTAAGTTTGTGTGGCGATTAATTCTGCAGCCCCGTCAAAGACGGCGGAAGTACTTACATATATTTTGTCTTTGCGTAAATGGTTGAACACACTGCCGGGTCCGTTATTCAAAACTGAGTATGTAATAGTGACAGGCTGACCACTTACTGAGTTGGCAGGTACGGTAATATTTGATACGACAGCATCGGGCCGTTGAATATTTATAGGCAGAGGGCTTCTTCTTACCTGCGGTGTTCCCGGGTATTCGTAAACATGTTGTGCAGCATTGGCTCTGACATATACATAGTAATTCCCTGCAGGCAGATCAGAGGGGATGTTGAAATTTAGTGACCCCGGATGATTGGAACCTGGTCTTATTACAGTATGTGTGTTTATATTTTCGCTGGATGGGTTTGTCCCGGCGGCAACGCATTTTGTGGGAGGAGCTAAATCTGCGGCAATACCGCTATTAAATATTCCCTGGATAAAGTTGCCAATTAATACTGCATTGCCATTAATGCCGGATGAGTCTGTGCTTAAATAGATACGATCCGTCCAGTAGCTAGAACCAAAACCAACACTGTCAGTCAAATTGATTCCATTTGCAGGGTTATTGCAGGTTCCATTCGGTAAGTAATAATGGCCTTTATTTTTTTCAATATTATCGCTAAAGCCTGTATTCTCTATATTCCAGTTAATACCAATTTGCTGTGTTAAACTAGCCACAGATACAGGTACGGTAAGTGAACTTACAGTGAGAATTGGTGTGGGAGTCAGGAAAACCTGCAGTTGATTATTACCTGTATTATTATTGGCCAATGCGCCTTCATAGACAGAATTATTGGCATTGCAAATCACATAAATGAAATAGGGGCCTGATATGAAATTGGGAACAATAACCTGTAAGGTTTTTGTGTATGAACTGTCTGTCAGCAATTGTGTGTTATTAGTAATTGTGGCAGCAACTGCATCCGGATAGTAAGTTCCGTTTGGTTTCACCAATTTCAATGGAGTTGCGGTATTTATATTAAAAACGGGGCTTTGCGATATATAGAGGTTGTCTGTCCATGTGCTACCAGGCGGGGTAAGTACTCCGTAATTTTTCACCTTATATGTTACACTGACAGAGCTGCCGGAGAAAGTGGAGGCCGGTGTGAAGACTGTATCAACCCGCAGGTCAGGTGTGGGTGATAGAGTTACATTGACTGCTTGCGGTGCCCTTGCAGTATCGTTTGTAAAAATAGTCTGCAGGGGTGCATTGATGCCATTTGGATAGTTAGTAATTATATAAACATACAACGACTGGCTATAATTTAACGGCAACGGAAAGTTGAGTGAATTGGTATAATGCTGACCGCTATCTAATGCTGTAATATTGGATCGGGTACCAACAAGTAAAGGACGGATCGGAAATTCCAACTGGTTCCATGCAGCCGGATTAATATTCGGTGGTAATGAGAAATTCGGTACTGTATCAAATGAAAGGAAAACAGCATCATTCCAGGTTTGATTGGTAGTGGTGATACCGGGTCCATTATTAGTTACCTTCCAGCTGAATGAAATTGTTTGTCCTGAGAATGCTGCCGTGGGGGCTTGTACATCACTTACCATCAGGTCAGGTAATGTTTTTAACCTGAATTGCTGAACAGGTCCTTCAGTTTGCAGGCAGGCACTCTTTGAAATCACTTTCCATTTATACGCCTTGTTATATAATAAAGAACTGCCGGGAAGAATATACTGAACAGTTGTAATGTTAGAGGCGTATGGAGAAACAGGTACAACTGCGGCAGAATCCCAGATGTACAGATCATAACTTAATGCATTGGAACCAGGCAACCAGGATAGTGATAACGGCAATTGCTGATCAATGGCACCATTTACCGGCAGCATGTTGGATACAGTTCCGGGTGTAACAGGAGTGATAACATTTACGGCCAGCGAATCATTTGCTGTTGCTGCGCCGCAAGGGCCGGTTGCAGATACAATCAATATATAACTACCTGGAGTATTCCAATTGATCACAACACTATCAACTGTTGAGGGGTACGTTGTTTCGTTTGACAACCGCCAGTTATATGTAAGGCCGGCAATATTGTTTATTCTGTAAGTAGCAGATTGGCCGGCACATACAGATTGAGTACCTGTAATTGAAACCAGGTGGGAAACCAATACACAAAAGCTTCTGTCAACAGGTGGCGCAGCTAAATAATTTGTATTACCATTTTGTGTAGCCCTGATGGTGACAGTGCCCAATCCTGTAAGTGTTAATTGATTTCCCGATAGTGTTGCAGGACCTGACAATACCGAGAAGCCGACTGATAAACCAGATGTGGCTGTCGCAGCCAGGTTGAATGGCGGAGTACCCAGAAGCTGGTCGGCAATGGCAGAGAAGTTAATAGTTTGCGGAGCCGGAAGTACTGAAAAGTTTTGTATTACAGCCACCGCAGTATCATATACATCATCACCGGGTTGCGTAGCAATAATGCTGACTGGACCAACCGTGGTAATAGTGTACAGGTTACCGGAAAGAGAACCGGGACCATTTAGAATTGCAAGGGATACTGTCAATCCGGAACTGGAAGTTGCCGGTATTATTGATGGAACATCTCCATAAGTTTTATCCAGAATGGTTGGGAAATTAATTGTTTGAGGAATTGAATTGGCAGCAAATAGAAATGAATTGGATGCAGGGCCATCGCCACAACTGTTATAATATCTTACCGTATAAGTTCCTCCCAACGATGCGTAATAAGATGAATTGGTGTTACCTGCGATCAAAGTATCATTTCTATACCAATGGTAACCTGCTGCATTTTGTGCAGGGGCCGGGGTAGATGAAAAGAGCCATCGTCCTGTTTTTGTTAGTACAGGTTCCTGGGTTGGTGCAGGGTTAGGAACATTCACCAGTTTATTGGCGCTGGGTCCATTACCACACTGATTTGATGTTTGGAGTGATAGTATATGATTGCCTGTTGTTGTCCAGGTAATATAAGCGGTATCTTCATTAGTAGTTAAAGTGCCGCCAACGGGCAGAGTCCAGTTAAAATTCACACCGGCCTCTTTCTGATTAGGATAATATTTATAAACACCGCCACCAATACATGCAGGTGATGGGCCTTCTACTGTGAACGTTAAAGATGGATTGGTCTTTACGGTTAATGGTTTGAAATTAATGCTTGTGTCAGGTGGAGATGTTCCTATTACCCTCACCCTGTAGCCTGCTGACAATGCAACACTTCCCGGGATAACCGCATTAATGGAATCGGAATTATTCGCACCATTTTTATAACCTATGTTTAACGGACTGCTGAAACTGCCAGTGTTGTCAGACAGTTGTGCAATGAAATTATTGGTGGTGTACATCAGTGTGTCGACTGTGAACCGGACCTTAAAAGCAATGTTGCGGCAGGTCACTGTATCCATATCACCAACAGTAATGATCGGAATGCGGGCCGGTAATACATAGCCTAATGTTATCGGACCAAAAGCAGAAAGGGTATCCAGTGAGGTAACAAAGGCTTCCGCCAAACTACCCGTAACAGAGGAGGCGCCATTATTCAGCCACTGGCTTCCATTCCAACGGCTTATCCGTAAACTGTAAAGCGAAGCAACGGGGATACTGCGGGTGCTGTCGTAGTTTAAGGTAATACGAACATTGCTGCTGCCATTCTCACGGTCCAGCATCCAGTATTCCCGTCCTGAAATAGATGTAAGGCTGGCGGCATGTAGTGCAGTATCATAACCAGCTGCAGTTGGGTTGGTGCGAAAATATTGAGCTGTAAAAACATCTGTTGATTGTGATGGGGCTGTCATTTTGATAACAGCCTGTTTCAGACTGTCACCAGTAGGAAACATAAATTCATCATTTCCGATCTTTCTTACTGGTCCCCATATCCAGCTTTCACTCGAATACTGATTGATGTAAGCATTGTCCTTAAAGATAACAAGCTTGGAAGGAGTTGTTTTTATCAATCCGCCAGTAAATGCTGCCCTGTTTGTAATATATATATTCTGCTCTGGAATGATCAGTTGAGACTTTGAGTATTTATCAGGGAAAAGATTTCTGATGCTAATGGAAGTTGTGCCAAGCTGGTTGATATGGCTGTTTGTACCATACCTGAAAGCTATCTCATTTAATTCGATCAATGAGGAGTCAATATTTGTGTTCAGGTTCAGGTCGCCTTCAATACGAAGCGTATTGTAATTACCCACCCTGAAAATGGCCGGTGTGGTAATATTAAATGTTGCAGAGCCATAAATTTCATCAGGATCATTGTTGGAAATATATGTTTCAGCAAAGGCTTCTGTGCTGTTTGCAGAAAGGGTGAAGTTGCCATAAAAAGAGTTTCCGGCAATATTATTATTCCCCGTCCGGGTGACAGCATCGCTTATATTAGTATTTCCATAAAAATTGGAACCGTAGAAATCCAGGCTTCCGTTGTAATTTTCCAGGGTGATGGTATTGCCCGTAATGTTGCTCCATTCTATAGATGGATTATTGATATTCCTTAACAAAATAATATTACCTCCGTCTATATTGGCACTGGAAATATGTAATGTGTCATCGCAAGTAAGATTATAGCCATTCAGATCCAGGGAACTTCCGGTCTCCATGATCAGACCGCTGATAGCAGTGTGGGAGTTTACCGTTGGATAATAGGATACTCTTCCAAATATTGCTTCGGGTAATAGTACCGTATCACAAATAGCCGGAACTCCCACCGGGTTCCAATTGGCAGGATCATCCCAATCAGAACTTGTTTCTCCAACCCATGTTTTAAATGTGCCGCTATTGGTGCAATTGGCGCAGGAAGCAATGATCTCTGAAATATTATTGCATCCGGCTGAATTATTTTGAATATCACCTGTGCCGCCATTGTTCAAATAAATACAAAGCGGGGTAAAAGAACATAAGGACAGTTGACTGTTGTCCCTGATCTCCACGCCTTGATTTTCATTGTCCTGGATATCAAGGTTTGAGTTAAGAAATCCTAATGAGGTGATAACCGGGTTTTCAAACACCCGTAATCGTTTTCCGATGGTAGTGATAGCGCCTAATCCGGCCAGGTTCGATAGTTGGTTATTACCATGAAAGTCAAGATCACCATTGCTAAGTGAGGTGACATTGCTTAAGGCTGTAATATCAGTCAGCACATCATTTGCCCACAATGAAATGCCTTCAGCAATATCACCGGTTACATTTTGCAGCCCTTGCAAGGATGTAAGATTGGGATTGATCCATATATAAGAATTGACACAGGAAGTAAGGCTGTCAAAACCAGTAAAGTTGGTAATACCGGTATTTATCAGCCAGAAAGTACCAATGTTGGTAGTAGTGAGATCGTTGGTAAGTCCTGCAAGAGTGGTAAGATTGTCAAGACTGGAAAACAAAAACCCCCAGGTATATTCAAGACCGCTAAGTCCAACAGAGGTAAGGGTTGGTATGCTTTCTAATCTCAGGTAGCCATTAATGGAGACAAGACTGGTAAGGCTGCTTAAATTAGTTATTGGTGTGTTCCGGATATCAAGATAACCATCAAAATGAACGATGCCTGATAGTCCGCTTAAACTTGTCAATGAAGAAGTATCAATTAAGATTCCACCTATGGTATCAATGTTGTTACTTAGGCCTGCAATACTGTTCAGGGAAGGGTTGACTCTAAAAACAATTTTTCCCAATTGTGTGAGATTATTCAGCCCGATACTGGTAAGTAATGGATTATAATTCAATTGAAAAAGAGTGCCTATTTGTACAAGGTTTGGCAAAGCAGATAAACTGGTAACAGATGTGTTAATAACAGTGAGTTCTTCTGTAATGTTAGTTATGTATTTAAGGGAATCTAATCTTGTAATGGCCGGGCTGGCACCTTGCCCGTCAATGATAATTTTGCGGACCGTAGTACAGCCCGGGTTCAGGATATTGAAGCTGTCAATTTCAGATTGCCTTGTGAGAAAAATTGAATCACAGCCGGATTCAATCAACTCGTTACGGGCAGCAAATCTGTTTACTGGCAGAGTAGCCCCTGCGGGGATTGTCAGCTTTTGCTCCAGTTCAGCCATTATTTGCTTTGAAACCCGGTTTCTTTGAGCCATTGCAGATACCTGGCTTAGAATAATTGAAATCAAAACAATCAATAAGCGGCTGGTCATCAGTTAGTTTTTAAGTTCTTTGTAATGGATGGTCTATGTCAGTCATTCAGGTACTCTCTCATTGGTAATTACTTAATTAATAGGGTCAGAAAACAAAAGCTGTCGGAAGGTTTCGCTGGATAGAATTCCACACTATAAAAATTGTATTTAAAACAGCGGCAGGAAATACCTAATTTGTAGTACAAGTCCTTATAAGGAATGGATTTATGTATTTTAGACATTGACAGACAATGCGTCGCAGCAAACCATATATTATCCTGCTTTTATTAATAGTACCGGTCATTATCAATGCCCAAACCCGGACTATCGACAGCCTTAAAAAAAATCTATGGGAATCCATCTCAAACGAAAAAAAGGTAAAAGCCATTTTTGCATTGTGTGAGTTGGGTTATACACTGCATCCGGATACACTGATGAGTTATGCAGAAAATGCAAGAGTAATAGCAGGTCAGCTCAATAACCGGCATGATGAAGTACAGGCGATGTATTACAAATCCGGGGCACTAACCACAAAAGGCCTTATTGATTCCTCCCTGGATGCTGCCAATGCATGTCTGGAGATATTAGCTTCAGAAAAAATTACAGATCCTGTATTGCAGGCCAACCTTTTTAACCAAAAAGGCCGTTGCTTCATGCGCAAAAATCAATACAAGGAAGCAATTGATATGGGCTACCAGACCATTAATGGCGCTGAAAAAAGCAACGATGTATTACTGCAGATAAAAGGCAAAACATTAATTGGCTGGGCTTACCTGGAAATGGGTCAGATAATGGATGCCTTGTCATGGCACCTGAAAGCATTGCGTACAACATCCGATACTTTACTATTGGGAAAATATGGCATCTTATTCGCCAACCTTGCTCTCAACTATAATGGCCTTGGTAAAACAGACTCGGCTTTCTATTTTATTAACAAAGCCATCCATTATTCAAGGAAACATGAAAACCTTTTTGCACTTTCTAACTCACTAGCCATAAAAGCACAGTTACTGGTACGATCAGGACAGGGCATAATTGCTGAAATTCCCTTAAAGGAGGCGGTGGAGATACGCAAAATGATAGGTGATCCTTTTTACATTGTTTCAGATATGAGCCAGCTGGGGCTTTATTATGCCAATAACGGCCAGCCCGAAAAAGGGATTGCCATTTGTAATGAAGGGATTATCATAGCCAGGAAGTATAATATAGAGACAAAGCTTTTTTTCCTTTACAGCAGCCTGGCAGAAAACTATAAAGCATCAGGCAATACTATCAAATACGCCGAGACACTGGAAAATATCATCAGGTTAAAAGATTCGGTATATCAAAAGAATTCCGCGGAATCACTTGCAGAAATGCAGACAAAATACGAAACTGAAAAGAATTCAAATATTATAGTAGAGCAAAAATTATCACTGATAAAAAAGAATTACTGGCTTTATGGTTCAGTAGGGTTATTAGTGCTTGGAATAATTATATCCTACCTGGTTTTTAGCAATTATCGAAAAAAACAGGAGCTAAAAAATCAGTTATTATTGAAAGAGGAAAAATTTTTATCGGCTCAGGCTATTGCAAAGGCTGAAGAAAATGAAAGAAAACGGATTGCAGCTGATTTACATGATAACCTGGGTGCTTATGCAGCTGCTATTGCCAGCAATGTTGACCAGATAAGGCTGCATCAAAACCATGAAACGGCTTTACAAGAACTTAAAATAAATTCCCAATCAATTGTATCGCAGTTAAACGATACAATCTGGGTATTAAAGAAGGACAATCTTTCATTAACAGCTATCAGCGACCGGGTTAAGACCTTTGTTCAGCGGATCGGGTCCAGCTATCCTAAAATAAATATGGATGTGATTGAGCGTATCAATGCAGATATATTACTTCCACCAGCACAGGCATTTCATCTTTTCCAGATATCGAAAGAGGCGATAATCAATTCACTAAAGCATAGTTCAGCAAAAAATATTAGAGTGTATTTTGAAAGCGATGCTCAATGGAAAATAACAGTATCTGATGACGGCACGGGAATGTCCGCACTTAATAAGAAAATGGGCAGCGGTAACGGTGTTTTAAACATGAAAAACCGCAGTAAAGAGGCGGGATGGGAAATCAACTGGCTGGATGGCCTAGATGGCGGAACCGTTGTGCAAATTTCACCTACTACAAATTGATTATTTTTTACCGCCGTCAATGGACTAATTTTATTTCTATCTATGAGTTTTATTATAGCCCTTGCCGAAGATAATAACGTAAACCGCAACACTTTTTTGCAAAAAATACAGGTATTAGGCGATATGCAGATTGCTTTTATCGCACCCAACGGGCATGAGTGCCTGGAGGAACTAAAAGGGGTGCCTGCTGCAAAATTGCCGCAGGTTATTTTTATGGACCTGGAGATGCCACAAATGAACGGTATCGAAACCATCCGTCTGGCAAAATCATTGTATCCCCAGATTCACTTTGTGGTGCTGACTGTTTTTGACGATGACGAGAAAATATTTGAAGCCATCAAGTCAGGAGCCTCTGGTTATTTATTGAAACATGAGCCTGCCAGTGTGCTGCATGAAGCAGTGATGAATGTATTGGAATTCGGTGGCGCCCCGATGAGTCCGGCTATTGCAAGAAAGGCTTTGCAACTCATGAGCAAATCATCGCTTGATGCCACAGAAACAAAGAATGCCCTGCCCGAAATGATAACAACCCGGGAGGAAGAGATCTTAAAGCATATGGTAAATGGACGGGATGCCAAACGCATTGCATCAGAACTGGATATCAGTGTACTTACAGTCCGTAAACATATCGCCAACATTTATGACAAACTCCATGTGCAGTCAAAAGCGGAAGTCATCAGCATGGCCCACCATAACAAGTGGTTTAATTATTTGAGGTAAATGGAACAGTTAAACCATTCTCCATCCAGTTCCGCATTATATTTTTTGTAAAAATTGATTGCAGGTTCATTCCACTTCAGCACCTGCCAGATGATGCGGTTGAACTTTTTTTCTTTCGCTTCTTCAATGAGTCTGTCAAATAAAAGTTTACCAATCTTCCTGCCTCTCATTGCCTCTGTTACAATAATATCTTCCAAATACATGGCCTGGCCTTTCCAGGTTGAATAGCGGATATAATACAGGGAAAATCCATGGATAATTCCATTTTCTTCAGCAACAAAGGCCCACCAAACCGGCCTGTCTCCAAAACCACTTTCAGTAAAATGTTCTAACGTTACCGTTACATCATTGGGCGCTTTTTCATAAACGGCCAGTTCTGTAATCAGTTCCAATAACCTTGGACAGTCCTCTTTAACTGCCCTGCGAATTGTTATAGCCATAATTATTAGCTTAGTGCTTGTTCCAGATCATTAATAATATCCTGTATGTTCTCGATTCCAACATTCATACGGATTAACCCATCGGTGATACCATATTTTTCTTTTTCTTCTTTTGGCACACTATAATGTGTCATAGAAGCAGGGTGGGAGAGCAGTGTATCACAAGTGCCGAGTGAAACGGTCCTTACACACATTTTCAGTTTGTTCATAAAATTAATCCCGGCCTGTAAACCACCTTTTAGTTCAAAGCTGAGCATGGCACCCGGATGCCGCATTTGTTTCATAGCAATATAGTGATCGGGATGAGAGGCAAGACCGGTATAATTTACTTTAGCAACAGCGGAATGTTGTTCTAAAAAACCAGCTACTTCCATTGCATTATGGCAATGCCGTTCCATCCGGAGTTCTAAAGTTTTCATTCCCTGTATCAGTAAAAATGCGTCGAAGGGGTTGGCGTTGCCCCCAAGCAACCGATGCACTTTGGTAACATGTGTACTCATGAATTCTTTATCCTGTCCAACCAGTATTCCGCCAATTGCTGTACCATGACCATTGAGAAATTTAGTGGTAGAATGCACTACAAAATCTACTCCCCAGCGAAAAGGTTGTTGTAAATAGGGAGTGGCAAATGTATTATCACAGGCTATGATGCAGTTATATCTTCTTGCTATTATTACCAGCTCCGCAAGATCCACACATTGAATGGTGGGATTGGCCGGTGTTTCCAGGTACAGCATCTTTATTGCCGGGTCGGCATTTAAAACAGTTTCCGCTGTTTCAAGGTTTCGCAGATCGACAATGATACAATCTATCTTTAGTCCGGGAAGTATTTTGGTCATCAGTTCATTGGTTCCACCGTAAAGCGAAAAGTGAGAAAGGATCTTGTCGCCGGGTTTTAGTGTGGCCATCATTAATGTTGTAATAGCTGCCATGCCGGAGGAATGGAGTATTCCTTTTGCTTCAAGCGGCATTTCAAAGGTTTCCATAGCAGCAATCTTTTCTTCGGCTTCCGTCATGGTGGGGTTCCCCCATCGGCTGTAGATATAGCCTTCTTCCTGTCCGCTGAAGCGGCGCATACCCTGTTCTGCATCATCAAATACGTATGTGCTGCTGGCATAGATGGGAACCTGGTGAGCATACATCGGATCCTGGTGATGCCCGCCGTGAACGGCCAACGAGCCCCATCCTGTTAGTGGAAAACTTTTATCCATTTTAAAAATTTGGAAGTGGGAAATTTGGAAAATTGAATCATTTCAAAAATAACTGATTTCATCCTTTTAACCACCTCAATGAAAGAACTCTTAAAACAATACGCCGCTTATAATATTTGGGCCAGTCAGCAAATACTGGAGGTGATCCTGACATTGCAAGAAGAAAAACAAAAAGCAGAATTGCCCAGCAGTTTCAACAGCCTGTACAAAACCATATTGCATATGTGGGATGCGGAGAGCA
The DNA here is from genome assembly GCA_037045605.1 of Chitinophagaceae bacterium. Classification (GTDB taxonomy): domain Bacteria; phylum Bacteroidota; class Bacteroidia; order Chitinophagales; family Chitinophagaceae; genus JJ008. The sequence goes on along the minus strand of JBAOHK010000011.1, from coordinate 277,950 downwards.
TCTGGTGGCAGCGGATGAAACTTCATGAACGTATTATAAGGCCAAGCCAGGATTTCTCCGGCACTATGCAAGATGCTGCCACGGGGTTACTTAACCAATCAAGGAGATGGGAAGAATGGATAAGTAATGCCTCTGAACTTTCTATTGATCATGTCTTTCAATACCAGACTTTTTCAAAACAACAGTTTAAACAACCAACCTGGCAGATGCTGCTGCATGTATTTAACCACGGCACCTATCACCGGGGGCAATTAATAAATATGCTGCGGCAACTGGAGGTAAACAAAGTGCCGGCTACCGATTTTGTTATCTGGACCCGGGGCAAAAAATAATTAGCATTTTCTTGTGTAAAACTTTTCATTCCTTCATCTGCTCTTAAAATGAGTGGTTATGAGAAAAGTTATACTCTTTATACTCCCCGCACTTTTATTACCCCCCGTCGCTGTTTTTTCACAGCAATTGAATGGCCGTGTAATGAACGAGTCAGGGGGCAATGCTTCAGGAGTCGCTGTCTGGTTTCAAAATAAATCCAACATTATTACCACCAATGCGGATGGCACATTTAAAATTATGGCCACCAAACTGCCTGATACTCTTGTTTTTTCAGCAGCAGGAATGGAACCTTACAAAGTGGTTATCACAGAAAAAAATATTAAAGACCCAAACTTTGAAGTGGTATTACTCAATAAGAGAAAAGACATGGATGAAGTGGTAGTAACCTCTTATGGAGCGTCAAGGGAAAAAAAGGAAGTAGCTTATTCCAGCAGCAGCCCCGTTGCTTCTACCGGCGTGACAGGCAAGGTCTCCGGACTTGAAATTACAGATGGATCTGGCTTCAGATCAGAACCACTAAGGATACGGGGTATGAGCAGTACATCATCTCCATCCGGTTATGTGGACCTGGCTGCATCATCAAAATATTATTCCAGGGATACGAATATCACACCCCGGACAGGGTCGTTGGCTAAATCAAGAATACTGACTGCCGGCGAAGTAAATGATTTTAATAAATGGAAAATGTGGGAGGATTATACAGAAAATGAATTTAAAACATTAAGTGTGTTCTGGGGAATGAGATCAAATAACCGGTATAGTGTGCAACTCACAGATAAAAAACATAATGCAATTATGAATGAGCCGGTATTCCTGGTGAATAAAATAACAAAGGATACTGTTTGGAAGGCTTTTACAGATAATACCGGCAAAGCAGAATTATGGGCCGGTTTTTTCAAATCGAATACGGGTACTGAAAATTATTTCATAACGGATAAACAGGGAAACACTCTGCAAAATCCTTCTGAATTTTCACAAGGTGTGAACCTGCTGGTAGCTGACAAATCCTGCCAATTCTCCAATGATGTTGATATTGCTTTTGTAGTGGATGCTACTGGAAGTATGGGAGATGAAATTGAATTCCTGAAACTGGAACTGGAAGATGTTATCCGCAATACGATGGATAAATACAATTCTCTTTCATTACGGGCGGCTTCTGTTTTTTACAGGGATAAAAGAGATGATTACCTGACAAAGAACGTAGCCTTTAATGATGACCTGCTAAAGGCCCTCAATTTTATTAAACTGCAAAGTGCAGGAGGCGGTGGTGATTTTCCTGAAGCGGTGGATGATGCTTTGTCAACTGCGCTGGACAGCCTGCAATGGAATTCAAAAGCGAGGACCAAACTGTTATTCCTGATCCTTGATGCGCCCCCACATAACGATGCCAAAGAAAGGATACAACAGCTTACCCTTAAAGCAGCAGCAATGGGCATCCGTATCGTTCCTGTGGCTTGCAGCGGTACAGATAAATCAACTGAATTCTTATTAAGATCGATGGCACTGGCAACAAATGGTACGTATACCTTCCTTACCAATCATAGCGGTGTTGGTAACAGCCATATTGAACCGACCACTGATAAGTATGAAGTGGAATTGCTGAACAACCTGCTGCAAAGAATTATCGGACAATTTTTATATGCAAAAGATTGCAGTGCAGACCAAACAGTACAGGTTCAGCAACCCGATATAAGGCAGCCGGATAATATTTTAACAGTAAAACTTTATCCAAACCCGACAAGCGGTCGTTTTACTATTGAAAGTAAAAAGGATATCAAAGAAATTTATATCGCTGATTTCAGTGGTAAGATACTGATGCGCCTCTCTGCTGCAGATAAAAAAGGAAAATGGCAGGTTGATATCGGCAACTATCCTTCGGGTGCCTACGTTGTGAAGTACATTACGGCTGATAATAAGTGGGGTGCTGAGAAAGTGATATTAATGCGATAATTAATAAGCCCATTTCACCAATGTCGCTCCCCAGGTAAAGCCACCACCAAAGGAGGCCAGTACAATATTGTCACCTTTTTTCAATTGGTTCTCCCATTCCCAGAGGCAAAGAGGTATAGTACCTGCAGTGGTATTGCCGTACTTCTGAATATTGATCATCACTTTTTCCCTGGGCAGGCCCATCCGGTTGGCGGTGGCATCAATAATTCTTAAGTTGGCCTGGTGCGGAACCAGCCAGGCAATATCATCACCGGTAAGATTATTTTTTTCCAACAGTTCTGCACTAACATCAGCCATTCCTTTTACGGCGAACTTAAAGACAGGCTGGCCATCCTGGAAGGCATAATGCTCTCTCGCCATCACCGTTTCGATGCTGGCAGGTTTTTTTGAACCACCTGCTTTCATGTGTAAATACTGGCAACCACTACCATCACTCTTTAAAATCGAATCCTGTATGCCGTAACCTTCTTCGCTGGGTTCTAATAGTACCGCCCCTGCTCCATCGCCGAAGATGATGCAGGTGGCCCTGTCCTGGTAGTCAACAATGGCACTCATCTTATCAGCCCCGCAAACGACCACTTTTTTATAGCGACCACTTTCTATTAATGCGACACCTTGTGTCAATGAATATAAAAAACCTGAACAGGCAGCACTCACATCAAAGCCCCAGGCATTCTTTGCTCCCAGTTTATCACAAGCAATATTTGAAGTAGATGGGAACACCATATCAGGAGTAACTGTGCCAACAATCAGGCAATCAATTTCCTCCGGGCTGATGCCTCTTTTTTCGCAGAGTTGTTTTACTGCAGGCACTACCATATCTGAAGTGGCCAATCCTTCGCCTTTCAAGATCCTTCTTTCAGAAATACCGGTACGGGTACGGATCCATTCATCATTGGTGTCCACCATTTTCTCCAGGTCGAAATTAGTCAGCCTGTCTTCCGGAACAAAACCACCGATAGCTGTGATGGCGGCCGTTATTTTCTTACTCATGCGGTATTGGTATTAAAATAAAAGTGGCCAAAGTTAAGGTAAGAAGCATGAAGTCAGAAGGATGCCCCGGGATCAGACCTGATGCACTCCCCATACACTCCCTATGCCTTAACTATGCCTGCACTATACCTGTGGTATACAGGTGATATGCCACCGGTTCCCGGCTACAAAGACGGGTCTGGCAGCCTGCTGATTATCATGGTTCAGGCGTCGGGCTTCAAACCGATTTCCCTATTTTCGCAGCCTATGATAGCTTACCTGAAAGGAGATTTTGTGCATAAGAGTCCGGCAGTAGTGCAGGTAGAAGTAAACGGGGTTGGGTACGAAGTGCAGATAAGCCTGAACACTTACTCAAAAATCCAAAATTTAGACAAAGGCATACTTCATACCAGCCTCCTGATAAGGGAGGATGCCCACATTTTATACGGCTTCTTTGAATTGGCAGAAAAGGAAATGTTTCAGCATTTATTGAGTGTTTCCGGTATCGGAGCATCAACCGCCAGGGTAATGCTGTCCTACATGAAACCTGACGAACTGGCGAGGGCCATTGTTCAGGGTGATACACGGACATTAGAAGGGATAAAAGGTATAGGTAAAAAAACAGCAGAAAGGATGGTGCTTGAGTTGCGGGACAAGCTGGCCAAAAACCCTGTAGAATCAAATATTTCTCCTATGATAAACAATACTTTGCAACAGGATGCGTTAAATGCTTTAACTGCCTTGGGAATCAATCGTCAGGCCGCTGGACAGGCCATTGAAAAGACCCTTGCAGCTAATCCAAACTTGCCTGTTGAGGAACTGATAAAAAAAGCACTTCGTACCCTCTAATTCCACTATTTTCAGGAAACTAATTGATGGAGAAAAAACATTGAACCTTAAGACTGCTCATATGTTCCGTACACTGGTAACTTTTACCATTGTGCTTGCCACCTTTTCGCAGGCAAATGCTGGTTATTATAACAATCCCAACGACAAGAATGGTTTCTATGCTGATACGACCCGTCCTACGATCCGGGACAGGTATGGCGACCCATATACCTATCCGAACCGAAATACATTTGATTTCAGGGACACCAGTTTTATAAAAAGAACTGTTGAATATGATCCCAAAACAAACCAGTATTACATTGTTGAAAAAATTGGTAATAAATATTACCGTACTCCCACAGCTTTTACAATGGAAGAGTTTGTCCGTATGAAAGGCCGGCAGGATGAAGAAGATTATTTTAAGAAAAGAGCTTCCCTGCTTGCTAATATGAACAGGCGGATATACAAACCCAAGTTCAGGATCACTGATGATTTGTTCAACCGCATTATCGGAACGGGTAAGGTTGAAATTCGTCCATCCGGGTATGTGGACCTGCTGGCCGGTTACCAGGGGCAGAATATTAAAAATCCCACACTGCCGGAAAGAGCAAGAAAGAATGGCGGCTTTGATTTCAACATGAACTCACAGTTGCAGGTGGATGCAAATATTGGTGATAAGCTGAAACTTCCGATCAACTACAATACGTTAGCCAATTTCAATTTTGAAAATCAACTGAAGTTAGATTACCAGGGCAAGGATGATGAGATAATAAAAATATTCCAGGCAGGTAACACCAACTTTGCTTCGAAAGGGACGTTGATACCAGGTGCACAATCTTTATTTGGTTTAAAAACACAGTTGCAGTTCGGTAAACTATTTATTACAACGGTACTGGCTAATCAACAATCACAAAGGCAGTCACTTGGTTTATCAGGGGGTTCTGCTTCGCAAAGCTTTACACTTAGGGCAGATGAGTATGACGAGAACCGTCACTTCCTGATGTCGCAATATTTCCGCAAGAATTTTAATAAGGCGATGCAGAAATTACCAGTGGTTAGTTCTGCAGTTCAGATATTAAGACTTGAGGTTTGGGTTACCAACAGGAATGGCGCTACTACTGATACCAGGGATATTGTGGGCCTTATGGACCTGGGAGAGAATGTGCCCTACAGCCCATTATGGGCAGGTACTGCCGACCAGTTGCCCCGCAATGATGCCAACACTTTATATAACACTATCCGGAATAATCCCAATGCCCGGAACTCTTCACTGGTTCAATCTACTTTGACAGCATTGGGGATGTTACCGGTGCAGGATTTTGAAAAAACTTTTGCCAGGAAATTACAACCATCCGATTATTCATTCAACCAGCAGATAGGTTTCCTTTCGCTGAACCAACCGTTGCAACCTGACGAAGTGTTGGGTATTGCTTTCCAATATACCTACAACGGAAGAGTGTTCCAGGTGGGTGAATTTTCTACTGATGTAACACCGGATACAAGCGGTACTTCTCAACGGGTGTTGTTCCTGAAATTATTAAAAGCAACATCACAGCGTACAAACCTTCCTATCTGGGACCTGATGATGAAGAATGTTTATTCAGTGGGGTATGGTCAACTGGAAAGACAGGATTTCAAATTAGATGTTGTTTTTGAAGAGCCAAGCCTTGGTGAAAAAAGATATCTACCTCTTGACAGCGTACTTACCACTTACAGAGGTCAGCCGCTTATTCAATTAGTAAACCTTGACCGGTTAAATAATCAAAACGACCCGCAACCAGACGGGGTGTTTGATTTTGTAGAGAACTTTACTGTTATCTCGCCACAAAGCCGCATCATCTTCCCGGTACTGGAACCTTTTGGTCATGACCTTGATTATGTTTTTGGTACCCAGGACCGGCGGGACAGGTTTTTATATTACCCGTTGTATGATACAATCAAAGCCATTGCACAGACCTATGCCAACCTGAACCGTTTTAAACTGGTCGGTAAATCAAAATCTTCGGGTTCTGCAGCAGGTGGCATTGGTGGTGGTACCGGTGGTGATTACCAGTTGGGTTATAATATCCCCCGTGGCTCAGTAACCGTTACTGCGGGGGGTCAAACCCTGCAGGAAAATGTTGACTATGAGATCAACTACGATCTTGGAACACTGAGAGTGACCAACCAGGCTATTATCAGTTCAGGTGTGCCGGTAAATATTGCCTTTGAGAATAACCAGGCATTTGGGTTACAACAAAAGAATTTCTTAGGACTCCGGCTTGATTATATTGCCAGTAAGAAACTGACACTTGGTGGTACTATCGTAAGATTGGGCGAACGTCCGTTCTTTATCAAACAATCTTATGGTGATGATCCGATAAAGAACTCCATGTATGGAGTAGATATAGATTACCGGAGTAACCTGCCACGCCTTACAAAGTGGTTGGATAAACTTCCTTTCTATTCCACCAAAGCAATGTCTTCGATTACTGCTTATGCTGAAGCAGCCATACTGGACCCCGGTCACCCGAAACAAATAGGAAAGAAGGAAGCAGGGCAGGTGTATATAGATGATTTTGAAGGAACCCGGGCCGGACTTGATCTTCGTTTCCCGCTGATAAGCTGGGCAATGGCTTCGGTTCCGCAGGGTAATAACGGCCCCGGCGGAGTTGCACCGCTATTCCCTGAATCAGCATTTAACGACAGCCTGATCAGCGGATATAACCGTGCAAAAATTGCCTGGTATAATATCGAATCTGTACTACAGGAAAAAAGCAACCCGAATAATCCGCTAAAAGGTAACCTCGCAGAGCTTTCCAAACCGGAAGTAAGACAGGTACTGCGGAAGGAAATATTTCCAAAAGTCAGTACACAGTTTGGTGAAGGCCTGCTGACAACATTTGACCTTGCATTTTATCCAAAGCAAAGGGGCCCGTATAATTTTGAATACAGGAATGGAAGAGTGGATGCCAGCGGAAGATTGCTGAACCCCAAACAATCATGGGGTGGTTTGATGCGGAATATCGACCAGACAGATTTTGAAACCGGCAATATTGAATACATCGAGTTTTGGTTGCAGGATCCATTCATAACGAATACGGGTAATCCAAACGGTGGCCAATTATATTTTAACCTGGGTAATATTTCTGAAGATATATTACGGGACGGGCAACGATTGTATGAGAACGGATTGAGGACACCAACCAATAATGCAGTACTTGATTCAAGTACCAAGTGGGGACAGACACCGGCTAATCCTTTGCAGGTAACGAATGCATTCAGCAACGAACCAAGCGACAGGATATACCAGGATGTCGGATATGATGGTTTGCAGGATGAAGATGAAAGAAGGAGGTTTAAAGCAAATTACCTGGATCAACTGGGCTTATTATATGGAACAAGTTCTGCTATTTATCAAAAAGCAATCGCTGATCCATCGGCTGATAATTTTATTCCATACAGGGATGCTTCTTTTGATCAATCACCGGTAGCCGGAATACTGGAACGGTATAAAAATATTAATAACCCGCATGGTAACTCGCCAATCAACGATAACAATTCGCAATTTGTAAATGCATTCACCCAATATCCGGATGCAGAAGAACTGAACAGGGATAACACCATGAATGAAGTGGAAGAATATTTTCAGTATAAGGTGGACATAAAGCCCGGGATGACGACCACCAGCAATCCTTTTATCACCGACGTAAGAACACCCCGTGTAACCCTTGCTGATGGTACACAACGGGATGAAAAATGGTACCTGTTCCGTATACCGATTTCACAATATGAACTCAAAGTGGGTAATATACCTGACTTTAAATCTATCCGCTTTATCAGGATGTTTTTGAACGGCTTTGACGATTCGGTAGTAATGCGTTTTGGTAAGCTAGAGCTTGTTCGTAACCAATGGAGAAAATTCAGGAATAACATTGACAGCACCGGTATGTTTACTACGCTGCCAAATCCTGATCCGACCTCTGTAAATATTCTTGCAGTAAACATTGAAGAAAACGATCAGCGTCAGCCAATTCCCTATAAAATTCCACCTGGAATAGAAAGGCAACAACAGTTAAGCAATAATAACCAGGCGATATTCCTGAACGAACAATCCATCAGTATGCAGGTATGCGGTCTTCTGCAGGACGAAGCAAGAGGGCTTTTTAAGACACTAAACCTTGACATGCGGCAGTATGGCAAACTGAGTATGTTCATCCATGCTGAATCTGTACAGGGATATCAGCAAATAGAGGAGGGTGAACTAAGAAGTGTTATCCGTATCGGTAATGACTTTTCCGGAAATTATTATGAGATAAAGATTCCACTTAAAATAACTGCTTTCGGAGAAACAGACAGCCTGCGGATATGGCCCCAGGAGAATAATCTTGACTTTGACCTCAGCGAATTGACCGACCTGAAGTTCAGGAGGAACAAATCGGGAACATCACCTTCTGCTTACTATAAAGAAGTAAAACCAGACGGAAGAGTTTATGCTATGATTGGAAATCCAAACCTGGGAGAAGTGAGGGGTATGTTGTTGGGTGTGGAAAATACCGGACAGGAGTCAATATGCACAGAAGTATGGTTTAATGAATTGCGCCTGTCCCAATTAGATGAAGAAGGCGGCTGGGCTGCTTTAGCAAGAGCTGATGTACGGCTGGCAGACCTGGGCTCACTATCCCTTTCAGCAACCGCCAGAAGCAAAGGCTTTGGTACACTGGAGCAACGGGTGAATGAAAGAAGCCGGGAAGATGTTTATACGTTTGATATCTCAGCCAATATTGAAGCTGGTAAATTATTCCCCAAGAAATTAGGGCTACAAATACCAGTGTATGCCGGCATCAGCCAGGTGCATAAAACACCTGAGTACGACCCGTATGCACTTGACCTGAAACTGAAAGATGTATTGAAAGAATCTCCGGCTGATAAAAGGGATTCTATCCGTACTGATGCGAAAGACATTACCACTATCAAGACCATCAACCTGACCAATGTTAAAAAATTAAAAACCGATGGTAAGAAACCAAAGATCTGGAGTGTTACCAATTTTGATTTCAACTATTCATATATACAAACACTGAGCCACAATCCGCTTATCGAAAGAGATGAGATGCGCCGTACAAGAGGGGCATTGGGATACAGCTATGCGCCGCAGACGAAACCGTTTGAGCCATTTAAGAAACTTATTAAATCAAAATCAAAATGGCTCTCCCTGATAAAGGATATCAACTTTAATTATGCGCCTTCCCAGATATCTTTTAAAGCAGATGTATTCAGGCAGTTTGGGGCAACAAGGGTTAGAAATGTTGGTGGCGGACCTTACAAAATTCCGGAGACCTATAATAAGTACTTTACGTTCGACAGGTACTATATCCTTCAATGGCCGCTGACCCGTTCCATATCTATTGACTTTATGGCGACCAATAATGCCCGGATAGATGAACCGTTTGGCCGTATAGATGACAAGATCAAGAAAGATTCTGTCCGTAAGAATTTACTCAAGGGAGGCAGAAATACCAACTATCGCCAGGAGGCTACAATTACTTATAATGTACCGACCAATAAAATTCCATTGCTCGACTGGACAACACTCCGTGCCAGCTATAATACCAAGTATAACTGGCTGGCTTCATCGCTTATACCTGAATCAAGATTGTTGGGGAACACACTGGCGAATACGCAAACAAGAACCATTAACGGCGAACTGAAGTTTGAGGAGTTGTATAACAAATGGCGATTCCTCCGGGCAGTAAATACCAGCACACCCAGACAACCTGGCAACAATGACGGTAAGAACGATGGCAAAAAGGGCGACAATAAGAAAGATGGTGCAAAAAATGATGATGGAAAAAATCCCGGACCAACTCTAGACGGAAATACTCCGGGAATTAAACAACAAGATAATACCGGTAACACTATTGTAAGAATTGATACTATCAGGAATAAGAAAGGAAAAATAATTAAGATCAAAAAAATCAAAGAAAAGAAAGTAAAGCAGAAGAAAGATCCGAACCAGCTTCCTGAAGTGGGAGCTATTCCTAAGTTCTTCTTCCGTTTATTAACGGCTGTTAAGAGGGCGGGTATACAATACACTGAGGATTTTGGAACCACTTTACCGGGCTATATGGACAGCACCCAATATTTGGGTAATAATTTCAGGAGTAAGCAACCGGGGTTTGGATACATATTCGGTTATCAGCCCGATACCAACTGGATAAATAATTTTGGCGCCAGGGGCCTGTTGTCAATGGATACATTGGTGTCTGCAATGATACAGCAACGCTACAACCAGCGGCTGAACATTACTGCACAAGTGAGTCCTTTCCGTGACTTCAATATTGACATCAATCTGGATAAGACATTTGATAAACAGTATTCAGAATTATACAAGGATACCAGCAAGTTTGATAATGTGGGACTGACGAGACTGAATCCGTATGCACTTGGAAGTTTCTCGGTAAGTTATATTTCATACCAGACATTGTTCACCAAGTTTGACCCGAATGTTATTTCAGAAACATTCAAAGAATTTGAGAGTAACAGGACTATCCTTTCAAAACGCCTCGCCGGACTGAACCCTTACCAGGGAAATATTGTTGACCCGAATGACCCGAATTACTTTAAAGGATACGGCCGCTATGCACAGGATGTAGTGATACCGGCATTCATTGCAGCGTACACCAAGAAAGACCCCAACAGTGTTAAGTTCATACGGAACAATAACCCTAACCTGCGGGCTAATCCTTTTTCAGGCATCATTCCAAAACCAAACTGGACAGTAACGTATAATGGTTTGTCAAGGCTGGCAGGATTGGATAAGATATTTACCAACTTCACTATCCGCCATGGTTATCACAGTACGTTCAGCATGAACAGTTTTAATTCAGCATTGCTGTTCACCGATCCGTTCCGGGTAGGTTATCCGTTCTTCAGGGATACATTGACCGGTAATTTTATTCCATTCTTCCTTATTCCAAATATTACCATACAGGAAGCATTTGATCCGCTGATCGAACTGGATATGACATTCACCAACCAGCTGACCATGCGGTTTGAGTTCAAGAAGAGCCGCCAGCTAAGTTTGAGTTTGATTGATTACCAGCTGGCCGAGAACCGTTCCACAGAAGTCACTTTTGGATTTAACTGGAGACAAAAGGGTGTGCCTATTATTAAGAACCTGAGAATAGGCAAGAACGGAATGAAGCTGGATAATGATGTGACTTTCAAGTTTGATTTCAGCTTACGGGATGATGCCACTGCCAACAGTAAGCTGGACCAGAACCAGTCGTTTGGTACTGCAGGACAAAAAGTAATCCGTATCGCCCCATCGATTGATTATATCCTGAATAACCGGGTGAGCCTGAAACTTTACTTTGAGCAAAACCGGACGATTCCGAAGATCAGTAACTCTTTCCCGATCACCAATACCAGGGGTGGTTTGCAGATACGGGTGTCGCTGGCACAGTAGGAGAGAACTAAGATTTTATCAAAAGAATAAAAAAGTAAAGCAGCAAGACTCTTGCTGCTTTACTTTTTTTGTCAGCAGTATATACTTCCGAAGGAATTGCTTCTTGTATTTTCAAGTTAAAGAACTATGCATCGGTTTTACTACGGGCAATTAATATCAATAAAAAAATCCCGGCGGGAGGCCAGGATTCATATTTATTTAATTTATTAGTTCTGTTTACGGATTTTGTGAAACAGCATTTGGAGTAACCGACCCCGTATCTGCACCTGTTCTTTTAAAGAGCATCACATAACCACATAAATTCTTTTTCTTTTGTTTGTTTACCTGTACGGGTTTCATCATGTGGAATTCGGAGAACTGCGGGACGTAAGAATAAACGATGACATTGCCATCTATCTCACCCCACCTTTTCTGACGGAATATCACCTGTCTTTCCTGCCAGTCATACATCCGTACTTCATATAGTCTGGAGGTATAGTCACCAATAAAAACAAACTGGTACCAGCTTCCTTGTGTCAGCGGAACGATCACAGGCATTTCAAACTCACTCTCCATACTGATCGAAGCTTCTTTCAATAATACATAACCCTGGTCGCCATATAAAGTTTTAAGACTATCAACCTGTTTGCTGATGAGATCGTTACTGCAAGACTGAAGGCGGATAACATCCTGTGAGAAAGCGGTGGCACCAAAGAAAGCCAATGCCGTGAGTAAGAGAAGTGGTTTTTTCATAACAGTATTCGGGTGATATTGGAAGTATGTCATAAAAATAGTAGTTGGTTAACCGGGGTCTAAATTTTACGCCGGATTATTCCGGAAAAAAACAGCTTACAGTACATTTTCGCAGGGATTCTACGGCAAGTTTCGGGCCAACGGAAGGGATGAGGTTTGAAGTGGGTACAAATTAAGGTAATTCACCCATGTCACCAGATTTTTTGATATAAATCAACCTGCCGGTTGCCGGTTAAAGAAAATTGCATTGGCCTGTTGTGTGCAGGTGATGGACAGGTCGTTGATACAAACATGCGGGGGGAGGGTGGTACAGTAGTAAATAACTTCGGCCACATCTTCCGCCGTGAGGGGCTTCAGGCCATCATATATTTTTTTGGCAGTGCCTTCATCGCCTTTAAAGCGAACGATAGAAAACTCTGTTTCTGCCGCACCGGGATTGATGGAAGTTACTTTGATATTGTGACGGAGCAGGTCTATCCGCATGGCCTGGGTGATGGCATCTACGGCATACTTGGTGGCACAATAGACATTCCCTTTTTCATATACCTGTTTGCCTGCAACCGAACCCATGTTGATGATATGTCCCTGCTTTCTTGCGGCCATTATTTGCGATACTGCTTTGCCTACATATAGAAATCCTTTTACGTTGGTATCGATCATTGTATTCCAATCGGAAAGATCCGCTTCTTCAAAATAGTCACGGCCCAATGCAAGGCCGGCATTATTAACAAGAACATCAATTGCTTTCCAATCTGCGGGAATGTTCTCCAGGGATCCGAATACTGCTTTTTCATCCTGTACATCAAATGGAAGTTGCAACACAGCCACATTGTATTTTTTTTCTAACTCATCGGCAAGAACCTGCAGCCGGTCTGTCCTTCTGCCATTGAGGATAAGGTCGTAACCATGTGAGGCAAATTTATAAGCGGCTGCTTCTCCAAACCCTGAAGTGGCACCGGTGATGAAAACGATTTTTTGCATTTTAAGTGAATAGTGAATGGTGAATGGTGAATGGTGAATGGTCAATTTTGGGTCTCCGATTTGATCAATCCGCTTAGCAATTTAAAACAATTGACCATTGTTTCGCCTAATTTAAGTGAATCGAATTTTTTCAGGTATTCCAGGTCATAAGCAATGTCCAAAGCAGCATCTATTTCAATCATGGAGCCCCTGGCTATCTCATAGAATCGTTTTCTTTCTGTGGCAGATTTTCTCGAAGCACCTTCTGCTATATTTAAATAGACGGATACGGCAGCCCTTCTGATTTGTGATATCATTCCAAATCTTTCTTCAGCAGGCAGTGTGTTTGATAATTTATAGCACTCCAAAACAAATTGTCTCGCTACTATAAAAACTTCTAATTTCTGATGATTGAGCTTTAGAAACACTTTTTATCTTAATGATTTTAGAAATGAGGGATATTGGCTATTGACAATTCACTATTGACTACCGTATCAACGCCACCGTTCCTTTCAGGAAGACTGGTTTCCCGGTATAATCAATAGCACTGACCATCCAGACAAAGACGCCGCTGTTTTGAAGAGTGCCGCCAACACGACCATCCCAGCCGGCCCGGTTAACAGTAGTGGTATATACCATTTGTCCCCAGCGGTTGTAGATGCTGAAGTAATTTATTTTCTGGATACCGACAGCAATCGGCCTTATGACATCATTCTTGCCATCATTATTGGGAGTAAAGGCCGTTGGAACAAATATATAAGGGTTCGTTTTGAAGACTCTGACTGTTACAAATGCGGAATCAAGACAACCTCCGGCATCAGATACGATCAGTTTGTACCTCACACTGTCTATTGATGAATTATAGACTCCCACCGGGTTATGGATCGTTGTGCTGGACAAACCAGTTGGCGGACTCCATAAATAACTTACCCCACCGGTTCCATTGAACAATAAAGGCTGACCCACCACAACTGTAGTATCACGGCCTGCAAAAGCCCTTACTTTCGGCAGCACTGTTATTACCACTGTATCCCGACCCGGTTTAGGACAACCCCTGGTATCAAATGCTGTCAGCACATAAGTGGTCGTTCTGGGTGGTGATGAAATGGGGTTAAGTATGGTCGGGTTATTTAAATACGATGCCGGCGACCAGTTGAATGACACCCCATCATGTGAACCATTTAATTGGGCATCTGCATTATAACAGATAGTTTGGTTCGGGCCTGCGTTGGCTACCGGGTAAGGCACTGTAGTTACAATCACCTGGTCGGTGGCTGTACAACCGCCGATAGTAGCCACCACCGTATAAGTAGTAGTGTTATTAGTTACGGCAACGGGGTTGATGATATTGGGGTTATTAAGATTAGCCACCGGTGTCCAGCTGAAAGCAAGACCGTCAGATGTTGCATTTAATTGTATCGCATCTCCCTGGCAGATAGTGGTGTCGTTAATGGCACGAAGGGTAACAGAATTTACAACCCGCACACGGACAGAGTCACGGTTAATACAACCGTTATCATTCAGGTTTACATAATACCAGGTAGTACTGGTGGGTGTAACAGTCGGGGTAGCAGTATTAGCATTAACAATGTTTGTCAGTGGTGTCCAGTTAAACACACCAGTGCCACCGGCATTCAATTGCACAGCATCATTGCGGCAGATCAGTGTGTCATTAAAAGCAAGAGTAATAACCGGCTTATCTAATACATCTACCGGGAAGGAAACAGTATTGATACAGCCTTTGCTATTGGTTACTGTCAGTGTTACGGTTTTTGTGCCGGGAGTTGAGTAAGTCCACTGCGGATGTTGCAAGTGTGATGTATCGGCTAAAGTAGTTTCATCTCCGAAATTCCAGCTCCAGGAATTTACAAAACCATAATTGGTCCTCGTAGTATCATTAAACTGGAATGGATTGGTGAAGCAGCTTCCGGTAGTCCTGAACCCCGGGAAAAAGCCGGGAAAAACATTTAAAATAAGATCGGCACTGTCAATGCATAAACCGGCCAATGAAACCCTTAACCTTACATTATAAGTGCCGGCGCCGGAAATGGTATAATCATGCGAACTATTTTCTACGAACGAAGTATCCAATGGGCCACTTGCCGGATCACCGAAAGTCCAATGGAAAGTTGTACCGGGAGGATTGCCAACGCCATTTGAAAAATTTACAAGAAACCCATCACAAGTGGTTAGCGTCGGGGCTAACTGTGCATTGAGAGGGTCGCAATCGCCAACTTCTACGTGTAATTCTTTTCGTGTAGTACTTATTAAAACCCCATTCCTGTATTCATTCACACAAACACAAATCACAAACTGCCCGGATACATCCGGTGCAATTCCGCTGATGATTCCAGTAACGGGATTTATCGTAACACCAGCACCCATTGGTTGGCTGCCTGAATAAGGAGCTTGGTATGGAACAATGAAATATGGTGGATTTGCTGCAGGATTAGGGGCAGAGCCAGCACCTGCATCACCTCCAAGAAAGGCATCACAAAACGAATAGGAAAGTGAATCTCCATCAGTGTCTGTTGCCTGGAAGGAGTATTGAAAAAAGCTATTCCGGCAAACTACGGCTGTATCATTGATAAGAAACGATGGGCTGCTATTTATTTCTGCTCCGGGTGCTGTAGCTGTTCCGGGAATTCTTGCAGTAAAAGTGTTGCCTACACTACCGCTGCCTGAAACATTAATGATGCCGGGTATTCTGCAACATCTTTGATAAGCCACAATATAGCCTTGGGGAGTAGCCGGTAGTTCGATTGAAGCTAATTCATACACAACAATCTTATAATAACAGGCGATCTGGTTGCCTGAAATACAGGGCTCATCAAAGGTTTTGTTGAGAAAGTATTCGTTGGTTTTTGAAACACTCGGATTTAGTACCAACTGATTTGTTGTTGGATCGAAAATAGAAAAATTTATAGGATCTGATATTTGAGGGCCACTGGCAGTGCACAGCATATAAACAGTGAGGGTTATCTTATACCTGAGATTTGTTCCGGAACCAGGACCCAAATATTGATATGTAAAAAACCCACCTTTAATGTGCGCAGCCTCTGAAGGTGCAGATAACAGGCAGAATAAGACTATACTAAGTAAAAGTCGTTTCATTGATCGGATTGGTCGAAAATTGAATTTTATATTTCCAGCAAAAACTTATCCAAAACCAGGTTACTCTTGTCCGGCTCCTCCAGCATTCCCATATGCCCCGATTTATGGAGGATGTGAATGTACGATTTTTCAGGAAGATGACATTGCTTCAGCCCGTCTTCTACAGGAACGGCAGCATCGTATTTCCCCATGATAAAGAGCACAGGCACAGCGGCTTTGCGTAAAATGTCTGTCCGGTCCGGCCGCTTCATCATGGCTTCGTAGTAAGAAACGAGTGATGCCGGTAAAAAGTTGTCCAAACCGGCTACCTGTTCATTGATTAATCCGGGTTGTTCATCTTTGGTTATGGGAGAAAAGAGGTTAGGGGTAGCCGTTTTCAGAAATTCAAATGCCCCATGCTGTTGTATGAATTCAATTCCTTTTCGGCGGGTGGCTTTCTTTTCTTCGCTGTCTGCAAATGCTGAAGAATGAAAAAGACCAAAGGCAGATACAGACTCAGGATATTTTTCAACGAGTGCCAGTGTGATATAACCACCCATGCTATGGCCAATAACGGGACAGCTGGTAATATTTTCTTCCTTTATTATAGAATGGATGACCTCAGCCATTCCTTCCATACTCATATCATCAATCATTTCAGACTGGCCGCTGCCCGGCAGATCGGGGATGATGAGCTGATATTTATCTTTTAGAAATTCAACCTGGTTATTCCATACAGTGGCTTCTTCGCCAAACCCATGAATGAGAATAACAGGTTTGCCGGTGCCGATGATGCGACAGAAGATTTTCTTATTTTGATATTGAAATTGTTTGTTCATTTTTTAACACAGAGATACAGAGCAGATGAGCTGCACAGAGGGTGGCTTTCCAGGTTTACTTTCTTTGTGTAACTCATGTATTCCTCTTTTTCTCTGTGTTGATCTTTTTTGCAAAAAACGTTTTCATAATTTTCAATAGAATGGCCCAGCCAAGTAAGATAATACTTAAGACTACCATTATGCGGGACAAAATATCACCATGCAATACAAAAAATGTTTTTGTATTGCCAGGGTTAACCGATAGCTTGATGGCCGCGGCAGTATTATAAGGCTGCGGATTGATAACCCTTCCGGAAGGATCAATAAAACAACTGATGCCGGTATTAGCACTGCGGGCCACCCATGTTCTTGTTTCAATAGCCCGGAGTCTTGCATAGTTCATGTGTTGTTTGTGGCCGGGTGTTTTTTTCCACCAGCCATCATTGGTAATGATGCAGATGAGATTGGCGCCATTGCGGACATACTTGCTCATGAACTCTCCATAAATACTCTCATAGCAAATGGAAGGGGCAATATTGAAACCGCCTTTTGCCTGCAACACTGTTCTTTCACTTTGTTTGGCATAGCCTGCCGTGGTGCCGCCAAATTTTGCAAACCACTTATCAATGAACTTTAAAAACCATGGCAAGGTTTCCACGCCGGGTACCAGCATTGATTTATGGTAGAATGATTGGGCGCCGGAACTGTCAATTACCATCGAGCCATTGTATGTTTCATAATGCTGACCGCTGAACTCTTCAGAATATTTTGTTTTGGCATTCATCATCCGGTAGCTTTCAATGCCGGTGAATAAAGACGCATTGGGATGCCGTTGTAAAAAACTCCAGAGGGGATTCAGAAAGAAATTTCCTTTTAATCCCTGTTCATCAATTCTTGAAGCAGTGTATAAGGCTGTTTCCGGCCAAACAATGAGGCTGGTATTATCATCCACCTGCTGTTCACTGATGGCAATCAGTTTTTGCAGTTGTGCTTCGAAGGAGCCGGCGGCTTCCGATACTTTTTCGTAGGGATCAATATTCGGCTGCACAACGACAATGTTTGATGCAGCACCATTTCCTTTTTTCTGTAACTGCAGGCTGTTGTTTATCCATGAAAGACCAAATGGGATAAATAAGATGACAACCCCGATCAATAAATGTTTATAGGATTTTCCTTCTGTACGGTTGAAATTATTTTTAAGATGGAGGAACAAAAAAATATTCACCAGCAGAATCCATAATGAACCGCCGCTTGTTCCGGTATACTCATACCATTGCACCCATTCAGGATGAGTGGCGAATGCATTGCCCAACGTAAGCCAGGGCCAGCTTAATCCCCAATCCTGTAAATGGATATATTCAAAACACATCCAGAACGCAACAAGGGCCATATAGCCGATCGGTTCGCCCAGCCATTTTTTTGCGATCTTAAACCCGAGCCAGGGAAAACACATCAGGAAACTGTTTGCCAGGAAAGCACTTACGGCACCGGGTGCTGATGCATTCCATATCCACCAGGTGGTGGCCACATTCCAGATGAACATGGTGATGTAGGTGAGGCCAAAGAATTTCTTACGGCTCTTCACTTTTGATTCTAACCAGAGCAAAGGCAGCCATGCAAAAAAAATAAGAAAAGTAAACGGAGAGACGGGCCATGCAGCATATAATAATAATCCGGCACCAGCAGCTATGTATAAATTAGTGAAACGCTTCAAGCCAATTGATTTCTGTAAAAATAGAATTTGTTACCGGCGATGCCAATAATAAAAGTTTCCATAAAAATAAAGTTTTATGGAAATCGTAACAGCGGGTACTCTGATTTAGCAAAAGTATAAACCATGGAATCCAACAAAATTTTATCAGCATCGCTGATAGACGTCATCTTTGACGGCCGTAACAAAGAGTACGGGGCTTATGAACTCCGGAAAACTTATTCAGGAAGAATAAAAAAAGCACTGGTAGTAACAACTGTTATCGCAGGATTAGCTTTTGGAGGGGCAACGCTGGCAAATTCATTCAAGAAGAACGAACCAGATTACAGAATAACTCCCGGAATTGTATTGACTGAAATACCCGATGAGAAGCCGCCTGAAAAATTACCAGAGCCAGAGCCTAAGCCAGAAACAGAACAGGTAAAAACAGAACAATTTACGGCACCTGAAATTTTACCTGACGATGAAGTGCAAACACCGCCACCTTCACTTGATGATCTTGACAGTGCCCGGATCGATACAAAAACAAGAGAGGGGAAGCCCGATATTTTTGTTGCAGATCCGCCGCAGGACCCCGGAGATGATAAGGGCATACTGGACATAAAGAAGAATGATGAACCAGAAGGGCCGGCAGCAGTTGTAGATATTCCTGCAAAATTTATCGGCAACTGGAAAAGGTTTCTGGAAACGAACCTTAATGAAAACACTCCTACAGATAATGGTGCCGGACCGGGACGATATACAGTGATCGTTCAGTTCGTGGTAGATAAGGAGGGAAATGTAAGTGAGATCAAAACGCTGACCAATCATGGATACGGCCTGGAAGAAGAAGCTGTCAGAGTATTAAAGAAAGCACCGAAATGGGAGCCGGCCATTTACCAGGGATATAAAGTAAAGGCTTTTCACAAGCAGATGATAACTTTCGAAGTGCCGGAAGAATAGCAGGCAGGTTGTTCACAGGTTTGGAAACCAGTGTTTCCAAACCTGTGATTTTATTATTGATCTACAGCTGTTCTTAAGAAATAATGTTTGCTGTCCACTTCAATGGAATTTTTATTGAACCAGGTTGCAAATGCTTTGAATTTATCTTCATTCTTTGCATACCAGTCGCCAAATTCTTTTTCATTGCCTGACATGAACAACCAGTAGTTGTAGGCTTCAAAGTGTCCGTTATCTTTTATCTTTTTTTGAAAATCAATAACGATGTTATTGTATTCCTTGTCTCTTTTTTGTTTGTACCACCAATCTACAAAGCCATCCCGTGAGATATTCAGGAAAGCAATATTCACTTCTTTATTTTTTCCTAATAATGACATGGACATGCCAACTAAGAAATCCATTCCAAAAACCTGGTCGAAAGGGAATTTGAATTTTTTAGATGGGTCGAAATTAATGACAGGCCTTGCGAAATCAACTTTGGCAGATGTGTCAGAAGAAATATCAATAGACTCCTTGTAAGTTTTATACAGCATTTCGCTGATCTCTTTGGTACGGCCGGTATTTATCTCCATATTCATAAACATTTCGCCGTAGAAAATGGCCCAGATACGATCAGTGCTGGCAGCATACAATTTAGCAAGGCGGTAGTAATTGGAAGCATATTCAGGATTTACTGAAATACCTTTTTCCCATGATTGAACAGCCTTGTCATAATCTTTTTCAAACAATGCCATTACCCCCAGTTCAACATAGAGTTTGCCGGAGTTGGGAAATTTCTTTAATCCTTCATTATAGGTTTCAATGGCTTTTTTACTGTTGCCATCAAGGTCATAGTTGTTGCCCAGCATCTGGTAACACTGGTCGATCGCATCTTTATGTTTTGTGGCAGCTTCAAAATACCGGGCTGCTTTTTTATAATCCTTCTTCATCTGGTAAGCAAACCCGGTCTCATAATCGTACACAAAATTATCAGGGTCCAGTTTGCGGGCAGAATCCAGCAGTACAATTGACTCCTCGATCTCTCCTTTGTCCATAATGCGAACAGCTTCCTGTAAGATCTTTCTTGCTTTTTCCTTATCAGTCTGGGCAACAGCAGAAAAGCAAGTTAAGAGGATGGCACAGATGAATACCAGATATTTTTTCATAATAGTAGTTTAAAAGGCAGATGTCTGCTGTTTCCAATTTACACAATTATCTCCTGCTGTAATTAGGCGCTTCTTTTGTTATCTCGATATCATGTGCATGACTTTCTCTCATGCCGGCGTTGCTGATCTTTACAAATGTTGCCTTTTGTAATTCTTCGATGGTGGATGCACCGCAATAGCCCATACCAGCCCGAAGGCCGCCGGTGTATTGATACACCACTTCTTTTAATAGGCCTTTATACGCCACACGGCCTTCAATACCTTCTGGTACAAATTTCTTTACATCGTCTTCCACATCCTGGAAGTAGCGGTCGCTGCTGCCGGTGGCCATAGCGCCGAGTGAACCCATGCCACGGTATTCTTTAAATTTTCTTCCTTCGTAAATAATTGTTTCACCGGGGCTTTCCTCCGTACCGGCAAAAATGCTACCCATCATTATACAATTAGCACCGGCGGCCAATGCTTTTACCATATCACCGGTGTAGCGGATGCCCCCATCAGCAATCACCGGAATATTTTTTCCTTTTAAGGCCGAAGCGGCTTCCATGATGGCGGTAAGTTGCGGAACACCGGCACCGGCAACGATCCTTGTTGTACAAATAGAACCGGGACCGATGCCAACTTTTATCGCATCTGCACCTGCATCAGCCAATGCCTTTGCTCCGGCAGCAGTTCCTACATTTCCGGCAATCACATTTATGTTTTTGAAATTCTTTTTTACATCTTTTACTGCAGTAATCACTCCTTTGCTGTGGCCATGTGCACTGTCGAGGGCAATCACATCGGCGCCGACAGTTTGTAAGGCAGCTACCCTGTCCAATAAATCTTTGGTGATGCCAACACCGGCACCCACAAGTAAACGGCCAAACTGGTCTTTCACTGCATTGGGGTGGCTCTTTAATTTTAAAATATCGCTGTAAGTAAATAAGCCGGTGAGTTTTCCCTGCTTATTGATGATAGGAAGTTTTTCAACCTTTGTTTTCTTGAAAAGTTGTTCCGCTTTTTTTAAATCCGTTCCTTCAGGAGCGGTGTAGAGGTTTTCTTTAGTCATCACCTCACTCACTTTCCGTTTGGGATTGTCTTCAAACCGAAGGTCACGGTTGGTGAGGATGCCGACTAATTTTCCATTCTTATCAATAATAGGGATGCCACCAATCTTATTTTCCCGCATCAGTTTTAAAGCATCGCCGATAGTTGCATCTGCCAAAAGAGTTACAGGGTCTATTATCAAGCCGCTTTCACTTCTTTTTACTTTGCGGACCTGCTCTGCTTGTTTTTCAATACTCATGTTCTTGTGCAGGATGCCGAGGCCACCTTCTCTTGCAAGGGCAGTGGCAAGGGCTGCTTCTGTTACAGTGTCCATTGCTGCGGACAGCAACGGAACATTGAGGGTGATGTCTTTGGTGAGGCGGCTTTTAATTTCCACATCACGGGGCAATACCTGGCTGTAGCCGGGCATCAGTAACACATCATCGAAGGTCAGGCCTTCACCGAAAAATTTGTTGGGAACTTGTTTGGGGGAGGAATTTCTTGTTGCCATGTGCAAAGATATACTCCTGAAGGAAACGGGAAAAATGAATTTTTTATATCAGCACAAACTGTACATTTTACCTGGTTTGGAGGCAATAACTCCCTGTAACTCGAGATTTAACATGGCGCCGGCCACGGCACTACTGCTCAATCCGCTTTTTCCATTTATCTCATCAATATGTACCGTTTCTTTTTCTCTTAATATGGCAACAATTATTTTCTCTTCAGGAGCCAATTCGATGAACAGTTCTCTTTGACTCCTTTTCACTTTTTTACTCTTAGCCTTGTCTTCCCATTGCATTACCAGTATCAACTCTGCTGCATCGGTAAGCAGTATGGCTTTATTATTCTTAATGAGATAATTGCAGCCAGCACTTTTTGTATCTGTTACTTTACCCGGAATGGCAAATACATCCTTATTATAACTGTTTGCTAATTCCGCAGTGATCATACTACCACCTTTTAAGCTGGTTTCAATGACAACAGTGGCATCGCTCATGCCGGCGACAATACGGTTACGGGTTGGGAAATTATGTTTGTCGGGTTTTGATTTGCTCCTGAATTCTGTGAGCAATCCACCGTTATGCTTTATTATGTCTTTAGCGAGACCAGCATGTTCAGCAGGATATATCTGGTCGAGGCCATGGGCCAGTACACCAATTGTCGGTAAACCATTTTTTACAGCAGCCTTATGTGCAATGGCATCTACTCCAAATGCAAGACCACTGACCACTGTTATGTTTTGCTCTGTTAATTCTTTTACCAACTTATCTGTTACCTGTTTTGCATAATCGGTGTGACTTCTTGTACCGATGATAGCAACGATCTTTGTGGCATTCAGATCAGCTTCGCCTTTATAATAAAGAAGAGTGGGGGAGTCGTAACAATTCAGTAACCGCTTTGGATAACCATTATCTGTCAGGAAAAGCGGTTTGATCTTATACTTCTCTATAAATCTTATTTCCTCTTCTGCTTTAGTGAAATCTTTGAAGGCCGCAATTGAAGCAGCCCTGACGGGGCCAATGCCTTCGATTTTTTCGAGATATGATTTCTTAGCATGGAAAACCTCTTCGGCATTACAATGCTGCAATAAAATTTTTGCCTGTACAGGGCCGATGTTGGGAATTAATGTGAGTGCAAGCTGATAAAGCAGTTCTGAATCCATACTGTATTGTCGTAAAATCCAAATATAAGCGAACTGTGAATTACTGGCTAACGACCTTCATTTCTGTACGGCGGTTCAGTGCCCTGCCTTCTTCGGTTTTATTATCAGCCATTGGTTTTGTTTCGCCATAGCCTTTGGCGGTTAACCGCTGAACCGGAATGGATCTGCTAATAAGATAAGTAACCACAGCCTTAGCCCTGTTGTTAGATAAAGCAAGGTTGTCTGCAGGTTTGCCCACATTATCGGTGTAACCGCTGATCTCAATTTTCAGTGTCGGGTTCTCATTCAGCATTTGCACCAGTTTGTCGAGCTCCACCTGTGACTGTTGTTTTAATTCAGCTTTGTTGACATCGAAGAAGATATTCTTCAATACAATACTGGCATTGGTTTCGATTGGCTGTAATGCAATATTCTTTTCATAGACAGAATCAGGCGAACGATCTGCCATTAAAAAATTGTCTGAATAAAAAAGATAGCCTTTGCGGTTTACATTGAAGGCATAATCTTTTCCGACAGGCAGTGTCATGAAGTAATTACCAGTTTCATCCGTCTGTACCTGTGTAATGGTTTGTTTTGAGGAAAGGTCGATCAACTCAACAGAACAGGGAAGGCCATTGGTGGTTTTTTTATCATACACTTTTCCCTTTACCCATAATGTTTTGATGGGGCGGATATCCTGCCTTAATTCAAAACTGTAAATATCGTGTCCGCCTTTGGAATCATTTCTGTCGCTGGCGTAGTAGGCTGTTTTGCCATCTGCAGCAATAAACAAAGTGCCTTCATCATTAATTGTATTAACAGGATAACCAAGGTTAAATGGTTTTTCCCATTGTCCATTAATGCCTTTTCTTGTAACAAATAAATCGTTTCCGCCATATCCCGGCCAGCCATTCGAAACAAAATAAAGTGTTTGGTTATCCGCATGAATAAAGGGGCATTCATCATCCCCGGGTGTATTGATAGTTGGTCCGAGATTTTCCGGTGCATCCCATCTTCCATTTGGTTTCAGGTGACAAACATAAATATCCTTACCGCCAAAACCACCTAACCGGCGACTGGAGAAGTACAGGTCTTTTTTGTCAGGCGACAAACATGGCTGTGCATCCCATTGATCGGAGTTTACACGACCACCAAGATTGATGGCATCACCCCATCCCCGTGGTGTTATCATCGAAATGTAGAGATCATAATTGCCATAGCTGTCCTGCCGGTTATTAGCAGTAAATGCAAGCCATTCGCCATCTGAAGAAACAGATTGTCCCGCTTCACTCATCGGTGTGTTTATATTTCCTTCTATTGGTTTGGCCGGTTCCCATTGCCCTGCGTTGAATTTGCTGGAATAAAAATCTTCGTTGGTGCCATTCACTCTTCTTGTAAAGACCAGTTCTTTACCATCAATTGTCAGCGAGGGGAAATATTCTGACTCGGCAGTGTTGACATTGCCGCCGACATTTTGCGGAGCAAACACATAATTCTTTGTCACATTATTTTTTGCATAATCAACTGCAAACTCATAAGACCTTTTTCGGCGTTGTGCTGATTCGAGGCTTGTTGGATTCTTTGGCGATTTTTTTGTCAGCAATTCATTAGCGGCATCCAATGCTTTTTCAAACTCACCCATGCCTGCCAGTTGAATGGAGTAGGCAAGTTTATAGTCCAACGTATAATTTGAATCTATTGCAAAAGCTTTTTCATAATTCGCTGCACTGCTTTTATAGCTTTTTAATTTTCCATAGATAGCGGCCAGTGATAAATAGGCTTCCACGTAATTCTTATCTGCTTCAATCGCCTGTTGCAAAAGACCGGCAGCACTGGTCATATTTCCGTCATCAGCTCTTTCCATTGCCTGAGTGTATAACTGAACAGCCTTTTTACTGATCTTAGACGGGTCGTATTGTGAGAACGAAGAATGCGCTGCAATGATTAAAATGACAAGAAGAAACAGTTTTTTCATCGAAGGGATTACTTTGATCTATAACGAAGCTAAACCAATTTTATTCCGGCTGAAAGAAGAAAAAATGTGAAAATTGGTTGCCTATGGAACGTTGATATATTTATGTATTTGCAGGCTCAGTTCCCATTGCGGATTTTCCTTGATATACTCAATTATCACCGGTGTTACCTGCGGGGCTTTGTCCCACTCAGGTTGCAGGTACAGTTTGCAGGAAGGAGAAACCAGTGCAGCATATTTTTCCGCCCATTCAAAATCTGACCTGTTGAAAACAACCACTTTCAATTCATTTGCAAGGTGAAGGATTGGTTCCAGCGGGGCTTTGAATTTTTTAGGTGATAAACATATCCAGTCCCATAAACCACTCAGTGGATATGCACCGGATGTTTCAATATGCATTTTCAGACCTGCATTTTGAAACTCTTCTGTGAGTTCATCAAGGTTGTGCATCAGCGGCTCGCCACCGGTAATGACAACAATCTCTGCCGGAGTTTTTTTTACTTCTGCCAGAAGTTGTGCTATTGTATATGCCGGATGCTTGTAAGCATCCCAGCTATCCTTAACATCACACCACACACAGCCAACATCACAACCGCCCAGCCGGATGAAGTATGCTGCTTTTCCCTGGTGATAGCCTTCGCCCTGCAAGGTGTAAAAATGTTCCATCACAGGAAGGGTGGCTGATATTTTTTTCTCTCCGGTCATTCCAGGATCAATTCTTCTGTATGCAGGAACGGAATGTATTTTTCATCAGAGCTGCAATCGTCATTGGACCAACGCCACCGGGCACCGGTGTGATCCAGGAGCATTTCGGAGCTACTTCATCAAATGCCACATCGCCTTTTAATCTGAAGCCGCTTTTTTTTGTGCTATCCTCTAGCCTTGTAATGCCTACGTCAATAACAATAGCCCCGTCCTTTACCATATCCGCTGTTACAAATTCCGGTTTACCTAATGCAGCAACAATGATGTCTGCCTGCAAACAAAAATCTTTTAAGTTTTTAGTATGAGAGTGGCAAATAGTAACGGTACAGTTTCCCGGATTGGTATTGCTGCTTAACAAAACACTCATCGGTCTGCCAACAATATTACTACGGCCAACTACGACAGCATGTTTGCCTTTGGTCTCGATCTTATAATGTTCAAGCATCAGCATTATGCCATGTGGAGTGGCAGGAACAAAAGTGGGCAAGCCCTGCAGCATCTTTCCAACATTCACCGGGTGAAAACCATCCACATCTTTATCAGGGTCTATTGCATTAATGACTTTTTCATCTGAGATATGTTTGGGTAACGGGAGCTGAACAAGGATGCCATCCACATCAGGGTCGTTATTCAAATTTTCGACCGCTTCCAGCAATTTCATTTCAGAAATATCTGCTTCCAGTCTTACCAGGGTTGATTTGAATCCCACTTCTTCACAAGCTTTTACTTTGGCAGCCACATACGTTTCGCTGGCGCCGTTGTTGCCAACTAATATAGCGGCAAGGTGAGGAATCTTTTTTCCATCCACATTAAGTTCAGCTACTTCAATTTTCAATTCGCTTTTGATAGCCTGGGCGGCTGCTTTGCCATCTAAAATTTGCATGGCGCAAAGGTAAGGCTTGCAGCAACGTTTATTTTGCAGCAAAGCCGTATCCTTGTAACTTTCTAATAAATTCTGACTGCTTGGCAAGAAAATTTACATTATTATCCGGCATACTATTGCTCAATGTTTTATTATCAAAGGCCCAGGTACTTCGCAGGCCGCTTGCCGCTGCCTATACCAGTATGGGTGCTTACAGTTTGAACCATGTGGATGTTTTTTCTTTTACGGCCAACCAGGCATCACTGGCACAATTAAAAAACAGTTCGGCAGGAGTGTATGGTGAAAGACGATTCCTGTTAAGTGAATTAAACAGTTATACAGCCACTGTCGGGTTGACCACTAATTCAGGGAATTTTGGGGTTAAAGCAAATTATTCCGGTTTCAGCGATTATAATGAAACACAGCTGGGGCTTGCTTACGGACGAAAGATGGGAAACAAGGTTGATATAGGTGCCCAGGTAAATTATCATAGCATCCGCATCAACAGTTATGGCAATGCATCGGCTGTAAGCTTTGAACTGGGAACTGTGTTGCACCTGACGGATAAATTACATGCAGGGCTGCATGCTGACATAACCCAGTCGGTGGAAAATTTGGAAAAGATCAGCAGGAGAAACTGTCATCGGTGTATAGCTTCGGAATCGGGTATGATGCCTCAGAGAAGTTCATAGTGAGTGCTGAGATACAAAAGGAAGAAGACCAACCCGTCAATGTGAATGCCGGGTTGCAATATAAATTCATTCCACAATTATTAGTGAGGGCTGGTATGTCATCTGCCACTTCTGCCGCATGGCTCGGACTTGGGTTGACCATCAAATCTTTTCGCCTGGATGTTACCACCAGTTATCATCCTCAATTGGGAATTACTCCCGGTGTATTAATGCTGTTCAATTTTAACCGTAAAGCAAAATTGAAAAGACGTTTTATAATATTAACGGCACTTTTTTTTTCAATATTTACTCTGCACGGGGCAGGAAATTCCTGTCAGCACCGAACAACAATTAGAAAACCAGACGGATGCAGACCAGGGAGAAACAGAAGATGATACTTATTTGCAGGAACTGGAACACTTCAGGCGGAACCCTCTAAATTTAAACACTGCTGATGCAGATGAATTAAAGCAATTAAGAATTGTAACTGATCTGCAAATTGTCAAATCTTATTTCCTACCGCAACCTGTTTGGAAAACTTATCAGTATCTATGAATTACAGGCAGTGCCTGCATGGGATGTAAATACTATCCGGAAATTGCTTCCGTTTGTTACAGCAGCAACACCGGTTTTATTAGCAGAGGAGGCCGGCAAGAGATTCAGCGACGGGGATCATAGCCTTTTACTGCGGGTATCACAGGTGTTGGAAAAAGCAGATGGCTTTGATAAGTCCACATCAGGAACAAAATATCTTGGCAGTCCGCAGCGGATCTTCTTTCGTTACCGGTACACTTATAAAAATTTATTGCAGTTTGGGTTAGTTGGCGATAAAGATGCAGGAGAACAATTTTTAAAAGGGGCACAGAGCAAAGGGTTTGATTTTTATTCTTTCCATTTGTTTGCCAGGAAGATCGGCAGTCATACAGGCATTGGCACTGGGAGATTTTTCAGTAAATATGGGACAAGGGTTAATCCAATGGCAGGGGCTGGCCTTTAAAAAAAGTGTGGATGTGATGGGGGTGAAGCGACAGTCGGCAGTGCTTCGTCCGTATAGTTCTGCCGGGGAATTTTATTTTCACCGCGGAGCCGGTATTACAATCAGAAAAGGAAGAATTGAATCAACGGCATTTGTATCACTTCGCAAACTGGGTGGCAATTTTGTAGCCGATACCGTGAACAATGAAGATTTCATTTCATCCTTTCTTACTTCCGGGTATCACCGTACAGTCAGCGAAAATGAAGACAGGAATAATCTCACCCAAACAACATTTGGAGGCAATGTAATTTACCGAAGTAATAAATGGCATGTGGGTGTAAATGGCATTTATTATAACTTCTCTCTGCCGATAGAAAAAAGAAACGAACCTTATAATTTATATGCGATCAGCGGAAAGCAGTGGTATAATTTCAGTGTTGATTACAGTTATACTTATAAGAACCTCCATTTTTTTGGTGAAGCGGCAGCAGATAGAAATTTCAATAAGGCATTTGTAAATGGATTATTACTAAGTGTTGATCCAAGGGTTGATATTTCATTTGTACAACGTACTATTCACATGGCGTATCAGTCTATCAATGGAAATGCTTTTACAGAGAACACTTATCCCACCAATGAAACCGGTTTTTATGCAGGAATTACAATCCGTCCGGCTACGGGTTGGCGATTTGATATGTATGGTGATGTTTACAAATTTCCCTGGCTTAAATACCTGGTGGATGCACCCAGCCATGGAAAAGATTACCTGGCCCAGTTTACTTATACTCCTAATAAGCAGGTGGAAGTATACACCCGATTCCGGAATGAGACCAAACAATCCAACCAGTCTGATAATATTTCTGTCACCAATTTTCTGGCAACAATTCCAAAGCAAAGCTGGCGAACCCAGGTGATGTACAAGATCAGCCCTGCTCTTGCTTTAAGAAACAGAATAGAGTTGCTTTGGTATGATAATAAAGGAGTAAATAAAGAAAAAGGGTTTCTTACTTTCTTCGATTTTATTTACAAACCCATGATGAGGCCTGTATCCGGGGTTCTGCGGCTTCAATATTTTGAAACGGATGGCTATAACTCCCGTATCTATGCTTATGAGAACGATGTTCTGTATAGTTATTCAATTCCGGCTTTTTCCGATAAAGGATTCAGGTATTACCTGACACTGAACTATGACCTTTCCAAAAAATTGTCTTTCTGGCTGCGTTGGGCCCAGACTATCTATAAAAACAAGGTAACGGTCGGCTCTGGTCTAGATGAAATTCAGGGAAACAGGCGAAGTGAGGCAAAAATTCAGGCACGGTGGCTTTTTTAGCCGAGGTTTTTGGTCATAAAATCGCCTGATTTTAATTTTTTTGCCAGTCTTTAACTAATTGTTAAAAAAAAAATTACCTTGCGGCAGCATTTCTAAAGGCATCCGTGTCTTTAGTAATGTCCATACCCCTTGGAAATTGACGGTTTCCCTTGATAATCAAGCTTTTAAATTTTAAAAATTAACGTTAACATGAGAAAAATCGCATCACTGTTCACGATGCTAATGTTGTTTACTGCATTAGCATTTGGTCAGAACCGGACGATTACCGGTACGGTGACCAATGAAAAAGGCGAACCTGTGCCTAATGCATCTGTAACTATTAAAGGTAGTAGAACAGGTGTATCTGCCGATAACAACGGCCAATTCCGCATTTTGGCAAAGACAGGCGACATCCTGGTTGCATCAAGCTCAGGTATGGAGTCTACAGAAGCAACTGTTGGAGCCGGAAGTACAGTTAACTTCCAGGTTAAAACACTTGTAATAGCCGGTACGGAGGTAGTTGTTACAGCACTTGGCCAAACTCGTCAGCCAAAAGAGTTGGGCTATTCTGTTTCTAAAGTTAAAGCAGCAGAATTAACCCAGGCTAAGTCAGTTAATCTTCAAAACGGATTAACCGGTAAAGTTTCTGGTTTGAATGTACAGACAGTTAATAATGGTGTATTTGCAGACACCAGGATTACCCTTCGTGGTATCCGTTCACTGACTGGTAACAATCAGCCAATGCTTATTCTGGATGGTGTGCCTATCTCTTTAACTTATTTGAATTCTATCAACCCAAATGACATTACTGATGTTACGATCCTTAAGTCGGCTTCAGCTACTGCCATTTACGGCCCTGATGGAGCAAATGGCGCCCTTGTTGTTACAACAAAAAAAGGCAGCCGTTCTAAACCACAAATAAGTGTTGGCCACACAGTACAGGTTGAAAGAGTATCTTTTATGCCTGAATTACAAACCCAATTCGGATCTGGTTCTTCAGTGGATGCTTTCGGTTACGGTGTATACGACCCAATCGAAAACCAATGTTATGGTGATGAATTCGATGGTACACTTCGCCAGATAGGCCGTGTTGGTCCAAGCGGTGAGCAATATCTTACTGAGTACATTGCCCGTCCAAAGGAAAAACTGAAATTCTGGAATACAGGTGTTACTAACCAGACTGATGTTTCTTTTTCAACTGGTGATTTCTACCTGAGTGCTCAGAATGTGCTGATCCAGGGTATTATGCCAAAAGACATTAACCGCAGGGTTTCAGTTCACATGTCAGCTAATAAAGAATTCGGTAAGTTCAAAGCAGCTTACAGCCTTAATTATACAAAAGGTAATTATGATGTTACAGCCGGTTCCAGCTTTGGAAATGGCCGTGACTATACAGTGTATTGGAACCTGATCAATACCCCAATGCAGATACCAATCACCAGGTTTAAAGACTGGCATAATCCGGTAGCACCAGATGGTAATATCAACTGGGCTAATCCTAACTACTTTTTCAATGACTATTATTCGAACCCTTATTTTATGATTGACAATTTCAGGGCAAACGGAAGAACTGAAGATATCTTCGGTAACCTGGAATTGAATTTAAAGGCAACCAGCTGGCTTAATATTACCTACAGGTTGGGTGCTACTATTTCAAGCACTAACCAGAAAGCTACTGCCGGTGCTTTTACTTACAATGCATTTTCAAAAGCATCTAAAGCCATTGCATCTTCAGGTGATATCGTAGCCCAGGTGCAGGATTTAGGATTTAACAGCAGCCGTATCAATTCTGAATTTTTCCTTTCTACAAGACACACAATTGGAAAATTCAAAATTGAATCACTTCTTGGCCAGTCTTTCCGTGAGGATAACAGCCGCCAGATCAATGTTGGAAGCGACAACCTCGCATTCCCTGAATTATTCAACATCATCGGCCGTAAAGGTGACCTGACATCTAATCTTACCGGTGAAAACACAACCAAGTCAAGACTTGGCCGTTTCTTCGGAAAAATTTCGATTGGTTTCAATAACTGGTTGTTTACTGAAGTTACAGGCAGCTATGATATTAACAGCCGCCTTTATAACTCTTACGATCCTGATGGATTCGCATCAGCGCATTTCTTCTATCCCGGTGTCAGCGTTTCTGCCCTGTTAAGCGAAGCAATCCCTGCTATCAAGAACAGCAAGGTTATTTCTTACCTGAAAGTTCGTGGCGCTATCTCTAAAACAGGTAACGTAAACCTGGCTGCACAGGCCCTTGAAAATACATACGGTCTTGGTGGTGGTTTCCCTTATGGTACACTGGTGGGATATACATCTTCAAACGTTTTACGTTTGCCAAGCTATACTCCTGAGTTTGTTATTAATAAGGAAGTTGGTTTTGAATTGAGCTTGTTGAAAAACCGCATCAACATCGAAGCAACTGCCTACACGCAGGATAACACAGACCAGATTGTTCAGGTACAGTATTCAGGTGCAACTGGTTTTACAAGTGCACTGTTGAATGCGGCTTCTTTCACCAACAAAGGTCTTGAGTTTGATCTTAAACTTACACCATTGGTTAAGATCCGTAATGTATCAATCGATGTTAAAGCTAACTACACTTACCAGACAAACGAGGTTACTAAAATAGTTGAGGGTGTGGATGAGTTGGGTATTGGAAATGGTAACTATGTTATCGTTGGTCAGCCTGCTTATACATTCCAATTAACAGATTATGTAAGAGATGACCAGGGCAGAGTAGTTGTAAATTCTGCAACTGGTTACCCAACTGTTGATCCGACTATTAAGCCTTTTGGACACACTCAGCCTAACCATTTATTAGGGTTAAGCCTTGGTGTTACCTGGAAGAACCTTACATTCAGCGCTGTAGCTGATTACCGTGCCGGTGCCCAGATATATACTGGTAACCTCGGTACAGGTATGGATTTCTCTGGTATCTCTAAAAGAAGCGGACAAAACAGCCGTCAGCCATTTATTTTCCCTAATTCATCTTATTTTGATGGAACAAAATATGTGGAGAATACAAACATTTATATGATTAGCGGCGGTTATAACTTCTGGTCCCAGGCAATCAACACAAGTGCAAACTCTAACTATATAGTAAGCGGCGATTTCTGGAAGATCAGAGAGGTTAGCCTTAGCTACAACCTGCCTGCTAAGTGGTTTGGTTTCACAAAGAATGCAGTAAAAGGTGCAACTTTTACTTTGAGTGGCAGAAACCTGTTTATGTTCCTTCCTAAAACAAATGAATGGACAGACCCAGAGTTTTCTAATACTACAGGTAATGCACAGGGTGTTAGTGGTTTGGATAATACACCGCCAACAAGAATCTTTGGTGCATCACTCAACATCCAGTTATAATCTACAAAATCAACTTAAGATATGAAACTGAAAAATATAATCTACGCAATTCCACTGGCAGTATTGACAATTGCTGTGTCAACGGGATGTAGTAAAAACAAGTTCAACATCAACCGTAACTCGAATCAGCCAACTGATAGCACAGTTACTTATGATGTCGTTCTTCCGGCAGCATTGCATGCATCCGGGACAATTATTGCTACCCAGTGGGGCCCCATTCAAAACTGGATGGGCTACTGGGCAAGGTCGGGAACATATGCTCCAAACGTAATTGAAGAAACCTACGAGATCACAACAGGTTTTGGAAACGGCATCTGGAACAGTTGCTATGATAATAACTACGACTACCAGATCGTTCAGAGCAAAGCAGCCGTAGCAGGTGGTGGCTTTTATGAGGGTATTGCCCGTATCATGAAAGCTCACAACTACCAGATACTGGTTGATGTGTACGGAAATGTTCCTTACAAAGAGGCGTTAAAAGGTGGTGGTAACCCTACCCCTGCTTACGATAACGGCCTTGATATTTATAAGGACCTGTTCCGCCAGCTGGATACAGCTATCACCCTGATCGAAGGAGCTGTTGTTACTACTTCCAATGCTAATAAGAATATTGCAACCAACGATATCATCTTCGGTGGTAATAAAGGCAAATGGATAAGATTTGCCAATACACTAAAACTCAGGTTGCTTATACATGCTTATGCAGTAGCCGGCATCAACAAGCCTGCTGAAATTGCTAAAATCGATGCCACGGTTGACCCGGGTACATTGTTGCCTTATGGATATCTTGCAGCAGGTGAGAATGTTGAGGTGCAGCCAGGATACAAAGCCGACAGGCCCAATCCTTTCTATAACAGCTATATTTCTAACACTGCCGGTAGCCAAACTGCTAATAATGTTTATTACAGGGCTAATGAGTGGGGTATTGATTATTATGGTTGGGATGGTGACCCCCGCAGGCCAAGGTTTTATACAGCAGTTGGTTCCTCTTATGTTGGTGTAGCATACGGATTGCCGCCAATTAACGCTAATGCTTCACCTAACCTTTCTGGTATCGGAGCCGGTGTTGGTAAAACCAATACTGCTGCCCAGGCTATCATGACTGCTGCAGAAGGTTTCTTCCTGCAGGCTGAAGCCAGGCAGAGAGGCATTATTACATCGGGTGCTTCTGCCGCCTCTTTGCTTACCACTGCTATTGAAGAAAGCTTCAATTATGTTGGGGCTACGGGTGCTGCCACATATGTTTCCAATAATGCAACTTACCCTGATGTTGATTATGCTGGCGTTGCCCAGGGTTCAGGTGCTCCTGTTGGCGGTTTGTTTACCATTCTTTCTCAGAAGTGGTTTGCTCTTAATGCTATAAACACACTGGAAATCTGGACAGATTACAGAAGGGTGCCTTACACCGAGGTGGCTACCAATCTGATAAGCACCAGTGCTCCAAACGATGCGCCTACAGATCATTTTGTATATGGCGATGGCGGTGCTTTTGATGCGGGTCCTACAATTTCTGTATCACCACAGAATACATCAACAAAAATTCCTGTACGTTACCTGTATCCGCAGACGGAGTATAACTACAACGCTGCGAATGTTGGTGCCCAGGGAACAATTACCAGATATAGCAGAATTTTCTGGGATCTGAATTAATCATATTAACTGTATAAAACTATAAGTATGAAAAAAATAAGCATAACCTTAGCCCTCTTCACAGCCATGGCTTTTGCCTTTACCGGTTGTTTGAAAGACAAAGGCTTCGAAAATGGCGAATACGGGATCAATGATCCCGATACACAGCCTCCGGGAGTAGGATTCCCGTTTGGATCAAAATCAAGGAACGATTATGGTCTGGACGTATCGGCAACTACCCAGCAGGTAAATGATCTTGTATATGTTAATATTGAAGCTGGTGTAGCCACTTCATCTGATGTAAGTGTAGCACTTACCAATAACACAGCTGCTATGGTAACAGCATATAATGCTGCTAACGGCTTAACAGGAACCAGCGCTGTACTGGAGCTTCCTTCAGCCCTTTACAATGTGGCCTCAAGTATTACCATTCCTTCCGGGGGTCGTAATGCACAGATACCTGTAAACGTAACTAACACCACAACATTGGATGCGAACAGGCTGTATGCTGTGGGCCTGACCATTTCAGCGGTAAGCGGTGGTTATACAATTGCGGAGAATCTCAAGAACCTGTTGATCGTATTCAGCGTTAAAAATGCGTATGACGGAAAGTATCTTGTAAGGGGTCGTTTTCACCACCCAAGTGGCGCAAATCCCCCGGCTAATTTTACGGCTAACGTAGAAATGCATACTACTGGCCCAAATACTGTTAAGATGTACTGGCCACTGGCAGGTGCTTATGCATGTCCAATAATTTTTGGCGGAAGCTTGAACTATTTTGGTGGTCAAGAGCCGGAGTTTACTGTTAATACAGGTACAAACGCCGTTACTGTACAGAACGTAGCACCCGGCGCAGTTACTTTCTATGCCATGGGTATAGGGTTTGACAACGCTGGTTATAACAGCCGCTGGGATCCGGCAAGCAAGACTTTCTTTGCATGCTGGGGTTACAACCTGGGGGCCGGAGGTTCTTTTGGTGGTAATGGATCTGCTGCAAGGATGTGGGTAGATACAATTATCCGCACTGGTCCAAGATAATTGATTGCTATTTTTTTCTATATAAAGAGGGATTGTTAATAAACAATCCCTCTTTGCGTTACTGTGTTTACCGCTCAAAAGTTTTCAGTAGCTTTAATTTTAAAACCTTTTGTAATGAATTTAATACCCCGTTCGCTGCTGATTTTTTCTTTTGCTGCAGTTAACTGTCCGGCTTTACTGGCGCAAGGACCAATGATAGTGTCCCGTTCAGCTAACTCTAACAGCATGGTAAGCCGTACACCAGACAGCAGGGGCTGGACCGACCCTGCCTTAAATCATAACAAATTACTTCAACAACAAACAGGGGATGGTGTTTACAAGCTGATCGGGCCTTATAAAGTAATTGGCAGCCCGTTTCTTTTTGGGGAACGACACAAAGGGAATATGTTTTCAAATGAAACAAAAGCTTATAATGTTTTTGTAAGCTATAATACTTACAACCAGGAAGTAGAATTCTATTCCACATCCAACCCTGATAAATCCCTTATCAGGGAGCCCGGTACCCTGGACTCATTTCATATCTTTAAAAATGAGGCTGCGGGAATAGCTGCAGATATGAAATTTATTTTCGGGGCCATTATTGGATCCAGGGAGAATAGTTATTACCAGGAGATTGCCATCGGTGGCCGGTTCAGCCTTTTCAAAAGATATAAGTCTGACCTGGGCTATGTCTCAAACAATATAGCACAGTCGGAACTCCGGCAGTTCGATCTTGGGTTTGATTATTATTATGCTGATTCTACCGGAAAGGGGTTGAAGAAAATTAAAGCTAATGCAGCTTCTTTTATCAAAGAATTTAAAGCAGTTAAAGACCTTACTACTGTGGTGAGCAATGAAGATTTTACAATAAACCCGGAAACAGCTATGCAAAAAGCGATAGCATACTTAAACAAACAATAAGTTTAGCATGAAAAATTTGCGTAATGGTTTTTTTTTAGTAGCGTTAATAATTACTGGCCTTTCAGCTCAGGCTCAACCCGGTGCTCCGGGGTATGTTGATAATGCGTTAAATTATAACCGGCTGATAAGAGAAAAAACAGGGGAGGGGGTCTATAAGCTGATAGGACCCTATAAGGTGATAGGAACATCTTACCTGTTTGGCGAGAAAGTAAAAGGAAGCCTGTTTACACAAGAAGCAAAAGCATATAATATATTGCTCAGTTATAATACATATAACCAGGAGGTGGAGTTTTACTCCAGTTCCAATCCTGATAAACCCCTGATCAAAGAGCCGGGAACAGCGGATTCCTTTTCTTTAACAATTGAAAGTGATCCCGGGACGAAAGAAGAAATAAGATTTATCTATGGCTCTGTTTTGGGTTCTTCTGACAAAGTCTATTTCAAACAAATTTATACAGGCAAAAGATTTGGTATTTATAAACGATACAGATCAGAATTGGGATACGTTTCCAGTAACTACGTACAATCTGAGCTTCGCCAGTTTGACTTATTATACGATTACTATTATACTGATAATGAGAAAAAGGAAAAGGGAACCAAAAAACTAAAAGCGAATGTCAGTAATATCATTAAAGAGTTTAAGGACATTAAAGATATCTCAACGGTATTGACAAACGATTCGTTTAACGCCAACCAGGAAACTGCTTTGCAAAAAGCATTTGAATATCTCAACGAATAATAATAGCTACTATGACGGATCAACAGAATGCACCCAACCAGTTGAATATTGAGATCTCGGAAGAGATTGCCGAAGGTACTTATGCAAACCTTGCTATCATCACCCACTCACATGCAGAGTTTGTGATTGATTTTGTGAATGTGATGCCAGGAACTCCTAAAAGCAAAGTGAAATCAAGGATCATACTGACACCGCAGCATGCCAAACGCCTGATGAGAGCCATTACTGAGAATATTCAGAAGTATGAATCGGTAAATGGACCTATCAAGGATCTTGAAGAAATTCAATTGCCAATGAATTTTGGAGGTCCTACTGCACAGGCCTGATTGTTTAATTATAATAAGCCTTCGTCTGCAAAACTGTAATAACCGGCCTCACTTACAATGATGTGGTCAAGTACAGTGATGTCAAGAAAACGGGCTGCTTCTTTTATTTTGGCGGTTAGTTGTTCATCAGCCCGGCTCGGCTTCAGGCTGCCGGAGGGGTGATTGTGACAGAGTATAATGTTGACCGCATCCTCTTCCAATGCTTTCCGGAGAATGACCCTTGGGTCGGCTACGGTACCGGTAATACCACCTTCACTCACAATTTCGAAATGGTTGACCTTATTGGCCCTGTTCAGAAACAGTACGGCAAATACTTCATGCCGGTAATCCTTTAGTTTGATCTGCAAATAGTGGGCTATGTCGCTGCTGGAGCTTACAGCAGTTTTGGCAAGAGGGGTGGCTGCTTGCCGTCTTCTTCCCAGTTCCAGTGCGGCGGCAATGGTGATGGCTTTGGCTTCACCAATTCCCTTTATTTTCATCAACTCTTTAATAGATAGCCTGCCCAGTTCACCCAGGTTATCCTTGCCCAGTTTCAACACTTCTTTAGCAAGATCAACAGCTGTTTTTTCCTTGCTGCCATTGTGAATCAGGATAGCCAGCAGTTCAGAGTTGCTGAGGTTTTCTGCACCATTCAACAGTAGTTTTTCCCTTGGGCGGTCGTCTTTTGCCCATTGCTTAATTGAGTACTTGTGCTCTTGCATTAGACAAGTATAGCCAATATTTTTATCTCATCAATACCACTTAGTGGTAATAATAACAAGCCGCCAGAAACCAACTTTGAAAAACCAAAATCTGGTATCTATGAAAACCAAGACCTTTACCCCGATGGGCTCCCTTCACCCCATCCTGTTCTTTGCCGTTTTGTATATAGTGGCTTTGTTGTTCTCCATTTTTATCTGTTCCTCACTTTTTTACAGCTGCAATGCCCGCCCGGCCAGCCTGAGTAATGGGAAAAATGTTCCTGTCGAAAAACCTGTGGAATTGCCTGCGACCGTGGCCCTGAGATAATTGGCTGTTCCCGGTCAATATTTTCAAAAGCAGTTATGGCTATTCGGGTGATAGTAATATCTTCGCCGCACATTTTTACGCCATGCAAACTGCTAAAATCTTCTCAGGAACCGGCTCACAGGAGTTAGCCGAAGCAATCTGTTCAAGATACGGTACGAAACTGGGCAAGGTCAATATCCAGCGATTCAGTGATGGTGAAATAAGCCCCATTTTTTTGGAGAGTGTAAGGGGAGATTATGTCTTCCTGGTGCAGAGTACCTTTTCTCCTGCGGAGAACCTGATGGAACTGCTGTTGATGATAGATGCAG
Organism: Chitinophagaceae bacterium; assembly: GCA_037045605.1. GTDB lineage: Bacteria > Bacteroidota > Bacteroidia > Chitinophagales > Chitinophagaceae > JJ008. Next base: position 238,539 of record JBAOHK010000011.1, on the reverse strand, counting down.
CCAGAAGGGCCTCGGCTTACAAGGTAATTGCAGTTATTCCCTATTATGGCTATGCCCGACAGGACCGGAAAGACCGCCCCCGTGTGGCTATTGGAAGCAAGCTGGTAGCCAATATGTTAGTGGCTGCCGGGGCCGACAGGGTCATCACTATGGATCTTCATGCACCACAGATTCAGGGTTATTTCGACATTCCGGTTGACCACCTGGACAGCCATGCAGTTTTTATCCCTTACATAGAGAATCTGAGGCTCGAAAACCTTACCTTTGCGGCCCCTGACGTGGGAGCAACAAACCGCATCAGGGAAATAGCCAGCTACTTTAACGCTGAAATGGTGATCTGCGATAAGCACCGGAAAAGGGCTAATGAGATTGCCAGTATGGTGGTGATAGGTGATGTAACTGACAGGGATGTGGTAATCATTGATGACATCTGCGACACCGGCGGCACACTGGCAAAAAGTGCAGGTCTTTTAAAAGAAAAAGGGGCGAGAAGTGTGAGGGCTTTGATCACTCACCCGGTGCTGAGCGGTAAGGCATATGAGAATATCGAGAACAGTGTACTGGAAGAGCTGATTGTGTGTGATACAATACCGGTGAAGAAAGAAAGTTCAAAGATCAAAGTGCTGAGTGTGGCGGAACTTTTTGCAGTAGCTATTCGTAATGCGTATGAGAACAAGAGCATAACAAGCCTCTTTATTCATTCGCAAAGGAGAGACAAGTAAACAATAAAACAACATAACAATGAAATCAATTACAATCGAAGGTAGTCTGAGGACCGGATTCGGGAAAACAGCCACCCGGCAACTCCGCTCTCAGGAACTGGTGCCCGGTGTAATTTATGGCGGCCCACAGGAGATCAGTTTTTCTGCTCCTGCTGCGGCTTTCAAAAAATTCGTCTACACACCAAGTTTCCAGATAGCAGAAGTGGTTCTGGATGGTAAGACCTACAAAACTATTCTTAAAGACCTGCAGTTTGACAAAATTGATGACAAACTGATCCACATTGACCTGCTGGAACTGGTAGATGACAAAAAAGTGATTGCTGATATTCCACTGAAGTTCGTAGGAGTTTCTAAAGGAGTGAAAGATGGTGGTAAACTGATCACCAAAATGAAATCACTGAAAGTAAAAACATTGCCGAAGTATCTGAAAGAACAGATCGAGGTTAGTATAGATAACCTGGAACTGAACGGAAACATCAGGGTAGAGGATGTAAAAATTGATAATTACGAAATCCTGAACTCTCCCCGTATTCCTATTGCTTCAGTAGTACTGACAAGACAATTGAAACAAGAAGAAGCTACTGCTGCCCCGGCTGCTACGACTGCTAAAGCTGCTGCACCTGCCGCCGCTGCGCCTGCCGCCGCCGCTGCACCTGCAAAGCCTAAGAAGTAGTTTTTTGCCTGTTAAGAATAATTTTACCCGTATCATTGATGCGGGTTTTTTGTTGGGAACATTCATAAAAATTAGCTGACATTAGCGTTAATTAGCAGTATGAAATTTCTAATAGTTGGTTTGGGAAACACTGGCGATGAATATGCACACACCAGGCATAATATCGGCTTCGATGTTGTGAATGCCTTTGTACAAAAACATGGCAGTAGCTTTCGGGTTGAGAGGCTGGCTTATGTGGCTGATATTAAGTGGAAAGGAAAAATCTTTGTTTGCATTTGCCCTACTACATTTATGAACCTGAGCGGTAAAGCAGTAAAGTACTGGATGGATAAAGAAAAGATATCGCTCAGTAACATCCTGGTTATTGTTGATGACTTAGCACTGCCATTAAGCAAACTACGTTTAAGACCTTCAGGCAGCGATGCCGGCCATAACGGGTTGGCAAGCCTCCAGGAAGTGTTGGGCACAAAAGACTATCCCAAATTGAGGTTTGGGATTGGCAATGATTACCCGAAAGGACATCAGTCAGATTTTGTGTTGGGTAAATGGAGAAAAGAGGAGGAGCCTTTGGTAAAACTCAAAATTGATAAGTCTGTAGAGGTTATTGAAACCTTTGCCACACAAGGCATTACAACCGCCATGAACCAGGTAAATAATCAGGAGTTTTCGTTATGAGAAATGGGATTGATTACTTACTTTAGCAGCCCGACCTTACTTTTTTAAAATCCAATTGACATATTGATGGCCTGAATATATGGGATGAACAGTCCTTTCATTGTATCCGATGTATTTATTAAAAACACTTCCAGTTTATGAAAATTTTCTGTGTTGGCCGTAATTATGCTGCACATGCTGAAGAGTTAGGCAATGAAGTTCCCGATGAACCGGTAATATTTATGAAGCCTAAGAGTGCTATGCTGCAACCGCATACACCGTTTTATTACCCTGAATTCACCAACGAACTGCATTACGAATGTGAACTGGTTTTGCGCATCAGTAAAAACGGAAAATATATACAGGAAAAATTTGCCGCTAAATATTATGATGCGATAACTGCCGGTATAGATTTTACAGCAAGAGATATTCAAAATGAATTAAAAGAAAAAGGATTACCCTGGGAAAAAGCAAAGGCATGGGATAATTCAGCAGTAATTGGTAAATGGATACCTTTTGCCAATATCAAAAACAAAAAGGATATCAATTTCTGTTTGTATAAAAACAAAGAACTGGTACAGCAGGGAAATTCTTCCAACATGATCCACAGTTTTGATAAAATTGTAGCTTATATCTCAAACTATTTCTCGGTAAATATCGGCGATGTGATTTTTACCGGCACTCCTGCTGGTGTGGGCGAAGCAGTGGTAGGAGATGAATTGGAAGCCTTTATTGAAGATGACAGCATGTTTGCACTGGAAGTAAAATAGAACTCAACCGATACCAACTGCTAAAAGCCACTTGTTATACCAGGTGGCTTTTCTTTTATCCCTCTGGGCTTTACCTTATTTTTGTCACATCCTGAACATAATGAAGGATGCTTGCTGATCCATGACCGATACCAGTATATTACTCCGGGCCTACCGCTTAATGAGCCAGGTGAAGGTGATGGCCGAAACCTACGAGGCTAACCGATCCGTTTGCAAGTATGTTCACTCCACATCAAGGGGGCATGAGGCCATCCAATTGGCAACCGCATTTCATTTACAGCCACAGGATTTTGTAAGCCCCTATTACAGGGATGAGAGTATCATAATGGGACTTGGCTTTACACCTTATCAGCAAATGCTTCAGTTGTTAGCCAAAGGAGATGATATTTTTACCGGAGGCCGTGAATACTACTCTCATCCTAATTACAGGGGTGATGATAAGCCAACCATGATTCACCAGAGCAGTGCCACAGGTATGCAGGCTATACCTACGACAGGTATAGCACAAGGCGTGCAGTATTTGGAAAAGCATAATTCAGAAAAATTGAAGAAAGGCGTAAACGGAGAATTGCCTGTTACCATTTGTTCTTTGGGTGACGCCAGTATTACAGAAGGAGAGGTAAGTGAGGCCTTTCAGTTCGCAGTACTGAAACAACTGCCGGTTATTTATTTAATACAGGATAACAACTGGGGCATCAGCGTAACGGCACAGGAAGCAAGAGCTATGAATGCTTTTGAATTTGCGGCCGGTTTTAAGGGAATGAACAGGGTACAGGTGGATGGAAGTGATTTTGAAGCTTCTTATTCGGTAATGAAAGATGTGGTTGAATTTGTTCGCCGGGAACGTAAGCCTTACCTGGTTCATGCACAGGTTCCATTGCTGGGGCACCACACAAGCGGAGTAAGAAAAGAGTTTTACAGAACTGATGAAGATTGGGCCAAACACCTGGAACATGATCCTAATCCAAAGCTGCGGCAAAAACTTCTGGAAAGAGGAATTGCAGAAAGTGAATTACAACAAATAGAAAAAGAAGCAGCGGAGCTTATTGCAAATGATTTTGCAAGAGCAGTTGCATCGGCAGAGCCGGATCCTTCAACCATAGAAGACCATGTATTTGCTCCAACAACTATAACTGAAGAAACGGGTGAAAGAAGTCCTGCCGGAGCTGAGAAAGTAATTATGGTGGATGCGGCATTGTTTGCTATCAGGGAAATAATGGAGCAACATCCTGAAGCTATTTTATATGGGCAGGATGTTGGAAAAAGATTAGGCGGAGTATTTCGTGAAGCGGCAACATTGGCCGATCAGTTTGGTGAACACCGGGTATTTAATACTGCCATTCAGGAAGCTTATGTGGTAGGCTCAACTGTTGGTATGAGTGCTGTGGGATTGAAACCGATAGTGGAAGTGCAGTTCGCCGATTATATCTATCCGGGTTTTAATCAACTGGTAACTGAGATATCGAAAAGCTGTTACCTGACATGCGGCAAATTTCCGGTCTCCATGATACTGAGGGTGCCGGTAGGTGCTTATGGCGGAGGCGGCCCTTATCACAGCGGTAGTGTGGAAACCACTGTGCTTTCAATAAAGGGTATAAAAGTTGCCTATCCTTCCAATGCCGCCGATATGAAAGGATTGATGAAAGCGGCGTACTACGACCCCAACCCGGTGGTGATGCTCGAACATAAAGGTCTTTACTGGAGCAAAGTGCCGGGTACGGAAGAAGCAAAGACCCCCGAACCCTCGAAAGATTATATCCTGCCATTTGGTAAAGCCAATATTGTGGCAAATGCTGCTGCTGATAAAATTGAGAATGGCGAAAGCTGTTTGGTGATAACGTATGGGATGGGTGTGTACTGGGCAAAAGCGGCGGCAAAGAATTTTAATCAGCAAATAGAAATTGTTGACCTGCGGACATTATATCCCCTGGATGAAGAACTTGTTTTTGCCAGAGTAAAAACTCATGGAAAATGTTTAGTACTTACAGAAGAGCAACAGAACAATTCATTTGCAGAAGCATTGGCCGGAAGAATTTCTAAAAATTGTTTTCAATCTTTAGATGCTCCAGTGGAAGTGTTGGGTGCATTAAATACACCTGCTGTACCGATGAATATGGGATTGGAGCAGGCGATGTTGCCGAATGGGGAGAAGGTGACTGCTGTTTTGGAGCAACTTTTAAATTCTTAGTGTATTTTGTTATCAGGGATAGTAACACAGATGATCGTTCCTTGCGCCGTACTATTCGCTATTTAGCATTTATGTCTTAGGGTTACATCTTTTCTGATAGTAAGAATAACTTCGGTCTTAAGATTGGAGTTAGTGAAATCATTCAATGGGTTTAATCTAAATTATTGGTGTTGATTTCTTTTAAGTATTTAATAGTACGGAATTGGTTGATTGTAATAATTAACCCTGTGATAAGAAGTATAAAAATAAATAATAATAACACCTTGTTAGAACTGCTATCAGGGTCTGTTTTTAAATCATCATTGTACATTAAGATTAAATAAAACAGTATTGTCAAAATCGAAAGAATAAAGCATATTCCTGAAATTAAATAAAAGTTTATTGTTTGTTTGAAAATGGCTTTGTGTCGGGAAATTCGATAATTAATAACGAGATTAAAAAGGCAATTGATCATTATTGTCAGTAAGCAGAATATTGATGGTAATAATGGAGTTAAACTCTCATCTGAGTCCATGACCTCAATAATAAACCTAAGCGTCGATATGCTAAGAAATGTATTAACAGCTAACAAAAAATAATTTGCAAGAACAAAAACTGTTTTATTAACTGCCATTTAATCCACTTTTCAAATTCAACTTTATCTGTAATTCCTCCAACTGTTTCTCATCAATTGTAGCAGGTGCATCTAACATAACATCTCTACCAGAATTATTTTTTGGAAAGGCAATAAAGTCACGGATGCTTTCGCTGCCGCCAAGGATAGCACAAAGGCGGTCGAAGCCAAAGGCAATACCACCATGTGGCGGTGCGCCATATTCAAAAGCACCGAGCAAGAAACCAAATTTGTGTTGCTGTTCTGCTGCATCCATGCCGAGAGCAGCAAACATTTTTTCCTGTAACTCTCTCTGGTAAATTCTGATAGAGCCACCGCCAATCTCATTTCCGTTCAGCACCATATCATAAGCATTGGCTTTGATAGTGGCGTACGGATGCTTCAGGTATTCAGCAGCATTTTCAATTACAGGGTTATTATTTATCATCGTTTCAATCTGCGTGGGCTTTGGCGAAGTGAACGGATGATGACGGGCCACCCAACGGTTTCCTTCCTCATCATATTCAAACAGAGGGAAGTCGAGTACCCAGAGTAATTTGAACTCTGTGTCTTTTCTAAGACCCAAACGGTTGGCCATTTCCATCCGCAGGTCACTGATCGCTTTTCTTGTTCTTTCTTCCGCCCCGGCAAGTATCAATACCAGGTCACCAGTTTTTGCATTGGCTGCATCAGCAATAGCTTTTAATTTTTCTTCACTGTAAAATTTGTCAACACTGCTTTTATATGTGCCGTCAGCATTTACTTTTATAAACACCAGGCCTTTCATTCCTATCTGCGGACGTTTTACCCATTCGGTTAATTCATCTGTTTGTTTGCGGCTGTATTCGCTGCAACCGGGAACAGCAATGGCGACTACAGTTTCTGCCTCATCAAATACTTTGAAATCTGCACCGTTTATTAAATCAGCATTATCCTGTTTATCAATATAAACTGTGGCAGGTTTTTTCAGGTTCAGCACCTTCATGTCAAACCGTATGTCGGGTTTGTCGTTACCATAATTCCACATGGCATCTTCCCATGTCATCCGCTGCACAGTCTCTGTATAGTCAACCCCTTTTACATCTTTGAAAATGGATTTGATCATTCCTTCAAACATGTTCAGGATATCTTCCTGTTCTACAAAAGCCATTTCACAGTCAATCTGGGTAAACTCCGGCTGCCGGTCTGCTCTCAGATCCTCATCACGGAAACATTTTACAATTTGATAGTAGCGGTCGTAACCACTTACCATCAATAGTTGCTTGAATGTTTGAGGTGATTGAGGTAATGCATAAAATTGCCCGGGATTCATCCTGCTGGGAACTACGAAGTCCCTTGCACCTTCCGGGGTTGATTTGATAAGAAACGGTGTTTCGATATCCATGAAGTTATTCTGGTGCAGGTAATTTCTGGCAGCACGGTTAACTGCATAGCGCAGTTCAATATTTTTCTTTACTGCATTTCTTCGCAGATCAAGAAAACGGTATTTCATCCGCAGATCATCACCGCCGTCTGTATCATCCTGGATAGTAAAAGGCGGCAGGGCGGACTTATTCAACACTTTAAAAGAGCTGATAGCGATTTCGATATCACCGGTTGGAATATTAGGGTTCTTATTACTTCTTTCATTCACAGTTCCGGTGGCCTGTAATACAAATTCACGACCCAGCGGACTTTCTTCTAATTGCTTATTTAATTCTTCACCAAATAATAGTTGGGTAATGCCATAGCGGTCACGGAGGTCAATGAACGTAATGGCGCCGAATTTTCGAACAGTTTGCACCCATCCGGCCAGGGTAACTGATGTTCCTTTGCTCTCTAATCTTAATTCGCCACAGGTGTGAGTTCTGTACATATTAATCTTCCTTTTCTGAGGCGTAAAGATAGCAATGCAGGGGCTATTTTCAGGACATTTGGCTGGCTTTTGAGCAGGACAGTTATATTCGTAGTATCCTTTTTGAAAATGCCGGGAGATACTATTCATATTTTAACCCAGATCGGTCAGGGGAATCCAGAAAGGATGGTGATAACACCTGACGGCGATACTGTTGAACTTCCCGACTCTTTTTACGGTACGGGAGGTTATTACGGATGGAAACTACAGCAATTGGAGCAGGAGCGACAGGAAAAAGAACGGCAATCAGATGTGCCGGGTTATTTCTTTCCGGTGATGATCCTTTTCCTTTTGTTCCTTGCCATGCGATGGAATAAGATAGAAAGAGCCATTGGTTTGCGGCCATCCCAAAAACGAATGCCCGACCCCCCGTTATTACACAACCAAGAAAAACAGTACGATGATTGGCTTAACCGGTATAATCCATATTATCATTCATTGCCTCGTGAATTAAAGAGGCGATTTCTTTTCCGTACAGAATGTTTTCTGCAATCAAAAGAATTCAGATTTCATTCAATGGTAGAGGAGGAATATATGTCAGTGCTGATCAGCGGCGCTGCCGTACAAATGACATTTGGGTTGAAAAATTACCTGATGGATTATTTTCCTGTCATCCATGTCATCCGAAAAGAGTATGTGCTGAACGTTGACAAGGAAACCTATTACGGTCATGTGAGCAGAAATGGTATCTATGTTTCGTGGAATCATTTTTTGGAAGGATACAGTGATTATGGGGATTCGGTGAATGTGGGTTTACATGAAATGGCCCATGCGGTTTCTTATGATGTATTCCTTGGGCAGGAGGATAATCATGATGCGAGTTTCAAGGAACGTCTTGAAGAGTTTGCTGCGGAAGGGAGGCCTGTTTTCAGAGCCATGCGAAAAGGGACCAGCCATATTTTTGATGATTACGGTGCTACAAACTTTGATGAGTTCTGGGCGGTCTGTGTAGAAACATTCTTTGAAAATCCTGAAGAGTTTCAGCAAAATATGCCCGATTTATACCTGTCAGTATGCGACTTACTTAATCAGAACCCCTTAAAACCCGGTAAAATAATCAATGCAGAAACGGCAGGACTTGCAAATTGAGAATTCATTTCCTATATTTAAAGACTGAATCCATTTCTTATTGTAAAAACCACCAAAATTCCGTCTATGATCACCCTTGCCATCATTTATTTTGTCCGACGCCATTTCCTGCAGGCGGAAAAGAGACAACAACTTATAATCACATCGTAACTGATCTGCTCAGTTTTATTTCCCGTGGCTGCTGCACTGCATAATAGTACAACAGGATCAATGCGCCGGTAAGAAAAGGAATCAGCGACAGGTGCTTGCCGGTAAAGCCTTTCCATACAGGCATTTCATCAAATGCAAGAAATTCACTGATCATCCGGTATGCGTTGGCAGTGATCCAGAAAACAATAGCCAGGTTATGGGACAGTTCAGATTTTATCTGCCTGTTTTTCCATGCTATCCAAATTGCAATTGATAAAGTGGGTATCGTTGTGCCAATACCAGGCAGTTTACAATTCCTGATGTGTAATTTCGTTGCTTGTGGCATCTTATCCTGCAAACCGCACTGCTTATGAAAAGGACACAGATTTTCTTACTTTTATTTATTGGAATTATTCCTGCTGTCTTTTCACAGCAATCTTTATCTGCTATCCGGAAAAAAAGTTACAATGCCTTCCTGTATCGTATTCCGGCCGATACAGCCGAAAAATATCTGCGGCATGGAATCAAAGAAATTGACCACTACCTGTTGCAAACTCCTGCGATGATTTTTCATGCTGATTCTGTGAAGTATGATAAAATACCCGTGGGCAACTATCTGCTTGTATCAGTGCGGGACTCACTGATTGATGCTAAATTCTACTGTAGCACACAGGTGTTGCCTTTTATTATTAATGACCAGGTGAAACCGCAGGTGCTGCTACGGGATGGCACTGGTAACTTATTCAGCAATGCTCTTGTTTGGGTAAATGATAAGCCGGCAGTTTTTAATACCGGCACTTCCACTTATATCATAAAAAACAAAAAGCCCGATGAGGCTTTTATGAAAATTATTGTCCCCGGTGACACCTCTTTCACGGAAATAGTAATCGGGGATGAAAATTTTAAAACTGTTCGTCAGCAGAAAGCGGAGCGATTTCGGGGAACAACAGTTGGTAAAGTGATTAGATGGCTTCCGGTAAAGATGGCACGGCTGTTTGATAGCAGGAATAAAAAAATAAAAAAACCGGAAGGTAAAGGCTATGTGGTATTTAACAAGCCAAAATATTTTCCTTCAGACACCATTAAGTTTAAGGCATACCTGCTGGATAAAAAGGGAAGGCAGTATAAAAAACCGGTTAACGCATTTCTGCATTACAGTTCAAAGAGCGGCAATGTAAGCCGCAAACTGATAAGCCTGCAGCCAGTAAGCCCGGGAGCATTTGTGTATGAATTTGCAACCGGCGATACGTTGCCTAATGATACCCGGTACACTCTTCAATTTCATAATAAGAAGGATGATATACTTTTGAATAGTCAGTTTAGGATTGAGGATTACCTGCTGGATGAAGTAGCTACTTACAACATCAGCAGTATAAAAGAGAAGTATTATGCCGGCGATACTTTACAGTTTTCTGCCATAGCAAGAGATGCCAATGGCCTGGCTGTAATGGATGGAAATGTAAAACTGGTACTGCTTGCACAAACAATAAAGGGCTTTTATAAGGAAAGAGTTTTTGTTGCAGATACATTGTGGCAGCAAGAGAAGACATTGGCTATTGAAGGCGATACAAAATTTTTTATACCTGCCCGGCATTTTCCAAAAGCAGATATTGAATTAAGGGCGGTGGCCATTTTCAAAAACAGCAACAATGAGGTGCAGGAAAAAGCAGTGAAAGCAGAATATGTCGCTTCTGATACAAAAATTGAAATAAAACTGGAAGACGGGCTGATAAAAGCAGTCTTATACAAAAATGGTGAATCTGTAAATGCAAGAGGATTCATGGAAACAGGTATAACAGAGGAACCTGTACCTGTAAAATTTCCGTACGCAGCCAAAGTTGACCCTCAAACGGATACCTATGAATTTTATACAGCTGATGAAGAGGCTATTGATGAATGGGAAGATTTTGACTTACCACGAAATTACTCGGTTACATTTTCACGGATGCAACAAATGGATACCGTGGCCTTTAAACTAAACAACCCGAATAAAGTACCTGTTTATTATAGTATTTATGACGGAGATAAAGAAATATTTGCTGCTGGTTCTTCAGAGCCTGAAATTAACTGGAAGGGAAAAATCCCTGATCAAAAAATATTTTACCTGTTTTGGCAGTATTACTGGGCTGGTAAAGAGGAATATGGCCGGGAGAGAATTACTTTATTATCTAAACTGATGACAACTGAAATTGGCGGTGCCGCAACTGTTTATCCCGGCCAGACTGATACCATTACCGTAAGGGTGAAAGATTACAAGCAAAAAGTAGCTGGTAATGTAAACCTCACCGCTGTAAGCTACAATTCGCAATTTGCTGCAAGCAGCCGGGTGCCGGAGCCGCCATACATTCAAAAGTTCAGGGGCAAACAACCTATACTGCATGACCGTTACGAAACAGATGAGATATCGGCAAAACGAAACTTTTCATTGGGTAAGCACCAGGGCTGGCGCAAGGCTTTTGGGCTTGATACAATGCAGTATTACCAATTTCTGTTCCCGGATACGCATTATCACATGGTAAAATCAAGAATAGGGGAACTGTTGCCACAGGTGTCTGTATATGCTGTGCAAGATGGTGTGCCACAGGAAATTTACCTCGTATATATAAACAGGCAATTGGTGTATTATAACGGCGTTACTGATAAATCAGTGTATTCTGTTTCCCGTTTTCCGGGCTATGCCCAGTTTATTATTCGCCTGAAGGATAAGTATATTCAAACAGACAGCATTTACCTGCAGCCCTACTATAAACATGATATTGTTTTTGATATTGATAAAAAGGCGGCTAATTACAAAATAACCGACACTGTAAATTACTGGACGGCTCAGGAAAAAGATTTACTGAACAGGCAGATACTGCGGGTGGAAAATAATTACCGGAATAATGGTGGCTATGTTTGGCAGGATGATAAAGCATATTACCTGGGCAGCTCTGCCGAACATATTACCGGGCCATTTGAAAATAATTACGAGATACAGTTTTATAAACCTGGCGATTTTGATTTTAAATTCAATTTTGAACCTGGTTACCGTTACAGAATTTCACCGCAGGTGGTAAGGCTTGAAAAAATTCCAATCATATCCTTTTCTGATAAAGTACTGCTGGCTTCAAGGGGTGGGGCATGGTGGCCTTTGGGCGATACATTGAAAGCATTACCTGTTATCAACTACGAAAAGAAAAAAAACGGGCTTCCATTCCTGGAGCAACAAGGTTATAATTATGGCGGTACTGCGGGAGTAAGCAGGATAAAACTGCAATTACCCGTTGACAGTATGTTTGTTTTCACTATTGTACAAAATAATAATGTGGAAAGCGATTACAGGGTATTATGGGGAAGAGTGGATAACCTCAGCAATATCAGCAAGGGAAATTATACTGTTGTACTGGTAACAAAGAATTTGTTTTTTCTTCAGGCAGATAATGTTCAGGTTGATAGTATTGGGACATATTGTATAAAATTTGACAAACCGGTTTATGAAAGTACCAACACTGTAGCCAGTTTAGTAGTTCAACGGCAGGCGGAAAAAAGAAAACTAGACGAAGAAATAGCTTTAAAGAAGAGGAAGGAAGAAGATATAAAGGCTGAATTGTACAAAATACCATTAGCCAATTTGCCTGCAGGAACCGGCATTGTTTCGGGAAAGATAACTGATAAAAAAGGCAGTAATGCTATACCCGGGGCAGTAGTAACCCTTAAAGGATATAAAACTGGCACTTTTGCAATGGCTGATGGCACATACATATTGCGGGGAATACCAGCCGGACAATATATCCTGGTTTTTTCATCTGTTGGTTATAGTATGGTTGAGCAGAGCATTACGATTTATGAAGGAGGACAAACGGAAGTAAATGCAGGGATGGAGGTTAATAAAGCTACATTGGATGAAGTGGTTGTAACCGCCTTAGGAGTGCAAAGACAGGCCAAAGAGTTGGGTTATTCTGTTTCTGTGGTTAGAGGTGCGGAATTAACACAAGCCCTGAGTGCCAATCTGCAAAATGGGCTTACTGGGAAAGTTTCAGGATTACAGGTTCGATATGATAGCAGTGGTGTTTTTGCTGATTCGAGAATTACACTTCGTGGAGTACGATCAATCACCGGGAGTGGGGTGCCATTGCTGATAGTTAATGGAGTTGTTTCAGATACCAAAAAACTCAGCGAATTTAATCCCGATGAAATTGCCAGTATTTCAATCTTGAAATCAGGCGAAGCAACCGCTTTGTATGGATCCGATGGTGCCAATGGAGCCATTATTATTACTACTAAAGGGTTTGCACCAAAAATGCTCCGGGAAGAATTCAGGGACTATGCTTTCTGGAAACCGAATCTTATTACCGATGAAAATGGTGAGACGAAATTTGCAGTGACATATCCGGATAATATAACAAGCTGGCAAACTTATGTGGTAGGCATGGATAAGAAACACCGCATTACCAAAGCATCTAAACTGGTGAGATCCTTCAAGCCCATGCTGGCACAATTATCTGCACCACAGTTCTTAATTGAAGGCGATACTGCTTCCGCAGTTGGCAAGAAAATTAATTACACCACTTCTCCGATAAATGTAAACATTGATTTTACACTGAATGGAGAACAGCAATCTGCTGCCACAGAAACAATAAAAGGAAACGATGCAACCATCAGTAAATTGGGTATTGTAGCTAATCCCGGAATTGATACAATAACAGCCCGTTTCAGCATGAAGGCAGAGAATGGTTTTGCAGATGGAGAACAACGAAAGATTCCTGTGCTGCAAAAGGGTACAATGGAAACTATAGGCCAGTTCAATATACTGGAAGGCAATGAAAGTGTTAGAGTTGGTGTAAATGAAAATGCGGGCACCCTTAATATATATATACAGGATAACAACTTCGATTTACTGCTCGATGAGATAGAGCATTTGAAGAAATATCCTTATTTCTGTATGGAACAAACTGCTTCAAAACTTACCGGCTACGCCATGGAGAAAAAAATCCGTGAAGCCCTGAAGCAACCATTCAACAACGAGAAAGAAATGAGTAAGCTGGTTGCTAAGTTACAGAAGGGGCAACTGTTCGATGGCGGCTGGGGCTGGTGGGAAGGCAGCAGGGCTAATATTACCGTTACAAACTATATTACAAGAGCATTGTTGCAGATGAGAAGTGATGCATTGCTGGAAACAAATATCCGAAATGCATTATTATTTCTGAATAATGAATTACCCGGAATGAACAAACATGATTTGCTGGAATCACTATACACACTGAATGAAGCAGGTCATGATATGGACTATTCAGGTTTTCTGAAAAGATTAGTTTTTGATTCGCTTACACAACATCAGCAATGGCAGATGCTGTCTGTTTTACAAAAGCAACAACTTAGTTATGATTCCGAACTACAGACGTTGTTAAATAAAAAAACTGCCACAATGCCCGGCGGGCTTCATTGGGGTGAAAATGGTTATTGGTGGAACCGGAATGAGATAGCTACAACAGTATTAGCATATAAAACACTTGAAAGAATCCCGGGGCATGAACTGGAGCAAAAGCAAATCACACAGTTTTTCCTGGAAAGAAGAAAGGAAGGGCATTGGCGGAATACGGTGGAATCGGCCACTATCCTTTCTGCATTGTTGCCAAATGCCCTGAAGACTGCCCCAAATTTCACAGAAATTGCTACGATCCGGATTTCCGGCGATACCTCAATGACAGTTAACACATTTCCTTTTGCCGCTGCACTTAAAGCTGGCAACAGGAATATTACTGTATCAAAACAGGGTGGTGGTATTGTATATTTTACAGCCTACCAGCAGGTGTTTAATCGGTTGCCACAGGCGGTAGATTCAAACTTTAGTGTTAATAGTTATTTTGTGAACAGTCAAAAAACACTTGTATCAGGATTGAAGGCCGGAGAAAAGGCAATAATGAAAGTGGAGGTGGAAGCTTTGAAGGATGCGGATTATGTACAGGTTGAGATTCCAATTCCGGCAGGTTGTACTTATGGCAATAAATTGCCAGGTGCCTGGTTTGAGCACCGGGAATATTTTCGTGACAGAGTGCTTATATTCATTGAGCAGATGAAAAAAGGGAAATACACTTACGAAATCGAATTAGAGCCGAGATATTCTGGTAATTACACCATAAATCCGGCAAAGGCTGAACTTATGTACTTCCCTGTTTTTTATGGAAGAGACGGAATAAAGCGAGTTGAAATAAAATAGACGTAATTATATTGTTGTCATCTTATGCTGTTTTATTTCCCGTGGCTGCTGCACTGCATAATAGTACAACAGGATCAATGCGCCGGTAAGAAAAGGAATCAGCGACAGGTGCTTACCGGTAAAGCCTTTCCATACAGGCATTTCGTCAAATGCAAGAAATTCACTGATCATCCAGTATGCGTTGGCAGTGATCCAGAAAACAATAGCCAGGTTATGGGACAGTTCAGATTTTATCTGCCTGTTTTTCCATGCTATCCAAATTGCAATTGATAAAGTGGGGACGATCATGGCAATGCCAAGCGGTTTCCAGATCATACACCAGCTGATGTCTTTTACAAGCCAAAAAGCGACATGCATATTTTCCATACGGCGGAACCTGGCCGGAACAGCGTACTGTGATTCTTTGGTTGAGTTCATGATAGTTAATGATTATTGTGACGATCAATGCCCGATAAAAGTAGTGATTTGATTAAATCAGGAATTCTTCCTTAAAAGTATTTTCTGAAAACGATTTATATCTGCTTCAGGATGAAGAGGTTTATCATGACATAAGTGGTCAACTAATCCTTTGGCAAAAAAAGGAGCCAGTGAGCAGCCTTTCGTTCCCATTCCGTTTAGTATGCCAATATTTGGATATAGCGGATGAAATCCGACAAAGGGCCTTCTTTCCAATGTAGCTGGGCGAATTCCTGCTAAATGTGCTGTTACAGTAAAAGGAATTTTCAACCATTCTTTTAATAATGATCCTGTCTTTTCCCTAAACTCTTTTGTGGGTTCTGGATTATCAAACTCCCATGCATAATTGGAGCCGATCCACCATAAGCCAGGAGCCATTAATGGTGCCAGCATCATTCCTTTCTTATATATCCTGTCCTTTGGCAGATCGGGTATCTCGACAAGCAAAACCTCACCTTTATTGGGAGCAAAAGGTAATAAGTTGAAATATGGATTTGCAACCCCTGCACTGCCATCTGAGAAAATTATTGCAGATGCAGTAATATCTTTATAGTAAATTTTTTCTTTCTCAACTTTTAATTGACTGATCTCAAATTCTTCTTCGAGCAGCAACCCTTTTTCTTTTAACTGCTTTTTCCATGCCGGCAGCAGCGTTTCGAGGTGGGCTGTGTAAACAGGGCTGATCTCCCCGCAGCCAAAATCATAATTGAACAGGTTGCGAAAATTGGTTTCTTCCTCACAGCAATAAACAAAGGCAGCTTTTTCTTCAAGCCGTTGCATAAAACTTACCCGCATCTGCGGGCTGGGGAAAAAATCGATGATGTTCTTTTGAGAAATAGCAGTGATGCCTAATTCATTTCCCAGATTGGTATAAACTTCCCAGGAGGAAGACATGATATCTTCCGCCATCCATACTTCCACATGTCTGCGGCCTGTAACAGGATTGATAATTCCGGCGGCCATCCTTGAAGGCGAGTCTTTAAAGCCATTGTCAATTACAACAAAGCTTTTGTCTTCTTTTAGTAAATAATAGCTGAGCCATGTTCCGCTTATTCCCTGGCCTATGATCAGGTAGTCAACATTCATAAAGCAAAAATAAGCAGGTCATACCTCTGTATAGCCTGCCTATTATATTTATTTCCTGCACTTATTCAACATTGATACGGACTCCTTCACTGTGTGAAGTAAACTCCGGTGCATACATACACTGTATTGTTGTCACTCCATTGCTGAAATTCCCTGTATGTGTTACAAACAACGGATACTCGAATACATACGTTCCTTTTCTCAGGTAGCTGAAGAAGAAATTGGTACTTGCATCTTTAGTGCTTTCGTAATAACCTAATCCGCCCTGGTATTTGTAACTGCTGAGCACATTCACCGGCTCTAAAGCCGAGGCCCTCATGTCTTTCATGTGCACATATTCCATGTCACGGTCAACCCTTAATTCAACCCTTACTTTTATTTTATCACCTACTTTCAACACATCGCCATCGTTTACAGGAGTGATAACAGGGCCACGGTCTGTATTTTTTTCTACAAACAATTTCTTAGCCAGTTTAAGTGGAGTAGAAGCAGTTGTGATTTTATCAAGGTCTTCAAAATACTGCCAGTAAACCCCGCCCCAGCTTGCACTTATGTTCTTACCTGATGAAGAAACTGTCACGGAAATGTTTCCCATTTGAGGTGTTACTTTGGTTCCGTCAATGGTTTTTTTGAAATAGCCGGTACCTGCTTCTTGTCCTGCATCGGTTGACTTTACAGAAGTGTTGCCCAGTTTGACTTCAACCATAGGCTCATTGCTCAGCCACTCAGTCCCCTGCAGTAATAATGCATAACAGGCTTCTGCAGTGGCTTTCGTTGTTTTCCAGTTATTGGTTTGTTTGTTTTTCAATAACCATGTTCTCAGGTCGTCAACTGTTTTTGTATCCTTGCCCACTTCCTGGAAAGTTTCAATTAACAAAGCCTGTGTCTCAATAGGTGCCTGGTACCAGAACCAACCACCTGTCTGATCCTTCCAGTACATGCCTAACTCTTCGTTAGTAATAGAGGTTTCTTTTAATGATTTCAAAATACCGGCTGGCGTTTTTGCATCATCTGTTCTGTGCAGGGCCAATGCGATCATCCCCTGCATATATTTACTTTGCCCAACCCATGTTTGTTGTGACCGGCTTCTGAAGTAGTTATATGCCGTTTTGGAAGCAGCGGCAATTTCATAGTCAGGGAAGAAACTTCTCATGTACAAGTACTGGATAATAGTATAACCCGGAGTATATTTTTTCAGGTCTGTTTTATACTTAATAAGGTCATCATAGTCTTCTTTTATTTTCCTGTCGAGGTATGGAATGGCTGTTGAAAGAATAGCTTTAAGCTTGCTGTCTTGCCCCTGTGCTACACCTTTCAGTTTTTTCAGATGACCGATGCCTGTAACTATGTATTGAGTGATGTAACGGTCATCGGGCCCGCCGGTAAACCATACGAAGCCACCATTACTGCTTTGCATTTGTTTCAGCTTGTCGTAAGCACTGTTCAACTGCTCACTCATTTTTATCATATCAAACAGTAAAGCAATGTTCCTTTTTTGGTCTGCTTCATTTTTTGCCTGTAATACCCACGGAGTTTCTTCCAACAATACTGCTTTCAGTTCCTGGTTTTTCTGCAGGTTACTCATTAAAGCCGCTGTATCTTTTATTTTCCATTGTTCAAATACTTGTTTAATACGGGGAGATGAATTGGAGATATAGCTTGCCAGTGAATTTGCATAATACCTGTTCCATGTCTGCTCAGCACATTCGTAGGGATATTCCATCAGGTAGGGCAGTGCCTGCACAGCATACCAGGCAGGGTTAGAAGTATATTCCAATGTCAAAGCATGATGCTGTAAGCTTTCACTCTTGCCGCTGTTCAGCAGTTTTTCAAACGTAAAATTCTTTGTGCCGGCCCCTCTCATTGGCAAGGGCATTGTTTCTGTAACAAGCATACGGTTGGTGAGAACGGGCATGGCATTTTCTTCGCCATCACTATAATTACCGGCTTTGGCAACGATCCTCCATACTAACGCCTTGTTGAACTGGTAGGGTACTTCAATCGGGAATTTAACTACTTCGCTTTGCCCTGCAGCTACTGTGAAGTATTGATTGGCTACCATGTTTCTAAACGGACCATCCACAGGTTCGTTGGTGGCGGCATCAAATAACTGGAACTGGGCAGTACCTGTCAGTTCTTTATCAGTAAGGTTGACGATCTTGGAACTGAACTCCATTTTATCGCCTTCTCTTAAGAAACGGGGAGCATTAGGATGCACCATCAATTCTTTCTGTGTTATAATTTCTTTGGTACTGCTGCCAAAAGCAGCTTCTTTGGTATGTGCCAATGCCATGAATTTCCATTTGGTTAATGCCTCTGGCATTGTAAAAGAAAATTCAATTGCTCCTGTTGAATCGGTATGCAGGTCGGGGAAAAAGAAAGCAGTTTCGTTGAAGTTCTTGCGGATCTTAACATCGCCGGATTGCTCTCCGGTTTTTCCTTTATCAGATTTATCAGCACGACCATCTCCGTCTGCTATTTTTAATCCGGCTACTGTGTTAAGCCCATACTGAAAATCTTTCTTTTGTTCGGCAGCCTCTTCGGTAGGAGGGGCGCCTGCATACATATCCGCTTCTGCCGCTACAGGTTTTGCCATCCGCATTAATCGTGGGTTTCTTACTTCGCTGTACATATAGTCCAATGGATTGTCCCAATAGAGTGGCTGAATACTGCCTCTGAAATATGGTGAGAATACATACGACGCCAGGAATTCATCATATCTTTTTTCTACTGATTTGGTTTCTTCCTCCGGCAAATACCGCTGGTTCGATTCTATTCTCGCAAAGTTTTGTGAACCGCTCCAGCTTTTGCTATTATAGTAAGAAGGCCAGATATAAGGTTCGCTCCAGCCATGCGGGTAAAACTGGTCCAATGATGCATCATACATACTGGCCAGCATTTCTGCTGCCACTTTCTCATTTTTATAACCACTTATTTTTAATTTCCATTTTTCTTCACTGCCGGGTAATGTTTTCTCCCGGTAAGTAGCATACTCAATATTCAGGTCTTTATTTGTCCAGGGGATGCTTATCGTTTGATTCAGCTGATAGAACCGGTTATGTTTTATAAACATCCAGCCTGCACCATATCCACCCCTGTCTGTTTCTGTAACAGGGAAGCTGAACATTCTTTTTTCATTATTTAGTTTGAGGAAAGAGTAGACTTCGGGTGATGGCAGCAAGCCTGACTTGCCTTTGTCAATTTGTTGCACAACAAATAAATTGTCTGCAGCAGTTCCTAATTCAACTTTTGCCGTTTCACCGGGTTCAACGGTTGTTTTTTTAACCCCGGTCCATAAGTAATCAGGACGATTTAACTGGCTGTTCTTTTCATCAAACAGTTCGATGTACTTCACGTCTTTTACGATTTCGCCATTCTTGTCCCTGGTTTCCATTTCAATGATATAGAAACCGGGAGTATATTTTCCATCGCTTACCTGCCATTTACCATTTGCCAGGGCTGAATCTGTTTTTTCCAATGCAATTTCTCCTTTCGCCCAGCTTTTATAATCTGTTTCATTATCATACTCATCATAAGGGAAATTTTTTATGTACTCCTCCTTACTCATTACGAACTGGTCAGCTCTTTCCCAGTAGCGGTCACGGATAAGCCGTTTTTCTTCTTTTAATTTAGAGATAGTAACTTTTACTTTGGCAGGTTCATATTCACCATTCATGTTCTGGGTGCGGATATATAACATCTTTAAACTATCAGCGGCCAGGGTTGCAGGCACAGAACTCACCAGCATTAATGATTTATAACTAACAGATACCATTTTCTCACCGCTTCTTGTTTCGCCGTTGATATCAGTTACATCAGCATATACGGTATAGTCAAACACAGGTTCAAATTTCTTTTCGATCTTCAGATCCGGAAGTGCGGTAAATTCAACCACAAACTTTCCGTCCTTATCTGTTTTTACTTCGCCATGTGCAATTTCCATTTCATCACCTGGAGGTTGCCACCAACGCCAGAATAACCAGGTATAAATGAACCGTGGCTCACGGACTATGCGGTATTTTACATTGGCCCCGTCAATATTATTGCCGGCATAGGCTTTGGCAATACCGGTTACTTTGATCTTGTCATTTACTTTATATGTTCCTTTGACTGGCTCATAATCCACGTAGAATTTAGGACGTTTGTATTCTTCTACTTTAAAACCGGCATTCCCACCATCAGCTTTGGTATAGATCGTAAACTGGCCGTTCATGCCGCTTTGTGGCAATTGAAATTTACCGTTGAAAGAACCAAACTCATTGGTCTTTACTTTTAAAGTATCAACATCTTTATAGTTAGCATCCCGGAGAACAACTGTGGTTGAATAATTATTTCTTACAGATCCTGTTTTCTCTTTCGGATTTCTTGCAAGAACTATCCCTTTGAAATAAACTGTTTGACCAGGCCGGTAAAGGCTGCGGTCTGTAAAAAGATGAACAGAGGTAGTTATTTTGGGTTCTTCAGTTTCATTGTTGTAGTAATAGTAATCATACACCAGATCATTCATAAACAGTCTGTCATTGTCATGTGTAATATCAAGCAGGTAGGAGACATTGCCATAACCATTGGCATCTCTTTTGGCCCTGTCCATTTTAAAGAAGCCATTGGCATCAGTAGTGTAAGCCTTTCCTTTTTCTTTAATGTATTTGGATTGATTATAATCATACTTCTGTTCCCAAACCTGTACCCCGGCGTTTGCAAGGGGCTGGCCATTATCCCTGTTCAATATAAAAAAATTGTTACTGCTGTTTACATAACTGATTGAAGAGACATAAACGAATCTTGCACCAAGAATAGCCTTCTTTCCATTAAAATCCTTTTCAGATGAAGCGAAGAGGATGTATTCACCGGAAGGAAGACCATCTATCTTTATTTCAGTGCTGTGTTCCTGTAAATCATTAGTAGATGGTAAAACCTGTTGCCAGCTTTTAAAAGGGGCGGATTCTGCCAGGGCAGGCCAGTACCTTTCATCATATTGGTTTTCCAGTTGCTTCTTTAAAGTCTCAGTGGCTTTTATTACCCTGAGATGAAGGCTGCTGATGTTCCTGTATTTTACCAATGCCCTGAATGATTGCCCGGGTACATTAACCTTTTCTATTGTAAACTGAAATGATCTGCGGTTGATAGTGTTCAGAAGATTCCAGGCATTTATTTTTCCTTCAGATGAATCTTTTTGTTGCACTATTCTTTCAAGGGTTTCTTTTGCCTTTATTCTCGCATATCGCTGTGTGGTATCACCAAAGGGTTTGTATTCGCCGGCCTTTTCCTCATGCCATGCAGCTACAAGGTACCATGCCTGTGCTGCAGCCGGGATATTTGCATATTGATTAGCAACATGGCTTATCGAATTAAAATAAAGCTGATTCTTGTCAGGGTGGGTTGAGTTGTTTTTCACAAACTGGATACGTTGGAGGTCTGCATCTATCAGGGCATCTGGTTTAATATCGTTAAGATGAAAACCAATCAGTTTTTGATGGATCAGTAAGGCTTTATGTTGCAAAGACATGGAGTCTTTAGTGGTAAACTTATAGGTAATAAAATCAGCCGCAGGATCAAAAGCATTTACCTGGTTAATTTCAAATGCGTAGGCCGGCTTTTTAATATCCCTTTCATCATTTTCAAAATAGCTCAATGCCCTGTTGGCAAGCAAGTCGTAAAGGGTAGGGCGGAGATGCCGGACATTACCTTTTACGATAATCGCATCAAAAGGTTCCAGCTTTGATTGTTGTAACAGTTTTTCTTCTTTTATTGATTGGAGGTATAACTCACCAATCTTTTTATGGAAGTCTTCTGCATCCCAGGTAGCAATATCAGTTTTGCTGAATTTCTCTGTTTTTGTACGGTTATATAATTGCCACCGGTGTTGCTGGTAGTAGTTATAGTACATTTCTGCCAGCAGGCTTTTCAGGATGGTGGTAACCGGCTCTTTGCTGGTTGTTATTTCTTTTTCAACTTCTGCAATAGAGAATATTTCATTGTCTTCCCTGTTCTCACTTTGAAGGCCGGTAAAATAAACCAGTGCTTTTATAAGCTGGGCATCCTGTTTTTCAGCTTTAGCCAATGTATATATCTTCTTTACTTCCTCTAATGCAGATTTTGGTAATCCTTTTTTCGCAAAAGTTTCTACTTTCTTCCACTCCTTAGTATAATTCTTAATGGGGCTTTGACCGTCGGTATTCATTATTGATAAACTGAATAAAGAGATGAACAGGATAAGCGATTTAACAAATGGCATTTTCATGCTATAGAAATTTTGGTACAAGGTAATTAATCTTATGCGAGGATAAGATGCCCGGGCAAGGTGAATTTCACAAATTCCCTTTCTGCAGTCAGGAAACAATACCGGGTAGCTGTATTCGGAAAAGTTTTTTCTCATAGTTAATGTGTAAAAATGACAAAATCTGAAACCCTTTACCGGCCTGCATTCCTGCACAAATCCGCAGTCTTCGGTTTTTGACAGTGATTTGCTTTAACATTTCGTTGAAGCATTTTTTGGCACGGTGGCACGGCTTTGGAAATAACAGGTACAGGAATGATTTTTTATAACCCTAAAAACAAAAAACATGAAAAAATTTTCTACTCTTTTATTAAGCTCACTGTTCTCCCTTTCGCTGCTGGCTTATGATGGAAGCCGATTGAGTGTATCCACCGTCAGCAATAGCATAGACCTGAAAATCGAAATTGATGGCCGTAAAGTCACTATGCAGGACAACAGCATTACTCTCAGTAATATCTCTGAGGGTACACACAGTATCAGGATTTACAAAGAAAAAAGGAAAACCGGGTTTGGTTTTGGAAATGGCAAACGCCAGGAAATGATCTACGCCGGTTCTGTTTTTGTAAAGAGAGGCTTCCATACCGATGTTACTGTAAACAGGTTCGGTAAAGTATTCATTGACGAACGTAGAATCGACCGTAATGATGATTATTACAATGAGGAGGACGACTATGAGGATGATGGTGGCTGGAACAATGGCTATGGCAATGTAATGAGCAGCCGTGATTTTGAACAGGTAAAAGAACAGATCCGAAAAGAATGGTTTGAAAACAACAGGATCACTTCTGCAAAGACCATCATCGACAAGAACAACTTTACTACTCAGCAGGTAAAAGAAATGATGTTGCTCTTCACTTTTGAGAACAACAGGCTGGAAGTGGCAAAATATGCTTACAGGAAAACAGTAGACAAGCATAACTACTACCAGTTGAACGATGCACTTACTTTCAGCAGCAGTAAAGATGACCTGGCCCGTTTTATCCGTGAATCCCACTAATTTCCCATACACTACACACTAAGGGTTAAAAAAGAAGCCTTCCGCACTTTGGAAGGCTTCTCCTTTTTGTATTGTATCAGAAAATTATTTTTTAATAACCTCTGCCATTTTCTTTCCTATGTCTGCCGGGCTGCTTACTACATAAATGCCACATTCACTCATTATTTTCATTTTGGCAGCGGCTGTATCATCAGCTCCGCCGACAATTGCTCCGGCATGACCCATACGTCGACCGGGAGGTGCAGTTTGCCCCGCAATAAAACCAACCACCGGTTTTTTATTACCATTTGCTTTTATCCAATTGGCAGCTTCTGCTTCCATACCACCACCTATTTCTCCGATCATTACAATGGCGTCTGTTTCAGGGTCATTCATAAACAACTCTACAGCTTCTTTTGTAGTGGTACCTATAATCGGATCGCCACCAATACCGACAGCTGTTGAAATACCAAGGCCAGCTTTTGCTACCTGGTCAGCCGCTTCATAAGTTAGTGTTCCTGATTTTGAAACGATACCGATACGTCCTGGATTGAAAACAAATCCGGGCATAATACCAACTTTGCATTCACCGGCTGTGATGACACCCGGGCAGTTGGGACCAACTAATCTTGTATTTTTCCCTTGCAGGTAATTTTTCACTTTTACCATATCCTGAACCGGAATGCCTTCCGTAATACAAACTACAAGTTTTATTCCTGCATCTGCTGCTTCCATAATAGCATCTGCTGCAAATGCAGGGGGTACAAAAATAATGCTTACATCAGCACCAGTTGTTTTTACACAATCAGCTACTGTATTGAATACCGGTTTTTCCAGATGGGTGCTGCCACCTTTACCGGGAGTAACGCCACCAACCACATTAGTTCCATATTCAATCATTTGAGTGGCATGGAAAGTACCTTCAGTTCCAGTGAAGCCCTGCACTAAAATCTTTGAGTTTTTATTGATGAGAATGCTCATATTCGTGAAGTTATAAGTTGCCGCAAAAGTAAGGGATTTGACGGTTTCTCTTTAACAGTAGCGAAGAGGTTACTTATCTTCTTTAGGCGGATCAGCAGGGGGCCCGTCTTTTTTTAACCATTCGTCCATATTCCGGTGGTTGGGGATCTTGCCGGTTTCTTCAAGCATCCGCATGTCTTTTGCATCCTGTAAAAATTCGGATGCAAAAATGAAATTCGTTCAGCCGCTGATTTTTACTGAAAATTATTTCCTTTTTATTGCCTTCCCATTCTTTTCTGCCCTGGTACATATAAAGAATGTAATTACCTATCTCCATTACACTGTTCATGTCATGGGTGTTAACAACAGTTGTAATGTTGTATTCTATTGTTATTTCCTGGATAAGCCGGTCTATGACCAGTGATGTTTGTGGGTCAAGTCCGGAGTTGGGTTCATCACAAAAAAGATATTTGGGATTTAAAACAATGGCTCTTGCCAGGGCTACCCTTTTTTTCATACCGCCACTCAACTCTGCAGGGATATTTCCGGTTGGCATCTACAATATTTACACGGTTAAGTACTTCATTTACCCGGTCCAGTTTCTTTTTGGTAGAACCTTTTGTAAACATGCTCAGAGGAAACATTACATTTTGCTTCGACTGTCAGGCTATCAAATAAAGCAGAGCCCTGGAACAGCATGCCTATCTCTTTTCGTATTTCTGTTTTGTGAGCACCTTTCATCTGGGTAAAATTCTGACCACTGTATAATACCTCACCTTCATCCGGATCAAATAATCCAACCATACATTTCATGTAGTACGGTTTTACCACTGCCGCTTGAACCAATGATAAGGTTGCATTGCCCTGCCTTCATTACAGAGCTGACATCCTCTATCACAGTTTTGTCGCCAAAAGTTTTCTTTATATTTTTTACTTCAATCATGTATTATAATCATTCATCAGGTGGGTAGCAGCAGGGCTGATAAAATATAATCGGCAAACAAGATCAATATACAGCTTACGACCACTGCCTTTGTGCTGGCTCTCCCTATTTCCAGTGCCCCGCCTTTTACAAAATAGCCATAAAATGCAGGAATGCTTGAGATGATAAAAGCAAATACATACGATTTGATCAGTGCAAAAATTACATTAAAGGGAACAAAGAATTCAAGAAGACCTTTATCATAAATAGCATTGGATATGATGCCAGTAGAAACCCCGGCCACTTTGCCTCCCCAAATGCCTAAGGCCATTGCAAGTACCACAAGCATGGGAATCATAAGTAAAGCTGCGGCAATTTTAGGTAGTATCAGATATGTTTTGGTGTTAATACCCATTATTTCCAACGCATCAATCTGTTCACTAACCCGCATGTTGCCCAATTCACTGGCAATACGACTGCCAGCCACACCTGCCAGCACTATACAAACAAGCGTTGGGGCAAATTCGAGAATTACGGTGTCCCGTACAATTTGTGCAATAGTGGATGGGGGAATCAATGGGCTTACCAACTGGTAGGCCGTTTGAATGGTGGATACAGCACCTATAAAAACAGAGATAATCGCTACAATACCCAATGATCCGAAACCTATTTCAGTACATTGATGGATAAACTCTTTCCAGTACATTTTACCATTCTCAGGCCTTGAGAACATGCCTTTAATCATCAGGAGATAACTGCCTATGTCTTTGAAAATGGTCATATTATAGTGCTAAGATACAGGATGAAAAGAGAAATGCCAGTAGCAGTTAACTAAAGGCTTTTGAGCCTGAAAGGAAGATTTATGAGCAATTCCTGCTGGCTATATTTCTTTATTTGACTTCCTGAATCGCTTCCACCATCTTGATTTTTTAACGATTTCCTCTGTTGCAGCTTTACTTTTTATCTGTGCATCCACAACAGCAACCAATGCCATGTTGATGATGCTGCGTACAGAACTGCCTAATTGGAGGATATGAACCGGTTTTTTAAGTCCCAATAAAATGGGGCCAACGGCATCCGCCGTTTCCAGTTCTTTCAACAGGTTGTAGGCGATATTGCCTGAAGCAAGATTTGGAAAAATAAGAGTATTCACATCTTTATCCGCCAGTTCGCTGAACGGATAATTTTCTTTCATTAGTTCTTTATTAAAAGCCACACTTGCCTGCATTTCTCCATCTACTAATAATGCCGGCATTTTTTCCTTTACAATTTTCCTCGCTTTGGCCACCAAAGCTGCTTCCGGTGAATTGCTGCTTCCAAAATTGGAGTAACTGAGCATGGCAATTCTTGGTATAATACTAAAACTCCGGACTTCTTTCGCCACCATTAACGTTATTTCAGCCAGTTCTTCGGCTGTTGGGTTGAAATTCACCGTTGTGTCAGCAAGGAACAATGGCCCTTTTTTGGTAAGCATCAGGTACATGCCTGCAATTTTCTTTACACCTTCTTCTGTACCAATCGTCTGAATGGCTGGGCGTATCGTATCAGGATAGTTTTTAGATAAACCTGATATCATGGCGTCAGCATCTCCGCATTCCACCATCATACAACCATAATAGTTACGGTCTCTCATTACCTTTTTTGCTTCGTAAGCATTAAAGCCCTTCCGTCCTCTTTTTACAAAAAATATTTCTGAATATTTATTTCTCCTTTCTTCGGTTGTGTCACTGCGGGGGTCAAAAATAGGGAGGCCTTCAATGTCAATACCATTTGCTTCTGCTATGGTTTTTATTTTGACTACATCACCTAAAAGGATCGGATAACCGATTCCTTCATCAAAAACGATTTGTGCTGCTTTCAGAATTTTTACATTATCCGCTTCAGCAAATACAATCCGTTTCGGGTCACGACGGGCTTTGTTCCCAAGCACCCTCATTACCTGGTTATCCAAGCCAAGGCGTTTGTTCAGGTTGGTTACATAAGTATCCCAGTTTGATATTGGTTGTTTTGCAACACCACTTTCCATTGCGGCTTTAGCAACAGCCGGCGCAACAGTGGCCAGCAATCTCGGGTCAAGTGGTTTTGGAATAATATAGTTCTCTCCGAAAGTGATGTTCTTCTCGTCATATGCCATATTCACAATATCAGGAACGGGAGTCTTTGCGAGTTCCGCCAGTGCTTTTACTGCAGCCAGTTTCATTTCTTCATTGATCTGTCTGGCCCTAACATCTAATGCTCCGCGGAAGATATAAGGGAAGCCCAACACATTATTTACCTGGTTAGGATAATCGCTCCGGCCGGTGGCCATAATAATATCTTTTCTTGCACCTGTTGCATCTTCCCAGCTTATCTCTGGATCAGGGTTGGCCATGGCAAAGACAATGGGATTTTTGGCCATACTTTTTATCATATCAGCATTTAGCACACCACCTTTACTTAGCCCAATAAATACATCGGCATCTTTCATGCCTTCAGCAAGTGTTACATTCTTTCCGGAGGCGATAAATTCTTTTTTCAATTCATCCAGATCGGTACGGCTTTCATGTATCAGGCCTTTGCTGTCAAACACCCTGAAATTTTCCCGCTTTGCACCCAGGGCAATATATAGTTTCATGCAGGCAACAGCTGCAGCACCGGCACCGTTCACTACAAACTTTGCTTTGTCAATTTTTTTCTTTTGGATTTCACAGGCATTTAATAAAGCTGCTGCACTAATGATGGCAGTACCATGCTGGTCATCATGCATCACCGGGATATTCATTTGCTTTTTCAGCTCTTTTTCTATGTAAAAGCATTCAGGAGCTTTAATATCTTCCAGGTTAATGCCGCCAAAAGTTGGCTCCAGCGATTTTACAATCTGGACAAACTTTTCAGGATCTTTTTCATTGATCTCGATATCGAACACATCAATGTCGGCAAATATTTTGAAGAGTACCCCTTTTCCTTCCATTACTGGTTTACCAGCCTCGGGTCCGATATCTCCTAATCCTAGAACAGCAGTTCCATTACTGATTACTGCTACCAGATTTCCTTTGGCAGTGTACTTGTAAACATTTTCAATATTGTCTGCAATTTCAAGGCAAGGTGCAGCTACGCCGGGCGAATAGGCTAGGGAAAGGTCTCGTTGAGTCTTAGCTTCTTTCGTAGGCACTACTTCGATCT
The DNA here is from genome assembly GCA_037045605.1 of Chitinophagaceae bacterium. Taxonomy (GTDB): domain Bacteria; phylum Bacteroidota; class Bacteroidia; order Chitinophagales; family Chitinophagaceae; genus JJ008. Next base: position 209,793 of record JBAOHK010000011.1, on the reverse strand, counting down.
TCCCGGGTCTCCCTTTTGCATGATATTCGAGTGCCTGTTGTTTCCTTAAATCATTGTCCATAATAAAAGTATTATTTCATCTGGTCGTCATCATGATTTTATAACGGGGATGCAATGTACAAAATAATATTCCGAATGATATTCTGGTAAAATTACTTCTAAATGAGATAGTTATCAGGTCATGGTTGGATAGAACTTCCCAGCCATGCCATCATTCCCATGCCAATTTCAATTGCATTTTCATCAATATTAAAGAAAGGTGTGTGTACACCGGCAGTGATTCCTTTAGCTTTATTCATAGTGCCGAGACGATAGAAACAGGCTGGTATTTGCTGCGCATAATAGCCAAAATCTTCAGCACCCATCCGCAGCTCTGTTTCGCTTACATTTTCTGAACCCATATATTCTTTTGCCTTGTTCATCGCATCAGCAGTTACTTTTTCATTATTCATTACGCAGGGATAGCCAACATCAATATGCAGATCAAGTTCACCACCCATTGAATGAACAAGATCAGCGGATATTTTTCGTATCAGTTCATGGGCTTTAAAACGCCACTCCTCATCCATGGCCCTGAATGTTCCCATCAGTTTTACTTCATTGGGAATAACATTGGTTGTATTGCCTCCATTGATGGAGGTAATAGAAAGAACAGACGGGTTGAACGGATTATTATTTCTGCTGACTACTTGCTGTAATGCAATTATTAAATGAGAGCTGATCAATATCGGGTCAACAACCAAATGCGGAGATGCAGCATGACCGCCTTTTCCTTTTATGGTAAAATATAGCTCATCTGCACTTGCCATTACTTTGCCGCTGCGAAAACTCAGCTGACCAACTTCAAGGATCGTATTTACATGCAAAGCAAGGATTGCCTGAGGTCTTGGATCTTCCAGTACACCGTCTTTTATCATTAGTGAAGCGCCACCGGGATTCTTTTCTTCACCGGGTTGAAAAACTAATTTCACCGTTCCTTCCCATTCATTTTTTAATTCAGAAAGTATTTTTGCAGCGCCCAACAGGCAGGTTGTATGCACATCATGACCGCAGGCATGCATCACTCCATCATTTTTTGATTTGTAAGGAATGTCATTTTCTTCTTTAATGGGCAGTGCATCCATATCAGCACGGAGAGCAATAATTTTCTTGTCCGGATTCTTTCCTTTTATCAGCCCAACCACACCGGTTGTTGCTTTTACTTCAAAAGGAATACCCAGTTCTTTTAATTTACTTTGTACAAATCTCGAGGTTTCAAATTCCTGGTAACTAAGTTCAGGATTGGCATGAAGGTGATGGCGGACTTCAATAAGTTCGGGTGAATATTTCTTAGCCAGTGCTTTGATCTTTTCTTGCATGGCGCAAAAATAAATAATCCCTGTTGGCTGACAGGGATTATTTGATAAACTATTATAAGTGGTGATTTAAGGCGTTATATCATCATCAATACCTCTGCCGGACTTTACTTCAATAATATCTTTCATAATAAAAACACCTTTTGGAAAGTAAGTGTTCAGCCTTTTTTGATAGGCTTCTGCATCTTTACGGTCTTTAAAATTTCCGGCTTTTACCCTGAAGTAAGGAGACTGGTACCACATGTAAGCTTTCAATTCAGGAAAGAACGTATAAACTTTTGTTTTAGCAGCCAATGCTTCATCCCGGTTATTGGTACTGACGATCATCAGCCTGAAGCCTTTATCAGTTCTTCTGCCATCACGACTTGTTGCCTCATTGATCGTAGCTTGTTTTTTAACCAGCAAATCAAGGCGTGGGTCTTTGTGAACAATAACAGAGTTACTGTCAACCGGCTGTTTACCTGTTGTGTCCTGTGCAAAGCAAGTTGCAGTAATAAAGAAGATAGCGGTTGTAAAAATGAATTTCATGTGTGGCATAAGGCTCAAATATCTTACCAAATTTAATATCCGCCGCCTGCTCCGGCAATATTTTCTACCGGGTGCCAGGTGGTTTTTATTTCCTGTGTATCCATAATGAAGTAAGGCGATTGTCCTTCATCAGAGTACCAGTTTATCTTATCATAGAAAGTAATGCGTTTCAGGTTCATGGCTGATTTTTCTCGCATCATTTTCTTTATCTCAGAATTATTTTCACAGTAAATGGTTGCATTTACGTCCATATGGTCAACAAACCAGCTTGCCAGCTCTGAAGGTTTGCCTGTTAAAATATTAACAACTCCGCCCGGAAGGTCGGATGAATTTAATACTTCAGCAAACGTAACGGCACAAAGAGGTTTTGTTTCCGATGCCAGCACCACACAAGTGTTTCCACCGGCAATAACCGGGGCAATAACAGAAACCAATCCGAGTAATGAATCACCTTGCGGAGCAGTGATAGAAACAACTCCTGTTGGTTCAGGAACAGAAAAATTAAAATGAGAAGAAGCTACCGGGTTTACAGCGCTGAATATTTGCTGAAATTTATCACACCAGCCTGCATAATATATCAACCGGTCAATAGCAAGGTTTACTTCTTTTTCTGCTTTTGCTTTAGTTGAATCCTGTTGAGTGAGTTCATCAATAAATTGTGCTTTTCTTCCTTCCAGCATTTCTGCCATGCGGTATAATACCTGGCTGCGGTTGAAAGCAGCTCGGCCACTCCAGCCACTAACAGCACCTCTTGCACTTACAACTGCGTCCCGAAAATCTTTTCTTGAACTCAGGCAAACATTCGCCAGTTTTTTCCCGGCAGCATTAACAGGAATATAATAACGGCCTGATTCAGTTCTGGGGAACTGTCCACCAATATAAATCTTATAGGTTTTCAGCACTTCAATCCGTTTGGCGGATGGTTTCTTCTCCAATCCGTTCTCGCTGATACTTAATGAGGACTTTTTAATTAATGTCTTTCCCATAATTATATTAATTAACGAGATTTAAATATGGTAACAATCCATGCAATCCACCTTCTCTTCCAAAACCACTTTCTTTATAGCCACCGAAGGGAGATGAAGGGTCGAATTTGTTGAAAGTATTAGCCCAAACCACACCAGCCCTCATTCTCTTTGTCATATTGAAAATTTTAGAGCCTTTATCCGTCCATACACCGGCACTTAAGCCATAAGGAGAATTATTTGCTTTTTCTATTACCTCATCGTCTGTGCGGAATGTAAGAATGGAGAGAACTGGCCCGAAAATTTCTTCCTGCGCAATGCGGTTGCTCTGCGCCACATTGGTAAACATAGTTGGACGGCAGAAAAATCCTCTTCCCGGCAAACGGCAGGAACTTTCATACATTTCAGCGCCTTCTTTTTTGCCAATGCTGATGTATTTGTGAATAATATCCAATTGTGACCTTGAGTTGATAGCGCCTATGTCTGTATTCTTATCCAGCGGATCGCCAACAATCAATGATTCCAAACGATCTTTTAATTTTCGTATCACCTCTTTGGCAACTGATTCCTGTACATACAATCTTGAGCCGGCACAGCAAACGTGCCCCTGGTTAAAATAAATACCATTGATAACACCTTCCACTGCCTGGTCAATCGGGGCGTCTTCAAAAATGATGTTGGCAGCTTTACCACCGAGTTCGAGTGTTGCTTTTTTATCTGTGCCTGCAATTGCCCGTTGAATGATCTTTCCAACATCAGTTGAACCGGTGAAGGCGATTTTATTTACATCAGGATGGTTGACGATAGCAGCACCTGTAGCACCTGCACCGGTAATGATATTCACCACACCCGGAGGCAGATCAGCTTCCCTGATTATTTCAGCCAATTTCAGTGCAGTTAATGGAGTAGTTTCGGCAGATTTCAATACAACAGTGTTTCCCGTTGCAATTGCCGGTGCAATTTTCCAGGCAGCCATCAGCAATGGAAAATTCCAGGGAATGATTTGCCCGGCCACACCTAATGGTTCAGTAGTACGATTAGGAAAAGCATATTCCAATTTATCAGCCCAGCCTGCATAGTAAAAGAAATGATTGGAAGCAGTCGGCACATCAAAGTCACGGCTTTCTTTAATTGGTTTACCACCGTCCAGTGATTCAATAATGGCCAGCTCTCTTGCTTTTTCCTGCATTAACCTTGCAATACGGAAAATATATTTGGCTCTTTCTTTCGCCGGCATTTTCTTCCACACTTTTTCATAGGCGTTTCTTGCAGCTTTCACTGCTTTGTCTACATCAGCAGCATTAGCGTCAGCCACTTCACTCAACTTTTCTTCGTTCGCCGGATTGATAGTATCGAAATATTTTTTACTCAGTGGTTTTTGCCACTCCCCATTAATAAACAAATCGTATTGCTTATTAATAGTAGCTGCACTTTTACTTTCAGGTGCAGGGGCATAGCTCCAACTGGTATCAAATTTTAGTTTAAGCGTATTATTCTTTGTCTTTGTTGCCATAATATTCTTGATTAGTCAACTGAGAAGTAGTTTGCTGATTGATACAATCCGGTTTTTTCTTTTACAATCTGCATCAGTACATCATTCGCCAAACTGCTGGCACCAAAACGGAACCATTGATTAGTCAGCCAATCTTCACCCAGCACTTCTTTTACCATTACTAAATAATGCAGAGCCAGTTTTGATTTTGAAATTCCACCGGCTGGTTTCATACCGATCATCTTTCCGGTCTTATAATAAAAGTCACGAATTGATTCCAGCATTACTAATGTTACGGGCATGGTAGCCGCAGGAGCAATTTTTCCTGTTGATGTTTTTATAAAATCTGCACCGGCATGCATCGCAATATCACTGGCCCGTCTTACTTTATCAAAAGTGCCGAGTTCGCCAGTTTCCAGGATCACTTTTAATCTTGCTTCGCCACAGGCTTCCTTGATGGCGGCGATTTCATCAAATACAAAATTGTATTCACCGGCATGAAATTTTCCCCGGCTGATAACCATATCCACTTCATCAGCTCCTTCATTCACGGCGTATTTGGTATCTCTTATCTTAATATCTCTTGGTGCCTGGCCGCTTGGGAAAGCAGTAGCAACAGAGGCCACTTTTATTCCTGAATTTCCCAATGCCTTTTTTGCCACTTTCACCATCGACGGATAAACACATATTGCTGCCACTGTCGGGATATCGGCCACCGCATCATGCGGATGCATTGCTTTGTAGCAAAGCTGTTTTACTTTTCCATCAGTGTCTTTACCTTCCAAAGTGGTAAGGTCGATCATGTTAAGTACCAGCTTCAGGCCGTTCATCTTAGATTCTTTCTTAATACTTCGCTTGGTGAACCGGGAAGCCCTTTCTTCCACCCCCACCTGATCGATACGGGGGGAGAGGCTGAAATCAGGTAAAATAATTGTGGATTTGGCCATAGCCATAGAAAAAAATTAAGGTCGTCAAAGATAACCAAAGTTCCGGGGAAAGGTAGTACCGGTTATTACGTCAAACTAAAGCCTTTTATCACAATATTTATATCAATAAGCCGGATTGCTTTAAATTCGGTTTCTTTAAAACCACACTGAAATGAGAAAACCTGTTTTTTGGCTCTGCCAGGTTTGCTTTCTTTTTTTAAGCTTACCTCTTTTCGCCCAGCCCACTTTCCCTGAAAATGGTACTGTTGACCCCCGCCACGGGTATTATGCTTTTACAAATGCTACTGTTGTAAAAGATGGATCTGCGACCATTACTAATGGTACATTAGTAATAAAAGATGGAAAAATAGCAGCTGTTGGGGCCGGCCTTACCGTACCGCCCGGTGCAGTTGAGGTGGATTGCAAAGGCAAGTATATCTATCCTTCCTTTATCGATATTTATACAGATTATGGAACACCTCAGCGTCAGCAACAGGCACAGGGCTTTAATTTCTTTGGACAGCCCCAACTGGAAACCAATACAAAAGGTCCTTTTGGCTGGAACCAGGCTATAAAATCTGATGTGGATGTTTACAAAGTATTCAATGTGAACGATGCTGTTGCCAAACCATTGCGGGAAGCAGGTTTCGGCACCGTATTGACTCATGTAAAAGATGGTGTGGCCAGGGGTACAGGAGCAGTGGTAACACTGGCTAATGAAAAGGAGAATCTTGTGATAATAAAAGAGAAAGCATCAGCCCATTATTCTTTTAATAAAGGCAGCTCCTCCCAATCATATCCAAGCTCAATGATGGGTTATATAGCTTTGCTTCGTCAATCATACCTTGATGCTGCATGGTATAAGAACAAACCTTACCAGGAAGGTTTTAATGCGACTCTTCAGTCATGGAACGACAACCAGGGCCTTCCGCAAATATTTGAAGCCAGCGATAAATGGAATGATATGCGGGCAGATCGTATTGGTGATGAATTTGGAGTTCAGTATATCATCAAAGCTGGTCAGAACGAATACCAGCGTATCAAAGAAATAAAGAGTACTAATGCCACTTATATTCTACCATTGAACTATCCGCAGGCGCAGGATGTGGAAGACCCGGCCGATGCCCGGTTTGTTTCACTAGAAGACATGAAGCATTGGGAGCTGGCACCCGGCAATGCTGCTGCATTTGAAAAGGCAGGTATCAATTTCTGTTTAACCACCTCTGATCTGAGAAGTACTGCTACCTTCTGGTCTGCTTTGCGAAAAGCTATGGAGTATGGTCTGACAGAAACAAAAGCTTTGGATGCATTGACAAAAAACCCTGCAATGACATTGGGTGTTTATGATAAAGTGGGTAGCCTTGATGCGGGCAAACTGGCCAATTTCTTAATTACCAATGGACCCATCTTTCATGAGAAAACAAGTATCCTATATAACTATGTACAGGGAATAAAATACGGAGTAAAGGATGACAGCAATATAGCAGGTACATATAATATCACCATTAATACTCCTGCCGGTGAAGAGAAGTATACATTGGATGTTAAAAGTACCAGCTCACTCAGCATGTATGGCAAAGACACTCTCAATACAAAATTCAGCTTTGATGGAAAGCAGATAAAACTGAGCTATGCACCAATGCCAAAAAGACAAAGACCTGCAGGCGGTGGTGATAGCACAATGCGTCGTCCTGGAGGCGGATTTCCCGGAGGTGGTAGTACCACAACTGCATTGCCTGCTACAGCTACAAGATTGAGTGGCATCAGCAATGGAACGGAGTGGAATGGTACCGGTCTTGATTCTTCAGGAAATAATCTTACATGGACTGCTGTATTCGTAAAAGCAGCAGAAGTGAAAACTGACAGTGTGAAGAAAAAAGATGCTCCTTTGACAGGCAAAGTCAGCTATCCGTTCCTGCCTTTTGGCTGGGATGATGAGCATCAGCCCAAACAGGAAACTATATTGATTAAAAATGCAACCGTATGGACCAGCGAAAAAGAAGGAGTTTTACAGAACACAGATGTATTACTTAAGAATGGTAAAATAGCGGCTATCGGTAAAAACCTGAATGAACCAGGAGCAAGAGTAATTGACGGAACGGGCAAGCATGTTTCTCCGGGAATCATCGATGAGCATTCACATATTGCTGCCGCTTCTATAAATGAAGGGGCACAGTCAGTCACATCCGAAGTTCGTATATCAGACAACCTGAATCCAGATGATATTAATATCTACCGCCAGTTAAGCGGTGGTGTCACTTCCTCTCATATTCTGCATGGCTCTGCTAATGTGATCGGCGGACAGACACAACTGATCAAACTCCGCTGGGGCGCCAATGATGATGACCTGAAATTCAAAGGATGGCCGGGGCAGATAAAATTTGCGCTGGGTGAAAATGTAAAACGTTCTGCTGCCACACAAGGCAATATCCGTTATCCTGATACAAGGATGGGTGTAGAGCAGGTGCTGGTAGATGCCTTTACAAGAGCAAAAGACTATAAGAAAGAATGGGACACTTACAATACTGCGAAAGAGCAGTTGACAAAAGCTAAGAAACCTTTGACAGGATTGAATCCCCCACGCCGTGACCTGGAGCTTGATGCCCTGGTTGAGATATTGGAAAAGAAAAGGTTTATCACTTGTCACTCGTATGTGCAAAGTGAAATTAACGGCGCTATGAAAGTGGCAGAGCAAATGGGATATACTGTCAATACATTCACCCATATTCTGGAAGGCTATAAAGTAGCTGACAAAATGAAAGCACATGGTTCTTTTGTATCCACTTTCTCTGATTGGTGGGCTTATAAGATGGAAGTAGAAGATGCTATTCCTTATAATGCTGCGATAATGCATAAGACCGGACTTGTTGTAGCTATTAATTCCGACGATGCAGAAATGGCCCGCCGGCTGAACCAGGAAGCAGCCAAAACGATCAAATATGGCGGATTAACCCCGGAAGAAGCACTGAATCTTGTTACAATCAACCCTGCAAAAATGCTCCATGTTGACGAGAAGGTAGGCAGCCTTAAGGTTGGTAAGGATGCGGATGTGGTTGTCTGGTCTGACAGCCCGCTGAGCATTTATGCCAAATCGCTTTATACAATTGTAGATGGTACAGTATATTTTGACAGGCAGCGGGATGAGCAACTGCAAAAAGAAGTGGATGCGGAACGGGTAAGATTGGTTAAAAAACTGACCGGTGAAAAAAGAAGCGGTACACCGACAATTCCGGCTCAGCCTTCTTACCAGATCATGCATACCTGCAGCGATCATGGACACAGTCATGGGTTACTGGTGGTGGATGTTGATAATCTTGATAACAATTAAAATTCACTATAATGAAAAAATCATTTCTTCTTATCATACTTACAGCTTTTGTGGTTGCGACGTATTCGCAATCGAATGTGCTGCCCGCCCCTCCGCAAAAAGGGCTGATGTTTATTAAGAATGCGACCATTCATGTTGGTAATGGTACTGTTATTGAAAACGGTACTATCCAGATAAGGGATGGCAAAATTGAGAAAGTTGGGAAAGATATACCTGTGCCGCAGGATAATACAGCAGTTTATGATGTGAAGGGCAAGCATGTTTATCCCGGTCTTATTCTGCCGACCGGTACACTTGGCCTCGTTGAAATAGGCGCAGTAAGGGCCTCCAATGATTCAAAAGAGATCGGGGATATGAATCCTAATGTACGTTCTATTGTAGCGTATAATACCGATTCAAAAGTTATCAATACGCTGCGTTCAAATGGAATACTTGCAGCTAATGTGGTTCCGCAGGGAAGTTTTCTTGCCGGGTCATCTTCTGTTGTGCAACTGGATGCATGGAACTGGGAAGATGCAGCCGTGAAAACAGATGCCGGGATGCATTTATATATGCCAACCTTAATGCCTCGTCCAAGTTTTGGAAGAGGTGGAGGTGGTGCCGGTGGTCCCAATGCGAATGCCACACCTTCTGATCCGGTAAAAGAAGGATTGGAGCAAATTGAAAAACTAAAAGCCTTTTTCAGGGAAGCAAAAGCATACAATTCAGTGACGACACATGATGAAACAAATTTGAAGTATGAGTCGGTCAAAAATCTTTTTGACAAAAAACAGAAATTCTATGTTCATGCCAATACGGTAAAGCAAATGCTGGTGGCAATGGATTTTGTAAAAGAATTTGGATTTGATGTGGTGATCATTGGCGGAAGCGAAAGCTGGCAGATAGCAAACCTGCTGAAACAACACAATGTTTCAGTGGTGTTGCAGCAAATGCACAGCCTGCCTACTACAACCGATGATGATGTGGACCAGCCTTATAAAACGGCTGCAGCATTACAAAAAGCAGGGGTGTTGTTTGCCATATCAGATGACGATGCACAGACCCGAGGCCGTAACCTTCCGTTCAATGCAGGTACGGCTGTTACTTATGGCTTGACAAAGGAAGAAGCACTGGCAGCAATTTCATTAAATGCAGCCAAGATCATGGGTGTGGCGGACAAAACCGGCAGCATTGAAGTAGGAAAGGAGGCCAACATTATAGTAAGCTCCGGTGATATACTTGATATGAGTACCAGCAATGTAACTGATGCTTTTATCCAAGGAAGAAAGATCAACCTTGACGATAAACAAAAACAACTGAACGACCGCTATGAGCAGAAATATGAGTTGAAGCCTAAAAAAGGGTTTTAAATAAGAAATAAAGAAATAAGGAGACCGGGTGGCAATAGCTATCCGGTTTTTTCATGATTTTCATGATGCCCGTTATCGTCATAATCAATTACTTCTCCGCAATGCGGGCAGCGATGTGTTTTCTTTACCCTGTTAATTCTGAACTCATCTATAAAGCCGGCAGTAATAATACCGGCAGGTAAAGCAAAAAATGCAACTCCGGTCAGCATAATTAGACCGGCCATTGTTTTTCCAAGATCTGTTAACGGATACATATCCCCATAGCCAGTAGTTGTCAGTGTTACAATAGCCCACCAGATGGTGGCAGGGATACTTTTGAAAAGACTTTTATCTTCAGTTGGGTATTGGTGTTCCGCAAAATAGATAATGCAGGAGGCTATGATAATAAGGAAAATGGCCAATATAAAACTCAATGCAAGTTCATTAGCTCTTTTTTTAAAAACATTGGCAATCATATGAGCTGGCTTTGTATAAGCCGTTAATCGGAACAGACGAAGGATACGTAACAGACGTAGCATACGCAGCACCCTGAGATCGAGACCGATAAAAGCATGCAAGTAGGAAGGCAATATGGCGACCAGGTCAATCAGTGCAGCAGGTGATACCATGTATTTCAATCGCCCCCAGAAACTGTGTTTGTACCTGTCGTCATGGTTACTGCTCCATACTCTCAAAACATATTCGACTGAAAAGATGATGACAGAAACTATATCAAAATAGTGAAAGAAAGTTTCATACTTATCATGGATAGGTTTTACTGTTTCGAGTATTACAGCTACTACATTCAGTATGATCAATACAATAATAAATACGTTAATGATCTTGTCCCAATGCTTATCACCGACTATTTCAGGGTGCAGCAGTCCATGAACTTTCTTTTTGGTGGTAAAATACATCAGCAAGGAAGTTTTGATAAAGCTAAAGTTAGAAAATAAAAAACCCTCCTGTTTAATTCAGGAGGGTTTTTATCTATCAAAAGGGATAAAATTATTTAGTTGCAGGAGTAAATTGAGCGGCTACCCACTGTGCCCACTCAGTCCATTTTTTCAGGTCATCTGGATTGCTGGCTAATTTCATACCAATGTTCGACATTTTACCAGACCACTCTTGTGCAGTTTTTGCAAGAGCCTGTGCCTTTGCAGGATCAGTCATACCAGCTTTGTACTCTGTGATAAACGCAGAATATTCAGTAACGAATTTCTGAACTTCAGGATCAGAAAAAGTTGGAACATTTGCATCTGTGGTTGTAGTCGTAGTTGTTGTTGGATCAGTAGTAGTTGTGGTAGTTGTCTCTTCAGGCTTTTTTTCATCTTTCTTTTTGTCTTTGCAAGATGTCATTACACCAACGAGTGCCAATACGGCAAGAAATTTTTTCATGTTTTTTGGTTTTAGGTTTTAAAATGGAAGGCAAACCTATCATTTATTTGGTATAAATACTATGTTTTTTACCCAGCGGTTACTAACAATGAACAAAAGGGGATAAAAAAAGCGGTAATTACGAAGTAATTACCGCTTGCATATTTCGATAAAGTGTTTATTCTAAGCGTCTTTGCCGTGGCATTGCTTGTATTTTTTGCCGCTTCCGCAAGGGCAAGGGTCATTCCGGCCAATCTTGGGGCCTACCTTTATCGGTTCCTGTTTTATTCCAGTATCTCCGCCGCCCCCAGGTTCAAACTTGTCTCTTTCATTGGCTGCATAGTCCTGACCGGCATTATCCACCTCATCTTTATTGGCCCGCATTTTACTCATATCGGTTTTTTGCTGGCGACCTTCCTTTAACGGGGCATTTTCCTGCTGGATAGGGATGGAAGTGTGACAAAGGAAAGAAACGATATCCTTATTCACATCGTTGTTCATATTACTGAACTGGTTATAAGCTTCCATCTTATAAATTACCAGCGGATCCTTTTGTTCCAGATAAGCTGTCTGTACACTTTGTTTCAGGTCGTCCATAGCCCGGAGATGTTCTTTCCACGCATCATCGATAACGGCAAGAGTAATCGTTTTTTCAAGTGAATTGCTAAGCTCAGCACCGTTAGAACTGATGGTTTTATCAAGGTTTGCCAGCACATTCAAGCCCTTGCGACCATCGGTAAAAGGCACTACTACATTTTCAATATGGCTTCCCTGTGTTAACCGGATATTCTTGAAAACAGGAATAGCCTGTTTTTGCAACTCTGCTTTGTGTGCATTATATTTTTCTGTTGCTTCTGAATAAAGCTGATCAATTAACTTGTTTACGTCTCCTTTTTTGAATTCTTCTTCTTCCAATTTTGTATCCAAACCAAAATTGACGATGCAGGCCATTTTGAATCCTTCAAAGTCTTCCTGTTCACGGAAAGAATCAATGAGACTACCAGCAACCGCAGAAAAAGAAGTGTCAATATCCAATGCAAGACGTTCGCCAAACAGTGCATGGTTTCTTTTTTCATATACAGCATTCCGTTGTTTGTTCATTACATCATCATATTCAAGCAACCGCTTACGGATACCAAAGTTGTTTTCTTCCACTTTCTTTTGTGCCCGTTGGATGCTGTTGCTGATCATGCTATGCTGTATCACATCCCCTTCTTTGTAACCCAATCTATCCATCAGCGAAGCAATACGTTCGCTGCCGAACATCCGCATCAGATCGTCTTCCAGCGAAACATAGAATTGAGAAGAACCCGGATCACCCTGGCGACCGGCACGGCCCCGCAACTGTCTGTCCACACGGCGGCTTTCATGCCTTTCTGTACCAATAATGGCCAATCCGCCTGCTTCTTTTACACCCGGTCCGAGTTTGATATCCGTACCACGGCCTGCCATATTAGTGGCGATGGTGACAGCACCTGGTAAGCCGGCTTCTGTTACTATCTGTGCTTCTTTGGCATGTTGTTTTGCATTCAATACGTTATGCGGAATTTTTTTCTGTTGCAGCATACGGCCCAATAACTCACTTACTTCAACAGAAGTGGTACCAACAAGACATGGACGGCCTGCATTTCTCAATGCTTCTATTTCGTCAATAACAGCCTTATATTTTTCTCTCTTGGTTTTATAAACAAGGTCTTGCTTGTCTTTCCGAATCATCGGAATATTGGTAGGAATTGTTACCACATCCAGTTTATAGATGCTCCACAACTCTGCTGCTTCTGTTTCGGCTGTACCTGTCATACCGCAAAGTTTATGGTACATACGGAAGTAATTCTGCAAAGTAATAGTGGCATATGTCTGCGTAGCCGCTTCGATCTTTACATTTTCTTTTGCTTCTATCGCCTGGTGAAGACCATCGGAGTAACGACGGCCATCAAGGATACGGCCTGTTTGTTCATCTACTATCTTAATAGCTCCATCCATCACCACATATTCTACATCCTTATCAAACATGGTGTAGGCTTTCAGTAACTGCTGTACCGTATGGATACGGTCGGCTTTCTGTGCATACTCATTGAGTATAGATTCCTTTTTCTGCAATTTTTCATCAGCTGAAGCCGAGCTCTTTTCTACTTCTGCCAGTTTTATACCAATATCCGGCAGTACAAAGAATTCAGGGTCCTCACCGCTACGGGTGATCATGTTGAGTCCTTTATCTGTCAGGTCAACCGAATTATTTTTCTCATCTATCTGGAAAAGTAATTCTTCATCTACGATATGCATGTGGCGTTGCTGGTCCTGCAGGTAATAATTCTCTGCCTTCTGCATTTTTACTTTAATGCCAGGCTCACTCAGGAATTTAATCACAGGGCCGTATTTTGGTAAACCACGGTGTGCCCTGAATAAGAACAGCCCACCACCTTTTGGATCATCATCACCTTCGGCAAAGCGTTTTTTTGCTTCGTTCAGGCAGTTACGGACAATGCGTTCTTGTTCCTGTACTATTTGCTGAATTCTTGGCTTGTGAATATGGAATTGCTGGTCTTCACCTTTTGGTACCGGACCAGAAATAATCAATGGTGTTCTTGCATCGTCAATCAATACCGAGTCTACCTCATCCACCATCGCAAAGTGGTGTTTGCGTTGTACCATTTCTTCCGGTGTGTGTACCATATTGTCACGGAGGTAGTCGAAACCAAATTCATTGTTAGTTCCATAAGTAATATCAGCGAGGTAAGCTTTTCTTCTTTCTTCGCTGTTAGGCTGGTGTTTGTCAATACAATCAACAGTAATACCGAGCCATTCGAATATCGTTCCGTTCCATTCCTGGTCACGGCGGGCCAGGTAGTCGTTCACTGTTACAATATGAACACCTTCGCCGGGTAGCGCATTTAAATAAGCAGGTAAAGTAGATACAAGGGTTTTACCCTCACCTGTTGCCATCTCTGCAATTTTTCCTGAATGGAGTACGGCACCACCTATCAACTGTACATCGTAGTGAACCATATTCCAGGTAACCTGTCCGCCGCCGGCAGTCCAGGTGTTTTTAAAGATTGACTTATCCCCATCAATAGTGATATAATCTTTCTTTACACTCAGGTCTCTGTCGAGTTGCGTTGCTGTTGCAATAACCTCCGTATTTTCAGTAAAACGGCGGGCTGTTTCTTTTACTACGGCAAATGCCTCTGGTAAAATATCCTGTAATACCTCCTCAATTTTTTTGTCTCTTTCTTTTTTCAGCTTATCCACTTCCTGGTAGATGGCATCCTTACCCATAAGGTCGTTAAAAGGAAGTTCTTCAGCCGCTGCATTTTTTGCAGCTATTTCGGCATCAATTTCGGAAAGATGTTCTTTTATACGCTGACGGAACTCCTGTGTTTTATTACGGAGCTGATCATTGCTTAATGACTGGTAAGAAGCAAAAAAATGGTTGACTTTGCCAACATAAGGTTCGATCTTCTTTACATCCTTCTCCGACTTACTGCCGCCGAAAATTTTTGAAATAAAACCAAGCATGGTTGGGTATTTTGGAATTAAGGAATTTGCCTCCCGATACTGCCGGGAAGGATTCTGGAATGTCAAAAAGGGTGCTACATGTTTTTACAGGCCATTTTGACAGTGCTTGCCCCGTTTAAGCGGGGGGCGGCAAAGATAAGCCATACTTTGCAGTTTAACGGTATGACATTCAGGATTAAACTGGCAGTTATTCGTGATGGTTTACCAGTTGCAGGAGGTCTTATTTGCGATTTGTTAATGTATCTTTCCGGCGTTTTACATTGTTATAAATTCTGAATATGGTCAGGGTGTTTTTTCTTGTCTTTACGGTTTCAATTATCAACCTGCTGGCTTGTAATAACCAAAAGGATAAAAATGATATAAACCCGGAGTCAATTTATTTTGATTACCAGGTTACCGGCGAAGAAGGGAATGACAACCTCACCATTATGCTCCGTTACCGGGATGGTGACAGAGAAGGTGATGCTATTTCCATCGGCGAGCCAGGCAGGGTGGAACTGGATGGTGAAACTTTAATTGCCGGTAGTGCAAAATTGACCGGTACTTTTTATGAACTGCATAAACCGATAGATGCATTTGCCGGAAAACACAGTATCGTTTTTACAGGCACAGATAAAAAAAAGTATAAGGAGGAGTTTAATTTTCAACCTATCGTTTTATTAACCACACTTACAGATACCATTCAGCGGGGCGACCTGGTATTTGAGTTTGAGGGATTAGAACCGGAAGATTATTTAAGGGTGGTATTAACAGATACATCTTTTGACAATAAAGAAATTAACAGGTTGGATACAGTTATAAATGGAAAGCTTACCATTTCCCAATCTGATCTTGAAAACCTTGCATCCGGGCCCCTGCATCTTGAATTCATCCGGGAGTATAAAAGGCGGGTAAAAAATGGCACCAAAGAAGGAGGCAGATTGCTCATTACTTACGGACTGAAGAGGGAGTTTTTTCTTAAAGATTAGCCTGAATCATAGGGATTTGCACAACTAAGTAACAACTGCCCCAAACTGCCAGTTTTATTTTCATTCCCCACTTGAATTTTAGCCCCAACACCGTACTTTTGCGCCTGCCTGCCGGCAGGCAGGGCCAATTTTAAAATAATATATGGCAGGACAATTAAAAGAGGTTCGTAACCGCATCAAATCAGTACAAAGTACGCAGCAGATCACTAAGGCCATGAAGATGGTTAGTGCTGCCAAACTTCGCCGGGCACAGGAGTCCATCATCCAGATGCGTCCCTATGCTCAGAAACTGCAGCAAATGCTCAGTAATATTGTGAGCAACAGTGATGGTGATACCGGGATGTCATTGGCGGCTGAACGTCCGGTTGAGAAAGTACTGATGATCGTTATAACCAGCGACAGGGGTCTTGCAGGTGCTTTCAACACCAATATCATTAAGCTGGCTAAAGCAACTATTGCTGAAAAATATGCTGAGCAGCATAAAAAAGGAAATATAACAGTTTGGGGAATTGGTAAGAAAGGATACGAGAATTTTCAGCGCAGCAATATTACTACTGATGCCACTTTTAAAGATATTTTCCTGAACCTGAACTTTGAAAATGTACAGAAGGCCTCTAAAGCTGCTATGATTGCTTTTGAAGAAAGGAAATTTGACGTGGTCGAAATTGTGTACAGCCAGTTCAAGAATGCCGCCACACAAAAGTTTGAAGTAGAGAGGTTCTTGCCTATTCCAAAAGTGGAAAAGAAAGACGGTGCCGTGAAAGCAGATTTCATTTATGACCCTACAAAGGAGTTGCTGATTGCTGAACTCATGCCTAAAATCCTCAACACACAATTATATAAAGCTGTTCTTGACTCTAATGCTTCTGAGCATGGTGCAAGGATGACTGCAATGGACAAAGCCAGCGAAAATGCCAACGAAATGCTGCGTTCATTAAAGATTTCTTACAACCGTGCAAGACAGGCAGCTATCACAACCGAGCTGACTGAGATTGTAAGTGGTGCGGCTGCATTACAAGGATAAAATCCCTGTTTTTTAGGGGGAGTTTACCCCGTAAATCATTTGTAAGAATGTTAATAAGTGTGTTTTTGTCTTCCTGTTAGTAATATTAATTTCGTTCAAATCGTTTTTGACACAACAGCATGGAAATAACTAATCTGATACCGCATGTAGAGGCGTTGATATTTGCCAGCGATAAGCCCTTAACAACACTGGAACTTACCGAACTGGTGAATAATGCCCTTGGCTTTATGGACGACAAGATATCTCTTGACCAGGTAGAGTCTGCCCTTGAAGGCATTACCGAAAAATACAGCGCCGATTTTTATCCTTTTGAAGTAAGACAAAGCGGTGGCGGCTGGCAATTTTTAACCCGGCCCGAATATCATAAAACGGTGGCACAACTGAATGGTGAAAAGTTCCTGAAACGTTTGTCGGCCGCTTCACTTGAAACATTGTCAATCATCGCATACAAGCAGCCTGTTACAAAAGGTGAGATAGAAGCGATCCGGGGTGTAAGCTCTGATTATGCAGTACAAAAATTACTGGAAAAAGAACTCATCATTATCAGCGGAAGAAATGAGAAAGCAGTGGGTCAGCCATTACTGTACTCTACTTCTAAGAATTTCATGGATTATTTCGGGATCAACTCGTCTGATGAATTGCCTAAGATAAAAGAAGTACTGGCGGAGCAATTGGTAGAGCCTACAGTTATAAAAGATACAACAGATAACAGTGAAGATAGAGCGGATGATACAGAAGCTTTGGCTGTTACTGATGGAGGTGAATTGATAGTGAGTAAAGAGCAGGGTGAAGGAGAAGAAAGCTGAGCCAATAGATTGAATTAGTAATAATGTTATGCCATTCCTCAACGGGGATGGCATAACTGTTTTAAGTATATTCGCAACTATGCCGGAACAACTATCCAACGAACAACTGATACTAGCTGCAAAAGAGTTTGGAACGCCGTTGTATGTTTATCATGCAGAAAAAATAAAGGAACAGTATCAAAAACTGGCCACTGCATTTTCTATACTGGATACAAAATTCTTTTATGCCAGCAAGGCTCTTACAAACATCAACATCCTCCGGTATATAAAAGAGATTGGCTGTAATGTGGATTGCAGCTCAATTAACGAGGTTAAACTGGCATTGCATGCCGGATTTGAACGAGAAAGGATACTTTATACATCAAATGGTATTGCCTTTAGCGAAATAGAAGAAGCCGTTGCTGCAGGTGTACATATTAATATCGATAGTCTTTCCAACCTGGAGAAGTTTGGGAAAAAATATGGGCACAGTTACCCGGTGGGAATAAGAATACGACCTAACATCATGGCAGGTGGTAACCTGAAAATATCTACCGGGCATGATGCCAGCAAGTTTGGTATCCCGGTAAACCAGCTGGATAAGATTGAAGAAGCAGTGAAGTCAACTAAACTGTGTATCCGTACACTGCACATTCATACCGGCAGTGATATAAAAGATGCTGATGTTTTTGTGAAAGGGATAGAAGTGTTGTTTGAACTGATCCCGCATTTTCCGGAACTGGAAGTGATCGATCTTGGCGGCGGTTTTAAAGTTCCTTATAAACCAGGAGAGGAAGCAACAGATGTAAACCTCCTGGCACAAAAAATCAAAGAGACTTTTGACAACCATCCTTTGGTGGATAATAAGAAATTTCAATTGTGGTTTGAACCCGGAAAATTCCTGGTGAGTGAATGTGGTTATATGCTGGCACAGGTTACAGTGATGAAAGATACCGGACCGATCGTTTTTGCGGCCGTTGACAGTGGTCTTAATCATTTGATCAGGCCGATGATGTATGACGCATACCATCACATCGAAAACATATCTAACCCTTCAGGAGAAAAGAAAATCTATACTATTACCGGTAATATTTGTGAAACAGACACTTTTGCAGCCGACAGAGAATTAAACGAAATCAGAGAAGGTGATCTTCTTGCCTTTTTCAATGCAGGAGCCTACGGTTTTGAAATGGCCTCTAACTATAACTCCAGGTTTAAGCCTGCAGAAGTGCTTGTAAGAGATGGCAAGACAGAACTTATCCGCAGGCGGGATGAGATGAAAGATCTGCTGAGTAACCAGGTTGATATAAGCTGACTTATTAATTCTGAACGACAGGCTTTACTGTAATAATGGTTGTCGTTTTTGAAGTAACAGGCAACGTTCCAAATGATGCTTCGGTGTTGCCGTTTGATTCAGTATTTATAGTTTTCTCTTTCATGATACCAGTCGCCCTGTCCAGAATAATCTTACCTGTTGACTTATTGTTCATTGTAGTTGTCGTTTCACTACCCATCATTTCTGCTTTGGTAACAGTAGTGGAAGTGGAAGCAAAATCAACAACTATCGTTGAATCTGTGATAGCTGAAATAGCGTAAGCATTTTCAAATTTTTCGGTGAGTGTTTCACCAGATTCAGTCCACGCATCACCAACTGCCACACCGCCATCCTTTTCAGGGATAACCCCGAAAAAACTGCCTTTCCCTTTCTGTGGCGGATTTACCACATCCACCACATCTTTCATCATACTATTGATGATAGCCATCCTGCTGTCCGATTCGGCTGAAGTGAAACTCTCAGGCATAGCCATCAGCACTTTTCCGTAGGGATCAATGATGACATCATATTTCTTTTCCAGCATTTCTTTTACCGGTTTGCCAAACGGTCCGCTGATGTCTTTTTGTTTATCAGAATCAAAGGATTGTTTTTGTCCCATCCCGTCAAATAAGAAAGTAATGCGTTTGACAGTATGATTAAGGGTGTGATTGTCCTCCGTAGTGTTTGTTACTTTATATAAATGGGTTCCGCTGGCATCCACATTGAAATCTATGGCCTGCCCCATAGCCTGTTGTGCAATGGTGGTTTTTGTTTGCAAAAGAATTTCCAGTGTTTGGCCCTGTTCGAATTTTAATTTCCCAGTAACATTCTGTGCAGAAGCTGCGATACCGAAAGACAGAAGCATTGAAACGGAGCCAGTAAGTTTTTTCATAAATGGTAGTTACAGGTAATTCTCAAAATTGACGAATCTTCACCACAATCGTTGCAGAAAGGGGAAAAATAAATGTTATAGTATGCCACTAATGGCGGCTTAATTTCATCTGAACTTCCTATTTTTAGTTAACCTTTCCAGGCAATTTTTACTATTTAAAATAATTTGTTATGCCAATCAGAATGACTGACGACCCGGTAGACCCAAACCAACAGGATGATGACGGTGGCGGTGGTGGTAACAGGCCGAATTTTCCAGGTGGCGGTGGTGGAGGTATCGCTTCTCTTTTACCATTACTCATGGGACTTTTCAAAGGGAAAGGGATCATCCTTTTGCTTGTTATCGGGGCAGGCGCCTTTTTCCTGCTGAATAAAAGCGGCGGATGTAACCCGCAGGAAGTGATAAAGAAATTTTCAGAAAGCGGATACAATTTCAACCCGGCGGAATTCAATAAAGCATCTGTTTATGAAGGGTTAGAGGATGATGCGGGCAAAAACCCTTTGCCTGAGGCTGTTTCGTTACTGAAGTATGCGCCTGCCAGGGGTAACCAGGGGCAACAGGGAAGTTGTGTGGCGTGGAGCTGTGCCTATGCTTCACAAACTATTTTAAAGGCTGCGGCAACCGGAGAGGACCCGAACCAGATAAAATTCAGTCCCTCTTATTTATACAACCAGATACGGCTTGAAGGGTGCCAGGGTTCTTATATACAAAGGGCGATGGAGTCAATGCAGAAAAACGGGGGCATGCCATTAAGCCAGTATGCTTATAATGACCAGGACTGTGAAAGAGAGCCGTCTTCTTCAGATATACAAAGGGGAAGGGAGAATGTGATCCATGGGTTTACAAGAATTACCAACGGCGATAATATCAATGAAATAAGTGTACGGGGAATTAAAGAACATCTTGCTAAAAATGCACCGGTGGCAATCGGCATGATGGTGGGCCAGAGTTTTATGCAGGATATGATGGGAAAAGAATTGTGGACACCGCAGGGAATGGATGAATCGCAAATGGGAATGGGCGGACATGCCATGAGTGTAATCGGGTATGACGACAGGAAATTCGGCGGTGCTTTCCAGATCATGAACAGCTGGGGATCGGAGTGGGGACAGAATGGTGTTGCCTGGGTCCGCTATGGCGATTTTAAAAATTATGTAAGAGAGGCTTACGGCATTGACCCCTTGCCTAAAAGAAGCAACGTAGCAAACATTCCGCTGGAGTGTTCAATCGGCCTGGTAAATAATGATGGCGGTAAGAATATCCCGTTGAGGATTGCCGGCGGAAATATGTTTCAGACTACTTCTCCTGTTAAGATTGGCACCCGGTTTAAAATGTCAATTGAGAATGCCACAGAATGCTATATCTATGTTTTTGGAAAGGATACTAATAATACCAGCTTTGTTTTGTTTCCTTACCTGAAACCGGGAGAAACTGTTTCCAAACACTCACCTTATTGCGGTATTACCGGTTACCGGTTGTTTCCCAAAGCACAGTCCTTTGAGGCGGATAATATAGGTAACAGCGACCAGATCGCCATTGTTGTGAGTAAGGATGAACTTGATTATAACGCATTGAACAATGCCATCACCAACAGCAGCCGGCCAGATTATTTGGGCAAAGTGAATGAGGCTTTACAAAGCATTATGATCCGTTCTGCCAGATTCAACAATACCAGCGACGGAACTATCTATTTTAAAGTGGATGCTAACAGCAATAAAGCTGTAGCTTGTGTAGTAACAATTGATAAACAATAATAAACATGAAGAGGGTGGTATTCGTTTCTGTAATGAGTTTTGTTCTTTTTTCTGCTTATTCACAAGACCTGACAAAATTCAAACTATATAAGCCAGAAGAAAATGCAAAAAAGGAAATTGAAAAATCTGTAGAGGAAGCAAAAAAATCAGGTAAACATGTACTGATACAAATAGGGGGCAACTGGTGTGTCTGGTGTGCCCGGTTCAATGATTTTGTGACCAGTGATAAATCACTTGATTCGCTGATGCACAGCAATTATGTGGTCTATCACCTTAATTACAGTAAGGAAAATAAGAACAGCGACCTGCTGGCTAACTATGAATACCCGCAGCGGTTTGGATTCCCGGTGTTTTTAATATTGAATGAAAAAGGAGAGCTGATCCATACACAAACATCCTGGTACCTTGAGTCAGGCAAGAGTTATGACAAGGAGAAAGTAACTGCTTTCTTCAATGACTGGAGTACAAAGGCTTTTGATCCTGCACAATACAAAGATGAATAAATGAATCCTGCAACCACTGCTTTTTTAAGGATGATGAAGCATCCTGTTAAGTTCAGGCTGTTCCTGTTTACAAAGTTGCCAGCCGCCTATTTTGCCGGGGTAAGGGTAAGGGAAGTTGATGAAAACCGATGTCTTGTTACTGTGCCCTATAAATGGCTATCCCAGAATCCTTTTCGCTCCACTTATTTTGCCTGCCTGAGCATGGCTGCAGAAATGAGCACCGGCGCATTGGCGATGGCCCACTTATACAAGATCAACCCGCCTGTATCCATGCTGGTGGTAAAAGTGGAGTCGGAGTATTTTAAAAAGGCAACAGCGAGAACCAGTTTTATTTGTGAAGACGGAGCGTTGTTTCAAAAAGCGATAGCAGAAGCGATAGCTACCGGTGAACCCAGCATAGTAAAAGCAAAATCTGTCGGGAGAAATAAGGAAGGCGAAGTGGTAGCAGCGTTCTACATTACCTGGTCATTTAAAGCAAAATCAACAAAATGAAAATAGCATTTCATGGCGCTGCCAGAACCGTTACCGGTTCAAAGCATTTACTGACATTAAAGAATGGTAAAAAGATATTACTGGACTGCGGGATGTTCCAGGGATTGGGAAGGGAAACAGATACACTTAACCGGGATTTTGGTTTTGAACCCAAAGAGGTGGATGTGATGATCCTGTCTCATGCCCATATTGATCATAGCGGCCTTATTCCCAAACTGGTTTCCGGCGGTTTTACCGGCAGAATATTTTGCACCCCTGCGACCAAAGATCTGACCACCGTGTTGCTGGAGGATTCTGCTGAAATACAGGAAGACGATATCAGATATACCAACAAACGCCGTGCTGCAGAAGGGCTTCCTTACCTGAAGCCTTTGTACACCATAGAAGAGGCGAAGAAGGCGACCACCCACCTGACAGAAAAAAACTACAATGAGTGGTTTGAAGTTACAGAAGGCGTTAAAGCCATGTATACCGATGCCGGCCATATTATCGGCAGTGCCTGTGTTCATGTACTGGTGAATGAGAATGGAAAAGAAACCCGTCTTACTTTCAGCGGGGATGTGGGTCGTTACCGGGATGCCATTCTGAAATCGCCTGATACATTTCCACAGGCCGATTATATTGTTCTTGAGTCAACCTACGGCAACAGTTTGCATGATGATAATACAACGACACCCGACATGTTGCTGCGCTGGATCGAAAAAGCCTGTTTGCAAAAGAAAGGCAAACTCATTATGCCGGCGTTCAGTGTGGGCCGTACACAGGAACTTTTATATTCCCTGAACCAGCTGGAACTGGAAAACAGGTTGCCCGACCTTAATTATTATGTTGACAGCCCCTTAAGTATTGAAGCAACGATGATCATGCAAAAATACCCGCAGTATTTCAACAAAACCATCCAAAAAATCATGCAAACAGATAATGACCCGTTTGGCTTTAAGGGCCTGCGATTCATAAAAACTGTTGACCAGTCCAAGCAACTAAACTTTATGGATGGCCCGTTAGTCATCATTTCAGCCAGTGGTATGGCAGACGGCGGAAGGATCAAACACCATATCAGTAATAATATTGAGAACAGTCATAATACCATCTTGTTTACGGGCTATTGTGAACCCCGTTCTTTGGGCGGACGATTAATGGCAGGAGAAAAGGAGGTGGGTATTTTTGGTGTAAAGCATGAAGTACATGCCGAGATAGGAGCCATCCGCAGTATGAGTGCCCATGGTGATTATGAGGACCTTTGCCAATGGCTGGCCTGCCAGGATGCGAGGCAAGTAAAGAAACTGTTTCTTGTTCATGGTGAGTATGATGTGCAGCAGGATTTTAAGCAAAAGCTTCTGAAAAAAGGATTCATGGATGTAGGGATACCCGAACAGCACTACGAGGTTGGTCTTGGCTGATTTGACAATTCCACGACACGGCCACCAACTTTCACATCTCCTTAGTAATCGCTGCACAGTTTTTGGCGTTTATAATGTGGTATAATGATCTATCACACTTAAACGACAATAGTATGAAGAAGAACCTGAAACTGTGGGGTGTGTTTTCACTATTCGCCTTTTTGCTTGCAAGTTGTGGCACCACAGCACATATTGAAAAAGACGATAACACTGATTTTAGCCGCTATAAAACTTTTGCCTGGATTGACAAAGATGGCGAAGGAGCAAATGATCTGAACAGGAAAAACGACCTTACTGAACTGCGTATCAGGGATGCAGTAAATAAAGAACTTGAAAAAGCTGGCTGGAGAGAAGTTAAGAACAGGCCTGATGTACTATTGAGTTATGATGTACTGGTGGAAAGAACCACTAAAGAAAGTACTAACCCTGTTTACACAAGACCCTACTCAAGATTAGTGTATAATCCATACACCCGCCGTTATACTACTATTTATTATCCTTCGCAGTTTGTTGGTTATGAAAGGGACGAAAGGCCTGTCCGGGAAGGAACGGTTACCATCTCTATGATCGACAGCAGAACAGATAAAACAGTATGGCAGGGCTGGACCACTGATGAGGTGAACAGCAAAAACCTGACGACCAAAGAAATTCAGTATGCAGTGAAGTCCATTTTCAAAAAATTTGATGTGGCGAAGAACTAATTTTTACAGGACGGTTCCGGACATAGCCCCGATGAATAATCGGGGCTTTTTTTGTGTAAAAAATAGGCTTAAAACCATTATTTTTGCCGCCCGATGCGGGGGTAGCTCAGCTGGTTAGAGCACAGGATTCATAACCCTGAGGTCGGCAGTTCAAGTCTGCTCCCCCGTACATTTAAAAGCTCCTTTTTGGGGCTTTTCTGCTTTAAAAAACAGAAATTTGGAAATGAGCCAGATACGTTTAGCCACTCCCGGTGACGCTGCCGGTATCCTCGCCATTTATGCCCCCTATATCCAAAATACTTCCTTCACTTTTGAAACAGAAGTTCCTTCGGTTGAAGAGTTTGCAGAAAGAATAAAGACATATCTTATTAACTGGCCCTGGCTGGTTTGTGAGATAGATGGAAAAATTGCCGGCTACGCCTACGGAGCCCGGTACCGGGAAAGAACAGCGTACCAATGGTGTACAGAAAGCTCTATTTATATACATGATGATTTCCAAAAAGCCGGTATCGGCCGGGTATTGTATACCACACTGTTTGAAATTCTGAAACGGCAGGGCTTCAGAAATGTGTATGCGGTTATCAATCTTCCCAACGAAAAAAGTGTGGCTTTCCATGAAAAGCTTGGCTTCACTTATTTCGCCACTTATGAACAGGTGGGATATAAGCTGGGTAAATGGAAAAATGTGGGTTGGTGGAGACTGGTGCTAAACGAATTTGGTAATGAGCCGGCAGCACCGGTAAAATTTTCAGAACTGGATAAAACTTTTTTACCTGCACTATTGAAAGAAAAAAAGACAAAATAAAAGCCGTTTCTGAGAAGAAACGGCTTTCTATAGTTCAATAGTTGATCAGAAACTAAACCCTACACGGACAAATAACCTTCTTCCGTTGAATCCCATCTGCACGGCATCCCAACTACCGCCGGTTTCGGTATTATAGGCCCAGTCCTTTGCGTCTTTCACCACACCAAAATCAGGATGAATGTTGAGGAGGTTATCCGCCCCGGCATATAAAGTGAAATTTTTGTTTAACTGAATGCTTGTATAAAGATCTGTCACCAGTTTGCCGGAATAATTATACTGGTCGGGTACATCACCACCACCATTATCTAATGGAACGGTCGGGCTGATGCCTAAACCATCCTGCCCATAGCCGAGTAATACCACTTCGCCAAAATAAGTAAGTCTTGTACCAACAGCTATTTTCTTGTGACCATATTCAAAGTTGAATGCAAATTTTGTTTTTGGCGCAGAAGCCAGAATGAATTTCTGTTCCCTGTCGCTCAGGAATGTTTGTTTTAAGAAATCTGAGCCAGACAATTTAGCCGGGATGTTGATCTTATCGATCTCCATTGTTTGGAAATTGCCGGCGAACAGTGCTTTATAACGATTATTACCTGATTTCTTGTTATAATCAATAACAATGTCAACACCTTTATTGGTTGTATTAACAGCATTGGCGAAGAATTGGGCAAGGCTAACATTCAACGCTGCCATTTGTGCCCTTAAACCAGCATCCAGGTCGGGGTCGCTGCCATCAAACTGACCACTGATAACCACACGGTCTTTTATCTGAACATGGTATCCGTCCACCGTAATGCTTAAGCCTTTTGCAGCCTGCCATGCAAAGCCGAGGCTTCCGTTAAAGCTGCGTTCCTGTTTTAGTGTTTCAATCCCCGCTGCTTTAGTAATCGGGCTGTAGTTGGGAGCAATCTTTACTTCCGCAATTATTCCTGCCTGCACGGTAGTGAATGTGGAACTGAAATTGATCTGCTGTAAAGAAGGTGCCCTGAAGCCAGTACTGGCTGAACCACGGATATTTAATTTCGGGCTTGCTTTAATGCGGGTAGCAAATTTGTAATTATGAGTGAAACCAAAATCAGAGTAATTCTCAATCCGGACTGCGCCATTCACCAACCAGTTTTTTGTAACATCATATTCAGCATCCAGGTAAAGCCCCACAACACCCCGATGGGCATTTACCACATCATTGGGCTGATAACCGGGAAAACCCTGTGAACCGGTGGCCTTATCACCTGTCGGGTCATAGTTTTTATAGGAAGCTTCTTCACCGGCAAAGATTTTATATAGTTCATAGCGGTGTTCAGCGCCAATGGCAAAATTGAAACGATTGTTTATCTGTTTGCTGAAATTCAGGTTAACGGTGTTTTGCAGAAAGTTGAAACCGCCGTCATCAAAATGTGTCTGTGTTGACCCGAGTGAAGCATTAAAAGTTTTATCTCCATAGAAATGAAAATTATTACGGCCGGTTGTGTTGCTGAAATCCCAGTTCCAGTTATCTTCTGTCACACCTTTTACACCGGCTGTCAGTGACAAGTCGCTGATCTTTGTTTGTATGTGCGGAGAGAAGAAAGTTTCACCGTCATTGGTTGTTTTCATGATGGAAGAAACAAATATCAGGTTGCCGCCTGCATCAGTCGGGAAACGGTCAGGGCGGGCAGAAAAATTACGGGTAAATGCAAAGGCATCTGATGATTTATAGTTGTAACCACCAAATGCATAAAACACAGCGGGTCCTTTTGTCGGTATCTCCATATTGAAGAAAGTGCCTATCATATCCAGTGAAGCATCACCATTGCCACGGCGATAGATGTCAATATACATCGCATCATCATTATTGTAGTAATCTGATGTGTCCAATGCCTGGCGGAATGTTTTGCTGGTGCTGATGGCATCAACTGACAAATTAATGAACCCGCCTTTCTTACCAATTGGCAAACCATAATTTAAATTAGCCGCAATGGAATTACCATCAAACTTTCCGGCTGATTCATATTGCGTTTTTAAGTCATCAGCATATGCTGTATTAAATTTTGGATCAAGATATCCTCCATAGCCCAGGGTACCGGTTAATTTTTTTGTAGAAGATTTGGTGATGATGTTCATCACACCGGCAATCGCATCTGAACCATATTGGGCAGAAGCACCATCTCTTAATATTTCCACCCTGTCAATAGCACTGATTGGTATTGCATTCAGATCGGTGCCAGAATTACCACGGCCTCTTGTTCCAAATACTGCTACAAATGCAGTTTGATGACGGCGTTTACCATTTACCAGCACCAGTGTCTGGTCCGGACCAAGGCCACGGAGTGTTGCAAGGTCAATATGGTCGGCGCCATC
Organism: Chitinophagaceae bacterium; assembly: GCA_037045605.1. Classification (GTDB taxonomy): domain Bacteria; phylum Bacteroidota; class Bacteroidia; order Chitinophagales; family Chitinophagaceae; genus JJ008. Next base: position 181,999 of record JBAOHK010000011.1, on the reverse strand, counting down.
ACTGCCGCTTTGTTTATTATAGTTGAAGGAAGGAGCTGCGAAGTTCAGTACAGAGGTCAGGTCCATTCTTGCTGTAGGGGCAGTGGCTTGCCCCACATTAATAACATCCACCGGTGCGGTAGTTTCTGTTTTCACCCTTCCGGCCCGTCGGGTACCCACCAGTACTACCTGCCCCAATTCTTCCACTGCCTGTGCCAGTGTAATATTAATGACTGTACCAGAAGCACTAACAGTTTGTGTTATATATCCTACAGAACTTATCTCTAATTGATCATCTGCGGAAACGGATAAACGGAATGAGCCATCTGCCGCTGTTACTGTTCCTTTCCCGGTTTTTTTAGACTTGACCGAAACACCGGCCAGCGGTAAGCCGTTCGGGTCGGATATTTTTCCTGAAACAGTTTGTTGTGCCTGTGCCACAACGCCAATGAATAAAAACGAGATAAAAAGAAAGAGGGCCTTTCTCATATTGTTAGTTTTAGTTAAAAGATGACTTAAAAGTAACGGAAAATTAACGGCTTGCAAATTGAGGGCAGGTTTAATTATATGTCTGTGCGGAAGTGGTGGAAAAAGAAGACCGACTGTAAGTACAGCAATTTTTGCTTTCCGATTTAGGACCAGGTTCTGCTTTATTCAGGAATAAAAGATTACCTGGCTATTGCTGCAGTTTTCTCTTCCAATCTGACCCGGCCGGGGTATACCTCCAATGCCTTTTCCAAACAATCCATCGCTGCGTTAATAGCATCCAGGTTAAGTACATAAGCCAGCCGCACTTCATTCTTGCCTAATCCTGCGGTTCCATAAAAACCAGTGGCTGGTGCCAGCATCACCGTTTGATTATTATAAGAAAATTCTTCCAGCAACCACTGGCAGAATTTGTCAGAATCATCGATTGGTAATTTAGCAATCGCATAAAAGGCACCTCCTGGATTTGGACAAAAAACCCCCGGCATAGCATTCAGCCGGCTCACTAATAGGTTTCTCCGACGTAAGTATTCTGCTTTTGGGGCATCAAAATAGCTGGCTGGCAGATCCACTGCTGCTTCGCCCATTATTTGTGCAAGCCCGGGAGGGCTTAATCTTGCCTGTGCAAATTTCATTGCAGCATCATACACGGCTTTGTTCTTTGTAACGAATGCACCCAGCCTGGCACCGCAGGCACTGTATCTTTTTGAAATAGTATCCATCAGCACTACATGCTGCTCCAATCCATCCAGATGCATTGCACTAACATATTCGCCATCGTAGCAAAATTCACGGTAAGCTTCGTCGCTGAACAGGTAGAGATTATATTTTATGCAGATTACCTTCAGTGCTTCCATCTCTTCACGGCTGTAGAGATAACCTGTCGGGTTATTCGGGCTGCAGATGATAATTGCTTTTGTTTTATCCGTAATTACTTTTTCAAAATCAGCAATAGGCGGCAGGGCAAATCCTGTTTCAATCCTGGATGTGATAGGCACCACATTTACTCCGGCCGCACAGGCAAAACCATTATAGTTAGCATAGAACGGTTCCGGGATGATCACTTCATCACCGGGGTTGAGGCAGGTAAAGAAACCAAACATGATTGCTTCGCTGCCACCGGTGGTGATAAGTATCTGGTCATGTGCCACATTTATTCCCACACTCTTATAATATTGAACCAGCTTACGGCGATAGCTTTCGTTGCCGGCGCTATGGCTGTATTCCAGCACTTTAATATCTGCATTGCGGACCGCATCAAGTATAGCAGGCGGGGTTTCAATATCCGGCTGCCCGATATTCAGATGATATACTTTGATCCCTTTCTTTTTAGCTGCCTCGGCATATGGAACCAGTTTCCGTATTGGCGAAGGTGGCATCTGGTTGCCACGGTTGGAGATTGTAAGCATGAGGGCAAAGGTAAGAATGATAATGTAACGGCCTCTTAGTTAGCCTTAAATTATGCCTCACATCCATGTTCTAATGCCTGAGATATCCTATAGGCCCTGATAATGTATAAAAAGCAAAATACCCTCCTTACGGTAGTTATCGGGTTCAATATTGTGTAGATTTGTAGTATGTTAAAGAACCGGTTTCTTGTAATGTTTGTGAGTGGCTTATTGGTCCTGCAAAGTGTGACGGCACAGGATGCCGCAACCTTGTATAATGAAGGTCTCCAATTAAAAAAGGAAAAAAAAGTTAACGAAGCTTTTGAAAAATTCAAGGCGGCGGTCGCATTAAAGCCGGGCTACACAGAAGCTTTATACGAATGTGGCTGGTGCCAGAATGATTTAAGCAAATATAGCAGCGCTGTTGCCTACCTACGGAAAGCCAGGGTGGGATGGGAGACTGTTCCGAAAGTTCATTTTGAACTGGGTTATGCATTTGATAAGCAAGATATGATTGACTCTGCTGTCAAATCATATAAACGTTGCCTGGAATTAAAGCCAGATTATTCTGGCGCACTTCGGCAGCTCGGATATATCGCTTATTTCAAGGATGATTATGCTTTAGCGGTAGGTTATTTTAATAAGTACGAGGGCGCAGCAAAAGAAGAAATAAAAGATTACCAGTATTGGCACCGGAAAGGGTTTTCTTTCAATGCACTCAAGGACTATACAAGTGCAAAAGCAGCTTTATTGAAATCCCTGTCTTTTAAGAATGATTATACAAACACTTATCTTGAGTTAGGCTTTGCCTGTACTAAATTAAAAACGCAGGATGAGGAAGCTATTGCTTATTTCAAAAAAGCAATTGAGCTTGAACCGCAAAATCATGTTCCCTACAACGGAATTGCAGAAGTGTACAGGGATAATAAAAAGGACAGAGATGAAGCCATGCTATGGTACAATAAAACACTTACTGTAAAACCAAGAGAACGAAAAGCTCATTATGGAATCGGATATTGCCTGAATTCCAAGGGCCGGTATGAAGAAGCAATCAATCATCTGAAAATTGCCATAGAGGAAGAAACGGGTTATACGGCTGCATATGTGGAATTGGGTTACAGTTATTATATGACGAAGAAGTTTGATGATGCCCTGGTTAATTTGAATAAAGCCGTCAGCCTTAACCCGAAAAATGAGAATGCCCGGTATTATGCCACACTTGTTTATATCAGTCAGAAAAATAAAACAATGGCACAGAAGATGGTGGACGAATTAAAAGCCCTTTCCTCTAAACATACCACTACTCTGCAGGCAAAGGTGAATGCTCTCTGATATCTCTTTATAAGGCAGGGCATAATTTCAATCAGCAGGTGTTTTTTGTTGCCCGGGGTCATAATCGGTTACAAAACTATTTACGTCGCCTGCTAAGTGGTGCTTGTCGCCTGCTTGTTTTGCATTTTCCCCTTTTACATGAACATTAGATTTGAGATGAATTAAATCTTCATCTACCGGAAGCAGTTATGTACCACCGCCATTTTGTACCCATTGCTTTCCACCAAATCAGTCAACAATGAAAAAATTATTTACCCTTTTCCCAATGGTGTTTGTCATGCTGTTTTCAGCAAGCACCAATGCCCAATGTGATGCGCCGGTAAACCTGGCGGCCAGTTACAACAATAATGTTTCTACTTTTTCCTGGGATGCTGTGCCCGGTGCAGTGGACTACGTTATTGAAATAAAGCAAACTTTTGATCCCTGGACTGCTGCAGAAATAATAGCTACTGTACCCGGAACATCTGTCAGCTACACTGGTTTTTTCCACAGTGCCCAGCTGGACTGGCGGGTAAGTGCCAATTGTGGCAGCACTGTCAGCAATTATACTGTGGCTCAATATAATGTTCCCTGCCCCCAGCCCGACGGATTAACGGTTACAAACTTAACTGCTAACGGAGCCACACTTAATTGGGTGCCTGCTGCCGGCTATAACACTTTTGTTTCAGATTTTGTAGTCGCCTACCGGCTAGCCAATACCACCAACGCCTGGACACAGATCGGTCATACTTCCGGAAGCTCAATTAATGTTACAGGCCTGTTGCCTAACACAAGTTATGAATGGTGTGTAAACCAATCCTGTATTTATTCCAATAGTAACCCGGTTATCAGCCAGTTCACTACAGGATTGCCGCCCTGCACTGCACCAGCCGGGCTGGCTTTCACTTACAGCAATAATGTTTCAACTTTTAACTGGAATGCAGTTCCCGGCGCAACGGAATACAGGATACAAACAGGATGGGCAGGAGCAAACTGGGGAACTACAGAAGTAACAGTAACATCAAATACTTATTCAATTACCAACCTGATGCAAGGCGGCGATTTTCAATTCAGGGTAAGGGCAAATTGCGGAAGCGGTTTTAGTAACTATACCTCATTGCTGTTCTCAACTCCATGTTCTGCTCCGGGTAATCTTACAACCACAAATATCACCACCACCAGCGCCACATTGAATTGGGTGCCAGCAATCGGGAATAATGGTAATACCGTTTTTGCGGTCGCTTATCGTCTGGCTAATACAACTAATGCATGGACCCAGCTTGGGACAACAACAGCATCTTTTATTAATGTTACCGGCTTAACCCCCGGAACAGTGTATGAGTGGTGTGTAAATAAGGTTTGTTCCGGATCGAACAGCAACCCTGTTTTTGCCCAGTTCACCACAACGAGTACAAATGGTTGCGGAACACCAACTGGTTTAGCGGCAGGCAGCATTACTAATTCCTCTGCGGTAATAAGCTGGAATGCAGTACCCGGAGCCGGTTCATACAACCTGCAGTTTAAAGGAGCCAGCTCCAATACATGGAGTACATTCGGAAATACCAGCGGCACTTCTGTTAACCTGAGCAATCTTTCATTGAATACAAGCTACCAAATTAAAGTGCGGTCAAAATGCGGTAATTCTTATGGTGCTTTTTCACCGATCAGTTCATTTACTACATTAAACTGTGTATCAAACGGCATTAATAATTCGGAATGGATCGACCTGTTTTCAATAGGCTCTGTTAACCGGGTATCGGGTGCAGATGCAGGCGGATATGTAAACACCGGCTTAAATGCTACCCTTGTAATTGGCTCATCTGGTAATGCCGGGCAGATAAGTGCTGGTTTTGCCGGTTCCGTAAGACAACAGAATTTTTGTGTATACATTGATTTTAACCGGAATGGCAGTTTTAATGATGCCGGGGAAAGAGTAGCCGGAGCCTCTTTGATAAACAGTGCCGGGAATTTTAATTTTTATTTCAGCATACCAGCAACTGTTACTCCGGGTACAACAAGTATGAGAGTGGTGATGCGGAATAAAAACAATGGTTTTGTATACCCTTGCCTTACAGGCTTCCTGGGTGAGACTGAGGATTATATTGTGAACCTGGTATCTTCTTCAAGGAATGTTATCAGCGATGCGGTCTCCGTTAATGATGATAAAACAGAAACTGGAATTGTTATCAGCCCTAACCCGTCGGATGGCATTTTTACTATTACTCTGCCGAAAAACATTCAGCCCGGTTACAGTGAAATTGTAAACATCAGCGGTGTAGTGGTGCAGCAACAAAGTATCATAAATGCAAAAATGTTCAGCATTGATATCAGCCGTATGCCGAAGGGATTGTACCTGTTAAGAATTACCGACCAGTCAGGAAGGAAAATAATCCGTAAACTAGTGAAAAGTTAAGCCCTTCTCTTTTCAGTTTTTCCAAACCGTCTCTGCAAAGGGACGGTTTTTTGTTATCCCTTGCCAGAAACACCCTGAACCTCATCCGGTAAATTATTGTTAAGGAGCTAAAAATTGCATTGTAAGTGATTGATGACAGAACGACCGGATTAAAATCTTCTTTATCTTAGTGAAGTATTAAAAACCTGTAGCCATGCGTCAACTATTCCTCTGCTTATTCAGTTTTGCCAGTATCAGCCTGTGTGCACAAACAAAAAAAATAGCTTTTAAAAGCCACAGTGGCAACGCAGAAAATTTTTCTGCAGCACTTGAAGATCATTTGTTTGATATGGATAATTCAAACTTTGGTGTGGCGCCCCAGCGGGATGTGAAAACAGCACAACTGGACAGTGTGATCTTTGTATCAGACAGCCTGACAATTCTTGTTACCAGCGAATATTGCACGAAAACAGATTGGAATACAAATCAACCGATAGGAAACTCCCGGCTTTGGAAGGCAGGGCATGAGAAGGCTGTTAACCATCCTTTGTTTTCGAGAAACCACTCTTTGGATAGTATAAAGGCTATAATAAAAGAACAATATAATTTCAAGAACCCTGTGGAACAAGTTGTTTTTGTCGGGTATGACAACAAAAAGAAAAAATATAAGTCGAATAACATTACACCTGTTATTCCCTCATCGGGTGATAACGATCAGACACCTTTCGGCCCGCCGTTGGTTCTTGTTTTTGGGTTGATAATTGGTCTTTCTTTTCTAGCAGCGTTTATCTCGCTGAAAATTTATCAACGGAAAGAAGGCAAGAGGGGATCAGCAGCTATTATTACTGCCAGTTAAGCAATCGTTGATGCAAAAGGTTTATCCGGTTTTCAGAACAGCCACAGCAATTTTCCTGTTATTGGGTATAATTTTTATCCCTTTCCCGTTTCATCTTATTTCTTTTCAGGAATCTCTTACTGATATTGTTTTTGGAAAACTTATTGGCACGGCTGCATCTTCATTTTTTGGTATCCACCTGAAGGAGACTATCGTTTATTCGGATTCAACTTCAATGTATGTGCTGTTGTTTTTGTTATTTGTTCTTTCATTGATCATCAGCTTTCTGTTAAGTAATATCAGGAAATGGAGGCAACATGAGAAAAGTATCCTTGATTTTTTTTCGGTACTCTTTTGTTATTATCTCATCCTGATGCTGATGAAATATGGGCTGGACAAAGTTTTCAAGACACAATTTTATTTACCCGAACCCAATACCCTTTATACCCCGCTGGGGTTAATAGATAAGGATTTGCTTTACTGGACTTCAATGGGAACCTCCAGGTTGTATAATATTTTCACCGGCTCAGCGGAAGTTCTTGCGGCATTATTGCTTTTTTTCAGAAGGACAAGGATGGCCGGGCTGCTTCTTGCTGCGGCATCATTGATCCATGTGGCAGCCATAAATTTCGGATTTGACATCTCAGTAAAATTGTATTCTCTTTTTTTGTTGGCTATTTCTTTATACCTGCTGGTCCCGTATTGCCGCAGGCTATATTCTTTTTTCTTTACCAGGCTGGAAGTTCTCCCTGCACTACAACAAACGGGTGCTGTAATTAAGACCCGTTTCCTTGCCGTTTTTGCAAAATGCTTTGTTATGGGATTAATTATTTTCGAATCTTTATATCCTTATTTGAAGGAGAGTAATTTCAATGATGACACGTCAAAACGGCCTTACCTGCACGGGGCATATGAAGTTCGGCAGATGATCTCAGGTATTGACACACTTACTTCTTCCGGCTGGCCGGTAAAAAGATTCTTTGTTCATAGAAACGGGTATTTGATTTTCCAGGATCAGCAGGACAGGATGCAGGATTATAAACTAAGTTTTGATACCGGTAAGTATGAATATATTCTTACTGATTATAAATCTCATTCGACTATTGCCCGGATTAACTATTCCGAAAAGGACAGTATTTTGATCCTTCGCTTTAATCAGGAAGGGAAAGAACAACAATTAACAGGGAAAGCTCTTGACTGGAGAAAACTGGCGGTTTTAAAAAAGAGTTTCCACTGGACCGTTGATGACAACAAATAGTATTGCATTTTAGTATAAATGTTTCCCCAATTTTTTGTTTACAAAATCATAAGAAATTTCTTTCCTGATTTCTTTTCATAAAATATTGTTGTAACAGCCGCAGGGTGTTTGCCGGTATTTACCGGCAGCGTAATTTTTCATTTCATTTCAAAAACACAAAAGCCTATTTGATGCTTCTTTACACTTAACCAACAACTAAAACACTGGTTACGCCGCCCGACAATGGATAAATTTCTGTTTACCGACGGAACAAACGGAGTCATAGAAGCACAATCCCGTGAACAATTAGAAGGCCTGATAGAGTCTTCAGCCCAACCGGGAAAGATTAAAGTATGGATTTTCAGCAGCAATGAATGGATGAGCTATGCTGCTTTCAGAAAACAATTTCCGTTCACTCCACGCAAAGAGAAAAATATTCTAGTAGCTTATGGCCCGGAAGCTACACAACACAGAACACAGTCAGTCAAATCTCACTGGCTAAAAAAAACATTATATTTTACAGGAGCTGCGGCAGGTATCTTTCTTGTTTTCAATTTTACTAAAATCAGTTGGGAGGAGGCGGAACCTGTTAATTCCAGTGCTACAAGGCCGGCCAATGTACCGGCAATGGATATTGATTCCCTGATCTATGAAATTGAAGACGCAAGAGGTCAATCTCTCGACAGAAATACCAGGAACAACCTTCGGCTCCGGAACACCTGGCCTGAAAGAATTTTACTTCAGCTAAAGGCAGACAGGGAAACCAGCAGTGCCGGCTCCCGGTTTTTTAATGTTGATATTTCGGTTGACAACACGACCGGCTTCAACCTGGATAATGCGGTTGTGAAACTATCGGTTTGGAAAAATAAAAAAGTAAGCCTTACTGATACGATCAGGTTCAGCAATATCCGCTATGATAAGTTATCCGTAAGGGAATTGGATTCCCGGTATAAGGGTGACAGTATCTCTGTGTCATTCGAATCTATTAAAGCAAAGGCATATAATTTTTGTTATTCAGCGGCTACAAAGAATAACTCCGGCAACTATAACGACCGGTGGTTTTGCCGTGAATAATCATTAACGATTAATTTAATACAAACATGGCTCTCTACTATCTTCCGGTTCTCATTCGCAGTGACAGGTATTTTGTTGCAAGGCTCGAACATATTAATAAGGGTGTCCGGGAAACAGATTTCAATTTTGTTGTTCATGCCGAAGACAGGGTACTGACCCCATTGCTTACAATAGAAGATCCGGGTAAGATCGTACTGAACCAGATGGCCCCTTCACACATGCAGGATATTCCGTTGCGGGAATGTCATATTTCATTAAAGAAAGAAGGAGATGATTTTGAATTAGTCATTAAGAAGAATTCAGCATTTGTGGTTGAACCTTTTTTTGATGAAGAATCAGGGGTGAGGCTGGATTATTCGGCGGATCAGAAAAGAGTATCGGTCGGATTTTATAAGTATAAAGTTGAGCTGGCTCCTTTCAGGCTGAAGGTGACGTTAGTACATGATGATGGAGAAGAGTATTCGGGGAAATTTCAGTATACAATTGTCCGTTCCAAAGATTGCCAGAGAGTGGTAATAGATTTCGGCAGTGAAGCCAGCCAGGTAGGATACAAGAATTGCGGGCCACAGTCAGCCATTGTACAATATGATATACTGGAAAATATCATCAGCCAGCTAAATATGGCCGATGCCAATAGTAATTATCGCCGGGAAGATTTTCTGAATAATGAAACGGGGCATAATATGTTGTACCGTTCTTTCTATGCAGTAAAAAAAAGGATCAGTAAGATGGAAAGAAAAACGTTCCCATTCAACTTTTCCAACAACCTGGCTGATGACGAGATAAGATTATTCATTACCAGGCATGAAGTTGCAGCTACACAGGTTTCGTTCAGGGATGAATATGAGATCATTCCTAACCTGAAGCTGGGAATTGAAAAGAGTCTGCAGCTCTCCATGGGTAACAATACTGAGGATTACAGCATCCGTTCTCATAAAAAAGAACTGATCAGTGCTGTACTGCTAAGGATATTACGGTTAATGATAAGCACCAAGCCATCATTTCAGCAGGGCGGCACCATTGTTACACTGCTGGTGCCAAACATCTACACACAACATGATGTATTTGAATTGCTGAATGAACTTAGGAGCCAGACAGGTAATCTGTTAGCCTCCCTTGGTATTGAAGATGAGGCTTTGCACATCGAATACGAAACTATTTCTGAGAGTGATGCTGCTTTTATGGGTTACCAGCAAACCCATGCAGATGAAGTAAACCTTTCCAACGGGGAAATAGCTTTAGTAATTGACTGCGGAAAAGGTACAACCGATATCTCGATGTTGCTGGCAGATGATAATGAGAATTATTCAAGCTTTTTCAGAACAGGATTTGCCGGGGCTGGTAATGTACTCTTGTATGGGTTTGCCGAAGATTTTCTGACACTGGTGCTAAAAGCCATCCCGGGCAGCAATGATATTTCCGTGAAGGATTTTATCAGCCGTCACATTCTGGACCAGAACCTGACAGCAGATGTTTTGAATTTCATTCAGCTGATGGAAGATCAAAAAAAGAAGTTTAGTAACCTGCAGGCTGTAAGCTTAACTGAATTTGCCCAGCTGGCAGAAAGCTCCCTGAGTACAGAAAGAACGATAGGAAACTTGTATAAGGATCAATCAACGCTATTGCAATATGCGGATGCAATCTTGAGGGACAGGAGTATACGGTGGGATGATGAAGTGACAGGTATAATCAGTAAGGCAACAAATTGTATTGCGCATAGCATCATATCCAGTATTAAAGATGTAGTTACAAAAGACATTAAGCGGAGAATAAAAACCGTGATGCTGAGCGGCCGGGCTTTTTATTTTGATGAGTTGAAAAGAAAATTGGAAACTGAATTGAAAGAGTTATTAGGCTCTGCTGTTAAAATAAACACTGTTCCTCCGGGCCGGGCCCTGAATAATAAGAATGTGGCTATTCATGGGGCATTTAGCGGGGCATATAAGATCACTGATTTTACAGGCATACCGATTGATAAGAAGGAGGGATTGTCAAAAAATAATGATGTACTGAATAATAATATCTACCTGTACCGGGGCATCAAAATCGAACCGGGTAATGATATATTATACAATGCAGCTGTGGTGCGGCGAAATAATCAGGAGCTGAAGGCTTTTAAGAACAAAACGGTTGACATTTATTTTACAAGAGACAATATCTACCTGCGGTTAATGGAAAACCAACGGGTGAAAGACGTAAGGTCTTTATACAGCATTCTTACCACAGTTGCAGAAACTTATTCACCGATACAGGACTTAAAAGCTATATCTATGTTCCCGGGCAGTTCCGGGGATCTGGCTTCTGTAAATGCAGTGTATAATGATATGATAAAAAGTAAACAATTAGCCACTTCAAAACCTGAGAAGAAGAAGCAAGGCGTTCTCCAATTTTTTCATCTTTCATGACTAATAACATCAGTATGCGTTATAAACTATATTTCTTTCTCTTCTCGTTATTGTTGTCTGCCGGACTTTTTGCGCAACAACCTGACAACAGGCATATTCGCATCGTGGATACGCTGAGTACCCAGGAAAAAGCCACACGGAATCCCATTATTCTGAAAACAGAACTGGATTCCCTGGTAAAACAATTTAATGCAAGTCAGCCACAACGAGTAATAACTGAGTCAGCTAACGAACGGGCCGATAATAAAGATCAATACATACTGGCGGGATTGCTTGCCGTTATCACATTACTTGGCTTTATTATTTATTTATTTTACCGCCATCAGCAGAAAATAAACAAAGCTATCGCCGGCTTGAATGAAAAGGCAAAGCAAACGGGCCAAGTGTCAGCCAACGGACTTCATGTGGTAGCGAAAGAAAAGAAAGGTAAATTGTCTTCTCAATCATTGGAAGATAAGATCAATGACCTTAATGCGGAGCTTCATAAACTTTCGAAAGAGAATGAAGGGCTTAACAGGGTGATCAGGGAGTATAATGGTATACAGCATGAGTATGACTCATTGAAGCATGGGATATTGAAGGTTTATAAAGTAAAAAATTACCCTGGTTACGATAAAGCAAAGGATGAATCGCTGGCTATGAAAGGAGTCCTGGAAACAGAGAATTCAGTTGCAGCTTATGCCTATGAAAAATTTCTGAAACCAATACTGGCAGTAACAGATGCAAATAAAAACAACCCGGCTAAACTTAGCCCTGCAGACAGAAACAAACTGCTGGACCTGCTGGTTTCATTATCCCTGCTATATATCGAATACTTGTATTTAAGAGTTAATGACTTGTCAATCGGTGGTAAAATGGTGGAACGTATACAAGGATTGAGTAACGGAAACGGACTTGATGCTGCGTTGTTAAAGAAATTGAATACCGAATTTGGCAGCAGAGCTTTAGTTATTAAGATAGCCCTTGAGAAAACAGGCCTGCATCAATTGTCTTACCCGGTTTTTGATGAAACAAACCTGAATAATCAATAATCCGCACCATGCTGAAGTTTTTGACAAGCCTCACTTTTTTATATGCTTTCACCATTGTGGTGTTGTTGCTTTATGGTTTATTGTACTACCGCAGTTTTATAAAAAACGGTTACCAGAAAAGAAGATTCCCGCTAATATTCTTTCTTATCAGTGCTGCTTGTTTCTCATTCCTGTATTTTAATATTCATTCACCACTATCGCTGAAAACATTCAGTAATCTTGATCATCATTTTATCAGGCATGATGGGTTCCGGGTGGCGGGTAGCATTGAACTTGGGAGGGCGGATACGATCAATTACAGGGGAAATTCGTTTAACAGGTTTGTACTGAGCAGGCAGCATAATCAGCTTAGTATAAACTCGTCCTATTCAGAAGAGCCTTTTTATACATCAGCCGATGGTTCTTATAAGCTGCTATCGGTTAACTACCTTTCAACCGGCCATAGCTTGTCTTTTAGTATTGATTCTGCAAGAATACTTATCAGAACCCAGGCAGACAGCAGTTTTCAACTTAGCATCAATAATACTGTTATATCAAGGACCGGCAAAACGATACGGAAAGGACTAACTGCCTGGAATGTTTTCAAGGATGACATTCAATTCATCAATTCTTCATGGTATACAAAAGGGGAATTAGTGACTGCATTGAAACAAATAATGTTTCTCCGGGATGATGTTTCAAGAGACAGGGCAGGAGAGTTAAAATATTTTCTGTCGGGGCGTCTCTTTCAAAGTGCCAACAAGGTGCGGTATGATGAAAAGGAAATACAACAGGGCAGTATTGCATTCAAAAACACTATTGCAAACAATAGCAGTATTGCATGGGGTGTTGGTTTTTTGGATAATAACCGTAACCAGTTCAGAGCAGGGTTTCTGGGTGCTGACAGTTTTGCTTTGATGAACCGCTACCCTGTATCATATCCTTTGACGGAGGAAACCCTGCCTGACGGACAGGCAGGCAGGGAAGACTGGACCAGGCACAGTATTAATAAATTTCTTGTCTCTGATTCCAGGGATATTCAATCAATGCCGTCTGTATTTAGCGAGGGTTTTTTGTTTGCCCCTTTTGACGGGGACAGCAGTTTAGATTTTTCCCCCGTACTATTAACTTATCAGAAAGGCAAGGCGAACTCGCCACTCCAACTGCAACCTGTCTTTATAAATGGGAGGAAACTCCCGGCTATGGCTTCGCAGAATAAACTGGTATTACCAGCAAGATCCTCCGGCTTTGATTGGGTATTCTCTGTTCAAAATTCTTTTAACTGGAATTTCGGAAACCGGAAATTTTCAGCCACATCCTGGCAGTTATTCATATTTGGAACCTTGTTTTTCTTTTTCCTTTTAATATTTGCCAGCTCATGGCTGAAATCAGCAAATAAACTCAGTTGGATATGGCAGTTACTGGCATGTGTTACAATGGTTTTATTAACCACCCGTTTCTTTTTGTACTGGCGGTATAAAAGTTTCCCTCCATATGAAGGATTGGACCTGCCGTCGGCACAACAGCTAAACAGTTTCTGGAATTTTGGTATAATCATTTTTACCGGATTAATGCTGGGTATCATTTTAGGGTTTAGCTTTCTCAGGTATTTGTATAAATCAGTCCGCAAACTTTCTGCTTCGTTGCTGAACAGGCCATACAGGGAAAATTTCTATGATGATAATTTTATTAAAGAGGAAAGAATAGCTGCCACTATCAGCAATAATTCGCTGATAAGAAAGAGAGGAGCAAGAGGCATGTTTTTTCTTTCCTGGTTATTGGTGCTTATTGCGGGAGGTGGGTTTGCGGCAATCAATAATTTTGACCCAACCACTTGTCGTCACCTGGCCATTGTGCTGATGCTGCTGTATTTCTTATTCATTTATATTTCCTACAAACATTCCCCATTGGTAATATCGGCAGAGAAAAGCTGGTGGGGGTTAAGCACCGGCAAAACCTTTGATATTATCATAAATAATCCGGTAAAAGTTTTATTGTCTGTTAGCCTGCTGGGTCTCTTTGCATTTGTGGATATTGGCTTTGCTATTATTTTCCTCAACTTTCTTTTATTTAATGAAGCTTTCCTTTGCATCAATTATGGCATTGCAGGCTTGTCTGCAGGCAGTAAAAAAAATGCATCCTTATTTGGTACGGCCGGATTTCTATACCTGTTGCTGTTTGTAGTAAATCTTGTTTATGGCCCCCATATTTTTAAATACCTGCTGGAGCTTCCGCAGGTATTGTATTTGGCCGGGTATATTTTGTTTGCCATAATTATTTCGTACACAATGATGCGTTTGGTTCATTATTTTTCTGTAAGGAGAAAGATGGGAATTGGCTTTGCAACTGCTGCTTTCATTTTTGTTGTTTCTTTTCTTTTCTTTCCCAAAGAACGAATCCTTGAAAAAGCAGCCATTACTAAATACAGGATTGATGTGATGACAATGCCTGTTGACAAAGCTATTGAAACAGCATATGAAGATGGCAAAACTTATGAACCTGTCATCAGGGCGGCACAAAACCAATGGTTCATTAATACTTTTATTTACGAAAAAAACAACCCTGCTGCTAACAGAGCAGCATTTAAACTGTTGCCGCATGCACCACAGAATAAGGGAGCAAAGTATAATGCACAGGCTACCGACCTTGTAGCCAGCCGTTTTTTTATTGCTGAGCATGGAAAATGGTCTGTGTTACTCTATGTTTTATTGCTGTTAGTTCCGACAACTTTACTTGCATCATTTTATAAACTTTATCCTGATTTTACAAACCGTATCAATAATAACTATGCCACGATCACCGCGGGTTTTTCCCTGCTGAATTATTTACTGATAACGGCATTGCTGGTAATTCTTGCCGCAACAGGCCGTTATATTTTCTTTGGACAGGATATGCCTTTTGGAAGTATTTTAAGTAAGCAATCAATTCTATTTCCCTCAATACTCATTGTTGCTGTTGTATTACTGTTTAAGAACATTCCGTTAGAGCAATACCCAAACAGAAGAAAACTAATACCAGGTAGTATTGTATTTGCCGTCCTTGCATTGCTGTTACTTTTGGTAAAACCGGTTTTTAACAAGGATAAGGAGTTCGGAGTATCGGACCTGGCAAAAAATATGGATTCTTATATTGAATTACGGTTACAACCGATCTTCGATTATTTTGACTCATCAAAAGCAACAAGAAAGCTACCGATGACAAAAAAGGACCAATTATTTGCTGATTCCGTCAGGAGACTTCAGGCAGCTGGCTTTATGGATGATGCAGGAAAATTTTTTGCCAAAGAAATTGAAGCATACACCAGGGCAGATTTTTCCCGGCACCTTGACCAGCGACGGATGCTGTATCTTGACCTGTATTCAGGCAGACCCCAATTAGCTGTCAACGATAATTATTTTCGGATTGAACCTCCGCCACATTTACAGCAGTTCTGGACCGGAAATGTTTTCAGTGATAGTACTAATTATAATGTGACTTTGTGGGATGCAGCCGATGGTTCAATTGTAACTAAAAGAGTCAGTAATTACAGCAAAGAACGTAGCAGCTTCTTAACAGAAGATATTCAAATAACTTTCAAAGAAACTTACAACAACAACTTATTTTCCGGGTTTGGTTTGATCAACCGTTCAGGTTCATCTTTTGTAGCAAGAACGGAAACCGGCGAAATCACTCTTAAAAAAGATGATACACTGTTGCTTCGAAACCCTGAAAGGATCAGGATTGCCGGTCCTTCCGGCAGGGATAAAATATTGATGGTTCAACCGGATGTATTTATGAAAAACTTCTATGTAAATGGAAGCCGCTTTTATGTTTATCCGATGGGCAGTGACTTTATCTGGGCCAGGAATTTTGCCGAAAGCATTTCTTCCGGATATACAGCAATGGGAGAAAACAGGAGGAATGCTTTTATTTCCCCTGATGCGGAATTAACGGATTCCTTAGCTGCAAAGATCCGTGCAATGATGAATAAAGACACGGCATACAAGAAAGGTGCTGAATACGGAATATGTATCGCAGATGGAAATGGAAGACTGGTGACGATGACAGATTTTATCAAGGATATGAACCGCCCGGATCCGAATGATAAAGCAGGATTTAATAAAGTGATAAGAGGTGATAACGGGTACGTTTCCCAATCTTTATTACGGAAACAGATCGGGAACATAAATTTACTCAGGATGAACCCGGGACCAGGGTCTACTTTAAAACCAATAGTGTTCTCGGCAATCGCTTCACAACTAAACCTGGACTGGGATGCTTTTGCGGCCGAGGGGTTCTCGCAGAAGCAGGAATATTTTGGCGGTGAGAAAGTAGCCGAGTATGATTTCGAGAAAAATAATGGTCGTATTGCATCTGTGGTTGATTACCTAAAATACTCTGATAACTATTATCATTCAAATCTTTTGTTGCTTGGGTCGTATTCAAGACAGGGGCTGCAGGACCTGCTGCTGAAACATTTTGCCACACAGCATCCTGAAACTTCTTTTAGCTGGCCTTACTTCAGTTATAATGGTAAGCAATACTGGCTGAGTGGGTTTGAAAACTGGCCGGGCTATATTAACGGAAAAGCCAATTTTGGTTCGGACAGTTCATTTGTATCAACAGGCTTGTTTAATAATTATGGTATCTATACATACAGGAATGGAAGGGGTTTTGATAAATTCTCTTCTGCATATGACTCAGTTCTTTTCCGGGAAGCATATAAAAAGTCAGGGTTTATTTTACCTGAGTATGCACTGTTTGACCAAAAAGGAACAGGAATGGATAATGGGAAACCGAATGAAGTATTCATGTCTTCTTTTCGGGGGCATGTAAAGGGCAGCAGCCAGGTGATGGTGCCGCCAGTAAAAATGCTGGATGCTTTTGGAAAGCTCATAAGTCAGAACCGTAATTATTCACTGACATTAAATCCTTATGCAGCGGAGCAGGCATTCAATGCCTTTGATGTGGACAATGGAGTGAAGTACAGCAATTATCTTTCACTGATCCGGGAGAAAGTATTTGAAGGAATGAAGCAGGCCTTGTTTAGCGGAACTGCTGCACGGCTGGGGGCCATGCTGAAGAATGGTTCGCCATACTATTATTATGCAAAAACAGGAACTACGGGTGATGATGAGTCAAAAGCAAAATCAAAATTATTTGCAATCATCATTTCAAAAAAAGATGTGACAGATCCTGGTTTTAATTTCAGGAAAAACAAATTCTACACTATCTACTTTACCTCACAGAACGGGCCGGCAAAACAAAACGAAGAATTCCAGGCAGCAGTAATAAAATACGTGGAGCAATCGCCGGCATTTAAAAAATATATGGAGGGAAAGTAAAAACGTATTCCTCCATTCCATAAATCCCATTATAGAGTATCAACAATGTTTTCAACAAACAATGGGTCATTTATTTTTAATAACCCATGTTTATAGTCTTAGCTAATATAAAATAAAAACCCTCCGTTTTAAAACAGAGGGTCCTTGCGGCGGTTAAAAGCAGGTATTAATTAATTAGTTGTTAGGCTTTTCTTTTGTCTTAGGCTTAGCAGCCTTATCAGCTTGTTTATTTTTTTCTTGCTCTTTAACCCAGAGGTCATATGCCTCAGCAGTTAATACTTCGCCAGTGATCTGTACAGTCTTGGGTTGTGCGATCCCGGTAAACTGAACATATACATCTTTTGTGAAAGGAGCCACAGCTGCAGCATTATATTGAACTTTCAGCATGGCACTCTGGCCAGGCATGATCGGATCAACAATTTTTTCTGGGGTTGTACATCCACAACTT
The DNA here is from genome assembly GCA_037045605.1 of Chitinophagaceae bacterium. Taxonomy (GTDB): domain Bacteria; phylum Bacteroidota; class Bacteroidia; order Chitinophagales; family Chitinophagaceae; genus JJ008. The sequence continues at coordinate 164,110 of JBAOHK010000011.1, read as the reverse complement.
GCCCAGCTGTTTTCTACAACAATCGGCTTGTCACTGATATTTTTGATCTCGAACGAATATGTAACAGGTGTACCTGCTTTGATCTTTCCGAAATCGTGTTTCTCTACATTGAATTTAGCAACATCATCAGCTTTAGGCTGAGCCATTACAGAAAGGCTGAATAAAAAAGCAGAAGCGAGAAGCAGAATTTTTTTCATGGTTTACAAATTTTAGAAGGATTGTTTTTTTAAATAATCTACAGATGCATTGGCCGGGGCTGAACCCTCAGGAACTTTCCACACAGTACCTTTGATCTTGATTTGTTTTGTTTGGTTTGAGTTATAAGTTACAGTGATAAACTTTTCGAAATAGCCTTCAGCAGCTGCATTATAGCCCACTTTGATTCTTGCAGTGGCACCAGGTGCAATTTCCTCACGGCTCCATTCAGGGGTGGTGCAGCCACAACTTGCATGAACGTCATCCAGTTTAAGAGCTTTTTTGCCTGTGTTTATTATATCAAATGTGTAATAAACAGGTTTGCCCTGCGGTATCTTGGCAAAGTCATGCTCAGTTTCTTTTAACAGCAGCACATCTTCAATCTGAGGAACCACTTCGGCTATAATAGGTTTGCTGTCAGTTTGCTGTCCCTTTGAAGGGATTTGTGCAAACGAAGCCAGGGAAAGAGAAGTAACAAACAGGCTGAAAATAATTTTCTTCATGTTGGTTGTAATTTGAAGAGGTCAAATTTAGACAAAAGATGGCATATTACATAGGTGGGTTGCAGCCACTTACAGGTATTTTTTAACAAAGGTTTTAGCGGTTGTCAATCTTCCTATTTTTGCTCTATGGAACCAATCCAGCATGCAATGGCCGAAGCCGACAAACTCTCTTTTGCAAAATTCAGGGAGGCTGTTTTATCCGATTTCCGTATGGCCTGTATTAGCAGGGAAACCAGCTTGTTAGGCCGGAAAGAAGTGCTCGGCGGCAAGGCCAAATTTGGCATTTTTGGGGATGGTAAAGAGGTGGCCCAGGTAGCTATGGCCAAGTTTTTCCAGACAGGAGATTTTCGCAGTGGTTACTACCGTGACCAGACTTTTATGCTGGCAGCCGGACTCGCCAATGCAGAACAGATATTTGCACAGTTATATGCCGACCCGGATATTGCTAATGAACCTTTTAGCGCCGGGCGACAAATGAATTGCCATTTTGCCACCAAAATGGTGAACGAGAACGGCGAGTGGTTGGAGCTGGCAAATCTTAAGAATATCTCCAGCGATATTGCTCCGACTGCCGGGCAGATGCCGAGGGCTCTTGGTCTTGCCTTTGCCTCCAAGGCCTTTCGGAATATTGAACAGCTTCATGCTTTTAAGGGGCTGTCACAAAATGGCAATGAAGTTTGTTTTGCCACTATTGGAGATGCATCTACCAGCGAAGGCCATTTCTGGGAAACTATTAATGCAGCGGGGGTGCTGCAAGTTCCATTGGCGGTTTTTGTGTGGGATGATGGATATGGCATTTCTGTTCCAAAGAAATACCAGACTATCAAAGCATCAGTGTCTGATGCATTGAGTGGCATGCAAAAAAATGATGGAACCAATGGCCTCAATATTTACAAAGTAAAAGGCTGGGATTATGCAGGAATGTGTGAGGTGTTCGAAGAGGGTATCCGGCTGGCAAGAGAAACGCATACACCTGTTTTATTTCATGTAGAAGAAATTACTCAGCCACAGGGGCATTCCACTTCGGGGAGTCATGAAAGATATAAATCACCAGAACGGCTGGAGTGGGAGAGAGAATGGGATGGTATTAAGAAAATGAAAGAATGGATCGTCGAAAATGCATTGGCTGAAGAAGACGATTTGAATGAAATAGCGGATAAGGCAAAAGAATATGTCAGGGATAGCAAAGCAGCCGCCTGGGAAAAATTTATTACACCTGTAAAGAGCCAGGTGGGCAGGGCAACTGATCTGATTCACAGCATGGCGAATGCTATACCTGAAAAAACATCAGCACTGCAGAAACTGGCGATTGAATTATCAGCCAGCCGGGAACCGTTGCGAAGGGATGTTTTAAAAACATTAAATGCTGCATTGGATATAGCAGGTAATTCTGACGCAGCTTATTGGACAAAGGATTATTATAACGATCTTCTGACGGAGAACAAAAAATTATACAATACTCATCTTTATAATGAAGGGCCAAGAAGTGCATTGAAAGTAGATGAAGTAAAACCATTATTCCCTGCTGATGCACCTGTGCTGAACGGATTTGAAATCCTCAATAGATTTTTTGACGAATTGTTTGTTACTAATCCCAAAGCAATTGCTTTTGGTGAGGATCTTGGATATATCGGCGATGTGAACCAGGGCTTCAGTGGTTTGCAGCAGAAGCATGGCAATCAGCGGATATTCGATACAGGTATCCGGGAATTAACCATTATGGGGCAAGGCCTGGGTTTGGCGATGAGGGGATTGCGGCCAATTGCCGAGATACAATATCTTGATTACCTGCTGTACGGATTACAACCGTTGAGCGATGATGTGTCAACACTTCATTACAGAACAGCCGGGCAGCAGAGTTGCCCGTTAATTGTACGGACAAGAGGCCATCGGCTTGAAGGCATCTGGCATAGCGGTTCTCCAATGGGAATGGTGATCAATGCACTTCGGGGTATGTATATATGTGTACCCAGAGATATGACACAGGCCGTTGGTATGTACAATACATTACTTAGAAGTAATGACCCCGGGTTGGTAATTGAATGCCTGAATGGTTACCGGCTGAAAGAAAAATTACCATCTAATCTTCTTGAATTTACTGTTCCGTTAGGTATTCCCGAAGTGATAAAGGAAGGAACAGATATAACCATCGTATCTTATGGTTCCACTCTCCGTATCATCCAGGATGCTGTGAATGTTCTGGAAACACAGGGCATCAGTTGTGAGATTGTGGATGTGCAGACATTATTGCCATTTGATATTAGTCATACGATTCTTGATTCGCTTAAGAAGACCAATCGTATCGTTTTTGTTGATGAAGATGTGCCCGGCGGGGCTGCTGCTTATATGTTCAACAAAGTGATGGAGGAACAGGGTGGTTATAAATACCTGGATGTTGCACCAAGAACAATTACCGGCAAAGCTCACCGTCCGGCTTACGGAAGCGATGGCGACTACTTCAGCAAACCCAATGCAGAAGGGATCGAAGCAATAATAAAACAAATGATGGCGGAATAATCTTAAAGCATCTTTTTTTATGCTTACTGAAAAGGAAGAAAAAAGTCTTGCTCGCCTTAAGGATAACCTTTCAATGCCAAGATGGAAGTATCTTTTGATTTATGGGCTTACATTCGGGATTTTGCTGGCCATTATTTCTTCAGTAACAGATGTATTGATGGCAGGAGTGCCGGTTTCCGAGGTATTCAGGAAAAGGATATGGGTTAACCTGGCGATGGCCCCCATTGCCGGTTTTTTATTCGGCTCGATTATGAGATGGCTTAGTGTAAAACAATACATCAGGCTGGCGGAGAAACAATCCCTTCCTTAATAGAAAATAGTAGTACCTTTTAGTGTAATTAATCAAACGTTCATTAAAATATTATTACTATGGCAATTGTAAAAGTTATTGAAGTAATAGCTTCTTCTGAGAAGAGCTTCGACGATGCAGTGAAGCAGGCAGTAAAAGAAACCTCCAAAACCATCCGGAACATTGATTCGGTTTGGATTAAGGACATGAAGGCGCATGTAAAAGATGGGAAAATAAAATCCTATGGTGTTATTTGTAAAGTGTCATTCCGGCTGGATAAGGATAAAAAGGATAAGGACGATAAAGATAAATAAGGCGTAAAGCCTGCCAGGAAAGCTGTAACCCGTTTTGTATAGAACGGGTTATTTAATTTTGGAAAGCATGCCAACTCAATTCCTCTATATAATAGATATACTAGGTACCATTTCATTCGCCGTGTCCGGGGCATTCCTGGCAATGGAAAAGAAGCTGGACCCCTTTGGTGTATTGGTGCTTGCTTTTGTTACCGCAATAGGGGGCGGTACACTCAGGGATATAATGATCGGTAATCTGCCCGTAAGCTGGTTAACAAATTCTACCGCCACTATAGTAATCTTTTCTTCTGCGGTTGTCACTATGTTTTTCGGCCGGTACCTGAAGCATCTTACCACTACATTATTCCTGTTTGATGCACTGGGGCTTGGCCTCTTCACTATCGTTGGTATCAAACTTGGGATCGAAAAGAATTTTAGTATTGGCGTTTGTATCACACTGGGTACTATCACAGCCTGTTTTGGCGGTGTGGTGAGAGATGTGCTGCTGAATAATATTCCATTGCTATTCAGGAAAGAGATATATGCACTGGCGTGCATAGCAGGCGGGTTGATATATTTCCTGCTACGCCAGTTTAAATTGGATGCAGATGTGGTAACAATCCTTTGCATACTTATTATTTTCACTATCCGCATAATAGCAGTCCGGTATAAAATATCATTACCACAATTCTATAATTCAACAAGATGAAACTGACTCTTTATCAAATAGACGCTTTTGCAAGCAAACTTTTTGAGGGCAACCCTGCGGCAGTGATACCATTAAAAAAATGGATTGATGACGAATTGATGCAAAAGCTGGCTATGGAAAATAACCTGGCCGAAACAGTTTTCTTCACTCCATCGAAGAATAAGAAAGCTGATTTTGATATCCGCTGGTTTACACCGGAACTGGAAATCAATCTTTGCGGTCATGCCACACTGGCTTCTGCTTATGTGATCTTTGAATTACTGAAGATCAAAAAGAAAAAAGTGGTGTTTGACTCTAAAAGCGGTTTGTTAACAGTTACAAAAAAAAGAGATATGCTCGAGATGGATTTTCCATCATGGCAACCCGGGAGAATTGCTGAATACCCGGATGTATTACTGGCTTCGCTGGGTAATCCTGAAATTGCAGGAGTGTATAAAAACAGGGAATACATTGTTGAATTACTTAACGAAGAAGCCGTAAGAAATTGTAATCCCGATTTTTCGTTAATGAAAAAAGCGGATAAGATGGTAATCATTACTGCGCCGGGAAAGGAAGTTGATTTTGTTTCCCGGTTCTTTGCACCAACAGCTGGTATTGATGAGGACCCGGTAACAGGTTCAGCACATTCACAACTCATCCCATTTTGGAGTGAGAAACTGGGAAAAACAAAGATGACGGCAAAACAACTGTCAAAGCGGGGCGGGGATATTTACTGTGAACAAAAAGGTGGCCGGGTTATTATGGGTGGCCAATGTGTTTTTTATATGAAGGGTGCAATCGAAATAAAGTAACTTCAGCTAAATAAATTGTTATGTCAAAATTTCCTTTTACTTTATTGCCAGACGAACAGGTGATTGATACATGGACTATCTTATATATTCCTCCTGGTGGGGGAAAGTATAATGGTAAATTGACCATCACTAGCAAAAGACTTCTCTATGATGCAAAATATGATGTATCAGCAAAGGGATTGTTATCGGAAGCCATGTTTATTAAATGGGGTAGTGAAGGCTATCTTGAAATCAATAAAACAGACATTACCGATGTGCAGGTGGAAAAGAGCTTCCTGGCGAAGAAAGCCATTCTTACTTTGATTGACGGGTCCAGACATACTTTCAACTATGGTGCCCTGAATATTGATAAAGTGGTTGCAGCGATCAATGCGAGGTAGGATTACTATTCGAGAAATCTCTCTTTCAATTCCGGTGTCGGGATCATGCAACTTTCTTTTTTGCCGTACCATTTGTACCGGTTGCGGGCAATGATGTTGTAGAAGAAGTCACGGATGAACTTTGGTAAAATGATGAAGGCATAAAATAATTTCCAGCCTCCGTCTAAGTGTTTTGCAATCCGGAGCGCCGCTGATGACTGTGTCCATACCCTTCCATTGTCAATAAAGATGACAGAACTAAGTGCTGTGGGATGTAAATTATACCGGGGAAAAATATCTCTAGCTGCTCTTCCCTGTAATGGGGCAAACCGTAATTTCTTTTTCTTATCTCTTTTGATCGCAAAATTCACCCAGTAGTTGCAGAAATTACATACACCATCGAACAGGACTACCCTTGATTCTTCCATTATTAACAAAGGTAAAGAGTAACAGGTTGCGAATTAATTGTAAATTACTTGCAGAATGTTACGTTTATGAAAAGAACCGTCATTGGGTTGATATTGGTTTTACTACTGCAGGTGCATGCATCTGCCCAGGGAAAATATGCAGGGACACAAAAACACCTGATTGGAAAAACTTATACAGAAGTGCCTAAGATAGCAGGACTAAAAGGATGGCAATTCCTGGAAGGCAGTATGCTCAACTATATTACAGACCCCGAACGAATAACAGTGGATATATTCAAAAAAGGAACTGACCGTATCATCATCGGCAGTATTATGGATGACACAGCAACTGGAGTTTTTAAAATTGTTGATGTGGTAGAAGTAAAGGGAGTGATGAAAGGCTGGTCGATCCATACCGGCAGCTGCAGGCAAAACCAGCAAACAAACACTTATATTATCGCCTGGGGTAAAGATGTAATTGCTGAATTTATGAACCTGATAAAGAAAGCCTGGAAGTTTAACCCTGATAAAAGGCGGTTTGAGGCAATACCTGTTAAGGGAATTGACTGTGAGAATATTGGGTGCTGATAATTTTAATAAAGCCATCTATGAAGAATTTCTTTTTACTAATGATCTTTTCTGCAGCAGTTATTAAAACGGCCCTTGCACAGGATACTCCGCGGGATACTGTATGGGGCGACTGGCCTCAGCAGGAATATTATAATTCCATACTGGATGCACCTGTTGTGACAGGAGAAGCCACAGCTGTTACCATTACACCAACTGGACAAAAACTATGTTTTGATAAAAGAGTAAAGATTAAATCTATCCTTAGCTCAGGTCCGGTAGAGCAATGTATGTATATAAATACCCGGGATGGTTATATAGGATTGTTACCACCCTCAAGAACAGGCGGCGATCTGTGTGATATCAAAACAGAAGACGAAAGGTTTAATTTTCTTGTGATAGGCTTAAAGGGCAATGCTTACACTTTTAAAAACACCCGGAAGAACGGACGTATTGAGCACTTTGTATCTACCGGCAACACACAGGCACACCAGTTAACCATGCCATCCAATAGCCTGCAAACAATTCACAAAAAAACTGAAAGGAGAGACTACTGCGGTGATAAGATAAAAACATGGGCATATAAGCATGATAACCCCACCAGCCCTGTTTATTTTATTTTCGGGAAACAATTCCCTGATGAGATCAATATAAGTACCAGTAAATATATCGGCTATTCAGGAGTGGGCTACCAGTTTACTGATAAGGGCCTGTTCATCATTATGGAAATGGAGAGCAGCAGCTTTACCTGTAAAATAACTGAACTGGAGGAAGCAAGTATTTGTTTTGACCCGGCACCGTTCAGGATTGCAGAAGATGAATTTTATACACAGGCGTTTTTAAGCCTGCAGCAGGAAAGGGATAAAATTGCAGCTGATGAAGCAAGAGCTAACAGCGGTGATTGTGTATCGCAAAAAATGGCCGTTATCAATTTCAGGAAAGAACAGTTAAGGATGCAGGGGGTCCGGCTTACTACCAGCCAGCAGGGCAATGTTTACCAGGATTTAGCTACCCAGCAGGCGATGGGACAAATGCTGGACCATGCAGCAATTACCAAACAAATGATGCTGGAGAACGAAGTAAAAATATGCCAGGCAGAACGCAGGGTTGAACAGACCAGCAGCGAAACGAGCCGCCAGAGATATCAACAGCGTATTTCCTGTTTGCGAAGCCAGAATGGCCAATTGCAGAACCTGGAAGTGCAATTAAAAGCATTGGATGTTCAGTATGCCAGTGAGCCGGGAAAGGCGTTTGCGGAAAAGTCGAAACTGTTTATGCAGCAGATGCCGAGAGCATGCCAGTAGAGATAAGTTTTATTGATTTCTCTTATCCCATATTATGAAACACCTTCTGCACATCTTCATCCTGCTCTAATTTATCAATCAGTTTACTTACATCGGCTGCCTGTTCGTCGTTAACAGGAACTGTAACAGTTGGTATCCATTCCAGCTCGGCACTGATAGGAGTGATGCCCTTGTCTTCAAGAGCCTTTTGCATATTACCAAAATCAGTAAAGCCGCAGCGGACGACCAATACGTCTTCTCCGTTCTCACCGCTGCCTTCGCCGAGTTCTTCAAGACCAAAGTCAATTAACTCCAGTTCCAGGTCTTCAGCATTCAACCCTTCGGGTTTTAATTTGAACACTCCCATTTTTTTGAACTGAAAAGCCACACTGCCGCTGTTGCCCAAGGCACCATGTCCTTTGGTAAAATGTGATTTTACGTTTGCAACCGTTCTTACATGGTTATCGGTTGCTGTTTCAACCAGTATCGCTACACCATGCGGTGCATAGCCTTCGTATAATATCTCATCGTAGTTTACCAGTTCCTTTCCCTGTGCCCTTTTAATGGCAGCTTCTACACGGTCTTTTGGCATGCCTACACTGCGGGCATTTTGAAAACAGCGACGAAGAGCTGCGTTGGAGTTGGGGTCAGGTCCGCCGGCTTTTACAGCAATCACAATCTCTTTACCGATTCGGGTAAAGTTCTTTGCCATTTTATCCCACCGGGCAAACATCGAGGATTTGCGTACTTCAAAAATTCTTCCCATAGTAGTGTCTCTGTTAGGGCTGCAAATCTAAGGCAATGGCAGTAAATGAAAAACCGCCGCATTTTTTATAAATGCGCCGGTTTTTTTATGAGTTATCAGTTATGATCAGCTTTTATCCTCAGTTCTTCCAAGCTTGCTGGCATAAAGCCCTGCATGGAAAACAGCAAAAGCGATAGAAATATAGAACAATGTTCTGTCGGTATCAAAACCAACTGAATTTTGGTGCAGGAAACCAACGATAGCTAAAAGGCCTGCCAGTGCTATACCGGTAATTCTGGCCATCTTCATTCCTTTTCTTTTGTCTGTTCCATTACCCAGGTGGCTGTTTTTAGCGCCATATACAAGGTAAATATCAAGACCAATCAGCATCCACACCAATAAGCGGATCCAGGTATCCATTGGAAGGAAAACCATCATAAACAGGCAGGTGGCAATTCCTAAGATTGGAACTAACGGAACCATTGGTGTTTTGAATGCCCTTGGCAGGTTTGGCATTTTCTTCCGCATTACCCACACCCCGATACATACAAGGATAAAAGCAAACAATGTTCCGATACTTGTCATTTCACCAACTACATCCGCAGGAACAAATGCCGCAAATGCACTTACAAATAGCATGAAGAGGAAATTGTTTTTTGCCGGTGTTTGTGTCTTAGGGTTCACAGCAGAGAATATCTTCGGGATTAAACCGTCTTTACTCATACTGTAGAAGACACGGCTTTGTCCCATCAGCATCACCAATATCACAGAAGCATATCCAAAGAGGATGGCTACTACGATGGCACGGTTCAACCAGGGATAATCTGGTTTTATGACACCTGCTGCATCAGCAGTTCCCATATGGTCAATAGCTACTGCAACTGGTGCAATACCATCTTTGCCTGCGAAGGTGGTATAGCTGGTAACACCCGTCATCACATGGGCAAAAAGGATATATAATATGGTACAGATAAGCAATGAGCCTAAAATACCGATTGGCATATCTTTTTTCGGATTCTTGGCTTCTTGGGCCGCCGTACTCACTGCATCAAACCCGATATAGGCGAAAAAGACGATGGCGGCAGCCCGTATAATACCGCTAAATCCAAAATCGCCAAACTTGCCAGTATTATCAGGAATGTAGGGGTCGTAATTAGAAGTATTGATATACTGCCATCCAAGGATGATGAACGTAAGCACTACAGCAATTTTCACCACCACGATTATACTGTTTACAAATGCACTTTCTTTTGTTCCTCTAATCAGGAGTAAACTCATTAATACTATAATGAATACAGCAGGAAGATTGATAACACCGCCGCTCCATGGGCCGGCTGTTAATTCTGTTGGCAATGTGACTCCAAACCCGTCAAGGAATTTGACCAGGTAACGGCTCCAGCTAATTCCCACTGTTGCGGCACCTACTGCATATTCGAGCACCAGGTCCCAACCAATGATCCAGGCCATGAATTCTCCCATCGTAGCATAAGAATATGTATAAGCACTGCCTGCAACAGGGATCATCGAAGCAAACTCAGCATAACACAGGCCTGCAAACAAACACCCCAAACCAGCCACCACAAATGAAATGGTAATGGCCGGGCCGGCATGATTGGCCGCGGCCATACCAGTAATAGAAAATAAACCAGCACCAATGATGGCGCCAATTCCAAGGGCTATCAGCCCCTTTGCTCCCAATGTTTTTTTCAGCGTATGTGTTCCGGTTTCGGCTGCCTCATTCATTAAAGCATCCATCGGTTTTCTGACAAATAAACTCATATGTTGGTTTTAATTAAGTGACTAAGTTAATGATACAAACGAATATTTTATTGTTTTACAGCTTTCTGTCTTGATACGGCAAAGTAATATATTGGAATGCCTGCCAGCACAATGATAAGGCCCGGCCAAGTAAACTCTGGCTTATATATAATCAGCAGGATACAAAACGCTATTCCCATTAATATATATATGAAAGGTAATACAGGGTAACCAAATGCTTTGTAAGGCCGTTCTGCTTCCGGTTTTTTCTTTCGAAGGATAAAAATGCCAACAATGGTGAGTACATAAAATAATACCACCACAAAGGAGATCATGTCAAGTAATTGCCCGTATTTACCACTCAGGCTCCAGGCGCAGGCAGCGATACATTGAATCCATAAAGCAAATTGTGGTACTGCATTCTTGTTCAGGTCGCCGGCTTTTTTAAAGAACAATCCGTCTTTCGCCATTGTGTAGTATACTCTTGCACCTGCCAGTATCAAACCGTTATTACAACCAAAAGTGGAAACCATGATAAGAGCTGCAATCATAATAGTACCGAATGAAGGGAAAATAGTATTAGCAGCAGCTACGGCTACCCGATCATCTTTGGCAAATGCCAGTTCATTTAATGGCAGCACATTTAAATACATGAGGTTGGCTGCTACATAGATTATCGTTACGATCAACGTACCGAGAAACAAACTTAAGCCAACATTCTTTTTAGGGTTCTTCATTTCCCCGGCAATGAAGGTTACATTATTCCATGCATCACTGCTAAATATAGAACCCACCATTGCTGCGGCGATGGCCCCCATTAATGCTGCGCCACTGATGCCGTGCCAACTGCCATTTGGAATAAAAGCTCCTTTCAAATCTTTTTCAACTTGCATAGCATTAAAGCCTGTGCTCCAGTTCTCCGCCCAGAAACTATGTTTTACCAGCAGGAACCCAAATAATATCAATCCAAATAAAGCAAATAGTTTGGCCGAAGTAAATAAGGTCTGTATGAATTTACCTTCTTTAACTCCTTTTGAATTAATAAAGGTTAGTAAACAAATAATGACGATGGCAACCAGTTGCCCTGAATAGACTTTTGTAATACCAGCGTCAAATAAAAAATAATTATTACCCAGTTCGGGAACCAGGTAAGCAAGGAATTTTGAAAAGGCCACACCTACGGCTGCAATAGTAGCAGTTTGTATGACGGCGAAAAAACTCCATCCGTATAAAAAGCCCATTAATGGATTGTAGGCCTCTTTAAGGTATACATATTGTCCACCAGCTTTTGGAAACATGCTGCTTAGCTCACCATAACTTAATGCCGCCGTTATGGTCATAAAGCCGGTGATGACCCATACAGCAACCAGCCAACCGGCACTGCCCACATTCCTTGTAATATCAGCACTAACAATAAAAATACCGGAGCCGATCATGGAGCCGGCTACTATCATAGTACCGTCAAGCAGCCCAAGAGAAGGTTTGAATGAAGCAGGTTGATCAGCCATACTGTTGGTTTGGTGAGGTGCAGTTTACCAGGTTCGTATCTGGAAAAATAGTGATTTCTGTAAATAAAGGGCAAAAGATTTACCAACGGCTGCCGGGTCATTCAATAAAGCCTTAATTTCTCCATATTTGGAACTAAACCTTTAGTTTTGAGACCTTACTGTTTATAATATGAATAAACGAAAAGCCGGACTGCTTGCCCTTGTGTTGTTTACAGTAGTTGCTATCCTTCATTTTTTGGATATGCAAGGCTGGGTTTCTTTTCCAGACCAGGTACTAATGACGGTTCGGTGGATTTTTGTAGCCAGTCTCGTTTTATTTGCCATTTATAAAAGATCCCTCACAACATGGATACTGGTGGCGATGGCCATCGGTGTTGAGATTGGTCTTGATTTTCCTGCTTTCTCACAAAACCTCCAGTTTCTCAGTAAAATATTTCTTCGATTAGTAAAAACGATTGTAGCTCCCCTGTTATTTGCTACACTGGTGGTTGGTATTGCCAGCCATGCCAATCTTAAACAGGTAGGTCGCATGGGCTGGAAGTCACTTTTATATTTTGAAGTAGTGACCACTATTGCTCTTCTTATCGGATTGGTATTTATTAATATAACAAAAGCCGGCGTTGGTATCAAAGTACCCGAGAGTCTTTTGAAAGAACTGCCGGAAGTGAAAGTAAAAGGCTGGCAAGACCATATCATTGATATATTCCCTGAGAATATCATCAAATCCATTTATGAAGGCAATGTATTGCCTATCGTTTTATTTAGTGTGGTATTTGGTATAGCACTGGCATTGCTGAATGAACACAAGAAAAGGCCAATGTTGAATTTTGCAGAAAGCCTTGCTGAAACCATGTTCAAATTCACCAACATCATTATGTATTTTGCTCCGTTTGGTGTGGGTGCTGCTATCGCTGTTACGGTCGGGCATTTAGGTATTGATATTTTAAAGAACCTTGCATTACTTCTTATTACCCTGTATCTCGCCTTAATTGCTTTTATATTACTGGTATTGCTTCCCGTCGCCTTATGGGTAGCAAAAATTCCGATAAAAAAATTCATTCAGGCTATCCGTGAACCTGTGTCAATAGCATTTGCCACCACCAGTTCCGATTCCGCTTTGCCAAAAGCATTGGAGAATATGGAGAAGTTTGGAGTGCCAAGAAAAATTGTTTCGTTTGTGATCCCCACAGGTTATACGTTTAACCTGGATGGCACTACTTTATATCTTTCTCTCGCTTCCGTATTTGTAGCACAGGCCGCAGGTATGGATCTTTCTTTTGGGGAACAGTTAATGATTGGTCTTACGTTGATGCTTACCAGTAAAGGTGTTGCAGCTGTGCCAAGGGCATCGCTGGTAATATTGATTGCGACTGCTACTACTTTTCATTTTCCACTCTGGCCTATTATGGCTATTTACGGTATAGATGAGCTGATGGACATGGCCCGGACATCGGTGAATGTCATTGGTAATACTCTGGCCAGTTGTGTTATTGCCCGGTGGGAAGGGGAGTTTGATGATAAAAAGGCATTGGCATTTAATGAAAAAGAGGCTGATGCTGTGTAATTAAATAATCAGAAAAAATCAAGGAGAGTAAGTAATGGAGCTGATGTATTTATTGGATAGTTTCCACTGGACAAATTTGTTGCAGCCTCAATGGTATGTAGAGAATGGCGGGTTATGGCTTTTACTTTTTGTAGTATTTGCAGAGACAGGATTGTTTGTTGGCTTTTTCCTTCCGGGTGATTCGTTACTATTTGTATCCGGGATATTTGCTCATGAGATAACCACTAAAAGCGGAGAAATAAAGCCTGGATTGGGTTACCAGGTATTAAAGCATTTTGGTTTTAATTATCCTTATTCCTATTGGTTTGATCTGCTTCTGCTGGTGGGATTGATCTCTCTTTGTGGTATAGCTGGTAATGCAGTGGGCTACTGGACAGGCCGAAAAGTAGGTCCGGCTATGTATAACTGGAGGGACAGGTTCCTGTTCAAGAAAAGATATTTACACCAGGCACATGATTTTTATGAAAAGCACGGCGGTTTGGCAGTTATCGGGGCAAGGTTTCTTCCCTTCATCAGAACATTTGCTCCCATTGTTGCCGGCATCGTAAAAATGGACAGAAAGAAATTTCACTTTTTTAATGTGGTGGGTTGCATAGCCTGGGTAACAACAATGGTGCTTGGCGGGTTCTTCCTGCAGAAATGGATATTACACCAGTTTGGGTTTGATCTGAAAGAGCACTTAGAAATAATTGTGCTCGGAATAGTATTGGTAACGACTGCACCTGTAATTATAAAAATGATCTCCGGGAGAAAAAAGAAAGATGGTGCCCCAACTGATTATCCTCAACAATAGGCTATGAATAAGAAACAATACGGCATTCTGTCTATTCCGGTTATTGTTGCAGCCCTTGGCTATTTTGTAGATATCTATGATTTGTTGCTGTTTAGTATTACCCGTGTGGGAAGCCTCCGTTCATTGGGATTGTCTGACGCAGAAATACTTTCACAAGGTGAATCCATCATCATGTGGCAGATGGGAGGGCTTTTACTTGGTGGTATTATTTGGGGGATAATGGGCGACAAAAAAGGAAGATTGTCTGTCTTGTTCGGTTCTATTATCCTTTATTCCCTGGCCAATATTGCCAACGGATTTGTACAAACTCCCGAACAATTCAAATTGGTTCGTTTTATTGCAGGCCTCGGTCTAGCCGGAGAACTTGGAGCCGGAATTACTTTAGTTTCTGAATTAATTTCAAAAGAGAAAAGAGGTATTGCAACTTCTTTTGTTGCAGGTATAGGATTAACAGGAGCTGTGGTGGCATTTATAATGAAAGAAAATTTTGACTGGCGAACATGCTATTTTATTGGCGGGGGGCTGGGCCTTGCCTTGCTATTGCTGCGTATCTCCGTTTTTGAATCCGGAATGTTTCATGAAACAAAGAAGATGGATGTGCAGCGGGGCAACTTCTTTATGCTGTTCAATAACCGGGAGCGGTTCAAAAAATATCTTTTTAGCATTCTCATCGGCTTACCTACCTGGTTCGTAATTGGAGTGTTGGTGACTTTTTCAAAAGAGTTTGGAGAAAAATTTGGCATCACTGAGAAAATTGATTCAGGGAAAGCCATCATGTATGCTTATGCAGCTATTTCAATTGGTGACATATTGATTGGGTTTATAAGCCAGTGGCTGAAAAGCAGAAAAAAAGCACTGTATCTTTTTTATTTTATTACGGCAGTATTCATGGTGTTATTTTTTACAGCACAGTGGAACGGGTCTGCAGCGAAAATGTACTGGATATGTGCCGGTCTTGGTTTTGGTACCGGCTTTTGGGCCATTTTTGTAACAATGGGTGCGGAGCAATTTGGAACTAATTTACGGGCAACAGCTGCTACGACCATTCCCAATATGGTAAGAGGAATGCTAACGATTTTTATCCTGCCACTTTTTAAATGGCTCAGGGGTATAGAAGGGGTGGGGTATATCAATGGAGGTATTTATGCTGCCATCATCATTATGCTAATTACCATTTTTGCTGCTGTGATGACAAAAGAAACTTTTAATAAAGACCTGAACTTTGTCGAAAAATAGACTGTGGCAAAATTTCTCATCATACGTTTTTCTTCTATCGGTGACATTGTGCTCACCACACCTGTTGTCCGCTGCCTGAAAAAGCAGGTACCTGATGCAGAAATACATTATTTAACGAAAGATTCTTTCCGTTCTGTAGTGGAACATAACCCATACATAGACAAACTGCATGTGCTGGCACATAGCTGGGAATTGATGATTGAAGAACTAAGAACGGAAGACTATGATTATATCATTGATTTGCACCATAATACCAAAACGCTTCGGGTAAAAAATGTATTGAAGAAAAAATCATTTTCTTTTTACAAACTCAATATTCAAAAATATTTCTACACTGCATTCAAAATTAATATGTTGCCAAAGGTTCATATTGTTGACCGCTATCTGAAAACAGTGGAATCGTTTGGTGTGAAGAATGATGGGGGAGGCCTCGATTACTTTATTGCACCCAATGAAGAAACAAAAAAGGAAGATATACCGGCTTCACATTCTGCCGGCTATATTGCCTGCGTCATTGGAGCTGCTCATGCCACCAAGCGGTGGCCGGTGCATAAATGGAAGGAATTTTGTAGCGAAATGGAACATCCTATTATTTTATTGGGCGGACCGGAAGATGCTGCCAATGGCAATGAGATTGCATCAATGGATGATGTAAAAATATATAATGCCTGTGGTAAATTTAAATTGAATGAGAGTGCTGACCTGGTAAGGAAAGCAAAACTTATCATTACCAATGATACTGGTTTGATGCACATTGCCGCCGCTTACAAAAAGCCCATCATTTCTCTTTGGGGAAACACCGTTCCTTCTTTCGGTATGACACCCTACTATGGCGATGCACCTGTTTCAGACCTGATCTTACAAACAAATAAACTATGGTGCAGACCCTGCTCGAAGATCGGTTACAATAAATGTCCCCTGGGTCACTTCAAATGCATGGAAAAGATCTCATCACAGGAACTCCGGGAAAAGGTAATGCGAAGATTATAACCGATCCGGAGTACCCGTAATGATGTTGCCCGTTTAAAACAAAGCACTGGTTTTTACTTGCCCATAAAAAATATTGCGAGGATCGAAAAGATGACAATGAATCCTGCAATGACCAGTCCGGCCTGTACGTTTTCATTACTTGTAATGAGTCGAATTTTTTTCATAACCTGATTTTTTTGAAATGAATAATAACCAGGTTTTCCAGCAGATGTTGTACGGATATTCAATAAGGATAGGGGAGAAGTAATGCAAATCTAATTCACAACATCAACAGATGCAAGCAGCTGACAATATTTATTAGGATTTGGGATAGTAAAACTACGAGTATAGCATCTTTCTTATCAGTCAAGATTGTAATTTCATACAATGTTTACTGCGTTTCAGCGATTTATATTTTCGATGTCTGCCTTTTTATGTTTACCGGCTGTAGGTTACCAGCAAGTGCAGGGTACGATAGATTCATTCAGAATACAGGGGGATATAAAGATCACTATTGATAAGCCAGCTGACTTTTCAGCAAGGAAAAGGACTATTCTCACTTTTTTTGCCCTTCCCAATGGCAATACCACAGAACAAACCATGGGAAAGAAACTGCAGCCGGGAGATGACTGGCATTTCGATATCCAACACATCCGGGCACAGACCATTTTTATCCGCAGGCAATTAAAGAGAAAGAATTTTGTCGTTATCTATCTGGAGAATATATATAAGAGCTGGCCTTCATGGAAACAAAAGCACCCGGATTTTAAAAATGTTATTCCTCACTTAGTTGATTCACTTACAGAATTATTTGGTGGGAAAGAGAAAGCTGTTTACCTGAACGGGCATAGTGGTGGTGGTAGTTTTATTTTTGGTTACCTGGCAGGAGTGGAACAAATACCGAACAAGGTAAAACGAATTAGCTTTCTTGACAGCGATTATGGTTACGACAGCAGCTATTATCCCAAGTTCAATCAGTGGTTGAAGGAAGTAAATGGATCAGCTTTGAATGTATTTGCTTACAACGATAGTGTGGCGCTGTACAACGGCAAACCTGTTGTCTCTGCAACGGGGGGAACCTGGTACAGAAGTCACCTCTTGTTGAAACACCTGCAGCATGATTTTACTTTTTTGCAATCGAATGCAGATAGTCTTATTATATACAAGAGTAAGAATAATCAGGTGCAGTTCTTTTTTAAAGTGAATCATAACCAGGGTATCTATCATACACAACAGGTAGAGCTGAATGGCTTTATCCATTCTGTTCTATGCGGAACCAGGGTTGACTCCAAACGGTATAAATATTACGAAGCAAGAGCCTACACCGGTTTTATAGAGTAACCGTTACAATTCATATTTTAAGCCCGTGGCAAAAAAATAAGTAGTGCGGGGAGCCGACCCGGCAGGAAAACGATCATGCAGGTAATTCCATTTTAATTCCAGGCTGAAATGAGGTGAGGCTTTAATACCAAATGCAATTTGATTCAGAATACGGTAATCGCTGAATTGTTTTAACAAAGGTTGAAAATAAGTAGTGCTGATGAGTTCAATATTGTCTTTGGGTAAAAAGGTAAAGGAAACATAACTGCTATTCCGGACATCATTATGTTTAATAACAGGCGTTGTCTTCTCTTTTTCCCTTTCATACATGAAAAGGCTGGCAGCATACAATCTGAATTTAGGTCGTTTGATCAGCTTAAAGCGGGGACCTGTTCCAAATAACATTCTCGAATCAATTTGGGTGACCATATTGTTTTGGTATTGGCCGAAAAATTCCCACCGAAGCCACTCGTTTACTTTCCTGTTATAGCGGATATGAAGAAGATCATCAGCCACAAATTTGCTGTCGCCAACTTTTAAAAAACCATGGTTACCCAGAATCAGCCAGAGCCCTTTGTCATTACTGGTCTTGTATTGTAAATGAGCTTCAACATTTACCTGGAATATCTTCTCTGTATTCTGTGTAAGGCAAAAAGCTGCTCCAACACTGCCGAGCCAACCGACAGTATCAGATTGCATTCTTGCACTCTCCGTATTTACTATTTGTGCTGTTCCAGATACGGAACTAAAAAATAAAATGAAGAAGATGTGTAGATTTTTTCTCATGGACAGAAATTTTACAGGTAGTTGCTTTGAAAAAGAACAGGGAATTGCTTTTTTAATTTATCCTGTTTTCGTTTTTCGATCTTATCAAAAAAGTTCTTGTATTTCTCGAGGCATAGTTCTGTTAAAGCTCTTTGCTGACCATCGTGGATCTCTTTTAGTACGACATCGATCACCAAGTCAGGTACATTGTCATTTGCTTTTACAAACTTTATTTTGCTGTGCATCTGCCCGGTTCCCATATAACTTTTGAATAACCTTTCCTGGATATACTTTGACAAGTTGTCTGCGTTAACAGTATCACGGCCAACTGTAACGATGCCCACTTCATTTACTGTTACCTGGAGAATTTTTTCGCCTGGCAATTTGTTGCTGGCCGATACATGAACAGTGGCGAGTATTGCCAGTAAAAGCAGTAGGGATCTCATAATCAAGGTTCAATGGTTGCCCTTCTAAGATAAGAAAATCATTGGAGTTCACTCAGCTCCAGCCAGCGAAATTCTTTTTCGTCAAGCAACTGGGTAACTTCCCCGATTCTTTGAGAGATCTTTTGTAATTCTTCGAAAGAGGTGTTGCCACTGGTAATCCTTTCGGTGATGGTTGCTTTTTCTTTCGTAAGATCAGCAATCTCTTTTTCAAGGAGTTCAAACTCCCTTTTTTCTTTGAAAGTGAGTTGTCTCTTATTGCTGGTGCTGACAGTTGCTTGTTGCCGGGTGTTAACCGGTTCTTGATTTTTGGCCGGTGAAATATGACTACCCGTTACTGACTCTCCGGCCGCCATAGCTTCCCGGTACTGTGTGTAATTTCCGGGGAAGTCCCTGATCACCCCGTTTCCCTCAAAAATAAACAGGTGGTCAACCAGCCGGTCCATAAAATAACGGTCATGGGATACGATGAGTAAACAACCCGGAAACTCACTTAAAAAATTTTCAAGCACACCAAGAGTAGGAAGGTCCAGGTCATTGGTTGGCTCATCTAATATTAAAAAGTTAGGGTTGCGGAATAAAATTGAAAGTAAATGCAGCCTTCTTCTTTCACCACCACTTAATTTACTGATGTAAGTGTATTGTTTATCAGGATCAAACAGAAATAACTGCAGAAATTGGGCGGCACTTAATGACCCACCACTTGCCAGCGGAAAATGTTCAGCAATATCCTTTACAAATTCTATAACCCGCATATCTTCTTTTACCACCAATCCTTGCTGGGAATAATTTCCAAAAATGACGGTGTCGCCGATGTTTACTTTGCCACTGTCAGGTTTTTCTATTCCCTGCAGAATATTGATAAAGGTGGATTTACCGGTACCGTTTTTCCCGGCGATGCCGATCCGTTCTCCTTTTTTAAAAGTATAATCAAAGCCTTTCAGCAATATTTTTTCGCCATAACTTTTATAGAGCTTCTTTAGTTCTGCCACTTTTCCGCCAAGACGGTTCATCTTCATGTCTAACTGTATCTGCTCATCAACAATTTGTTGCTTCGCTTTTTTCTCTACCACATAAAAATTATCCTGCCGGCTTTTGCTTTTAGTGGTTCTGGCTTTGGGTTGCTTCCGCATCCATTCAAGCTCCCGGCGATAAATGTTCTTTGCTTTATCAATGCTGGCCATATCATTTTCTATCCGGGCCGTTTTCTTTTCTAAATAGTTTTGATAGTCGCCTTTATGAACATAGATATTACTGCCTTCCATCTCCCATATTTCATTGCAGGCTGCATCTAAGAAATAGCGGTCATGGGTAACCAGTAACAGTGTGATATTCTCCTTGTCAAAATAATGCTCCAGCCATTCCACCATTTCTACATCAAGATGGTTAGTAGGTTCATCCATTATCAGCAGCACATGTTTGTGTTCAAAGCCGATATCAATTAATGTTTTGGCAAGGGCTACTCTTTTCCGTTGGCCGCCACTCAGCTTATTGACGGGCTGTTGCAGGTGATGTATATTTAATTTGCTCAGCACCTGTTTTACTTTCGCATCAAAATCCCAGGCACCGAGATCGTCCATCTTCATAATGGCGGCACCTAACTTGTCAGCATCACCTTCTTCTTCCAGTAATTCATATTCTTTTATTGCATTAATGATGGGGTGGTTATGAAAGAAAATATTATCCAACACTGATTTATCTTCTGCGAATGAGGGCTCCTGCTCGAGCAAGACCACATCCACATCTTTATTGATCCATATTTTGCCTTCATCAGCAATTTCTTTACCTGCCAGTATTCTCAATAAAGTGGATTTACCGGTGCCGTTCCTTGCCACCAGTGCAATTTTATCGCCTTCTTCTATATGAAAAGAAATGTTCTCAAACAGTGGCTGTATACCGTAACTCCTGGTCAATCCTTCAACTGAAACATAGTGCATACTGCAAAGATAACCTAACGGCCTCCAAGATAGATAAGCAGGCAAAGAATGATAGTGACTGCAATGATGATAATGAGTGAGTATTTTTCCCGCCGGGTTTTCCTTTCTGTTTTTTGGATGAAGGCAGCTAATTGCTTTTTCGCCTTTTCATCTCCTCCGGCCAGTTTGGTTAATTGAGTAGTAATGGTTTCTGTGTAAAGTTTCGGTAACGGATGTATGGCCCGTAAAAGCACAGTAATTATTTCCCTGTTCGTTTCTGTTTCATTGAAATTCTTTAACTGTTCAATTGTAGAATCCGGCAGCAGGTCAAGTATGTATTGTTTCAGTCCTTCTTTATCCATACGGAATACATCCAGTGTGGAAACGTGTTTTTCCAATTCAAGGGCTTGCTTCAAAACTGTTACCGGAGTAATTATATCTTGTGTTTTTCTCTTTCCGATACTCTGGTTGTACCAGCGTTGCTGCAGGTAGTATTCTTTTTTTGAAGGGTTGGTCAGAACTTCGTAGGCTTCTTTGATTTCTGTAAACTGGGCTATTGAATAGGGGTCATTTTGATTTTTGTCGGGATGATATTGCTGCGCCAGCTTACGGTAGGCTTTTTTGATTTCCTGCAAAGTGGCTGAAGGTTCCACTTTCAGTATAGTATAATAATCTTTCAGGTGCATGAATGGCTGCGAAGTTAAGTGACAGTTTTTTTAGGCATTAAGACCTTTTATCAAATATTTACAACCTCCTTACAATTCGGACTGTCTTGTTCCTGTAAATAGGGTTAATTTTAGAAATAAATACGTCTGTCATGAACAAACATTTTAATAACCGCCGGGAGTTTTTAAAAAACACTGGCAAAGCCGGTCTGGCAGCCGGACTTTCATTCACAGTTTTGCCTTCGTTTGCGGAAAAATATAGTAATGGCAACCAGGGAAATAACGGAGAAGAAATTCCTTATGAGCAACAGCCACTTCTTTATGCTTATACGGCATTGGAGCCTGTTATTGATGCTATGACTATGGAAATACATTACTCTAAACATGCCGCAGCCTATGCAAAGAATCTTGCAGATGCAGTTAAGGCCGAGAATGTGGATACGGGTAAAGAAAAACTTACTTCATTGATGGGTAAGATCTCAAAATATTCTGCGAAGATGAGAAACAACGGGGGTGGTCATTACAACCATGAGTTTTTCTGGAAGAGTATGAAAAGCCCGGTTGAATCGAATTCGCCCCAGTCAGCGATCATGAAAAATTTGATTAAGGACTTTGGCTCTTTTGATGCTTTTAAAACCCAGTTCACAGATGCTGGAAAAAACAGGTTCGGCAGCGGCTGGGCCTGGTTAGTGAAAATGCCAGATAAAAAACTGGTTGTTTGTTCAACTCCCAACCAGGATAATCCTTTGATGGATATAAGTGAAGTGAAAGGAACACCATTGCTTGGCCTGGATGTGTGGGAACATGCCTATTATCTTAAGTACCAGAATCGTCGCCCGGATTACATCAATGCATGGTGGAATGTAGTGGATTGGAAAGTGGTGCAAAAGCGGTTTGATGCCGCCTGATGTTATTTTAAATATTTTCCGAAGAAATCAATAGTCCGCTGCCAGGCAAGTTTGGCAGCGGTTTCATTATATCTTGTTGGTGCAGTATCATTATGAAAAGCATGATTAACCCCTTCATAAATATATAACTCATAAGGGATGCTGTTTTTTTTCAAGGCCTCTTCATAAGCGGGTATTCCGGCATTCACCCTTTCATCAAGACCACCATAATGCAATTGGACTGCTGCTTTTATTTTCGATACATCTTCTGAAGCTGGTTGCCGTCCATAAAAAGCAACAGCTGCTTTTAAGGACGGAACGTTTACCGCAAGGCTATTTGACATAGCACCACCCCAACAAAATCCAACACAGCCTGCTTTACCGTTGTAGTCTTTTCTGCCGGGTAAGTAATCAAATACTTTGATAAAATTTTGCAGGTTATCTTCTGCTTTCAATTGTTGAAACTTTGCTCTTGCTTCGTCTTCATTTTCTGGTGTACCGCCAAGCGAAGAAAGTGCATTAGGGGCAATGGCAAGGTAACCAGCTTTAGCAGCCCGGCGGGTTACATCCTCTATATGGGCATTTAACCCACGGTTTTCATGAATAACTATGACTGCGGCATAAGGTTTCTCTTCTTTCGGCCTTGCCACATAGGCCTGCATATCACCATTAATGCCCGGATAGGTTATCCTTTCTGTAAAAAGATCTTCCTGGCCTGTAACTGCTGCATGTGCATAATTAACTTCAAGAAGTGGGAGCAATGTCATGGCTGCAGCTGTGCCCCCGGCCAATAAAGCAAGTCGCCGGAGAAATTCGTTTCTGCTGAGCGGTTTATGGGTGTACTCATCGTACAGGTTGATAATTTCCTGTTTCATAGATGAAAATTGGTGAGTTTTGAAGTTACAACGAAAAATACCCCACACACTTCTTTGTTGGGGAGTTTGGAAAAAAATATCCGTTACAATTAAACCTCCCGGGGGTAGCTCTGTCTTAGCGCAAATTCCAAGGGATAGTTAACTAAAAAATAAAGTCAGCCATCTCATTTGCCGGTTGTAGCTAATGGCTTTATATTTAACCACTAATCGGGGTACAGCGACTCATCCAAAACCACTTTTATGAAGAAAAAACTCCTCACTTTTAGTGCTCTTGCACTTTTTCTCTTATCATTTTCATTATTGCCGTTTACAGGTTGTCAACGGGAAATAGACGTTCCCGGAGGTGGAGCAGGAAATAATGCTGGTGTGAATGATAACATAATGGTAGTTGCAGGTATGCGGGGTATTGTGATTGATGAAAATGGCCAGCCAGTTACCGGGGCTACCGTTACCAGCGGAACCAGTACCACTACTACTGACCGGTATGGTGTTTTCCGTTTTAATAATATTAATATCTCCAAAGCCAATGGATATGTAAAAGTGGTAAAGCAGGGCTATTTCACCGGCACCCGGACTTTTATTGCCACGGCGGGCCGTATTCACAATGTCCGGATCAGGCTTTTGCCAAAAACAAATACAGGAACATTTTCCGGTTCAACCGGTGGCACAGTAACATTAACTACTGGCGGCAAACTGGTAGTGCCTTCCAATGCAGTAACAGATGCCAGCGGCAATGCTTATACAGGTGTTGTAAATGTTGCAATGACATGGATTGATCCAACAGCTTCTAATCTTCCCGAGATCGTTCCCGGTGACTTGCGGGGATTAACCACCAGTAATGAAGAGAGAGGATTGGAAACCTATGGAATGCTGGGTGTGGAAATGACCAGCCCGGGCGGGCAGGTATTGAAAATAGCTACAGGCAAAACAGCTGAACTTACATTCCCTTTGCCAGCATCGTTATCAGGAACGGCGCCGGCTACTATTGACCTCTGGCATTTTGATGAAACTACCGGAAGATGGAAACAGGAAGGAACGGCCACAAAAACCGGCAGCAATTATATTGCCCAGGTAAGCCATTTTTCGTTTTGGAATTGTGATGCACCATTCCCGTTGATCAATCTTTGCATGACACTGGTAAATGCTGCTAACAGCCAACCATTAAATAATGTACAGGTTCGTATCAAAAGGGCTAATGGCTCGTATGGTTCAGGGTGGACTGACTCTTCAGGTAACCTTTGTGGCAGAGTACCAAAGAATGAAGCATTGGTATTACAGGTGATGGACCAATGTAATACAGTTGCTTATTCACAAAACATCGGGCCATTTAGTGCTGATGCTACTTTAGGAACTATCTCTGTTACACTGCCGACGGCTAATACCCTGACAATAACTGGTACTGTTACAAACTGTGCAGGCTCAAATGTTACGAATGGAGCGGCAGTTATATATGTTGGTGGCGGTTATTCTTATTCTGTGCCGGTTACTAATGGTGCCTTCTCTCATACAATGGTAAGATGTAGCGGGGGTGCTGTTAATTTCTTAATACTGGGTGTGGATTATACTACTTTGCAACAAAGCGTTCCTGTAAGCGGCACCGGCACAACGGGTACAGTAAATGCAGGTACTATTCAGGCCTGCGGTACTTCTTCTGCCCAATTTGCTGAATATATTATTGAGGGAGTTCCTTATAATTTTGCATCACCACCCGACCAGTTTTATGGAGGGGATAGTACAGGTGTATGGGGTATATATACTAACAAGACAGATTTTTCTGGTTACCGGCAGGCAGGCGGAACGACAAATCAAAGCTTTGGGCTTATCTTTTTAAATAATCAATTGCCCGGTACGCTGCCGATTAACCAGGGCTTTCTTCATTACGGTACAACGATCAATGCAACGCAGTTTATAAACCCGGCACCTGTGGTTAACATTACTGTATTCGGGCCTGTTGGAGGCTTTATCGAAGGTAATTTTACTGAGGTGATGAATGTATCCGGAACGCCAAAAACAGTCATTTGCAATTTCAGGATACGCAGAATCTGATTTTAGGAATATGAAGTTTAAAGGCCGGTTCGCAAGAACCGGCCTTTTCTTTTTAGCTGAATTTGGTTTTTATAAATAACCTGAAAGCAGTCAGGGCCGATACAATAACAGTAGTATAAAAGAACACCCTGATGATTTGTTTATCTCCCTTGTACATCATCAGTAATGTAGAACATATCAGCATAAGGCCTAATAAAAAAACAAATCCAAGCCGGTTGATTCCCTGTCGCATAGCTTTGTTGGTATAACTATCTTCCTGCAGGTTGATCTCATGCTTCAGCACACCCCGCTTCAGGTTGCTCATCACTTCTTTTACATCTCGGGGAAATTTGTCAATGAAATAGATATAATCTTCTGCAGAGCTGACAACTTTATTCAGAATGGCTTTCCAGGTAAACTTTTCTTTTATTTTATCAATGGCATAAGGCCTCACCATATCCGCCAGTGAGATGCTGGCTTCTAGGTTCTCCCCGAACTTCTGGATGGTGGCTATCGTTTTTATCAGCATAAAAAGATTGGCCGGTACTTTCAGATCATATTTGATGATGTTTTTGAAAGTTTCTGACATTACCTGCGACATATCTACCTGCTCATAAGAGATATAGCTGTACCGCTTCATTACCTCACTTATCTCAAATTCAAGGTCTTCGAAATGTTTGAAATAAGAAACATCGCATAGGTTCAGAATGGCACGGGTCAGCTTCCGGGAATCCTTCTGTGCAAAACCGAGCATGAAATTAATAAGGGCTTGTATCTGTTTTGGTTTCAGTGTTGCGGCCATGCCATGGTCTATCAGTACGATCTGGTTATCCCCCCTGATGAAAATATTTCCAGGATGCGGGTCAGCATGGAAAAAACCATGCTTCAGTATCATTTTTAAAATGATATGGGTGCCATTTTCTGCAATTGTCTGTGTATTAAAACCGGCATCCCTTAATGCCTGTGGATTATCCGGCCGCATGCCGGTAACATATTCCATAATGAGCAGCTTCTGCGAAGTGTATTGAGAAGCTACCTGCGGGATATATACTGTTTCATCATCTTTAAAAATATCAGCAAAGCGTTTCATGTTGGAAGCCTCGTTGGTATAGTCGAGTTCCTTCATCATGTTGTTTCCAAAATCTTCTACAAAGCCCACTACATTAAAGTGTGCCAGTTCAGGATAGGATTTTACAGCATGTTGTGCCAATATCTTCATCAGCACCAGGTCCAGCTTTATTTTTTGCTTGATGGCAGGTCGCTGCACTTTTACCACCACTTCTTCGCCTGTAAGCAGTGTTCCCCGGTATACCTGCCCGATCGAGGCGGAGGCTAATGGTTTGGTATCAAGCCTTGCAAATACTTTTTTTATCGGGTCACCCAGTTCTTCTTCGATGATGCGGATGGCAACATCATTATCAAATGGCCGGGCGGAAGCCTGTAATTTTTTTAATTCATCTCTTAGCTGTTCAGAAGCAAGGTCGGGTCTGTCGGCCAGTATCTGTCCAAATTTGATAAATGTGGGGCCGAGGTCTTCAATGATAAGGCGTACCCGCTGTGGCCGGGTGGTCAGGTTTTTCCCTTTACGGTCAAAAATGCGGCGGAACCAGCTGTGAAAGAACCAGTTTTTTATGAGGTGCTTCAGAAATATCAGTATGATAGTGATAAGCCGGAACGTATTGCGAAGGAAATTTCTGAGCTGGAATATCCACATAGCAGTTTGGTTTGGCTGTTGTTCAGGTATTAATGGTATATGAAACGGGCCACAATAAATTCAGTTGCTAGCCCTGGTAATCTTAAGAGGCCGGTTCCATGTAGCCAATATCAATAAAATTAAGCACATGAATATAAAAACTTTACAGCAGTTTTTGAATTATAAGCCATCTATTTTGCTTTTAACAGGAATACAATGTTTTGCTAAAAAAGCCCCGGCAGCAATTTTATCCAACCCTCATGGCATAATTATAGCGTCATATTAAAGCGTAATAAATGAAGAAAACCACTTAACAATTTTTCTCTATGATTTATTTATTACAAAAACATTTGCCCATGAAACGACTTTTTAAAATTGCTGCCTTTGCAATGGTAATGATGCTTGGCAGTTCGCTCCGCAACACGGTGTCGGCTCAGTATGACGATGATGATTACGGCCAGAACCGTGAAGTTTCTTACCAGGATTTTTATGATGAATTGAGTCCGCATGGACGCTGGATCGATTACCCGGGAACAGGCTATGTGTGGGTGCCTGACGCTGGTGAAGATTTTCGTCCTTACAGCACCAATGGTCATTGGGTATGGACAGAAGATTATGAATGGATGTGGGTATCCGATTATGATTGGGGCTGGGCTCCTTTCCACTATGGCCGCTGGGATAACGACCCATACTATGGCTGGTATTGGGTACCCGGTTATGAATGGTCGCCTGCCTGGGTGGCATGGAGAGATGGTGGTGATTATTATGGCTGGGCCCCGATAAGACCGGGTATCAGCATCAGCATCAATTTTAATATTGGCGGTTATTCTCCGCCCAACGACTTCTGGTGTTTTGCCCCGAGACGTTATATCACCTCACCCCGTATTTATGATTATTGTGTTGACCGCAGGCAGAATGTAACTATCATTAACTACACTACTATCATTGTCAATAATTATCACTACAGCAATAATTATGGCTTCAGGTCTGGTCCACGTCGTTATGATGCAGAGAGATATTGCGGAAGGATCAATCCTGTCCGTTTCCGTGAGTCATACCGCCCGGGTCGTTCCGAGTTCAGGAATAACGAAGTGAGTGTTTATCGCCCAAGGGTTCGCCAGGACAATAACCGCAGCTATACTCCCCGCAGCTTTGAACGCTACGACAGGAATAATAGCAATACCGGGTTCAGGAGGAACGATAATAATGGACAGAGAGATAATCGTTCTTTTGACAGAAGGGATGACAACACCCCCGACCGCAGGGACAGGATTGAAAGACGGGACGACAACATAAGACAACCGCAACGGGATAACAACAATAATACCGATCGTCGTCGCTTTGAAAGGAATGATAACAACAGGAACGATCAGCCCAACCGGGATGGAGACAGAAGGGTTATCCGCCCAACTGAGAGAACTGAAAGGAATCCGAATCCCGGTAACGGCAATAATGATAACCGTCGTTTTGAAAGAAGGGATAATAACAACGGTAACCCAAATATACCAGTTCGGCAGCCGGAAACAAGAAGGCAGGTTAATAACCCGCCACAACGCCAGCAGGATGTAAGAAGAAATGATAACGAAAGACCACAACGTCAGCCTCAGACTTTCGAAAGAAGACAAGATACAAGGCCGCAGCCTTCGCAACAAGTTGAAAGACGACAGGAACCAAGACAACAGCCTTCACAACAAGTTGAAAGAAGGCAGGAACCACGTCAGCAAACCCAGCAGCAGCCAACCCGCCAAATAGAAAGACGGGATGATGGCAATCGCCAGCAGGGTGGCGGAGACAGGGGGAATGGTAATGGCCGGCGAAGGTTTTAAAAGTCTAATGCTACCTTAGAATAAATGAGAAGGGGCTGCCTGAAACAGGTAGCCCCTTATTTCAATTTATATTTTGTTGTTCTATGCTTCTGCTTCCATATAACTTTCTATCGGTTCACAGGTGCAGATCAGATTCCTGTCACCATGAGTGTTGTTAACTCTTGCAACTGAAGGCCAGAATTTATTCAGGGTAACATAGTACAGCGGAAAAGCAGCTTCTTGTCTTGAGTAAGAATGTTTCCAGTCGTCTGCTGTTACTACAAACTGTGTATGCGGTGCGTTTTTCAATGCATTATCTTTTTTATCTGCTCTGCCTTCTTCAATGGCCTTTATTTCCTCCCGGATGGAAAGCAGTGCATCGCAAAAACGATCCAGTTCAGCTTTGTCTTCACTTTCGGTTGGCTCTATCATGATGGTGCCAGGAACAGGGAAACTCATGGTTGGTGCATGGAAGCCATAATCGATCAATCGCTTTGCCACATCTTCTGCTTCCACTTCGGCTGATTTTTTAAATGGCCTCAGGTCAACAATAAATTCATGAGCACATTGCCCGTTATTATTGGTGTAGAGAATATCATAAGCTCCATCCAGTCTTGCCCGCATGTAATTGGCATTAAGGATGGCATATTCAGTAGCAGCTTTTACACCTTCATTACCCAGCATCCTTATATAGCCATAAGATATAAGCAGGATAGATGCTGAACCATAAGGCGCTGCAGATACTGCATTATTGCTTCCCATTTCCACATGACCGGGAAGGTGTTTGGCCAAATGCTCTTTCACACAAATAGGTCCCATGCCGGGGCCACCGCCACCGTGAGGGATAGCAAACGTTTTGTGCAGGTTCAGGTGGCAAACATCAGCACCAATTAACCCGGGTGCAGTCAGGCCTACCTGTGCATTCATATTAGCACCATCCATATACACCTGCCCGCCATGCTGGTGAATGATATCGGTGATCTCTTTCACGGTTTCTTCATATACGCCATAGGTACTTGGATATGTGATCATGATGCCGGAAAGATCATTGCTGTATTGAGCAGCTTTTGATTTCAGATCTTCCACATCAATATATCCGTTTTCCAGTGCTTTTACCACCACCACTTTCATTCCGGCCATTACAGCACTGGCAGGATTGGTGCCATGGGCAGAAATGGGGATCAGCATCACATTGCGGTGATGATGACCATTCGCTTCGTGGTATGCTTTTATCGTTAACAGACCGGCATACTCTCCCTGGGCACCGCTGTTGGGTTGCAAGCTGCAGGCATCAAATGCAGTGATCTCACACAGATACTTACCCAGTTCATCAATGATATATTTGTAACCAAGAGCCTGGTTAGTTGGCGCAAAAGGATGAATCTTGTTCCAGTGAGTCCAACTGAGCGGCATCATTTCTGTTGCAGCGTTCAGCTTCATGGTACAGCTTCCAAGAGAGATCATAGAGGTGTTCAGCGAAAGATCTTTGTTTTCCAGTTGTTTGATGTAACGCATCATCTGGCTTTCACTCCTGTAAGTATTGAAAACCGGGTGTGAAAGAAAAGAACTTGTCCGGGTTAGTGCAGAAGGAATGTGATTCAATTCTGCATCCTGGCGAATATCAAATGCCACCGGATCCTTATCATTCTCAAAACAATTGATAAGGTCAAACAGGTCCGCCACATCAGTTGTTTCATCCAAAGAAATTCCAATATGGCTGTTATTGATGTAACGAAGATTGATCAATTGTCTCTCTGCTTTTTCCCTGATTGCAGCAACATCTTTTACTTTCACGACAATCGTATCAAAAAAATTGTCTGATGCCAGCTCAAATCCTCTTTCTTCAATTGCGCCTGCAACTGTCTGAGTAAGCAAAGCCACTCTTTTTGCAATGCTCTTCACTCCCTCAGGGCCGTGATAGACTGCATACATTGCTGCCATATTGGCCAGCAATGCCTGAGCGGTACAGATATTTGATGTTGCTTTTTCTCTTTTGATATGCTGTTCTCTTGTTTGTAATGCCATCCGCAACGCCCTGTTGCCTTGTGCATCTATGCTGATACCAATGATACGGCCGGGAATATTTCTTTTAAAATCATCTTTACAAGACATGAAGGCAGCATGCGGGCCGCCATAACCAAGCGGTACACCAAAACGCTGTGCAGAACCAATGGCGACATCAGCACCCAGTTCTCCGGGAGGGGTTAGCAATGTTAGTGCTAACAGATCAGTCGCCATTACAATGTATGCACCGGCAGCATGAACCATATTGATGAACTCACGGTAATCTTCTATGCTTCCGCTATTGTTGGGATACTGAACAATGGCTCCGAAGTAAGTGGCATCAATAGTTGCAGTTTTGTAATCACCTTCTACTACTTCAATCCCTACGGGTACTGCTCTTGTTAACAGCACATCTTTTGTTTGGGGAAATATTTCACGGTCAACAAAAAATTTAGGCCGTTCAATATGATCTTGTTTATTCAGTGTGTTGAAGAACATTGTCATTGATTCGGCAGCAGCAGTTGCTTCATCCAATAAAGAAGCATTGGCGATTGGCAATGCTGTAAGGTCGCTGACCATCGTTTGAAAGTTCAACAGGCTTTCCAAACGGCCCTGCGAAATCTCCGCCTGGTAAGGAGTGTATTGAGTGTACCATCCCGGATTTTCAAAAATATTTCTCAGGATAACAGAAGGAATGATGTTATCATAATAACCTTGTCCTATATAATTAGTAAATACTTTGTTCTTCAGCGAAATCTCTTTGATATGTTTCAGGTATTCATATTCACTCATGGCGGCAGGAATATTCAGCGAATGATCCATACGGATAGCCGGGGGAACAGTATTGCTGATCAACTGGCCCAAACTTTCAGCACCAATTTTTTTCAACATCTTCCGGGTATCAGCATCATTGGGTCCGATATGGCGGGGAATAAACTCGTTAGCTTGTTGTTCAAACAGATTCATAAATGATTTACTTATGTTGTAAAAAGATGCGCAAAGTTACGGGCTGACAACCAGAAAATTAATGAGTTGTTGAAGCTGGTGGATAAGCAGTGCAGTAATCAATGAAAGCCTTTACAGGCAAGGGTATTACCGATTAAGGAAGCCCGTTTTCTTTCTCCATCTGGCGCAGTTCATCGCTGGTATGAGTACTGCCGTCATGGCTCCATCCGGGAGGGCCGAAGAGGTAGTTCCACCGTTGCCGGAAGGTCAGCCCTTTTTTGCGAAGGTCTTTGCCGATGCTCCGCCATTCATGCACTACAATATTGAGCGGATCTTCCTTTTCCAGTGGTTTTGTAAGGCCGTATTTGATTGGCTGGTATTGCTCTGCCGGTAACTCTGGCTGAAAAGTTCCAAACATCTTATCCCAAATAATGAGGAACATGCCCATATTCTTATCCAGGTATTTTGGATTAGAGCCATGGTGCACCCGGTGATGCGAAGGGGTAACTAAAAAATATTCAAGAATACCTGCTTTGTTTATTTTTTCTGTATGTACCAGAATGCCCCATGTTTGAGTAGCAGCGTAAATAAAAGCAATATCTATAGGCTGAAAACCAAGTAATGCAATGGGAATAAAGTAGACAAAACGATACAATGGTTCCAGTACCGAAGAACGGAATCCAACGGTCAGGTTGAATTTAGGTGATGAATGATGCGTAACATGGGTGGCCCAGAACAACCGGCACACATGGTCTACCCGGTGCAACCAGTAATACATGAAATCTTCAAACACCAGCAGCACTATCCAGTATACCCAGGGATTTTGGATGGGCTCTGCCAAACGATGGTCATAAAAGAACGAAAGGATAAAACCGATATAGATGATACGGAAAGCCAGATCAATACCACCGTTGAGCAGCATGAAATAAATATTTTGTGCTGTATCCTTTAGGGAATATGTATCCTGCTTCTTCAGTTTGCTGAGAAACAGCTCAAGGCCTATAACAATTAAGTAAAGCGGTGTGGTGATTAGTATCAGTAATTGTTCCCTTGCTGTTCCCATGCGGCGGCAAAAATACCTGTTTGCATGCAAACAATAGTAAATTGCAGCATGGCACAGGATATTTTAACCAACTGGGAAAAGAAATCAGGCGAACGGCAGAAAGAGTATAAAAAATTTCTGCACCGGGCTAATAAAAACAAAGTGCTGAAACAATTGCCAGAACTGAATGAAGAGGCTTTCGAAAAAATTGACTGTCTGCAATGTGCCAACTGCTGCAAGAACTATTCACCCCGTTTCACTCCGCCGGATATAAAGCGCATCAGCAAATACCTCGGCATGAAAGAAGGTGATTTTAAGGATACCTATTTAAGAACAGATGATGAAGGCGATAATGTTTTAAAAGAAATGCCTTGTGCTTTTTTGGGAGCTGATAATTATTGCAGTATTTATGAGGTGCGGCCAACAGACTGTGCCCGGTTCCCTTATATGGATGATGATTTTATGCTGAAACGTCAACCAATGGCATTAAAGAATACTTCTTTTTGCCCTATTACTTATTATGTGATAGAGAAGCTGATTGCGGCAGAGAAAGGCAGATGATCTTTTGCCTGTATTTTAGGAAAGTAATAATGCCGATTTTGTAGATTTTGGAATTGAAGGGATTTGTCGTGTCTTACAGCATTAATCTTTACTTCCAGATACTGATGAATAATGAACATTTCCAATCACATCTACAACTGTTGGGCTTGAAATGAAATTTTCCTGAGGGTTAGTTGTTGTGAACTGCCATTTGATGTTGCCTGAAATGGCATCGAGTGAAATGTATTTGCCCCTGTCGCCGATGTAAACGTTGCCATTAAAGACAACAGGACTTCCAAAATAGAGGTCATTGCCTTGATATATCCATCTTAAAGTACCTGTAACGGCATCGATTGCATATAATTTTCCATTTACAGCATATTGGCCAACATAAAGTATTCCATCTTTAATAATTGGACTTGCATGGACGTCGATACCTGTGGAATAACTCCATTTCAGCGTACCGTTGTCGGCGTTGATAGCAAATATTTTACCACTGCTTGAGCCGATATATACCGTTCCATTTACTACTGTTGGGCAAGAAGCCATGTCGAAGCTATTTGTATTGTAGCTCCATTTTATACTTCCATCAGTGGCATTAAGGGCAAACAAGGAAAAGGGTATTCCGATGTATAGGACGTTATTAACTACACTGGGGCTAGATTGAGTGCCTTGTGTATTTAAGGTTATTCTTTTCCATATTATAACACCAGTAGCGGCATTCACCGCATGTATATAGCCATCCATACTCCCTATATACACAACCCCGTTTGATACTGTTGGACTAGAATAATTTCCACCACTAGAAATTGGCCCTTGCTGGTATTTCCAGATAAAATTACCATTAACGGCATTTACAGCATATAAATACCCGTCATCGGAGTTTGCATAAACAATCCCATTAGATATCGTTGGTGTGGAATGAATGCTACCGCCAGTTGTATACTGCCACTTTATATTTTTCGTTATAGTGTCAATAGCTGTTATTTTGTTCAGCATTCCGGTAAATATTACTCCATTGGAAAATTCTATACTTGATATTTGGTTGTTAGATAAAATGTACTTCCATTTCAATGTTCCTGTTGTAGCATTCAATGCGTAGATATATCCAGTATTACCCTGAACTGTATGTACAGAGCCAACATAAACCGTAGCATCAATATTTTCTGTAGCGACACTTACTTTATAAATTTTGGAAGAGCCGTTCTGAGCAGTCACAGTATATAACACTGTATTATTAAAATTTTGAGGGATTAGGCTAGCGGGAGAAATATTTATTCCGTTAATAGTGATTGTAGGAATAAGATTGCTGAGGTTGGTACCAAACGGAACTGTAACTGCTATAGAATCTGCAAAAATAGTTCCATTGATGTCTGCTGTCAGCGATGGATTATTAGCAGTTTTGAAAACAAAAGATGTAATATCTTTTGTATCGCTTTGAAGTGTTTTTGCTGATACAAAATAGTTCTTCGTTGTTTGGTCTTGTGCTGTGATTGTATAATGGATAACTCCAGTAAAGTTTTGGCTACTCCTATTTATCGGATTGATGCTAACCCCGCTGATAACGATAGTTGGTATTATATTATTTAACGGAGTTCCGTTGGGGAAAAGAAGCCTAATAGTATCGTTGTCGATGATTCCAATAATATCATTTGCTAAAAAAGTATTATCGGTTTTATAGCAAATAAAAGATATTATGCTTTTTGATGATGATGGAAGAGGTGGGGGAGAATCTGTACTGGTTTTGGAGCATGCAGTGACGAACACTAAACCTATCAGCATCGTAAAAAGAAGAAGGAGATTCCGATGAATTCTCTCGAACATCTGTATTGATTTAGATCAATTAAAGATAACAATTTAAGACCGATAATAAAGCATCAAATAATTTTAATATGATCGTTTTCGTCATTTTAATTAGTAACAGACGAAGGAGTTAATCCCCAAATGATGAACCTTGCGAGTAGATCAAGACTATTTTCATAGACTTACTTCACAGTTAACTCATCCCATGCCGCACCCAACGGCCTTTGTATCCCATCCGTTTTCCATTCTTCACCGCCGGGGATGATAGTAGTTTTTAAAACTTCTTCTTTGGTCTTGCCGGCTTTTATTTCTCCTTCCACAAATTTCAACACATTGCCAATATAGTCTCTGAATTTATTCAGTTCATCAGCAGTGCCGGTTACTTTATAACCAGAAGCCGCATGGCCAAATACATAAATGGTTTCCTTATCATATTTATTTAGTGCTTTGTCCAGCACTTCTATCCAGCTTTTCATGTTAGCACCGGCACCACGGTCTACATAAGGATGACGGCGGTTGAATACCAGGTCACCGCAATGCACAATATTGGCATGTTGAAAATGGATAAAACTGTCTCCATTGGTATGCCCGGCCCCGTAATAGTTTAAACATATCTTTTCTTTACCCACTTTCTGGCACCAGGTATCTGTGTAAGTTTGGTCAGGATATAATTGTTTGTCTTCGGATTTGTTTTGTTTGGCAGAATTCTCCTGGTTCTTTTTAGAATTCTCATGCGCCAGTACATGTTCTGCAATCCCTTTAAAGGAAATATTACCACTGCTGTGGTCGCCGTGATGATGTGTATTGATCAATAGTTTGAAAGGTTGTTCCGATCTCTTTTTCAGTTCATCAACCAGGTGTTTGCTTTGTTCAGGGAATTGCGAATCCACAACTACAATTCCTTTTTTAGACAGGAGAAAAGCGATCGTCCCTCCTTTTTCTTCAAAGATGCCAACATCATTGCGCAACATGGTTATTTTCCAGGGGTCTTCGAATAATGAGGACAGGATACCCCTTTGTGCCAGAGTAATTGCACCAAAAGTGAATGCAGAGTTTTGGATGAATGTGCGGCGGTTCATATATGAAAGCTTTATGGGTTTAAAAACTAAGGCTTAGGTTATCTTCCTTTATCAGCAGGTACTTGTTGTATCCTATTGTTGCATAATATACGTTACAAAGAAAAAACGGGACGGCAAACCATATTATATAACCGATGCCCTGGGTGTTTTTAAGTATAATATGCGTAAAAAGGAAGAACAACTCAGCTCCAATAATTACATTTGCATATTTAAATGCACTTACGATTATACTGTAAGTCTCTCCTGCCGAAACAGTAAAGGACTCTTCATTACTTCTGCACCAGTCGATTTTCGCTTTTAATTGATGTGCGCCTTCGGCTATCTCAAACTCTGCCGTTTCTCCATTGCTTACGGTGCCTAACCTGACCCCATCCAGGTAAATACCGATGTTCCTTACTCTGTTTATCCATTCACTTTTTCTTTTGACTTTTAGTATTGCCATGGCAGGTTGTTAAGAGGAGCCTGATACTAATATACAACCCTTTTCAGCTATGTTGATTGTATATAAAATACTTTAATATTCGAATTTTCGCAGGGTGGGTGCTTTAAACCAGGTGATGGCTACCACCAGCAACGTCATACATCCGCCAAAGACCACAGATGGAACCACACCCATAAGTTTGGCAGCTACACCACTTTCAAACTGACCCAGTTCATTACTTGAGTTGATGAACATAGAACCTACGCTGCTGACCCGCCCCCGCATATGGTCCGGGGTCTTTAATTGCATAACCGTACCTCTTACCACCACACTGATGCCGTCCAGCATTCCGGCGATCATTAGTGCAGCAAATGAAAGGACGAACCATTTTGATAATGCGAAAAGAATGATGCAGATACCAAAACCTGCTACGGCAATCATAAGTTTTTTGCCCTGTGCTTTTTTCAATGGAAAGAAAGCCAGTAATACCACGATGAAGATGGAGCCAATGTCAATAGCAGCATTGAGCCAGCCGAATCCCATGGGTCCGATTTTTAAAATGTCTTTTGCAAATACAGGTACCATTGCCACCGCTCCGCCAAAAAGAACAGCAAACATATCTAACGAAAAAGCTGCCAGTATTTCTTTCGTTCTGAAAACGAATCGCAGGCCTTCCTTCACACTATCCCATGTTTTCGTTTCGTCATTTTGTGGCATGGGTGGTTTGGGTTTTAATTGTGTCAGTAGAAAAAATGCAACAACCAATAATGAACAAACAGTGATGAGTGTACCTGTGATACCAAGTTTCCAGATAAGAAAGCCACCCATAGCATGGCCCGTAACAGAGGCCGAAAGCCAGCTTCCCTGGTTCCAGGTAGTGGCATTTTGTAAATATTGTCTTGGTACAATACTGGCCAGCATGGCCGAAAATGTGGGGCCGGTAAATGCCCGGATAATACCCGTACAAAAAATAACAGTGTAAATGCCAATGGCAATAGTGTAGTTGCTGAAATGATCTCCAACATACGGAGTAGAGAAAAATAACAGTACAGCAGCTGCAAGAAAATAAAAGAAGACGCCTCTTAATACCAGTTTTCTTTTTTCACTTTTATCAATCACATGCCCGGCATATAATGCCATAGATAATGCCGGGATGACTTCGGAGAGGCCAACTAACCCAATTGCAAAAGGGTCGCCGGTTAGCTCATACACCCACCAGGCCACTAAGGTACCCATCATACGCAGTGCCATGATGAAAGTAAACCTTCCAAGCATCAGGTTTTTAAATTCCGGTATGCGAACTGCTGCAAAGGGGTCGTTGGTTATTTGTGCGACAGGAGAGTTGCTGCCCATAGTTGTCGAACAAAGATAGCTTTAAATGCGGGGTTTTATCCTTCGTCATTCAATATTCCTTGTTCACCTGTTCGATATTACTTATGGTAATGTCAGGTAGTGCTGCCCGTCATCATATTCTTTTGTCAGCGCATCATGTATCACCTGCAGGTGTTTTTCATTGCCGAGGAAATCGGCATTGCTGGCATCCACAAACAGTGTTTTGATATTATGCTGCTTGATATAATGCGTATAGGTTTCCTGAATGTTGAACAAGTATTCGTCGGGAATATTCTGTTCGTAGGAGCGGTTACGTTTTTTGATATTGGCCTGCAACTTGGTAACAGGTGCATGCAGGTAAATAAGAATATCGGGTTTGGTCAGTTGCTGGTTGATAATGTCAAACAGACGCTGGTACAAACGAAACTCATCATCCGGCAATGTTACTTTGGCAAATAACAGGCATTTGGTAAAAAGGTAGTCAGAGATGGTAAGATTCTGAAACATATCTTTCTGTTGCAAGAACTCTTTTTGCTGTTTGAAACGCTCTGCCATAAAGAAAAGTTCCAGCGGAAACGCATACTGGCCGGGATTTTCATAAAACTTTGGCAGAAAAGGATTATCAGCAAATTCTTCCAGTATCAGCCGGGCATTATAATGTTTCGACAGCAGGTGTGCCAGTGTTGTTTTCCCGGCGCCGATATTCCCTTCTATGGTGATGAAATTGTAATTCATGAAGTGAATGGTCAATTGTCAATGGTGTATGACAGTAATTCTTAGCCGCCGCAAAATAGGCTAAATGCGAAGGCGTAAAATTGATAACTAAAAATTGTGGAAAAAATCAGGAATACTTTATTACCGGCAACTCGTCTTTACACTCTTCCAGCAGTCCGGCAATCGTTTTATTTAAAACAGGATGTATCATCGTTCCGGCAATCTCTGCCAGCGGCAGCAATGCAAACCGCCTGTTCTGCATCTCAGGATGTGGTAATTTCAGCAACGGATAGTTATGTATTTCGTTATTGAAAAGGAGAATGTCAATGTCAATTAACCGGGGACCATATTTTTCTTCCCGTACCCGGCCCATTTGTTTTTCCACTTTCAAAATGCGGCGCATCAGTTGCCAGGCAGTTAATGTCGTTTCAATTTCCAGGGCCTGGTTCAAAAAAGAAGACTGATCTGTCTTGCCCCATGCCGCCGTTTCGTATAATGATGAAGCAGCAGTGATTGTGCCGCATTGCCCATTAATGAGTTCCCTTGCAGTTGCAAGGTTTTTCTTCCTGTCATCCAGGTTGCCGCCGGTAAGTAAATAGGCTTTGTTCATTCAGGGTTCAAATATCTTTATTTTAAGCATTGATAAAGTATATTAAATACATTTGCCCACCAGCATGAAATCACAGCAACGACCTTACAGTCAGTCAAAAGCTTTGTGGGCTATTACAAGGGCCAGTTTTAAAGCTATTTTCTCCAATCCCAGTGCTATTATTTTCAGTATCCTTTTTCCTATTATTTTCACACTCATCTTCGGTGCATTTGGAAATAATGGAGGCCCCAGCTATCGGATTGCTTTAACGCCTGGAAGTGATACTTCACAGGGATTCTATACCGGGTTGAAAAAAATACCAGGTGTAAAGATTATTCATTACCCTGATACGGTTTCAAGAAATAAAGATCTTTATAAAGGACGCCTTACCGCAATACTGGACATAAAAAGCCAGATGGATTCTTCGGACAGACCACATTATTCAATCGGCATCAGGTCTACAACAGCCAGTGCAAATACGGTTTATTCATTCCGGGCAGCTTTGGACCTTGTAAAACTGCAACTGGAAAAAATGATGAACGAGGATGCTGAGAACTTCGTCACCATTGCATATCCGGACCTTGAGGTAGTAAGAAAATACCGCCCGATTGATTTCATCCTTCCCGGTCAGTTGGGCTTCTCAATTTTATTTTCTACTTTATTTGGTGTTGCCTTCACTTTTTTTGGATTAAGGGAACAATTGGTGCTGAAGCGGTTCTATGCATCACCGGTAAGTAAGATGAATATCCTGCTGGGCATTGGCACCAGTCGTTTGTTTTTCCAGTTACTCAGTGTGGTGGTGCTGATATTGTTCGGCCATTTCGCAATGAACTTCACCCTTCATCATGGTGTATTCACTTTTCTCGAAATTATCGGCATGACCATCATCATGCTGTTCCTTCTGATGGGAGTGGGGCTTATTTTCAGCAGTGTTGCAAAGACAGACACTTCCATTCCATTACTGATAAACCTGTTCGGATTCCCGCAGATGATGCTGTCAGGTACTTTTTTCCCGATAGAGGTTTTTCCCAAATGGCTGCAGGAAATTTGCCGGGTGCTGCCGTTAACACAGTACAATGATGCTATCCGTAAAATATCTTTTGAAGGGCTGAGTATCATTGATTGCTGGAAAGAAATAGGTATTCTCGGTATCTGGATGGCTATCATTTATTTCATAGCCGCCCGGGTTATTAAATGGGAATAAATTATGCGGATCATCAAACTCGGTTTTATAAGCCTTATCGTTTTTGCACTGCTTATTACAGGCATTTCACTTTTTTTCCCTTCCCATGTCCGTATTTCCAAGGCTATTGACATTAATGCAAGCAGGGATTCTGTTTTAAACCAGCTGAATAATCCTGCAAACTGGAAAAAATGGTATCCAGGTGCCGATACAGCAGCTTATGTGATCATCGAGGGGAAAATAAAAGGAGTGCAAACGGGATATATGCAAGGACTTATGATTACAGGCGCAACTGACAGTACGATAACAGCTGCTAATATCGGGCCCGGATCTAAAGAAGGAGAAAGCGGCTGGAATATCTTTGATGCAGGGGTTCCTAATACAGTTACGGTGCAGTGGTATATGGATTTTCATCTACGCTGGTACCCATGGGAAAAATTTTCCAGCCTCTTACTGGAAAAAAGATATGGCCCGGTTATGGAAACCGGGCTTGATAAATTGAAAAAGATGATGGAGAAACAACATGGCCAGCCATAATATTTCTCTTAAAGAGATTACTTTTAGCACAGAAATTGCGTCTCATTCTTTCTAAC
This sequence comes from Chitinophagaceae bacterium, assembly GCA_037045605.1. GTDB lineage: Bacteria > Bacteroidota > Bacteroidia > Chitinophagales > Chitinophagaceae > JJ008. The sequence goes on along the minus strand of JBAOHK010000011.1, from coordinate 122,985 downwards.
AGCAAAAAATCAACTTATGAAAAAGATATTATTACTGTTAACGGTCCTTATTACAGTATCCGGTTTTGGACAAGGTCGCAAAAGCCCACATGATACTGTATCTGCAAAAGATATTACTGTCACATATGGCCGGCCATATAAGCATGACAGGGTGATATTTGGAGAGTTGGTAAAGTATGGTGAGGTGTGGCGCCTCGGTGCCGATGAAGCCACTTCAATTAGCCTGGCAAAGAACACAAAGATTGGCGGCACAGAAATACCCGCCGGAACCTACACCGTATTTGCACTGGTAAACGAAAATGAATGGACCCTAATCATTAATTCTGTATTGGGACAGTGGGGCGCCTTCAGCTATGAAAAGAATAAGGAGAAAAATGTAGCAATGATTGCTGTTCCGTCAAACAAATTATCAAACCCTGTTGAACAATTCACTATCAGGTTTGATGATGATAAATCAATGATTATTGAATGGGAGCTGGTACAGGTAAGAGTGCCGCTGAAAATAAATGAGGATTGATAAAATGACTGTAAAGATATTATTGATTACGTCAATGGCCCTTAGCTACTCAACATTAGAGGCCCAGGTAACAGATTCTGCTTTTGTAATGTACCAGAAGGATAGTGCTGTTATTCCTGAAACCGACCCAACGGTTGTTTTCTTCCAGAATAATGAAAGGCTTACCACAGAGGCTGTAAAAAAAATATCAGTTGTTACAAAGTCGAAGAAACTTACAACACTTGCTGCCTTTTTGAAAGGGCAAAGCATGATGGACTACCCGGATGTTGTGCTCGCCGACCTTGATAAGGACGGGAAAAAGGAACTTCTCATCTACAATTTTACCGGGGGTGCTCATTGTTGTGATGAGATATACATTTTCAAAAATATCGCCCCCAACAGATACCAGCATGTGGTAAAACTGTTTGGCGGGCATACCATTATTACAAAGGACAATGAATTTGAATTCAGTTTTGACGAATCCTTTGGCTATTTTTTCACCTGCTATGCCTGCGGTTATGAGGACACCAGCGATGCAGCACCCATTCCGCTTCGCCGTATCAGTATGAAGTACAACAATGGGAAAGTAACGGTTGCACCCGGTGATGGTGAATTAAAAAACATTATCAATGATAATCTTGGAAAACTGGGTGAGCTGCCTTACGAAAAACTGGAGGATGAAGTGGCAATGGATAATGGGCTGCGTAAAGGGTTTGCGATGAACCTTGCCGTATTCTACTATTCTTTTGGAAGAAGCCTGGCGACAACGCAACAACTTTTCAATAAATATTATAAGTACCCGGATGCAAAAAAGGTTTGGACAGCGTTTATAAAGAATTTATTGTACATCAAAAAGGATAATGATTTTTAATCATCGCCTTTAATGAATTGCAGGTTTCGCTGAATGCCGCTGAATTTACTTCTCCGCAACGGAGAGTCCCTGAATATTTTCCTGAAACTTTCTTCTGTCATCAGTTCCCAGTCCTTGATGGCGAAGTTTAATAGTTCCGGCACCGGGGAAAACTCTTTTTCATCGTGAGGTTTTGCAAACCGGTTCCAGGGACAAACATCCTGGCAGGTATCGCAACCAAACATCCAGCCATCAAATTTTCCTTTCATATCACCCGGTATCAGCATTTCTTTAAGTTCAATGGTGAAATAGGAAATGCACCTGCTGCCGTCAATTACTTTGCCGGGAAGTATTGCATCGGTAGGGCAGGCATCAATACATTTGGTGCAGGTGCCGCAAAAATCTTTTGCAAAAGCATCATCGTATTGCAACTCCAGGTCTGTAATTAATGTAGCGATAAAATAAAACGAGCCGCTTTGTTTGTTGATAAGGTTTCCGTTTTTTCCAACCCAGCCTAAACCGCTTCGCTGCGCCCATGTTCGTTCCAGCACCGGGGCACTGTCCACAAAACCACGACAATGTATCTCCCCGGTTTCATCCTTAATAGAGGAGATAAATTCATTCAGCTGTTTTCTTATCACTTCATGATAATCTTTTCCAAAAGCATATTTGGAAATTTTCGGGGCATCTTTTGCCTGTTGCTGCGAAGGATAATAATTCTTCAATAAGGTAATAACCGATTTAGCTCCGGGTACCAGTTTGGCCGGGTCAACCCGCAGGTCAAAATGTTTTTCCATGTATTGCATGCTGCCCTGCATCCCTTTTTGCAGCCATTGCTCAAGGCGTAATGCATCATCGTCAAGGCGTTGCGCCCTGGCGATGCCACAATAGTCGAAACCCAGCCGGGCGGCTTTTTTTTTAATTAATGCGGTATTTTCCTGCAACTTATTCAAGGCCTTCTCTTGTCTTTTAAAGAAAGACAGCTTAATATACGGTTCATCACAGCAAGTTTGAACTTTTTTATGTAAAATTGAGTGTAGTCACACAGTATTTAACCACACAATCTATCCGGATGAAACAAAGACTGCTTTTTTCACTGCTATTTTTCTTTTTTGTAAATATTGTTGCGACAGCACAGGACAAGCTGAAAATAAAATTCGGCAGCGTAACGCAGGAAGATTTTGCCACGAAAATATACCCTGTTGACAGCAATGCTTCGGCAGTTGTAATTGCTGATATAGGTTCTACGGAAATTATCGGTAATACAAAGGGAGGGTTCTCGCTGCTTTTTAAAAATTACCGCCGGGCACATATCCTGAATAAAAATGGCTATGATATCGGCAACGTAGAAATTGGATTGTATACAAATGGTGAATTGGAAGAGGAGTTGGAAAATCTGAAGGCAGTAACATATAACCTGGAGAACGGAAAAGTAATAGAGACGAAACTGGAGGTTAAATCAGCTGTGTTCAAGGACAAGATCAATAAGAACCTGGTGGTGAAAAAATTTACTTTCCCTAATATAAAGGAGGGTTCCATCATCGAGTATGAATACAAAGTGAAATCAGATTTTGTGTTCAACCTGCAGCCCTGGGTATTCCAGGGGCAATTTCCCCGCCTGTGGAGTGAGTATAATGTGGCAATGCCCAGCTTCTATAATTATGTTACACTTACCCAGGGTTATCATCCTTATCATATCAAAAATTCAACAGTCAGTCGTGCTGTTTTTAATATGGCTGATAACAGGGGTGTAGGCCCGACTGACCGGGCCAATTTTTCTGCTAATGTCACAGATTACCGCTGGGTTATGAAGGATGTGCCGGCATTAAAAGAAGAAAGTTATACCTCTACATTGAACAATCACATCTCCAGAATTGAATTTCAATTGGCATCCATTGGTGAGCCGTTTACTTTTCGCCAGGTAATGAGTACCTGGACAATGGCAGCAAAAGATCTGCTGGCAGATGAAGACTTTGGAGAGCAGCTAAAAAAGGATAATGGCTGGCTGAACGATGTGATGCCGCTTGCTTTGAAAAATGCATCATCACCGCTGGAAAAAGCAAAAAATATTTTTGCCTGGGTCCGGGATAACTTCACCTGCACTAATTATAACCGCAAATACCTTGAACAGCCACTCAAGAATATCTTAAAAAACAAGAATGGCAATGTGGCAGAAATTAATCTTTTACTGACTGCGATGCTGCTCAAGGCAAATATCCAGGCAGACCCCGTCATTCTTAGTACCCGGTCGCATGGCTATACCCATTCTATGTATCCGCTGCTCGACCGGTTCAATTATGTGATATGCCGTACAGAAATGGAGGGTAAAGAATATTACCTGGATGCCAGTGATCCCGGAATGGGCTTTGGCAGGCTGGGCTACAAGTGCTACAACGGTCATGCAAGGATAATTAATACTGATGCAAAAGCCGTAGACCTTAACCCTTCCACAGTAAGGGAAACAAAAAACACAATAGTTTTTATCATCAATGATGAAAAAGGAAATTCCATCGGCAGTGTGCAGCAAACACCCGGTTATTTTGAGTCGGCCCGTATCAGGAACCTGGTAAAAGAAAAAGGAAAAGAGCAATTATTCAGTGATATTAGAAAAAGCCTGGGTGACGATATTAAAGTAGGCAAAGCCAGGGTTGATTCTCTGGCCCGCTACGATGAACCGGTATTTATTGCTTACGATATTGATTTGAAACCAGCAGAAGATGATATCATTTACTTCAATCCAATGCTGGGTGAAGAAATAAAGGAGAACCCTTTTAAATCGGCCGAACGTTTTTACCCCGTGGAAATGCCTTATGCAGTTGACGAGACCTTCAACCTGCAGATGGAGATACCAAAAGGATATGTGGTGGATGAGTTACCAAAAGGGGCGGTGGTAAAATTCAATGAGGAAGAAGATGCAACATTTGAATACCGGGTATCAACATCTGGTGGTAGTGTATCATTCCGCACCCGGCTGGTCATTAACAAAGCGTATTTTCTGCCGGAAGAATATGAAGTGCTGCGGGAATTTTTTGCATTGATCGTTAAAAAACAAAATGAACAGATCGTATTTAAAAAGAAAGCAAATCCATGATTAGATGGCTCTGTGCTATAATCCTTTCTTTTATCATCACCTCTCAGGCAGTTGCCGGTGATGGAGATTATGCTGTTGCTAAAATCGCCCCGGTACTGCTGAAGAATGCCAATGCTGTGTTACGCATGGAGGAACAGCGGTTTGAGATAATCAATACTGGTAAAGCGATTTTTAAAAATCATTACGTCATTACCATTTTGAACGAGGCGGGTGATGAATGGGCGGAATATTACGAGTACTATGACAAATTCAGGAAGATAGAATCAATCAGAAGGAATATTATACAACGCTGCAGGTACCCAGCTAAAGAAAATAAAAACTAAAGACACCGAAGACCTGAGCGGTGTATCAGACAACAGTCTTATTGATGACGACAGGATAAAGCGGCACAATTTTTATCACCGGGTGTATCCCTATACAGTGGAGTACACTACGGAGTTAGAATTCACCAGCACACTGTTTTTCCCAAAATGGATACCACAGGGAAAGGACAGGCTTTCGGTGGAAAAAAGTTCTATGTGTATTGTAACAGCACCTGATTACAAATTCCGTTACAAGGAATTTAACTACGCAGGCATTCCGGTAAAGACAACAGAGAAAGATGGAAAGATCGCCACCTGGTGGTCCGCTAAAGATATGCCGGCCATTTTGCGGGAACCTTACTCTCCTTTATGGCATGAGCTGACGACGGTGGTCATCTTTGGGCCTGCCGATTTCCAGGTGGATGATTATAGAGGCAATATGAACAGCTGGGCCGACTTTGGAAAATTTGTCTATGCGCTTAAACAGGGAACGGATGTATTACCTGAAAACATTAAACAAAAGGTTCATCAGCTGGCCGATGGAATTAGTGATACAAAAAAGAAGATTGCACTATTATATGAATACCTGCAAAAGAGTACAAGGTATATCAGCATCCAGTTAGGTATCGGTGGCTGGCGGCCTTTTGATGCAAAATTTGTGGCAACCAAAGCGTATGGTGATTGTAAGGCACTCACAAATTATATGTTCAGTTTATTGAAGGAAGCCGGTATTCCTTCTTATTATGCCCTGATAAGGGCAGGGGGAAATGCCGGTTACATCACCGACGATTTCCCTTCACAACAGTTCAATCATGTTATTCTTTGTGTGCCGGTGGCAAAAGACACCATGTGGCTCGAATGCACCAACCCGACATCATCACCCGGCTACCTCGGCGATTTTACCTGCAACCGCTTTGCATTGTTAGTAGATGAAAATGGCGGGAAACTGGTTCGTACCCCCATATATGGGTTGGAGCAAAACCAGCAACAAAGAAAAATTTTGGCCATACTGGATATCGAAGGCGCTTTGAAAGTGAATGCTGTTACCCGGTACAGCGGTTTACAGCAGGATGATATTCATGGATTGATCAACAACCTGTCAAAAGACAAAGTGAAGGAATACCTGCAAGAACAACTGGACTTAGCAACTTATGATATCAGCAGCTTTAAGTATGATGAACAAAAGAGTTCTCTTCCGTTCATTGATGAAACGCTGGATATCACCGTTACCAATTATGCCAATATCACCGGTAAACGGCTTTTTATTGTGCCTAATGTAATGACCAGGAACAACCGCAAGCTGTCCATGGATGAAGAAAGGAAATACGACATGGTGTTCAACATCGATTACCGGGATACGGATTCTGTGGAGATCACTATTCCTGATGGCTATACTCCTGAATCAATGCCGCAGGATGTTTCCATCAATAGTAAATTTGGCAAATACAGATGTGCTGTAAAGCTGGCAGGCAATAAATTGTTCTACTACCGGAGTATAGAAAGATATGCAGGCCGTTATCCGGCGCAGGAATATACCGACCTGGTAAAATTTTATGAAGCCACTTACAAAGCAGACCACAACAAAGTGGTGCTGGTAAAACAGGAAGGCACCAAGGGATTCTGAAACTATTCCCTTACTTATCTTCTAAATGCAGCCGGTGAAAGATACGGTGGATCGCCGGTGCAAGAATAACCCCTACATTGGTGATAAACACTACGCCGCTGAATAAAGCATAAGCGGAAGAAAATATTTTACCACTCACCGTTTCAATTTCAATCACTGGTCCCATGCCACTTAATATCATAGAAGCATTATGTATTGAATCTAACCAGCCGGCCTTGCCAAGGTAATGATAACCGATCACACCAATCACAAGGCAAACCAGCATGATCAAAAAAGCGATGAATATATTTTTGAATATCCGTTGGTAAAAAGTGACTTTGGAAGCAAGCGGCTGTTTGCGGTGTTCGTACATAAAAAGGGTTTGATAAACTAAAGTTACCAAACCCTTTTATACAGTAAATGATTTAATTGCCCGCTGTTTACTGCACCGGAGATATCTTCATGGTGATTATTGATTTCCCGGTAGCCGGAATTGACATGCCACCAGCTTCTATACTGACGGTTGACTCTATCACAGTTGCTTTCACCAGCACCATGCCTGTATGTATATCCATCTGCAATTCGGTCTTCACTATATTGTTAGAAGCACTCACCATTTCCATTCCCATTTGTTCCATGGTCGCTGATGTAACCTGTTTACCGGTATAAGAAATACTTGCTACTCCGTTCTCAATATTGGTAACAGTATAAGTTCCGGAATCACGGGACTCATATTTCTCTCTTTTTACAGAGCTGATATCTGTAAAGCTTTCACCTGTTTTTAATTCCCTGCCAAGCAGACCGGGTATGAATAATTCTGTAACTGGTTCCTGGCCGCTGCCCGGGGCACCCATCATTGCACCCATGGAACCATCATCTTCATTACCTTCCCGTTTGATGACATTGCCTTTTTCGTCAATTGTCATCTCGTTTTTTTTATTCAGTTTTTTAGATAGCATGTCTGCCATCGGTCCTTCATTATTGCTTTTGTCGCTGTCAAATGCCATTTCCTGCCCCATAGCACTGGCGTTAACCTGCATTTTGGTGATCGTTGAATGTAATTTGATCCCGTCACTTTCTGTTTTTACTATCTCATAAACAGTGTGGGTCTTTGTATCAACATTGTTTTCCATGGTCTGGCCCATCACTTCGGCAGAAGAATTTACCTTGCTGCTGGTTTCCACCCTGAATTTCTGTCCCTCTTGCACATCTAATTTTGTTGACTGTGCAAAACTGTTTGCCGATAAAGAGATAAGAATAATAAGGACGGATAATTTGAATGATTGCATAGAAGCGATTTTTTATTTTAATGATAAAATTACAAAGCAGATCTAAAGATGCTGAAGTTTAACGACAAACCGAAGCGATTTGTTCGTCAACTAACTTTTTAAGCTGGCGATGTGCATCGGCCCTTTCCTCGCCCAGCAGGTTTTTTACAAAAACGATATAGGCATAGCCCCGGCAGTAATCGATCATCGGCCAGGTGCCGAATAAACCCGGACTGGCCAATGCGGTAGCCGTACTGACAGGTAATGCCGGAGGATTTCTATGACTGATAACAACAGTATCAGTCTTTTTTTCCAACACCCAGCTTCCCAAAGCATATCCATATCCTTCTGCAGCTTTTGGGGCATATTTTATTTGCTCTGTTGTATTCTGTTGTATCAGCATTTGATTGACCGAACTTTCACTTAGTATCTGTTGCCCGTTATGCTTGCCCTTATTCAGCAGCATCACTAAAAATTTCATGTAATCGTCTGCCGTTGATTTTGCGCCACCCGAAGGATTTACAGGCCCGCCATTTTCAGCAGCTGCAAATGTTGTCTTCGTCATCCCAAGGGGTAAAAACAGTTTTGTTTTGATAAGAGCATCAAATTTTTTCCTGCTGATGACTTCCAGTACCCGGCCCGCTATGTTCAGCCCTACATTGCCATACCAGAAATCGGTACCGGCATTGGCCCTTATATCACGGGCAGCAAATGCATTTACCTCTTCTTCCAGCGAAGCGAATTTTTTACGTTCCAGCAGCCTTCTTAAAAACTTATCGTCACCCTGTATTCCCGTCATGTGACTCAGGCACTGACGGATGGTGATATAATTCTTAAAATACTTTTCAAATTCGGGAATATATTTCACCACCTTATCATCCAGCGACAATTTCCCTTCATCCACAAACTGCATCACCAGGGCTGCCGTCAGCCATTTACTGCAACTGGCAATGGGTGCCTGCGTTTTGCTGTTAAACCCACCCATTTCTTTCTTATACACTAAAGAATCACCTTTCCAGATCATCGCCACCACATTATCACCCAGCAGTTGCTGTTTGGCCTGTAATTCGGCGTCCAGTTTTGTCCAGTTGTACTGGGCCCCGGCAGGCTGCAACAATAGCAGGAATGCAGCTACAGACAAGACTTTCAGGCAGATAGAACTAACTTTATATGACATAGTTTCGGGATTTGCGGGGTTGGATAAGTATTTGAGTATAGAGTTTAAAGTTAATTGAAATCATCACCGCTGAGGCGGGAAGACGCAGGGATTGATAAATATTTATTACTGCGCCTCTGCATCTCTGCGGTTTAAATGTATTTATTATGAATCTGGGAAACTTCACCATAAAAGCCGCTGAAGCATTTCAGCAGGCACAGCAAATTGCCTTTAATGCAAAGAGCCCGAACATTGAGACGGAGCATATACTGAAGGCGTTGCTTGAACAGGAGGACTCACCCGTTGAGTACCTGCTGAAAAAGAACAATGTTACCGTCAACCTCGTTGACAGTAAACTCGATGAACTCATCAGCAAACTGCCCAAAGCATCCGGCGAAGCGGCACAGCAGATAAGCCGGGAGGCAAACAATGTGGTATTAAGGGCCGGGTCAGTACTCAAACAATTCAAAGATGAATTTGTAACACCGGAACATCTGATGCATGGCGATTGTCCAGGGCAATGATTCCACTGCAAAGCTGTTGAAAGATGCAGGACTGACGGAGAAAGGTCTGGTCACGGCCATTAAGGATTTGAGAAAAGGGGAGACCGTTACCTCGCAAACACAATCACAGGAATTCAATGCGCTGAATAAGTATGCCAAGAACTTAAACGAACTGGCAAGACAGGGTAAACTCGATCCCGTTATCGGCCGTGATGAAGAGATAAGAAGGACATTGCACATTCTTTCACGCAGAACAAAGAACAACCCGATACTCGTTGGTGAACCCGGTGTTGGTAAAACAGCCATCGCCGAAGGCATTGCCCACCGTATTGTAAATGGGGATGTGCCCGAGAACCTGAAATCGAAGATCATCTATGCACTCGATATGGGCCTGCTCATTGCCGGAGCCAAATACAAAGGAGAGTTTGAAGAAAGATTGAAAGGAGTGGTAAAAGAAGTGAGTACCAGTGATGGAGAGATAATTCTCTTTATCGATGAGATACACACCCTGGTGGGTGCAGGTGGCGGCGAAGGTGCAATGGATGCAGCCAATATTTTAAAACCGGCGTTAGCCAAAGGCGATCTGAGAGCCGTGGGTGCCACCACACTGAACGAATACCAGAAATTCTTTGAAAAAGACAAAGCATTAGAAAGGCGTTTCCAGAAAGTAATGATAGACGAGCCATCGGTGGAAGATGCCATCTCCATCCTTCGGGGATTAAAGGACCGGTATGAAACACACCACCATGTACGCATTAAAGACGAAGCCATCATTGCAGCGGTGGAATTATCCAGCCGCTACATTACTGATCGTTTCTTACCCGATAAAGCGATTGACCTGATAGATGAAAGTGCCGCCAAGCTTCGACTGGAAATGAATTCCATGCCGGAAGAACTGGATACACTGGAAAGACAGATACGCCAACTGGAGATTGAACGGGAAGCTATCAAAAGAGAGAACGATGAAGTGAAGCTGAAAGAACTGAACACCGAGATTGCCAACCTCTCTGTAACAAGGGATACTTACAAAGCAAAATGGAGCCAGGAAAAAGAGCTGGTGGAAAAAGTGCAGAATGCAAAAGCGGAGATAGAGAGTTTAAAACAACAGGCCGAAAGGGCAGAACGGGAAGGTGATTATGGTAAAGTGGCCGAGATACGTTACGGTAAAGTGCAGCAGCAGGAGCAGTTGATTACCGACCTTACCAAACAGATAGAAGAAAGCGGCGAAAAACGTTTACTGAAAGAAGAAGTGGATGCAGAAGATATTGCCGAAAGCATTGCCAAGGCAACAGGCATTCCGGTTACCAAGATGCTGCAGAGCGACAGGGAAAAATTATTGAAGCTGGAAGATCATTTGCATGAAAGGGTGGTGGGACAGGATGAAGCTATCACTGCGGTGGCGGATGCGATACGGAGAAGCCGTGCAGGATTGCAGGATCCGAAGAAACCTATCGGTTCTTTTATCTTCCTCGGTACCACCGGTGTGGGTAAAACAGAACTGGCCAAAGCCCTTGCCGAATATTTGTTTGATGATGAAAGCATGATGACGAGGATTGACATGAGTGAGTACCAGGAAAAACATACCGTATCAAGATTGGTGGGTGCACCTCCCGGCTATGTGGGCTATGATGAAGGCGGGCAGTTAACAGAAGCGGTTAGAAGAAAACCGTACAGTGTGGTATTGCTCGATGAAATTGAAAAGGCCCACCCGGATGTATGGAATGTATTGCTACAGGTGCTGGATGATGGCCGCCTGACCGACAACAAAGGCCGGGTGGTGAATTTCAAGAACACCATCATCATCATGACCAGCAATATCGGCAGCCATTTGATACAGGATGCCTTTGAGAACGTAAAAGAAAACAACGTAGAAGAAGTAACAGACAAGGCAAAGGTGGAAGTAATGAACCTGTTGCGCCAGACCATACGGCCCGAGTTCCTCAACCGGGTGGATGAGATAATCATGTTCCGCCCATTGATGAGGAAAGAGATAAAAGGCATTGTAAAAATTCAGTTGAACGGCCTGAAAAAACTCGTAGCCGAAAGCGGCATACAATTACAGTTCAGCGATTATGCACTGGAGTACCTCGCCGAGCAGGGTTTTGACCCGCAGTTTGGTGCAAGGCCACTGAAGCGGCTGATACAAAAAGAAATTGTGAACCAGCTATCGAAAAGAATACTGGCCGGTGATATTGATAAGACAAAGCCGGTGCTGGTGGATGTGTTTGATAATACGGTGGTGTTTCGAAATGAAACACCGGAGTTGGAAAAGGCTGGTAAGAAGAAGTAAAGAAAAGCCCTGGCGAGAGTTGGGGCTTTTGGTTAATTTTATTTATATGAAAAGGAAAATCCTTATACCAACGATTGAAGAAATAGAAAAGGCAATCAAAGACTTTTCTGATGAAAAGTGGGGTAAAATGGATTGTGATAAGGTAAATGAATATGTCAAATCTCTTGATGAATTTTTTGTTGAAAAGCTAGGATTTATTTTTAAAACTGTTAGAATTTCTAATACTGGCCAGCTGACTTCTAAGGTTTATAGAATAAGAAAAAAGGAGGACGGAATAAACACTTCATTGATATCTGAATTTTCACACCCTCCAATCAATAGAACAACAATTCAAAGAGCCAATCTTCCCGGTCATCCAGTTTTTTATTGCTCGCCAAATGCAGGCACTTCTTTATTAGAATCGTTGGTAAAAACGTTTGATGAAAAAGGTGACAACCAGTATTATTTATCCGAATGGGAATTTACTCCGAACTTACCAGCTTATGTTACTATTTTCTTATATGGTGAGTATGATAAGGTGGATTTTTTTAATTCAATTAGCGATAAAAACCTAAACGATTTTGTCGAAAACCTTGACAATCCAACTGAAGATGAAATACGGCGGTTAAAAATGCTATTCAGACAATTTTCATCTTTATTTGAAACGAAGAATGAACATTATTTATCAAGTTACTTGGGTCATATACATTTTTATGACAAGAGCAATATTCGAACTGATGTCATGATTTATCCGAGTATAGAGTTGGAAAAAGGAAGTTTAAACTATGCAGTTCATCCAAATACTGTTTTCCATAAAATGAAGCTTAAAAGAATTTTTAGTTTCAATGTAAACTCGTATGTAATGGATTTAGATACAATGAAGGCAGAGATTTCTTTTCAAATTGAGGATTCATTGGGAATTAATAATGACCATGGATATCTTATTTGGAGAAACTTGTCCGAAGAAGATCACAAGGATTTTGAAAAACTATTTCCAGCTAAGTAAAAGAAGTGCTTGTCCCTGTTTCCCTTAGTCTTACATCAATAAGAAAATATAAACAATAGGGTAGTTGTCCATCGTTTGTAACGATGGACTATAAAATCTATAATCCACGCCGTTGTTGGTGTTTTCCTCCACCAACAACACAACGTATAGGAGACTGTCTTTGCGATTAGTTCTTTCCCAGCACTTTGTTCCGCCGTACTTTAAAACACCAATTACTGTAAACACTTTCAGCCCACCTCTTCGAAACATGTAAACTGTTCTGCGAAACTGCAGCTATAGTATATCGCCTGTGGCGATTGTTTACATTGTCAAAAGTAGTAAAGTAGTACTGCAGGATTTTGGTATTCGGTTAAATTCCTACTTTTGATTAAACAAATAGTTATGAAAACAAGAAAACTCTTTTTTGCAATAATTACTGTTTTATTATTCCAGAGCACCTCGTTTGCCCAGGGAAAATTGCTTGCTAAGGAAGGTCAGGCTATTCCAGACAGTTTCCAGAATTACAAAGGCACTATGCTGGTATTATATCACGGAAACTTCCAGGTGGATAAATGCCTGGAGAAAACCTTTGAGAAATACTACACCGGCACCTATACGCTTATTGAGAAAACTGATCAATACAATAAGCGATACAACGACTCACTTAAGTACAGGTATGTATTTATTACTTATACCAACAGCCATAGTGGTCAATGGCGTAGTAACCCCGGTGGTTCCGGTTATGTGCGGGAGTCGCCTTCAAGCAACTATTCTTATGGGGTGCTCGACAGGGTTACCGGTAAATCACATAATATATCCTTTTTTGGCGGCGCCTATAAAGGCCTGATGGAGGCATATGTAAAAAAATTGGAAGAAGAGAGGACGAAAAGCAACTAGCGGCAAGAGCCTCCGGTTCTCCTTACTCAAACATCAATAAGAAAATATAAACAATAGGGCAGTTGTCCATCGTTTGTAATGATGGACTGTAAAATCTATAATTTTAATATCACCCAGTTAAGCCGGGCTGTACCCGTGGCAGCCGGTAAAAACTGAACATCAATATTGGTGAGGCTGGTCAGCTTGGCCTGCTGCACTGTACCAATTATACCATCAACATTACTAACCACTACCACCGTGTTCTTAAAATCCCATCCATTAGGCACAGCTGGTATTGTAATGGAAATAGTAACCGGTACATTAATGGTCAGGCTACCTGTAACAAAGGTGCCGCTGTGTTTTGTACGTATGCCGCCTTCAACATCCAGTTTGGTAACAGGGTTTACCACCCCTATACCAACATTGCCAACAGAGAGTGGGTTAGTAATAACCACCTGGTTGCTCATCTGCGGGCTGCCGGCCACACAGTCAGGGCCGGTAGAAACTGTACATTGTATAATGTCTCCATGGTTAAGGTTATTATCAGCATATTCCGGGCTGTTAGCCCCCACAGGAGTGCTGTTTTTTGTCCATTGATACGTAGGAGTAATAAAATAAGTATTGCCCGGCCCTGTATTTAATGTGGAGTAAAAGGTAACGGTATTGCCCGGTATTACAGTACTGCCAGGAAAGGGATAAATGACCAGGCCCGTGCAGTAGATAGCCGTTGGGTCTGGTGTGCTGATGGTGCAGTCGCAGAGATCACCGATACCATCGGTATCTAAATCAGACTGTGATACATTGGGTACATACCGGCAATTGTCTGTCGCATCGGGCTGACCGTCTCCGTCAGCGTCAGCAACAATTGTAATTGTTCCGGAATTACCGGTTACCGGGTTAACAATGGCCGAAATAACCGTTGTGCCTGCAGATATCCCGGTGACCTCCCCCCAACTGCCAGCCGCATTACTGATGGTGGCGTTGGGTGTCTGGCTGGATAGCCATACCGCAGTGCTGGTAATATCTTGGGTGGTGTTATTTGAATAAGTGCCGATAGCTTTAAACCGCAGTTTGGTGCCAATACCGATTGTCGTTGTGTTAGGTATAATGCTGATGGAAACAAGTGTTTGGCTGCTGGAAGCAATCGTCAGTGAAAATAATAGCGAAGTGAAAAGAGCTTTCATCTTGGTTAGGTTTAGAAAATGGTATTCCAAATCTACTGAAAATGCAGGTATTATTTAGAATCCAGCTCTTCGAAACCACCCACCCCACTACTTCATCAATTGTACCTGGTAAGAAAACTGCTGATCAAAAGGAGCAACAGCTTTCTCCGGTTTTTCTATAAGAAAACGGTTACGGATGGATTGTTCCCGTATTGTTCCTTTCAGCCGTTCATCATCATCAAATAAAAACTCATTGACGAAATCATTGTAGCCATCCGCCCATACATGCACATGTATATGTGCGGGCAGGTCGCTTTGGGGATAGCCGCTTGGTTTGATGGTTTGCAGTTCAAACTTGCCTTCATCATTTGTTTTAACATAACCAAACAGCCTTGCATGCCGCATATCGCCTTCATTACCTCCCACATGTGGTGCATCAGCCGAGTACCAGCCCTTAGCATCGGTCTGGTACAG
This sequence comes from Chitinophagaceae bacterium, assembly GCA_037045605.1. Lineage (GTDB taxonomy): Bacteria > Bacteroidota > Bacteroidia > Chitinophagales > Chitinophagaceae > JJ008. The sequence goes on along the minus strand of JBAOHK010000011.1, from coordinate 107,949 downwards.
GTACACCAGTGCATTGGCCACCGGCTTGTTTTCACTGTCAGTTACAGTGGCCAGCACCCGTATCTTTTTACCAGGTTCGTCTGCCGCAGCTATTGCTAATATCTCTGTATTGCTGCTGGCTTTTATTATATCCCGGAAAGCTGTTAATTGATGAATGGATAAGTATTTTTTATCGGTAAGTATTTCAGAAACGGTGGCCGACCTGTTTTGCAGTTTCGCCGTAGCTTCATTCAGCAATTGGGTATTGTCTGTTTGTGCTGTTGACTGGCAACTAAGGCAAAGTAACAGGCAGCAGTATAAAATGGATTTCATGGCAATTGATTTAATCAATAATGGTACAGTAATATAAAATCAATTGACCCGTGATATTTCACCTGATTGACGAATGGACGAAGCGGCTTGATTACTGGTAAATTTTCCTTCATTGCAGGTGTTCCATAAAAATCACCACACCGCTGTTGGTATATGTAGCTTATCGAAGTACCCTCCACCAATCATACGACAGCGTTCTATACATCGCTAAAGTTGTCGAACAGCGTATTCAGTTAGCCCGGCATTATTCGAAACAACGGGTTGTAGTTAGGCTATTAGTTGTTATAAAAAGCAGAAAGAAAAAAAATTAATAGTAAGAGCATAATCTAATCATATGGTATTAACCGGTCCGTCATGTTGCGGTAATAGTGTTGACAGAGCTTTGCAGTATCAAAGATCAGTAATCATTAAACCTTAAATATGAAATCGTACAAATCAATTTTTCCGAAAGCTGTCCTTGTTGCCCTGCTTTTTTTTAGTTCAGGCAATTTATTGTTTGGTCAAACCCAATCCGTTATTACTGCGGTAACCAGTGAAGACGCAAAAATTAAATTTGCCGGTTCAGATGGAGATATGCTGGTATTCGAAGTTCAGCTGGATAATCTGCCTGTAAAAGGCACCACCCTGAGCATCCTCGATGAGGAGAATAACATCATTTTCGAAGAAAAGATTTTAAAAACCTCCCATACCTGCCGTTATAAGATTCCAAGGAATAATATGGAGTTGATCACTTTTAAGATCAGCGGCAAGACCATTTCATTCAACCAGTCATTCACTATCAATTTCCGGGTAGAGGAAAAACTGGAAGTGAAGAAAGTATAGTTGGGTACCCTCTAAAAATCAACAACCCCGGCCTAAGCCGGGGTTGTTGATTTTTAGAGGCATTATACTTGTGTTGCCTTTCTGCGAAGTTTCTATTAATTCACCGGTAGTGCCGGTGAATTGTGATGATGTAACCTAATTTGCATAAAAATAATAATATGGACACAACTACTAACAGCCTGAACTGGTTTGAAATTCCGGTAACAGACATGGCAAGGGCCAAACATTTTTACCAGGTTATTTTCAGTATTCACATGGATGAGATGGAAATGATGGGTATGAAGATGGCCGGTTTTCCCGGTGAACCAGGAAGTGGTAAAGTTTCCGGCGCATTAGTGCAAAGTGAAAATCATATTCCTTCTGAGCAGGGAGTTGTTATTTACCTGAACGCCAATCCCGATATGAGCCCTGTATTGGAAAGAATTGAACAGATGGGAGCACAGGTATTAATGCCAAAAACAGTCATCACACCGGAAATTGGGTATATGGCTTTCTTTAGAGATACGGAAGGAAATAAGGTAGCCCTTCATTCGCAAGGTTAAAACAGTAAGGTATCTCGGTATTTTCCGCCCTTGAAGGTGTTCCAAAAAAGAAGTACGCTGCCGTTGCTGTTGGCAATGTGTAGAGCAAAACCTGTCGGCAGGCTGGCATCAACGACACGAATAGAAGAAACTCGTTGCTGTAAATTCTTTCCCGGAGCATTCTTTTGCGGTACTTTAATACCGGTGCAGATCTTTATTATGCCCGCAGTTTTCACAAGTATCTGCATTTCCCATATAGGCCCTGCAGTTGCATCCACTTACAGAACATTCTCCGTATCCCATTTTAATTGATGGTTTGGCATCTGTTTCAATTTTCTCCGGCTGTTTTGAAGTTTTATGTAAAAAATCTTTTTTTCTGGCTGGCAATGTTTCGGTTGTAATTTCTTCTGTATACATAGATTAAAGTTTAGATTATGAATTTACAAAAAAATAAACGAAATAATCTCTTCACCCTTTATTTACGAACCTTTGCTTTTCACAGTTTCGCTGCATTTAGCACTTCAACCTTCTTAAAAACAATCCCTTATTTGTGAAGAAACAATCTCCCCTTAGCTGTCAATAATGTAAAATCTGCTGTCAGCTATGTAAAATTTGTAGCCAACGATATAATACCCTTTGTCAAGACAGGTTCAGACAAGATTTTTCTCAACTGCATATCTTATCAGGTCAGCATTGCTTTTCATCTTCATTTTATCCAGGATGCGGGACCGGTAAGTACTCACAGTGGTGGTACTTACAGAAAGCAGTTCTGCAATAGCAGAGGCAGATTGACCAGCGGTCAGTAATTTGAATACTTCAAACTCCCGGTTTGAAAGCTGCTCATGCAATTGCTTTTCTCCTGTATCCTCAAGAGAGCAGGCAAGTTTTTCGGCAATGGCGGGAGTAATGAATTTTTTTCCGGCCAGCACATCCTTTACAGCTTTGATAAGATTTGAATGAACAGTTTCTTTAGCAAGATAACCTGCAGCACCGGCCTTAAATGCCCGCAATGCATATTGATCTTCAGAGTACATACTCATAATAAGTACAGGAATACCGGGAAAATCATGCTTTAGCTGGTGAAGCGCATCAATGCCACTGCGACCGGGCATGTTGATATCACAAATGATAAGATCCCATTTTTGATGTCCTGCCATTTTTATCAGTTCTTCTGCATTTTCTGCATCTGCAATATTAACAGCAGGAAACTCTTCCAGTAATAATTCCTTCAGCCCCCGCCTTACTATGGCATGATCATCTGCTATTAGTATCTGTAGTTTCATGATCAGTTCTTTATTGTGTATTCAACAGTTTCATTTACGGGCACACTTACAACGATAGTAGTCCCTTTGCCGGGTTCGCCGCTGATAAGATACTCGCCGCCCATAACATTAGCCCTTTCCTTCATTCCCAATACGCCGAGTGTTCTTTTTTCAGCAGCTTTTTTCTCATCAAAGCCGGAGCCGTTGTCTTTTATTGTCAATACAATTTTACCATTCTTATTTTCAAATGTTACAATTACCTTGCTGGCGCCTGAATGCCGGGCCACATTCGTAAGTGATTCCTGGAAGATGCGGAACATTCCGTTTTTAACAGCAGCAGGAAGCACAGGCTCTCTTTTCGGAGCTGTAAGTTTTGTACAAATGCCCGATCTTTTCTCAAGTTCCTTTAACTGCAGGTCCATAGCGACTACCAGGCCCAGGTCATCCAATACACTTGGGCGCAGTTCAGCAGATATCCTTCGAACGGTCTTCACGGTATTCTCCATTAATTTCAACAGGTCGCTTATTTTTTTATGAGCTGCCTGGTTCTCGGCATCAATTCTTTTTTGCAGCCATGACACATCCATCATCATTACAGTAAGTTGCTGACCCAGCTCATCATGTATTTCACGGGCAATGGAAGTACGTTCTTCTTCCCTTACATTTTGCAGGTGTTCTGTTAACCGGCGGATGGACTGGTAAGATTCTTCTAATGCTGCTGCTGCTGCTTTTCTTTCCGTAATATCCCGGATGGCAGCAGAGATGAACATTCCTTCCTCTGTTATGAGGGGCGAAAGGCTTATTTCCACCGGGAAAATAGTTCCATCCTTTTTTTTGGCTATCAGGTCCAGTGATTTGCCCATTGATCTTGCAGCAGGATTTGTTACATATCCCTGGCGTTGTTTTTTATGTTTGTTCCGGAAGCTATCAGGCATCAGCATTTCTACCCGCTGGTTGAATAACTCATCTCTTGTGTATCCAAAAATAGTCTCAGCCTGGTGATTGGTCATCAGTATCAATCCCTCCTCATTTACGATTACCATTGCATCCGGTGTGGCTTCCAGCAGGTCCCGGAACTTTTTTTCACTCTTTCTTATTATTTCTTCAGCTTTTTTTAATTCTGTTATATCAAACATAGCTCCGTTCCATAGGATACTTCCGTCTTCTCTTTTTTTGGGGATTGAGCTACCCCGTAGCCATCGTATCACATTATCTTCAAGTACTACTCTGAAAGTATAAGACCAGGGTTTTAATGTTTGAGCTGACTTGTTAATAGATTCAAATAAACCCGGCAGGTCATCAGCATGTACTTTGGCAAAAGCCATGCCGACATTTTCATACACCTCTCCGGGTGTTATTCCTATAAGGGCTTTTACACTTTCGCCGATATAAGAGAAATGAAACTCGCCGTCCGGCGACTTGGTAAACTGGTAGATAAAGCCCGGAATAGATGCACTGATCTCCCTTAATTGTATATCCTTTTCATGTAGTTCTTTTTCCGCTTTAATTCGTTCTGTCAGGTCTCTTGCCACTCCAAGATACCTGTCATCTGATAGTTTTTTAGCATGTATCTCTGTTTCAACACCTGTTCCATCCTTCTTTTTTAATCTTCGTACGGTGATGGTAGATTCTCCTTTGTCTAACAGGTCTAGCAGAAAAGGTTTTGCCTTTAAGTCCTCTTCAAATACAAAATCAGCAAGAGACATCTTTTTATATTCTTCGCTGCTGTAGTCAAGCAGATGAAGAGCACTTTCATTGGCTTCAAGCAGCTGGCCTTTAGAGTTAAATAAGATGATGGAGTCGCCGGCCTTTTCCATCAGTGTCCGGTACTTCATTTCGCTTTCAATTAGTTTATCCTGAGCTATCTTTTTTTCAGACACATCTCTTGTCACACTTAACAGAGAAATGATATTTCCATCACGGTCTTTGAAAGGAACGGCATGTGTTTCCATCCAGCGGCGGGTGCCCCTGAGTCCGGTTATTTGAAACTCAAGTGTTCCGGATTCACCAGCAAATATTTTTTGCGTAAGATCAGAAAAGGCCTTCCGGTATTCCGGCACCACAAAGTCAAGTACAGATTTACGTTTCACCATTTCAAGGCTATCAGCCTCTATCATGGCGAGGCCCGCCTGGTTCATATCAAGCAACTCACCTTTTTCATTCAGCAGTTTGATACATTCAGGTTCGGTTTGAAAGATGGTGCTTAAGCGTCGTTCACTTTCAGCAAGAGCCTGTTGAGCTTTCTTTCTATCTGTAATGTCCTGTATGATCCCAAGCGACCGTATAGGCTTCCCTGCTTCATCATAAAATGTTTCGCATTGTTCAAGTACATATTTGATACGGTCATTCCCAAATTTTAACCGGTGTTCAATACTGTATGGAGTTTTAGTCTCGAGGGAATTTTTATACGCTGCATTTACCATCTCTTTGTCATCAGGATGTATCAGGGATAGAAATGTTTCATAAGAAGCCTCAAACTTATCAGGCTCAATTTCAAATATCCTGTATATTTCATCTGACCATATTAGTTTATTGCTGTCTAATTCCAGTTCCCAACTGCCAATATGAGCAATACGTTGCGCTTCATTTAATAATACTTTGCTTTTTGTTAATGCCTCATCCGCTTTTTTCCTTTCTGAAATGTCACGGATAATCATACTGCTTCTTTCCTCGCCGGAAGCATCCTTAAATTTAGCGGAAGTGATCTCTCCGGGAAATTTTGATCCGTCTTTGCGTAAAAATGTAAGCTCTCCTTTTGCTTTTCCTGTGTCAAAACGTTCTTTAATAAGCAGAGGCAGGTTGGGATCTGAAATATCAACGATACCATTTCTGCCTGCTTGTATAATTTCCTCTTCCGTCATTCCAAACATGGAACAGGCTGTTGCATTGGCTGCCAGTATCTTTCCCTCAGGTACGGTCAGTAAAATTCCATCTGGGCTGTTTTCAAAAAGGGAACGATATTTTTCCTGGGAATCTTTTAATGCTTTTCCTGCTTTTTTCTTTTCTGTAATATCCCTGACGTAGATAGACAATCCTTCCGGCGAAGGATAAATGGAATCTTCATGCCATAAATTAAGCGGGGCAAAAAATTCAGTATTGGTTGTGTATTGTTGCTCCGTCATTGCCTGCTTAAAAGCATGGTAGGTTTCCGAATTAACTGCTTGAGGAAATTCTTCCCAGATGTTTTTCCCGATAAGGTCTTCCGGATTTCGCATTGCCAATGCCCCGGCTTTTTTATTTACATAGGTAAAATTCCAATTTTTATCCAATGCGATAAAAGGGTCGTTTACTCTTTCAAAAATATCTTTGATAAGAGCTGCTTTTTCTTCATCCTGCCTGTGCAGCATTTCTTTTTCCTTTTCGCTTTCATTCAGTTTCCGGATACCGTATTTAATAACAAAAAAGAAACTAACTATAAATACAGTAATCATGATGCTTATGCCAAATTGTGTGTTATACAGTCCGGCAGCGTAGCCCTGGAGAGTTAGCCAGCCAATTACAAGCAGGATACTGATAATAAATATCACCTGAAATGTCCCCGTTTTTGCTGCCTTAGTCTTTTCATTAAATACAGCTATGAGCCCTGCTTCAGGATTTGAAAAAAGAACGGCTAATGGTAGCATGAGAAATGAAAGTGTGCCCGGGAGGGTGGCTTTATCAAATCCCTTAACCCGGTAAAGGCTGCTGACATTATAAAGGTAACCAGCTAATGCAATAAATGAGATAGCCAACATTAATATTGCTGAAGCGTCAGCTATTTTTCGAAGACTTTTTTTATTTAGTGAGTATAATAATAATGTAATACCAAGAAATATAAATCCCAGTGACGCCATTGGAATCATGCGACCCGGGTATAACCCGGCCGGAATTGTCTTCTCTTTGAAAAACAACTCATCGATACCTGCATTCCAGTGAAAAATATATTCACTTAGAGTAATTACTCCAAGAAGTATGACAAATACGGCTAATACTTCTTTGATATTTTTTTTGAAACCACCAGCAGGTAATAAAAGAGAACAGGCTGCTACTAGAAGACCAATGGAGGTATTTACTTTCATTCCCGTCCAGCCAAATCCGGGAACAATTGGCGAAATCGTTTCAAAATTGAATACCCATCCGGCTATTGAAATAAGGCAGAGGATTGCGGCTGCAGCTACAAGCAGAACAGTAATCCGGGTAGTTTGAAAAAATGTATCTTTTTTAAAAGGCATAGTTCGGATTTCAAGTGACCTTCATAAATATGAATAATAACCACTTTGTTACACCTTGGAGGCGTTAACAAATGAATGCTGCTCATAAACTATTTTAAGGTTGGTTAATGGGGGATTGGTAATTAATAAAATCCCAATCGAAATGTATCCGTTTTTTATAAGATAATGAATGACTTAGAACCTGTTGAAACTAAAAAAAAATGATTGTACGGGCCGTAAAGTTTTGTTGAAAGTTTTGTAGTTGAATTATTACAAATCATACGGATCGATTTATTTCATTGATTATCAATAAAATAACTTCTGGGCTATCAATTGACGAAAATGGAAGCCGCTCATGTTGAACAAGCGGCTTCCATTTTATTTATGAACAGAATTACTGTGCCTTATATAGTTTCCTGATCTCGGTTCCTTCTGCGGTTTCTATTCTTGCAAGGTATGTTCCCCCGGCCAAGGGTTGATTAATATTTATTTTATTACCGCTTACTGAGGTTGTGCTGAACAATTGTTTACCACTCATATCAAAAAGTGTTACTCTTTTTATTTCTGCAGATGAGTAAACAAACAAATGATCGGTGAAAGGATTAGGTCCGATAGTGATAACATTATTTCCACTCAGCGATATCCTTGCAACCGGGCTGTATTTATAATTACCATCAATGTCAATCATTTTAAGACGGTAATACAGGTAACCGGTTGGCCTAACTGCCAGCTGAGATATCATATCGGGATAATTATAGATATCATTTAATTGGTTCCTTGCATTTACTGTTCCAATTTCAGTAAAACTACTTCCGTTATTACTTCTTTCAACACTATATCGGGAAACATCCTGTTCATTTTGTGTGTTCCAGGTGAGCATTACATCAGCATTATTTTTAAATGCTTTGAAAGTAGTAAGTGAAAGCGGAAGTATCTGATTAAGTGGTCCGGCAACTTCAAAGTCATCTATTGCCACACCAGCAGCAGTAGTATTTACATCCGTTCTGAATCGAAGCCTGAAAGCAACATTTGTATTTCCTGCCAGGAATGAAACATCACGGGTATATTGTGTATACGAGGCCACACTGCCACTGAAGAAAGCTTCATTAGCAGGGAAGCTTGTGGTTCCGCTTGTGTTGGCATTATTGTACCATCCTGCTGCAGTTGTGGTACCTAATGCGATCCAGGTAGTGCCTTTATTCAACGTATATTCCACCCTGAATCCATCGTATCCTGTCTCTGTACTGAATTTGGACCAAAATCTTAATGTATAAGTTCCCGGAAGTGTGAAATTATAGTTAGGTGTCATCAGGTTCGATTCACCATTGTCAGTATAATTACCAACAAGGCCCGTTACCCAGGCATTGCTTCCACCATGTACTCCATTCTTTCCGGCTACGGCAGAGTTTCCTCTTTCCCAGGTTGTGCCTGAAATATTTTCAACTCCGAAATTATCTGTGTTCACTTCAAAACCACCACCATCTGCAATCAGGTAAGGTGTTCCTTTATTTGGAAGTATATGAATGAACTGGTTTTTTGTAAGGCTGGATGCTCCGCCATTGATTGTAAGTGTTACATTGAATTTGCCGGAAGAAGAATAAGTATGTGATGGATTCTCAGATGTTGATACGCCTCCGTCTCCAAAATCCCAGCTCCAGGAAGTGCCTTTGTAAGAAGTGCTTGAAAAATTAATTGCTGTGCCTGTATAAGATACTTTCTTATCTGCGTCGAACAAAGCAGTAGGAGTTGTAAATATATCGGAGGAGAATAACCCCCTTCCGTGGGTAGCAGCAATAACTAATTTATCTGATTGGCGCATTTGCAGCATATCAACTCTAACATTTGCAAGGCCCGAGTTACTGGCACCCCAAACAGTTGCGCCGCCATTCAGATTATCGGTACTCCAAACTCCTAATTCAGTTGCAATAATGGCCTGATCGCTGTTGGAAGGATTGAACAAAGCCCAGCGGATCGGCATATCTGGCAGGTTGCCTTCCACACTGGTCCAACTGGTTCCTCCATCGGTACTTTCCCATATACTGTTCACTCCATAATTAGAATACATGGCCAGCAGATGATTATCATTCCCTGTTTCCACTTCTATACAACTCAGGTAAGCAGCAGGCAACCCGGCGCTGATATTGGTAGCTGTAGGGGCGCCGGTATGTGCATTGTCCACCCTGAAAACATCTCCGTTACTTATTCCGAAGAAAACCCTGTTGGCTGTGTTAGGGGAAACTTTTACTGTAGTAACTGAACCTCCAAAACCAGCAACGGCCACACTGGTAAAAGTGCCACCAGTCTGTGGGTTATCCCAGCGGATATAATTATTATTACCATTACATATGTACATTTTATCATTCACATCATCATAATCAGTCGGGCTGATAAAATCCCCGCCTCCTGTACTGAAGTTTGTCCATGTGGAACCGCCATCATTAGAACGATAAAAATCATTATAAACATAAGAGGTGAACTGGTATTGCGGTTCATCCTGGTCAATATGGCAGAATGCCCCATCACCGCCAGTTACCTGTACGGTATTTTGAACTGTACCGGATGTGAATTGATGAGAGCCATTATCCTGTGCGCCTGCAAGGAAGTAATTATTCAGCGAAGTAGGGTGTATGGCGCAGGCATAAAACTGTGCTGTTACATAATTTGTGCCTTTGTCAGTTATTGTTGGTGTGGCAGCGTTCGCATTGGTGGTACGGTAAATTCCCCCATCGTTTGTAAAATATGCTTCTGTAGAACTTCCGGGTTTGAACAGAACGGAATGCTGATCGGCATGTACATATTGAAAACCAAAACCACCATACCAATGGCTGACCTGTGTCCAGGTACCGGCTCCGTCAGATGATACAAACAGGTCGATACCGCCGGCAAAGAGACGGTCACGGTTGTTTGGATCAACGGCAAGTGACAGGTCGTACCATGCTTGACCTCTTGAAAAATCTGTTGCTCCTACACCAGGATCGGCGTCAGCCGGTTCAGTCCTCGACACCCATGCAGTGCCGCCGTTAATCGTTCTAAGTACGCCGGCAACCACTGACCCGTTTTCACAAACTGCATATACATAATTAGCATCGGATGGTGCACAGGCAAGTTCTACCCTTGCAACTGCTATTGGTAATGTTTGAGCAGCTCCGAATGTTACACCTGCATTAGTTGATTTATGAACCGAACCATCAAGACTTGCATATACATCGCCATTGGCTGCAATCTCAACATCATATGTCATATTACTCGCAGCACCTGTAATGCCAAGTCCTGTACCTAATACTTTTGTAAATGTGGCGCCTCCATCGGTGGAACGACGCAAGCCGGTTTGGGTTGCTACCAAAATAATACCCGTACTATTTACAACTATCTTCTGGCAATAATGAAAATTTGCATTATTTGTGGATGCTAATTGTGACCAGGATGCGCCTCCGTTAATGCTTTTCCAGACTCCCAATCCCCGGATAGCATCAATATTAAAAAAACCTTCGCCGGTACAGAAATACATCACCATCGGATTGGAAGGATCTTGTGTAATGGAAGTCACAGCAAGATTTCCTATTAGATCATCAACAGGAGCCCATAATGGCTCTGCCGCTGTTATGTTAGTTGTTCTCCACAGGCCACCTCCTACACTTCCGGCAAACACGGTATTACCTGTTGCGTCATTGGCATCAACCAATATTGTTCTTGACCTTCCACCCTGGTTTTTCGGGCCTAAAGAATTCCATTCCACCCCGATTAGCGCCGCCTCAGTTCTCATTAACTGGTCCTTATATTCTTTTGCAGCTATTAATCTCTCAACAGGTACATAACCGAGGGAGGGAGTCTTTCATCATTTTAATATCCCGTTCCATAGCCTCTCTTGCGCCTGTTTCTTTGGAGATATTTTTTTTGCCCTTATTTATTTGCTGGCAACTAAGAAAGAATAAGATGGATAAAAGAAAAACAGCGCTATTACGAATAGTTCGCTTCTGGGGTTTTTGCATATATCTGATTTTATGCTCTAAAATTAGTAATTTATTCGTAGAACATAAATTTTGATACAATCGGAAACTGCAGGGCACATGCCCCGCAGCTAAATTGATTCGAACTGTGAATTTATTTTACTTCATTCAGCGTCATTTCCTGAACAAACCGGCTGTAATATTAACTTCATAGGTCACAGATTTTTTTGTTTTATTACAAAAAATTTCGAACCGCAGTGTGTTATCAGCAATCTCATCAGTATTGAGTAAAAACTTTTTTGTAAAATTTTCTCCTTTGATATTTTCCCTGTACAAGGAGTTGCCATATTCATCGGAGATGCTGATAGTGAACTCATCCTGCAATGCATTACCGAAAAAATTTAACTGAAACATTGGCTGATTTTTGATCATGCCGGCAAACTTCATTTCCACTGGTACTTCAGGATTTTTTTCTCCGGCTATAACAGCAGGTGATGCAGCTACTGAAAATACCGTAAAGAATGCGATTGCAATTAAACGATTGTTACTGAAAATCTTTTTCATAATTCATGTTTTAAGGTTAATAATCCGTTTCCACAAAAAAGTCGATGGGGTTGCAATCGGGAAAGCAAAAAATGGGGCAAACAAAGGGGCAAGTGCAGGTTCTGGTTCCGGTGTCTTTGTTTTCCGGTTAAAAGCAACCTGGTGTTGCTTTGATAATGTAAAAATAGAGGGCCAAAGTGATGACTACAAACCAAAATGTAGCAGCTATCAGCATATCCAAGTTGCAACTTGAATCTATAAAACCTTAATAACCATCTCCGTAAGTAGGATCTTAGCCAACATGCCCAACGGCCCTTTTAACCAATTAAAAAAGTTGTATTGCAGGATATCTTTTCAGATTACAGGAACTGTGGGTCGTTTTAATGTTGATTGCAAACTCCAAAAAAGGAGGCATAATAGCAACAACCCGGCAAGATGACTTGCGGTAATGACATAGTTATAAGCTGGCTAACTATCTGATTATCAAAATGGGGTTTTCGTGTTAGGAAATTAGTGGTAGCCGGATTTGGCAGGGTTGAGAAAAATATTATCTTCAACCGCTTCCGGGTTGTGTCGGATTGGCATAACTGCCTTTCTCTCAACCAAATGGCTGGAAATTTGTTAATTATTATTACAGGCTCAGAACCAGGTAAGGCAATGAACCGAAAAAAGGAGAACTATAATGGCATTTAAAAAAGACGACATAATTATTATTGAACCCAGGGAAATCTTTGTAGGTAAAAAAGATGCCTTGGTAACACTTATGGAATTTGGCGAATACGAAAGTGAGGAATGCGCAAAGGCCAATGAGATAGTAAAGCAACTGCTGGAAGAATATGAAGGAAAGATAAGATTTCAGTTCCGCCATTTTCCTCTTACTTTGATTCATCAGCGTAGTTTGAAAGCAAGTGAATCGGCAGTAGCTGCGGGGCAGGAAGGTAAATTTTGGGAAATGCACAATGTGCTTTTTGCTAATCGCAGAAACCTTGGCACAACAAGTTTAAAACTGCATTCCAAAGAAGCAGGAATTAAGAACAAGAAGTTCCTGGATGATTTGGTAAACGGAGTTTACGGCTGGCAGGTTCAGGACGATTTGAAAGAAGGTATCAACCGGGGAGTGAAGGAAATTCCGGCTTTCTTTATTAATGATGTGCCGCTGGGATTAAAACCTACTTATGCCAACCTTTGTGCAGCTATTGAAGCAGCCCTGAAAAAGAGCAAGAGTAAACCAGCAGCAAAAAAGCCGGCAACAAAGGCAAAACAAAGAGCATAATTCAATAAGAGATAATACAGAAATCCCGTTTTAAAAAGATACGGGATTTTTTATGTCTGCAACAGTAAATGATAAAAGCCCCGGCAAACGCCAGGGCTTTTATTAAATAGAATCAGTTGTTATTACCAACGATTGTTGTTTGAGTAAGAAGGCCTTGCCTGTCTTGCAGGTCTTTCTTCTTTTGGCTTTGCTACACTTACTTTGATAGAACGTCCATCAACAGTAGCACCATCCAGTTCAGCTATCGCTTTCTGGGCTGCTTCATCATCACTCATTTCCACAAAACCGAAACCTTTGCTGCGGTTAGTGTATTTGTCCATAATAACTTTAGCTGAAGTAACTTCTCCGTACTCAGCAAAATAACTTCTTAAGTCTTCATCCACAACGGCGAAGCTTAAATTTGAAACATAAATGTTCATGTAAAAAAATTAACTTTTAAAAATACTTGAGAATAACGCAAGGGTAAAGAAGACTAACTATTAGCAGATCCTTTGATAAACTCAGGACGGGGCGTAGCAGAAAAAATCGTTCACTTACAAAATGCTCTATCGCTCAAATTAACGGAGCAAAGTTAAGGGTAAATAACGAAACCAGCTGTTTTATTTGTTATTGTAGTATTAATTCGTTTCCGGTGGTTCAGCGTTGAATATATTGTTGTTATCATCTTTTTTCCGGATGCCAAAGCTGTAACGGAAATTAATACCAATCCTCCTTGTGTCAGCCTGCCTGAAGCCTGTAGCATCTACAGAGCCCTGCCGGATGCTGAAGTTGTTTTTATTGCTGAAAAACATATCATTTAAGCTTAATGTGACGATCAGTTTATCTTTTATGAATCTTCTGTTGATACTTGTATTGAGAGCACCAAAGGTTGTCAATTCATAAAATTGTTGCTGACCTTTCAACCGCAAAAACCCGTTCAAGGTTATTACAGAACGTTTGTCTATTTTGAATGTCTGGTAAGTGAAAAAGGTCCAGGTTCCTTTTTTGAAGGACAACGGTTTGTTTTCGTACAGGCCTTGATAAAAGTTATGATTATACTGTGCACCTAATACAAAAAAATACCTGCCCCCGGGAGGAATAGCACCAAGTCCGCGGAAATACCATTCTTTATTTTTCCCCAAATTATCATAAGTACGATATGCCTGGCTCTGGCTTGTGTCGGATTGATAAACAACATTGGTGAAAATATCTGTTGTCTCGTTTACACCAACAGCAAGAATTGGCCTTTCATCCACACTTATGTTGGCTTCATAATTATGATTGAATTGTGGACGAAGTGATGGGTTGCCTGTTTCGGTTAAAAATTCATCTACATAGCGGCTGAAAGGATTTAACTGATCATAATTCGGTCTGTTGATGGTGCGACGATATACCAGATATGCCCGAAGGTCGAATCCGGCAATTTTCATCAGTTTTTTACTTAGGTATATGTATGGGAAAAAGTCGGTACGATGAATGGAAAATGAAGTGTCCCCGGGTATTGATTGTTCCCCTTTCATATTAGTATTCTCTATCCGGGCTCCCAATTTGGCAATAAAATCTTTGCCCAAGGTTTTTGCCCCCTGCAGATAAAAGGAATTTATGTTTTGATTGTAGTCGAAGGTATTTGTACGGCTTAGGTCTTTTGTTCTTACCCCGTTAGTTTCTCGAAAGTAATTTGTGACATTAAGAACGGCATGATTGGTAGATTGAATACCGCTTTCAAGTGTAAACCTTTTTTTCATTTTTAATTTCAGGTCAGATCTTCCGGTAAAATGATTGCGGTGGTTATCAGCCGTTCCGTCGCCAGCAAAAATGACAGCCAGGGGAGAATAATAGTTTGTAGAAAAACGCTGCTCTGATTTATGATTTGTATATGTGAAAAAAAAGTCACTGGTCCATTCTGAGCCAAGAGAGTCTATTTTATACTTTGTTTCAAAACCACTGCCAAGTGATAATGAATGCCCATCATTATTTACATTATTGACACTACTGCTTAGTATTTGTGAAGTGCTTATTTTTTCGATTATATTGTCATTTTGAGAACGGTTATGAAAATTGTTATAGTTCAGGGTGCCATCATAAGTCAACTCCCATTTTTTACCCAACTCCCATGTTACACCAAAGGCAGTATAAATAGTATTACCTGAATATTTTGTAAAAGCTTCTTGGTTAAGAACTGAATCGGTATTAAAAATTCTATCAGTTATAATTTTTTCATAGCTGTTCCTTCTGCCATAATTAAAATTGAGATAAGATGTTTTTTTGTCCGTATTATTAGTGAGGTTGAAGCCGATAAACTGGTTGCCATAAACGCCTTGCTGAATGCCGCTGTTAACGCTGCCGGTCATTCCTATTTTCACCCCCTTTTTCAAAACAACATTTACAATGCCGCCGCCGGATGAAGCGTCATATTTAGCGGAGGGTGTTTTTATAATTTCGATTTTTGAAATGGAATTAGGTGGCAGATTCTTTAACATTGTTGCTACATCTGCAGCACTCATTTTCATGTCACGGCCATTGATTTGAACGGTGGCTGGGGTCATACTGCTGATATATATGTTTCCATCCTGGTCAACAAACAGGCCGGGAGTTTTTTCAATAACCTCATAGCCGCTGGTGGAGGCTTCTGCTAAATTTTCAGGGTCAACGATCAGTTTATCATCTTCCTGTTTCATCAGGGGTTTTTTAGCGGCGACCACAGCAGTTTCCAATGTTTTTCCCAATGCCTCTGTTGTAAAACTGAAAAAGGTTTGATTGCCGGATGTTGAGATACCTTTTTCGACAGGTTGATAATTAACCGAAGTGATCCTGACTGAGTATTGATTATTTTTTGTGAGAGTAAATTTTGCCACACCAGAACTGTCGGCAATTTTCTTTTCTATTTGTGTGCTGTCTAACCTGTTCACAAGGGTAATCGAAGCAAAAGCTACTGGTTCTTTTTTCTGGTTTATTATTTTAATAGTGACAGGAATATTCTGCGAAAACGATTGACTGGATAAAAAAAACATTGACAGCAGGAGAAATAGTTTTGGAAGGATAGGGAGCAGTTTCTTATACATGGTATACAGTTAGGGATAGATAAAAACAGTAAACGTAGTTCACCATAATAATGTTACCACAGAAACTTTAAAATTTTTGTAATATTTAACCTTTACTCTTTTTTGGTTTTTTCTTTATGGGCATGGTGGGCTTCATCGATGGAATGTGTTTGATGTATATCGGCATCTTCTTTTGCCAGTTTAGATAACCTTACATAAAACTTCTTTAGTGTCTCCAGTTCTTCAGCCGAAAGATCCTCAACATCAATCAGCCGGTTGCTGGCGGTAGAGCTGGCAGCTATCAGTTCATTCAGTTTTAACTGGATGGCTACGGTGTCTTTATTCTGCGAATGCTGAATAATAAAAACCATCAGGAAGGTTATAACCGTGGTACCTGTATTAATTACGAGTTGCCAGGTATTTGAGAAATTAAAAACAGGCCCGGTGATACCCCAGAGAATGATTATCAGGAACGCAGCTATAAAGGCTGTTGAACTGCCGGTGGCTTTGGTTATTTTACCTGAGAACTTCTCGAACATACCGGAAAACTTATTTTTTGTTTTCATACTAGCCAATTTAAAAGAAGTGTTTGTAGATTTACCTGCACTGAAATAATTACTGAAATTAAATCATTTGACTGTTTAAAATGGTTCAATTTACTGCAACAATAAAACGATTTGGTTCGCAGGGAGAAAAGACTGGCTGGACTTATTTTGAAGTACCGCCTGATCTGGCGCAGCAGCTAAAACCAGGAAATCGTAAAGAGTTTAAGGTAAAAGGAAAGTTGGATGCTCACCCGGTTAAAAGAGTGTCATTACTTCCCATGGGTGGGGGGCTGTTTATTTTTGTTTTAAATGCAGCTCTTCGAAAAGAGATTGGTAAGAAGCATGGGGCTATGGTAAAAGTTCAGTTGACGGAAGACAAAAGTGATTTTGTTTTTAACAAAGACTTTATGGAGTGTCTTGATGATGAACCAGCCGCTAAACTTTTTTTCCAAAGCTTAGCCGGTTCCCATCAACGATACTTCAGCAAGTGGATTGATGATGCCAAAACAGAACCCACTAAAGTGAAAAGGATAATTATGGCTGTAAATGCCCTCGCAAAAAAATGGGGTTATCCTGAAATGATCAGGGCTTCTCAAGGAAAACTGTAATTATTTCTTTTACTTGCAGTATGATTTCTTCTTTAAATGATTTCAAAAATCCTTTTTTTATCGGGGTTGCTGGTGTTGGGATGAGTGCTATAGCACAATACTTAAAGGGCATTGGTAAGGATGTGTCCGGCAGTGACCGTTTCTTTGTACCGGGTGTTTATAATGAAGTGAAGGAAAAACTGGAGATTGAAGGTGTCAGGTGCTTTGTTCAAAATGGAGAAGGTATTACTCCGGAAACTGATTTAATTGTTGTTTCAACTGCTATCGAAGATACAGTAGCCGAAGTACAGAAAGCAAAACAATTGAATATTCCAATACATAAACGTTCAGAACTGCTCTCATTAATTGCTTCCAGTAAGAAAACAATTGCTGTAGGGGGTACCAGTGGCAAAAGCACCACCAGTGCCATGCTGTTTGATATTTTGGAACATGGAGGTCTTCAGCCAAGTATTATTAGTGGTGCAGGATTGATAAGCATTATCAAAAAAGGGAAGATTGGGAATGCAAAAGTGGGGATAGGGGAATGGCTCGTTATTGAAGCCGATGAAAGTGACGGATCAATAGTTCAGTACAAACCTGAAATCGGGCTGTTATTAAATATTGATAAAGACCACCAGGAAATAGATGAGCTGATGGATGTCTTTGGCGTCTTTAAAAAGAACAGCAAACATTTTGTAACAAATCAGTCGCACCCTTTAGCAAGAAAATTTTCTCAGAATATACAACAGGATTTTTCAACCAACCCGGATAACTATGCCGGTTACAGGGCTACAGACTTCAGCCAGGAAGGCCTGTCCATTCATTTTAAAATTCAGGGAGTTACTTTTCAATTGAATCTTGTTGGTAAGCATAATATGGAAAATGCATTAGCCGCTATTGCCATCGCCAATGGAATAGGTGTTGGTATTGACATCTGTGCGGAAGCACTAAGAAGCTATGAGGGAATTTATCGCCGTCACCAGGTTTATGGCAAAAAAAATGGAGTGTGGCTTATAGATGATTATGCACACAATCCTGTCAAATGTGCTGCTGCAATTGAAGCCTGCCAGCCTGTTGCTCCAAAAATTATTGCCTGGTTTCAGCCTCATGGGTATAAGCCTACTAAGTTTTTACGGGAGGATTTTGTAAAAGAAATTGCCCGGGTACTCCGCCCCGAAGATGAAATCTGGATGAGTGAGATCTTTTACGCCGGTGGCACTGCTGTAAAGGATATTTCTGCCAATGACCTTATCAATGATTTTAAAGCATTGGGCAAGAATGCTTTTTTTGTAGAGGGCAGAAACAATTTTTTAAAGACTGCCCGTCCGCACCTGACCGATAATTGTGTAATACTATTAATGGCAGCAAGAGACCCATCACTGGAAGAATTTGCAAAAAAAACCTGGCAGGATTTATAAATTGTGGCACATCAGGAAGCAAACTCGGCAACATTCTCTTTGGTAACTGGCAGGAACATATACCAGCACAGGGCCATTAGCAAACCTGGATGCGAAGTATCTGCTAATTGTTTGTCTTTTGTAAAATGTACTGCTGCTGTTCCCTCTTTTGTACTCAATCCGCATGTAACAAAGGGCTTGTCTTTTGAGTCTTTATACAACACCAGCTGGGCCAGAGGGTTGTTATGAGTAGTGTAATAAAATCTTTCATCGTTTACATCAATAAAGTTTTCTTTATTCTCATGCCCCAGCTCACCGATCTTCATGCCGTATTCGTTTCGGAGTACTGTCTTATTGCGAAGAAAACCTTCCTTACGTATAAGAAACACTCTTTTTTGCTTATCACATTCCACCCTTGCTGTATTGGAGAAAGGATTTAATGTAAGAGTAAGTATTTTTTTATCATCTTTATAAAGATGGTAAACTTCGTTGTTTGAGGAAGAAGAAACTGGTTGCCATCTCATAGCTTAGGTTTTAGTTGTTTAATTTAGAGAAAATTACAATGGTTACGACAGGTAATAACGGCTTAACCTAAAATTAATATTAACTTCATATTGAAGTTGGGAAGGTGCAAAAACTGTGGAAAATCCGGGTTTAATGCACACTTTTGTTATAGACTAAACTGTTTAAGCATTGATAATGAATACCAATAAAGAGAGAGATAAGAAGTTTCTCGAAAGAGCTATAGAACTGTCTAAGCAAGGCATGGAAGGTGGTAAAGGAGGCCCTTTTGGTTGCATTGTGGTACAGGGGGATAAAATTGTAGGCGAAGGGAATAATATGGTTACTTCTTCAAATGACCCAACAGCCCATGCTGAAGTGGTGGCCATCCGGCAGGCCTGCGAAAAATTAGGAACTTACCAATTAGCGGATTGTGAGATTTTTACCAGCTGCGAACCTTGCCCGATGTGTCTTGGTGCTATTTACTGGGCAAGACCCAAAAGAGTGGTATATGCCAACACAAGAGAGGAAGCTGCTGAAATAGAGTTTGATGACGACTTCATCTATAACGAGATCAATGCAAAGATGAGTGACAGGAAAATACCCTTTATTCATCATCCGCATCCGAAGGCAAAAGAGGTTTTTGAGGCCTGGAAAAAATGGGAAGGGAAAATAAAGTATTGAGCACTCAATTGATCAATTTTGTTATTACGATATAACAAAGCACTATCAGCAATATTAATATAAGGATAGAAATATAAAGCCAGGGCTGGTCTTTTATCTTCATTTTTTCCCGGCGTTGCTTTTTCTTTGCTGTTTTTTTCTTGAGGTCACGGTTAAGCATCTCTACCATGTATTGAAGCTGCTCTTTGTCTTTGAACTCCTGCAGGCCATCAATCGCATCTTCATCAAACTCATTTTGCATTAATTGCTTTTCCACTTCATGCTTCTTTTCCTCAGATAGCTTGCCCTGCAGATATAACAATAAAGTTTCCTGGTCAACCTCGTTGGACAAATTGGATAATATGTCTTTATAATTTTCTGACATTTTATTTCCGGTTCATTTCTTCACTTAATTTTTTCTCAATCAGTATTTTCAAATTCCGTTTTCCGTTTTGGATATAACTTTTGACCTGCAACATGCTATAGCCGGTCTCATCACTTACTTCCTGGTAACTTTTCTTTTGAAGATAAAACAAAGTTACACATTGCTGTTGCTCGGGGTTTAGTTCTTTTAATGATACCTCCATTAACTCCAATGTGTGATCGTTGTCGGTCAAAGCCTGAAGATCTGTTTCATCTTCAGGCTTGGCAGAAAGTTTATCACTTATTTCAGCAGTAATCTTTCCGTGCTTTTCCCGCAGTTTCATCAGGCAGTGGTTCTTCGCTACCATGTACAGCCAGGATTTGAAATATTCTACTTTGTATTTTTGTAATTCTTGTATCACTTTTAGAAATATCTGTTGTACACTGTCTTTCGCCTCTTCTTCATTCTTTAAATACTTCATACTTACACCGAGCAGTAACAAGGTGTAGCGTTGCAGTAAAATGCCCAACCATTCATTATTATGGTCGGCATAAAACTGTTCAAGCAGTTCTTGGTCGGTTATATGCTGGTACTTGTCAACCTTCACAAGCGGAAAATAGTTATTTGTTGTCAGTTAGATGCAGGTTTTTGCAAATTCAACAAAAATTTGCTGTGTAACATTTACCTATTTTCGGTAAAACTTTATCAAATGGGATATGCTGTTATTTCAGTGCCTGCCGCACCAGTCCGCCGGAAGCCAGGCCACCGGAAGGAAATGGTGAACCAACTGTTGTTTGGCGAATCAGTAAAAGTGCTGAATACCAAAGGCGATCTGTGGGTAAAGGTCCGAAGCATGCATGATGGATATGAGGGTTGGATGACCAACACCTTATTGCAATTTGTTGACGGGAAAGTAGCTAATAAGCTGAATCCTTTTGTAACCACCGACATGTTGAATATTGCTCTTGTTGGTGACAGTCAGATGAATATTCCGGTCGGTTCATCTTTGCCTTTTTTTAAAGATGGGAAAGGAAAGCTTGGAGATATCGAATATCATTTTTCCGGACATTATTTTAAAAGAGATGAAAAAGAGCCTTCTGTTGAATTGGTAAAGCAGTTAACTGTAAAATGGTTAAATGTGCCTTACCTGTGGGGTGGCCGTACACCGTTGGGAGTAGATTGCAGCGGTTTTGTCCAGGTAATATTCAAATTAATGGGCATTGATCTGCCAAGAGATGCCTGGCAGCAGGCACAGGAGGGAAAACCAGTAAAAAAAATCAGTGAAGCACAGGCAGGTGACCTTGCTTTTTTTGACAACAAAGAAGATATTGTACATGTTGGTATACTTCTCGGTAATGAGCAGATCATTCATGCTTCTGGGAAAGTGAAAATTGATGCCATCAATAAAAAAGGGGTTGTAAATCCGGAAACAGGTAAAAAGGCATTACAATTAAAAGCAATAAGGAGGATGTGGTAAAGGTTAAAATATTCCCTTTAGCCATTTCATAATCATCGTATCCCAGTTCAGCATTTTAAAAGCTGTGTAGAACAGGATGACAGCAAAAATCTTTTTCAGCATCTCCTGATCAATTGCTAATGCCCACTTGCTGCCGAAAAAGGCGCCAACAATGAATCCTGCACCCAATAGCCCGACAATTTTTAAATCAATAGGTGTTCCGGCTTTCTGGCATTGATGATAATAATATAATGAGGCAAGGATAACTACGGGTAATGTAAGTACAGCAAGTGAAGTACCCTGTGCCTGGTGCTGCGTATAATGCAGGAAGAAAACCAATGCCGGTACCATGATAATACCACCGCCGACGCCAACCAGTCCGCTGAGCATACCTGCAGCTAGGCCTATCAGCAATGCTGTTATGATTAATTGAACTGTCATAGTATTTTTTTGATTGGTGTTCACTAATTATTTGTTGAAGGTTTCTTTATAAAGAGACACCGCTTCGTTGATGATGCGATATGCAATAAGCTGATCCTGGAAATTGTCGATCTCCACTTTTTTGTTCTCCAGTACTTTGTACTGTTCAAAGAAGTTTCTCAGTTCTAACAAAAAATGATGAGGAAGGTCTTCCATCCGGTTGATATGATTAACAGATGGGTCTTTAGCTGCTACCGCAATTATTTTATCGTCCACCTGGCCGTTGTCAATCATTTGCATATTACCAATAACGCTGGCCTGCACCAGGCAAAGTGATTGGATGGATTGTGAGCAAAGCACCAGTATATCCAGCGGGTCGCCGTCATGCCCCAATGTTTGCGGAATGAAACCATAATTGATAGGATATTGGAATGATGAATAGATGACCCTGTCCAATTTCAATAACCCGGTATCTTTATCCACTTCATATTTTGACCGGGAGCCTTGTGGAATTTCTATTAATGCATTTACAGTGGCAGGTGCATTTTCTCCGTAATGGGCGCCGTGCCATGGATGTTTTACTGTGAGCATTGATCGTTGTTTTTTGTTATCTCGTAATCTTCATGCCAATATAAGTTGCGAGTAAGCCTAAGGCAACACTGGCGGCAACATAAGAAAAGAATAAAGCCAGTTTTTGCTCTTTAATAAGGCCAATTCCTTCCAGTGTAAAGGCAGAAAAAGTGGTGAAACCTCCGCACAGGCCTGGCATCAGGAAAAGTTTCCAGCTTTCATTGCTGTCAAATGATTTAAAACTAAGCCCCCAGAAAAGGCCAATCAGGAAGCAGCCCACTACATTCACCGCAAAAGTTCCCCAAGGAAATGAGTGCAGATAGGTAGCTGCAAACCACCGCTGACATAAATACCTTGCGATACTGCCAATGCCACCGCCTAAGCCAACCAGCAGAATGTTTTTGATCATTTTATGGTATCGTTAGTAGTCACTTTTTGCTGAAGCGTATCTGTGTCATGTTCGAACAGGTATTTCAGATCCACCAGCCACTGACCATTTATCTTTAAAATCTTAAGTGTATCGTGGTCGTTTTTGAATGAGTTGGAGTAAATGATTACTGTTGTTGAATCATTCACCGGTTTTACCTTGTGAATATTTATGGAAGATGCCCTGTAACCGTCTTTTGTAGTTTGATCTGCTTTCTGATATTTCCTTTCAGCTATATCCATCCAGTTGGTGTTTACAGAATCTGCCACCAGATAAGTTCTTGCTTCATCAAATTTCCCATCCAGGGCAGCCCGGATAAAATTCCTGGCCGCATCAAGATTGTTTTCTGACTTATTTGTTGATTGCTTGTCCTTGCTCTTACAGGCTATAAAAGAAAAAAGCAGGAACAAAAAGAAAAAATGAGTTCTTTTCATTCCTGCAAAGTAATAAATCTTTGTCAGTGCTTATGTAGCTGGCTTGTCTTTCTTTACAATTGGCGGTGTTTGCCGGTTGGCATATTCTTCTTCCTCTTTTTCATGCTCTTTGTTATAAGCCTTAATGATGGCTTTTACAAGGCGGTGACGTACCACATCCTCTTCATCAAGTTCTATATGGGCAATGCCATCTATATTTCTTAGTATCCTAGTGGCCATTTGCAAACCGCTGCGCTGGTTCCTTGGCAGATCCACCTGGGTCATATCACCGGTAATGATAGCTTTGGCATTGGCACCAATTCTTGTCAGGAACATTTTCAGCTGCAGTTCCGTTGCATTCTGAGCCTCATCAAGAATGATATAGGCATTATCAAGTGTCCGGCCCCTCATATATGCCAACGGAGCAATTTCAATAGTTCTTGTGGTCATATAATATCCCAGCTTGTCAGCGGGTATCATATCATCCAATGCATCATATAATGGACGCAGATACGGGTCAATCTTTTCTTTCAGGTCACCTGGCAGAAAACCGAGGCTTTCACCAGCTTCTACCGCTGGCCTTGTAAGAATGATCTTCTTGACCTGTTTATTCTTTAAGGCCCGTACTGCTAAGGCCACAGCAGTATAGGTTTTACCAGTACCAGCTGGCCCGATGGCAAATACGATGTCATTCTTTTCAGATTCTTGTACCAGTTTTTTCTGATTGGCGGTTCTGGCCCTTACTGATTTTCCGTTGGGGCCAAATACCAATACTTCGTTGGGGTTCTTCTCCCGGAAGTGGTCAATTACTTCGGCATCATCGCCACCAAGTACCTGCTCGAAATAATTCTGGCTCATATGGCCGTTTCTTTCGAGATAAGAAACAATAAGAGAAATTTTTTCCCTTGCAGTTTCTATCTGCTCGGGGGCACCACTTAATTTCAGCTGTGTGCCGCGGGAGAGGATCTTTAACAGGGGAAATTTCTTTTTGAGGACATCCAGTTTACCGTTGTTTACACCAAAAAATTCAATAGGGTTTACGGTTTCGAGGTTGATGATTGTGTCTGTCAATTCACATCGGTTTATGTTTCACTAAGCCGGCGCAGGGCGGTACCGGATTACGCTGCGTCTCCTGCCTCTTTGCAAGAGCCTGCCCTTACTTTTCAATATTACTTATGAATATTGTTCTATCCTAAAGTTACTTATTCACAGATGTGAATACAAATAATCCGGACAAAGATTTAGTTAATGAATTTTTCCGTAGTTGAATTGCATGGTATGTGCAGCAGCATTATCTTTTGAATTGTTTTTTTGCAACGCTGATGATTAATTATTCATCAATGTTTTGTAGCTTCTGAAAAGCCTGCCGTCCTTAGTATTCTGTTAAAAAATCAAAAAAGTAAAGTAAAACATCGCTTACCCGGTTATTAATTACAATTTTGCGTCAGGAATAAACCTGCCCAGGAAATGAAGTTTAAGCCCGGCTATTTTTTATTGTTTCTTTCTTTACTAACTGCTTTTTCCTCCTATGGCCAGTTGTATAAAATTTCGGGCATCATACTCGATAACAGAAAAGAACCTCTCCCTCTTGCCAGCGTTGAAATACCACAATTAAAAAAAGGCACGGTGAGCAAGGACAACGGCTCCTATGAGTTTTACCTGGAGAGAGGAAAGTATGATCTGGTGGTAAGCATGATTGGGTACAAAACAAAGATCATCACTTTTTATATAAACAATAGTGACATAATTGAAAATGCGGAGCTGGAAGAAGAATCTTCCGGATTATCAGAAGTGATAGTGAAAGCAAAGGTAAGGGACCGGGCAGAAGAGATAATCAAAAACACTATCCGCAATAAGGAAACGATACTGGATGCTATCGGTGCTTATTCCTGTAATGCTTACATCAAAGCATTTCAGCTGGATTCTAATTACAGCCAGAACAATGCTGGTGACAGCCTCGCTAAAATAGATTATTCCAAAATGGCTATGACCGAAGTGCTGTTGCATGTGGACAGGAACAGCAACGGACAGCTGAAAGAAGAAAGACAGGCAGTAAACTATCGTGGCAGCGCCGACAGGTTATTTTACCTATCCTCACTTGATGGTGATTTTTTTATCTATGATAACCTGATAAAAGCACCACCGGTTTCCCGGATACCGTTTGTTTCGCCTCTAAGCTATAGCGGCCTGCTGGCATACCGATTTAAAACATTGAAGATTGACCGTACAGTCAAACCAAAAGTCTACACCATTGCCATCCGGCCAAGACAGTTAAGTAATGCAACGGTGGAAGGTGAGATCAGCATACAGGATAGCACCTGGAATGTTATAAGTGTGGCTTTCCGTCTGCCGCCTGAGCATATGCCCGAGTATGATTATCTGGAAGTAAAGCAGGAATATAGCCCTGTAGGAGATAATGCCAGGGTGATTTCAAAGGAAACGTTCACCTACTATACCAAAACCAAAAAGGGAAAGATTTTTGGAGAAACAACAGTACTGTTTTCCGATTACCAGTTGAAGAAAAATTTTCCAAAAGGACATTTTGGTTTAGAATTAAGTTCCACTTCGCAGCAGGCTTATGAAAGAGATTCTGCTTTTTGGAAGTTAGTACGACTGGAACCATTATCCAAACAGCAGGAAATGTATGCCAGCTACCAGGATAGCATCACCCGATATATGAAAAGTGAAGCCTATTTGGATTCTATGGACAAGGTGCTGAATAAAATTACCTGGAAGAAGATGCTCATCTTCGGGCAGATATTCAATGACCATAAGAAAGAAAGGATGTGGATATTACCGCCTGTAACTACATTGATTGAGCCGGTGGCTTTTGGCGGTGCAAGGCTGAACCTGTCAGGAGCCTATCGTAAAACATATCCCTCCCGCAAAACTCTCAACTGGGAGGCTGAGATAAGTTATGGTTTCCGCAACCATGATGTGAATGGAAAAATAGAGCTGCAACGGAAATACAATCCTTTTAATAAAGGACAGTTCAGTATCAGTGCCGGACGGGATTTCGAGTACATTTATTCAGGCGATGCGTGGATTAATGTGCTGAAGCGGAGTAATATTTACCTGAACAGCTCATTGCAGGTGGGTCATGAGCTGGAGATTTTCAACGGTGTTACGCTGATGAATGAATTCCAGGTAGCCTTTCGCCGTTCCATTGCGGATTATAAAGTGGGCAACAATGCAGACAGCATTTTTGGTATAGCCAATGAGCCACCGGTTGATTTTGAGCCCTACAATGCTTCTTATAACCAGATCAAACTGTACATTACCCCCCGGATGCGGTATATAAGGGAGCCTAAGGAGAAAATACACCTTGGCTCCAAGTGGCCGACTTTCTTTGTGCTATGGAAAAAAGGTATCAAAGATCTGTTCCGGAGCAAAGTTGACTTTGATTACCTTGAGTTCGGCATGGAACAGCACATCAATCTTGGCGTAGCCGGTGTGATGAATTACAATATCAAGACCGGAGATTTTCTAAACACCAACGATCTGAGGGTGATAGATTACAAATTTATGCGTCAGGGCGATCCGCTATTCTTTAATAATCCCAAATATGCTTTCCAGGCTTTGGATTCCACCTTCCCGGTGTTTGACCGCTACTACCAGGGAAATTTAGTGCATGAGTTTAACGGGGCACTAATCAACAGGATACCGTTCTTTAAAAAAATTAAATTACAGGAAGTGGCAGGCGGCGGTATTTTAATTGCCCCTGAAAGGAATTTACGCTACGCTGAATTTTTTGCTGGTATAGAACGGGTTTTCAAATGGCCTTTTAATCCACTGGCTAGAATGAAGCTGGGTGTATATGTCGTTACTTCAGTTGCCAATAAATTCAACAACCCGGTAAAGTTTAAGATCGGCCTTACAAGCTGGGACCGGTTTAAGAATGCATGGAAATAATTACCACCTTGCCACAATCTTAAAATTTATTAACCTTGGTGTTAACCGGTTCGGTAATAAATAAACAGTGTTCGAAAAATCTTTTATAAAAAGATAAGAGATAGTGTTTTCCCGGTCAATGATGTTGAAGACTTCAAGACTGGCCCATATATTGTCAAAGTTGCGGAAGGGAGAATGACTTCGGCGTTTACTGCGGTCATCATCCATCAGCAAAGCACTAAAGCCTATGTCGCAACGAATATATGGTTCTATTACAGCTGCATTACGGTAACGTACAGCATTAGGAATATTGTATGGCATATTACTACCATAAAGTAAATTGAGATAAGCTTTAATGTTTTTGTTAGTGGCGAGGTAATCAGAAAAGTACATACCGAAGGTAAGTCGCCGGTCGGAAGGACGGCGCAGCCAGCCCACATCAAACCTTGCACTGTCCACCACCACCTGGTCAGCCGTTTGTGAAGTGATAAATTCACCAGCGGCGTTTTTGTAACGATAGTAATGATCGCCGTTGATGTCTTCACCCGTCTTCATAATCCCGAGGCTGATCCAGCTTTCTGCATCAGGTACCAATTCGCCATGTAACCGCATTTCAATACCGGCGGCATAAGCTTTTGCATTATTCTCTCCGAAGTAACGTACCCGAATATTGTCCACATCATACGGTACTACATCGGTCATGTTTTTATAATAGAGTTCTGTTGTCCAGCGCATCGGTCTGTCGCCAAGTCCGATAAAATTGTAATCAAATCCTGCAACAGCCTGCCAGCTTTTTTGTGACTTCAGGTTGACGTTGACTGTACCGTTATATCTCCTTAACTCCCTGTAAAATGGCGGTTGATGATAAGCTCCTGCTGCCACCCGGAAGACAATATCTTTTTTCCAGTTGGGTTTCCAACTGGCACCAATCCGGGGAGAGATCAAAAACTCTTTGTTCAATGAATTATAGTTGAAACGAACACCGGCCGTTAGTGTGGCTGAATGGCTGGAATCTTTTCCGAGCAAAATATTATCCTGTATGTAACCGGAAAATTTATTGATATCAAGAGTGGCGTTTGACTTAATCACCTTGTTCAGTCGCAACAGATTCGGTTGGTATGGCAACGCATAACCGGCGGAATCCTGGAATTCCCATTCATTCAGTTTGTCAGCAATGGTTGTCTTATCATAACCAAGCCCCCATTGAAAAGCATGTTTGCCTTTATCATAATTTCCTTTGTGCGAAATATTCCAGTTCTCGATGTTCAATGTGTTTCTTGCAAAATTCTGGAACACACCGGCACCAAGCGGATTAACGATTAGTCCATAAGTCGGGTTCCTTTTATCAAAATCCCTTTCACCAAATAAGTAAGCACCGATGATATCAAGATTCTCACTTTCATCATTTTCAAACCGGGAAACCATCCATTTCAGTTTTAGTTTCTTGCTGACCTGGTTGGTAACAGAGAAACCCAGCATGCTGGTCTGGTATTCATCTTTTTCCTGTCCTTCAAATGCAATGTCTACACCGATAGTGGCGCTGAAAACCGGGGAGAAAACAGAGGTTGTCAACTGGCTGCTCTGTGGTATCAGTTTGAATTTTGTTTGCGAAATATTACTCAGCAATTCGGCCTGCCATTTCGGACTGAACTGGTAGGTCAGCAGTGCCTGGAAATCGGCAGACGAGGGAACATAATTTCCTTTGGTGTCCTGGCGGCTTAATAAATTTCTATTACTGCGGTTGCGGACACCTGCCAGGTAAGTGAATTTTGAATTTTTACTGGCACCTTCCAGTTGTAAGCCCTGTTCCAGAATACTTACATATACCGAACCGCCAAAATATTTTGGCTTCTTATATTGAATATCCAGCACACTGCTCATTTTGTCACCATACTTTGCCTGGTAGCCGCCGTTATAGAAATTAATATTGCGGACCATTTCCGGGTTGATAAAACTTAAACCTTCCTGCTGGCCGCTTCTTACAAGATAAGGGCGGAATACTTCAAAGTCGTTCACATAGATCAGGTTTTCATCATAACTGCCTCCACGAACGGAGTATTGTGAAGTCAGTTCATTATTAGAACCAACAAATATTTTGATCAGGCTTTCTACTCCTGTTACAGCGGATGGAAGGTTGAGAATTGTTTTGGGATTTGGCTTTATCAGGCCGGCCTCCCGCCTGTCCCTCTGGTCGGTTATTACAACTTCCTGCAAAGTTGTTGTGCCTTTTTCCAGCCGGATGGTAATGGTTTCTTCTTCACCTTCATTCAACAAGAAATTTTTTTGTTCTGGTTTTCTGCCGGAGTAAGTAAACACAATGGCAAATGCTTTTTCAGCTTCTATTTTAATTCGGAAGTAACCTGAATCATTGGTGATAATGCCTTTTGACTGGCCAAGAACAACAACAGAAACATTGGGAAGCGGGTTTTCGTTTTCATCCACCACTTTACCAGAAACGAAAGCAGATTTTTTTTGAGAGAAAGCAATAGCAGTAAGCAGAATGCAGAATATTGTCAGCAGTATTTGGCGGCAGAATATTTTCATAAGAGAATATAAAACAAGATACGAATTGTTCTGTCAAGCAAATTAGTGTCACAGTTTTTTCAACTGTGCAATGGTAGATTTTGGGTCAGCCGATTTAAAAACGGTATTACCCGCCACCAGCACATCAGCGCCGGCAGCAATGATGGAAGGTGCATTTTCCAGCGTAACACCACCGTCAATTTCAATCTGCACTTTCAATTCCGTGCTGAGCGAAGCCGAAGCATCATCAATCATTTTGCGGAGCTGCTTTATTTTATCTATTGTGTGCAGGATGAATTTTTGTCCGCCAAAACCCGGGTTCACACTCATCAGGCACACAAGGTCAATGTCGTGCAAGCATATCACTGATAGACTGAAACAGGAGTATGCGGGTTGATAGCCACACCGGCTTTCATACCCAGTGATTTTATTTGCTGGATATTTCGATGCAAGATGCGGGCATGCTTCAATATGAACAGAAAGAATATCAGCCCCCGCATTTTTGAACTGTTCCGCAAATTTTCCGGGTTCTTCTATCATCAGGTGTACATCACAGATTTTTGTTGTGGCTTTTCTAAAGAACTCCACCAGCATTGGCCCAAAACTTATGTTAGGAACGAAACGGCCATCCATCACATCTAAATGATACCAGTCTGCTTCACTTTCATTCAGCATTTTGCAGTCGGCTTCCAGGTTTAAGTAGTTGGCAGAAAGCAGGGAAGGGGCAATTATGGGCATGGGAGTAAGTTTGCCCTGCAAGATAATTCTATTTCAGGTTATCAGCGGCTTCTTTAGCTTCGGTAAAAGTATTGTCGAGCCCATAAGCTTTTATGTAATTTGACCTTGCTTCATCTTTTTGCCCCATCGCCTCATAGCATTTTCCCATCCAGAAATAGGCATCCGGGAATTTTGGAGACACAGTGTTGGCCAGTTTAAAAACACTTAATGCTGCATCAAATTTCTTTTGATCATACAGCACCCTTCCTTTTTCGATGTAGGCATTCAGGTAATAATAATCATGCTGAATGGCCTGGTCAAATAAACTGAGGGCTTTCCCTTTGTCGTTAATATTAGAAAAATAGATGCCTTTATAATAATAAGGCTCTGCATGAAGGTTTAGGGTATCTACTTTGATGATTGAATCACAAAGTGTAATCACTTTTACATTCTTGCTTTCTGCATATTTAAAAGCCAGCTCATAGTTAAGATCAATGTCGTAAGGAGTCAGGCTGTAGGCTTTTTCCAAAATACTGATTGACTCATTTGTATTTCCCTTTTTACCCATCAATTCTGCTTTTATTTTCAATACATCAACCTGTTCCGGGTTCTTCTGCAACATTTCGTTACAAATTTTCAACGCTTCATCAGTTTTGTTTTGTGCATTGAGGGACCGGGCAAGAGTCAGTTGAAGTAAAAAGCTATTGGGCAACTCTTTTAACGCATCGTTTAAAAACAGGATAGCTGAATCCGGCTTTTTATCCAGCAACAAATTACCCATGCCGAAAGCATATCGCTCATCTTTTTTTAATGACCATGCTTTTTTAAAATCAACCAGGGCTGGTTCGGGAAGATTATTGGTATTCAGCAAAACAGCTCTACGGAAAAATAACTCATCATTTTTTGGTTCTTGTTTGATGCTGTCCGTGAGGCTGGCAAACGGGGGCTTGGCAAGGATATCGGTGTAAGGCGAATCAGTGTTTTTATCATTGCAACTGCTGATTAAAATCAGCCCGGCAATCAGCGAGGCGGATATTTTTGCAATCTTGTTCATATTTCAAAACTAAATGATTTTGGAAACGGAGGTATGACAATCGGCTGACAAACCTAAGTTTTAACGAAAATACCTTTGCTGCCGCCTTTAAACGAAATAAGATGAAAAAACTTGTATTGCTTTCTTTCGTATTTGCTGCTCTTATATCTTCCTGCAATAACAGCGCTAAGATTGCTGTTGCCAGTTCTGCCGCAGACACGTTAAAATATGAGGAAGAAACTCATTTCAGGAATATCCGCCAGCTGACTTTTGGCGGGGATAATGCTGAGGCTTACTGGAGCTACGATGGTAAGTATCTTGTTTTTCAGCGGACCAATGCAAAGGACGGTATCCCCTGCGACCAGATCTTTGTAGGAAAAGTTCCAACAAAGAAAGGTGAGCAATTTACTTATAAAAGAGTAAGCACCGGGAAGGGTCGTACCACATGTGCTTTTTTTACTAAAGATGGTAAACATATTATTTATGCATCCACTCACCTTGGCAGTGAAGAATGTCCTCCAACTCCTGACAGGTCTAAATATGGTAACAAATACATCTGGCCATTATATAACACATTCGACATCTTCATGGCAGACCTTGACGGGAAGATCGTAAAGCAACTGACCAATTCAAAAGGGTATGATGCAGAGGCTACTTTGTCACCAGATGGAACGAAAATGATATATACCAGCACCAAGGATGGTGATATAGATCTTTATATCATGGATCTCGCATCAGGAAAAGAGCAGCGTATCACCAATAGGCTTGGTTATGATGGCGGTGCATGGTTCAGCCCTGATGGTACAAAACTGATCTGGAGGGCAAGCCGCCCTAAAACCGAAGCGGAGATAAAAGAGTACAAAGATCTGCTGGCCGAAAATTTGGTGGCTCCAACAAATATGGAGGTATGGGTGGCTAATGCTGATGGCAGCGATGCACACCAGGTTACTTCTTACGGGCAGGCTAACTGGGCACCTGCATATATGCCTGACAATAAACGAATCATTTTTGCCTCTAATCATGAGTATAAAAGAGGATTCCCTTTTAATCTTTATACCATTAATGAGGATGGAAGCAATCTCCAGAAAATAAGCAGAGATAAAGGCTTTGATGCTTTTCCGATGTTCTCTCCTGATGGAAAGAAAATCGTTTTCTGCAGCAACCGCAATAATGGAGGTACCCGTGACACTAATGTTTTTGTTGCTGACTGGGCCGAATAAAGTTCAGCATTCGGCGTCGGCTTGCTACCTTTGAAGCATAAATTAACTGCTATGTACAACGGCATGCTCCATCTTCACAGCGTTCTTCGCTGGATTATCCTGATATTACTATTGGTTGCTCTTTACAAAAGTTTTGCTGACAGGCATAAAGCTTTTACCGCCGGTCATCAGAAAACGGGTTTGTTTCTGATGATATGCTGCGACGTTATGTTATTACTTGGCCTTTACCAGTGGTTTGCCGGGGATTGGGGTTTAAAAAGCATCCAGGAGAATGGAATGGGGGCTGTAATGAAAAATTCTGTACTCAGATTTTATGCAGTAGAACATATTTCGGCAATGATAATCTCCATAATACTGGTACATATGGGTTACTCATATACCAAAAAGAATGTAACCGATGCAATGAAACATAAAAGAGTGCTGCTGCTTTTCGGGCTGGCATTGCTTATTATCCTGATTTCAATTCCATGGCCGTTCAGGCTGGTGGGCACGGGCAGAACCTGGTTCCCGGGTATGTAAAAAATTGAAGAGCCCCGGAAACACCGGAGCTCTTTTGCTTATTGAGAGGTCTTGGGTTTATTCTCCCGGTAGAATATTTTGCTGACGATCTTCCATCCGTCTTTTGTTTTCAGCAGGCTCATAATGTCGTGAAAATAAAAAGTGGAATATTCAATGGTCAATTTTGCAGTAGCTGCATTGCCAAATACCTGCACAGATTCTATCTTAGTTTTTCTGTCTGTTTTCTGACCCGAATTTCTCATGCGGGCCATAAAATCTTTTAATGATACCACAACTAATGTATCATTCCTCATGTATTGCATTTGCCCACCGGGACTGAATGCTTTGGAGAACAACACACTGTCGCCATTGGTGCCGCCATCCATATAATAATTGCAAACAGTTTTTACTGCTTCAATTTCCTGTTCTTGTGTTTGTGCATTTATAGAGGTGAATAAACTGCAGGAAATGCCAAGAAGAAATAGTTTCAGTTTCATAAAATGTTTTTTGAAAGATAACCACTTGCTGAATGTGAGGGCTGTTATTTTGTATGAACGGCTATATTTTTCTCCTTTTGAATTTGTTCTGCCAGCCATTCAATAAGTAAACTTAACAGGTAAATAATCCACCCGCATGAATAACCAGAGGACTGAATAATTTGGCTCTCAAATTATTCGTTATGCGTCATTTTCAATTCCTTCTTGTTATTTCATTCTTGCTGAATGCTGTATGTTCCGGGCAAAACGTGGGCATCGGCACTGCCACCCCCAATGCCTCTGCACAATTAGATGTAAGCAGTACCACTAAAGGAATACTCATTCCCCGTATGACGGATGCTGAAAAAAATGCAATTCCGTCCCCGGCACCTGGCTTACTGATATATAATACTAACACCAACAGCTTTCAGTATTATCATGGCACAAGTTGGGTAAATATTTCTCACAGCGGCATTATTAATGGCACCGTTAATAAAGTGGCTAAATTTAACAGTCCCTGGGGCCTTACTGCTGCAGGACTTATAACCGACAATGGTACTGGTGTTGCCATCAACAATACGAATACTCTCCCCAACAGCAGTGCATTGCTTGATTTGACAAGTAACAATAAAGGTATTCTCATTCCACGTATGACCACTGCCGAAAGAACTGTTATTGCTGCACCGGCAACCGGCTTATTGGTTTTTGATAATACCACCAACAGCTTTTGGTTTCATAATGGCAGTCAATGGATGGAATTAAATACTGGAGGCGGAAGCACCAACTGGGCGGTATTAGGAAATAACATTTACAACAATAACTCAGGCAATGTGGGAATCGGGGCATCCACACCATTTGCCAAGCTGACCGTAAATGGTGATGCTGTTATTGCAGCAGGACTGGGCATTGCAACCACAACCCCTGATTTAGTCACCTATAAATTGGATGTTAATGGCAATATTCATAATACAGGGGATATTTATACAAGTGGTAGTGTGGGAATAGGAACCACAATTCCTATTCATAAACTACAGGTAGATGATGGCAGTGTGGGAATTTATAATTCCAGTGATTCTAAATACTGGGTTATGTATTATAATGGTATTAATAACTCTTTTCAAATAGCAGAAGACGCTACTCCACGGGTTACAATATTAAATGGCGGAAATGTAGGACTTGGTACAACTTCACCAGCTTATAAATTAGATGTTGCAGGTGCAATAAGAGCCAGTGGTAATATACAATCGCAGGGAAATGTAAGTATAGCTGGTACCGCCACCGTTAATAGTGGAGATGGAATAGTAAGAAGCTCAAACGGAAATCAATTGAGAACACAGCTTTTCACCGCACCCCTTTCTGTAGGTCTCGGTGCTGGCACTTCATATCTTTTCAATATTACATTTCCCGCTTTTACATCTGTTCCGCATATATCAGTAGCACAAGTTGCGGAGGGTACATACTCATATCGCAAATTAGTTTACAACATACATGATGTAACAACGACGGCAGCACAGATAACCATTTTCAACCCAACTGATGAAGCCGCTGTTATTGATGGCATTTTTAAGGCTATCATCATTGGTGTTGATAATTAGAAAGAGCAACTTTTAAATGCCCGATTTTCTGTTTGCGGCATAGATGTTACTGGTGTAATGGGGAAAAGAACATAAATATATAAACTGTAAATGAACTTGTATCCAACATCAATCAATAAAATAAATATGAACAGATCATTTGTGATTATGGTGCTTATGATTTTTACTACTCAGGCAGTGTTTTCTCAAAACGTTGGAATTGGGACCACCACTCCCAGCAGCAGTGCCATGCTCGAAATTAAGAGTAATGATAAAGGATTGCTTATTCCCCGTACATCCACTGCTACAAGAATAACTATTGCTGCTGCAAAAGGCCTGATGGTATATGATACCACTACCAGCAGTTTTTGGTTTCATAATGGTACTGCATGGGCCGAGGTTTCTACTGCACTGAATGTATGGAGTACCAATGGCAACGGCGGCACCAATCCTTCTGCCAATTATATCGGTACATCGGATAATAGCAATGTTATTTTTAAAAGAGCTAATACCCGTGCAGGGTTATTGGCCACAGGCAATACATCTTTTGGCGTTAGCGCCTTAAATGAATTGGGCACGGGCAACAACAATACAGCCACAGGGTACCGTTCCCTTTTTTCAAATACCACCGGTGACAGAAACAGTGCCTACGGACAATTTTCTTTGTATTACAATACCACAGGCGACTTTAATGTGGCTATTGGCAGTTATGCCCTTGACTCTAATTCTACCGGGTTTAATAACACGGCAGTGGGGACAAGTGCCATGCTTGGTAATACAACAGGCTATTACAACATTGCTATTGGAAGCGATGCACTTAGATACAATACAACAGGTTTCCAAAATACCGCTACCGGCTATCGCTCCATGTTTTATAACACCACCGGAAACTACAACACGGCAAATGGTTATTTCTCTTTGTACAATAACAGCACCGGAGTAAGCAATGTGGCCATAGGTTATACTTCGCTGAACAAAAATGTAGATGGCAACTTTAACACAGCCGCCGGTTCCGGCAGTTTATTCAACAATGTTTCCGGTATGAGTAATACGGCCATCGGTTCAGGTGCTCTAAATGCCAATGATGCCAGTTATAATACGGCCGTAGGAAGTTTGTCTCTTAACAATAATTCAACCGGTGCTAACAATACCGCCGTAGGCTACCAGTCGCTTCAAATAAGTTCAGTTGCTGATGATAACACAGCGGTCGGTTACAGGTCTATGTATCAAACAACAACGGGCTTTTCTAATTCGTCATTCGGGAAGGAATCATTGTATCAAAACACCACAGGTAACTTTAATACTGCCATTGGGTCAACATCGTTGAAGGATAACACTACCGGTATAGAAAATACGGCAATAGGCTTTGCTGCTAATTCATCAAATACTACCGCTAGCTATAATACTTCTTTAGGTGCAACCGCATTGCGATTTAATACTACCGGCGGAGGCAATACAGCACTTGGTTATGCATCCATGAATCAAAACACCGCCGGCATTCACAATACGGCCACAGGCGAGTATTCACTTTACTTTAATGAAGGGGATTATAATACAGCCATTGGAAGTTCGGCGTTGAATTTTAATAACAGCGGCAACTTTAATGTGGCTGTTGGGTCATTTGCCTTACAAGACAATGTTAGCCGCAGCCACCTCGTAGCAGTTGGGTTTAATGCATTGCGGAACAATGGTACCGGCGCAACTTTATCTACTCATGCAACCGCTAATACGGCCGTAGGCAGTAATGCGCTTTTTGCGAATACCACCGGCAGTTATAATACCGGGCTCGGATTTTATACCATGTTTTCTAATACCACGGGTACGCACAATACCGGCACAGGATATTTCTCGCTTTATAATAACACCACAGGATCCTCTAATAATGCATACGGCTTCCAGACTTTAATGTTTAATGATCAGGGTTACTTTAATAATGCATTCGGCAACAGTGCTATGTTATTAAATACCAGTGGTCAGTCTAACAGCGCCTTTGGCGATGAAGCACTTTATGCTAACACTTTTGGCGATTACAATAATGCATTTGGCGCAATTGCCTTACGCAATAATACATCTGGCACAAAAAACAATGCATTTGGTTACCAGGCCCTTCGCAATAACACTACCGGTAATTCAAACGTTGCCATGGGTATAAATTCTCTTTTCGCTAATACATCAGGAGATAACAATGTTGCCATTGGCGAGTTTGCCCTTAATGCCAATACTACTGCAAACAACAATACCGCAGTCGGTTTCCAGGCTTTGAAGGTGACTACCGGCGCCAATAACACAGCCTTTGGTTATAATGCAGGCATATTAAATACTACAGGCAGTGGAAATACAGTAATAGGATATAGTGCCGATCTGTTAGTAACAGGCCTTTCCAATGCTACCTGCATTGGTGCAAACTCCGCTGTAAGTACCAGCAATTCCATGATGTTTGGAAATGGCAGCATTACAGACTGGGGCTTTGGCCGTTCGTCTGTTACTAATGGCGTATTCCAGGTTGGGACAAGTGCATCAAATGGCAACGGTGCTTATTTAACGGCAGGCGGCGTTTGGACAAATGCTTCCGACAAGAATCTGAAAGAAAACTTTACAGCCATAAATACAGGTGAGTTATTGAAAAAAATCTCTTTACTTGATATCATGCAATGGAATTATAAAAACACAAAGATTCTCGAAACACATATCGGCCCGATGGCGCAGGAGTTTAAACAACTATTTGGCCTGGGTGTGGAAGGCGATGACAAAGCTATAAGCACTATGGATATTTCGGGTATAACACTGGCCGCTGTAAAGGAGTTAATTAAGAGAAATGAAAGAGTGGAAAAATTACTGCAACAACAGCAGGAAGTAATTGAAATACTTTTTGAACAGGTGAAAGAACTAAAAAAAGCAAAACTTTAAAAAACATAGCGAAAACCTGTAGATTTATCTATCTATAAATGTTCCATTGCGTTTACTCAACCACCAATATTTTGTATCAGCAATAACAGCCTTTTTTTTTTCAGGCTGCCTTTTTGCACAGCAGCCAACTGCGTGGCAATACCAGTTTTACAACACCTCACATGGTCTAGCATCGCCGGAAATTATTTGCATGGCAAAAGATGCCAAAGGTTTTTTATGGCTTGGTACTGCTACAGGCTTAAGTAGGTATGATGGATATGGGTTTCAAAATTTTGCTTTCGCAAAGTATAATGAACTTATTGGCCATGTAAATGTAATAAAGACGGATAAGCAAAACCGCTTGTGGATAGGGACCGGTGCAGGGTTATTTTGCCTCGCCGGTAACGAAATAATTAAAATCAGTGCAGCTACATCTTTACCGCAGGGGGTCAATGATATTTTGCCGGATATTAATAATGACATTTGGCTGGCAACGGAAAACGGTCCTGCTAAAATCAATCTGAGTGATGTTGACCTTACCGGGAATAAGAAAATCACCCTGCCCGGTTACCTGCTTAAGCAATGGCAACAGCATGAAGTAAGCGATAAGCTTAGGGCCGTGCTTATCAGCAAAGCTGCTGATGGTACCGTTTACATCGCTTCCTCAAACGCATTGTTCAGGTTTCTGAATAATCAACTGGAAATGCTGTATTATATTACTGACAGCCGCAATAAAATAACTTCGCTTTTTCCTGTAAATAAATCAATTGTTTATTTTGATGCTGCATCAACTGAAATTAATAAAATTGAAAACGGTGTTATTACAAGCAGCAGCCCTTTAAAACTTTATAAACCTCCTGCAGACAGTACTGCGGAAGGCATATGGTATGTAGGTACAAGGGGTGCATTTTGTTTTCATCCGCAAACCGGTACTATTACAACATATGTAACTTTAGATGATGACAATCTTGTATGGCCGACGGCTATTTTAAAAGAGCATGGCTTCTTTTGGGTTGCATCACATGAAGGGCTGATTAAACTAAAGCCATCCCTCTTTGGTTCTTATGGTTTTGATAGGTCATCAACTTATAACGATTATTATTCCATTACGGAACTGAAAAATAAAAAATTGTTATTGGGGGCAAACTTTGGAAAGATATTTGAAAAAAATGGCAACAGTTTTATTGTGTATAAGGACAAACTGCTGCCAAGCGCAGAGATAAAAGATATATATGAAGATGAAAAGGGCTGGCTATGGTTGGCAAGCGGGTACCAGGGAGTGGTGTTGATAAGAGATAACAATACAGAGCATTTTACAACGGAAAATGGCCTGCACGACAATGCATTGAGCCAGTTTGTAAAAACAAGCAACGGTAAATTATTTGTAGTGGGTGATGCAGGTATGAGTGAAGTTATTATCAGCGGAAAAACTGTTTCATTTAAAAAATATTATTACCCACCTAATATTTCGCAGTCAGCAAAATTTTCATCCGGCATTGCGGCGCCAGATGGAAGTGTATGGATGGGGGGTGAAGAAGGTATTGTGTGCCTGCAAAATGATACGCTGCATAAATTTTCCTTAAACGGAAATTACACTGCAGTAAATTATCTGCTAAAAGATAATAAGGAAAATGTTTGGATTGCAACCGCAGGTGGGGGCATACTACAGGGTGTGTTTAACAAAAGCAATAAGCTGGAAATTGTAAAACAGTTTACGGAGGGTGATGGTCTTAACACCATGCATTATTTGAGCTTGCTTGCTGATAGCAATAATAATATTTGGGCTGCCAGTTCAAGAGGCATTACAGTAATTGAGCAAGCCGGAAAAGGCAAAAGCAGCATCCTGAATTTTGATGAATCAGATGGTTTTATAAAGGCAGGTTACAGTACAGCCCGTTTGCACCAGGACAGCCAGGGAAATATATGGGCGGCTACAACACTTGGAGTTACATCTTTCAAGCCATATAAGCTTTTAGCACAGTTTTCATCGCCATTAATTTATATTACAATGGTGAGAGGAACAAAAACAAACCAGGTAATAAAAAATTTCAGCGATGACCACGGTAAGTTTTCTTACAACAATAATTCTTTCAATTTTAGTTTTACAGCATTAGACTATGCCAACCCGGAGGGCATGCGTTATTATTATAAATTAGACGGGGTGGATACTAATTGGACAAACGGGGAAAGTTTGCGCAGCATCAGTTACGAAAACCTTTCCCCGGGAAAATATACTTTTCATGTAAAGGCGTTAAACAGGAAGGGCAGATGGAGCGAAAAAAATGCGGTATATTATTTTGTTGTTAATACGCCTTTCTGGCAAACCTGGTGGTTCAGGTTACTGACTGCACTGATAGTAATTGCTCTTGCCGCTTATTATTTTCGCAGAAGGGTAAGTATCATTGAAACAAAGGCTGCTATTAAGCAACAAATGACCGAACTGGAAGTAAAAGCGCTGCGGGCACAGATGAACCCTCATTTTATTTTCAATGCCATGAACAGCATCCAGCAGTTTACACTAAACAATGATATTGATAATGCCAACCGGTATATTTCCAGGTTTTCAACCCTGCTTAGAAAAGTATTGCATACCTCGCAGCAAAAATTGATATCACTGGAAGAAGAAATTGAACAGCTGAATCTCTACCTCGAAATTGAACAACTACGTCTTGGCGATTCATTTCAGTACCATCTCGAAGTGGAGGATGATATAGAAACGGAAGCGGTGAAGATACCCGGTATGCTGATACAGCCTTTTGTGGAAAATGCGCTGAAGCATGGGCTTTCTCCCAAGCCGGGAGCGAAAATATTGACCATCAAATTTATTCTTGCTGCTGAAAATTTATTACAGGTAAGTATAGCAGATAATGGCATCGGCCGTATCAAAGCAAAACAACTAAAAGAACAACAGCAGAAGCTTTTGCCATACGAATCGAAAGGCATTCCGCTGGTAGAAGAGAGATTGAAATTGATAAGCCATATTCCCGCTAAAGAAAGTATCCAGTTTGAAGACTTGTACGATAGTACCGGCCAGGCATCGGGCACCCGCTTAACATTATCTATTCCGCTTCAGCCGACAGCAGAATAAAACGGGCGGACAATTCTTTCCACCGTCTTTTTTGCTAATTTCATAGGGTGATAAAAGCCTTGATCATTGATGATGAGCAATCAGCAGCCAATGTGCTGAAGATGATGATAGAGCGGCATGTGCCTGAAATAACAGACCTGCGTATCGCAGTAGAGATCGCAGAGGCCAATGCATTATTACAGCAGTTTCAGCCGCAACTGGTGTTTCAGGACATAGTAATGCCGGAAAAGAACGGCTTTGAGTTCCTGGGGGGACTTAAAAAGATTGATTTTGAGATCATCTTTACCACGGCCTATAATGAGTATGCTATCCGGGCCATCCGATTTAGTGCCTTGGATTACCTTCTAAAACCAATCGATGCTGATGAACTGCGTTCTGCTGTAAACCGTTTTCTCGCAAAAAGAGACCAGCAAATGCAAACCGATTCTTTATTGCAAAACCTCCTGGTAAACCTGAAGAACAGGAAGGAAAGTGAATTTAAGCTGGCAGTACCTACCATGAGCGGGGCATTGTTTTTTTCTCCTTCAGAGATCATCCGGCTGGAAGGAGAGGGCAATTATACCCGTTTCTATTTAAGCGGTGACAAGAAATACCTGAGTGCAAAGACGATGAAAGAGTATGAAGAAATTTTAGTACAGCACAATTTTCTGCGCATACATAAATCACACCTTGTTAACAGGAATTTTATTGACAACTACAAAAACGAAGGGGCCGTTATTTTAAAGGACCATACATCATTACCGGTATCCCGGCAGCGTAAGCAGGAAATAGCATTGGCGCTTAAAAGTAAATGATGAACCGGGATGTTTTTTCCAAATTTTTTTTCACCTTGCTCCTAATTCTATTACTTCACAATCTTTAATAACAGAACCTTCGATCGCAAAGCGGATAAGCGTCCTTATTTTATGCCAGCCCTGTTTGCCGGCAGCGCCGGGGTTCATGTGCAGGCAATTTATTTTGTCATCATACATCACTTTCAAAATATGAGAATGGCCGCTGATAAATAATTGTGGTTGATGTATTAGTAGTTCTTTTCTGGTTTCAGGGTTGTATTTGGGCGGCGAACCGCCGATATGCCGGATCATTACTTTTACATCTTCACACATAAAGACAAGCTGTTCAGGATAAATAGTCCTGATGTCATTACTGTCAATATTCCCATAGACGCCCTTCAATGGCCTGAATGCCGCAAGCTGTTTCGCCAGTTCTGGGTTGCCAAAATCTCCGATATGCCATATCTCATCTGCAATTTTCAAAGTGTTTGAAAACCGCTTCGTCTAAATAGCCGTGGGTGTCTGATATAAGGCCGATTCTTGTCATTTGGCAGAATGAATTTAGTCGTAAATTTGAAAATGCCTTTTCACCGCAACTTCACATATTATATTGATAAGAGAAAATGGAAATACTATTTCCTGATGGTTTCACTTGAGTTGGATAAATGTAATGCGGGCAAGTAAACTCAAAGACCCGGAGAATTGTATTTGATTTTCCTATTTTCTAATTTTCAAACTTGTAATCATGCCTCATTATTATAAACTCGGAAATATTCCGCATAAACGTCATATCCAGTTCCGCAAACCTGATGGGGTCATTATATTCGGAACAATTGTTTTCTACTGAAGGATTCAGCGATGATTATGCGTTGCTTTATCATTGTCATCCCCCAACACAAATTATTAAGACAGAACCCCAGGTAGATGTATCGCCTCAGGTGGCAGAGGAAAAAATGCTGAAGCACCGCAGCCTTGAAGGGTTTAAAGTAAAGCCTGTAAAAGATTATCTAGCAAAGCCGGGTACCGGTATTAGTGAATAGCGATTGCCATATCGTCTTGGCTGCTCCGAAAGAAAGTATGAAGGATTACTATTATAAAAACACTGATGCTGATGAAATGATCTTTGTTCATGAGGGTAGTGGTATCGTTCATACACAGTATGGCGAACTACCATTCTCTTATGGTGATTACATTGTACTACCGAGGGGAACTATTTATCAAATAAGCTTTAATACAGCTGAAAACAGGTTGTTTATTGTCGAATCTTTTACACCACTTCGTTATCCTAAGCGGTACATGAGCAGATATGGACAGTTGATGGAACATTCACCTTATTGTGAGAGAGATATCCGGCCTCCTCAGGATTTGAAAACTTTTGATGAGAAAGGAGATTTTCTGATCAAAGCCAAGAAAAAAGGAATGCTGTACGGTCTGCACTATAGTACTCATCCCTTTGATGTGATTGGCTGGGACGGCTGCTGCTATCCATATATTTTTTCAATTCATGATTTTGAGCCTATCACCGGACGGGTACATATGCCGCCGCCCATCCACCAGACTTTTGAGACCAGCACATTTGTAGTTTGTTCGTTTGTACCACGATTATACGATTATCATCCACAGGCCATACCGGCCCCTTACAACCATAGTAAT
This sequence comes from Chitinophagaceae bacterium, assembly GCA_037045605.1. Lineage (GTDB taxonomy): Bacteria > Bacteroidota > Bacteroidia > Chitinophagales > Chitinophagaceae > JJ008. The sequence continues at coordinate 64,384 of JBAOHK010000011.1, read as the reverse complement.
ATTGACAGCGATGAAGTGTTATATTATGTTGAAGGAGAGTTTATGAGCCGTAAGCATGTTACCAAAGGAATGATAACGCTGCATCCGGCAGGTATTCCACATGGGCCACATCCCGGAGCAGTCGAGAAAAGCATCGGTGCTAAAGAGACAAAGGAACTGGCTGTAATGGTAGATACTTTCAGACCATTAATGCTGACAAAGCAAGCCCTTGAAATAGAAAATCAGGATTATGTAATGAGCTGGGCAGAATAAACAGCCTGCTGGCAAATAATTAAGAAAAGGTTCGCCATGGCGAACCTTTTACCGTTTAAGATAGCCGCTTAACAACTGAAACCTGCGTCCGCAAAAATTATTTGGATAAAAAAATCAATGTTTCTACATTTGTTAACCATTTGGTTAAACTATATGGTTAAAAGAAAAGATAAAAGTGCCGAGGAAAAGATTCTGGTCGCAGCCCGGAAGGTATTTACAACTAAAGGCATGGCTGGTGCAAGGATGCAGGATATTGCTGATGAAGCAGGTATTAATAAGGCTTTACTGCATTACTATTTCCGGGATAAAGACAAATTATTTGAAGTGGTTTTCATGGAGGAGGCGCAAAAATTTTTCCCGAAGATCAATGCCATATTTAATTCGGATGTTCCGCTGTTTGAAAAAATTGAAAACTTCGTAAACGAATATATTGATGAGATGCAGGATAACCCTTACCTGCCCTGGTTTGTGATGAACGAGGTGAACCGTGATCCTGACCAGTTCCTGTATAAGATCTGGGGTAAAGACAATTTGCCCAATCCCGGAAAATTCCTTGAGCAGATCGAGAAAGAAATAAAAAAAGGCACGATAAAGAGAATTCACCCGATGCACCTTTTCATGAACCTGCTCAGCATGACCATTTTCCCGTTTGTGGCAAGGCCAATGATGATACGAAATATGCAGATGAGTGATACCCAGTTCACACAAGTAATGGAGCAGAGACGAAAGGAGATACCAAAGTTTATTATTGATTCTATCAGGAAATAAATTCTGCTTAATAATAAGCCGGAAGGCGAATCGAAACAAACCAATATGAAAAAGCATCTTTTACTGGCTATGCTGGCCGTTCCATTCCAACTTTTCAGTCAGTCATTGCAAAAACTTACCCTTGAACAGGCATATGATCTGTCGGCTAAGAATTATCCTGTGGTTAAACAAAAGGATCTTATTAAACAAACTGCCGGTATAAGTATTGACAACCTGCAAAAAGGGTTTTTGCCCCAAGTGGCTATTAGTGCCCAGGCCACTTACCAGTCAGATGTTACGAAGGTACCAGTAAGTCTTCCCGGTTTCACAATCGAAGCAGCAGCAAAAGATCAGTATAAGCTGGTGACAGATGTAAGCCAGTTAATTTACGACGGCGGAGTAACGAAAGAGCAAAAAGTCTATCAGGAATTGAATGCTGCCGTGGAAGAACAGAAAGTAGAAGTTGAGTTGTACAAGCTGAAGGAACGCATCAACCAGATTTACCTTGGGATACTTTACCTGGATGAGCAACTAAAACAGGTTGATTTGGTAAAAGCAGATATTCAAACCGGGATAAAAAGAATAGAAGCACAGGTGCAGAATGGTACTGCTTTTCGTTCCAGCCTGAATATGCTGAAAGCTGAGTTATTAAAAACAGATCAGCGGACAATTGAGATCAAATCATCTAAAAAAGGATTGACAGCTGTATTGGCACTTTTTACAGGTCAGTCATTAAACGAAAGTGTTCAATTAGAAAAACCTGTTTCTGAGTTTGCCGTAACTGTCACTGAAATCACAAGGCCGGAACTAAAACTTTATACCGGCCAGGCGAAATTGATTGGTCAACAGGACAACCTGATTACCGCTAAAAATTTACCCAAAGCCAGTGTTTTTGTACAGGGTGGTTATGGTCGTCCTGCACTTAACCAATTGAAGAATGATTTTGATTTCTTTTATATAGGTGGGGTTCGTTTTAACTGGTCATTGGGAGGGTTGTATACGAAAAAGAAAGAAAAAGAGCTGGTAGAAGTAAATAAAAAAATAGTTGAGGTGCAAAGGGAAACTTTTTTGTTAAACACTAATACACAGCTGGCGCAACAGCATTCCGAAATTGAAAAACTACAGCAACTGATCACTTCTGATAACGAAATTATCGGATTAAGGAATAGTGTAAAGGAAGCAGCAAAAGCACAATTAGAAAATGGTGTTATTACCGCCAACGATTATCTAAAGGAAATAAATGCCGAAGATCAGGCGAGGCAAACACTTATCACTCATCAGCTGCAGTTATTGCAGGCGCAAGTCAACTATAATACAATCTCAGGGAAACAATAAACCAGTTTAATTATGAAGAAAATAGTTTTTGTACTTGTTTCAGCATCTTCACTACTGTTGGCAGGCTGTAACGGAAACGGAAAGAAGTTTGATGCATCCGGAACATTTGAGGCGGAGGAAACAATTGTTTCATCAGAAATGTCAGGAAAGATAATGTCGCTGAATGTTGAAGAGGGGGCTGTTCTTATTAAAGACAGCATCATCGGATTAGTGGATGCTACCAACGTCTCATTACAGCAAGAGCAAGTGGAAGCCAGTATAAGGGCCTTAAACGAAAAAACAGCAGATGCAGGACCGCAAATTCAGTTACTGCAAAATCAACTGGCTGTTCAGCAATCGCAGTTAAATAATTTATTGCATGAAAAGACCCGGATTGAAAATCTGCTGAAGGCAGATGCGGCAACCGGGAAACAATTGGATGATATCAACTCACAAATCGATGTGGCCAGGAAGCAGATGAATGTGACCCGGCAACAAATAACTGTTCAAAAAAATAATATTGCGACACAAAACCGCAGCATCTTAAGCGAAGCTGATCCGCTGAAAAAGAGAATAGCCCAGTTAAAAGACCAGGCAGGTAGGGCTAATATCATTAATCCTGTTACCGGAACCGTAATAACAAAATATGCAGAGACCGGGGAAGTTACTTCAGCAGGTAAGGCATTATATAAGATCGCTGATCTTTCATCTCTTAATCTGAGAGCTTATATAACCGGTGTGCAATTGGGACAGGTTAAGTTGAACCAACCTGTAAAAGTGATGATTGATGACGGGGCAAAAAAATACAAAGAATATACCGGCATTATAACCTGGGTTTCAGACAAGGCTGAGTTTACACCCAAGACGATCCAGACAAAGGAAGAGAGGGCCAATCTTGTGTATGCGATCAAAGTGAAAGTAAAGAACGACGGGTACTTAAAAATCGGAATGTATGGGGAAGTGAAATTGTAATAAAATGCAATCAGTCGTAGTTGAAAATATCATCAAAACCTATGGTAAGAAAAAAGAAATAGCTGCGTTAAGCGATATTTCTTTTGAAGTTCCAAAGGGAGAATTGTTTGGGGTAATCGGCCCGGATGGGGCCGGCAAGACATCACTATTCAGAATTGTTACAACATTGCTGCTGGCTGATAGTGGTAAAGCAACAGTCGATGGGTTTGATGTGGTGAAAGATTATAAAGCCATTCGTAAACGGGTAGGATATATGCCTGGAAAGTTCTCGTTGTACCCGGATCTGTCAGTGGAGGAAAATCTGAATTTCTTCGCTACTATTTTTAATACGACCATTGAAGAGAATTATGACCTGGTAAAGGATATCTATGTGCAAATAGAGCCTTTCAAAAAAAGAAAAGCAGGAAAATTATCGGGTGGCATGAAACAAAAACTGGCTTTAAGCTGTGCATTGATTCACCGGCCATCTGTTTTATTCCTGGACGAGCCAACAACAGGGGTGGATGCTGTATCGAGAAAAGAGTTCTGGGAGATGCTGAAAGGATTGAAAGAACAGGGTATCACTATTTTAGTTTCCACACCTTATATGGATGAAGCAGCATTGTGTGATAAAGTAGCATTAATACAAAACGGAAGAATCCTGTCTATTAATACGCCAAAAGGTGTGATAAAGAATTTTTCGAATCCATTATGGGCGGTGAAATCTTCCCATATGTTGCATTTACTGAATGATCTCCTGGCACTTGATGTTGTACAGGATGCTTACCCGTTTGGAGAGTTTCATCATGTGGTGATGAAAGATGAGTCAGGAAATCAAAAATTAAAAGAGTTTATCCAAGGCCGGCAAAATGAAAATGCAGAGATGGAGGAAGTGGGACCGGATATTGAAGATTGCTTCATTGCTTTAATGAAAAACTAACATGACAAACGACAAGGTCATAACGGCGGATATGCTAACCAAACGATTTGGTGATTTTGTAGCGGTAGACAAGATCAGCTTTGATGTACACAAAGGGGAGATTTTCGGGTTTCTTGGAGCTAACGGTGCAGGAAAAACAACGGCTATGCGGATGCTATGCGGTCTTTCTATGCCAACATCAGGTATGGCTACGGTTGCAGGCTTTGATGTGTACAAGGAAAACGAGAAAATAAAACGGAACATCGGTTATATGAGCCAGAAATTTTCTTTGTATGAAGACCTGACAGTAAAAGAGAATATGCGTTTCTATGGGGGCATCTATGGAATGAAAGACGATTTTATAAAAGCAAAAACCGAATACATACTTCAAGAACTGCACCTGGAAAAAGAAGCGAATATGCTGGTAAAGGCATTGCCATTGGGATGGAAACAGAAATTGGCTTTTTCGGTTGCAATCTTTCATGAACCGGGAATTGTTTTCCTGGATGAACCAACCGGAGGTGTGGACCCGGTGACAAGGAGGGAGTTCTGGAATATGATTTACAAGGCTTCTGATAATGGGATTACCATTTTTGTTACTACCCATTATATGGACGAGGCCGAGTATTGTAACCGGGTGAGCATTATGGTGGATGGAAAAATTGAGGCGCTGGATTCACCATCACAATTAAAGAAAAAATACGAGGCAGGATCAATGGATGAAGTGTTTTTAAAATTGGCAAGAAAAGCTGTAAGAGCAGCAGATTAATTCATGAAGCAATTTTTCTCCTTTGTAAAAAAAGAATTCTTCCACATCTGGCGGGATAAACGAACAATGTTCATACTGCTGGGTATGCCAGTGGTGCAGATCATAATCTTTGGATTTGCATTGACCAACGAGGTAAAGAATTCAAAGATCGCTGTCCTGGATAATTCAAAAGATGAAGCAACCTTTTCGCTTACGAGCCAGTTGGATGCCAGCCGCTATTTTGACCTGGAGAAAAATCTTGTATCATATAGCGAGGTGGAAGAGGAGTTCAAAAAAGGGAAGATAAAATTGGCGGTCATTTTCCCGCAGCATTTCAGCGAAGACCTTCAGCACCTGAACAAAGCACAAGTCCAGCTGATAGCTGATGCCTCGGACCCCAATGTGGCAAACACCCTGACAAATTATGCTTCTTCCATTATCATGGATTATCAGAACCGGATCACCGGTAACAGGAAATTGCCCTATACCATCAATACCGAAATGCGGATGTTGTACAATCCACAACTGAGAGGCGCTTTCAATTTTGTACCAGGGGTAATGGCAATGGTGTTGTTGCTTGTTTGTACTATGATGACTGCTATCACCATAGTGAAGGAAAAAGAAATGGGAACAATGGAAGTTATGCTGGTGTCGCCAATGAGACCTCAGTTGGTAGTATTAGCAAAAGCGGTTCCCTACCTGTTATTATCCGTCATAAATATCACTACCATCTTATTATTAAGTGTTTTTGTATTAGAAGTGCCAATTAATGGAAGTATTTCTTTGCTGATGTTTGAGAGTATTCTATTTACACTCGTATCCTTATCGCTGGGTCTGCTTATCTCGGCTGGTGCTGCATCGCAGCAAACAGCTATGTTCATTTCGTTGGTAGCTTTATTTCTCCCGACAATCATGCTTAGCGGCTTCATGTTTCCGGTGGAGAATATGCCATTACCTCTTCGTATCGTCTCTAATATTGTTCCGGCAAAGTGGTATTACAGTATTGTAAAATCAGTCATGATAAAAGGCCTTGGGCTAAATGCTATCTGGAAGGAAACACTCATACTCATGGGTATGATGGTATTCTTTTTAGGGATGGCAATTAAGAAATTCAAAATCAGGCTGGCATGAGAACATTAAAATTTTTATTGCAAAAAGAGTTCCGCCAGATATTCCGGGATCCTTCTATTCTGCGTATAATATTGATCATGCCGGTAATTCAGCTGCTCATATTGCCCTGGGCTGCTGATTACGAAATGAAGAATATTAAACTGGCGGTGGTAGATCAGGACCATTCCGATTACTCCCGCCAGTTGGTAAATAAGATCATTTCCTCGGGTTATTTTATACTTACAGACTACACATCTTCTTATGATGTTTCCCTGCAGCAAATTGAAAGGGATAAAGCCGATCTGGTTTTGCAGATACCTGATAATTTCGAAAAGGACCTGGTAAAGCAAGACGAAGCAGCACTCTTTATGGCAATAAATGCTATCAATGGAGTAAAGGCCAGTTTGGGGGGTGCTTATTTACGCAGTATTGTGCAAGATTATAACCGGGAAGTAAGAACGGAATGGATACAGTTCCCACGGTTTAGCCCGGAGACACAAATCGAAATAACTTCCTCTAACTGGTATAATCCACTGATGAATTATAAGTTTTTTATGGTGCCAGGTATTTTGGTGATACTATTGACTATGGTTGGGTCTAACCTGGCAGCTGTCAACATAGTAAAAGAAAAAGAGATCGGAACTATTGAGCAAATAAACGTAACACCTGTAAAGAAGTTTCATTTTATATTAGGGAAATTGATTCCTTTCTGGCTACTGGGCCTTGTGGTTTTGACAATTGGTCTTACCATTTCCAGGTTGTTTTATGGAATCATTCCTGCGGGAAGCTTTATCACTATTTATGTATTTGCGGCTGTGTACCTGTTGGCAGTTCTGGGTTTAGGATTGTTATTATCCACCTATTCTTCTAACCAGCAACAGGCAATGCTGCTATCTTTCTTTTTAATGATGATATTTATTCTGCTAGGTGGTTTGTACACTTCTATTGACAGTATGCCGGAATGGGCAAAGTGGATAACCAGATTTAACCCTGTATCTTACTTTATTGAAGTGATGCGGATGGTAGTATTAAAAGGGAGTTCGCTGGCTGATATTAAGTATCACCTAATAATAATGTTAGGATTTGCAATTTTTTTTAATTCATGGGCGGTTTTGAGCTATCACAAAAGAAGTTGATTAAAATCTTTTCTTCGTTAGCCAATCTTTTTTATATTCGGATAACTAAAACGGATTGCCATGCTAAAAATTGGAAACCTAAAGTCAGGAGATATTATTTCTGTGAACGATGAGGGAATAATTAGGGAGGGTACTGTTGTAAGTATCAGTCACGAAGAAAATCAAGCCCTGGTAGATAATGGAGTTCAGGAGTTTTGGTACACTCCGGAGGAAATGTTTGCAGTTCCATTAGATGAAAGCCAATTGATAAAATTAGGCTTTACCCGGGAAGAGATAGATGGGGGTGTAAAGTATAAAAAAGACTCATTTCGGCTGGTAACCCCCAAAAAAGGTGATTTTTCTAATATTGAGATGTGGTGGCGGGAAGACAGGCGCCATTTTAGCTTCCCGCTGGGGGTTCATGAGCTCCAAAACCTTCATCTGGACATGACTAAAGTGCACTTAGACAAGCCTTAACGCTGGATTTAAGCTCCTTTTCAAGCTTCAGAAGCATCTTTTCCACAGAACCCCTAAAAATAAGCGGGGTTTTTTCTTTTTTAGGCCTGATACTCCTACCTTTGCGTTCCGAAAAAAAATATGTCGAAACAACCCTTAATCAAGCAAGATGGTACAATCATAGAAGCCTTATCCAATGCTATGTTCCGGGTAAAACTGGAAAACGGGCATGAGATACTGGCAACCATCTCCGGGAAAATGAGAATGCACTATATCCGCATTCTGCCGGGTGATAAAGTTGGGGTTGAATTATCGCCATATGATTTAACAAGAGGAAGAATCAATTTTAGATACAAGTAATTTGATCATCATGAAAGTAAGGGCATCTATTAAAAAAAGAAGTGTTGATTGCAAAATCGTTCGTCGTAAAGGCAAACTTTATGTTATTAACAAAAAGAATCCCCGCTTCAAACAAAGACAGGGTTAATTCTTAATTAAGTAAAGTTTTAAAAGATAAAATAATAATATGGCTCGTATTGCCGGTGTTGACTTACCAAAAAACAAAAGAGGGGAAATAGGCCTTACCTATATATATGGTATTGGCCCCTCTACTGCTCAGTACATTCTTGACAAGCACAGTATTGACAGGAATAAAAAAGTACATGAGTGGAATGATGATGAACTGACTGCCATCCGTAATACTATTACGGAAGAACTGAAAGTGGAAGGTCAGCTTCGTTCTGAAGTACAGATGAGTATTAAGCGTTTGCTTGATATTGCCTGCTACCGTGGGCTTCGTCATCGTAAAGGTTTGCCGGTTCGTGGCCAGCGTACCAAAACCAACAGCCGTACCAGGAAAGGAAAAAGGAAAACTGTTGCTGGTAAAAAGAAAGCAGCTAAGAAGTAATATTCAACTGGCAGCCTGATTTTTCAGGCCTGCCAATTGTTATTTATAAATGCACCATCAACGCTGAACTAATTACGGATACCCGGTGCAGGAGGAGGGTTAGTTCAGATTCTGCCAAAAGCGGAATAATTATTAAAAAAAGATTACCTCGGTACAAAAATTATGGCAAAAGCACAAGCACAGCAGGCTGTTAGCGCAAAAGCAGCTGCTAAGAAAAGAGTGGTGAAAGTAGACTCCTACGGCGATGCTCACATTTCCGCTACATTCAACAACATCATCATCAGCCTTACCAACAAGAATGGCCAGGTTATTTCCTGGAGCAGTGCCGGCAAAATGGGTTTCAAGGGTTCTAAAAAGAACACTCCCTATGCTGCACAAATGGCTGCCGCAGATGCTGCAAAAACAGCATTTGAAGCAGGTTTAAAAAGAGTGGATGTGTATGTAAAAGGTCCGGGAGCTGGCCGTGAAAGTTCTATCCGCTCTATCTCACAAAGTGGGATTGAAGTAGTGATGATCAAAGACGTGACTCCGCTGCCACACAATGGTTGCCGTCCGCCGAAAAAGAGAAGAGTATAATAGTACGGAAACGTACAAGACATATTGAAGCCAAGAGCTTTCATTTAAACAAAGGGTGCCTGATTGATTTTTAACGCTTTTACTGATCAAAGCACCGTTACAAAAAAGCGTAAATGAATAAAAACTATGGCAAGGTACACTGGTCCAAAGACCAAGATTTCCCGCATTTTTGGCGAGCCTATCTTAGGCAATGGTAAATGGTTGGGTAAAACACAGCAACCCTCCCGGTATGCATGGTGAAAAACGCAAACGTAAAACGTTAGGCGAATATGCCCTGCAGCTTCGTGAAAAACAAAAAGCGAAGTACACTTATGGCATCCTGGAAAAACAATTCCGTAAAACATTTGAGGAAGCAGCCCGCCGCAGAGGTGTAACGGGTGAAAACCTGATTAAACTTTGCGAAGCCCGCCTTGATAACACTGTTTTCCGTATGGGTATTGCTCCAAGCCGTCCTGCTGCCCGTCAGTTGGTTAGTCACAAACACATTGAGGTGAACGGAGAAGTGGTAAACGTTCCTTCTTATCAACTGAAACCAGGTGATGTTATCACTATCAAAGAAAGTAGCAAAGGCAGAACTTCTATCACCAGTGTTGTTCGTGGTAAGAACCCGAAATTCAGCTGGTTGGATTGGAATGAAACTGAACTGAAAGGTACTTTCATCACTTATCCTGAAAGGGAAAGTGTTCCTGAGAATATTAAGGAGCAGCTGATTGTCGAATTGTATTCTAAGTAATCAGCTGAATAGAATTACAGAGCGTACAAGAGTCCGACGCAACCTAAGCTGATAGCAGTAACCAGGTTAGTAACAAAAATTTTAAAAACTAAAGTCTGAAATATGGCCATTTTAAATTTCCAGAAGCCCGATAAAATCATTCTGCAAAAAGCAACTGATTTCGAAGCTCAGTTTGAGTTTCGTCCGTTGGAACCCGGTTACGGTGTAACCATCGGTAATGCACTTCGCCGTGTATTACTGAATTCACTGGAAGGTTATGCCATCATTGGTGTGAAGATAGAAGGTGTGGAGCATGAATTTGCAACCATGAAAGGCATCAGCGAAGATGTGGTGGAGATTTTCCTGAACCTGAAGCAGGTTCGTTTCAAAAAAACGGTTGATCATGAAGTGGCAAATGAAAAAATCATTTTGTCTATAAAGAACAAGACTGAATTCACTGCTGGTATGATCGGTGAAGGAACTCATTCTTTCCAGATCATGAATCCTGACCTCCTGATCTGTACATTGGATTCTTCTGCAAGGATGGATGTGGAACTGACTATCGGTAAAGGCCGTGGTTATGTACCTGCCGAAGATAATAAACCCAAAGATGCTCCTTTGGGCTATATCCCGATTGATGCCATCTTTACGCCAATCAAAAATGTGAAATACACTATCGAGAATACGAGGGTGGAACAAAGAACAGACTTTGAAAAACTGATCATGGAAGTTTCTACTGATGGAACCATTCATCCGGAAGAAGCTGTGAAGCAGGCGTCAAGGATCCTGATTCAGCATTTGATGATCATTACTGACGAGAACATTACTTTCGACAATAAGGAAGAGAAGAAAGAAGACCTGGTAGATGAACAAACTTTGCAACTGCGTAAAGTATTGAAGACTCCATTGGAAGACCTCGATCTTTCTGTAAGAGCCTTCAATTGTTTGAAAGCTGCGAAAATCAATTCATTGAGTGAGCTGGTACAATACGAACAGGAAGACCTGATGAAATTCCGCAACTTCGGTCAGAAATCACTGGCTGAGATTGAGCAAGTGCTGACTGAAAGGGGTTTGCATTTTGGAATGGACCTGGTGAAACTGGGTATTGACCTTAGTGAATTTTAAGGATTAGCAAATATGCCAATGTGCAATTGAAAAGCATTTGGCTGTTTATAAATAGTAGGTTGTAATTCCTGACACGGTACAGCCGAAACATTTAATAACCAAAATTTGAGTGAGAGTAATTTTCAAATTGCCTCATTTTCAAATTGTCAAATTAAAAAATCATGCGTCACGGAGACAAAGTAAAAAATTTAGGCAGAAAGAAAGCACACAGAGATGCGTTGTTGAGCAACCTGGCCTGCCAACTGATTCAACACAAACGGATCGTTACTACTACTGCTAAAGCAAAAGCTTTAAGGGTATATGTAGAGCCACTGATCACAAAAGGAAAAGATAACACTACTCATCAGCGTCGTGTGGTATTCAGCTACCTGCAGGACAAAGAAGCTATCAAAGAATTATTTGGTGCCGTAGCAGAAAAAGTAGCTGGTCGTCCTGGTGGATATACCAGGGTTATTAAATTGGGAGCAAGGGTTGGCGACAATGCTGAAACAGCAATGATCGAACTGGTTGATTTCAATGACATCTACGGTAAGGGTAAAGGCGAAGCAAAAGGTGCTGCCAAGAAAACCCGCCGTGCCGGTGGTGCCAAAAAGAAATCAGAAGCAACTGAAAAAACGGAAGCTCCTTCAACAGAAGAAAAAACTGCTGAATAATAGCAATAAAATCTGTTTAATATCGGGCCCCCCGTTTACCGGGGGGCTTTTTATTGGGATGGCGGATAGATATATATTCTTAAAACGAAGTATTTTCACCAATGCTTCTTGTTATATCATTTATCAATTGCATAAATCAATATAATAGATCATTCTTCCAACCGGGCTTTGCAGCAATTCAGGAGTGAAGTGGGGATCCGCTTCCAATTATATAACGGCCTCATCACCTCACTTTCTTTTCAAGATCACCGGCAACAACGAACTGGTGGCAGATTGCCGGGTGGAACAGTTATTCATGCAGATTCAGGAAGGAATTCTGCTTAAGATTTAAGGTCGCCACAAGCTTCAATTTTCTATTTTTGCATCTCAATTCAAAAGAATGAGTAAAGTAAAAGTTGCGCTGGTGCAAATGAGTTGCACTAATAAAAAGGAAGAAAACCTTGCAAAAGCAATAGAAGGCGTAAAGAAAGCTGCTGCTGATGGAGCACAGATCGTTTGCCTTCAGGAGCTTTTTACTTCCTTATATTTCTGCGATGTGGAGGATTATGAAAATTTCAAATTGGCGGAACCAATACCCGGACCCTCTACAGAGGCTTTGCAAAAAGTAGCTGGCGAACTTGGGGTGGTAATTATTGCCTCATTATTTGAAAAAAGGGCACAAGGGCTTTATCATAATACAACAGCAGTTATCGATGCTGATGGAAGCTACCTTGGGAAGTATCGAAAGATGCATATACCGGATGACCCTGCTTATTTCGAGAAATTCTATTTTGCACCCGGCGATTTAGGGTATAAAGTTTTCAAAACAAAATTCGCCACACTTGGTGTGTTGATCTGCTGGGATCAATGGTATCCTGAAGCGGCAAGAATTACAGCTCTAATGGGAGCGGAAATTTTGTTTTATCCTACAGCTATCGGCTGGGCCACATCGCAGGATGAAGCAACTAATACGGAACAATACGGCGCATGGCAAACGATTCAAAAAAGCCATGCCGTTGCCAATGGTGTGCATGTAGTGAGTGTGAATCGAGTAGGGCTTGAGCAAAACGGTGCCATGAAATTCTGGGGAGGTTCTTTTGTTTCCAACCCGTTCGGGACTATATTATATAAAGCATCCCATGATGATGAGGAGGTAAAGGTTTTGGAACTCGACTTAGCGAAAACTGACCAATACAGAACTCACTGGCCATTCCTGAGAGACCGGAGAATTGATTCATACCAACCTATTACGCAAAGATTTATTGACGAACACTAATGATTAAGCAAGCCACTCCCAAAGAACTTGGATATTATTTCCCGGCTGAATTTGCACTTCATATTGCAACCTGGCTCAGCTGGCCGCACAAAGAAGCATCATGGCCGGGGAAAATTCAAACGATATTTCCTTCTTATACAAAATTTATCAGAGAACTGACAAAGGGTGAACTTGTCAGGATCAATGTAACTGATGAGGCAATGAAATTATTTGCTCTTGATCATTTGGAAAAGGAGAAGGTGGATTTAGCTAAAGTGGAGTTTTTTTTCCACCCGACTAATGACGCATGGTGCCGTGACCATGGCCCCGCATTTTTAATCAACCCTTCGGCAGAGCAAAAGAAAGTGATTGTTGATTGGGGTTATAATGCATGGGGTAATAAATATCCACCGTTTGACCTTGATGATGTTGTGCCAACTTTGATAGGGAAGCATTTAAATATTCCTGTTTATCATCCCGGTATTGTAATGGAAGGTGGTTCTGTAGAATTTAATGGAAAAGGGACCGTAATGACTTCTACTGCCTGTTTGCTGAACCCCAATCGTAACCCTCACTTGAATCAGCAACAGATTGAGGAGTATCTATGCAATTTTTATGGAATGCAGCAGGTACTTTGGGTGGATGAAGGGATTGTGGGTGATGATACCGATGGTCATATTGATGATACTGTACGGTTTATTAATGAAGACACCGTAATAGCAGTGATTGAAGAGAATAAGAATGATGAAAATTATCAATTATTGCAACATAACCTGCAACAACTGAAAGTAATGCGATTGCTGAATGGCAAGCAATTAAATATTGTTGAGTTGCCAATGCCTGAGGAATTGATATATGAGGACCAGCGGCTTCCTTGTTCTTATGCTAATTTTTACATCGCTAATAGATCCGTAATTGTTCCAACATTCCGTTCTGCAAGGGATGAAAAAGCTATGCAAATAATTCAAAGTTGCTTTCCCAACAGGGAAGTGATAGGAATTGACTCTGCCGATATCATTTGGGGGTTGGGCAGCTTTCATTGCCTGAGCCAGCAAGAGCCAGCAATATAAAAGAGTCCTCCGGCTATTAGACTTATTCAGGATAGGAAAACAGCAGAATAGAGGTTGATGTATCGGAAGGCGGTATTGATATAAATTTAAAACCAGGTAAAAAGGTTGTTTTGGATAGTTGTGAATAACTGCTGTAAAATTCTATCCTTCAAATCACCTTATTCCTCCCTACATTTGCACAATTTGTTTTTATAACAACAAGTGAAGTGACAAATGTCTAATTCTTCAATCCCGGCTGTATTATTATTAGCTGATGGAACTGTTCATCATGGTCAGACCTTTGGCGCCATAGGCACTACTACTGGTGAAATATGTTTCAATACTGGTATGACTGGTTACCAGGAAGTGTTTACCGACCCGAGTTACTTTGGTCAGATACTTATAATGAACAGTGCTCATATCGGTAACTACGGTGTAAAAGAAGCAGATGTAGAAAGTGACAGTGTGAAGATAAACGGCTTAATTGGCAGAAATCTGGAAGACCAGTATTCAAGAAAACTGGCGAACGGTTCTTTAAATGAATATTTAAAGGCAAATAAGATAGTTTCGATAGAAGGAGTGGATACCCGGGCATTGGTAGCTCATGTCAGAACCAAAGGAGCGATGAACTGTATCATTTCATCAGAGACAACGGACATTGAAGAACTTAGAAAGAAATTGGCAGAAACCCCTAATATGGATGGGCTGGAGCTGGCTTCAAAAGTAAGTACAACCAACGCTTACGAGTTAGGCGATGTAAAATCTGCGATCCGCATTGCTGTAATGGATTACGGTGTGAAGAGAAATATTCTGAATTGCATGGTGGAAAGGGGTGCTTATGTAAAAGTATTTCCTGCCAAAACTCCGCTGGCAGAAGTAAAACAATTTAATCCGAACGGTTATTTTATCTCCAACGGTCCTGGTGACCCGGCACCGATGGATTACGCCATCACCATATTGAAACAAATATTGAAAGAGGAGAAACCGGTGTTTGGTATTTGTTTGGGTCACCAATTGCTGGCACTGGCAAATGATATTCCTACTTTTAAAATGCACCACGGTCATCGTGGGTTGAATCATCCTGTAAAAAATGTTATCTCCGGCCGCTCAGAAATAACTACACAGAACCATGGTTTTGGTGTAGACCCTGAGGCTGTGAAGAAGGCATCACATATTGAGGTAACCCATGTGAATCTGAACGATCAGAGTATTGAGGGTATCCGGGTAAAAGGTAAGCCGGCATTCTCCGTGCAATATCATCCGGAAGCTACACCCGGACCGCATGATTCAAGATATTTATTTGATGAGTTCATTCAATTAATAAAAGGGCAAAAGAACTAATACAAAACCACTGAAAATTTCAGCGGCTTTTTTGTTTTATATTCGAACTATGAAGATCGCCATCATCAATGGACCCAACCTGAACCTGCTCGGCAAAAGAGAGCCGGGTATTTATGGTAATATGCCATTTGAACAATTTCTCGATTCACTAAGGAAGAAGTATGCAAATATCGAGATCAGTTATTTTCAGAGTAATGTGGAAGGCGAACTGATCAATGAATTGCAAAGAGTGGGATTTGAATATGATGGAATTGTTCTTAATCCCGGAGGTTATACGCATACATCAATAGCTATTGGTGATGCGATCGCTGCCATCAAAGCACCGGTAGTGGAAGTACATATTTCTAATGTGCATGCAAGAGAAGATTTCAGAAAACTATCATATGTTAGTGCTAAGGCAGCTGGCAGTATCATCGGCTTAGGCCTTGATGGGTATGATCTTGCAATTGAGTGGTTACTTGCGCCTTAATTTTACTGATTCTTATCAATTCACAGAATAAGCGTAGTCATTTCCTTCCGTTCAATTAGTAATAGTTTTGCGCCATGAGATTACCAGTAGCGTATAAGACAGCAGAAGAAGCATTATCTGTTATCCGGTCCGGAGACCGGGTGTTTGTGCAGGGTAGTGCACAAACACCTCTTCATTTATTAAGAGAAATGGCAAAGATGGCCCCGGATCTTCGGGATGTAGAGTTGACTTTCATTACGGTACAGGGAGATATAGAGTTAGATAAGCCGCAATACGCAAATTCATTTCATATTAACTGTATGTTCGTTTCTGAATCGGTGCGGAAAGCTGTGAATGAGGGGAGGGCCGATTTTATTCCTGTTTTTTTGAGCGATATTCCTGACCTGTTCCGTAACCAAATGCATATTGATGTTGCATTGGTGCAGGTCTCTCCGCCGGATAAACATGGATATTGCTCACTTGGCGTATCAGTGGATATTGCCCGCAGCGCTGTTAATACTGCTACACACATCATTGCACAGGTGAATCCGAGGGTGCCGAGGACACATGGCGACAGCCTTGTTCACACCAAACGGTTTACTTCAATGGTTTATCATGAGGAAGAATTGCCTGAAGTTGATTACGGAGCAAAAGTGGGTCCTGAAGAATTGAAGATCGGAAAATTAGTTGCGGGTATAATAGAAGATGGGAGTACACTGCAAATGGGCATTGGTACTATTCCTGATGCCGTTTTGAAATCTTTGTATAATCACAAAAATCTTGGGGTGCATACGGAGATGTGCAGCGATGGTATTATTGACCTGTTTGATAAAGATGTTATCAATAATTCACAAAAAAGAATTCACCCGAATAAAACAGTTACAGGTTTTGCCGTGGGCACCCGAAGGTTGTATGATTATGTAGATGATAACCCTGCTTTTGTTTTTTTGGATATTGACTATGTGAATGACCCGCATGTAATCCGGCGTAACCCAAAAGTGGTGGCTATCAATAGTGCGATAGAAATTGATATTACCGGACAGGTCTGTGCAGATTCGATAGGGTCTATGCAGTACAGTGGCATAGGCGGTCAAATGGATTTCATGCGGGGTGCAGCATTGAGCGACGGGGGCAAACCTATCATTGCTTTAACAAGTCGCACAGCAAAAGGCATCAACCGAATTGTTCCTTTTCTGAAACCTGGTGCCGGTGTTGTAACTACACGGGGCCACATCCACTATGTAGTAACAGAACATGGGGTAGCTTATCTTTTTGGCAAGAACCTACGCCAACGGGCAAAGGCGCTTATAGATATTGCACATCCAGATGACCGGGAGGTGCTGGAAAGAGCCTGTTTCGACAGGTTCCATAGCTTTTAATGAGCCACCCTAACTGTATAGATGGAAATTTGATAAGGGTAGATTATCTTTATTGCAACCTAAACTATCTGTTATGAAGAAGATACTTCTTTCTCTTTCCATTCTTTCCTCTTTTCTCACTTTAGCGCAGGATCGGATGACACCGGTGCAGATCGCTGAACGAAATAAGCCGGGTACCGTCATGATACAGGCGACTTACACAGGGGCTGTAAGTGCCATTCAACCTGAGTTTGATGAAACAGCATTAGCCGGACTGGCCCAGCAGGTAAAAGACCTGGTGACACAGGGTGCCATAACACAAGACCAGTTCTGGAATGTTTATATCATGACTTTTTGCCGTGATGTTGACAAGTATATGATGAGGGGAACACAAAGAGTATCAAAACAACTGAACACAACGATGGTGGGTTCAGGATTTATTGTTACACCGGATGGTTATGTGATCACCAATGCCCATGTAGTGGATGAGAACGACAATGATACAAAGCGAAGTTTTGCACAGCAAGCCTTCCAGGAAATAATGGATGATGATGTGAAGACGCTGGAACAAGCAATGGGCCGTAAGATGACTGAAGAAGAAGCTAAAGCATTGAATAATGCCAACTCATGGTATTTTTCCCAGACACTGGAAGTGGGAGAGATTGAAAAAGAATTCAGTATTGTGCTGGGTATTTCCGGTGATAAAGGAAAGATTATACCGCAAACCATTCCCGCCAAATTGGTTACAAAAGGGGCGCCGATACCCGGAAAAGATGTGGCCATTTTAAAAATGACCGGCAAGCACACCTATCCTACTATACGCATGGGCAACGATAAGGAAATGAGGGTAGGAGATCAGGTATATGTATTAGGTTATCCGGCTGTGGCAACTTTTCATCCGCTTATCTCTGAAGAATCTATCTCTGAAGCTTCGCTGACAAGGGGACTGGTGAGTGCTAAGAAAAATATGAAAGACGGATGGGAAGTACTACAAACGGATGCTTCCATCACCCACGGAAACAGTGGTGGCCCGGTGATGAATGAGTATGGAGAAGTGATCGGTCTTGCCACTTTCGGCAGCATTGATTACCAGCGGCAGGCAGAGGTGCAGGGAATGAACTTCATTGTTCCCAGTACTATTGTGTATGAGTATATTGATAAAGCAAAGATTGAACCCCTGATGAGTGATATATCAATGGTGTATGAAGATGCGATGGACTTTTATGATGATTCCCGTTTTAAAAAGGCGTTGGAAAAATTTGATGAAGTAAAAACCATGAACCCTTCTTTTCCTTTTATTGATAAAATGATACGGGATACTGAGAAGAACATTGAAAAAGGGTTAGATAAAGAGCCAAAGGATATGATGATGTATTATTATATCGGCGGAGGTGCAGTAGTGCTGATACTGATCTTATTCCTGATTGTAAGGAAGAGGAAGAAAGCATAAAATATATTTTGTGCATATAAAAAAGCGAAGCCAGCGCTTCGCTTTTTTATATGCTTTACTTGTATAGCAGGATTTTTTTAATCAATTTCCGGCACCGGGTTATTATTATTGTCAGCTGCTTTCTCTTTCTTTGGTTTTGGCTTTTTCTTCATCCATTCCGGGTCTTGTTTCAACTTTTGTACATCATCCAGTTTTGCAACATATAAGCTGCGGCCGTGGGTGCCGAGTACAATTTCATTATCCCGTTGCTGGACTGCAATATCATGCACCGGAACAGATTTGGGCATACCGCCATTCCAGAGCATGAAAGTATTACCCATATCAAAACTCACATACAGTCCCCCATCAGTGCCTACATAGATTATACTATCATTCTTTGGGTCTTCTCTTACAACATTGATAGGTTCGTATGGCAGGTCGCTGCTGATGTTTTTCCAGGTCATGCCATAATCTTCACTCACATACAGGAAAGGGGCAAAATTGTCGAAGCGATACCCGTTCAGCGATACAAACACTCTTGCTTCTTTATGCTGCGATGCTGTTACCCTGCTTACCCAAAGACTGTTAGTTTGCAGTTTTGTACTGGCTGATACTTTGACGCCTTTTTTTGCAGGAGTTGTAGTTCCCGTTTGATTCAGCTGTTCCCAACTATATCCGCCATCGAAAGAACGATAAATATTGCCATCGTCAGAGCCGGTGTATATCAAACCAAAACGCAATGGAGATTCAGATAACGTAGTTATTGTTCCGTAAGGAACATTGCCCGTTACCTTACCATTGGTCAGATCGGCACTCATCGCAATCAACGTATCGCCTTTGTTCAGCGAACGATAAAGCCGGTTACTGCCATAATACAATACATCCTGGTTGTGTTTGCTCAGCAGAATGGGTGTTTGCCAGTTAAAGCGGAGTGGTTTTTCTCCCAGTTCATGCTGCGGACGAAGAAATTTTTGTGAACCTCTTCGTTCTTTATTGTAGCGTCCATACACACCGAACTGAGAACCTGAATACACTGTCGCATTATCCCTTGTATCAACCTGTGCCTGCATACCGTCTCCGCCGTTGATTGTTCGGTAAGCATACTGTCCGTTATCTATCCAGCCAATATCTTCTTTGTGTGTTGAAGGTCCCCACCAACTACCATTATCCTGCAGGCCACCATATACATTGTATGGTTTTGCGTCATCTACCGTGATAGCATAATACTGTCCCACAGCCGGAGTATTAGCTTTGAACCAGTTGTCGCCATTATCATAACTGATATTTGTTCCGCCATCATTTCCATTGATTATATGTGAATCCTTCTTCGGATTTACCCACAATGCATGATGGTCTGCATGAACATTGCCTTTATCAATTGTTCTGAAAGTTTTGCCTCCATCAGTCGAAAGTTGTGCGATAAAGCCGATAGAATAGATCTTATCGGGATTATAAGCCGAGGTATAAATCTTTGCAAAATAATAGCCGTAAGTATTGAAATTGGGATTGGGTTTGGTATGTGTTTTTTTCCAGGTTTGTCCGCCGTCTTCGCTGAGATAAATTTCACAACCCACAATGCCGGTGTTCTGGAATCCGTCATCACTGTCCAGGTAATCCCAAATAGCTGTAGGTTTTACTTTATCTGATGCTATCAATTCTTTCACTCCCCTGCCATTGTATTTGCGGGGAAAATTATTCTTACGTAAAAAAGTATCGATAAGGTTCGTTTTTAATTCAGCAAACTGTTCTTTGGTGATATTTTTAAAATCAGCTTTTGTATAAAACGAGTCCACCTTCTTTGCGGTATCAGGTTTTGGTGTATTATTATCAACTACTGCATAAATGATATTTGGGTTTTTAGGATAGACAGCCAATCCGATACGGCCGATCTTATCGCCTGTCATAAAACCAGAACCGGGTCCCGAAACAAGCTTCCAGGTTTCGCCGCCATCAGTACTTTTATAAATGCCGCTTGTTTTTCCACTTTCTTCAAACTTCCATGCCCTGCGGACACGGTACCACATGCCGGCATACACCTCATTTGGGTTTGAAGGATTGATATCCAGGTCAACACAACCTGTATTATCATCTATATACAGAGTTTGCTTCCATGTTTTACCCCCATTGGTTGTTTTATAAACACCTCTTTCTTTATTGGGAGAATATAAATGCCCCAATACGGCCACCCAGGCAATGTCCGGGTTAGAAGGATGCAGCTGTACTTTGCCAATATGGTGTGATTCCGGCAGTCCAAGGTATTCCCAGGTCTCACCATTATTTATGGTTTTATATAGGCCCACGCCGGCATAGGAGGACCGGCTGCTGTTTACTTCCCCGGTGCCCACCCAAATTATCCTGTCGGTTGTTTTAATGCCTTTGCCGATCGTTGTTTTTTCCCAATTCACAGCTATATCCCCGATAAAAAGCATGTCGAGGCTGTCCATAATGGGAGTGAAGCTCTGCCCGTTATTGGTGGTATGCCATAGACCACCAGTAGCATACGCCACATAGAATTCGGTCGGATCTTCAGGGTTTGCATCCACATCTACTACCCGGCCACTCATAATGCTGGGGCCGATGCTGCGAAATTGTACCTCATTAAGTAAAGAACGGGATTCCAGTTTTCGGCGTTGGTCGAGTCCTTGCATCCGTTCTCCGGCCGGGGTTGGATTTACCTGGGCCTTTATTGTTAAAGTAAAGAATGCGGGGACTGCAAGGCAAAGAAATTGCTTTAATTTTGAAGACATAAACAGCAGGTTTTGGCGTTATTGTAGTGTATAAACTTACTAAACTATGCGATTAATCGTTGTTCTCTTTTTATTTATTTCCATAAGCGGCTCTGCCCAGTGGAAAAGCTTTACTATCAGTGTGAAAGGGGATACGCTGAACAGGGTGGATATGAATGGCAAAAAACAGGGCCCCTGGGCAATTCATGTAGACGAATTAAGGGGTGAAAGAGGCTACGAGGAAGAAGGCTATTATGAGAATGACCAGAAAACGGGTACCTGGAAAAAATATTCACTGGAAGGGGTGAAAATAGCGGAGGAGAATTACACCTGGGGCAAACTGAATGGTAAGCAACAATACTTTACTTACAATGGCGGCCTGCTGCGGGAAGAAAGCTGGAGAGCAATGGACCCGAAGATTGCTTATGACACAGTGCCGGTATATGACCTGAAAGATGCTTCAAAAGTGGTGGACTGGATAGTGGTGAAGAATGAAGGGCTGGCACTGAAGCATGGGAAATGGACCTATTACGACCCAAGAGAGGGAACAATAGAAGCTACTGAGTTTTATGTGATGAATAAGCTCCGTACTGATGAGGATGAATTTATTGGTGATGATGATATACGACCCATTGACATCAGCAAATCAAAATCTGATACAGCAGGTAAAAAAACAACGACCAAGCCCCAGGCTGTGCTGGACTACGAAAAGAAAAATTCTGGCAAGAAGAAAGTAAAGACAAGGGATGGTGCAACAGGATATTTACCTGAGCCGTGATTAATTTACTTTGTTTTCCTAAAATAGTTACTAAAAAATAACAACTGGTACTGCACCGCATTGCTCCAATAAGCCCAGTCATGCTGACCGGGCCGCTCAATGTATTCATGGGCTATCTTTAGTTGCAGCATTTTTTCATGCAGGGATTTATTTACTGAGTAAAAGAAATCTTCTGTTCCGCAATCAAAAATAATCGCTAACGGAGTCTTTGGGTTTTTGTTCTATGACGTGTAATTACAGAATAATTTTTCCAGTTGTCTGCAAATTGTTCCGCATCACCAATGCGGTTTCGGCATGTCCCAGTTCTTCGGGAAGGGCCGCATATCCACTCCGCCGCTCATACTGCCACAGGCGCCAAAAATATCAGCATGGCGAAAACCAAGGAACAATCCTCCATGCCCGCCCATGCTCAGGCCGGTAATGGCCCTTGCTTTCCGGTCTTTAATGGTTGGATAATGAGCATCTATGTATTCAGGCACTTCTTTGCTGACATAGGTTTCAAAGCGAAATGTTGAATCCAAAGGACTGTCCAGATACCAACTGCCGTAGCCGCCATCCGGGCAAACGATCATCATTTTATACTGGTCGGCATAATCTTTCAGCCCGGGTACGATAATTATCCAGTTACTGTATTTACCGCTGTATCCGTGCAATAAATAAACAACAGGAAGGGGGATAGATTCATCTTGTGTCAATGATGGTTTAATGACCACACATTTAAACTCTTTATGCATTGCATTGCTGTAAATGCCAACAGTATCAACCGTAGCTGCATTGGCATTATTGATAATGATAATAGCAAAGGCTGCAATAATTTTTTTTCGCATAGATTAAAGATAAAAAAAGAGGCGGTACAGTTGCAATTGTACCACCCCTTATCAAAATTATTCAACAAGTATTAAAATCCTTTCTTCTCCTGAGCTTTTTGCATCGGGTTGCCATTTTGGCCACCACCGCCTCTTGGTCCGCCGCCGCCCTGTCTTCCTTTGAAGATGGAGAATTTGGAAGGCTCAGGTATATTATTCCAGCTGTTGTTATCAGTATTGATATCTGCTGTTTCTTTGAAGGGGTCCAGCTTAATGGAAGCTACTTCTTTGTCTTTGATGAAAGTCTTGATCACTTTTCCTTCGTTCAATCGCCACACCTGTGCAGGAATTCTTTCTACTTCTTTCGTACCATCTTTATAGGTCCATTCAACGATAATAGGCATTACAAGGCCGCCCTTATTGCTGAAAGTAAGTTCATACATATTCTTATTGCCATATTTTTCTTTTTCGGCATCAGTTAAACCGGTCGGCTGATTGCCGGGAATGGTAACTGTGTATTTGGTAGTGTCGTAAGCTTCAATTCCACGGGCATATCTCCAGTAAAAATCACGGATGGAAGTATCAGCATCCGTCTGGAATTTTATTTTTGAGTCTTCCCTGTTCCTGATCTTTGAAATGTCATCAAAGGTGGGAACCTGCGGTTTGTCTATTGAACGCTGTATGGTTGATTCCTTTGTTTCAGTAGCTACGGCTGTAAGATCTGGTTTGGCATATTTGACAGTATCCAGCGAAATATCACAAACCTCAGTACTGTAGAACCAGCCTCTCCAGAACCAGTCGAGGTCTTCGCCGCTGGCATCTTCCATGGTGCGGAAAAAATCAGCAGGCTCAGGATGTTTAAAAGCCCACCTTCTTGCATATTCTTTA
Source organism: Chitinophagaceae bacterium (assembly GCA_037045605.1). GTDB lineage: Bacteria > Bacteroidota > Bacteroidia > Chitinophagales > Chitinophagaceae > JJ008. The sequence continues at coordinate 40,742 of JBAOHK010000011.1, read as the reverse complement.
AAGGCATAATCAAACAATTCACGGCCCATAATGGTTTCTCTTAAGATATTTAAACCAGTGGCAGGTTTTGAATAGGCATTGGGGCCGAACTGAACAATGTTTTCACTGTTGGTCATTATGGGCTCCAGTTGTTCTTTGGGCAGTTTCATGTAATCAGTAATGAAAGCTGCAGGGCCACGACGGCTTGGGAATTTATTATCCCAGAGTTCTTCGGTCAGATATTCAACGAATGTATTTAGCCCTTCATCCATCCAGCTCCATTGGCGTTCATCACTGTTGATGATCATCGGAAAGAAATTGTGCCCCACTTCATGTATCACCACACCCAGCATTCCGTTCTTGGTACCTTCGCTGTAAGTGCCATCTTTTTCTGTACGACCGAAGTTGAAGCAGATCATCGGGTATTCCATACCATTGCTGGCTTCAATACTTTGTGCAACAGGGTAAGGGTAAGGAATGGTGAATTTGGAATAGGTTTTAATGGTATGCTCTACTGCCTTGCTGGAGAATTTACGATACAATCCATAGGCTTCTTTGGCATAGCCACTCATACACATCACTCTTCTTGCCTTCAATTTTTGTGGCCATAGGCATCCCAGATGAATTTGCGGGAAGAGCCCCAGGCAAAGTCACGGACATTGTCAGCTTTGAATATCCATGTTTTCTTTTTTTCACTTTTTTGTTTTTCGGCAGCTTTGGCTTCATTCAGTGTAACTATTTCAACCGGTTCAGCAGATTGCTGAGCCTTGTTCCATCTTGCAAGCTGTGCCGGAGTAAGAACTGCCGCATAGTTCTGGCATTCGCCTGTTGACATGATAACATGATCAGCCGGAACCGTCATTGCTACTTTAAAATTACCAAAGGTTAATGCGAACTCCCCACGACCAGTGAACTGGTGATTTTGCCATCCCTGGAAATCGCTGTACACACAAAGACGGGGATACCACTGTGTCATAGTAAAAAGATGATTGCCATCTTCCGGGAAAAATTCATAACCACCACGGCCGCCACGGCCCTGCCGGTCAACTATTTTATAGTTCCAGTCTAATTTGAAAACAAAACGTTGTCCGGCTTTTAGTGGTGCAGGCAATTCGACCCGCATCATTGTTTTATTAACAGTATAGTTCAATGCTTTACCGGCAGCATCAGTCAGTTTTACAATTTTGAAACCATAACCGTTGTCGCTTTTTGCTTCATCAGCCCTGTCTAATTGCTGGGGGCTTGTTTGCCTGGTCATCGTATTGGTTGTCTGGTAGTTTGCGTTGTTCACACTGCTATGCTGGTTCTCATCCAGCTGTAGCCAGAGATATGTCAGCACATCAGGAGAATTGTTGAAATAAGTAACGGTTTCACTGCCATTCAACTTCAGGTTTTTTTCATCCAGTTCGCATTTTATATCATAATCACAGCGTTGCTGCCAGTATTTAGGGCCCGGAGCTCCACTGGCAGTGCGGTATTCGTTGGGAGTTGGGAATGTACCACCCATCTGCTCAAACTTGTTGCCATGGTTGCTGTTTGGATTGTTGTAAATGTTCTGGCCATAACTGCTGAGGCTGACACAAATTGCAATCAACAGGCAAGAGATGAAATTTCTCATTTTGTATTATGATTTTTTGTAATGACGAAATGTTTTCAGATGCTTCCAAAGCTAAGTTAATTAAGGGAGTGGTAAAAATGAACTATGAAGGCTGTACGGGAATTACACCAGCGGTCGGTACAGGTTATTAATGTACAGGGCGGCCATATAAAAAAGCGGCCTCAACAATGGTAAGGCCGCTTTTTTTAACAGAATAGGTAATATCAGAATCCTTTCTTTTCCTGTGCTTTCTGCATCGGGTTGATGCCTTGCGGAGGCGTCACATTTTGTTTCTGCTTGAATACTTTGAACTTGCTTGGTGGTTTTATATCACCGTAGGTATTATTCGTTTCATCAATGTCGGCTGTTTCTTTATAAGGATCCAGTTTGATAGAAGCTACTTCTTTATCCTTCATAAAGGTTTTGATCACTTTCTTTTCATTCTGCCTCCATACCTGTGCCGGGATCCTTTCCACTTCTTTGGTACCGTCTTTATATGTCCATTCGATAATGATGGGCATTACTAAGTCCTCCTTTATTGCTAAAAGTGATCTCATACAGGTTTTTGTTACCATATTTCCTTTTTCCTTCTTCGTCCAATTGCTTCAGTCTGTGCTCTTTACCACAACTGGATATTTAGTAGAATCATATTTTTCCATTTCCCGGTCGTATTTCCAGTAGAAGTCACGGAGTGCAGTGTCCTTGTCTGTTTCGAAACACAATGTTCTTATCTTCCTTATTCCTGATTTTGGATATATCCTCAAATGGGTTTATCGCAGGCTTTGGCAATGCGGCACCATTATAGTGGTGTCTTTTGTTTGTGCCGGCACAGCATTTACATCTGGCAACAGCATGTCTTACTGTATCAATTGAAATATCACAGGCATCAGTACCGTAGAACCAACCCCTCCAGAACCAGTCAAGGTCTTCGCCGGTTGCATCTTCAATGGTTCTGAAAAAATCAGCAGGTGTTGGATGATTTGAAAGGCCCATCTTTTTGAATATTCCCTGAATGCATTATCAAATGCTTCACGGCCGACAATCGTTTCCCGGAGAATATTTAATCCGGTAGCCACTTTTGAATAAGCATTTGCACCAAAGTTTTGGATGTTTTCAGAATTTGTCATGATAGGCTCCAATTGCTCCTTCGGTAGTTTCATATAATTAGTGATCGTCCATGCCGGACCGCCATTAGACGGAAATTTATTATCCCAGAGTTCCTGTGCCAGGTATTGCAGGTAAGAGTTCAGCCCTTCATCCATCCATGTCCACTGACGTTCATCACTGTTGACGATCATAGGGAAGAAGGTGTGACCTACTTCATGTATGATAACGAAGATAGCGGCATTCTTATGAGCCCTCCGTAGTAAGTTCCATCTTTATCTGCACGGCCCGGATTGAAAGATATCATCGGGATATTCCATTCCCTGGTTGCCTTCCACACTAATTGCAACAGGATAGGGATAAGGGATAGAAAATTTAGAATAGGTTTTCAATGTATGTGCAACTGCCTTTGTAGAATACTTACTGTAGATCGGGATAAGCTTCTTTGGCATAATAACTCATTGCCATGGCTTTCTTTCCCTTCCACCATTACCGGCATAGCATCCCATACAAAGCGACGGGAAGATGTCCAGGCAAAGTCACGGACATTATCAGCTTTATATATCCAGGTCTTTTTAGCGGAACTTTTTTGTTTAGATGCAGCCAATGCCTCGTTTAATGTTACAATTTGTAATGGCTCTTTAGCTGTTTGTGCTTTTTGCCAACGGGCCATCTGTGCAGGCGATAATGTTTGTGCATAGTTCTGGCACTCACCGGTTCCTCCAACGATATGATCAGCAGGAACTGTCATCTGTACTTTAAAGTTGCCAAAACACAGAGTGAACTCACCCGTTCCTGTGAACTGGTGGTTTTGCCAGCCCTGATCATCGCTGTATTTACAAAGACGGGGATACCATTGTGTAATAGTGTAGTTGTTGTTATTGTCTTCCGGAAAATTTTCATAACCACCTCTTGCACCACCAAAGCGGATAAAATCACCACGGTTTGCCAGCTTATAATTCCAATCTACTTTGAAAACGAATTTCTGACCGGGTTTCAGCGGGGCTGGCAGATCTACTTTCATCATCGTTTTATTGATCGTATATTTTATAGGTTTGCCTGCAGCATCTGTAAGTTTCAGTAATGTTTACACCGTATCCATTATCTCCTCTTTTTTCTTCAAAGCGGTCCAGTACTTTATCTGTGTATTGAACACCCATCGGGTTCTGGTTCTGGTAGTTGGCGTTGTTCACGGTGCTGTGCTGGTTCTCGTCTAACTGCATCCAGAAATAACTTAGTGTTTCTGATGAGTTATTGAAATAAGTAATGGTTTCGCTGCCCGTTAATTTGTTATTGGCTTCATCGAGTTCACATTTAATATCATAGTCTACCCGTTGCTGCCAGTATTTGGGGCCGGGGGCTCCGCTGGCTGTTCGTTGTTCGTTAGGAGTAGGTAAGATAGTTCCCAATTGCTCAAACTTGTTGGCATGGTTGGAAGCTGCATTGTTCTGAATTTGTGCCCGGATGCTTATGGAAAAAACAAGCAGCAGACTGAACAGTAAGAGATTTTTTTTCATGGCTATGTTTGTTGTTTATATTGGAAAACGATCAAGTACCATTTTAAGTGAAAGTGCAAATACTCCGGCAGATAAAAAAAGCACCCAGTCTCGACGGTTAATTTTCAAAATTGTTACAATAAGATGTGATAATAAAAGCAGACCGGTAACAACAACAATTTGGCCGGCTTCCAGCCCCACATTAAACCCGAACAGGCTCCATCCTATACTTTGCTCACTGCCCTCGATAGCGAACCGGATGTAGTTGGCAAACCCAAGTCCGTGTATCAGCCCAAAGAAAAGAGCCAGGAAATAATTGATACGGATTGATTTTGGTGTGAAATTTTTCTGAAACAAATTCGATAAGGCTGTTATCACTATCGTAAGCGGAATAAGAAATTCCACCAAATTACTGTTGATCCGTATCACATTGTACACACTAAGAGCAAGGGTAAGTGAATGGCCGATGGTAAATGCTGTAACCAGCACTAATACCTGTTTCCAGTCCTTCAACAGATAGATAGCTGCCAGTGCAATGATAAACAACTGATGGTCCAGTGCATCTTTGCCTATTATGTGTCGCCAGCCCGGGCCAAAATAAAATCCGAAATCCTGCATCTTATCAACAGTTATTGCCGTCCTTAACAGCCTTGTATCTTTTAACGATTAGCTTGTTACCGGCGTTAAAATAATCCAGACTTTTGTAAACATAATAATATATTGTGCCAATGGTATCATCTGTCTATAAATGGTCGCTGCTTCCTCTGATGGCTTTGTTTCTAACTGGGGCCGCCACCAATAAAGCCCATCCTTTTCATGTCAGTGTTGTTGAAATAGAGCATAACGCTGCTGAGAAAACACTAGAAGTAAGCTGCAAAATATTCACTGATGATTTTGAAACCATACTGGCTAAAAATTATAAAACTAAGGTTGATCTTATTAATCCGCCCAATAAAGCAGCTATGGATACCCTGGTAAAAAAGTATATACTCAGTCACTTATCCCTGCGGGTAAATGGTAAGCCGGTGGTTCTTACTTACATTGGTTATGAAAACGAAAATGAGGCCGCATATGGATATATCGAGGTGGAGAATGTAACTTCTGTTAGTAAATTGGAAATCACTAATAGTATCCTCTATGATAAGTTTGACGACCAGATCGGCATCATGCATGTGAAAGTTGGTGGTAACAGGAAGAGTACCAAGCTAAATTACCCGGATAAAGAGGCTGTATTTAATTTTTAGTTGCCGGTATTATTCTTCAATTTCTTCTCTTAATTCCTCACTAAGTGTTACCATCACTTTATCAATACGGTGACCGTCCATATCCAGTACTTCAATTTTGAAGCCTTTCCAGCTTAGTTTATCGCCTGCTTTAGGAATCCTTTCCAGTTCATGTAAAATAAAGCCGGCAAGGGTATCAAAGTCATGTTCACCTTCATTCATCCACTCTGTTTTTTCAAAACGGGTGAGAAAATCGTAGAAAGGTATCTGCCCGTCAACAAGGTAAGTACCATCGTCCCTTTTCCTGATCTCATAGTCTTCCACATCTGGCTGGGGCATATCTCCAACGATTGCTTCCAGTATATCATTGAGTGTTAACAGGCCGAGAATGCTGCCATATTCATCTACAATAAATGCTGAATGGATTTTTGATTCTTTGAATTTTTCCAGTACCTGGTAAGGAGAATTATTTTCCGGAATGAAAAGTGCCGGCTGCATGATATCTTTAAACAAAATGCTGTCAGGACTTACATACAGGTCTTTAATAGAGACAACACCTTTAATATTGTCAATAGTTTCATCACAAATGGGATAAGCCGAGTGGGGCTCCTGTAATATCTTCTCTTTTATCTTGTCTTCATTGTCATCAAGATTGAACCAGATAATGTCGCTGCGGTGTGTCATCAGCGAAGTGATATTGCGGTCGCCGAGATGAAATACCCTTTCAATAATTTCCTGTTCTGCTTCGTCAATAGTTCCAGCTTCCGTTCCTTCTCCGATCAATGTCTTAATTTCTTCCTCAGTTACTGCATCGTCTTTAGAACGTTTGATGTTAAAAATGCGGAAGAAGAGGTTGCTGGTTTTATTCAGCAGCCAAACGAAGGGGTGTGTAAATTTTGCAAAAACATTCATAGGACCTGCTACTGCTTTGGCTATACGTTCAGCTCTCAACAATCCAATACGTTTTGGTATCAGTTCTCCAAAAATGATAGAAAGGAAAGTAACAAGAATTACAATGATGGTGGTGGCAATTGTATCTGCATATTCTCTGAGAAAATTTATTTTTTCAATAGAAGGTTGCAGGTAGCGGGCAAACCGTTCACCGGAATACACCCCGGTAAGAATAGCAATAAGGGTAATGCCTATTTGCGCAGCCGATAAAAACTTCTCAGGGTTATTAGAAAGTTCCAGTGCCCTTCTTGCTCTTTCATCGCCTCTTTCAGCCTGACTTTCAAGCCTTGATTTACGGGCCGATACCAGGGCAATTTCAGAAATAACAAATAAGGAGTTAACAAAAATTAATGCCACCAGAATAATAATCTCCATTTATGCAGCAGGTTGATTATCGAAGATAGCAAATCTCAATTGCTTGATGGGCAAAAGAACTCATATAGGCAAGGAGATTTTTTTTGATTTTTGCTACAAGACTGGCCAAATCTCCCTTGAAAAGTAATACTTTAGCCTCTTTGTATGAAAGGTAAAGTAACGGGGTTTGTCCAGTCAAAACTAATTCGGTGGTTGCTGCTTAACGGCCTGTTCTTCCTTTTAACGATGTCGTTGCTACGGCTTGTTTTTCATCTGCTGTTTGCTCCTTCCGGTGAAAAAATAATATTCAAAGCGTTTTGGATGGGTTTTAGGTATGATGCCAGGGTTGTTTGCATTTTTCTGCTGGCAGTTTGGATAGTGGGGTTATTTCACTCTTTCAAACCTTTTACTAATAAAATTTCCCGTAAGACACTTTTGATCTTCTCCCGGTTTTTCGGTGTTCTGCTGATTATCATTTATACATTCGATTTTGCCCATTTTGCTTACCTGAGGCAGCGACTCAATGCAAGTGTTCTCAGCTATGCAGAAGACGCCGGTATTTCTATCCGGATGGTTTGGGAAAGCTACCCGGTACTAAAAATTCTCCTTGGCTGGGTATTTGGTTTTGCAGTTATATTTTATGCTACCCGTTTTTTGTACCGTATTTCCAATAAGCCACCTGAGATAGCAACCAAAAAGAACAGGGTGCTGACTTATTCTATTTGCTTCCTGGTTTTTGCAGTGGCCATCTTTGGAAGAATTGGTCAGTTCCCATTGAGGTGGAGCGATGCATACCGGCTTAATAGTGACTATAAAGCCAGCCTTGCTTTGAATCCTTTTCAGAGTTTTGCAAGCAGTTTAAAGTTCAGAGGGGCAACTTATGATATTGAGAAGGCAAAACAGTATTATTCTCTTATATCGTCCCAACTTGGTGTCTCCAATCCTGACTCTGCGAAATTGAATTTCCTTCGAAAGATGGTAAGCAACGATTCCGGGATGAAAAGCAAACCGAATATCGTACTCGTTATCTGTGAGAGCTTTAGTGCATATAAAAGTTCCATGTGGGGAAACCCATTGAACACAACTCCTTATTTCAACAGCCTTTGTGAAAAGGGGATATTTTTTAAAAACTGTTTTTCGCCGGCTTATGGAACGGCGAGGGGAGTATGGGCTATTATAACAGGAGTTCCTGATGTGACGGAATTAAAAACTGCCAGCCGCAACCCCAACCTTGTGGACCAGCATACAATCCTGAATGATATAAAGGGATATGAAAAATTTTATTTTATTGGCGGCAGTGCAAGCTGGGCTAATATCCGGGGGGTATTGAAAGGAAATATAAAAGACCTGAAGCTGTATGAACAGGAAGATTACAAATCCCCATCAATTGATGTATGGGGAATCAGCGATAAGAACCTTTTCCTGGAAGCCAATACTGTATTAAAAAAGCAAACGAGTCCATTTTTTGCTGTTATACAAACGGCGGATAATCATCGCCCATATAGCATTCCTGCAGAGGATAAACCAAACATCAAATTCAGGAACCTGCCAAAAGATACATTAGAGAAATATGGCTTCTGGACCAACGAAGAATTAAATGCATATAGTTACATGGATTACACTTACCGGGTTTTTATTGAAGCAGCTTCCCGGGAAAAATATTTTAATAACACCATTTTTGTTTTTATAGGCGACCATGGCATCAGGGGAAATGCCGGCGATATGATGCCAAAAGTGTGGACTAACCAGGGCCTTACAACCCAGCATGTTCCTTTGTTGTTTTATGCCCCTTCTATGCTGCAGCCGTCAGTTAAGGAAAGAAAAGTTTCGCAGGTGGATATAATGCCCGGTATTGCACACCTGGCTAACCTGGAAGTGAGTAATACAACATTGGGCAGGAATATTTTTTCAACACCATTTTCGGCAGACAGTATCAGCAATCATACTTTCGTTATTGACCCTGATAAAAGAACCATCGGCCTGCTGAGTGGAAAATATTATTATGAATTTGACCTGAAGACAAAAAAAGATGGCATTTATTCCCTGGTTAGCAATGCATCTTTGCCACCCGGCGAACCAGCAGATACACTAGTTTCAAAAATGCGGGATATTACATTTGGTTATTATGAGATATCCCGTTATATGCTCTTCAATAATAAAAAAGCAAAATAAACTGCTCAGGTTTTTTTGCTCAGAGATAATGGCAATCCGAAAAACTTATTGAACAAGGATGCTGTAAATATTCCGTAGATAAAACCAAGCAATGCACCTGCAATAACGTCAGAAGGGTAGTGAACACCAACATAAATTTGTGCATAACAGATACAGCCTGCCCAAACAAAAGCCAGTAACATCCAATTTTTTGCAAACAGGTGTCTGAATGTGATAAAAATAAAAGTGGCCATTCCAAAGTGGTTTGCAGCATGATTAGAGGTAAAGCCAAAACCCGAAGGACAAGTGACCAGCAGACGCAATCGATCGGCCAACTCTGGATTATTACAAGGCCGGATACGCTCAATGCCATATTTGAAGCCGTAAGTCCCTGTCATATCTGCCAGGCCAATTGTTACGAGAAAAAAAACTATCCACCATAGCCCCCTGACTTTAAAATTCAGCGATACAAAAACTAAAATAAAAAGGTAGAGTGGAATCCAATGCAATGAATTACGGAGAAAAGGCGCCAGTGAATCAAAAACCGGGTTGGTCCATTTACTATTGATAAGAACGAACAGTTCCCTGTCCAGTTCAAGTAATTTTTGCCACAATGTGCTTTCTAAGAAAAACATTACGACAAAAATAGCGGAAGGAAGTCAATACCCGGTTACCGGGAGCTGTTAAATAAGCCGCCGGGATATTGCTAAAACGGCTTAAATTATATTCTTTTGTGTTCCTTTGTCAAAATCAGAACTGCCACTGCTGCATGTTGGTAAAGTATAAAATACCGAAAACAATATTATGGGTGATCAACTTACTGATCATCTTCCTGTTGATTTTTACATTATACAGGCTTGCCACTTATATTGCATTTAAACCAAAAGGAATCTCTTTTGGGGATACCATCCCATCTTTCTTGATGGGTATCCGTTATGATCTTCGATGGATATCCTTTATACTATTACCGGTTATCCTGCTAAGCATGTTGCCAAAGCTGTCACCGTTTTATTCAGCCAGAAGTAAAAAATGGTGGACATGGTATCTGGCCATTGTTACTTTTATTGTTTTCGTTTTTTTTGCAGCCGGGTTCGGCAGCTGGTCCTATAATCAAACACCATTAGATGCAGGTGCGATGAACTTTGCTGAGGATTTTAAGATATCCTGGAAAATGATGCAGCAGACTTATCCGCTATTCTGGATGCTTCTGGGATTAGTGGTGGCGGTGCTTTTTGTTCGATGGATGTATCACCGCAGTCACTGGCAGGTGATCAACAGAACCGATGGTCTGGGCATACCTTACCGGAGAAAGCATTTCTGCATTGCGGCACTTGTGCTTGGTTTATTTGCATGGGGTAGCCTTTCCTGGCCGCCACTCAGCCGCAATGATAGTTTTAAATTCAGCAATAAGTTTAAGTCTGACCTTGCTATTAATCCATTACAAAACTTCTTTGCCACATTGCGATTGCGTAAGCCTGAGTTCAATGTACAAAAAGCAAAAGAAGCTTTTCCGTTGATGGCGGAATGGATGCAACTGCCAGATAAGAATAATTTTTCTTACCGTCGTGAGATAGGCCCACGAAGTAACGCATTTGAAAGCCGCCCAAATATTGTGCTGGTACAATGCGAATCGTACAGCATGTATAAAAGCAGCATGAGCGGCAACCCTTTGAACCCAACGCCTTATTTCGATTCGCTGAGCAGGAACGGAATTTTCTTTGAACGGTGTTTTACTCCTCACTTTTCAACCGCAAGGGCTCTGTTCGCTATTTTGTCGGGTATACCAGACGCCCAGCTTTTTAAATTTTCCAGTCGTAATCCTGATGCGGTAAAGCAGCATACTATCGTAGATAATCTTACAGATTATGAAAAGCACTATTTTCTTGGCGGTGATGCTGAGTTTGGCAATTTTGAGGGCTTGCTTAAGAATATTGACGGGTTGCAGATGCATACCGGTGAAAGAAAAAATATTCCGGAAGTAAATGTTTGGGGCATTAGTGATAAAGACCTGTTCATGGAGGCCAACGAACTGTTCAGACAAAAAGACAAACCTTTCTTTGCTTACATACAGACATCCGGTAATCACCGCCCATATGATAAGATTATGGCTAAATCGGATACTGATTTTGTAAAACTAAAAGTATCAGAAGAGGATTTAAAAAAATACGGATTTGAATCTGTGGATGAGTTCAATGCCTTTCGTTATTTTGATTATTGTGTCCAAAAATTCATTGAAGTTGCGCAAAAGGAAAAATATTTTCACAACACCATTTTTGTCTTTGTAGGCGATCATGGCCTTGCGGGTAATGCTGAGGCCATGTATCCTGCCGTGTGGACAGAACAGCGGTTGACGGATGAACATGTGCCATTGCTATTTTATGCTCCTGACTTGCTCACACCTCAGCGGAGAAAAGAAGTAGTGTCACAAATAGACATATTGCCGACCATTGCAGGCATGCTGCATCAATCTTACGTCAACACTACATTGGGCCGGGACCTGCTTGACCCTTTCAAGAAGAACAATTATGCTTTTATCACCAACACTGCTGATGCGATTGGAATGGTAACGGATGATTTTTGTTTTACGAGGAATATTAACTCTAAAGAAGAGCAATTAAGTCCGATGCATTCTGGCGCATCTTTGTTTAGCCGGCAGCAACAGGATTCCGTAAAAAAGAAGTTATCAACTTTTACTGATGCTTTCTACGAAACAGCCAAGTATATGCTGATGAACAATAAGAGAGATTAGTTATGCTTTGCCTTAGCTGCCACGATAATGAGCCTCGGCGTTTTTCTAATATCATAACTATTGAACTGATAATCTCCAAAAACTTCCTGTACCTGCATGCCCTGGAAAGCCAGCATCTCCGTAAAGTCCCCTAATGAAAACTTGGCTACTTTTTCAGTGTATTCAATTGGCTGAATCAACGAAGAATCTGTAACAATTATTTTCTTGTAAAAATGTGTTTCATCATCCCAGCGATGGATTTCATAGGCAGTCTCTCCAACATTTTTTGTTTCATTATGCAGTAAATGTTCTTCTGCGTAATGTACATTCAGGTAATCGATAACAAATTTTCCGCCCGGTTTCAGGCTTTTGGCAATGGTGCGGATAGCATCATCATGTTCTCGCCGGGTTTTGAAATAACCAAAGCTGGTAAAGAAGTTAAAAGCATAATTGAAATAATTACCCCAAAAAGGTAATCGCATATCATGTACATAAAAATCAAGATTCTCTTTTTCAAATTGTTTGGCAAATGCAATACTGTCTTGTGAAATATCAATACCTGTTACGTTGAAGCCAAGTGAAGCCAGGGTTTTACTATGCCGTCCTTTGCCACATGCAACATCCAGCATCCTGCTGCCGGCAGGGGGTTGTAAATGATCAATCAGTTTTTTTATGAATGCTTCCGCTTCTTTCTCATCTCTTTCAAAATAAAGCTTGTGATAGAAGGATGAATTGAACCAGTCTTTATACCATGCCTTTTCAGCCATATGCAAATGTAAGCATGCCCATAACAAGTGATTGAAATTGAAAAACGTATTTTTGCAACCTTTACTATTTGTAATTAATCTTAAGCCCTAAACTTTAAACTTTTCAAAGTGGCATTAATCAAGAGCATTTCCGGAATCAGAGGGACGATAGGTGGCAAACCCGGCGAAAACCTGACACCTGTTGATATCGTAAAATTTACTGCAGCCTTTGGCAGCATTCTTTCAAAAGACAAAAGTAATTGTAAAATAGTTATTGGCCGTGATGGTCGTATCAGCGGGCCGATGGTGCAGAACCTGGTAGTGAATACTTTGACCGGCTTAGGTATAGATGTGGTTGACCTGGGTTTATCAACCACACCAACAGTAGAAGTGGCCGTTAAAATGGAAAATGCAGATGGTGGAATTATACTGACGGCCAGCCACAATCCTAAAGAATGGAATGCACTCAAATTGCTGAACAACGAAGGCGAATTTATTTCTGCTGAAACAGGCGCAAAAGTGCTTGAACTGGCAGCAAAGGAGGATTTTTCGTTTGCAACTGTAGATAAGTTTGGTTCTGTAACTGTTGATGACAGTTATATGCAGAAACATATTGATGCTATTTTGAAGTATCCGTTAGTAAATGCAAAAGCTATCGCTAAGCAGAACTTTAAAGTGGTGGTGGATGCGATTAATTCTACAGGTGCCACATTTGTACCGGCCTTGCTAAAGGCATTGGGTGTAAATGATGTGATCGTACTAAACGGTGAGGTAAATGGGAAATTTTCACATAATCCTGAGCCTTTGCCTGAGCATCTTTCACAGTTATGTAATGAAGTTGTACAGCATAAAGCCCATCTGGGTATTGCTGTTGATCCTGATGTAGACAGGCTTTGCTTTGTAAATGAGGATGGCAGCCTTTTTGGCGAAGAATATACTTTGGTTGCAGTGGCTGATTATGTACTGGGTAAAAGGAAAGGGAATACGGTCAGCAACATGAGCAGCACCAAAGCGCTAAAAGAAGTTACGTTAAAACATGGCGGCCAATATTCACCATCAGCAGTAGGCGAGGTGAATGTGGTAAAGAAAATGAAAGAAGTGAATGCGGTGATAGGTGGTGAAGGCAACGGGGGCATCATTGTTCCTGATTTCCATTATGGCCGTGATGCATTGATTGGAATCGGGTTGTTTTTAAGCCATTTGGCCAATCATAAAAAAGGCATTAAATCGCTCCGCAATCAATACCCGGATTATTTTATCTCAAAAAATAAGATAGAACTGGAAAACGGCATTGATGTAAAGGCAATTTTTGAGAAAATAAAAAGGAAATACAAGAAGAATCCGATTAATACTGAAGATGGGTTGAAGATCGAATTTGATACTGACTGGGTACATCTCCGGACTTCTAATACCGAACCTATTATCCGTATTTATGCAGAGAGTGATTTTGAAACGAAGGCCGGAAATATTGCAATGCAGATAATGAGGGATATAAAAGAATTTTCATCCCGGTAATACCCGGGTTTATCTATCGTTTGCACTCTTTAGTGTAAAGCCATTACCACTCTTTGGCTATTACTTATCTTTGCGACCATTAATAACGATTACATGCTTTTGATACTATGAACCGTATTTACTTCGATAATGCCGCTACTACTGCACTTGATAAAGAAGTGCTGGACACCATGTTGCCTTATATGACTACTCATTTCGGTAACCCATCTTCTATTTATTCATATGGAAGAGAAAGCAGACTAGCCATCGAAACGGCCCGCAAAACCGTGGCGAGAATATTGAATGCACATCCCGGAGAAATATTCTTCACCAGTGGTGGAACTGAAAGCGACAATATGGCCATTTCAACAGCCATTCATGACCTCGGTTGCCGTCATATCATCACTTCGCCAATTGAGCATCATGCAGTGCTGCATGCAGTTGAACATTTTGATAATGATGATGTGGTAACAAGCAGTTTTGTAAAGATTCTGCCTGAAGGTCATGTGGACCTTGCTGACCTGGAAGATCAATTGGCAAGCCGGGAAGAGAAATGTTTTGTGTCTCTTATGCATGCCAATAATGAGATTGGGAACCTGCTGGATATTTATGCAGCTGGTGAAATTTGTAAGAAATACAACGCCATTTTTCATTCAGATACAGTACAAACTGTCGGGCACTATAAAATTGACCTTCGCAGCAAGCCTGTTCATTTTGCTACCGGAGCCGGACATAAATTTCATGGCCCCAAAGGTGTTGGCATCTTGTATATCAATGACAACATCAAAGTAAGGCCAATGATCTATGGCGGGGGGCAGGAACGTAATATGCGGGCAGGAACTGAAAACCTGTATGGTATTGTTGGTTTTGCAAAAGCATTGGAGATAGCCGATGCTAACATGGAAAAAGACAGTGCTTATGTGCAATCATTGAAGACCTATATGATTGAGCAATTACAAAAAGATATTAAAGGCATTCAGTTCAACGGTGATTATGCCGGGAAAAGCCTGTACACTGTGCTGAATGCTTCTTTTCCTAAAACAGAAAAATCAGAAATGCTGCTTTTCAGTCTTGATATGCAGGGAATCTGTGTATCAGGTGGCAGTGCCTGTAGCAGTGGTGCTGATGTGGGCAGTCATGTCATCAGGGCTATTAGTAATAACCCCAATCTGGTACCCGTCCGTTTCTCTTTTTGTAAACACAATACGAAGGAAGAAGTGGATGTGGTTGTTGCGAAAGTGAAAGAACTCATTTGAAATAATTTTGGAATTGGGAGATTGGGCAATCTGTATTCTCAATTCCGAAATTTCCCAGTCCCCTTTTGCCAATACCTTTTAAAAGATTTTTCAGCCTTTTGTAAATAAAATTTTGCTTATTACGAAGTTTCCGTAGATTTACGAAAATTTCGTAGATATGGAAAAGCTCACACATGTTGAAGAAGAAACCATGCAGGCCGTTTGGCGCACCGGCGAAGGCAATGTAAAATCATTTATGGAACACCTCGATGAGGAAGTTCCTTACACTACTGTTGCTTCTACTATCAAGAACTTGGAAAAGAAAGGTTATCTCAGCAGCCGCCTTGTTGGTAATGCTTATTTGTATAAACCAGCCATCAGCGAGGAAGAATACAAAAAGAAATTCATGGGGAACGTAGTGAAAGAGTATTTCGACAATTCTTATAAAGAACTGGTGAATTTTTTCGTGGAACAGAAGAAGTTGTCAGCCAAAGAATTGAAAGAGATCATCATTATGATCGAAAAAGGAAATCAATAACTATCAACTTATTTATATGTCTTTGTTTTTTGCCTATCTCATCAAGTTTTCCATCGGCCTTGCAGCGGTATATTTATTTTATCGCTTTGTTCTCCGTAAACTTACATTCTATAACTGGAACCGCTGGTACCTGCTTGGATATACTTTTTTATCTTTTTTTATTGCTGCGATCAATATCACTCCCTTGCTGCAGCAAAACAAGTTGGCTGATAGTAAAACCATCCAATGGGTTCCTTCGCTGGATCTGTCTGGCCAAAACTCACAGGTAAATGATACCGTTACTAAGGCATCGGGTCAGTGGAGTATATGGAACTGGACAGTTTTTATTTTGATGGCAGGAACAATTGTTTTGTTGGCAAGATTGTTCATTCAATATCTTTCTTTCTTGCGCATCCGTTCAAAAGCAGAGTTGCTTTCTGATAATGGCATGCGTATTTACCAGGTGGAAGGCGATATCATCCCTTTTTCATTTGGCAATTCCATTTTCATCAATCAAAAGTTACATACTGAACAGGAATTGCAGGAGATCATCCGGCATGAGTTCGTTCATGTAAAGCAGCGGCACAGTATTGATATTTTATGGAGTGAGGTGCTTTGCATTCTCAACTGGTATAATCCTTTTGCATGGCTGCTCTGCCATGCTATCCGGCAAAACCTTGAATTTATTGCTGACAATAAAGTGGTAAGCAATGGTATTGACCGTAAACAGTATCAATACCTGCTCTTAAAAGTCATCGGTAATAATCATTTTAGTATAGCCCCTAAGTTCAATTTTTCTTCACTTAAAAAACGTATAGCCATGATGAACAAACTCAGATCAGCCAAAGTACATTTATTGAAATTCCTTTTTGTATTGCCAGTGGCCCTTGTGATGTTGCTGGCTTTCAGGAGCAAGTATGAAAAACCGCAACAACCCGTATCAGGACTAGCCGGAAATGTGTTGCAGGATACTCTTCCAGGTAAGATCAAATTGCCCGACGCAATTTCTTCGATCAGCCTGCTGCAACCTAAGAGTGATGCAGGTGCGATAGACCCTGTCAAACACAAACTTGTCGGCCTGGTAATGGTAAAAAGAAAAGATGGTGGTAAAGAAATTTATGACCTGGATAAAGATGAGAGCCGGGATGATTTTGAAAAGAAGTACGCTGCGAGACTGGAAGATCTTATACTTCCACCACCTCCACCGCCACCCCCGCCGCCAACACTCCCTAAAGGCGTAAAAGATATGAGTCTGAATGCTGAGAATATTGTAACCATATCCCTTGAGAACGGTGCAATTGAAAGATTCAATTTGAATAAAGAGGGGGAAAAACAAAGCTTTGAAAAGAAATACGGTAAATTTCCTACCGCACCGAAAACCCCTGCACCATCGGTAGTTGGCTATGAGTATGGGTTAAGCGTTATCAGCAGTGAATATGAGATAACAGATAAAAAAGCTTTTCTTAAACTGAAAGATGGAACCATCGAAAATTATAACCTGCAGAATAAAGAAGAAAGAGCTGCTTTTGAAAAAAAATACGGCAAGATTATTAACATTAATACCAACGTCAATGCATCTATAGATGTCACGCCGATGGCAGTGACTATCGATGGGGTGCCAATAACATCAACCGTTGCCCCGGTGAGTGTAGCAGGTATTCACAGTGCAACCACCATGGTCGCCCCGGCTAAAATAGCGAAAGGTGTTTCTGCAATATCAGTAACACCCTCTCCGACAAGAAGCGCTGTTGCCGGTACTACTGTTATCGCACCCATGTCCGCCACAGAGGGAGTAACTATTATTGATGATTACGGGCCCACTATCACCGGTAATGAAGATATCATGATAGTCATATCCAATAAAACCACCCGGCAGGAACTGGAGAATTATAAGAAGCAAATGAATGCGAAAGGAATAGAATTGTCTTACGATGAGATCGAGTACAATGACAAAGGACTTCTTGTATCAATCAGCGGGACCATGAAGGGAAAAGATGGGCAGAGCAATTTTGTGGCTAATGATTTTGATAAACTCGTACTGGCCATGATCAAAAAAGGTGACAAAACCTGGTTCAAAGTAAGTGTGAAGGACAAAGAGGTCATATAACAATCCGATATACCGGCAACAGCCATCATAGTTGGCGGTGTTTTTCACTTCAATAATATAGTCATGAAAGCGATAATTAAAACGTTTATCCTGACAGCTTTTTGCCTGTATGTCGGTCATTCAGGATGTTATGCAACCCCGACAATGCGGGTTAAGGATAAACTGCTGATCAGAGAAGCGATCACTATTTCTAACTTGTACGGAGAATCTGTGTGGAAAGGCATCGATAAAATTCCTTTTGTTATTGTACTGGTTACGGATAGTATTGAATTCCTCGTATATCACCCCAATCCTTCTGCAGATTTTCTTTTTTCTGAACAAGATACAATACTGGGAACGACGATCTATTATAGGAAAAGGCAATTTGGTAAACACCTGCTCGCTACATTTCCGGCAGTAGGAGGATTGAATTGCGTTGTTGCAGGAATACCAGAGAACACCGGGATGAATCCGACAAGCTGGGTCATTACGTTACTGCATGAGCATTTTCATCAATATGAATATTCTTATCCCGGTTATTTTAAGAGTGTGGAAGAGCTTGATTTATCAGGAGGCGATCAATCAGGTATGTGGATGCTGAATTATCCATTCCCGTATGATAGCAGCCATGTAATAGAGCAGTATAAAAAATATAATCAGGCATTATCAGCATTGCTGAAGGGAATGGATGGAAAAAGTTTTTCAAATCTTTTCAAAACATATAAAACGGAAAGAAAAAAAATGAAGGAATTGCTGCAGCCTGCAGATTATCGTTATTTTTCTTTCCAGGTCTGGCAGGAAGGACTTGCCCGTTATACAGAGTATAAATTCCTTGAACTACTAGATCACTATGTTGTTTCAGCAGAAGTTGCAGCATTGCCCGGATTTATCAAGTTCATCGAATACAAAAAACAATTGTATGGATCTGAGCTTAGAAACATAACTGACCTGGCATTGAATAAGGATAAAAGAATTTGTTTTTACAGCCTGGGTTTTGCAGAAGGTATTTTGCTTGATAAGCTGAATCCCAAATGGCACTCACTGTTTTTAAAGAAAAAATTTTATATCGAGCGGTATAGCCGTAAGTTGAAATAATTGCCCGGCTCAAAGATAATACCAGGGATTTCTCTTTGAGGCCCGGATATACCTTCGCATATTGCGCCAAAAAGCCAGCACCATATAAATGATAATGGGTGAGCCCATTGTAAGCAAAGAGGCATACATAAAATACTGGCGGATTTTGGTCGTGGCGATACCCATCCTGTTGCCAATGGCCGAGCAAACACCAAAGGCATTCCATTCTACAAAACTTTTTAAGTTGTTCATACTACTAATCTATAAAATTTGAACAAACCTGCCAACCAAGAGTTATTCAGATAGCTGTTTTTCGTAATTTTGCCGCACCTTTTACTCACTTCTAAATAGCATCTCACATGGTATTTGATTTAGACCTTATTAAGAAAGTTTATGCTGAAATGCCCGGAAAAGTGGCCGCTGCCCGCAAATTGGTGGGTAAACCACTGACAATGACTGAAAAAATCCTTTATTCTCATTTATACGGAGCCTTACCCGTCACTGCTCATACCCGTGGAAAAGATTATGTGGATTTTGCCCCGGACAGGGTTGCAATGCAGGATGCTACTGCCCAAATGGCCTTGTTACAGTTCATGACGGCTGGCCGCACTAAGGTAGCCGTACCTTCTACGGTTCATTGTGACCACCTGATTCAGGCCAAAGTGGGAGCTAAAAAAGACTTGCAACTGGCCATTGAGACCAACCGTGAGGTATACGATTTCTTATCAAGCATTTCTGATAAATATGGAATTGGGTTCTGGAAACCCGGTGCTGGTATTATTCACCAGGTGGTGTTAGAAAATTATGCATTCCCCGGCGGTATGATGATAGGAACAGATTCTCACACACCCAATGCAGGTGGTTTGGGAATGGTAGCAATTGGTGTGGGGGGGGCTGATGCGGTTGATGTGATGGCAGGACTTCCATGGGAACTAAAGATGCCGAAGGTTATCGGTGTAAAACTTACCGGGAAAATGAGTGGTTGGACAAGTTGCAAAGATGTTATTCTTTGGGTGGCCGGACAGTTGACCGTAAAAGGCGGAACCGGTGCTATTGTTGAATATTTTGGTGAAGGGGCCGACAGTATGAGTGCAACAGGAAAGGGAACGGTTTGTAATATGGGTGCTGAGATCGGGGCTACCTGTTCATTATTTGCTTATGATGAGAAAATGAGTGGTTACCTGAAGGCCACAGGCCGTGAAGAAGTAGCTGCATTAGCTGATGGTATCAAAGAACATCTTCGTCCTGATGCTGAAGTGTATGCCGACCCGGCTAAGTATTATGACCAGTTGCTTGAGCTTGACTTAAGCACACTGGAGCCTTATGTAAATGGCCCTTTTACACCAGATCTTGCAACACCCATTTCTAAAATGGCAGAGGCTGTGAAAGAAAACGGCTGGCCTGCTAAACTGGAAGTAGCATTGATAGGAAGTTGCACCAACTCTTCATATGAAGATATCAGCCGGTCTGCAAGTATTGTGGAAGATGCAGTAAGCAAAGGACTAAAAGCAAATTCTGAATTCACCATTACTCCAGGCAGTGAACTGGTGCGATTTACGATTGAGAGAGATGGCTTCATCAATACATTTGAAAAAGTAGGTGGTGTTGTGTTGGCAAATGCCTGTGGCCCTTGTATCGGGCAATGGGCAAGGCATATTGATGACCCCAACAGGAAGAATACTATCATCACTTCTTTCAACAGAAATTTCGCTAAACGGAATGATGGCAATGCAAGCACCCATGCATTTGTGGCAAGCCCTGAAATTGTTACCGCTATGGCCATTGCTGGAACGATTTCTTTTAACCCATTAAAGGATAAGTTGAAGAATGCTAATGGAGAAGAGGTGTTGTTAAAAGAACCAACCGGTTTTGAACTTCCTCCAAAAGGATTTGATGTAGAAGATGCCGGTTACCAGGCGCCTGCTGCAGATGGAAGTGGTATTTCTGTAAAAGTTGCTCCGGATTCAAAACGTTTGCAATTGCTGGAAGCATTTAAAGCATGGGAAGGAGTTGATCTGAAAGGATTGAAATTATTGATAAAAGCTAAAGGGAAATGTACTACTGATCATATTTCAATGGCTGGCCCCTGGTTAAAGTTCAGGGGGCATTTGGATAATATCAGCAATAATATGCTTATCGGTGCTATCAATTTTTATAATGATAAAACGGATACTGTTAAAAACCAACTGACAGGTGAGTATGGCCCGGTGCCAGCGACAGCAAGGGCTTACAAAGCAGCCGGCGTGGGAAGTATTGTGGTGGGAGACGAAAACTACGGCGAAGGCTCTTCAAGGGAGCATGCTGCCATGGAGCCAAGACATCTTGGTGTAAGAGCAATATTGGTGAGAAGTTTTGCCCGCATTCATGAAACTAACCTGAAAAAGCAAGGCATGTTGGCACTTACTTTTGCCAACAAAGAAGATTATGATAAGGTGCAGGAAGACGACAGTATTGATATTACGGGATTGACAACATTTGCCCCTGGCAAACCATTAACTGTAGTGCTGAATCATAAAGACAGCAGCAAAGATGAAATTGCGGTGAATCATACTTACAATGACCAACAAATCGAATGGTTTAAAGCAGGTGGCGCCTTGAATGTGATAAGATCACAATTTGCAAAGTAATCTGTTGTAATAAAGCAATAAACAAAAGTCCCGTAGTTACGGGACTTTTTCTTTTGTTACTTTTTGCTTTTTACCGGGCTTTTGAAGCTATTTTTTCGACTAATTTCTCTGTTATTTTTTTTGTGAGATAGCCGACTCCGAAACTGATGGCACTGGCTACAAAGCTTTCGTCTTTTATCTCCTGATTGCTGTAAGCAGATAGTTTGTTTTTGAAAAATGTTTCCGGCTTCAACTGTACTTTTAACTCTTTCCAGTTTAACCTGATATCTTTTTCTAACTCAAGTTCTTTGATCCTGAGCCGCATTTTCTCCTCTGTTATGTCTGCGATACGCCTAATTTTTTTCATCTTCAGAAGTATTACCAAACATTTTTTCTATTATCGAGTTCATAAGGGGAATCCGCAGCAATTTGTCTTTCAATTTCCAGATAATAATACTCATCAGCAGGTAGAACCCGGCTACCAGCAGGAATCCTAACCATAGATTCTCAAGATACTGTCCGATTGCTATAGCACCGGCAATACTGGCAAATAAAAGGAAAAAGAAAAACACCAGCCCTGCAACAAGTGAGGCTACCAAGTCTGAAATTACTTTAGATATTTTCTCAACTGCCGATAACTTCATCTGCGCAATCCTGGTGTTTGCATACTCTTTCACCTGATCCAACAGTGATTCGACTTTTTTAAACTCTTCTGACATTTTTAAGCTTAAAGCATTTTTGTATTATACTAATTCCTCTAATTTGCCATTCACTTTGTCGAACCGGTTTTGCATTTCCTCTTTTTCTCTTTTTAAAGTGCCTTTCACCTTATCAGATAGTTTTCTCCCCTTCTCAGAAATTTTTCTTCTTGTTTCTGAACCTTTGTCAGGAGCATATAAAACACCCAACACTCCTCCGATGGCTAAACCTGCACCTAAAGCAATAAGAATCTTTTGTGTATTTTTCATAACTCAAGTTTTAGGGTGAATAATCCATTTCTACCTTTTCAAATATCGTTTTTGATATAGGTAATTGCTATGAGTTAATTCATGAGTGGGGATGATACTTATCAAGCAAAAGGGATCGGTACCGAACTGAAATTGGCCAGATAAACAGAAGTGAATTTCTGAGATATAAAAAAGGCCTTTTGTGTGTTACAAAAGGCCTTTTCGATAAAATGCTAGATGCTGATCGTTGCAAGGATTCTTCCAGCAGGTAATTCGCTGGATGAGTAAATGAGTTTTAAAGTATTGCTAGTTCCCTTTTTCAATGCCTTGATGTCTTTGACATTGACCAGCATGGCTGAGACTGGTGTTGTAGCATCTGCATAGTGAAACTCCTTCAGGATTTTGTTATTGATATCCTTAATAACAACAAGCCTGTTTTTCCCAGGTCTGCCGCAATGATGATATTTGATGGTGAGTTTGTCATCAGTGGAAGTTTGCACCAATTGCAGGCTTTTTACTATGTTAACATCTTTCCCATATTGTTGTATCACGACCTGGTTGTTAAGATAAATTTCAAAACCTTCTCCACCCGGTTTTAGGGAAAAAGAAAATAGTGCTGAGCAAATAACGATTAGTGCTGATGTTTTACTGATAATTGATTTCATAACATATACTTTTAGGTTAAAGAATACAAAAGCGATTGACAATACAAATGAACAATGGCGGATTGCTATCTTAAAATTCCTTTGACGTATGGTGGAGGATGCTTGATGTGTGGTATCAGGACGAGAGGCTAGGCAGAAGCTTTTACTTATTTTCGCCGTAGATTTTATTATGCAGCGAT
The DNA here is from genome assembly GCA_037045605.1 of Chitinophagaceae bacterium. Lineage (GTDB taxonomy): Bacteria > Bacteroidota > Bacteroidia > Chitinophagales > Chitinophagaceae > JJ008. Next base: position 17,610 of record JBAOHK010000011.1, on the reverse strand, counting down.
TAAAACCTGATGTTGATATCGTACTTGATATTTTAAAAGCGGTGCTGGAAGTTCAGCCTTTGTCATCGTTTACCCAAAGTTTATTGAACCAATACCAGGAAAGGGGAGGGCTGAGTAAAAAACAACTCCAGGGTCTGCATAGCAAGGCCCTGAAGGTCAAAACAATACCCGTTAATAAGCTGGCTACTCTTGAGGCAATTATTTTACGAAAGCATACAAAGCACAAATCTGAGTTGCCGGCCCCGGCCCCGCTTTACCAGAAGGATGAGGGAACAGGCACAATGATTAATACCATTTTGAATAAATATCCTCATCACAAACGGGTACTTTTCTTTAAATCCAAATATGATAATAATGAGGTGCTTACTGTAGCGGAATTAGCTGAATTACAACGATTCAGTAAGATGCTAAAATAGCCCGATGTATGGTTACCTGACGATCAGCGCAGAAAATCAGGTAAATTACCAAAGTATTACACTCAAGGCAACCTTAAAACTCCGTAAAACGATTAGTCAACAAACACTACCAAAATTTGCTGTCTGCAGATGAACTGACCTATCATGTTGAGGCCTGTGCACTCAATAAGAGGGAGAGCCAGAAAGTATTATATAGCTCTTTCTATGGATATGCTATGGCTATTTGCGACCGTTATGCTAACAAGCAGGAAGATGCCGTTGAAATACTTAATGACGGGTTTCTGAAAATTTTCAAAGAGATACATCATTATAAACCAGCTTATGCCGATGTGGTCAGTTCTTTTAAAGGGTGGCTCCGGAAGATAATGGTCTATACGGCCATTGATCATTTTCGTAAAAACCATAAACATCAGATGGTGACCCAATTGGATAATGTAGTCTTTCAGGTGGCAACAGTAACTGAAGATGCAATTGAAAAATTATCATATGAGGAGATCATTCGGGCCATACAAGAGTTATCTCCCGGATACAGAACGGTTTTTAATTTGTTTGTAATCGAAGGACTGAGCCATGAGGAGATTTCGAATGAGTTAGGAGTATCAATTGGCACATCCAAGTCGAATCTCTCTAAAGCAAGAAAACAATTGCAAAGGATATTATTTAAGAAAAACGAAATACAAATAGCGAAAAATGCAGTTTGACGAATTTGATAAGAAGGCCAGGGAGGCGGCGGATCATCACCATCCTGCGTATCATGAACAGGCATGGGGAAGAATGGAGAAGCTGTTGAATAGGCATTTACCTCAAAAGGAAGATAACAGAAGAAGATTTATTTTCTTTTTTCTGCTATTATTAGGCTTGGGAGGAATTGGTCTTCTTATCACTAAACCCCGGCAAAGGAATAAAACAATGGGGACTGCGAAGCAGATTGTTAAGCAAGAACAAACCACCTCACCCCGGTCTGCAGCTGAAATGGATAAAGCAAAACTTGTTACAAATAATATTGTTATAGAAACAAAAGATAATACCACAAAAAGCAGTATTGATGTGTCCGGCAATAACACGAAGCTCGCCGGGCTTTCAGTTGTTGACCAACATGTTGATTTTACCTGGGATGCAAGTAAACTACTTAGGAGAAGCGGAGGCAGAAAGCAATCAAATATTGCTTCATCTGATAATAAGGTAATAGAAACAAAACTTGTAACCGGCTCAAAAGAACAAGACTGGTGGAAGAATCATGATACCAAAAATAACAGTGTTGATAAGAGAGCCGAAGAACCACTAGTCAACAGAACGACTAACCCTGCACAGAATGCTGATGAGGCTAAGAAGCAAATTGAACCGCCAGTTGTGAATAAACCTATAGCAGGTAGTTTAACTCCTGTAATTAATGATCTGGCAAAAATTAAGGATGAAAAAAAGAAGAACCAGCCGTTGGAAAGGGATACAGAAACGAAAAATAAACCGAAGTCGAAAAAAAATAATTCATTTTTCTTCACACTTTCAGCAGGTCCGGATGTAAGCTTTGTTAGTAATGATAAACCCGGGACTACTAAGCTGGTTGTGGGAGGAGGAATTGGTTATAGTTTCAGGAATAAGATAACAATTCGTACGGGATTTTATTCTGGCAGGAAGATATATTCAGCATCTCCAGATGCGTATCATCCTCCTGCATCTTTTTACAGCTATTATCCTTACCTGGAAAAGGTGGATGCGAATTGTAAAGTATACGAGATACCATTATCGATAAGCTATAACTTTTCTGGCTCCTCAAAACATAGTTTTTTTGCATCTGCCGGAATTTCATCTTACATAATGAAGAATGAGGAATACAATTATTTCTATAAATATTATCCAACCGGGCCAACGTTAAACAGTAAATGGGCTATTAAGAATGAGAATAAGCATTTTTTTTCAGGGCTTACCCTATCCGGGGGTTATCATCGGAACATCAGCAAACATGTTTCATTTACTGCGGAGCCATATATAAAATTACCTTTGAGCGGTCTGGGATATGGTAAAGTAAAATTAAACAGCGGTGGCGTATTATTCTCTGTAGGCATAAATCCCTTTACTTCTAAGAAAGATAAGCCTTCTCCTACGCAGTAATTTCTTACTCCCAGAGGCAACCTGCTTTCACACCGTTTCGATTGAAGGCTAAAACCTGAAAGTGAAACAGTCTATATCTTTTCGTTCATGGAGTATACTACTCATGTCAGTTGTTATTTTTGTCTATTCATGCAGCAAAGGTGGTGGAACTACTCCTCCTGATCCGTGTGCTGGTGTTACAATATCAGTAAGCGGATCAATCTCAAACCCAACAACTGGCTCCAGCAATGGAAGTATCACCGCTACTGCTTCAGGCGGTGGCTCCTCTTTTACTTACAGTATCAATGGTGGTGCATTTCAATCATCAGGAAGTTTTAGCAATTTAGCTGCCGGATCATATACTGTAGTTGCAAAAAATACAAGCGGTTGTACCGGCTCTGCAACTTTTACTTTAGTGGCTACTAACCCTTGTGCCGGGATAACAATTACAGTTACCGGAACATCGGTAAATCCAACTTCAACTGTAACCAGTAATGGGAGTATTAGTGCTACTGCCTCTGGTAGTACCGGGTTTACTTTTAGCTTAAACGGTGGAGTTTTTCAGGCAACAGGGAATTTTAGCAACCTGCCTGTCGGCAGCTATACTGTTGTGGCAAAGGATGCTAATGGTTGTACAGGCTCATCAGTATTTACTTTAACTGCACCTAATCCCTGCGCAGGCATAACAATTATTGTTACAGCGACCACCGTAAATCCCACATCTGCTGCTTCAAGCAATGGTAGTATCTCTGCTTCTGCAACTGGTAGTACAGGGTTTACCTTCAGTATAAACGGCGGACCATTTCAAGCTACAGGCAACTTTGCAAACCTCGCCCAGGGATCTTTTACAGTTACGGCAAAAGATTTGAACGGATGCCTGGGATCGGCTGTGTTTACCCTAACAGCGCCTAACCCTTGTGCCGGTGTAACAATTTTAGTCTCTAATGTTGTAACAGGTAACAGGCCTTGCGAACCAGCCAATGGCTCAATCACTGCAACAGGTTCCGGGGGAACCACCCCTTACACTTATAGTATTAACGGAGGTGCCTTCCAGATATCTAATATTTTCTCCGGGCTTGCGGCGGCTACCTATACAATAACAGCAAAAGATGCAAATGGATGTACAGGTACCGTGAATGCTACTGTTAATGATCTTGTGGCAGGACCATTGTTTCTTGCAGTCAAAAATGTTCTGGATAATAATTGTGTCAGCTGCCATAACAATGTTATAAGTAACGGCGGTATGAACTGGACTGTTGATTGCAATATTGTGACCTTTAAGGATCGTATCAGGGAAAGAGCGGTTAACGGAAACCCTTCATCAATGCCTCCTACCGGATTATTACCTGCATCTGAAAGAACAAAAATCACTAACTGGATAAATGCTGGTGGCAGATTTACGGATTAAGTAGTATTAATAATGTGTGTCCCGTGTCCATGAAAAAGAGGTTTTCTGAAAATGAAAGCCTCTTTTCTATTTACCCCACCTGAATGTCTTTATATCAATACCGGCAAGGTCAAGCACCCTGTCGACTACTGTGGCTGCAACTTCTTCGATTGTTTTTGGCTGACTATAAAAGGAAGGAGTGGCTGGGCAGATGATACCACCGGCTAGTGATACAGTTTCCATATTGCGGATGTGGATGAGATTGTATGGTGTTTCCCGGACAACGCAGATAAGTTTTCTTCTTTCCTTCAAAACAACATCAGCGGCTCTTGTAATAAGGTCGTTGGAAACACCAGAGGCAATACGTCCTATTGTGCCCATTGAACAAGGGATGATTATCATTGTATCATATTGTCCAGAGCCGGACGCAAACGGTGCGGAGAAATCAGATGTACTGTAAAGTTTAAAAGGGAAATTTTTCCAGGAATCGTTCGCTAACTCTGTCTTCCAGACCTCCTTGGCATTTTCCGTCATTACAATTGCCAGATCAGTCCACTGTTCTTTTAAATCAAATAGTTTTTTTAATAAACATTCAGCATAGATGGAACCACTTGCTCCTGTAATTGCGACAGCTATTTTTTTCATATCAGTATAAACCGCCAATGTTAAAAAAGTTGAATCAGCAGCGGTGAAATTAGGCAAACGTTTGCAAAGGGGCTTTTGTAGTAGGATAACTACAAGTGTCGTTATAAGATCATTGAGGTTAATCAATAATTAGTCTTCAAGATACATATTTTGATATTTATGCTAAAAAATTACACCCAAATGTTTTGTGTTATGATATTATTAACGATATTAGCTTCGAATTTTCATAGGATAAGGTTTAATGGTTAATGGTTTTTGATTAGGGCCCCCGACTTTCGAGTCGGGGTTCTTTTTTTTTGATACCTGCAGAAACAAAAAAGCCCCATAGAGGGGCTAATAAACAGGGCTGGATTCTCTTATTAAAAACCTTTTGGCTGTTTGCCGGGTTGGTTAGGTTTTTTGGTGTTTTCATTGCCCATGTTCTCCAATATCCAGTTTGTCATTTTACCCCATAAATGAAGTGTTGTATTATCCATCTGGCCTGAAATGCCGTGGTTTTTATTTGGGTAGTAAGCACTTTCAAAATCAATATTGCTTTTTACAAGGGCTGTTATCATTTGGGTGGCATTTTGGAAATGTACGTTATCATCTGCTGTACCGTGAATGATAAGGTACTTGCCTTTTATTTTATCTGTAAAATTGATTGGAGAATTGTCATCATAACCACTGGCATTTTCCTGCGGGGTACGCATATATCTTTCTGTATAGATATTATCGTAGTATCTCCAGGAAGTTACTGGGGCCACTGCTACTGCAGCACTGAACACCTCATTCCCTTTTGTGATGGCTAATGAGCTCATAAAGCCTCCATAGCTCCATCCCCAATGGCCGATATTATTTTTATCAACAAAAGGAAGTATACCCATATATTTAGCCGCATCTATCTGGTCTTCTATTTCAAATTTGCCTAACTGTAAATAAGTTTTCTTTTTAAATTCTTCGCCCCGGAAACCTGTACCTGTATTGTCAATACTTACAACAACAAAACCCTTTTGGGCAAGCAGTTGATGCCACATACTTACTGAGCCAAAACGATTAGCTACTTGTTGTGAGCCGGGACCGCCATAATTACAAAACAGAACAGGATATTTTTTTGAAGGATCAAAATTTGCTGGTTTTAGCATCCATCCATTCAACGTATCACCTTTACTGTTTGGTACTTTTATAAACTCTGCTTTTCCAATACCATACTCCTCAATCTTTCCTTTTAGTTTGGGATTTTCATTTACTGTTTTTATTACCGCTGTACTGATAACTTTCTTTTTATCAATAACAATATTGTTCAATGTAACAACTTGTGGTGTATTCAGGTCTGACCTGTAATCATAAAACTGGGTGAAGTTGCTGTTCAGAACTGTTCTGTGCCAGGCCTCACCTTGTGTTAATTGAGTTGTCTTTTTAGCTGCAAAATCAGTTACAAACAAGTTGCGATCCATTGGGCGGGGATAGGCCATCGTATAGAAAACCCTTTTATTCGCTTCGTCCACACCATTTATCTCGGTAACTTCATAATTTCCCTTACTGATCTGTGTCTTAGTTCTACCATCAAGACTATACATATAGATGTGGTTAAAACCGTTCATCTCACTGGTGAAAAGATAGTTCTTACCATCTTTGGTGAATTGCCAGTCGTCATTGATATCAATATAGTATTTGTTTTTTTCCTGGTACAAAGGAGTGCTACTGCCTGTCTTAGCATTCGTCATTAGCAACTTCAGCTCATTTTGATGTCGGTTCATCCAGAATACTACCAGTGAATTATCATCCTGGGTCCATTTTATACGGGGGATATAGATATCGCCCTGCTCAAAATCCGCTTTTATATCTTTATTAGCGGCAACATCATAAATATGGATCTCTACTTTGGAATTTTCTTCACCGGCTTTTGGATACTTGTAAGTGTATTGCTTGTTATAAGTGTTGTCAAACTGTGTGAACTGGTATTCCTTTACTTTGCTTTCATCAAACCGGTAATAAGCGATATGATTTCCTTTTGGACTCCATTGATAAGCCTGAGTAAAAGAAAACTCTTCTTCGTATACCCAATCGCAATTACCGTTAATGACGAAGTTCCATTTACCATCTGTAGTAATGGCTCTGGCACTTTTAGTGGCAATATCGTAAAGAACAAGATTATTGCTTTTTACAAAAGCAATTTTACTACCATCTGGTGAAAGGGTAGGGTGCATCAGTTTTTCATTGTCCAGCTTTGTAAGTTTTTTGGTGGCCAGGTCATACATATAAACAGTAGCCTTGGATGAATGACGGTATATCTGTTCAATATTTTTGCGGATCAGAACAATATTTGGATTTGATGAACTATGGATTATATCATCGGGATCGCCGATAGACTTTCCTGTTTCGTCTTTGAGATCATCTGCTTTTATTTCCGGATCTTTTTTTGTTTCATCAAAAGATGCAGGAACAAATTCGCCACGGAAAGTTCCTTTTTTATAGATGTCTTCTAAAGTGATCTCTTTTGTTTGTGCTGAGGCAAACAGCGGCAGCAAAAACAGAAATAAGAAAAGCTTACGCATAATGTGATTTTTTATGGTTGTAAATGTAATGGAAACAGGATAAACTGGCTTGCCGTACAAATAAAAGACGGCCTCTTTTTTAGAGAGGCCGTCTGAAAAAAGGTTAATAGTTAGATAAAACCGGGGACTCAAATACTCTTTATTTCGAATCCGCCATATCGGGAATGGCTTCAACTTTATACTCACCGGCATCCAGCTTTTTCTTGGTAGCAGAGAAGGCTTCCAGGGTTTTCTGAATGTCCTCGTCTGTATGCACTGCCGTAGGGATCAGGCGGTAAATGATATGCCCTTTCGGAATAACCGGATAAACCACTATGGAGCAGAAGATGTGATAGTTTTCCCGGATGTCCATTACCATTGCAGTAGCTTCAGGTACATCGCCTTTCATGTAGATAGGCGTAACAACGGAATCTGTTTTACCTATATCAAAGCCTCTTTCTTTCAGGCCTTTTTGAAGTTTTAATGCATTCTCCCACAATTTCTCTTTCAATTGCGGTTGAGTTCTTAATAGTTCTAACCGCTTAAGATTACCTACCACCAATGGCATTGGTAAACTCTTGGCGAATATCTGTGACCGGATATTATACCGGATATAATCAATAATCTGTTTATCGCCGGCTATGAAAGCTCCGATAGAAGCCATTGATTTGGCAAACGTGGAAAAATATAAATCAATTTTATCCTGGCAACCCTGCTCTTCACCAGCACCAGCTCCTGTTTTTCCCAGCGTTCCGAATCCATGAGCATCATCTACCAATAAACGGAAGTGGTATTTATCTTTCAAGGCTGCAATCTCTTTCAGCCTTCCCTGGTCACCAGCCATTCCAAACACACCTTCAGTTATTACGAGTATGCCGCCTGATTTTTGTTTTTCGATTAATGCAGTAGCTCTTTGCATTTGCTTTTCAAAATCTTCCACATCATTATGCTTGAATACATACCGGTGTCCGGGATGCAAACGAAGACCATCAATAATGCAGGCATGACTTTCTGCATCGTATACGATCACATCATGGCGGCCGCAAAGCACATCAATAATGCTGACCATACCCTGGTAACCGAAATTCAATAGTGCTGCATCTTCTTTCATTACAAAGGCAGCCAGCTCTTCTTCAAGTTGTTCATGCAGGTTACTGTTGCCACTCATCATTCTTGCACCCATTGGTAAGGCCAGACCATATTGTGCGGCCCCTTCTGCATCTGCTTTTCTTACTTCCGGGTGGTTAGCAAGGCCGAGGTAGTTGTTCAAACTCCATACGATCATTTCCTTACCACGGAATTTCATCCGGCTGCCTATTTCTCCTTCCAATTTTGGGAAGGCAAAGTAACCATGAGCCCTTTCACGATGCTGACCGATCGGGCCGGCATTTTTCAATAAACGTTCAAAAATATCTGCCATAACTCTATATGATTTTTGGATATAAAATATTGATATAAAGTGCGGCAAAGGTAAGGTTTTCAGCCTTTTGGGGAAACTGAATTTTGTCAGCTTATGACTATGGAAATGAAAGATTTAAGTTATCCTGGCAACTCCGTCACCAGCCGGAATATTATGATTTATCTGTTTCATTATAACTGAACATCCACTATATGCCAAACCTGTCGATACACATACTGAAGTAATCTTCCCCTGCAGGCGGAGAAATATGCATGATCTTATCTTTTAGTTCAGCAGGCACTCAGTCTGCTTCAGGAGTTTATCTGAAATGTTGTACCATTACAAACTCGTCATCAAATACAGACTAATAAAGTTAATGGCTTCTTCGGCTTTACCAGAAAAATTCAAATAAGGATTGATCGTTATTATGCTGGTTGTTTTAAGGTGAATTACAAACCCAGGCTTCTGTATGCTTTTTAAAATTGTTAAGTATCGCCTGCCAGCCGCCTCTTTGCAATTCCAGTGAGTTCATGCTTTCTGCTTCAAAGCTTTCTCTTACCATTGTCTTTCCTTCTTTTTCCTCAAAATTTACCTGCATTTTTCTTCCATCACCCATCGTAGAAGCAATAGTTCTATGTTTCACCACTTCATCATGTATCCCACCAAAGTCGAAACTGAAGCTGCCATCTTTTGCAGCCATAGTGGAAGAAAATTTTCCACCGGGTCGTATATCATTTTCAGCTTTGGGGCAATGCCAGTCATCTGAAGCATGGCACCATTGTGTAATATGTTCAGGTAATGTCCAGCTGTACCAGACTTTTTCAACAGGTGCATTTACTTCAGCTTCTATTGTTATTAAAGTTTTGGCTGTGCCTTCGGCCAACGCTTTAACTTTTTCCAACGCTATTGGCCATATTTTTTCAAACATTTTTTTGAATTCTTCTGTAATATCCATGTCAACAGATAGTATTGATGTACCATTTTCATCTTTCAGAGTATAGTTTTCTGTTGACCCAGCCCATACTTTTACACTGTCACTGGAGGTGTCTTCTACACCTTCTTTTACTTCGCCCAGGTGTTTGAATGACATATATTCATTAGGTTTGTTCACTGCAACCATACTTACCATGCCGCTTCCTTCGGGATTCAGAAATAACACTTTAGTGCCTTCTTTCCAGTTATCTGTTTTTGCATAAGAACCTTCTGTAAATGCACTTGTCCATGCTTTGTATGAGTCGGGATTCCATAGAATCTCCCACACTTTTTCTTTAGAAGCATTGATGCTGGTTGAGAAATTGATCTTTTGCATTTAGATTGTTTATTTTTTATCAATTGATTTTACAATTTCTGTAATGATACGGCCGAGTTCTTTTTTGTTCTTTTCGGCTTCAGCTCTGTTTTTCAAATAGACCAGTCGCCTGTTTTTGTAATCACCCTGCAGCAATGAGGATTTTATTTTTACTATAGCCGGGTGGTGAAAAACGAGAAGCAGTTTGTCTTTTTTATACGGACCAAATGTTACTATATCTTCCTTATAATAATAGCTCGGGGCATTCCATTTTATTCTTTCACTTAGTTTTGAAGTACTGTTCTTTATGATTTCCCGGACGGCTTCTATTTCTTTTCTTACTAATGTATCAATCTTACTCAGCCAGGAAGTTACCTGCTCTTCATCGGTTGATTTTTTTAACTTCGGAGGTTTTGAAACTGTATTACTGCTTTTTTTAGCTGCGGCTTTTATTTCATTTTCTTTTGCCCTGTACTTTACAATTTTTGTTATTAACGGAAGAGGGAGTGCTTCAGTCAGCGGAAACTTTATGGTGCCTTTAGAGCCATCAAAAGCAGACATTTCTTTTTTCAGGTTTTCCGCACCCCATGGCGCAGGATACATGCCAATATGTTTTTCCCAGGCAGCAAAATAGATAAGCATACCGTGATATTTATATCCTGCAATACCGTAGCTGATCACTTCTTCCGCTTTTGGCGCAGCTGCTTTAATGGTACGGCGTAGTTTCTGCAAAGTAGCTTGCACCTTGGGAGGAAACCTTTTTACATACTCATCAACAGTCTTGGCTGGGGGTGTTTTCATTCTATTTGACATTGGTTGCAGTTTTTTTGAGTTTGTATTTCCACTAAATAATTTTCAAGTGCATGCTGTCTTGTTTCCGAAAATTGCTTGTATTGCTCTATCCAATTGGATACCTCATTTAGTTTTTGGAGTTTGGCTTCGCAAAGCCTTTCTCTTCCTTTTTGTTTGATGACGATAAGGCTGCATTCAGTCAGAATTTTGATGTGCTTTTGGGTAGCAAGGCGGCTGATCTTAAATTTTTCTGCCACTGCATTCAGGGTTAATGACTGAATGGAAATCATATTAATGATCTCCCTGTGGGTGGGGTCAGCTATGGCCTTGAACACATCTCTTTTCACGGGTGAATAGGTTTATGGTGTAATCAATCGGATATAAATATAGGAAGCCTTTTGGTTACGCAAAGTTTGTTAGTAGGAGTAGTAGGATATTGAAAGCCGGGTGCGGATTATATCAACTTATGCTCATAAGCATACTTGACCAATCCAATAACCGAATTGGTATTTGTTTTACGGAAGATATTCTTACGATGTGTTTCAACCGTCCGTTCGCTGATAAATAGTGTTTCAGCAATTTGTTTGTTGTTGTATTCTTTTTCAATCAACCGGATAATTTCTATTTCCCTGCCGGTAAGATGGGCTTCTGCATTTTGTTTTTTCCGCTGGCTGCTGCGTTGCAATTCATCAATCACTTCTTCACTGAAATAAATACCACCGCCGGCAATTTTTTCCAAGGCAGTGATCAGTTCCTGTTTGCCGATGTTTTTTAAAACGTAACCGGAAATGTCGGCATCCTCTATCATTTCGTTTACCAGATCACCCTGCCCACTCATGGAGAGGGCTAATATTTTTACAGCAGGATATTTTTCTTTTACTTGTTTGGCTAACTGGTTGCCGGGTAGTTTCGGCATCATTACATCGGTCAGTAATACATCAACCGGAGTTTGGGCTATTCTCTCTATTACTTCACTACTGTTAGTAGTAGCAAAGGCAAACTTGAATTTATCATGGCCTTTCAATAGTGAGGTTAGCCCGTCAATAACTATCTGGTGGTCGTCCACCAGGGCCAGGGTAATTTTTCCGTTTTTCATTGTCATAGTAATTGTGTGGTCTGACTTTGCTAAGCTACGTCAGGCAGGGCAAAAAAATCTAAATTGGTTTTGTACATTTTGCCAGCCGGTTGACGACAACATTGATGCAGGGGCGGGGGTGCTTACCGTTGCAAATTTGTTAAAGAGGGACATGAAAGGCAACTACCGTTCCCCGACCGGGGGCAGAATCAAAATCAACAGTTCCTTTCAGGTATTCAATACGGGTAATGATATTTTTTAAGCCAATACCTTCAAAATTCTCTTTGTCAGCCGTATCAAAACCTTTACCATTATCCTCAATGGTACCGCTGATACCTTCTTTATCACGGATAAGGGAAATATCCAACGTAGTTGCCCCGGCATGTTTAATAGCATTGTGTACACATTCCTGTATCACTCTGTAAAGAACGGTTTCAATATTTGAATCCATTCTTTCGTCCAGTCCTTCGGTATGTACATGTGCCCGAAGGTTCTTGTTGTTCAACTTATTGACAAAATCATGAATGGCGGCAGCCAGGCTATTCTTCAATAAGGCATTCGGCATCATGATATGGGAAACAGTTCTCACTTCTTTGCAGCTTTCATCTACTAACCGGATCACTTTTTCCAGTGATTGTTTTTGCTCGTCACTGGAGAAATTTATTTCTGATTCAAAAGCGGATAAATTCATTTTCGCCGCACTCATCATCTGACCAACCCCATCATGCAGATCTTTGGCAATGCGCTGCCGTTCGTTTTCTTCAGCTTCTATCACAGCTTTCACCGCTATTTCCTGTTGCTTCATTAACTCAGTCTTCATCTTTGTTTCCTGTCGCAGCTTATTTCGCCGGTATTGGGAGTGTATCAATAATCCCGTCAACAGAATCAATCCGCCGATACCAAGAAATAAAAAATTCTGCATCCGGATCTTGTTACGCTGTTGCTGTATCTGTTGTTCTTTTTTTGCTGATTCGTATTTGGTATTCAGTTCAGCTATTTGTTTTGTTTTTTCTAATGCAAAAAGGCTGTCCCGCAGGTGCGAATGTTTCAGGAAATACTCATAAGCTTCCTGGTAGTTGCCTTGTTTTTGCGAAACATTGGCCAGTTCATTGTAATTATTTGATTGCAGTTCTACATATTTTAATGATTCTGCCAGCTCATTACTCATTTGTAAGTACGAGATGGCCTTATTATAATCACCTTTGCCATTCATGGCTACTCCAAGGTCGGAGTAGGTGAGAGCAAGAGCAAAACTATCTTTCAGTAACCGCCGGATATTTAATGCACGGAGCAAATTCTTCTCTGCCTCTGCATACTTTTTTTCAATTACATAAACGCCGGCGATATTACTGAGAGAATACGATACACTTAAAGAGTCACCTTTTTTTTGTGCCAGATCCATGGATGATGTGTAACGGTTAAGGGCTTCTTTATAATCGGCTTTGTATTCAAATACCACTCCTGATTCGTTCAATATCATAGAGATGCCGCCGGTATCCCTGAGCTGCTTGAAGATGGCAGCCGCCTTGTCGTAGTTTTCCATGGCTTTATCTAGGTCCCTTGTTTTCCGATAGAGTTTACCAAGGTCGTTGTATAAAGGAGCCAGAGTTTTTTTGTCATCAACTTTTTCCAGGATGGCGGCCGATTCATAGAAGTTTCTTGCTGCCACATCATACTTGCCCTGGAAGTAACTGGCAACACCGATATGCCGTTTTATTTTAGCTACTGCTATTGAGTCGGCATTTTCCCGTGCAAGGTCAAGTGCTTCGGTGCCTGCAATAATTACAGAGTCGAAATTCTTTAGCTCAAAACTTCTTAGAATTAACAGGGAGGCGTTTATTTTTTCATTGTAGGAACGTTTCGAATTCAGTATTGCCCTTAGGCTGTCAACATTGACTTGCGCCTGTAAAATGACAGAGAAAAATATTGTGACTATGAGTACCGGAAACCGTTTCATATTTCTCAATCAAAGGTTCAAAACCTCTTTCATACTAAAGAAACCTTTCTTATCTTTTAAAAACTCCGCAGCAATTACAGCGCCGGCAGCAAAGCCTTGCCGGTTATGTGCGGTGTGAATGATCTCAATATTATCAATGACAGATGAGTACTTAATGCTGTGTATGCCGGGAGCTGGGTCAATTCGCTGGCTTATGATCTCAAGATCTTCAGGATGATCGCTTAATTCATTTACCCATTGCTTTTTTCTCTTCACCTGTTCCAATATTTGTTCGGCTAAGGTAATTGCAGTTCCGCTGGGGGCATCTTTCTTTTGGGTGTGATGGGTTTCTTCCAGTATTACTTCATATTCTTTGTGCGGAGCCATTAAAGCAGCCAGTTTTTTATTGACTTCAAAAAAAATATTTACTCCTATACTATAGTTGCTTGAATAAATGAACGAACCATTTTTAGCCGCACAGAATTTTTTCATTTCTTCCAATCTCTCTGTCCAGCCGGTGGAACCACAGACAACGGGTACGCCAAATTCAATGCAGGCTTTTACATTGTTATAGGCAGTGTGAGGGCTTGTAAATTCAATTGCTACATCTGCTTTTGACATTTCTTCTTTAGTGAAGTCATGTAAATTCGGTTGGTCAATTTTAATAATTACCTCATGCCCCTTTTGCAGGGCAATTTCCTCAATGGCTTTACCCATTTTACCATAGCCGATCAATGCGATTCGCATATCAAAAGTTTAGTATTACAAATGTAACTATTAATGTTCCTTGAGATACCCGTACTGGCACGGATTTATTACTTGCCGATCTTCAGTATCAGGCTAAGGCCGCTGGTTTTGGCCATATCACTATATCCTGGTTTAAACTGCAGGCTAAGATCAGGGCTTACATCAAAACTTTTAAGGTGGGCATCTACCGAGGCGTCAACTACGTTCAGCCCCCAAAGGATGAGAAATACAAGGGCAGAATAATCAATATCACGACGATACTGATTGCGATAGAAACGAAGGGACTCTTCGCTAAGAGGTTTGAGGTATGATTTAATGCTTGAATACAAGGCTGAGTCGGTTCCAAAAACCCGCATGTTATATTTCACCTTGTAAGCAAACTTGGTGTCCTTATAATTGCCAAGGTTAAAAATGAAAATCCCTGCACAGGTACCTAATGCCCCATAAACAATTGGGAGTTTCCAGTATTTTTTATTGTAGATCTGCCCAAGCCCGGGTAAAATAGCAGACCGTATTGCTGCTTTTTTGGGACTATGGGCTGCAAAAGCAGAATCGTATTTATTAGCCGATATTTTCTTCTTTACTGCAACCGGAGTAGAGTCTTTAGATACGGTAACCGGTTTTTCATCCTGTGCAAAAGCATTGACAGATGTGAAAAGAAAAAAGAAACATAAAATGGAGAAGATTATTCTCATGGTCAATTAATCAAGTGGTGCATCCATTTGCCCGAGAATCTTATTCAGTTCTTCCTGCGAATAATAATCAATAATGATTTGCCCACTGCCATTCCGGCTGTGCCTGAGTTTTACCCGGGTACTGAAATGCGATGCTAATTTATCCTCTATTCGCTGGAATGTGGGCGGCAAATGACTTTTTGAAGATTTTTTAACACCGCCGCCTTGCTTATACAGATTACGGACCAATGCTTCAGTTTGTCTTACAGATAACCCTTTTTCCTTTATCTCTTTAAAAATGAAAAGCTGTTTTTCAATAGTATCCACATTGATCAAAGCTCTTGCATGACCCATGCTTAACTCGCCATTACGAACAGCCAGCTGTATATCCGGCGGGAGTTTCAACAACCGGATAAAATTGGCAACAGTACTTCTGTCTTTTCCCATTCTTTCAGCGACTTGCTCCTGGGTATAATCCAGTTCTTCCATCATTCGTTTGTAACTGAGAGAAATTTCCATTGCATTCAGATCTTCCCGTTGTAAGTTCTCCAGTAATGCAAGTTCCAGCAATTGTGAATCATTTGCCTGGCGTACATAAGCAGGGATATCTTTTAACCCGGCCAGTTTGGTGGCCCTCAATCTTCTTTCACCGGAAATGAGCCGGTACTTACCGTTTGTTAGTTTTGAAACAGTGATTGGCTGAATGATGTCATGCAACTTGATGGATTCGGCAAGTTCTTGTAATGCTTTCTCATCAAAATCACGGCGTGGTTGTTTTGGATTTGCCTCCACATCATCAACAAGAATACGATTAGTGCCGGTTGCATTTTCAACCACAGTGGTTTTTAGTGAACCAGTTGTTGTCTTCAGGTCGGCATCAATATTCTGCAACAAGGAACGAATCCCTTTGCCGAGCAGTTCTTTATTTTGCTTCGGATTAGTCATTTTCTTTTAGCATCAATTTAAAGTTCTAAGATCCTTTCTTCGTTTTTGATCTTCGTCATGTCGTTCTTCTGAAGGATTTCTTTTGCAAGGTTAAGATAATTCATTGAGCCTTTACTGTTGGCATCATATAAAATTACCGGTTTACCGGCACTGGGGGCTTCGGCCAGTCTTGCATTACGGTGGATGATGGTGCTGAAGACCATATCTTCAAAATGACGGCGAACCTCACTCACCACCTGGTTGCAAAGACGCAGGCGGCCGTCATACATGGTCATTAATATGCCTTCAATAACAAGGGAAGTATTCAAGCGGCTTTGAACAATTTTGATCGTATTCAATAGCTTGCCCAACCCTTCTAATGCGAAAAACTCACATTGTACCGGCACAACAACTGAGTCGGCAGCGCTAAGTGCATTAACTGTTATAAGGCCAAGAGAAGGAGAGCAGTCAATCACAATAAAATCATAATCATCCCGGATAGCTTCTAACAGATTTTTCAGTACCATTTCCCGATTGGGGTAATTGATCATTTCAATTTCAGCACCCACTAGGTCAATATGCGAAGGAATAAGATCAAGATTAGGGATTTCAGTTTTCAATATCACATCTCTGGCTTTCGACTCATTGACCATACAGTCATAAAGGCTTTGGGTGATATTGTGCAAATCAAACCCGACACCTGTTGTGCTGTTTGCCTGTGGGTCTCCGTCAACTAATAATGTCTTGTACTCCAATACAGCAAAACTTGCTGCAAGGTTAATAGCAGTAGTCGTTTTACCCACTCCACCTTTTTGATTTGCTACACCGATTATTCTTGCCATTTTGCCGAAAACTCCTTGTTTGTAATTGAATGTTTGTAGTAAAATTGCCGTCTCAAACTAAGAACACAAAATTAAGTTTTGCCCATTTGGGGGCTATTCGGGCAAAAGTAGGTGTTCGGGAAAATAAAGCAGTAGATCAAATTGTGTTAATTCAGATATTGTATGCGTAAGTCGTCCTTCTGGTGGGTTTTAATGGGACTCATGGTGTTGATTGATATTTATTTTTTCAGGGCATTGCAGGTGGTGTCTGAATCAGCTGCTCCCGCCGCCCGGATTATCATCTATTCAATTTATTGGGCTATATCAGCCGCCGCAATCTTTCTTTTTTGGGCATTGCCATACATACAATTTAAGCATCATGCCCGGATGGCCCGGTCAACGATTTTTTCTACAATGGCAGGTCTATTTTTTGCCAAGTTGGTCGGTTCTTTAGTTTTTCTGGCTGACGATGTATCCCGGTTTATACAATGGGTTGGCGGCACACCTGTGGACAGGTCATTTGTATTAAGCTGGGCCGGCATCATAGCCGGGAGCAGCTTGTTTGGAGTGTTGGTATACGGCTTCAGGAACAAATATAGATACCAGGTAAAAAGAATCAAATTGAATTATAATAACCTGCCAACCTCATTTGCGGGATTAAAGATTGTGCACATTTCAGATATTCATTCAGGGAGTTTTACCAATAAAGAAGCAGTAATAAAAGGGGTGGTGCAAATAATGGAAGAAAAGCCTGACCTGATCCTTTTTACGGGGGATATGGTGAATAATCTGGCTGATGAGATGAAGGACTATATGGATGTTTTTGATAAATTAAGTGCCCCGATGGGAGTTTATTCCACTTTGGGTAACCATGATTATGGCGACTACGTACAATGGAAGCG